>NZ_JBWCCP010000001.1:4402500-4600120 GCF_056279545.1 Mesorhizobium sp. USDA 4132
TAAGATCGAGGACAGCACCTATGCAGCCGAGGTCGCCCAGGCGAAGGCGACCGTCTCGAAGGCGGAAGCCAGCATCCCGAGTGCCCAGGCGAACCTCTCCCGCTACGAGCGGCTGGTCAACAGCGGTGCGACGCAGATCGAATATGAGAGCGCGCGAGTGACGCTTCTCCAGGCGCAGGCGGATGTGGCGCAGGCCAATGCCGCGCTCAATGCCGCCCAGATCAATCTCGACCTGACCGAAATCCGCGCGCCCTTCGACGGCGTCACGTCGATCTCCAATGTCAGCATCGGTAATATCGTCACCGCCAACCAGACGACGGCGCTGACGACGCTCCGCCGCCTCGATCCGATCTATATCGATCTCATCGATTCCAGCACCAATCTTCTCGAACTGCGCTCGGCCATGGCTTCCGGCCGCTTGAGCGGCGATCCGCGCAAGGCCGATATCCGCCTGACCCTTGAAGATGGAACGGACTATCCCCTGACCGGCAAGCTCGACATGGCCGACATGGCGGTCAGCGAAACGACCGGCACCTATCAGATCCGCGCGCTCTTCGAGAACCCGAGGGACATGATCCTGCCAGGCACCTATGTGCGCGCCACCGTCACCCTCGGCAACGAGACCGGCTACCTGATCCCGCAGCGCGCCGCGACGCGCAATGCCCGCGGAGAACTTTCCGCCAAGTTCGTCACGGCGGACGGCAAGGTCGAGACCCGCATCTTCCCGACCAGCGGCGTCTCCGGCAACAATTGGCTGGTTACGCAGGGCGTAACCGACGGCGATCGCCTGGTCGTCGACGGCTTCCAGTGGATCGCCGATGGCGCGACGGTCCAGCCGGTCGAGGCGACGGTCGACGACAAGGGCTTTGTCGTCGAGGCGCCGAAGCCGACCGCTGCAAAGCCGTGAAGGCCTCAAGCGGAAACGATCATGACGAAACGCGGCAAGGAATAATCTGAATGGCCAAGTTCTTCATCCGGCGACCGGTCTTCGCCTGGGTCATCGCGATCGTCATCATGCTCGGCGGCGCGCTCGCCATCGCGACGCTCTCGATTTCGCAATACCCCGACATCGCGCCGACCACGGTCAGGATTACGGCAAGCTACAATGGCGCAAGCGCCGAGACCGTCGAGAAATCGGTGACGACGATCATCGAGGACGGCATGACCGGTCTCGACGACCTCACCTATATGACCTCGTCCTCCTCGACCGGCCGCGCCACCGTCACACTCACCTTCGGCAGCAGCGTCCTTCCGGACATTGCCCAGGTTCAGGTGCAGAACAAGCTGCAGCTGGTGCAGTCGCAACTGCCCGACGTCGTGCAGCAGGCGGGCATCGAAGTCGCCCGTTCGACATCGAGCATCCTGATGGTCGGTGCGCTGGTATCGACCGACAAGAAGCGGAGCTCCGTCGATCTCGGCGACCTGTTTTCCACGCAGATCGAGGACCAGGTCAAGCGCCTGGAAGGCGTCGGCAGCATCGACATCTTCGGGTCCGGTTACGCAATGCGCGTCTGGCTCGATCCCTATAAGCTGCAGAAATACCAGCTGACGCCGGCCGATGTGACGTCAGCGATCCAGTCTCAGAACACGCAGGTTTCCGTCGGCGCGCTCGGCGGTCTTCCGGCCAAGGCGGAGCAGCAGCTTACGGTCACCATGACCGCGCAAAGCCAGCTGACGACGGTCGACGATTTCGAACGGATCATCCTCAAGGTCGAACAGGACGGCGCAACGGTGCGCCTCAGCGATGTCGCCCGCGTCGAGATCGGTGAAGAGAGTTATGGCGGCGGTTCTCGCCAGAACGGCCTGCCATCCACGGGTTTTGCCGTGAATCTCGCGACCGGCGCCAACGCTCTCGATACCGCCGCACGCGTCAGAGAGGCGCTGACCGCCGTCGGACCCCATCTTCCAGACGGCGTGGAGATCACTTACCCCTATGATACGACGCCCTTCGTGCAGCTTTCGATCGAAAAGGTCGTCCACACGCTCATCGAAGCAATCATCCTGGTTTTCGTCGTCCTGCTCATCTTCCTACAAAATCTGCGTGCAACGCTGATTCCGATGATTGCCGTGCCCGTCGTCCTGCTGGGCACGTTCGGGGTGCTGGCGTTGACCGGATATTCCATCAACACGCTGACGATGTTCGCCATGGTTCTGGCCATCGGCCTTCTCGTCGACGATGCCATCGTCGTCGTCGAAAACGTCGAGCGTATCATGGACGAAGAGGGCTTGAGCCCGCTTGAAGCGACCGAAAAGTCGATGGGCGAGATCACTGGCGCCATCATCGGCATCGCGCTCGTCCTGACGGCCGTGTTCATTCCGATGGCCTTCTTCGGTGGCTCGACCGGCATCATCTACCGCCAGTTTTCGATCACCATCGTATCGGCCATGCTGCTTTCGGCGCTGGTCGCCATCGTGCTGACGCCGGCGCTTTGCGCCACCATGCTGAAACCGATCGATCACCACAAGAAACGTCGCGGCATCGGCGCCTTGTTCAACCGCGGTTTCGATCGGTCGACCCGCGGCTACGTCAGCACCATCGGTTATCTCCTGAAGCGTCCGTTCCGCGTGATGCTGCTGTTCCTGCTGGTGATCGGCGGCTGCGCCTGGCTTTTCACCAAGCTACCGAATTCCTTCCTTCCGCAGGAAGACCAGGGCGTTCTGCTGACCATTATCCAGACGCCGGTCGGCGCCACCACGCCGCGCACCGATGAGGCGGTCAAGAAGGTGGAGGCCTATTTCCTCGAAAAGGAAAAGGGCAATGTCGACGCGGTGTTCGGCGTCCTCGGCTTCAGCTTCAGCGGAAGCGGCCAGAACAATGCCATCGTCTTCACCAAGCTCAAGGATTTCGCCGAGCGCGCCAGGCCGGAGCAATCCGCCGCGGCTATCGTCCAGCGGGCAAGCCGGTATTTCTTCACCATCCGCGATGCGCAGGTCTTTGCCCTTCTGCCACCGGCCATCCAGGGGCTCGGCACGTCGAGCGGCTTCTCCATGTATCTGGTCGACAGCGGCAACAACGGCAATGCAGCGCTGACCACGGCATCGCAGCAGCTCATTCAGGCCGGCACGGGCAACCCCAACATCAGTTCACTGCGCAGCAGCAGCCAGCGGTCAGAAACCCAGCTCAAGATCCTGCTCGACCAGGAAAAGCTCGGCGCGATGGGCGTCGACCTCGCTTCGGTCAACTCCATGCTGGCAACCATTTTTGCCGGACGCGACGTCAACGACTTCACCCTCAATAACGAGCTGAAGCCGGTCTATGTGCAAGGCGATGCGCCCTATCGGATGCAGCCGGACGACCTGAAACACTGGTTCGCCCGCAACAACAAGGGCGAGATGGTTCCTTTCTCCTCCTTCAGCACCGTCCAATGGATCAGCGGTACGCCGCAGCTCGCACGCTTCAACGGCACCAGCGCCATTCCGCTCGACGGCGCGGCCGGCCCGGGCGTCAGCACCGGCCAGGCGATGGACGAGATGCAGAGGCTGACGGCTGCACTGCCGGGCGGCTATTCGGTGGCCTGGCAGGGCATTTCCTACCAGGAGCGGCTGTCCGGCTCACAGGCGCCGATGCTCTACGCGCTATCGGTTCTGATCGTCTTCCTGTGCCTTGCGGCGCTCTATGAAAGCTGGTCGATCCCGTTCTCAGTCATATTGGCTGTCCCGATCGGCGTGCTCGGCGCACTTACCGCAGCGCATTTCTTCGGCCAGGCGAACGACGTCTACTTCAAGGTCGGGCTTCTGACGACGATCGGCTTGGCGGCCAAGAACGCCATCCTGATCGTCGAATTCGCCAAGGATCGGCAGGCAGGCGGCATGAGCATGATCGAAGCCACCCTCGAGGCCGCACGCCTGCGACTGAGGCCGATCGTCATGACGTCGCTCGCTTTTATCCTCGGCGTCGTACCTCTGGCAATCGCGACCGGCGCCGGATCCGCGGCCCAGAATGCCATCGGTATCGGCGTGCTGGGTGGTATGCTTTCTGCAACACTTCTCGGAATTTTCTTCGTTCCGTCCTTCTTTGTTGTCGTTAGACGGTTATCAAAGCGTGAAAAAGAGTAGGATGACGATTACGTTCGTTAACGTATTCGACTTTTAATGCCGTCAGAGATTATGCGAATCGCTGCTGACGGGACAATCGGAAGAGGCATGAGTGCTGACCTTCCATGCGTTGTAGGGCACTGGGACAGAAAAATGATATCTATTCGTGTTATTGCTCCTCTCACTATGCTGCTGCTTTCGGGCTGCGTTGTCGGTCCAGATCACAAGGCGCCGGAAATTGCTCTTCCGGGCAAATTTGCCGAAGCCGGCAAGACCAGTAATGGCGATGTCTCCCAGGTTACCTGGTGGACCGCATTCAATGACAGTCGTCTGAACGGCTACGTCAATCAGGGAATCAGTCAGAACCTCGATATTCTCCAGGCCATGGAGCGGATCAATTCTGCGCAGGCCAGCGTGACCGTCGCCGGCGCGGGCGCCCTCCCTTCGCTGGATGTCTCGGCAGCCAATACGACCACCGGCACTCGTACCGACCCGGGTTCGTTCTCGCGATCGACCGTGACGGCAGGTACTGCGGACGCATCTTGGTTCCTTGATCTTTTCGGCCTCTACAGGCGTTCGAAAGAAAGTGCGCTCGCAAGCCTCGATGCCGCCTATGCCAGCGAAGATGTTGCACGTCTCACGTTCCTGTCTCAGGTCGTGGCGGCCTATATCGACGTACGCTACTACCAGGAGCGTATCGCGATCGCTCGCCGGAACCTCGATTCGCGGCGCGAAACGCTGAACCTCACCAAGCTCCAGCTGGATGCCGGTGCGGCTTCGCGTCTGGATGTCGTCCAGTCGGAAGGCTTGGTCAATTCGACCATCGCAGAAATTCCAGGCCTGGAGACGAGCTTCCGGGGTGCGGCGCACCGTGTCGCCACGCTTCTGGCCATGCCTGCATCGTCGCTTGTCCCCGAATTGCAGAAGGGCACACGCCAGCCGGTCGCACGCTTCAACACCAAGGCCGGTATTCCGGCGGACCTGATCCGCAATCGTCCGGACATCCGTGCCGCGGAACGCCAGCTCGCATCGGCAGTCGCCGAAATCGGTGTCGCCGAGGCCCAGCTCTACCCGGCCATTACGCTCGGCGGCTCCATTTCCCCGAGATACAACGTCCTTTCCGGCGGCCTCGATACCCGGGCCTTGACCTGGTCCTTCGGGCCGCAGCTGAGCCTGCCGATCTTCGACGGCGGCCGCCTGCGCGGCAACGTCAAGATCGCCGAATCCAGCGCCCGCGGGCGGTATCTCGCCTGGAAGCAGACGGTTCTGAACGCAGTCGAGGAAGTGGAAAATGCGCTGGCCGCAGTTTCCCGCGACAGCCGCACGGTCTCCTCTCTTCAGGCAACCGTGAAGTCCTACGAAGAAGCCCTGCAGCTCGGCACCGCAAGCTATCGGGACGGCGCATCTTCGCTGCTCGACGTTCTCGACGCCCAGCGTCAGGTCTCGACCGCTCAGTCGAACCTCGCCGCTGCCGTGCGTCAGATGGCTCAGGACTACGTCTCGCTCAACGTGGCGGTCGGCGGCGGTTACGCCTTCGGCAAGACCGATACCAAGGTCGCTTCGGTGGTCATCAAGAAGTAGGCTCCACCCCAACATTACCGACAACAAAAAACCTCCGGAGCCAACGCTTCGGAGGTTTTTTTATCACGCCCGGAAAGGCCGGGGACGATCAATTCGACAATCAGTTCTTGGCGCGCTCGACGTAGGAATTGTCTTCCGTCGCGATCACCACGCGGGTGCCGGCATCGACATGCGGCGGAACCGCGGTACGGATGCCGTTCGACAGCATGGCCGGCTTGTAGGACGAGGAAGCCGTCTGGCCCTTGACGACCGGTTCGGTCTCGACGATCTCCAGCGTCACGTGGCGCGGCAGCTGAAGAGCCAGCGCAATGCCTTCATGCATGGAGAGAACGCAGGTCATGCCTTCCTGGAGATAGGCCTTCTGGTCGCCCATCGTATCCACGTCCACCACGACCTGGTCGTAGTTTTCCGGGTTCATGAAGTGGAAGCCTTCGCCGTCTTCATAGAGGAACTGGTGGTTGACGTCCTCGACGAAGGCGCGCTCGACCTGCTCGGTCGTCCGCCAGCGTTCGGACACCTTCACGCCGTCGACGATGCGGCGCATATTGACCTGCGTGACAGGCGTGCCCTTGCCGGGGTGGAAGTTCTCGGCGGTGAGAACGACATAAAGCTTGCCGTCCACATCGATGACGTTGCCCTTGCGGACTGAAGAGGCGATGACCTTGACCATAGGATTCCTTGTGGTGCGAACCGGCTTGTAACTGCCGAAAATGCGTCGTAGAGGACCGGGCGATAACCGGCCCGAAGGACGGATCGTCTGTTTTCCGGCCGGAACTACTCCAAAACCGCGCAAAGTGGAAGCCTTGCCGGGAAGAACCGGCGAAGAAAGCCGCAAATGAGCTCGTCGCAGTCCGCCATATCCCGCCCGCCCTGGTGGAGACCGGCAAACCACGCCGACCGCCGGCCCTTCCTGAAAGGCCGCAATGCGGTCCAGACGGCGTTGCGCGACTTCTTCTCCGAGCGCGATTTCATCGAAGTCGATACGGCGACGCTCCAGGTTTCCCCGGGCAACGAGACCCATCTGCATGCCTTCGCAACCGAGGCGGTCGCGACCGACGGCGGCAGAGCGCCGCTCTACCTGCACACGTCGCCGGAATTCGCCGCCAAGAAGCTGCTGGCTGCCGGCGAGAAGCGTATCTTCACCTTTGCGCATGTCTACCGCAACCGGGAACGCGGGCCGCTGCACCATCCGGAATTCACCATGCTGGAATGGTACCGGGTCGGCGAAAGCTACGAGCAACTGATGGCCGACTGCGCCGAGATGCTGGCTCTGGCCGCCGATACCGCCAAGACGGGACGCTTTGTCTTCCGGCATATGGAAATCGATCCTTTCGCCGAGCCGGAACGCCTGACGCTCACTGACGCCTTCGACCGGTTCGCCGGCATCGACCTGCTCGCCTCCGTGGCGACGAACGGCGAAACCGACCGCGATCTTCTGGCGGTCGGCCTGAAAAAGGCCGATATCCGCTTTGCGGAAGACGACACCTGGGCCGATCTCTTCAGCAAGGTTCTGGTCGAGAAGGTCGAGCCGCATCTCGGCCAGGACCGTGCGACGATCCTCTACGAATACCCTGTTTCCGAGGCAGCGCTCGCCCGGCCCTCCACCCGTGATCCGCGCGTCGCCGAACGTTTCGAGCTTTACGCCTGCGGCGTCGAGCTTGCCAACGCCTTCGGAGAACTGACCGACGCCGGCGAACAACGCCGCCGGTTCGAGCACGAAATGGCCGAAAAATCCCGTATCTACGGCGAACATTATCCGCTCGACGAAGACTTTCTCGACGCACTTTCGATCATGCCTGACGCGAGCGGCGCGGCACTCGGCTTCGACCGGCTCGCCATGCTGGCAACGGGCGCGACCCGCATCGAACAGGTGATGTGGGCGCCGGTCGCGGAGGTGTTTTCGTGACCGCAGTCCGTTCATTGAAAACCCCGGAAGATCTCGCGGCTGCCGGCCTGATCGAGCCCCAAAAGCTCGACGGCATCCGAGCCGTCGCAGACCGCTACGCGATCGCGCTGACGCCAACCGTGGTTTCGCTCATCGACCGCGCAGACCGGCAGGATCCGATCGCTCGGCAATTCGTGCCCGATCCCGCGGAGTTGCTGACGACGCCGCAAGAGCGTGCCGACCCGATCGGCGATCAGGCGCACAGCCCGGTCAAGGGCATCGTTCACCGCTATCCGGACCGGGTGCTGCTGAAGGCCGTGCATATCTGCCCGGTCTATTGCCGCTTCTGCTTCCGCCGCGAAATGGTCGGCCCTCAGGGCGACGGTACGCTTTCGCCCGAGGAGCTGTCGGCAGCGTTCGGCTATATTCGCGAGCGTCCGGAGATCTGGGAAGTGATCCTCACCGGCGGCGACCCGCTGGTCCTCTCGCCGAGGCGGCTTGCTGCCATGATGCGCGGCCTTGCCGAGATACCCCATGTAAAGATCGTCCGCTTCCATACGCGGGTGCCCGTCGTCGAACCGGACCGTATCGACGCGGCAATGATTGCGGCACTGAAGGAAAGCGGCAAGGTGGTTTATATCGCGCTGCACGCCAACCATCCGCGCGAGATGACCGGCACTGCCCGCACCGCCTGCGCCCGGCTGGTCGACGCCGGCTTCCCGATGCTGAGCCAGACCGTGCTCTTGCGTGGCGTCAACGACGATCCGGCGGTACTCGGCGACCTTATGAGAGCTTTCGTCGAGACGCGGATCAAGCCCTATTACCTTCATCATCCGGATCTCGCGCCCGGCACTGGCCATTTCCGGCTGGATATCGCCGAGGGCCAGAAGATCGTCTCGGCGCTCCGGGGCACCATCTCCGGCCTCTGCCAGCCGACCTATGTCCTGGATATCCCCGGCGGCCACGGCAAGGCGGTGATCGGCGAAAGCGCCGTGCGCGGCGAAGGCGGCTGTTATTCCGTCAGCGATTTCCGCGGCGGAGAGCATGCATATCCTCCGAAATGACACGGGTTCTTGTTCACGCGGCGGAGTGCGCCCGTGGCTTGGCCTGGAATTTGGAGAGCCCACACGAATGCGGAACCTCGATTGATTTTTTTAATAGTGGCTCCGCATTCGCGTGGCCTTCGGCGTTCTTTCGAGGCTTCCGGCCCCTACAGGTGATCATCTCGCCTCGCTGCGTGGCTTTATTCACGATCTCCTTTCGGGAAATCCTGCCACTTGCACGGCTCAACCGAACCGGACATGGCTGTCCGGGGGAGGCTTGATAGGAAGGCTTGCCTTTCAGCCCACCCTCCATGGCTTTCACCTCTTCCACCATCCCCGCACGTTACGGTTTTGATGAAAGCGCCGGCCCCCGCCTGCCCGCGAACGTCTCGCGAAACACTCCGGCGACGGAAGCGGGAGGATTGTAGGCATAGGTTAGAGGGGCGGGGACGAGGCGAGGCACGCCCGCTACCTCTTCTCTTGCGGAGAGGTAGAAAAATCAGCACCTTAGCTGATAACCAAAGCGTGAAATTTTTCAGGTGAGGGGCAAACTCGTCCCCGTATGAATTCCTCGCCGACAAAATCTGCAGCTTAGCCTTGCGAAAGATCGTGATTTTGTAATCGTACGCAAGAAAGCAATCTCACCTTCTAAGCCGCCAGCCCCCTCAGTGCCGTGACGTCGCGCCGCGGTGGCGTGCCGAACATGCGGGCATATTCCCGGCTGAACTGCGAAGGGCTCTCATAGCCGACCAGAAACGCCGCGGTTTCAACATTCGCCGCTTCCGCCACCATCAGCCGCCTGGCCTCCAGAAGGCGAAGCTGCTTCTGATATTGCAGCGGCGTCATCGAGGTGATCGTCTTGAACTTGCGGTGGAAGGCGGAAGGGCTCATCCCGGCCCTCTCCGCCAGATCCTCGATCCGCATCGGCTCGGCGAAATGGCCGCGCAGGCCGTGGATGACGCTGACGATCCGATGCGTATGGTCGTTGCCGAGCGCCATGCGGACCACATCGCCGCCATGCGGACCGGTGAGCAGCCAGTAGGAAATTTCGCGCATGATCGCTGTATGGAGGACCGGGATGGCACCCGGCGTATCGAGGAGCCGCACCATCCGCAGCGCGCAATCGGCAAGCGGGCCGTCGAAATCCGTCACGAACACGCCGGACGTTATGTCGCCGCCCGGGCGCGGCGGGTTGGGCATCGCCTCCAGGACCTCGCGCATGATGGCGAGATCGAATTCGATGATGAGGCCGAGATAGGGCTCGGTCGGGCTCGCCTCCGCCACGCGGCCGAAGGCCGGCATCTCGACGCTGACAACGAGCGCCTGGCCCGCGCGGTAATCCACATGGCGGTCGCCGAACACAGCCCATTTCGCGCCCTGGAGGACGATGCAGAGCGCCGGCTTGAAAATCAGGTGGTCTGGCCGTTTCTCGTGATCCGAGCGAAGGATGGTCAGGCCTTCGATCGCCGTCGCGAAAGGGCTGGTTCCCGCCTGTCCATCCGTGAACCGCTTTACCGCATCGAGCAGGGCTGCCGGCATGCCACACCTCCGAGGTTTCAAGGCCAAACATAGGCCTGCGAGCAGGATCAGGCAAGAAGTGGGAAAGTTCCGGCATTCAGGCGCGTGGCCGAGGGGAGTAGTTTCCGGTCATCCAATCCAGACAAGGAACCTCCATCATGACGCATCAAACATCTCAGAAATCGGCAGCCAAGCTCGCCATCGTGACCGGCGGCAGCCGCGGTCTCGGCCGCAACACTGTGCTCAGCCTTGCAAAGCGCGGTATCGACGTGATCTTCACCTACAACTCCAATCAGGCAGAAGCAGCAGCCACGACCGCAGCGGCGGGCGAACTGGGACGCAGGGCGATCGCCCTGCAGCTCGATGTCGGCGATGTCGCGTCGTTCGACGCGTTCGTCGGCCGGGTGCAGGAAGCCCTGGCCGGGATCGGCGCTGAAAAATTCGATTTCCTCGTCAACAATGCCGGCACGTCGCATCATGGCGATTTCGAAAAGACCACCGAAGCGGAGCTGGACGAGCTCTTCAATGTTCACTTCAAGGGCGTCTTCTTTCTAACCCAGAAGCTATTGCCGCTGATCCGCGACGGTGGCCGGATCGTCAACTTCTCCACCGGGCTTACCCGCATCACCGTTCCGGGCAGCGGCGCCTATGCGGCGATGAAGGGGGCGGTCGAAGTGCTGACCCGGTATCTGGCCAAGGAGCTTGGCGCCCGCGGCATTGCCGTCAATACGGTGGCGCCCGGCGCGATCATGACCGATTTCAGCGGCGGCATGGTGCGCGACAACCCGGAGATCAACAGGCGCGTCGCCGAGATGACCGCACTTGGCCGTGCCGGCGAGCCGGATGATATTGGCCCGATGGTCGCCTCGCTGCTGTCCGAGGACAACCGCTGGGTCAATGCCCAGCGCATCGAGGTGTCGGGGGGCATGGCGCTCTGACGTTCGAGCGACCCCTGCCGGCTGCGACCGGCAGGGGTCGTGAAGTTGATCATCCCTTCTCGACCGGCATATAAAGGTCACCGCCATCTCGATATTTCGCAGCCATGGCTTCCAGACCCTCTTTCTGCGCTTCGGCGCGGATATCGTGGGAAATCCGCATCGAACAGAATTTCGGGCCGCACATGGAGCAGAAATGCGCCACCTTGTGCGCCTCCTTGGGCAACGTCTCGTCATGCATCGAACGGGCCGTTTCCGGATCGAGCGAGAGGTTGAACTGGTCCTCCCAGCGGAACTCGAAGCGGGCGCGCGACAGCGCGTCGTCACGCACCTGGGCGGCCGGATGGCCTTTGGCAAGATCGGCGGCATGCGCGGCGATCTTGTAGGTGATGACGCCCACCTTGACGTCGTTGCGGTCCGGCAGGCCGAGATGTTCCTTGGGCGTCACGTAGCAGAGCATGGCGGTGCCGAACCAGCCGATCATCGCAGCCCCGATGCCGGACGTGATGTGGTCGTAACCCGGCGCAATATCGGTGGTCAGCGGCCCGAGCGTATAGAATGGCGCCTCGCCGCAGACCGCGAGCTGCTTGTCCATGTTCGCCTTGATCTTGTGCATCGGCACATGGCCGGGGCCTTCGATCATCACCTGGCAATCCTTCGCCCAGGCGATCTTCGTCAGCTCGCCGAGCGTTTCCAGTTCCGCAAACTGCGCCGCGTCGTTGGCATCGGCGATCGAACCCGGGCGAAGACCGTCGCCGAGCGAGAACGAGACGTCGTAGGCGCGGGCGATGTCGCAGATTTCCTCAAAGTGCTCGTAGAGGAAACTCTCCTTGTGGTGATGCAGGCACCATTTGGCCATGATCGAGCCGCCACGGGAAACGATGCCGGTGACGCGATTGACGGTGAGCGGAATATAGGCGAGCCGCACGCCCGCGTGGATGGTGAAATAGTCGACGCCCTGTTCCGCCTGTTCGATCAGCGTATCGCGATAGACCTCCCAGGTCAGGTCCTCGGCAATGCCGTTCACCTTTTCGAGCGCCTGGTAGAGCGGCACCGTGCCGATCGGAACAGGTGAATTGCGGATGATCCAGTCGCGGATATTGTGGATGTTGCGGCCGGTCGACAGATCCATGACCGTATCGGCGCCCCAGCGGATCGCCCAGACCATCTTCTCGACCTCCTCCGCCATGGACGAGGTGACGGCCGAATTGCCGATATTGGCATTGATCTTCACCAGGAAATTCCGACCGATGATCATCGGTTCGGATTCGGGGTGGTTGATGTTGGCGGGAATGATCGCCCGGCCTTCCGCGACTTCGCGGCGAACGAATTCCGGCGTCACGAAATCCGGCACATGGGCGCCGAAACTTTCGCCGTCGCGGACGAGCGGTTCCCTGGCCGCCTGCCGGCCGAGGTTTTCGCGGATGGCGACGAATTCCATCTCCGGCGTGATGATGCCGGCCCGCGCATAGGCAAGCTGGGTGACGGCCCTGCCAGCCTTGGCCTTGAAAGGCTGGTTGCGGACCGGGAATTCCGGCGTCAGCCGGTCGCCGGAGACGAAGCCATTGTCCTCCGGCCTGACGATCCGGCCCTCATAGGCCTCGACATCGCCACGGGCCGAAATCCAGTCTTCGCGCAGGCGCGGCAGGCCGGCATCGATGCTGATCGCGGCACCTTCGACGGTATAGGGGCCGGAGGAATCGTAGACGGTCACCGGAGGTTCGCCGGAGGTCGGATGCAATGCGATCTGCCGCATCGGCACGCGGATGTCCGGATGGATCGTTCCCGCTTTCAGGACTTTCGTGGAGGCGGGAAGCGGGCCGGTGGTGACGACCGGGGTGAGCTTGGTGGTCGCAATATTCATGGTTCGAGGCTCCAAGGTTTGACGTTTGGAGACCCAGTTCCAGAGTTGGAATGATGGAAGAACACGTTGGAATCCGAAGGACGGTTTCCCGCCCTCGCTGCCGCAGCGCTCGCACCGTCCCTACGCCAGTATGAACTGGATCAGGTTCAACGGGTCACTGCGCCTCGGGCGGCCAAACCGGCCCGACCAGCAGTATCTCAGCCCCTTGACGGGACCCCCCTGGTGAATGCGGCCATCAGAAACCTGCCGATCGCGCATGTCAAGCCGGTCCCTGCCTGCGTCGATAGGTCGAGTTTTAACGAATCCCGCAGCTCCAAATTGATGACGTTTATTACCGGAATCTTATGCTATCTTGCGCGATAACGTCCCTAGCGATGAGCGCAGAATTCGAACGATCGGGAGATGTCGAGATGAACGAGACCATTCGCGGATTGCTGACACGGGTGGGCGGCCTTCCGGTCGCCGTGACGGAGCTGGAAGACGCTGCCGATCTTTATGCAGCCGGGCTTTCCTCCTTCGCATCGGTGCAGCTGATGCTGGGCCTGGAAGAGGCCTTCGACATCGAATTCCCGGATAGCCTTTTGAACCGCAAGTCCTTCGCCAGCATCGCGGCGATCGAGCAGACGGTTTCCCACATCTTGAAAGCCTCCGAGGCCGCCTGAGATGAACCTTCCCGTCTTTGCCGCCGACATGAGCCTCAGCGCCCGCGCTCACCGCGTGGCGGCCGTGGCGGCTGAATTCGCCGAACGCGTCGACCATGACGGCCGCTTCCCCCGCGAAGCGGTCGATGCAATGAAGGCCGAGCGCCTCATCGGCATCCAGATCCCGGTCGCATTCGGCGGCGAGGGTGCTTCCATCACCGAGATTGCCGAGGTCTGCGCCATCCTGGGACAGTCCTGTGCCTCGAGCGCCATGGTTTTCGCCATGCACCAGATCAAGGTTTCGAGCCTCGTGGTGCACGGGGCCGACAGCGCCTGGCACATGGATTTCATGCGCGAGCTCGCCGACCGCCAGCTTCTCGTCGCCTCCGCGACGACCGAGGCCGGCATCGGCGGCAATATGCGCAACTCGATCTGCGCCATCGAGGTCGACGGCGACACCTGCCGGCTGACCAAGGACGCGACGGTGATTTCCTATGGCGCCCACGCCGATGTCATCATGATCACCTCGCGCTCGAACGAGAAGGCCGCCCCGACCGACCAGGTCATGACCGTCTTCAAACAGGGCCAATATACCCTACAGAAGACCGTCGACTGGGATACGCTCGGCATGCGCGGCACCTGCTCCGACGGCTTCCTCTTCAATGGCGAAGCACCTTCGGTCCAGATTTTCCCGAAACCGTTCGCCGAAATCGCGGCGCAGTCGATGCTCGCTACCTCGCATCTCCTCTGGAGTGCTGTCTGGTACGGCATTGCCGCCGACGCGGTCCTGCGCGCCCAGGCTTTCGTGCGCGCCGCGGCCCGCAAGGCGGGCGGCACCCAGCCGCCCGGCGCGCTGAGGCTCGCCGAAGCGTCGAACCTGCTGCAGCTGCTCAAGGGCAATATCCTGTCGGGCCTCAAGACCTACGCGGATGCGAAACACGATCCCGACAAACTGTCGTCCATGGCCTTTTCGATCGCCATGAACAATATCAAGCTCGCCTCTTCCGAGACGATCCTGACCATCATCAACCAGACGATGATCATCTGCGGCATCATGGGCTACAAGAACGGTACGCCCTATAGTCTCGGACGGCATCTTCGCGACGCGCACTCCGCCCAGCTGATGATTTCCAACGACCGCATTCTCGGCAATACGTCGACCATGCTGCTCGTTCAAAAACCGGACACCAGCCTGCTCGGCTGACGCCCCATCACTTCAGATGTAATCGTTTAAAGAATGAGGTGAATCCATGGATCTGCAAGTTTCCTTTCTCGACCGCCTGTTCGACGCTGGCCTGCTGATCGAGACCGGCGTCGACGGACTGTATGGCCGCAGCGGCCAGTTCGAAGACGTTATTGCCGCCTTCGAGCGGCTGATCGACAAGGTCGGCGGTGCCGACGGTGCGGAGGTGATGCGCTTCCCGCCGGGCATGAACCGTGCCTTCTTTGAGACCAGCGGCTATATGAAGAGCTTTCCGCAGCTCGCCGGCACGGTTCACTCGTTCTGCGGCAACGAACTCGACCACATGAGCCTGCTGAAATGCATGGAAGTCGGCGAGGAGGACTGGACCAAGGGCCAAGAAGCGACCGACATCGTGCTGACGCCGGCGGCCTGCTATCCGCTCTACCCAACCGTCGCGCGCCGCGGCAACCTGCCCGCCGGCGGCGGTCTTTTCGACCTGCAGAGCTACTGCTTCCGCCACGAGCCCTCCAAGGATCCGGCCCGCCAGCAGCTTTTCCGCATGCGCGAATATGTCTGCATGGGGACCGAACAACACGTGACCGATTTCCGCCAGCTGTGGATGGACCGGGGCGTCGAGATGATGAAGTCCGTCGGCCTCGACGTCACCATCGACATCGCCAACGATCCTTTCTTCGGCCGCGCCGGCAAGATGCTGGTCAACAACCAGCGCGATCAGAACCTGAAGTTCGAACTGCTGATCCCCATCGCTTCCGTTGCCCAGCCGACCGCCTGCATGAGCTTCAACTATCACCAGGACAGTTTCGGCCTGAAATGGGGCCTCAACCTGGAAGACGGCAGCGTCGCGCATACGGCCTGCGTCGGTTTCGGCCTGGAACGAATTGCGCTCGCGCTTTTCCACACCCACGGTCTGGACGTGAAGGAGTGGCCGGAACACGTCCGTGCCACGCTCTGGGGCTGATCCCATGACGGCGGTGTTTCCCGCGCTCGATCCGGGCAACTACACGACGCATGCGCTGCATTCAGCCGAGCACATGTGGCCGGAGACGAACTGTTACGTCGATCTGTGGATCGAAGTGCTTTCGGCGCAGGGCCTGCCGCCGGAAGCGATGCTTGGTTTCACCCTGACCCAGGATTTCGAAGGCGACCAGTTCACCTTCTTCAAGGTGCCGCTGGAGGATCTCGAAACCCTGTTCGGCATTCGCGTGACCGAACTGGCGATCTTCGACCGGCCGGAACGGCATGTCGCGGAGCAGATCCGCCGCGGCCGGCTGACGCTGGTCGAACTCGACAGCTTTTATCTGCCCGATACGCGCGGCGTCGCCTATCGCCAGGAGCACGGCAAGACGACGGTGGCCATCAACCGGCTCGACCTCGAAAGCCGCGGGCTCGACTATTTCCACAACGGCGGCTTCTTCACCCTTTCCGGCGAAGATTTCGATGGCCTGTTCCAGTTGAACGCGGCCCCGGACGCGCTGCCCTTCCTGCCTTATACGGAATTCGCCAAGTTTCCGGCGGCCTATCCGGAGGCGAGGGAAATTCGCGAGACCGCATGGAAACTGCTCAGGCATCATTTTGCCCGGCGGCCGGAGGACAATCCGATCCGTGCCTTTGCGAAAGTTTTTCCAGAGCAGGTCGAGCGGATTGCCGACAGGGATTTTGGCTTCTTCCACAAATATGCGTTCAACACGCTCCGCCAGTTCGGCGCCAATTTCGAGCTGCTGGCGAGCCATCTCGCATGGCTGAACCCCAACGCGTTCGCTCAGTCCGAGCAGCAGGCGCTGAAGATTTCGGAAGTGGCAAAATCCACCCAGTTCCAGCTTGCCCGCGCCCTCACCCGCAAGAAGTTCGAGCCACTCGCGACCGCGCTCGATCCGGCCGCTGATGCCTGGGACCTGCTGATGCGCGACCTGGCCTCGACGCTGACCCAGACCCGCGAGGCCGCGTGAGCCTTCTTATTCCGATCGGGTCAAAGACCAGCCTTCTTGCCGAAGGCTGGTCTTTGACGTTAACGGAGCCAGGCGCCTACACCCTGCCGGCCGACCTTCCTTCGGATCTGGAATACCTGCCAGCCATGGTGCCGGGCACGGTCGCCGCCGCCCTGGAAACCGCAGGCCGCTTCGACCGCAACAATCCCGAGCCGCTGATCGACAAGGATGCCTGGTATCGCCGCTCGCTTGCCGGCGAGACGCCCGGATCCGCAATCCTGCGGTTTGCGGGGCTTGCGACGGTGGCCGAGGTGTTTCTCGACGAGACGCCTATCCTGTCCTCGGCCAGCATGTTCGAAAGCCACGACGTTGCGGTCGAGTTGACCGGCACGGAAACGCTGGCGATCTGCTTTCGGGCCTTGAGACAGCATCTGGCCAGGACCGGGCCTCGCGCCCGCTGGCGGCCGCGGCTGATGAACCAGCAGGGGCTTCGGCTGATCCGCACCACCGCGCTGGGCTTCATGCCCGGTTGGAGCCCCGAAATTCATGCGGTGGGGCCCTGGCGGCCGGTTTCGGTGATGCGTGCCAACGATAGCCGCTTGGCTTCGCCCCCCTCGTCCGGTCCCACAGGCCACCTTCTCCCCGCGGGAGAGAAGAGGGAGTTTGCGGTTTCGGCGACGCTCGATGGAAGCGGAACAGGCATTTTGAATGTCGGCTTTGCTTTCGACGGACCAACCCTTGATTTCCGGCTTGTCTGCAACGGCACCGAGGCGCGCTTCGCGAACGACGGCAGACGATATTCGGCCGAGCTTTGCCTGCCGGAGATAAAACCCTGGTGGCCGCATACCCATGGCGAGCCGGCACTATATGACGTGACACTCAAGATCGAGGACAAGGAGTTCCCGATCGTCCGCACCGGCTTTCGGAGCCTGACGGTCGATCGCGGCACCGATGGCAATGACTTCGCCGTTGTCGTCAACGGTCGGAAAATGTTCTGCCGCGGTGCCGTCTGGACTTCCGCCGACATCGCAAAGCTACCCGGCGACCGCGCGAGCTACGAACCCTGGCTGAGGCTCGCGAAGGAAGCGGGCATGAACATGATCCGCATTCCGGGCATCGCGACCTATGAAAGCCCGGAATTCTTCGCGCTGTGCGACGAACTCGGCCTGCTGGTCTGGCAGGACCTGATGTTCGCCAATTTCGACTATCCCGCCGGCGATCCGGATTTCATGATTCACGTGAAAACCGAGGTCGAGCAGTTCCTGGCGGCGACACAAGCCTCGCCATCGCTTGCGGTCCTTTGCGGCGGCAGCGAGGTCTATCAGCAGGGCGCGATGCTCGGCCTGCCGGAACGCATCTGGAAAGGTCCACTCTGCGAAGAGATCCTTGGCACTTTCGCCAGCGAGTGCCGGCCGGATCTCCCCTATGTGGCCAATTCCCCTTCAGGCGGCGCATTGCCTTTTTATCCGAATGCGGGTGTCGCCCATTATTACGGTGTCGGGGCCTACAAGCGGCCGCTCGAAGATGCACGACGGGCAAACGTCCGTTTCGCAGCCGAGTGCCTGGCTTTCTCCAACCTCTCCGCGTCGGAAACCCTCGCCGGCGGCAAGGCCGGCATCCCGCGCGACACCGGAGCTGACTGGGATTTCGAAGACGTGCGCGACCATTATCTGGGCACGCTCTACGGTGTCGATCCCGTGGCACTGAGAGCGCAGCAGCCCGAACGGTACCTCGCTCTTTCCCGTGCCGTGACCGGCGAAGTGATGGAGGCGGCTTTCGCCGAATGGCGGCGGCCGGGCTCGACCTGCAACGGTGCGCTCGCCTTCACCTTCCAGGATGTCATGCCCGGCCCCGGTTGGGGCGTCGTTGACGTCGACGGCAGGCCGAAACCGGCCTGGTTTGCGCTGAAGCGCGCCTTCCGGCCGATCCAGGTCGTGTTTGCCGACGAGAGCACCAATGGGCTGGATGTTCATCTTATCAACGAAACGCCGAACGATCTGCCGGCGGTTCTGGAGATCGCTTGCCTGCGGGAGGGCAGGATGCCGGTCGTATCGGGCCGCCGCGATCTGACGCTTAAAGCCGGAAGCAGCGCGAGCATCGCTTCGACCGACCTGTTCGGCGCCTTTTTCGACGCGAACCATGCCTATCGTTTCGGCCCACCTTCCCACGATGTGACGGTGGCACGCCTCAGGCATGCGGAAACCGGCGAAATCCTCTCGGAAGCTTTCCATTTTCCGCTCGGGCGTGCCAGTGCTTTTCATGATGCCGAGATCACGGTCTCGGTCACCGAGGATGAGGGGGAATTCTGGCTGGAGATTTCGACCGACATCTTCGCGCAGACGGTCAACATCGAATGCGACAATTACTGCGCGTCGGACAATGGATTCCATCTGGCGCCGGGCGCAATCAGGCGTATCCGCCTTGCAGCGCTTTCCAAAACCGCCGAACGACCCGCTGGCATGATCCGATCACTCGGCGGCGACCGATCCGTCCGCTTTTGAATAGACGCCTTCTTCCAGAGGAAAACGGAAAGCCATTTCCCTCAATGCCTCGAGATAGACCTTGCGGGCATGCTCGGGCGTCAGGTTGTGATCGGCATCCGGGATGATTTTCGGCGATACGTTTGGAAAGCGAGCCAGGCCCGATCCGTCATGGCCGAAATAGAAATCGTACTGTTCGAGACCGAGATCGTTCTCGCTGTAAATCAGCGAGACGGGCATGCCGCGCTGGTGGAGGGTGCGGAAGGCACCGTAGATCGCCCGTCCCTCCGGCAGGAACCCGCGGAAAGCATGGAAGACCTTGCCCATGGCCCGGTTGCCGAGACTTTTGGCGATATTGCGGACGGCGGCGACGGTATCGACCTCGCCCCTCAGGATGCGTTTGAACGTATCGGCCCGCAAGGCCCGCTTGCGGTAGTCGCGAAGACTGCGCGCGCCATTGACGATCATGTCCTCGACGGACCGGCCGGGGCGCCAGCGGAGGACCGCCGGATTGACCGAGACATTGCCAGCGATGCGCGGTTCGACGAGTGATGCCTGGAAGCCGAGAAAGGCGCCGCTGCAGCGGCCGGCGGCGACGACCGGTGTCATGTTGCAGGCAGCGAGGAAATCGATCGCTTCCGAGACGTCGGCATTCTGGTCCGAATGATAGAGAACCTGGTCCAGCCGGCCAGGCACCGGCGGACTGTCACCGACATTGGCCGTGTCGAAACGCAACGACGGAATGCCGGAACGCGCAAGCGCGCGAGCCAGCCCCACCGTTGAACGGCCCCACCCGGCATGTCGGTCATAGGCCGATGTCAGGAAAAGCACCGTCGCCCCCGCGCGATCGTGCAACGGCTCGCAGAGAACTCCGAAAAGATGGCTGTTGAGACCGAAGCGTGCCGGCGTTTCGGTAAAGCCGTCGCCAGCGAGAGGGGCCGCCGGCACCGGCGAGCGCGATGGTGCGGAAGCAGCCGGTCCGGACGGCAATGCGACGATCCAGTTCGTCAGATTATCGGCAACTGTCAGCGGCAATTTGACGATCACCGGGTTTGAAACGAGCTTGTCGTAACCTTCGAAAGGCTGTTCATCCACATCGGCGCCAAGCGCCCGCAGGCGAACGGCAAACTCCTTGTCGGAGGGCCGATCCGCCCGGCCGATGACCAGCACGCGTGGCGCAGGCGGCCGGTCGACCTTTAACAGATTGACGTTGCGAACCTCGTCGGCGATCTCACCGGGCATGGTGAGCGACGCGATAGAGACGCCGATTTCACTATGCTGTGCTTCGGTAAGGCCCAGATTTTCGTCGACCACCCTGGACCAGACCGCGAGCTCGCGGATATGCAGGCGGCCGGAAACCACCGGCGCCATATAAACGACGGCATCGAGCGCCTCGATCTCGTCGGCGGCCCGGGTGGCGACGAGCGCCCCCAGCCCCTGCGAGATGACGGCGATGCGCTCGCAGCCGGAAAGCTCCTTGAGATGCGCGGCAGCGGAAACGAGACTGTCGGACCAGACGGAAAGCCCGCCTTCGAAATCGATATCGTCAAGCGCATCGCCGGTGCCGGGATAATCGAACCGCAGGCTGGCAATACCGCGATCGGCGAGCTTTTCGGAAATGATGCGCCAGAATTTGCGCGTGCACATTTCCTCCAGCCCCCAGGGACTGGCGAACAGCACGGCAGTGCTCGACGGCTGGGTACCGTTCGACGGCGGCGTGAAAAGCCCGATCGTGCCGTTGAAGGTCAACGGTTCGGAAGCCGAGCGTGGCAGCAGCGGCGATATTTCCCCAGCGGACGAGGATTCATTTCGGGCGTTCATCATAGCCATGCCGGCGATTTTTCCATCACTATAACAGCAATACGCCCGGCCTTGCTGATAAAGACTTAAACTATCAGCGGCGATTTTACCGATCGCAGGCGGAACTGTTCCGAAAAGAGGCGAGGGAACTTGGATCTGCGGCCTGTCACCGATTTTGCCAGACTTTTCAGGACCTCTGCTTCAAGTCTTCCTCCAGTGCGAAACCGCAACCCGCCACCATAATGTCAAGTAAATGCGAATCGTTGCTCGAAGCAGCTTCCGCGGCGGTGATGCGCGCGCCGACGGCGCAAAGGGAACGGAATTTTGGGTGGCTGGCTTTAAGGTCGGGAGGTAAGAAGCTTGCCTGGACATTCAAACGAGGCTGGCTGTACACATTCTAGGACCAAGCTCAGGCCTCGTTGGGCATTTTCCTGTCCCGTAGGGGCTGGATATTGCCCGGCGCCAATTTTATGTATACACGGAACGGCCGACCGATGGCAGAGGAGGGAGAATTTGCATGAACAACTACGTCCTGACCGTATCCTGCAAGACAACGCGCGGCATTGTCGCGGCGATTTCCGGCTTTCTGGCGGAAAAGGGTTGCAACATCATCGACTCATCGCAGTTCGATGACCTCGACACGGGCAAGTTCTTCATGCGCGTCAGCTTTCTCTCCGAAGAAGGCGCCGAGCGTCCGGCGCTGCTCGAAGGCTTCAAGCCGATCGCCGGCCGGTTCGAGATGGAATGGGAGATCTTCGATACCGATGAGCGGATGAAGGTTCTCCTGATGGTCTCCCGTTTCGGCCACTGCCTCAACGACCTCCTCTACCGCTGGAAGATCGGCGCGCTTCCGATCGATATCGTCGGTGTCGTCTCCAACCATTTCGACTACCAGAAACAGGTCGTCAACAACGACATCCCCTTCCACCACATCAAGGTGACGAAGGAAAACAAACCGCAGGCCGAAGCCCAGCTTCTCGATCTGGTCGAGCAGAGCGGCACGGAGCTCATCGTGCTGGCCCGCTACATGCAGGTTCTGTCCGACAGTCTCTGCAGGAAGATGTCCGGCAAGATCATCAATATCCACCACTCCTTCCTGCCGAGCTTCAAGGGTGCCAATCCCTACAAGCAGGCCTATACCCGCGGCGTCAAACTGATCGGCGCGACGGCCCATTATGTCACCGCCGATCTCGACGAAGGCCCGATCCTCGAGCAGGACACGGTGCGCATCACCCATGCGCAGTCGGCCGACGACTATGTTTCGCTTGGTCGTGACGTCGAAAGCCAGGTCCTGGCGCGCGCCATCCACGCCCATATCCATCACCGTACCTTCATCAACGGCAATCGTACCGTCGTCTTCCCGCCGAGCCCCGGTTCCTACGCTTCGGAGCGTATGGGCTAAGACCCAGCCAATGTCGGTGAAAAGGCCTATGGACGCAGGCCTTTAACGCTCTATCCTCTTCGGAAGCGCCCTTCCGGAGAGGTTCATGTCCGACGTCCTGCCAGAACTCATCGAGCCTCCTGCAAACGACCTTTCGATCGACGCGATCGAGGGCGTTCTACGCGACCACTACGGGCTTTCCGGGCAGATCTTCCCGATCGAGGGACGGCAGAACCCCTACTTCCTGATCGACAACGGCCACTTGCGCTATCTGCTCAAAATATCGCCCGCCAACGATCCCATCGAGGAGGTCGAGGCGGAACACGCCTTGATGCGCCATATCCTGCGCAGTCCCGACGGGCCGCGGGTTCCCGAACCGGTGATGACCAAGGACGGCGGCGACATGCTTGTCCTGCCGCTCGGCGGCGAAGACCGGCGTGTCCGCCTCCTGACATTCCTGGAAGGTGCGCCGCCGCCGACCGGTGAACGACTGTCGGATCGATCCGTCGCCGCCTTCGGATCGATCTCGGCCGAGCTTGCGAAAAGCCTCCAGGATTTCGAACATCCGGTCCTCGAGCGCGAGCCGGAAGGCGACCTGCGCAAGGCCGGCCCCCAGACGGTCTCGCTTCTGTCCACCGTCGCCGACCAGGAAATCCGCGACGTGATCGCCAAGGCGATGGTGACGGCGCTTCGGCGCATCCAGCCGCTCGGCCCGGGCCTCAGGGTCGCGGCGGCACATCAGAACCTGAATGCCGGAACCGTCATCGGCGAAGATACGGAAGGCACATGGATGCCGACCGGCGTGACGGATTTCTCAGGCATTTCCAACGGCTGGCTCGTCGCCGGTTTTGCCAATACCTGCGCCTACCTGCTCGCGGACCGCGATGGAGATCCGTTCGCCCTGCTGCCGGCGATCCGCGCCTACCACGAGATCTATCCTTTCACCCTGGCCGAGCTCGAAGCCCTGTGGCCGCTGGTCGTCGCCCGCACCGGCATTCTCGCCGCCGAAGCCGAGAGCCGGCAGGCGTTGTCGCCCGATGATCCGCAGGCAAAGGAGGAGACCGAGAAACGCCGTGCGGTGCTGAACGGCGCAACCGCCATTTCCCCGGCACAGGTATTTGCTGCCATCCTCGATGCTACGGGAATGACGAAGCCGCTGCCGGAAATCGGCCGGCTCCTGCCCGATATCGACCCGGAAACTTTCCGGCTGGTGGACCTGAGCGTCACCAGTCCGCTTCTCTACGGCGGAAACTGGACGGACAACGACAACGACTGGAAGCTGCTTGCCCACATTTCCCGAGAGACCGGCCGCGCCAGCACCCGTTACGGCGAATACCGACTTTCGAAAGGCAGCACCGACCCGCAGCAGGAGCCGGAAAGTTTCGCGCTCCATATCGATGCCTGTATCCCTGCCCGGATAACGGCAGTGGCGCCTTTTGCCGGGACGCTGAAAAGCGCCGGCCCCCGCCTTGTCCTTGTCGGACGCGATCTGACCCTGCATGTCGAAGGCCTCGAATGTACGCTTGCCGAAGAGACGGAACTCGCCGCAGGCGACCCGATCGGCGTGATCGCCGGAGCGGACAACTCGGTAGGCGGCCTGCGGCTCAGGTTCTGCCTCGATCCGGATCTCGTGCCGCCGCTCTTCTGCACGCCGACCGGGGTCGGCAGGTGGTCGAGGTTATGTCCTTCCCCGGCTGCATTGCTCGGCATCGATGCGAATGCCCCGGCGCCGAAACATTTCGATCAGCCGGTCCGCGGCTGGAAGGAATATCTCTTCGACGCGGCGGGGCGCACCGCGCTCGATCTCGGCGGCCAAGCGCCGCTGATCGGCCACGGACATCCGCGCCTCGCCGCCGCGACGTACCGCCAGACCATCCTGCTCAACCGCGCCACGAGCCATCCATCCGAGCCGGAGGAGGTGTTGCGAGTGCAACTGGCTGAGCTTGCGCCTGAAGGTTTGAACCATGTCGCGTTTGCGGCCAGCCGTGGCGACGCTCTGGATCTCGCCTTCCGGCTCGTCCGCGCCCACACGAACAAGGCCCGGATCATCGGCCTGCCGGGCTTCCGGGTGGATCGCCGCGATCCGGACCTTTTCACTGTCCCCGCCATCGGCACCGCAGCCGACATGATCCACGATCTCGAGGATATCGCAGCCGTGCTCGCGAACGGTTACGACGAGGCCTTGCATCTGGACGAGCCGCTGGCCGAACTTCGAGAGAAGGCCGGCCTGCTGGTCGTCGACGAAACCGGAACGGGCTACGGCCGTCTTGGCCACCACACCTGGGGTTTCTCGCACCGGGGCCTGGCGCCTGACTTTCTGATCGCCGACGGACCGGACGGAGGGGCGCCGGCGCTTCTGCTGACACGGCCCGAAATCGCGGCAAGCCTTGCCGCCGACGAACGTCCGCGGGCGATCTCTCCGGTTGAAGCAGCAGCGGCCGCAGCGGCGCTCGATGTCATCAGGGAAGAGCAATTGCGGGAGAACACCCGCGAGATCGGCGGCCATCTGAAGGCGCGGCTCGAAAGCCTGGCCGAACGCTTTCCGGCGATCCGTGCCGTGACCGGCAGCGGCTTGCTGCTCGTGGTCGATCTGTCGGACGAGGCGGCGAACCTCGGCGAACGGCTACGACCCGGGTTTATCGTGGACGATAGCATACCGAAGCGCATTGTCCTGCGTCCGCCGCTATGTCTCAGCCGCGAGAGCGCAGACGGGTTGGTGGATCGGATCGAAACCCTGCTCTCGGAAATTTGAGCTGGCCGATCCGGGCTTTGCCGGAAATTTTCCACTCTCGATCCTTGCTTGGATGGAAAAGCCACCTATCTCAGGGCTGACAGGCAATGATCAGGAATCGCGAATGAAATTTCACAATTCGGCCTTCTTCCTGTCATCAGTCGGAAAAAAATTCTAGGTAGATTGATTTCCGTTGATCATTTTGTGGGACTCGCCTACAGATGATTTTCGTTCGGCCTGCTGAGTCTCGCCGACTTTCGCGCAACGCCATGAAGGGAGAGTGACATGTTTAAATTCGTCCGCGTCGCCGCCTTTGGTGAGGCCGCGTTCAAAATGAATGGCACGGATCGCCGCTCCCTTCCGTGCTGTCGAATGTAACGCTTCAGTTCAATCGTTCCTGAAAATTTTCATTCGCCAGAGCTGCGTCGCAAGCAGCCAAAGCGGGAGTCTGCCATGCAGAAGCAAGTAATCGAATTCGGCGGCGAGCCCGTCGGTATTGTCATTCCTGACGCGGATCGGCTGAAATTCATCGCCGTGAAATTCCATGTCATCGATCTGGACGAGCAGCGTTTCGGCTCTGCCGACGAAGTGCGTCTTGCCATCCGCGAGCTGGTTCGCTCGCGCAACAGCGCCTCGGCGGCGCATGCCTGAGATTTTTAAATCCAATCCAAAAAGCCGCCCCTGTGGCGGCTTTTTTTTGCGCTCAGAACGCTGTGAAGGTCATCGTCGTCAACGAACGTTCGATGCCCGGAATCGAGGCGATCTTCTCGTTTACGAAGCGGCCAATCTCGTCGTTGTCCTTGATGTAGACCTTCAGCAGCAGGTCCCATTCGCCGCTGGTCGAATACAGTTCGGAGGCGAGCTCGGTCTTGTAGATGGCGTCGGCAACCTCGTAGGTCTTGCCGGGCTTGCAGCGGAGCTGGACGAAAATAGGTTTCATGGACGTCTTCCCGTCGGTCGGATCGCCTTCGCGATCATGATGGACATGTCCGACTATTGGCCGATGCGACCGCCGTTCGCAAGCGCATCCTGGTGAATCTCTTGCCTGTGGATCTCCTGGATGATCCACTCCCTGAAAGCCGCAAGCGGCGGATAGGTGGCTCGGTCGGGCGGATAGGCGAGATGGTATTGGCCGGTCTCCATTCTCTCGGCCTTCACGGCGGGCACCAGCAGGCCCTGCTCCAGCTCCCGGCCGATCAGGAACCGCGGCAGCAGCGCGGCACCGAGGCCGGCGGTCGCCGCCTCGACCATGGTGATGAACTGGTCGAACAGCATCCCATGCAAGGCATCGAACGTGATGTTGTTCTTTGAAAACCACAATTCCCAGGCGTCCGGCCGGGTATTGAGATGCAGTAGCGGCGCCTGCAGCACGTCTGCCGGAGTTTGAAGATTGTGCCGCGCCTTGAACTCCGGACTGCATGCGGGCAGCACTTCCTCATCCATCAGAAAGGTAAGCGCCGCGCCCGGCCAGCGAGCCGCACCGAAATGAATGGCGGCATCCAGCGTGTCGAACCGGAAATCGAACGGTTCGAGCCGTGTGATCAGGTTCACGACCATGCCCGGATGCGCCTCCAGGAAGCGGCCGATGCGCGGGGTGAGCCATCGCGTGCCGAAGAACGGCAGGATGGCGAGGTTCAGCGTGCCGCCGGAAGGATTGGCCCTGAGATTGAGCGAGGCATGCGAAATACGCCTGAGCGCCTCCCGCACCTCGCGGGCATACCCGTCTCCGGCAAGCGTCAACCGGATCGTCTGCCGCTCGCGTAGGAACAAAGCCACGCCGAGCTGTCTTTCCAGCGCCGAAATCTGGCGGCTGACGGCGCTCTGGGTGAGGCCAAGCTCGTTTGCCGCCGCCGTGACGCTGCCGGTGCGGGCAGCCGCCTCGAAGGCGGAGAGCAGCGAGAATGACGGGAGAAAGCGCCGGGGCGGCAGCATGTCATTCCTCCAGCGAATGATCTGTTGAGAACATGTCGATATTCATCGATAACTGCTCCCTGTAAAGAGTTGGCGATCAACGCTCCCGGACAATCATCATGCTGAACGATCCCCGCTCTCACGGCCTCTGGGAAAAGACCGCCCCCGCCCCGCCGCTCACCACTCGGCTGGAGCAAGCGATATCTGCCGATGTGGTGATTGTCGGCGGCGGATATACGGGTCTCTCGGCCGCGCTGCATCTTGCGCAAGCGGGGACCAATGTCGTGCTGCTCGAAGCAGCCGAGATCGGTTTCGGCGGCGCCGGCCGCAATGTCGGCCTGATCAATGCCGGCATGTGGGTGATGCCCGACGATTTCCCCAAGGAACTAGGCCCTGTCTACGGTGAACGCCTGCTCGACCTGCTCGGCAACGGCCCCGCCCTCGTCCGCGAACTGATCGACAAACACGCCATCGCCTGCGAGCTCGAAAAGAACGGCACGCTGCATTGCGCCGTTGGCCCGGGAGGGCTGAAAGAACTGGAGGAGCGCGCTCGCCAATGGCAGAAGCGCGGCGCCCCGGTGACTTTGCTCGATGCCGCCGAGACGGTAAGACGTGTCGGTTCCACCGCCTATTCCGGATCGCTGCTCGACATGCGTGCCGGCACGCTGCAGCCGCTCGCCTATGCGCGTGGTCTTGCCCATGCGGCGGTGAAGGCCGGCGCCAAGCTCCATACCGGCAGCGCCGTCACCGGCACCGGTGAGGTCGAGGGCCGAAAATTCGTCAAGACCGCCCTCGGCCAGGTCACCGCCGACTGGGTGATCGTCGCAACCGATGCCTATAGCACCGGCCCTTGGGAAGAGGTGCGGCGCGAACAGGTGCACCTGCCCTATTTCAACCTCGCCACCACGCCGCTCAGCGACAACCTGCGCCGCTCCATCCTTGCCGGGCGCGAGGGTTGCTGGGACACCAAGGAAATCCTCTCTTCCTTCCGCATGGATCAGGCCGGCCGGCTGGTCTTCGGTTCGGTCGGCGCCCTGCGCGGAACAGGAACGGCAATCCACAAGAGCTGGGCTCGGCGCTCGCTGAAACGCATCTTCCCGCAGCTCGGCGAGGTGGAATTCGAGGCCGAGTGGTACGGCAAGATCGGCATGACCGACAACGCTTTGCCGCGTCTCCACAAATTCGGCCGCAACACGATCGGTTTTTCGGGCTATAACGGCCGGGGCATCGCGCCCGGCACGACATTCGGCAAGCTGCTTGCAAAACATATCCTCGGGGAGATCTCCGAGGCCGACCTGCCCCTGCCGCTTTCGGACCCGCAGGAACCGGCCTTCCGCGCCATCAAGGAAGCCTATTACGAAGCGGGCGCACAGATCGCCCATTTCGCCGGCGGGCGGTTCTGATTGCGAAACTGCCACCGATTTGTAGATTGACGAAAATTACCCATCCGGAGACTGACATGACGCTCGCCACACTCGATCTCGCCGCTGAGGTGAAACACATTCTGAGCGGTCTCGGCGTGAAAGCCGAAAGCTATAACGGCGGCACGCTCGCCGTCCGTTCGCCGATCACCGGCCTGGAAATCGGCAGACTGCCAGAAGAAACCGCCGCAGGTGCCGTAAAGGCGATCGATGCCGCCCACGCGGCCTTCCTCGAATGGCGGCTGGTGCCGGCTCCGAAGCGCGGCGAACTGATCCGCCTTCTCGGCGAGGAACTGCGCGCGGCCAAGACCGCACTCGGTCGGCTCGTCTCCATCGAGGTCGGCAAGGTCACCTCCGAAGGCCTCGGCGAAGTGCAGGAAATGATCGACATCTGCGATTTCGCGGTCGGCCTGTCCCGCCAGCTCTACGGCCTGACGATCGCCACCGAACGCTCCGAACACCGGATGATGGAGACCTGGCATCCGCTCGGCGCGATCGGCATCATTTCCGCCTTCAACTTCCCGGTCGCTGTTTGGTCCTGGAACGCCGCGCTCGCGATCGTCTGCGGCAATTCCACCGTCTGGAAGCCGTCCGAAAAGACACCGCTGACCGCGCTCGCCACCCAGGCAATCTTCGAAAAGGCACTCGCCCGTTTCATCGCCGACGGCGGAAAGGCCCCGAAGAACCTTTCGACCGTTCTGATCGGCGGGCGCGATATCGGCGAAGTCCTGGTCGATCACGACAAGATCCCGCTGGTTTCCGCAACCGGCTCGACGGCCATGGGCCGGGCCGTCGGCCCGCGGCTTGCGTCGCGCTTCGCCCGCTCGCTGCTGGAACTCGGCGGCAACAATGCCGCGATCGTCGCCCCGACCGCCGATCTCGACCTGACGCTTCGCGGTGTCGCCTTCGCCGCCATGGGCACCGCCGGCCAGCGCTGCACCTCGCTGCGCCGCCTCTTCGTGCATGACAGCGTCTATGAAACGCTGGTGCCGCGCCTCGCCAAGGCCTACCAGTCGGTGACGATCGGCAGCCCGCTCGAAAACGGCAATCTCGTCGGCCCGCTGATCGACAAGGCCGCTTACGACAAGATGCAGAAGGCGCTGGAAGCCGCCAGGGCCGAAGGCGGCAAGGTGACCGGCGGCGAACGTGTTCACCAGAACGAGGCCGCAGACGCCTATTACGTCCGCCCCGCGATCGTCGAAATGCCGGCCCAGTCCGGTCCGGTCAAGGACGAGACCTTCGCCCCGATCCTCTACGTGATGAAATATTCGAGCTTCGACGAGGCGCTCCACCTGCACAATGACGTGCCGCAGGGCCTTTCCTCCTCGATCTTCACCAACGACATGCGCGAAGCGGAAACCTTCGTTTCCGCCCGCGGCTCCGATTGCGGCATCGCCAATGTCAATATCGGCCCTTCCGGCGCCGAAATCGGCGGCGCGTTCGGCGGCGAGAAGGAAACCGGCGGCGGTCGCGAATCCGGCTCCGACGCATGGCGCGTCTACATGCGCCGCGCCACCAACACCCTGAACTACGGCCGCACCCTGCCGCTCGCGCAGGGCGTCAAGTTCGACATCGAATAACCGATGGCCGAACCGCTGAACCTGCTGACCGACATCGAGGGCGTGGCCGTTGGCCATGCCACCGATCTTGCCTTGGGGTCGGGCGTCACGGCGATCATCTTCGACGAACCGGCAATCGCCTCCGGCTCCGTCCTCGGCGGCGCTCCGGGCGGGCGGGACACAGCCCTGCTCGATCCGTCGATGACCGTGCAGACGGTCGATGCCTTCGTGCTGTCGGGCGGCTCTGCCTTCGGTCTCGATGCGGCCGGAGGGGTGCAATCGGGTCTGCGGGAAATCGGTCGCGGTTTCCAGGTCGGCAGCGTCCGCGTGCCGATCGTGCCGCAGGCGATCCTGATGGATCTCCTCAACGGCGGCAACAAGGACTGGGGCCTGCATTCGCCCTATCGCGACATGGGTTACGAGGCCTTCAAAGCTGCCGCCAAGGGTGAGTTCGCACTCGGAACCATCGGCGCCGGAACGGGCGCCACGACGGCAACGTTCAAGGGCGGCATCGGCTCGGCAAGCGCCCGGACTTCAACAGGCCATACGGTCGCGGCACTGCTTGCCGCCAATGCCCTTGGCTCGGCGACGATTGGCGAAGGCCCGCATTTCTGGGCCGCTCCCTTTGAAGAAGACAAGGAGTTCGGCGGCCTTGGACTACCTCCGACCTTCGACAACCGCATGCGCCTCAAGGGCCGCAATGTGACGTCGACGACGATAGGCGTCATCGTCACCGATGCCGTGCTGACCAAGGCACAGGCGCACCGGCTTTCCATCCTCGCCCATGACGGGCTTGCCCGTGCCATCCTGCCGGCACATCTGCCCTTCGACGGCGACACGATCTTTTCGGCGGCGACCGGGGCGAAACCTTTAAGCGACCCCTCGGATTTCATGGAAATCTGCCATCTGGCGACGCTGGTAACCGCCCGTGCCGTGGCCCGCGGCGTCTACGAGGCGACGGCTTTGCCCAATGCAAGCGCCCAGATCGCCTGGCGCGACAAATTCACTTCGCCGGCTAAATAGTTTTTAAGGCTTCTTGGAGCCGCGGCCAGTCGCGCTCGCAGGGAAGGCCGATCCTCAGATCCTCGGGCCGTTCCTCGAACCGGCGCACCAGAATGCCCTGCTCTCCAAGATGCCGGAAAACCGCCTGCGCGCGGGGATCCCGGATGAAGCGGAACAGCGACGTCCCACCCGCAACAGGTATTCCCGCGGCCCCGAGCAGGGCATCCAACCGCGCCGCATCCTCTTTAAGCCTCAGCCGCATTGCGTCCTGCCATGTCACATCGGCGAGTGCCTCGTTCCCCACGTGCAATGCCGGACCGGACACCGCCCAGGGACCCAGCCGGTTCTCGATTTTCGCGATCGTTTCGGGATGCGAAATCACGAAGCCGAGTCGTAGGCCGGCCATGCCGTAGAACTTGCCGAAGGAGCGCAGCACCACCAGCCCACCGGCATCCACCGCGTCGGTGACGCTCGATGCTTCCGAAACATCCATGAAGGCTTCGTCCACGACCAACAGCCCGTTCTTTGCCCGCATGATGGTGGCGAGCGCCAAAAGATCGGCACGCGCGACGATGCGCCCGGTCGGGTTGTTGGGATTGACGATGACGGCGAGGTCCGCTTCCGCCAGCCGATCCAGATCGTCGGTTTCGCTGACCTCGAAGCCGGAAAACCGCGCCGCGCGGGCATGCTCCGCATAGGTGGGCGAAAGAACCGCGGCACGGCCTTTCCGGGCGATCAGATCAGCGACCATCGGCAGCAGGATCTGCGTCCCCGGCCCCGCCGCGACATGTGCCGCCGACGGCGCGCCGTAGGCAGTAGCGGCAAGGCCCTTCAGCCTTTCCGCCGATGCGACGTCAGGCAGTCGCGTGAAAGCATTGTCGGGCAGGGGCGAATACGGATAGGAATGCGGGCTGATACCGGTGGAAAGATCGACCCAGGGTTCCGGCGCATGTGGAAACAGTGCCCGGGCACGGGAAAGATTACCGCCGTGCTGTATCGGATCGCCAATTTCACCGCCAATCTCAGGGCCTGCCAACTTCATGTTCCTTCTCGCATTTTTCGCCCTGATCACGGAGCGCATCGTGGGTTATCCGGACTGGTTATTTCGGCGCATCGGCCATCCGGTCACCTGGATCGGCGCATTGATATCCCGGCTCGACCGCGATCTGAACCGCGAAAGGGACGACTTTTCCACGCGCAAGCGAAAGGGCGTGTTCGCGCTTCTGGCGCTTCTCGGCATCACCGTCCTGCTCAGCCTGGTGATCGAATACGACCTGAGAATGATCCCCCTCGGGCCGATCCTGCTGGTTCTGGTTGCCGCCAGCCTGCCCGCGCAGAAGAGCCTTGAAACCCATGTCGAGGCCGTGGCGACGGCGCTGCGATACGGAGGTCTGGATGCCGGGCGGAAAGCGGTCTCGAAAATCGTCGGGCGCGATCCGGAAAAGCTCGATGAAGCCGCCGTCTGCCGCGCGGCGATCGAGAGCCTCGCCGAGAATTTTTCGGACGGCGTCGTGGCGCCGGCCTTCTGGATGGGGATCGGCGGTCTCGCGGGCGGCGTCGGCTACAAGGCGGCCAATACCGCCGACAGCATGATCGGCCACAAACTGCCGCGTTACGAGGCCTTCGGCTGGGCGGCAGCGCGGTTCGACGATCTCATCAACCTGCCCGCCTCGCGCCTGAGCGCCCTTCTCTTCGTGGTCGCAGCAGGTTTCATCGATCGCGCCTCGCCGGGCAACGCGATCCGCGCCATCAGGCGGGATGCCCGCCATCACCGGTCGCCGAACGCCGGCTGGCCGGAAGCGGCGATGGCCGGCGCGCTCGGCATTGCGCTTGCCGGACCGCGCAGCTATGGCGGACAGATGATCGAGGCACGGTTCATGGGCGAGGGTGGGCGCTCCGAGCTCACCTACGACGACATTCGCCGCGCGCTGAAACTCGCCCGCGTTGCCGACGCTCTGCTGATCGGCCTTTTCGGCCTTCTGGCGCTGATCATCTGGCAAGTTTGAGCAGCCCATCCAGATCGAGATGCTTTTCCATATGGCCGGCCAGCCGGTCCAGCACTGCGTCCACGCCAGCCTCGTAGTCCAGGTCCGATACAGAACCTCCGAGCCGCGCCAGCCAGGCCGACCGCTGCCGGTCGTCCGAGAACAGGCCATGGAGATAGGTGCCCCAGACCCGGCCATCCCCCGATATCGCACCTTCCGGGTTACCGCCGATTGTCGCAAAAGACTGCCTGCAATCGGCACCGGTGGTTCGCCCGATATGCATTTCATAACCGGACAGGGAAATTCCGTCGAAACTCGCGCCCGCAACGGCCTCAAGCCGTTTATCGCCCGCGAGAACCGTCTCGACATCCAGCAGGCCAAGCCCCTCGATCGAGCCGGGCGGCCCTTCCGTCCCTTCCGGATCGGAAATCGTCTTGCCAAGCATCTGGTATCCGCCGCAGAGACCGAGCACCTGCCCGCCGCGGCGGACATGGGCTGCGATATCGACGTCGAAACCGGCCGCCTTCAGCGCCCGGAGATCGGATATCGTCGCCTTAGAACCGGTGAGCAGCACGAGATCGCAATCGCCGGGAATGGCCTGTCCCGGCCGGACCCGGATCAGATCGACATCCGGCTCCGCTTCCAGCGGATCGAGATCGTCGAAATTGGAGATATGCGGCAGGATCGGCACCGCGATCCTGATCTTCGCACCAGCCTTCCGCACAGAAGGTGCATTAAGGCCAAGCGCATCTTCGGCCGGCAGCCGGGCCGCATCGGCAAAATGCGGCAACAGCCCGATCGACTGCCAACCGGTGAGTTCCCCGATCATCCGCATGCCGTCGGCGAACAGGGCCGGATCGCCCCGAAAACGATTGACGATAAAACCCCGGATCATCGCCGCATCCTCGGGATCGAGCACCAACCTCGTGCCGGCAAGGCTGGCAATCACCCCGCCGCGGTCGATATCGCCGATCAGCACCACCGGCACGTCGGCGGCCCGGGCAAACCCCATATTGGCGATGTCATTGTGGCGAAGATTGATTTCCGAGGCGCTGCCGGCACCCTCGACCAGCACGAGATCAGCCTGATTGCGGAGGATTTCGAAACTTTCCAGAACCCGCGGCATGAGCCCGGGCTTGAGGCTCTGATACTCGGCGGCCTTGGCATTGCCTTCGACCCTGCCTTGCACCACCACCTGCGCACCCACCTCGCTCTGCGGCTTCAGGAGCACCGGGTTCATGTGGACGCTGAGCGGTGCGCCGGCGGCACGCGCCTGCAGCGCCTGCGCCCGGCCGATTTCGCCGCCATCCGCGGTGACCGCGGCATTGTTCGACATGTTCTGCGGCTTGAAAGGCATGATCTTCAGGCCGCGTAGCGTAAAGGCGCGGGCAAGCCCGGCCACGACCAGCGACTTGCCCACATCCGAGCCCGTTCCCTGAAACATCAGCGCCCGAGCTGGCTTGACCCCAACCATGGCTAAAACTCGATGCCGGCCTGGGCCTTCACGCCCGCCTTGAAGTGGTGTTTGACCAGCGACATCTCGGTCACCATGTCGGCGGCCTCGATCAGCGCCGGCTTGGCGTTGCGGCCGGTGACGACCACATGCAGATCCAGCCGCCGTGCCTGTAACGCGGCGACGATCTTGTCGAGATCGAGATAGTCATAACGGAGCGCGATGTTGAGTTCGTCGAGGATGACGAGCCCGATCGTCTCGTCCGCCATCAGCTCGAGTGCCTTTTCCCAGGCCTTTTCCGCCGCGGCGACGTCGCGCTTCAGGTCCTGGGTCTCCCAGGTAAAACCTTCACCCATCGTGTGCCAGGCGACGCGGTCGCCGAAGACGGCAAGCGCCGGCTGCTCCCCAGTCGACCAGGCGCCCTTGATGAACTGCACGACGCCGACCCGGCGGTTGTTGCCGAGCATGCGCAGCGCCAGGCCGAAGGCGGCTGTGGATTTGCCTTTTCCGGAGCCGGTATGGACGATGAGAAGACCCTTTTCCTGGGTCTTCTCTGCCACTTCCGCATCCTGAACCGCCTTGCGGTTCGCCATCTTGGCGCGGTGACGCTCGACGGACGCCTCATCGATCTCCTTCACCGGGAAGCGAGCTTCGCCGAAGATCCGGCAGAAGCTTCCTCGCCAGCGCGGAACTTTTCGCGGACGACACCGGCCAGCGCACCGAGCACCGCCCAGAACACCAGGTTGGTGGCATAGACGGCGTTGACGAAGCGGGCATAGAGATCCATCGGGACGGCCGTTTCATGGCTGGGCGGCAGCGGCGCGCCGACCAGATGCGGGGCGATCAGCAGCACGACCGCAAGCGCTGCAAATACGGCCGAGCGTGTGTAGGCGAGCAGGCCGAGACCGATTGCCGTGCAGACAGCCGTCGAGACCCACCAGATCTGGCGCGGACCGAGTTCCGCGGCCGGCATGCCGGGCAGTTCCGGCGGCAGGCCAAGGCCGGGCGCGAGAATGACGGTGAGAAAGCCGGCAATGCCGAACATCAGGCCACCGCGCCAGCCCTTGAAGCCGCCGAACGCTTCCGAGGCGGCGATGAGGACAAGGGCAAAACCGATAGCCGACAGCATGTCCGCGGCGAGTGTATAGATGAAACGCTCGAAGCCATCGGCGGGAGCCCAGGCTTCCTCGCCGTGGTGATGCTCGGCGGCGGATGACGCAGCACCTGCGGCAGGTGCTGCGTCATGGCTGTGGCCTGCCTCGGGCGCGGCATTTTCGAACACTTCCGCCCGCAGGATCAGCGGCACGGTGGAGAAACTCTGCATCACGGTCAGCAGCAGTCCGGACAAAAGCCCGGCGATCACCGCCGTGAAGACGATGTTGCGAAACAACGACATTGGGGAGAACTCCTCAGTGGCAGGGGAAGGCGAGCGAGTGGCGCGTGTCATGCGCGGCATTGTGGACGACTTCCAGATGCGAGAAGCCGACAAAGCCGACGATGAACAGGCCGAGCAGGGCCGTCATGCTGAGGGGAATGATCTTCGAAGCGGAAATGGTGACTGCAGCTGCAGCAGAATTCGTAACCATGGTCTCGTCCTTTCGCCCTCCACCCGAGGGCCGTTCACGTTCTTTGCCGCCTCTGGCAGGTCTCCTGGCTCGCGGATCGGACGCCTTCTCCCGCCTTCCCAGAAGTCCGTTGGCCGGATTTCCCAGTGGCATGACGGCCGGACGGCCGTTTTGGTCGAAGACTTTCCGCTTACAGTTGCGGGGGCAGCCGCGGGTTGGACGGCAGAATTCCGTCGCACCGCATTCCCTCTAAAACCCTTTCGGGCACCATAGGCTCGATCACTATAGACGAATTCGCCGTCACGGCAATCGCCTTTGCGACGCATTGACATGGGCCTGCGACCGGGCTTACTTGAAGAGAGATGGTCCCTTTCCGGCAACGGGGAGGGCTAAGAGAGAATGCGGTGCGATCCCTTTTCAGGATCAATGCCGCGGCTGCCCCCGCAACTGTAGGCGGCGAGCCATTGCCTAAAACGGCCATTTGGCCGTCAAGCCACTGGGAAATCCGGCCAACGGTATCCTGGGAAGGCAGGCAAATGGCGACGACCCGCGAGCCAGGAGACCTGCCGTCCGATTAATTTTGCTTCACCGGGCGGGGTGCTCCGGAGGAAGTTTCTCGATCACCGCAGAGGGATTTTCGACCTTCTGCTCCGCGCCCCGATTTTTCGACCCCGGCGGGAACGCGGCTGACCGATGAGTGACCACCGACCAGATGATCCGGCAACCGCCGGCCCGGCAGATGTGACGATTTTCGTCTGCACCAATTGCCGTGACGCGTCCGACGGCGAAATCCGGCCAGGCATCGCACTGATCGCGGCGCTGCGCGAGGCAGCAAGCGGCAAGCCGCTCGCGGTCAAGCCGGTCACCTGCCTTGCCAATTGCGAAAAAAGCCCGAGTGCCGCCTTCAACCACAAGAGCGGCTGGTCCTATGTCTTCGGCCACCTGTCGCTCGACAATGTCGAGGACATCGTCACCGGCGCGATGATGCTGGCCGAGGACGAGCGCGGTTTCCTTCCCCTTCGCGGCCGCCCGACCTGCCTGCGCGGCAAGGGCATGACGGCCCGTATTCCACCCTTTCATCACCACGAGGACATGCCATCATGAGCGTTTCGTTCGACCGCGTTCCCTGCACCGTCGTTACCGGGTTTCTGGGAGCCGGCAAGACCACGCTGATCCGCAACCTGATCGAAAACCTGAAAGGCAAGCGGCTGGCGATCATCGTCAACGAATTCGGCGATGTCGGCATAGACGGCGACGTGCTGAAGGGCTGCGGCATCGAAAGCTGCCCGGAAGACAACATCATCGAGCTTGCCAACGGCTGCATCTGCTGCACCGTGGCGGACGATTTCGTGCCGGCGATCGACCGTATCCTGGCCATCGAACCCTGCGTCGATCACATCCTCATCGAGACCTCCGGCCTCGCGTTGCCGAAACCGCTCGTCCAGGCCTTCCAGTGGCCTGACGTCAAGGCGCGTGTGACGGTTGACGCCGTGATTGCCGTGGTCGACGGACTGGCGCTCGCCGAAGGTCGCGTTGCCGACGATCACGAGGCGCTGGAAGCGCAGCGCGACGCGGACGGTTCGATCGACCATGACGACCCGGTCGAGGAAGTGTTCGAGGACCAGGTGGCCTGTGCCGACATGATCGTGCTCACCAAGAGCGACCTCCTGGATGCCGCCGGCCTCGCGACCGCCAGGGATCGCGTGTCCGCCCATCTGCCGCGTGCCGTGAAAATCGTCGCGGCCGCCAATGGCGCCATCGATCCGGCCGTACTGATTGGCCTCGGCCTCGCCGTCGAGGACGATATCGAAAACCGCAAGACCCATCACGACGACGAACTCGACCACGATCACGACGATTTCGACAGCTTCGTCGTCGATCTGGCCGCAGTCACCGATGCCGAACAGCTCGCCGCCCGCATTTCTGCGACCGCGGAGGCAGAGAACGTGCTGCGCATAAAAGGCTTCGTGGAAGTCGCGAACAAGCCGATGCGCCTGCAGGTTCAGGCGGTAGGATCGCGCGTGAACCATTATTTCGACCGTGCCTGGGCACCCGGCGAAGCGCGGACAAGCCGCCTTGTCGTGATCGGCGAAAAAGGCATCGACCGCGCCGCGATCGAAAGGATGCTGGCCGCATAAGTAGGCCCCGAGGGAAGGATGCACATACTCGCCACCACATCGTCGTCGCTTGACGACCTCATCGAACCGGTCGACCTTAATCAGTCGCCGGCCGACGTGGTGGTGCTGTCCTTTTCAGGCAGCGACCTGAACGGCATTGCGGCCGTCTGGAATTCGGCTGGGTACGGCGGTTTGGATACCCCCCTCTGGCCTGCCGGCCATCTCCCCCTCAAGGGGGGAGATCAGCAAGACGCACCCGCCTCCATCAAGAACCAGCGCCGGAGTGAGGCGTGGCGTGGCCACGATTCGATCTCCCTCCTTGTGGGGGAGATGGCCGGCAGGCCAGAGGGGGGTGGCGACATGCATGAACATGGCAGCAAGCACGTGCCGGCCCCTTTCCCAAGCCTCCGCCTCACCAACCTCTCCGATCTCCGCCATCCCATGTCGGTCGATCTCTGGATCGAGAAGACGGCGGCCCATGCCAAGGTCATCCTCGTGCGCATTCTCGGCGGTTACGATCGCTGGTCCTACGGCGTAGAGGAGCTTTCGCGGCTGGCGCGCCGCAGGAAGATCGCGCTGGCGCTGCTGCCCGGCGAATGCAGCATCCGCGACGAGCGGCTGACCGTCGCCTCGACCGTTTCGGAAGACCGGATCGCCGGCATCCTGAGCTGCTTCCGCGAAGGCGGGCCGGCCAACATGCGGCTTCTGGCGAGGTTGCTGACGACGCTGGCCGAGGGCAAAACGGAACCGCTGCCGCAGGCAGCCCCGGTGCCGAAGGCCGGCTATTACGCGCCCGGAAAAGGCATCGTCGAGGCCAACGACCTGCTGGCCCGCTTTGCGCCGGATGCGCCGCGCTTGCCGATCCTGTTCTACCGCTCCATGCTGCTTGCGAATGACGCGGCGCCGATCGACGCACTGTTCGAGGCGCTGAAAAAGCGCGGTTTTGCACCTGTGCCGATCTTCGTCGGCGGACTGAAGGAACCGGATGCACTGGCCTTCGTCGAACAGACCGTCTCTGATCTGAAATCCGCGGCCATCCTTTCCACCACCGCCTTTGCCAGCGGCACTGACGGCAACGGCGAAACGATTTTCGACCGCACCGGCGTGCCGGTCTTCCAGATCGTTGTCGCCACGACCCGCCGCAATGGCTGGGCGGAAAACCGGCGCGGCCTCAACCCCGCCGACCTCGCCATGCATGTCGTCCTGCCGGAACTCGACGGACGCATCCTGGCCGGCACGATCTCCTTCAAGGCAGGCGAAAGCTCCGCCAATCTCGTCAACCAGCCGGAACCGGACCTGGTCGAGCAAGTCGCCGATCGTATCGCCGCTTTCCTCCGGCTCAAAACCACGCCACGACCCCAGCGCAAAATCGTCATCCTGATGCCGGATTATCCGAGCGTGCCGGGCCGTACTGGTTATGCGGTGGGCCTGGACGTGCCCCAGAGCGTGCTCGGGATATTGCAAGAATTATCGGTAGCCGGCTATAATGTTTCGGATATCCCTGAGACTCCCCGTGATCTCCTGGACCGCTTGAGCGCCAAATCCGCCGGCCACGCACGCTCCGCCTACGATGCCCTGCCCGTTGCGGAGGCGGCGTGGGGCAGGTCCGAAGCCGATGAAGACTTCAGGGACGGCACTTTCCGTTTCCGCGCCGCGAGCTTCGGCAACATCACCGTCGCGCTCGCGCCCGACCGCGGCCGCAACGCCGATCGCCGCGCCGACTATCACAGCCCGGACCTCCCCCCGCGCCACGCGCTGATCGCCTTCGGCCAATGGATGCGCGAAACGCTCGGCGCGCATGCGATCGTCCATGTCGGCGCGCATGGGACGCTCGAATGGCTGCCGGGCAAGACCGTGGCGCTGTCGAAGAACTGCTTCCCTGAGATCGTCACTGGCGGTCTGCCGGTCATCTATCCGTTCATCGTCTCCAATCCGGGCGAGGCGGCGGTCGCCAAACGGCGGATCGCCGCCGTCACCATCGGCCATCTGCCGCCGGTCCTGGCCGGCGCGGGTCTTTCCGACGAACAGACGAAGCTGGAACTGCTGGTCGACGAATATGCGCAGGCCGACGGGCTCGATCGCCGCCGCCGCGACCGGCTGGCCAAGCTGATCGTCGAAACCGCCCGCGACACCGGACTGGCCGGCGAGGCGGGCGTCTCGAACAGCGACGATCCCGATACGGCGCTCACCCGCATCGACGCCTTTCTCTGCGATCTCAAGGACTTTTCGATCAAGGACGGCCAGCACGTCTTCGGGCAGGTGGCGCCCGGCGATGACGATACGCTGCGTGTCCAAAGCGCCGAGACCGAACGACAGGCCTTGCTCGACGCACTGGACGGCAAGCACATCCGCCCAGGCCCATCCGGTGCCCCGGCCCGCGGCCGCCGCGACGTCATGCCGACCGGCCGCAACCTCTTCGCCAGCGATCCGCGCACCCTGCCGACGCCGACCGCCTTCGAACTCGGCAAGCGTGCGGCCGACGAAATCCTGCGGCGTTATCTCCAGGATCACGGCGACTGGCCGAAAAGCCTCGTCTTCGACCTCTGGGGTAGCGCGTCCCTGCGCAGTGGCGGCGAGGAAGTCGCCCAGGTTCTGGCGCTGATGGGGGCGCGACCCGTGCAGGATACGGCGACAGGCCGCGTCACCGGCATCGAAGTCCTGCCTCCGGCAGCGCTCGGCCGGCCGCGCGTCGACGTGACGCTGAGGATCTCCGGCCTGTTCCGCGATATGTTTCCGGCTCTCATCGCCTTGCTCGACGCCGCGATGCGCGCCATCGCCAGCCGCGAGGAAGCGCCGGGCGACAATCCGCTGGCCGAAGAGACACAAACGCTCGGGCACGTCCCCTCACGCATCTTCGGCTCGGCACCGGGCACCTACGGCTCCGGTATCGAGGAAAAGCTCGCCGATGGCACTTGGGGCGAACGCGAGGAGCTGGGCCGCATCTATCTCGATGCGACGAGCCATTCCTTCGGCGGCGCGGAGGGCGATGCCAGCCACGTGCCCGGCCAGTTCGCGAACCGCATCGGTACCGCCGATCTGCTGGTCCATACAGGAGACGATCCCGGCCGCGACCTGCTGGACGGGTCGGCCGATGTCGCCTTCATCGGCGGCTTTGCGGCGGCCGTTGCAGCACTCGGCGGCAAGGCGGATGTGATCGCGCTCGACACGACCGATCCTCAAAAACCCCGCGCCCGCTCGATTTCCGAAGCTGTAACCCGCGTGGTGCGTGCCCGCGCCGTCAATCCGCGCTTCATCGCCGGCCAGATGCGCCACGGCCCGCGCGGCGCAGCGGAACTGGTGGAGACGGTCGACCGTCTGATTGGTTTTGCCGAGACTACCCATGCCATCCCGCAATCGCTGATCGAGGCGACCTACGACGCCTATCTCGGCGACGAAAAGGTCCGCGACTTCCTGCTGAGCCAGAACGCCGAAGGAGCCCGCTTCATGGCCGCGCGGTTCCGCTCGGCGCTTCGCCGTGGCCTCTGGCATCCCCGCCGCAACGCGGTCGACGCCGAGCTCGAAATGCTCACCCGGGAGAAGGTCGCATGACGACGCTTTCCCTCGATCGAAGCACGCCGGATATGCGCCGCGGCGCCTGCCCCGCCCTGTCCGCCCCGATGCAGACCGGCGACGGGCTTCTTGCCCGCGTCGCACTGACTGACGCGATTACCCCGGCACAGCTGGCGGAGCTCTGCCGGCTGGCCCGGCGCCATGGCAACGGCATTCTCGATATTTCCGCCCGCGGCAACCTGCAGGTCCGGGGACTGAGCGAGGCCTCGGCTCCCGTTCTCGATGCCGATGTCCGCGCGCTGGACCTGCCGCTTCGCGAGGGACTTGCTGTCGAAACTCCGCCCCTGGCGGGGATGGACGACACCGAGATCGCCGATCCGCGCGCCATAGCCGAGGCGATCCGCCAAGGCGCCCGCGACATCCCCGGCCTTGCTCCAAAGATGTCGGTGGTGGTTGACGGTGGCGGACAGCTCAGGCTTTCCGACCTCCTGGCCGATATCCGGCTCACCGCCGTTTCCAGCGATGAAGGCATCCACTGGACCCTACTTTTGGGCGGGACCGAAACAACCGGTCGCGTTTTCAATGTTTTACGTGAAACAGAGGCCGTCTCCGCCACTCTGGCGCTGCTTCGAAAGCTCGGCGAAAAGGGACCTGAGGCGAGGGGACGCGATCTCGCCGCCGGTTTGCCCGTGCACGATGCGCCCGGCCGGACAGCCTCCCCTTTCGGCACCTTCCACCTCTCCAGCGACCGTTTCGCCGCAGGCATCGGGCCGGCCTTCGGCCAGGCAAACGCCGAGGACCTGATCGTTCTTTGCAATGAGGCCGAGCGACTGGGAATACAGTCCCTGAAACCGGCCTTCGACCATTCCCTCCTGTTTTTTGGCGCTCAAACCGCCTGCGAAGCGCTCACCGCTTTTGCCGGCAGCAACGGCTTCGTCACCTCGCCGAGCGATCCGCGTTCGGCGATTGCCGCCTGTCCCGGAAGTCCCGCCTGCAATTCCGCGAGCGTCGCCACCCATGAACTCGGCGCCAAAGCGGCGGAACAGTGCGGCGATCTGCTGGATGGCTCGTTCAAGCTGCACGTCACCGGCTGCCCAAAGGGCTGCGCCCATCCGCAGCCGTCAGCGCTTGCACTCTGCGGAACGGCGGCCGGCCTTTCGCTCATCGCCGGAGGAAAAGCGGCTGACGAGCCCTTTGCCTCGGTCGCTTTTGCCGATACCAACAACTCCCTTCGCCGCATCGCCGATCTTGTCCGAGACGAAAGGCGCGCCGGCGAAAATTCCGCCGCCTGCCTCGCCCGTCTGGGACCGCACCGGCTTGCTGCGGCCGTTACGTCAGGAAGACCATGAACAGTTACGACTACATTCGCGAAGGTGACGCGATCTACGAAAAGTCATTCGCGATCATCCGCGAGGAAGCCGATCTCTCGCCTTTTTCGTCGGAACAGGCCGAGATCGCGGTGCGCATGATCCACGCCTGCGGGCTGGTCGAGGCGGCTCAGCATTTCCGGTTCTCCAAGGATTTCGTCGCGCAGGCGCGCGGCGCGCTGCACGCCGGCAAGCCGATCTATTGCGATGCCGAGATGGTGGCGCATGGCATTACCCGCGCCCGCCTGCCGGCCCATAACCAGGTGATCTGCACGCTGCGCGACGGCCGCACGATCGAGCTGGCAAAGACCATCGGCAACACCCGTTCGGCTGCCGCGCTGGATCTCTGGGACGAGATGGAAGGCGCAGTCGTTGCGATCGGCAATGCGCCGACCGCGCTCTTCCGCCTGCTTGAAATGCTGGACGCCGGCGCGCCGCGCCCGGCTGCCATCATCGGTATGCCTGTCGGTTTCGTCGGCGCGGCGGAATCCAAGGAAGCGCTGATGGAAGCGACGCTCGGTATTCCCTATGCAATCGTGCGCGGCCGCATGGGCGGCTCAGCGATGACGGCTGCCTGCGTCAACGCACTGGCGAGGGCCGGACTGTGAACGCCGCGCTCATCAAGGGCAGGCTCACCGGCGTCGGCACCGGACCCGGCGACCCCGAACTGCTGACGCTGAAGGCGGTGCGTGCGATCCACGAAGCGGACGTGATTGCCTTCTTCTGCAAGAAGGGTTCGAGCGGCAACGGCCGCGCCATCGTCGAGGCACATATCCGGCCGGGTACGCTCGAATTGCCGCTGGTCTATCCGGTCACGGTCGAGACCCACAAGGACGAGGCCGATTATCGCGGCCCGATCGCCGATTTCTTCGATCGCTCCGCGGACGACATCGCCGCGCATCTCGATGCGGGCAGGCACGTCGCCGTGCTGAGCGAAGGGGACCCGCTGTTCTACGGATCCTACATGCACCTGCATGTGCGGCTGGCCAGCCGCTACCACGCGGAAGTCATCGCCGGCGTCACCGCCATGTCCGGCTGCTGGTCGATGACCGGCATGCCGCTCGTCCAGGGCGACGATATTCTAAGCGTGCTGCCGGGAACCCTGTCCGAAGAGAAGCTTGCGGAGCGGCTTGAAAACACCGACGGCGCAGTGATCATGAAGGTTGGCCGCAACCTGCCGAAAATCCGCCGGGCACTGGCCTCCGTCGGCAAGCTGTCCGGAGCGCTCTATGTCGAGCGCGGCACGATGGCGAACGGCGCAGCACAGCGTCTGGAAGAGCGCGACGAGAGCCCTGCACCCTATTTCTCGATCGTACTCGTGCCCGGCTGGAAGACGCGGCCATGACAACGGGTTCGTTGACTGTTGTTGGCCTCGGTCCTGGCAATCCCGACCAGATGTCGCCAGAGGCGGCCGCCGCAGTGACGGTTGCGGAGGATTTTTTTGGCTATTTTCCGTATATCGACCGTTTGAACCTCCGCCCCGACCAGCGCCGCCATGCATCCGATAACCGGGAGGAACTGGCGCGCGCCCGCACCGCGCTCGAAATGGCGGCAGGCGGAGGCAAGGTCTGTGTCGTCTCGGGCGGCGACCCCGGCGTGTTCGCTATGGCCGCCGCGGTCTGCGAGGCGATCGACGAAGGTCCGGCCTTATGGCGCGAGATCGATTTTTCGGTCGTTCCCGGCATTACCGCCATGCTGGCCGTCGCGGCCAAGGCCGGTGCGCCGCTTGGCCATGATTTCTGCGCCATCTCGCTTTCGAACAATCTGAAGCCCTGGGATGTAATCGAGAAACGCCTGGTCGCAGCGGCGACGGCCGGGTTCGTGATGGCTTTTTACAACCCGATCAGCAAGGCGCGCCCGCATCAGCTCGGCGAAGCCTTCGATATCCTGCGCGCCCATCTGCCCGGCACCGTGCCGGTGATCTTCGGCAGAGCCGCCGGCCGGCCGGATGAAGCCATCCGGATCGTGCCGCTTGCTGAGGCGACAGGCGATATGGCCGACATGGCGACATGCGTGATCGTCGGCACCGCGGAAACGCGGCTGATTGAGCGGGAGAACCGGCGCCCGATCGTCTATTCCCCGCGTTATTTCAGGGGCGCCGGCGCATGATCGAGCCAGGCCAGCATCTCCTCCACGGTCTCGACGGACGGCACTTCCGGCAGGTCCGGACGGCGGATCAGGACGACATCGATACCAAATTCGCGCGCAGCGGCGATCTTGCCGTAGCTCGCCGGTCCTCCGCTGTTCTTGGCGACGATCGCCTCGATGCCGTAGTCCCGCAGGAGCCGGGCCTCGTCCGCCTTTTCGAAGGGACCGCGCGCGGTCAGATAGACGGCGTTCGGGACGGAAAGCGGCGGATCGACCGGATCGACGCTGCGGACCAGGTAGTGGTGCTGGGGCGCGGCCTCGAAGGGCAGAAGTTCCTGCCGGCCGAGCGTCAGGAAGGCTTTTCGCGGGACCGCTCCCAGGGCAGTGACCGCATCGGCGACGCTCTCGACTTCAATCCAGCGGTCGCCGGGCTGTCTCTGCCAGGCCGACCGTCGCAGGGCGACAAGCGGAACGCCGGAAATCTCGGCGGCTTTGGCCGCGTTGCGGGAAATCTGAGCTGCATAGGGATGCGTCGCATCGATCAGGATCGAGATGCCTTTTTGCCTGAGATAGGCAGCAAGCCCTTCGGCACCGCCAAAACCACCGACACGCACCGGCACGGGCTGCGCGGCCGGCGCGCGCGTGCGGCCGGCGAGCGACAGCTCCACGGCAAACCGCGGATCGCCGGCGAGTTTTCCGGCCAGCGCGCGGGCTTCCGCCGTGCCGCCGAGAATGAGAATGGAGCGTTGCAAGATGCCTCCTGAATCAGTTCGGAAACCTTTAAACCAAAGCCGCTGGCTGTCCATCGTCGGCATCGGCGAAGATGGCGTGCCGGGCCTCGGCGACAATGCGCGCGCGGCAATTGCTTCGGCCACCGTGGTCTTCGGCGGCAGGCGGCATCTGGAACTGGCAGCCTCTCTGATCACCGGCGAAGCCCGACCGTGGCCGACACCGTTTGATGCAACAATGCGCGACGTCGTGGCGCTGCGTGGCCAAAAGGTCTGCGTGCTGGCCTCCGGAGACCCCTTCTTCTTCGGCGTCGGCGCAACGCTGTCCCGCCATGTCGCGCCTGAAGAATATACCGCTTATCCTGCCCCCTCGGCCTTTTCGCTGGCCGCCTCAAGGCTTGGCTGGCCGTTGCAGGACATCGAAACCGTATCATTGCATGGCCGTCCGCTCGATTACATCCGACCGCTGCTGCATCCTGGCCGGCGGATCATCGCGCTGACATCCGATGAGAACGGGCCGGCGGCGCTGGCGGAGCTTTTGTCTCGCACCGGTTTCGGGCCTTCTCGGATAACTGTTCTGGAATCTTTGGGCGGGGCGGCGGAACGCATTCGTTCGCAGCAGGCAGATGAGTTTGCGCTAGTGGATATCCACGTGCTGAATGTCGTCGCCATCGACGTAAAGGCCGAAGCAGGAGCCTTTATTCTCCCGCGCGCTTTCGGACTGGACGACACGCTGTTCGAACATGACGGGCAGATCACCAAGCGTGAAATCCGGGCGCTGACGCTCTCGGCATTGGCTCCGCACCGCGGCGAGTTGCTGTGGGATATCGGCGCCGGATCGGGTTCGATCGGCATCGAATGGATGCTGGCCGACCCTTCCCTTAAGGCAATCGCGATCGAGGCCACCGCCAATCGGGCAGCACGGATCGGACGGAATGCTTTGGCATTCGGCGTGCCAGGCCTGCGCATCGTCGAAGGTGAAGCACCGGCGGCTCTGGCCGGCCTACCGCAGCCGGATGCGATCTTCATCGGCGGCGGCGGCAGCGAGCCCGGCGTTTTCGACACGGCCCTGGAGGCGTTGAAGCCCGGCGGGCGGCTGGTCGCCAATGCCGTGACGCTGGAAATGGAAGCGGTCCTCCTGACAGCGCATGCGAAACTCGGCGGCGAACTGATCCGCATGGAGGTTTCCCGCGCAGCGCCGATCGGCGGCATGTCGGGCTGGAAGCCGGCCATGCCGGTCACCCAATGGAGCTGGACGAAACCCGGAGTGAAACCATGATTGCCGCCGGTCTCGGCTGTCGCAAGGGGACGTCCGCGGAAGCGCTGCTTTCGGCGCTGACTGCCGCCTGTGCCGCGGCGAATATTTCACGTGAATCCGTTTCCGTTCTGGCGACCGGCGAGATCAAGCGGCATGAGCCGGGGATGGTCGCGCTTGCGCAGCGGCTGCGCCTGCCCTTGCAGATTGTCGACGAGGCGGCGCTGAAGCAGGTGGAAGCGCGCACCAGAACAGTTTCGAAACACAGTCTTGCGCAAACGGCCACGCCAAGCCTTTCCGAAGCCGCGGCACTGGCCGCCGCTGGCGAGGCTTCCGAACTGATTGTCGCGCGGCTGATTGCCGATGGCGCCACCTGCGCGCTGGCACGCTCGAAGGACCACTCATGACCGTGCATTTCATCGGCGCCGGACCGGGTGCCGCCGACCTCATCACCGTGCGCGGCCGCGATATTCTCGCCCGCTCGCCGGTCTGCCTTTATGCCGGCTCGATCATGCCGAAGGAACTGCTCGACTATTGCCCGAAGGATGCGCGGATCGTCGATACCGGGTCGCTGTCGCTGGACGATATCGAGGCGGAATACGTGGCGGCCCACAAAGCCGGCCGGGATGTCGCGCGGCTGCATTCCGGCGATCTTTCCGTCTGGAGCGCGGTTGCCGAACAGATCCGCCGGCTGGAGAAGCACGGCATCGACTATACCCTCACTCCCGGCGTGCCCTCCTTTGCCGCCGCCGCGGCGGCTCTGAGGCGGGAGCTGACCATCCCGGAAGTGGCGCAGAGCCTGATTCTCACCCGCGTTTCCGGCCGGGCGTCGAAAATGCCGGAAGGCGAGACGCTGGCGGCCTTTGGTGCGACCGGCGCGACGCTGGCAATCCACCTCGCCATCCATGCGCTCGACCGCATTGTCGCCGAACTGACACCGCTTTATGGCGCCGATTGCCCGGTCGCAATCGTCGTTCGCGCCTCCTGGCCGGAAGAACGGATCATCCGCGGTACGCTTGCCGATATCGAAGCAAAGCTGGCGGCGGAACCAGCCGAACGCACGGCGCTGATCTTCGTGGGCAAAGGCCTGGGCGCTGCCGATTTCGTCGAGAGCCAGCTCTACAATGCGGACTATGTGCGCCGCTTCCGGCCCGGCTGGCCTCAGGCCGGCGACAAGGATCCCGAATGATCGGACGGCGTAAACGCGGTCCGGCCGACCAACCGGCCCTCGCGATCGAAGACGAGGATTTCCAGCGCGACCTCGGGCTGTTTGAGCGCCTTGGCGGCCGTCTTCCAGGCGAGCGCGGCAATCCGGTCGCCCAGCGCCAGGCCGTTTTCGCCAGCGAGCGCGAACGCTTGGGATACGGTATTGGCGGCCGCTATCTGCGCCGCAAGTTCATCGCTCGCCCCGGCTTCACCGGCGAGTTTCGCCAGAGCTTCGAGATCGGCCAGTCCGCGCTTGGAGTGGACGTCGAGCATGCCCTGCGCGAGCTTGGTCATCTTGGCGACGCCGCCGGCGATCGTCACTTTCGGCACCGGATGATCGCGCAGATATTTCAGCATGCCGCCGACGAAATCGCCCATGTCGATCAGCGCGATCTCGTGCAATCCATGATGCGCCTGCACCGCCTTTTCGGACGTGTTGCCGGTGGCGCCCGCCACATGATCGAGCCCGGCGGCACGCGCCACATCGATGCCGCGCCAGATGGAATGGATCCAGGCCGAGCAGGAAAAGGGAATGACGATCCCCGTCGTGCCGAGGATAGATATGCCGCCCAGGATTCCGAGCCGACCGTTGAGCGTCTTCTCGGCAATTTTTTCACCATGGGCGACGGAAATCTCGACCTCGAAATCGGCCTCTTCGCCGGCGACCTCTGCGATCGCCTGGGCGATCATCTTGCGCGGCACCGGATTGATCGCGGGCTCGCCAACGGGCAGGGGCAGTCCGGCGCGGGTGACGGTGCCAACGCCTTCGCCGGCCTTGAAAACAATGCCGCTGCCGGCCGCGCCGCGCCGCACGGTGCTCTTGATCAGCGCGCCATGCGTGACATCCGGGTCATCGCCGGCATCCTTGACGATCCCGGCTCTTGCAAATCCCTCGCCGGTTTCTTCGACGGCGAGCGCGAAGGACGGCGTCTGCCCGCCGGGCAAAGTCACCTCGACCGGATCGGGGAATTTTCCGGAAAGGAGAGCAAGACAAGCCGCCTTGCTCGCCGCCGCCGCACAGGTTCCCGTGGTCCAGCCACGACGAAGGTTCTTGCCATCCACTTCCATGGCCGTTTCTATAGCCCGACCGGGGCCGAGCGTCACCGGTCAAAGGTCCGCATATGAATGAAAGCATCGAAACTATCGTCGCAGCACCCGTCTTCGAGCCCGGCCATGTCTGGCTCGCCGGCGCCGGCCCCGGCCATCCGCGTTACCTGACGCTGGAAGTCGCCGATGCGATCGGCAAAGCGGACGTGATCGTCCATGACGCGCTAGTCTCCGACGGCGTGCTGTCGCTCGCAACGACCGCAGAGCTGATCTTCGTCGGAAAACGCGGCGGCAAACCCTCCGTCGCCCAGGATGACATTACCGGCCTGCTGATCGAACTTGCCCGCAAGGGCCGGCGTGTCCTGCGGCTGAAGGGCGGCGATCCCTTCGTGTTCGGGCGCGGCGGCGAGGAAGCGGAAGCGCTGGTTCGAGAAAACATTCCATTCCGCATCCTGCCGGGCATGACTTCGGCGCTGGCGGCTCTCGCTTCCGCCAACATTCCCGCGACGATGCGGGGGATGAGCCGCGCGATCACGCTTGCGACCGGCCATGCGGCCGGCAGCCCCGGCGACCTGGACTGGAAGGCGCTGGCGAAAACCGGCGAGCCGATCGTCGTTTATATGGGCGTCAGCACGATCGGCACGATCGCCAGGCTGCTGATCGAAGGCGGGTTGCCGCCGGAAACGCCGGTCGCGGTGCTGATGGCGGCGACGACGCCGGACGAACGCTCGCTGACCGCAACGCTGGCAACGGTCGAGGCCGAGGTCGTGCGGCAGAAATTCGCCGCGCCTGCCCTGATCGTCATCGGTCGGATCGTCTCCATGCAGGCCGTCTTGTCGGGGGGCAAGTCATGACCGCCCGCGCGCTCATCATCGGTGCGCCACGTTCCGGCTCCGGCAAGACCAGCGTCACCATCGGCCTACTGCGCGCCTTTGCCCGCCGGGGCGTCAAGGTGCGCGGCATCAAGACAGGCCCGGATTATATCGATCCGGGTTTCCACGAGGCCGCGACGCATCGGCCGGGCCTCAACCTCGACAGCTGGGCGATGGCGCCGGACCTGCTGCGGCACCTGGCGCGCGGACAGGCGGAGGATGCCGAGCTGCTTCTGATCGAAAGCGCCATGGGCCTTTTCGACGGCATCGTCAGCGAAGAGAACCGTTCGGGCGCTGCCTCCGATCTTGCCCGGCTGTTCCGCCTGCCCGTGCTGCTGGTGCTGGACGTCTCCGGCCAGTCCCAAACCGCCGGCGTGATCGCCTACGGCTTTGCTCATTATGATCCGACCGTGAAAATCGCCGCCTGCGTGCTCAACCGGGCCGGCAGCGAACGGCACAAGAAGCTGTGCGGCGATGCCATCCAGGCGGCCGGAATTCCCGTCGTCGGCACCATCCTGCGTGATCCCTCGCTGGTTCTGCCCGAACGGCATCTCGGCCTGGTGCAGGCGAGCGAACACCCGGAAATGGACGCGCATATCGAGCGGCTGGCCGACGCCATGGAAGCCTCGCTCGACCTAGATGCGATCTATGCCGCAGCAAAGCCCTTCAATATTCCAAGCGGCTCGGCGGAAAAATCCCTGCGTCCGCCGGGCCAGCGGATCGCGCTGGCGCAGGATGCCGCCTTTACCTTCCTCTACCCGCATCTGATGCGCGAATGGCGCTCGGCCGGCGCCGAGGTCGTACCCTTCTCGCCACTGGCCGGTGAAGCGCCGGCTATCGGCTGCGACGTCTGCTGGCTGCCGGGCGGATATCCCGAACTGCATGCCGGACGGCTTGCCGCCGCCGAGAATTTCAAGTCCGGCCTAACGCGATTTGCGGAAACAAAGCCCGTTCACGGAGAGTGCGGCGGCTATATGGTGCTCGGAGAAACGCTGGAGGATGCCGATGGCGTGACGCACGCCATGACCGGTCTCCTGTCCCACCGCACCAGTTTCGCCAAACGCCGGATGAACCTCGGTTACCGCCAGGCGGAGATCGCCGAGAACAGCCCGCTCGGCGGCAAGGGCGATACGATCCGCGGCCATGAGTTCCACTATGCCAGCGTTGTTTCGCCGGGAACCGACCGGCCATTTGCGACGATCGCCGACGGTCGCGGCAAGTTGATTGGACCGACAGGCGGCCGGCGGGGCTTCGTCAGCGGCGCCTTTTTCCACGCGATTGCCCGCGGCTAACCGGCAGCGGCTGAAAGCGCCACAACCGCCGTTCGGCGTCCGCCGCCCGCAAATAATCGAATAGGGCGCAAATCTGTCTTGCGCGTCCCTCGCCAGCTTCTAGTCTGGGTTACTCGGGGCTAGATGCCCCTCAAACGATTGGTTTCCAACAGCAAGGTGTTCCGGTGACGGATTTCGAAAAGACCCGCTCGCTCTTCTATCTGCCGGAGGGCGTGATCTATCTCGACGGCAATTCGCTCGGACCGCTGCCGCTTGCAGCCAGGGAACGCGTCGCCCGGCTGATGACCGATGAATGGGGCGAGCTGCTGATCAAGGGTTGGAACAAGGCCGGCTGGATGGCAATGCCGCGGCGGATCGGCGACCGGGTGGCCAAGCTGATCGGGGCGGCGGAAGGCACGGTCGTCATGGGCGACACCCTGTCGATCAAGGTCTACCAGGCGCTCGCCTCCGCATTGGAACTGGTGCCGGAACGTAAGGTCGTATTGTCCGACAGCGGCAATTTTCCGTCCGACCTCTATATGGCGCAGGGCCTGATCGGTTCGCTCGGCAAGGGCCACGAGCTGAAGATCGTCGAGCCGGAAGGGATCGAAGCCGCGATCGACGAAACCGTCGCCGTGGTCATGCTGACCGAGGTGGACTATCGCACCGGGCGGCTGCACGACATGAAGGCGCTGACCGAAAAGGCGCATGCAGCCGGCGCGATCACCGTCTGGGATCTTGCCCACACGGCCGGTGCCCTGCCTGTCGATCTTTCCGGTGCGAACGCGGATTTTGCGGTCGGCTGCACCTACAAGTACCTGAACGGCGGGCCCGGCGCGCCGGCCTTCATCTATGTCGCGCCCCGCCATGCGGACAAGGTGCGGCCGGCGCTGTCCGGCTGGCTGGGGCACGAACAGCCCTTCGCCTTCGATCTCGGTTATCGTCCGGGTGGCGGTATCGACCGCATGCGGGTCGGCACGCCGCCGATCATCGGGCTTGCAGCGCTCGATGCAGCGCTCGATGCCTGGGACGGCGTCGACATGGGAGACCTGCGCCGCCAGTCGATCAAGCTCTGTGATCTGTTCGTCGCGGAAGTCGAAAGGCGCTGCCCGATGCTGAAGCTCGGTTCCCCCCGGGACGGGATGAAGCGCGGCAGCCAGATTTCCTTCCTGCACGATGAAGGCTACGCGATCATGCAGGCCCTGATCGCGCGCGGCGTGATCGGCGATTTCCGCGCCCCGAACGCCATTCGTTTCGGCTTCACGCCGCTCTATATCGGCGAGGCCGAGGTGTTGGGAGCGGTGGATATCCTCGAAGACATCATGACCAATCGCCTCTGGGACACCACCGAATATAGACAGCGGGCGCTGGTGACCTGAGCGGATGACGGAAGAACGGCCCACATCCCCCCGAAAGCTCTCCAAGGTCGTGCCCTACCGGCTCGCGCGCAGCAACGCGGAAATGATGAAGCTCGTCAGCCTGCTTTGCGAAGCCAACGGTTTCAAGCTGAATATCTGGCGGGTCATGTCCGCGATCGGCACCTATCGATCGATCTCGCCGATGGAGATCGGCAAGCTTACGACAATCGACAAGGCGATGGTGTCGCGTGCCATCCGCGAGCTTGTCGACCGCGACCTGATCGACCGCCGCGCCGACGCACGCGATGCGCGATGGGCCCAGATCCAGCTGACGACAGCAGGAACGGCCGTCTACGAAAAGATGGTGGCCGGCATCGATGCCCTCGAGAAACACATGTTCGGCGATCTGCCGCCCGAAAAGACCGCAGCCTTCATGGAGATGCTCGAACTGATCGAGCGTCGCGCCAAGTCGGCGCGTGAGATGGTGGAATTGAACGGCAAAGCCGGTTTGGCGCGGCTGTTGGGAAACGATGTCGAGTGAGACTTCCGCACTCCGACCACGTCCAGGCCGGGCCTCCGTAAGCTTTTCATAACCATTATCAGAATTGTTTACAAAGAAACAATCTCCCTGTAAACAAATGGCAGGGCGGGAGGAGATCGCCCGCTTTTGTCCTGGGAGGATCCTATGAAGAACCGGTTTTTTGCTGGGATGGCGCCCGTTGCCGCCCTGTCCATGTCCCTATTTGCAAGCTCTGCGCTGGCCGACATCACGATCGGCGTGACCATATCGTCGACCGGCCCGGGTGCGGCGCTCGGCATTCCGCTGAAGAACTCCGTCGAATTGTGGCCGACCGAAGTGGGTGGCGAAAAGCTGAAGGTCATTGTTCTCGATGACGCCGGCGACCCGTCCATCGCCACCACCAATGCCCGCCGCTTCGTCAACGACGACAAGGTCGACGTGTTGGTCGGCTCGGCACTGACCCCCGCTTCGATCGCCGTCGCCGGCGTAGCGGCTGAAAGCAGCACGCCGCATCTCGGATGCTCGCCGGTTCCGCCGAACATTTCCAAAGGCAAGTGGACCTTCATCATGCCGCAGGATGCCGGCCTGATCGCCAAGAACCTGTTTGCCAAGATGAAGGCCGACGGGGTCAAGACGGTCGGTTATATCGGCTTCTCGGATAGCTATGGCGACCTGTGGATGGGCCAGTTCAAGGCGATCGGCGAACAATACGGTTTGAAGGTCATCGCCGACGAGCGTTATGCCCGTCCCGACACCTCCGTTTCCGGCCAGGTATTGAAACTCGTTGCCGCCCGTCCGGATGCCGTCTTCGTCGGAGCCTCCGGCACCGGCGCCGCGCTGCCGCAGATCGGCCTGCGCGAACGCGGCTTTACCGGCAAGATCTACCAGACCCATGGCGCCGTGACCTTCGATTTCCTGCGCATCGCCGGCAAGGCTGCCGACAACACGATCTTCGCCTCCGGCCCGGCCATGGCGCCGGAAGCCCTGCCGGATACCGCGGAGACCAAGCCGGAAGGCATGGCCTACGTGACGGCCTACGAAAAGAAGTTCGGTCCCGGCACCCGCACCCAGTTCGGCCCACATATCAACGATGCCATGGCCATCCTGAAGAAAGCCATCCCGGTCGCGCTCAAGAAGGCAAAGCCCGGCACGCCGGAATTCCGCGCGGCTCTCCGTGACGCTATCGAAACCGGCGGTCCGTTCCCGGCAAGCCAGGGCGTCTTCAACTTCAAGGCCGACGATCACCTTGGCCTCGACGACCGCGCCGTCGTGCTATTCACAGCCAAGAACGGCAAGTTCGAAATCACCAAGTAAAGAGCAACTGAACGAGGCCCGGCGTCCGCGCCGGGCCTTTTTGCAGCGTCTTTTCTGTTATCGGGGGAAATTCTTTGGACGCGATGATTGCGACCTTCCTGATCCAGGATGGTGTCACCAATGGCGCGATCTATGCGCTCCTCGGCCTGGCGCTGGTCCTGCTCTTTTCGGTCACGCGGGTGATCTTCATTCCCCAGGGCGAGTTCGTCGCCTATGGCGCGCTGACGCTGGCGCTTCTCGACGGCGGCAAGGTGCCCGCCACCACCTCGCTTCTCGTCTGTTTTGGAGCGATCGCCTTTCTGTTCGATCTCTGGAGCATGCGCCGCGGCACCGATATCCGCACCTTTCTGCGCAGTCTCGCTCTTAATCTGGTGCTTCCCGGCGTGATTTACGGCATCACCATCGTGCTTGCCCCGCTGGCCTTGCCGTCCATCGCCAAGGCGCTGCTCACAATTCTGATCATCACACCCATGGGCGCCTACATCTACCGTATCGCTTACCGGCCGCTTGCCGATGCTTCCGTGCTCGTCCTGCTGATCGCTTCGATCGGCGTGCACCTCGCCATGATGGGGCTTGGCCTCGTCTTCTTCGGCGCCGAGGGCCTGCGTGCCGAACCGCTCGCCAACGACAACTACACGATCGGCTCGTTGATGGTGAGCGCCCAGAGCCTCTGCATCTACGGTGCGACGATCGCGATCATCGTCGGCCTCTACCTGTTCTTCGAGCGGACGCTGCTCGGTAAGGCGCTACGCGCCACCGCCGTCAACCGGCTCGGCGCCCGACTGGTCGGCGTTCGCACCCATCTGACCGGCATCACCGCCTTCACGTTGGCCGCGGCGATCGGCGCCGTTTCAGGCGTGCTGATTGGCCCGATCACCACGATCTATTACGACACCGGCTTCCTGATCGGGCTCAAGGGCTTCGTGGCGGCGATCATCGGCGGGCTTGCGAGCTTCCCGATCACCGCGATCGCGGCGATCGGTGTCGGGCTGGTCGAATCCTTCTCTTCCTTCTTCGCCAGCAGCTTCAAGGAGGTCATCGTCTTCGGGCTCATCATTCCCGTTCTGATCTGGCTGTCGCTGAGCGGCAGTTTCCACGAGGAGGAGTGAGCGATGAAGATCGAGCGTTTGCTTCCCGGCCTTGCCGGCATCGTTTTCCTGGCGGTCATCCCTCTCCTGCCGGTGCCGCCGTTCTGGCTGACGATCCTCAACAATATCGGCCTCGCCTCTCTGGTGACGATCGGCCTGGTGCTGCTGACCGGTGTCGGCGGCCTCACCTCGTTCGGCCAGGCCGCCTTCTGCGGTTTCGGGGCCTATACGACGGCCGTGTTGAGCACGAATTACGGCTTTTCGCCCTGGCTGACCCTGCCGCTGTCGCTGATCGTCGGGGCGTTGACCGCCCTGCCGCTCGGCCTCATCACCGTGCGCCTTTCCGGCCATTTCCTGCCGCTCGGCACGATCGCCTGGGGCCTGGCGCTCTATTATCTGTTCGGCAAGATCGACCTCCTCGGCCGTTACGACGGCATTTCCGGCATCCCCCCGGTCGAAGTCGCCGGATATCGCTTCATGAGCGACGGATCGATCTATTACCTCATCTGGTTCTTCGTGATTGCTGTCGCGCTCGGCGCGAAAAACCTGCTGGACTCGCGGATCGGCCGCGGCATCCGCGCGTTGCGCGGCGGCGGCCAGGCGGCGGAAGCGTTCGGCGTCAACATCGTGCGCGCCAAGCTCACCGTTTTCGTGTTCGCCGGCGTGGTCGCGGCCCTTTCCGGCTGGCTCTATGCGCATATGCAGCGTTCGGTGAACCCGACGCCGTTCGGGCTCAGCATGGGCATCGAATATCTGCTGATGGCCGTGGTCGGCGGTTCGGGTCATGTCTGGGGCGCAATCTTCGGCGCCAGCATCGTGCTGATCATGAAGGACGTGCTGCAGCGTTTCCTGCCGGACCTGATCGGCACAACCGCCAATCTGGAAATGGTCGTTTTCGGCATTCTGCTGGTGGTGATCCTGCAGCTCGCCCGGGATGGCCTCTGGCCATTCGTCTTGAAGCTCCTGCCGAAGCGGCCCCCGCGGCCTCTGCCGACTTCCGACGACAGGCTTGCCAAGCGAACGCTGGCGCCGGCCGGCTCGTCGCTGATCAAGGTGGAAAAGGCGCGAAAAGCCTTTGGCGGCCTGGTGGCGGTCAACGATGTTAGTTTCGAAGTGCGGGCCGGCCAGGTCGTCGGCCTGATCGGGCCGAATGGCGCCGGCAAGAGCACGACCTTCAACCTCATCACTGGCCTCGCTTCGTTGACCAGCGGATCGGTTTTCTACGAGGGCCAGCCGATGACCGGCGACAGCCCGCGCGAAGTCGCCAAACACGGCATCGCCCGCACCTTCCAGCACGCGAAGATCCTGCCGGACATGTCGGTGCTGGAAAATGTGGCGCTCGGCGCGCATCTGCGCGGCTCGGCCGGTGTCTTCAGGAGCTTCCTGCGGCTGGAGCGCAGGCAGGAGGCGACGCTGTTGGCCGAAGCCGCCTTCCAGCTCGAACGCGTCGGGCTCGGCGCCTATCGCGACCGGCCGGCCGGCGATCTGGCGCTCGGCCAGATCCGCATCCTGGAGATCGCCCGCGCCCTGTCCGCCGATCCGGCCGTACTACTACTCGACGAACCCGCGGCCGGCCTGCGCCACGGCGAAAAACAGGAGCTCGCCAACCTCTTGAAGAAGCTGCGCGAGGAGGGCGTCAGCGTGCTCCTCGTCGAACACGACATGGGCTTCGTCATGGGTCTGGTCGACCATCTCGTGGTGCTCGATTTCGGTACCCTGATCGCCGAAGGCAAGCCGGCCGACGTGCGCAAACATCCGGCGGTCGTCGCCGCCTATCTCGGAGGCGTCGCATGAACGGAAACCTGCTCGAACTCTCCGACATCCACGTCTCCTACGGCCGCGCCGAGGTGCTGCACGGCATATCGATGAGCATGAAGCCTGGGAGCATCGTCACCGTGATCGGCGCAAACGGCGCCGGTAAATCGACGCTGCTAAACGCCATCATGGGCATCGTTCCCTCTTCCGGCACGATCATCTACGACGGTGCACCCGTGCCGCGCTCGGTCGAGGGCCGCGTCGCCGCCGGCCTCTGCCTCGTGCCGGAAAAGCGCGAACTGTTCTCCACCATGTCGGTCGAGGACAATGTCGAGCTTGGCGGCTTCCTGCGCAGCGCCACTGAGCGCGCCGAGACGCGCGAGGACGTCTATACGCGTTTCCCGCGCCTGGCCGAACGCCGCAAGCAGCTGGCCGGCACGCTTTCCGGCGGCGAGCGGCAGATGCTGGCGCTCGCCCGCGCCCTGATGAGCCGGCCGCGCCTGCTGCTGCTCGACGAACCGAGCCTGGGCCTCGCGCCGAAGATCGTCATCGACATCCTCAACATCGTCTCGGAACTGCGAAAGACCGGTGTCTCCATCCTGCTCGTCGAGCAGAATGCCCGCGCCGCGCTCGAAATCGCCGACGAGGGTTATCTGGTCGAATTGGGCGAAGTCCGCCTTTCCGGCCCGGCAAGCGAAATGGCGGTCAATCCGGCGCTGATGGAAAGCTACCTCGGCACCCATTCCTGATGAGATAATTCAGCCTGACGCGGTCGATCAATCGAAGCTCTCGACCAGCTTCCGACGGAACTCGTCCATACGATAGACCGGGGTGGATAGCAGCGGGATCATGCCCTTCTGCCAGTTCCAGCCGTCGAGGCGTTTCAGGAGGTCCGGATTGCCGGTGACGATATGCATCGGCACGTCGCGCGAGGCCCCCTCGCCGGTAACGATCGACGCCGGCTGGTGATCGCCGAGCAGGATGAACAGCGTGTTCTTCCCGTAGCGCGCCATATACGAGCCGAGCGTCTCGATCGTGTAGTCGATCGAGGTGAGATATTGCGCCCGCACGCGGTTGGGATCGGCCCAGACGACCGAGGGCGGATCGCCGCTTTCCGCCTGCGCATTAAAGACGGCGCCATCGCCGATCCGGTCCCAGTCGACCAACGAGGGAAGCGGCGTCCAGGGTGCGTGGCTGGAGATCAGCGCCATTTCCGCCATGACCGGTTTGTGGCCCACCGGACGCTCCAGTCTTTCAAATGCCTCGAGCGTGAACTGATCCGGCATCGTCACCCAGTTGAAGGGTTTGCCGCGATAGCCGAGCCCTGCGGCGGCATGGATGCTGTCATAACCGAAATAACCGGCTTCCGGCCAGTCGAGCGTGATCGCCGGCATCACCGCCGTGGTGCGCCAGCCAGAGGAACGGAAGAGGTTGTTGAGGCTCGTCCGCTCGCTGGTGATCATCCGGTCGTAGCGCCCCTGGTTGTCGACCCAGAGACCGGAGAGCAGCGTACCATGCGCCAGCCAGCTGATGCCGCCGACCGTCGGCGAGGTGAGCCAGCCGCTGCGGGCCTGCAGGCCTGCGGCCCCGATCTCGTTCTCCACCGACGTCAGCCGGCTGTTGATGACCGTCGCGTAACGCGGATCTTCGATCGCGCTGCGGCCATAGGATTCGACGAACACCAGCACGACATCGGTACCGGCAAGCGCCGAGAAATGCGGCCCGGCGGTGACCGGATCCTGCTTCAGTTCGTCCTCGAACCGGGCGAGATCGGCAATCGAACCCTTCACCATCGCGATGCGATTGACAAAATAGGAAGCGGCATCGGCCTCGACGCCGAGGGCGGGGCGATCGTCATTTTGGACCGCAAGCGCCGCTAAGCCGATTAACAGAACCGCACCGGAGACGAGAGCGGACTTGCGCCGGGCTCCCCCCGAAAGGCGCCGGAAACCGCCCAGCGACCAATAGAGGACGGCGGCGACAACCAGCCATGCCAGAAGACCCGCACAGATGATTCCGACCGCCTTCGTGATGCCGGCGGAACCGCTTAGGAGATTCCAGCCGTCGGTGAGGATCTTGAGGTCAAGATAAGGATTGAACGGTCGCTGGAAAGCGGTGCCGGTGCCTATGTCCGCGAGTTTCAGGAACAGCATTGCCGCCAGCAGCAGGGTGACCGCAATGCGCAGAAGGGAAAAACCGAGACCTGCCAGCACGGAAGCCAGCAAAGCAACTGCGGCCACTTCCAGCGGAAACCTGACCTCGGAAAAATCGGTGAAATCGGAAGGAAGCGCCAGGATGACCGCAACGATCGCCAGCGCAGTCGTGATCCTCAGAAATGGCAGTCTATTTGCCTTGCGCTGCGCGATATGCCCTATTCGGTCGATGTCACTCTGGCGAAAAGGCCGAAACTCGTTCATGCGCTGCTCCTGCAAAACCTTCGGCCCATGCGTTTTCTGAAACTTATAGGCTTATCTGCGGCCTTCGCACTTCTCATTGCCGTGATCCTGCGCTTCGATCCGCAGCGGATCGCCACAGGCCTCGCCTCAGCGGACCCGAGCTACGTGGGCGCCGGGCTTCTTCTGGTGCAGGTGCAGATCGTTCTTTCCGCACTCCGCTGGCGGTTCACGGCAGCGCGGCTGGGCCAGCACTTGAGCGTTGGGCAAGCGATCGGCGATTATTATCTCGGAACGTTGATCAACCAGCTTCTGCCGGGCGGCGTGGCCGGCGATGCCGTACGCGCCGTCCGCAACCGGGCTCATGGTGATGGCGGCTGGAAAGTGCCGGCGCAGGCCGTGATCTTCGAGCGGATCGCCGGACAAGGCGTGTTTTTTCTGCTCGCCACCATCGGCGTCATGCTCTGGCCGCTTCTGGGCAGGGCGATGATTCCGGAGGAGCTGCGCCACCTTCTCTCCGGTTTCGCGCTTGTCGTCGCCGGGTTGGTCTTCGTGTGTCTGTTGCTGCTCCGCTTCCCGCCGCGCCGCATCCGACCTCAGCTTGAAGGGCTGAAGTCCGCGCTGGCGCAGGTCTTCTTGCAGGACGGAGCCTGGATAATGCAGACGCTATTCAGCATCGTCATCGTCGCAAGCTATATCGCCATGTTCATGCTCGCTTCAGCAGCCGTCGGCTCGCCTTTGCCCGCGCTCGCGGCGGTCACCGCAATTCCGCTCTGTCTGCTGATGATGCTGATCCCTGCGACCATTGCCGGCTGGGGCGCCAGGGAGGCGGCGGCAGCGGCGCTCTGGCCGCTCTTCGGTTATCCCGCCTCCGATGGCGTCGCCGCCAGCATCCTCTACGGCATTCTGGCGCTTGTCGGCGCAGCACCCGGCCTGGCGTTCATTTTCGCCGCGCTGCTCAAAAGGCGAAAACGCTGAAATCGTTAAGACTTCAGCCGTGCATAGATATCGCCGGAAGACGTCTGGCCGGAAAGGCCGGCAATCTCCGCCAGCATCGCGTCGGCGGCAATCCACTCTTGATGGACGAGCCGATGCCGCTCGCCCTCAACCCGGTTGAAGCGATAGGGACCAAGCTTCCGCAGATGCCCGACTGCCTCCTCGGCGATTTCCATCGTCGCGGGGATATACTCGAAGGCGATCAGTGGGATGGGCTGATGCAGCCCGGCGATGATATCCGCTTCCGCGCCCTCCACATCAATCTTGCAGAAGGCAGGCAGCCCGTATTCTTCGATCAGCGCATCGAGCGTCGTCATCTCCACACGTTCGACCCTATCCCACGTGACATTGCGAAAACCGGCGGTCTTTCCGACTTTCGAAATCCACGACGAGGAGATGCTCGTCACGGTCGGGTGGCGGCTGGAAATATGCAGGTCGACATTGCCCGGTTCCTTGCCGACTGCCTTGCGCAACAACGTCAATTCTTCGCCGGCAAAGGATCTGGCGATGAAGTCCGCAAACAACGGCTGCGGCTCCAGCGCGACGATCCTGGCACCGAGCGACAGAAGCGTGCGGCTGCGGCTGCCGGCATGGGCGCCGATATCAAACACCAGATCGCCCTTGCGGATCAGGTCCACATAAAATCGCTTCAACGAAGAACGCCGCCAAGGCTGGCCGTAATAGATCAACAGCGAGCGCGTGAGGCCAAGGAAAGCGGAAAAATCAGGTCGCGGCATGGTGGTTCTTGCTTGCACTCACCAGGAAGATCACGTCGACGGCGAAGGAATAGGTGAGCGAGGCAAGAGCCCCGGCCGCAAGCAGGGTGGAGACCGGCATCGTAACGACCGGAAACAACATCAGACAGAGCGCCACGCCCTGCACGACGCAGATCGCCTTGCGGCGCATCGAATGAGGCAGTTCGCCCTTGAGCGCCGGAAACACCGCCTGCGCCCCGACATAGGCATAACGCATCAATCCGATCAGCAGAACCCAAAGTCCCGCCTTGCCGAGCAGCACGGCCGCGAGCGAGAGAAAAAAGATCAGCAGCGCATCCACTTCCATGTCGAAACGGGCACCGAATTGCGAGACCGTGCCGGTCTGGCGGGCGAGAAAACCGTCGACGCCATCCAGCGCCAGCGCGAAGGCAATCACGAAGCCGAGCAGCCGTAGTGCGCTCTGGTCGAGATCCACGCCGAATTGCGGCGACGCCAGCACCATACCGCCCAATACTGCCGTGAGCGCGGCACGGATCGTCGTCACGATGTTGGCAAAACCGAAACGGCCATGGCTGTGGGCGTGGAGATTGCCGAGAGCGATGGCGGAAATCACTGCATAGACGATGAAGGCGCAGCCGGCAGCGGCCGTGTCGATGCCGAGCCAGTCGCCGAGGAAATGCATCGCCGCAACGAGCGCGGCAGCGACGGTCATGGTCACCGCATAGGCATCCAGGGAGAGCAAGCGATAAGCCCTGCGCGCCGCCTGGCGATCCAGCGGCCCGGCATTCATCCAGTCAGCCATCGGACATGCCTTCCTCGTCCCAGGGATGATATGAAACATTCATGACGCTCTCCTCACAGGCACTACATGGAGAAGAATACGGAGCGCAGCAAAGGCCGGATCCGCAAAACCAGTGTCAAATAAACGTGATAGCGATGTCGACCTCTCGCACAACGACTCCCTTGCCGTCATCGTTGAAGCCTCTAGGTCTGGATTGTTGTGGCGTGAAAGGTGTGATGCGTGACAAGGCGTGAGACAGCCCCCAATGCGGCAACGCAAAAGGACGGAAGAGCCCTCTGGATCGAGGAGACAGGCCGTTGCGCACTTCGGCAGGAGAAATTGCCGGCGGAGTGCGAAGGCGAGGTTGTCGTCCGCACGCTTTATAGCGGCATCAGCCGCGGCACCGAATCGCTGGTCTTCGCCGGACAGGTGCCGGAAAGCGAATACGAGCGCATGCGCGCACCGCATCAGGCAGGCCGGTTTCCCTTCCCGGTGAAATACGGCTATGCCGCCGTCGGAATTGTCGAAGAAGGGCCGGAACGCCTCGTCGGCAGAACTGTCTTCTGCCTGCATCCCCATCAAGATCGTTTTCGGGTGTCCGTTTCGGCTATTCACCCGCTTGCCGACGGTTTACCCCCGCACCGTGCCGTGCTGGCTGCCAATATGGAAACCGCGCTCAATATCACCTGGGACGCAGGCATCCAGCCGGGTGACCGCGTGGCCGTTTTCGGCGCCGGCGTCGTCGGGCTTCTGGTCGCCTACCTTGCGTCGCGGATCATCGGCACTGAAGTGGTGATCTCCGATATCGAACCGGAGCGTGCCGAAACCGCTAAGGCTCTCGGTCTTCGATTTTCGTCTGCCGATGATGTGCCCCATGATTGCGACGTGCTGGTCAATGCTTCCGCTTCGGCCGACGCTCTGGCAACGGCGCTCGATCATGCCGGTTTCGAAGCCCGGGTTATCGAAGCGAGTTGGTATGGAGAAAAGCACGTGGAGATCCCGCTTGGGCATGCTTTTCATGCCAAGCGCCTGTCCATCGTCAGCTCGCAGGTCGCCTCGCTGCCGCCCGGGCGGCGCGCCCGCTGGGACACGAGGCGCCGCATGAGCAAGGCACTCCAGCTTCTCGGCGACGACCGGCTCGACCATCTGATTTCGGGCGAAACACCGTTCGAAACCATCGCCGCCGATTATGCCGACATTATCGGCTCGGCCACCACGCTCTGCCATCGCATCAAATACTGAAGGAAATCCCGCATGTTCGCCGTTGAAGTCCGTGATCACATCATGATCGCGCATAGTCTTCCCCGCCCGGTTTTCGGCCCCGCCCAAGGCATGCATGGGGCAACCTTCGTGGTCGACGCCGCCTTCTTCACCAGCGATCTGGACGAGAACGGGCTTGCGGTGGATATCGGGCTGGCGTCCGAGGTGCTGAAGGACGTGCTGGCGCCGCTCAACTATCAGAACCTCGACACGCTGGAGATTTTCGCCGGCAAGGTGACGACGACAGAATTCCTCGCCAAATACATATTCGACCGCATCGCCGATGCCATCCGGAACGGCCGGCTCGGTGAGGGCGGTGCGCGCATCCGCAAACTGCGGGTCATGCTGCACGAATCACACACCGCCCGCGGCTGGTTCGAGGCCGAGTTGTGAGCCGCGATCTTGTCCTTGCCTATCCCGGCGACCTCGAAACCCGCACCGGTGGTTATGGCTATGATCGGCGTGTCGTCGCGGCCCTTACCGATCTCGGCTGGAATGTCGAACTGATCTCCCTCGGCGACGGCTTTCCAGATCCGAACGCGAAACAGCTCGACGATGCCGGGCGGATGCTCTCCGGCCTTGCCGATGACAGCCTCGTGCTGGTCGACGGCCTGGCCTTCGGCGTGATGGACGAATGGGCCGGGCGCGAAGCAAAACGCCTGAAGATCATGGCGCTCGTGCATCACCCACTGGCCCTGGAGACGGGGCTCGACGGCGAACGACGACAGGCTTTAGCCGCCCGCGAAAAGGCCGCGCTGGCGCAGACCCGCGGTGTTGTCGTCACATCGCATGCCACCGCCGCCGAACTCGCCGCCAATTACGCCATCCCTGCGGAAAAGATCACGGTCGCCATCCCGGGCATGGATCCGGCGCCGCTGGCTGTCGGTGGCGGCGACCCGCCTCTGATCCTCAGCGTCGGCACGCTGACCCGCCGCAAAGGCCACGACATACTGATTTCTGCGCTCGAAAAGCTGCGCGATCTGCCATGGACCTGCCGCATCGTCGGCAGCAAGGTGCTAGACCCCGGCGTCGCCGCGGAACTCGAACGCCAGGTTGCCCAATCCGGGCTCGGTGACCGCATCGAGCTCGCCGGCCAGATCGACGACACACGCTCCGAATTCGCCAAGGCCGACATCTTTGCGCTCGCAAGCCGTTATGAAGGTTATGGAATGGTGTTTGCCGAGGCGCTCGCCCAAGGCCTGCCGATCGTCGGCTGCGCGACGGGGGCCGTGCCGGACGTCGTGCCCAAAAGCGCCGGCTTTCTCGTGCCACCGAACGATCCGGACGCTTTTGCCGCCGCCCTGAGACGACTGCTGGAAGAACCCGAAACCCGCATTTCGATGGCCGATGCCGCCGTAATCGCCGGTGCCAGGCTTCCCTCCTGGCGGGACACCGCCGTCATCATCTCCGATTTTCTGGAACGAGCGTCATGAGCGGCTTCGACAGGGATTGGCTGGCGCTGCGCGAACCCGTGGATGGTCGCGCACGGGACGCGGATTTGCTGGCAGCGGCAATCCAATCCCTCGAAAGCGTCTCTGCCCCGACGATCCTCGATATCGGCTGCGGCACCGGTTCGACCTTTCGCGCGCTTTCGCCAAAACTTCAAAGGCCGGCGCGGTTTCGGCTTTTCGACGACGATCAGCGGCTTCTGGACGAAGCAAATCGCCTGCATGGCGAGGCCATCGAGATTGTTCGGGGCGACCTCAACGAGATCGAAGCTCTGCCGCTCGCCGATGTCGGCCTCGTGACCGCCTCCGCTCTCTTCGATCTCTGTTCGGAGCAGTTCATTCGCCGTTTCGTCGCCCACATTTCGCAAAGAGGCGCCAGCCTCTATGCCGCGCTCAACTATGACGGCCGGATGCGCTGGTCGAAACCACACCCGCTTGACGAGACCGTGGTTGCGAACTTCAACGCACACCAGTTGAGTGACAAGGGTTTTGGACTTTCGCTTGGGCCCCGGGCGTGGGCGACGCTGGCCGATTGTCTCGGGGAGAGCGGCTACACGGTGACGACGGCTGAAAGCCCATGGGCGATGACCGTAAGCGATCGCGACCTGCAGCGTCTTTTCCTCGACGGTATGGTGCGCGCGGTCTATGAATACGGCCAGCTCGACGAGAGCGAACTCCGCGACTGGGCCGATTTCCGGCGAAAAATGGTTGATCGCGATGGCAGCCTATGCCAGGTCGGCCATCAGGACATCCTCGCGATCCGCTGAGGCAGCCACTTCAATGCGGAAATTGCAGTCGAATACGATATCCGTGCCGATATTGTAGACCTGAACCTCCGGGCGGCGAGCCTCCGACAACCGGTCGATCGGCGAAAGCCGGATACCCGCGGGGCCCGAGCCGATGATGATCGGCGCGACCGAGACATGCAGCCGGTCGATCAGGTGTGCATCGACGAAGCGGGAAATCGTAGTTGCGCCGCCTTCGACCAAAACGGTCGTCAGGCCGCGTTCGGCGAGCGCGGCAAGAATATCCCGCGGAGCAAGTCCTCCATCCGCCTGACGCGGCAGCCGGATGGTCCGATACCGGACGTTGCGGAGAGGAACGTCGTCGGCCTGCATGACGTGCACGGGCGCGCCGCCGTCATGCAGCATCTTGGCCCGCTCGGGCATGCGGCCATTGCAATCCACCACGATGCGCACCGGGTTCCTGCCGCTGACGGCACGAACCGAAAGACTGGGATTGTCGGCAACGACCGTCCCGACCCCGATGATCACTGCATCCACCAGCGCCCGGCACCGGTGCAGATGGGCAATCCCATCACAGCCGGACACATCCTGGGCGTCGCCGGTCGGCGTTGCGACGCGGCCGTCCAGAGACTGGCCGACCTGGGCCAGAACCAGCGGCCCGCCACGGACCGCGATCGGCCTGTAGAGCGAGAGACCGGAACCATCGACATCGGCGGAAAGCGCCACCGGGCGCAGGGATCCTTCGCGAAGCGAAAGCAGATGCTGCCACAGTTCCTCGGTCATCCTCACTGATCGCATGTCCGCCTCGTCTTCCGGCCGAAAATGAAGAATGCCGGCACCTTCAAAAGGTTCCCCGCCCGCCCATTCTCCCGTGACTGTAATACGGCGAAAAATTTCACCGGATCAACATTCCGTCAATGCTCCGCTGAAAATTGCTGCCACCATGATCGATAGCCTCTCGAGAGAGTTTTTGGAGGCTTCCACTATCGTGGGAGTGCGCCGCTCCTCACGATTTCAAGGCGCCGGGACGAAAATGACCGAGCGCTTCCCAGGGCTTCCGTTATTCCTGGATTGCCGCCGCCTGATCTTAATCGCCCAAACAAAAAACCGCCGGATCCTTCGACCCGGCGGTTCCTCCGTCCCCTGTATGGGTCCATGTGTGGGATTGGCGTCAGCTGGCGCGGCGCATCTTCTGGGCGACGCGGTTGAGGCTGCCGGCGCCGGCATTGTAGCCGGTATCCTGGTTGGCGTTGATGCGGAAGCTGCTGATCAGGTTCAAGAGTTCGTCGGTATCGGCGGCAAGCGCCTCGGCCGAGGCGGTGGTTTCTTCCGCCATCGCCGCATTGTGCTGGGTGGCCGCGTCGAGCTGGTTCAGCGACGACGAGATCGAGCGCAGCGTGGTGTCCTGTTCGGAAGCCGAATGGGCGATCTTGCCGACGATGTCGCTCGCCGCCTTCACCTGGTTGGAGATCCGCTTCAGCGCTTCGCCGGCCTCGCCGACGAGGCGCACGCCATTCTGCACCTGGCCGGAAGAGCGCGAGATCTGGTCCTTGATCTCCTTTGCCGCAGCGGCGGAGCGCTGGGCGAGTTCGCGCACTTCCTGGGCGACGACCGCAAAACCCTTGCCGGATTCCCCGGCGCGGGCAGCTTCCACGCCGGCGTTCAAGGCCAGCAGGTTGGTCTGGAAGGCGATGTCGTCGATCACCCCGATGATCTTGGAAATCTCTTCCGACGAATGTTCGATACCGCCCATCGCGTCGATCGCCTGGGCGACGATCTGGTCGGAGCGGTTGGCCTCGGCGCTGACCGAGGTGACCCGCTGGGCGGCCTCATGCGCACCTTCTGCCGTCTGGCGAACGGCGACGGTGAGTTCGTCGAGGGCGGCCGACGTCTCTTCGAGATTGGCGGCCTGGCGTTCGGTGCGCTGCGACAACTCGTTCGAGGCGCGGCGGATTTCTTCCTTCGAACCGCTGATATCGATGCCCTTGGCATTGACCTTGCTCATCGCGGCCTCGAGATGGGCGAGCGCCTCGTTGAAGTTGTGGCGCAGCGTCTCGTAGCGCGCCCCGAGATCGGCGCAGCGGACCGTGAGGTCGCCATGGGCCAGCGCTTCGAGCGCTTCGCCGATGGTGGAGACGACGCGGGTCTGCAGCGCTGCTTCCTGCTGCTGCATGTCGAGGTTCTGCTGGCGCTCGCGATCGAGCTCGGTCTTCTGCTTTTCCTCGCGTTCGGCCATCGCATGCCGTTCGCGGATCTTTTCCTGCAGCGCCTGGGTGGCCTTGGCCATCATCCCCACTTCGTTCGACATGTCCGTGTGCGGGATCGTCGCGGTGACATTTTCGTCGGCGACGGCCTGCAACGTGTCATGCACCGCGGCCAATGGCTTGGTGATACCGCGGATGACCACATAGGCGGCGCCGAGGGCGATGATCAACGCAAGTGCGCCGATAGCGAGCGCGTCCAGCACCATTCCGCGGATCTGCGCCTGCAGGTCGTCGGTGTAAACGCCGGTCGCAAGGACCATCTGCCAGGGTTCGAACGCTTTCGCATAAGAGCTCTTCGAAAAGTCCCCATCAGGCTGGCCGGGCTTGCTCGTGCTCATATAATCGACAATTCCGCCGCCGGCCCTGCCAACGGAGACCATTTCGTCGCGGAACAGCTTCCCGGCGGAATCGGGTTTACCCTTGCCGTTTTCTCCAATCTTCTTCGGATCAGGATGCATCAGCATCTTCACGTCATAGTCATAGGAGAAAAGATAGCCGTCAGGCTGGAAGCTCATGGCGGAAACTGCGGCGAAGGCCTGTTTCTGGGCTTCTGCGCGCGTCAGCTCACCGGCCGCCTCACGCTGCTGGAACTTCTTGAGGATGCCGATGCCCGACTCCACCTGGGTCCGCAGCATTCCATACCGTTCGGCATAGATAGCCCGCGTCGAGGCCTGGAGTTCGAAATAGGTCACGACGGCGAAGCCGGCGATCAGAGCCAGAACCAGCAGCACGAGCTGGTTTGAAATCCTCAGATTTTTCATGTTCGTTCCAGGGGTGAGTGAGGCGCATCAAGCGACCGGGAGAAATGATTCTGAATGAAAAAGCGCATCCTGCGCGTGGAAATGTGCGGCACTGCACACTTGCTAGAATGCGGGACAATATTTGAATAAAAATTTAATAAATGATCACGCGTATCTAAAAATTAATAACAATTGGTAGTTGCGAATACTTCATGTGGCCCGAATATTAATCCCGGCGCATGAAAGTAAGTTTATGGAAATACGCCATCTACGCAATGGTCCCTGCAGTCTGTCCGATCCGGAATGCAAACGGTCGATCAGCTAAGAGGAGCGCGCGCTCGGGGAAAGGGTGATCCAGAACGGACCCAACAATATATGGCGGAGAGGGTGGGATTCGAACCCACGGTGCCCTTGCAGGCACGCCGCATTTCGAGTGCGGTGCTTTCGACCACTCAGCCACCTCTCCGCTTAAGACGTGATGACGCGTTGGTCAGCGCGGGCGTTCTCATAGCGGGCAAACATGGGGCTGGCAAGGGGCGAATATCAAGTCTTTATATCCTTTCGTCTTGACAGTTTTTTGCCGCTCGCGTATGTCCGCTCGCGATCAGGCGTGGAAAAGTATCCATGCCTCTTTGTTTGTGTGGAGGTTGTTGGAACAGCCACACGAATTCCACCGGCAGCAAGTTCCAGAAGATCGTCTCTTTCGAAACCCTGCTAGAGCCCGACTGATAAAAAGACGGCCGCCTTTTATGAAGGCAGAGCCGGAACGAACATGAAAGGATAAAAAATGTTCGCAGTCATCAAGACCGGCGGTAAACAGTACCGCGTGGCAGCCAACGACGTGCTCACCATCGAAAAGCTGGAAGCCGAAGCTGGTTCTGTCGTAGAATTCAACGAAATCCTGGTTGTCGGCGTTGGCGCCGATGCCAAGTTCGGCGCTCCCTTTGTTACGGGTGCGACGGTCAAGGCCGAAGTGGTCGAGCATAATCGCGGCAAGAAGGTCCTTTCCTTCAAGAAGCGTCGCCGTCAGAATTCCAAGCGGATTCGCGGCCATCGCCAGCATCACACGGTCGTCCGCATCACGGACATCTTGGCTTAACAACGGGTTTCGAAGGGTAAAGGAGAACTCCAATGGCACATAAAAAAGCTGGCGGTTCGTCGCGCAACGGTCGCGATTCGAATTCCAAGCGCCTTGGCGTGAAGAAGTTCGGCGGCGAAGACCGTCATTCCGGGCAACATTATCGTGCGCCAGCGCGGTACGCAGTGGCATCCGGGCCAGAACGTCGGCCTCGGTAAGGACCACACCATTTTTGCGCTTACCGCCGGCAACGTGAATTACCGAACCAAGGCCAATGGTCGCGTGTTCGTGTCCGTAATGCCGAAAGCCGAAGCAGCAGAATAAAGCCGGTAAGCGTTTTAAGCAGCCGGTGTCACATCGACCCGGCTGAACGCCCAAAGGTTCAGTCAGAAAAAGGGAAGATGGGACACCACCATCTTCCCTTTTTCTTTTCCCCAACAGGAGGACTGAACATGCAAGGCGAACTACTGAGGGCGAGCCAATCCCGGCCGCCAGAGGAACGGTTAAGGCCCGACCGGCCGAGAAGCGATTGCCCCGTCTTACTGTCGCAGAGATTAGTTCTGCGCACGCCCCACGAAGAAGACATCGACGCACTTGCCCATCTCGCCAACAATGCGAATATCGCGACCATGGTGTCGCGTATGCCGCATCCCTATACGGCTAAAGACGCAGCCGATTTCGTGCGACGCACGAAGGCCGGCGAGATTGGCAAATGCGTCTACGCCATCACGCGAGGAGACAACGGCGCCTTTCTCGGTTGCTGCGCGCTCGAACCGCAACAGGACGAAAGAACGCTCGAACTCGGCTATTGGCTGGGCGAACCCTATTGGAACAGGGGTTATGCCACGGAAGCCGCCCATGCCCTGATCGACATGGCCTTCCGCACCCGCAACAACATCGACCATATCGATGCCCGCTGCCGGGTGACCAACATCGCCTCCCGGCGGGTGATCCAGAAATGCGGTTTCCAGTTCCAGGGCACCGGCATGATCGATTGCCTGGCGCTCGGCGGCATGGTCGCCGTCGAGTGGTTCCGGCTCGACCGCAAGACCTGGATGTCCTTGAGAAGCTGGGGAGAACTGCGATGAACGCCGCCGTCCTCCAGAAGACCAGCACGACCGTCACGATGCCGGGCCCTTGCCCGGTCATCACCACCGAAAGGCTGGTGCTTCGCCCGCACAAGATCACCGATGCGACGGCGATTGCCGAATCGCTCGGCGATTTCAAGGTGGCCCGCATGCTGGCGCGGGTGCCGCAGCCCTATGACCGTCAGGACGCGCTGGATTGGTTGGTTCCGAACGCGTCGGGCATCCTGCCGGACTGGACGCTGGCGATCACCACCGGCGACGACGCCCATATCGGCGTCGTCAGCCTGGAATTGAGGCGGGGCCGGTGGCATCTCGGCTACTGGCTGAACCGGCTTTACTGGGACCGGGGTTATATGACGGAAGCGGCGGCCGGGACGCTGGAGCGTTTCTTCCGGCGTATGCCGGAGGCGCAGGTGTTTTCCGGCGCCTTTGCGGACAACCTTGCTTCGCTGAACGTCCAGAAGAAGCTCGGTTTCACCATCGTCGATGCGAGCCAGCTCTTCAGTCTGTCCCGCAACAGGATGGCGCCGCATATCGAGACCATGCTGCTGCCTGAGGATTTCCGGCGGCCGGCCCGACCGTGACGCTCCCATAACAAAGGCCCGGCGGAGGAAACTCCGCCGGATCATTCACTCGACCTCGACCCAGAGCGGAAAGTGGTCTGAACCAGGCGCCTCGTTATCGACCCAGGCGTTTTTCAGCCGCGGCACCAGCCCGGCATTCACGAAGCAATGATCGAGATGCATCTTCATCGGCCCGTCGCCCGGCGGCTTCGCCCAGGTATAGCTCTCCGGCGTCAACGATCCGGAGCGGTCCAGCACGTCGACGGGTTCGTTGGCGCGCAGGATGCGGCCGTAATAACGGTCCCGCTGACCGGCCATGGCGATATACTCGGTCGATTCCGGCTCCATGTTGAAATCCCCCATCAGCAGGAAATCCTCCGGCAGTGGCAGATCGGGGAAACCATCTTCGCCGCCGCCGGTGAGCGAACCGCCCTCGGAGACGAAGTTCAGCACCCGCTCCTTGAGATAACGGATCTGGCCGAGCCGTTCATCGGGAGAGACATGATCGAGGTGGACGGAATAAACCCGGAGCGGTCCGCCGGGTGCGACGATCACCGCTTCCAGCGCTCCGCGCTGCAGGTTGAGCATCTCCACGGTGCGGCTGCGGGGCAGCAGAAGATGACGGGTGGAAAGGATCGGCCAGCGCGACAGGATCATGTTGCCGAACTGAAAACGGCGCTCGATGCGGCGGCCGTTCTCGATAGATACGTCGAGCAGCAGGTCGCAAGGTGCGCCATAGACATGGAAATGGTCCGGAAACAGATCCGAGAAACGGGCGACGAGATCGACATGGCCATTCCTGGGGAAACCGCGGGTCACTTCCTGAAGCGCGATTACATCCGCTCCCTCGATACTCGCGGCGATGCGTTCGGGATCGAACACACCATCCATGCCGATCCCGTATTGAATGTTATAGCTGACGAACTTCATGATATTCTTTGACCTCCGCCCCAACCGACGATATCGAAACCCCTATCGACATGCACTGAGCGCCCGACCTGAAGCGACAGGCATCCCGACTAACACAAGACTGACGGCAACAAGATGAAATTTCTCGACGAGGCAAAAGTCTATATCCGCTCCGGCGACGGCGGCGCGGGCGCGGTCTCGTTCCGGCGGGAAAAGTTCGTCGAGTTCGGCGGACCTGACGGTGGTGATGGCGGGCGCGGCGGCGATGTCTGGGTGGAGGCCGTCAACGGCCTCAACACCCTGATCGATTTCCGCTTCCAGCAGCATTTCAAGGGCCAGACCGGCACCCACGGCATGGGCCGCAACCGTACCGGCGCCAATGGCGGCGAGGTGACGTTGAAAGTGCCCGTCGGCACCCAGATCTTCGAGGAAGACAACGAGACGCTGATCATCGACCTGACCCGCGAAGGCCAGAGGTTCCGGCTCGCCAAAGGCGGCAATGGCGGCTTCGGCAACACCCATTTCAAGAGCGCGACTAACCAGGCGCCGAACTGGGCCAATCCCGGTCTTGAGGGTGAGGAAAAAACCATCTGGCTGCGGCTGAAGCTGATCGCCGATGCCGGCCTCGTCGGAATGCCGAATGCCGGCAAGTCGACCTTCCTTGCCAGCGTCACCCGCGCGCGCCCGAAGATCGCCAACTACCCGTTCACGACGCTGCATCCCAATCTCGGCGTCGCCACCATCGACGCCCGGGAATTTATTCTGGCCGATATCCCGGGCCTGATCGAAGGCGCCCATGAGGGTGTCGGCATCGGCGACCGGTTCCTCGGCCATGTCGAACGCACCCGCGTGCTCCTGCATCTGGTCTCCTCCGTCGAGGAAAAGGTCGGCAAGGCCTACAAGACCGTCAAACACGAACTCGAGGCGTATGGCGGTGGCCTGATCGACAAGCCGGTCATCGTGGCGCTGTCGCAGATCGACGTGCTCGACGACAAGGAACTGAAGAAAAAGGCGAAGGAACTGGAAAAGGCCTGCGGCCAGACACCGTTCCTGATCTCAGCCGTCACCGGCAAGGGGATGACCGAGGTGCTGCGCGCGCTGCGCGACGTCATCGTCGAGGCGAGCGGCGTCAACGACACCGCACTGCCCGATCGCTCGACCCCCATCCAGGATTTCGATGAGGATGAGGATGCATGACGGCTACCCGTAAACCGCTCGCCAGTCATCGCCGCATCGTCATCAAGATCGGCTCGGCTCTGCTCGTCGACCGCAAGACGGGCCTGAAATCGCACTGGCTCGACGCCATCTGCGCCGATATCGCCGCGCTGAAGGCAAGAGGTATCGATGTTCTCGTCGTCTCTTCGGGCGCGATCGCCATGGGCCGCACCGTACTTGACCTGCCCTCGGGCGCGCTGAAGCTCGAAGAGAGCCAGGCGGCGGCGGCGGTCGGCCAGATCGCGCTTGCCCGCGCCTGGTCGGAAAGCCTGTCGCGCGATGGCATCGTGGCCGGCCAGATCCTGCTGACGCTGGGCGACACGGAGGAGCGTCGCCGTTACCTCAACGCCCGTGCCACCATCAACCAGCTTTTGAAGATCGGCGCCGTGCCGATCATCAACGAGAACGATACGGTCGCCACGACCGAAATCCGCTACGGCGACAACGACCGCCTCGCTGCTCGCGTCGCCACCATGACCAGCGCCGATCTGCTCGTGCTGCTGTCCGACATCGACGGCCTTTATACTGCCCCGCCGCATCTCGATCCCGACGCGAAATTCCTGGAAACCGTCCCGGCGATCACGCCGGAGATCGAGGCCATGGCCGGCGGCGCTGCATCCGAATTGTCGCGCGGCGGCATGCGCACCAAGATCGATGCCGGTAAAATCGCCACCGGCGCCGGCTGCGCCATGATCATCGCATCCGGCAAGACGGAACATCCGCTGCGCGCCATCGAGCAAGGCGCCCGCTCCTCCTGGTTCGCCCCCTCCGGGACCCCCGTGACTGCGCGGAAAACCTGGATCGCGGGCCAGCTTCAGCCGGCCGGCGAACTCTTTGTCGACGAGGGCGCCGAAACCGCGCTCGGCACCGGCAAGAGCCTTCTGCCGGCCGGCGTGCGCCGCATCGACGGCCAGTTCCATCGCGGCGACACCGTCGCGATCATTGGCGTCGACGGTCGCGAGATCGCCCGAGGCCTTGTGAGCTATGACGCAGAAGAGGCCCGCCAGATCACCGGCCGCAAGTCCGGCGAGATCGAGGCGATCCTCGGTTATGCCGGCCGCGCCGCCATGGTCCATCGCGACGATCTGGTGATGACCGGGCCGGCGAAACGTAAAGACAAAAAAGAAGATCGCAAGGAGGATGCCGCCCATGCTTGATATGGTTGCGAAGACCGGCGACGTCGCCGCTGTGATGGACCAGATCGGCCGCAATGCAAAGGCTGCGGCACGCCAGCTTGCGACGGCTTCGACCGACGCGAAGAACAAGGCGCTCCACGCCATGGCGGACGCGATCCTTGCCGCCAAGGACAGGATCCTTGCCGCCAATGCCGCCGACCTGAAAGGCGTCGAAGGCAAGGACCTGCTGCCGTCCTTCATCGACCGGCTGACGCTCACCGAAAAATCGATTGCCGGCATGGCGCAGGCGCTTCGCGAGATCGCCGAGTTCAAGGATCCGGTTGGCGAAATCATCGCCGCCTGGGATCGTCCGAACGGCCTTCATATCGAGCGCGTCCGCACGCCGCTCGGTGTCATCGGCGTGATCTATGAAAGCCGCCCGAACGTCACCGCCGATGCCGGCGCGCTCTGCCTCAAGGCCGGCAATGCCGTGATCTTGCGGGGCGGTTCCGATTCGGCCCAGTCGTCGGAGGCGATCCACGATTGCCTCGTCGCGGGCCTGAAGGCAGCTGGCCTTCCGGAACACGCGATCCAGATCGTCCCGACTACCGACCGCGCCGCCGTCGGCGCTATGCTGTCGGGCCTGAACGGCGCGATTGACGTGATCGTGCCGCGCGGCGGCAAGAGCCTCGTCGCCCGCGTCCAGAACGAGGCGCGTGTGCCGGTCTTCGCCCATCTCGAAGGCCTCTGCCATATCTATGTGGATGCCTCCGCGGACCTGGAGATGGCGAAAAAGATCGTCGTCAACGCCAAGATGCGCCGCACCGGCGTCTGCGGCGCGGCCGAGACGCTGCTGATCGACAGTGCCGGGATCGGCACGCATCTGATGCCTATCCTCGAAGCGCTGACGGAAGCCGGCTGCGAAATCCGCGGCTCGGCCACCGTTCTCAAGGTCTTTCCGGGCTTCAAGCCTGCAACGGAGGAAGACTGGCGCACCGAATATCTCGACGCGGTGATCTCGGTCGCGATCGTCGACGGTATTTCCGGCGCCATCCGCCACATCAACACCTATTCCTCGAACCATACGGAGGCGGTGATCGCCGAGGATCCTGAGGTCGTCTCCCGTTTCTTCAACGAACTCGATTCGGCCATCCTGCTGCACAATGCCTCCACCCAGTTCGCCGATGGCGGCGAGTTCGGCATGGGTGGCGAGATCGGCATTTCGACCGGCAAGATGCATGCGCGCGGCCCTGTTGGCGTCGAGCAATTGACCTCGTTCAAATACCGGGTGCACGGCACCGGCCAGATCCGGCCCTGACCGCGCGTGACGGAAGAGACGATCGATCGCCGATATCTGGTCATGCCGCATGCCGAACGCGGCATGGCCGTCGGCCTGTTCGGCGGCTCGTTCAATCCGCCGCACGAGGGCCATCTCCTGGTCGCCGAGATCGCGCTTCGCCGGCTCGGCCTCGACCAGCTCTGGTGGATGGTGACCCCCGGCAACCCGCTGAAAAGCCGCTCCGAACTTGCTTCGCTCGGCGACCGGCTGGCGATGAGCGAAAAGCTGATCGACGACCCCCGCATCAAGATCACAGCCTTCGAAAAGACGCTCGGCGGCTCCTATACCGCCGATACGCTTTCCTTCGTGAAGGCCAAGAACCCGCTCGTGCACTTCGTCTGGGTAATGGGCGCCGACAGCCTGAAGACCTTTCACTTGTGGCAGAAGTGGCAGTCGATCGCCTCGACCTTCCCGATTGCCGTCATCGACCGTCCCGGGGCGACATTGTCGTTCCTGTCATCGAAAATGGCCCGCACCTTCGATTATGCCCGGGTGGACGAGGATGACGCGGGTACGCTCTGGAAGAGGCGCGCGCCGGCCTGGACCTTCATCCACGGTCCGCGTTCGGCACTGAGCTCCACGGCGATCCGCGCTGCAAACGATCGGAAATCGGACTGACATCGGCCAAGCCGTTGCGACCAAAGGGGTCTATATCTTTCTATCACCTTTTCGGGCGCTCTCTTGAAAGATTAAGAATTCGATGCCACCTTAAACACAGCGGCCGAGCGTGAATCGGATTCGCTTCAAGTGCCTGTTGCTGTTACCCGGATGAAAGGACAAACCCTGACAACAGTACATGCCAAGGGCAGAACGGCCTCCGTTCTCCCGCAGAGCCTGGAACGTGGCGCCGATGCCGCCGCCCGTGCTCTCGAACTGGTCCTCGCAAGTCTCGAGGACTCCAAAGCTGAAGACATCGTCACCATCAACATTGCTGGAAAATCAGCGCTCGGGGACTACATGGTCGTTGTCTCCGGACGATCGAACCGGCATGTCATGGCCATCAGCGATCACCTGATTTCCGACCTGAAGGACGAGGGGCTTGGCAACGCCCGCGTCGAAGGGCAGGAGACCGGCGACTGGGTGCTCATTGACACCGGTGACATCATCGTCCACGTGTTCCGGCCTGAAATCCGCGCGTTCTACAACATCGAAAAGATGTGGGCGACGCCGGATATCGAGGAAGGCACGCTGCTGCACTGACGGGTTCGGGCATGTTCTGAACCGGTCGGACTGAGGTCGAAATCACGCGGCTGGGTGCCAACTCGCCGCAGGGTGAAATTTTCGGCCGCAAAATCAACGGATGAGGACATGCGAATAAGCCTTTTCGCCGTGGGACGGCTGAAGACCGGACCAGAGAAGGAGCTTGCGTCCCGATATCTCGACCGCTTCGCCAAGACTGGCCCGGCGGTGGGTCTCGAATTGTCGAAACTGATCGAGATCCAGGAAAGCCGGGCGGCGAATGCCGATACCCGCAAGCGCGAGGAAGCCGGTGCGCTCGAAAAGGCACTTCCCGAAGGCGCGGTTCTCATTCTTCTTGACGAACGCGGCAAGGCGCTCGACAGCGAGGCTTTCGCCGGTGTGATAGGCCGATATCGCGACGGCGGCAAACGCGACCTGATGCTGGCGATCGGCGGTGCCGACGGGTTGGATCCGCAACTCCGCGACCGAGCCGACATGGTGCTCAACCTCGGCTCGATGACCTGGCCGCATCAGCTAGTGCGCATTCTGATTACCGAACAGCTTTACCGCGCGGTCACTATTCTTTCGGGCCACCCCTATCACAGAGCTTAAAAGATCGTTTACCTTCAAACACGATGTTGTTTCTGGCCTCGTCGGGCAAATCAGCTTAGGCTTTCTCGATCCGGCGATGAGCGGAGCGGGAATGCGGACAATCAGGATCACATCGTACCGGCGCGCGCTGCTTCTGGCGGCGGCTCTCGGTTTTGCGCTGGTCCCGCCCTTCCAGATCTCCAATACCGCGCGCGCCCAGAGCGCAACATCCCCAATGGCGCCCCAGGCCGCCCCTCCGGCAGCAGTCGATCCGACAGCCGATCTGCAGCGCCGACGCAACGAAACCCGCGGCGAGCTTGAAGTTCTGACCAAGAGCATGAAGATTTCGGGCGACCGTGCTGCCGCCATTGAAAAAAACATCGCCGATATCAGGAAGAACACCGCCGATGTCCGCCAGGCGCTGATCGATTCGGCGGCACGCCGCAGAGGTCTGGAAACCAAGATCCTCGACAGCGAAAAGAAGATCACCGAACTGAAGCTCAAGGAGGACGGTATCCGCACCTCCCTGCGTGGTCGCCGCGCGGTGCTGGCCGAGGTGCTCGCAGCCCTGCAACGCATGGGCCGCAACCCTCCTCCGGCACTTCTGGTGACGCCCGACGATGCACTCGCCTCGGTTCGAAGCGCGATCCTGCTCGGCGCCGTCGTTCCCGGCATGCGCCACGAGGCGGACAAGCTCGTTGCCGACCTTCAGTCGCTGGCCTCCCTACAGGCTTCGGCTATGACCGAGAAGACGACCGTTTCCAGCACCATCGCCGCGAGCCTCGAAGAGGACCGGCGCATGGATCTTCTGCTTGCCGAAAACGAAAAGTTGAACAAGCGCAACGCGGCCGATCTCGACGCCGAGCGCCGCCGCTCCGAGGAGCTTGCCGGCCGCGCTACCACGCTTGAAAACCTCATTCAGACGTTCGAAGGCGACATCGCCTCGGTGCGCGAGGCAATCGACCGGACGCGCGCCGAGGAAGAGCGCCAGCGCATGATGTCCGACGCCGAGCGTGAAAAGGCAAAGCAGCTGGCCCAAAGCGGCGTGCCCGACAAAAACCGCATTGCGCCCGCATACGCGTTTTCAAGCCTCAAGCAGAAGCTGGAGCTTCCGGTTGCCGGAGATGTATTGCGGTGGTTCGGCGACGCCGATGGGACGGGGCACACGGCAAGAGGCATAACTGTCGCTTCGAATGCGGGGGCAGTGGTGACGGCGCCGGCTGACGGCCTGGTGGTCTTCGCCGGAGCCTTCCGGAGTTACGGCCAAATGATCATCCTCAATGCCGGAGACGGATACCATCTGGTTCTGACCGGCATGGATGTAGTGAATGCGCGGCAGGGCAAGTTCGTTTTCGCAGGCGAACCCATCGCCGTGATGGGTGAGAAAAGAGTGGCAAGCGCAACTGCATTGGCGCTGGAAACAGATCGTCCAACGCTTTACATTGAATTCCGAAAAGATGGCACACCGGTCGATTCCAAACCGTGGTGGACCTCGAAAGAAACTGGAAGGGCACGAAATGATTCGTAGGGCTTCTCTTGTCATCGTCGGTGCACTCTTGGGTGCGACCGCGATGAGCGTGATTTATTCGGCCGGTGTGCCGGCGCAGGCCGCCGGCCCTTCGACCTACAGGGAATTGTCGATCTTCGGCGACGTCTTCGAGCGGGTCCGCGCCCAGTACGTGACGCCGCCGGATGAAGAAAAGCTGGTCGAGAACGCCATCAATGGCATGCTGACCTCGCTCGATCCCCATTCGAGCTTCATGAATGCCAAGGATGCCGAAGACATGCGCACGCAGACGCGTGGCGAGTTCGGCGGCCTCGGCATCGAGGTCACGATGGAAAACGAACTCGTCAAGGTCATCGCGCCGATCGACGACACGCCCGCCTCCAAGGCCGGCATTCTGGCAGGCGACCTGATCTCCGAGATCGACGGCGCACCGGTGCGCGGTCTGAAGCTCGAAGACGCCGTCGAAAAGATGCGCGGCGGCATCAACACCCCCATCAAGCTGACCATCATCCGCCAGGGCGCCGATAAGCCGCTCGACATCACCGTGGTACGCGACATCATTGCGGTCCGCGCCGTGAAGTCCCGCGTCGAAGGCGGCGATGTCGGTTATGTCCGCGTCATCTCCTTCACCGAGAAGACCTATGACGACCTCGAAAAGGCGATCAAGAAGATCAAGGCGGATGTCCCGGCCGACAAGCTGAAGGGTTACGTGCTCGACCTGCGCCTCAACCCGGGCGGTCTGCTCGACCAGGCGATCAATGTTTCGGACGCCTTCCTGGAACGGGGCGAAGTGGTTTCCACCCGCGGCCGCAATGCCGAAGAAACCCGCCGCTTCAACGCCGGACCGGGCGATCTGACCGATGGCAAGCCGGTCATCGTGCTCGTCAACGGCGGTTCGGCTTCCGCTTCGGAAATCGTCGCCGGCGCGCTCCAGGATCTGCGTCGTGCGACGGTTCTCGGCACGCGCTCCTTCGGCAAGGGTTCGGTTCAGACGATCATCCCGCTCGGCGATGCCGGCGCGCTGCGTCTGACGACCGCGCTCTATTACACGCCGTCGGGCAAGTCGATCCAGGGCACCGGCATCCAGCCGGATATCAAGGTCGATCAGCCGCTGCCACCGGAACTGCAGGGTAAAATCAGGGCTGAAGGCGAATCCAGCCTACGCGGCCACATCCAGGGTTCTGCCGAGACCGACGAAGGTTCCGGTTCCGCAGCCTATGTGCCGCCGGAAGCCAAGGACGATATCCAGCTCAACTATGCGCTCGACCTCTTCCGCGGCGTGAAGAAGGATCCGTCCTTCCCGCCGAGCCCGGATAAGGCCGCCGCCGCCACGATCAAGAAGTAAAGACATCATCGGGCCGGCCAGCGTGACGCGTCGAAAAGACGCCGCGCTGGCCGGTTCTTCGTATCTGCAGGAAAAGCGCGGACTAGACCTTGGGCACCGATCTCCATGCACCGCTCGGACAGAACCGGCCGGCCGCTCGACGACGGAGCCGAAAGTTTTCCTTCGCAATCGTTTTTGCCGCTTTCGCGGTTGCCGGCATCCTGGGACTTTCGCTCTACGCCATGCGCGGCGATGATGCGCTGAAGCAGGTTGCTTCCAACGTTCCACCCGCCTCCAAGCCCGAACAGACCCAGCCTCCTTCGAAACCCGACCAGAACGCGGCGCAGCAATCTGCCGGCATGCCTCGATCGGATCCCAATTCCGGCGCTAATATCGAGCGGACGCTCACCGATGATGGGTCGGTCGTGACCAAATATACGCCCCGCTCACGCGATGGCAGCGGGCCGGTGATGATCGGCACCCAGCGGATCGGCCAGGATCCCCGCATGGCTGCCCAACCCAATGATGCGCTTCTGGAGAATTCTCCCCATGGCCGGCTGCCGATTGTCGGTCCCGGCGGGCAGCGTCCGATGGACCAGTACGCGCGCCCCTGGTCCGGCGCGCGCGGCACCCGCATCGCAATCGTCGTCGGCGGTCTTGGCCTTAGCCAGACAGGCACCCAGCGGGCGATCCGCGACCTGCCGCCCACGGTGACGCTCGCCTTTGCCGTCAGCGGCAACAGCCTGCAGCGCTGGATGCAGGATGCCCGCCGTGCTGGTCACGAAATCCTGATCCAGGTGCCATTTGAACCGTTCGATTATCCGGCAAACGATCCGGGCCCCGGCACTTTGCTGACCAAGATGTCCCCCAAGGATAATCTCGGCCGCCTCCATCAGGCCATGGGTGAGATCACCAACTATACCGGCGTCATGAACTATCTCGGCGGCCGCTATCTCTCGGATGCCGGCGCGCTGGAACCGGTGCTGCGCGATATTTCAAAACGCGGGCTGCTTTTCCTCGATGACGGGACATCGGCGCAGTCGAAGACTGCGGTCGTTGCCAAGGCGATCGAACTGCCCCATGCCTTCGGCGATCTGACCCTTGATGGACAATTGCAGAAGGACGCGATCCTCAAGAAACTCGATGAACTGGAGCGCATCGCCGGCCGCAAGGGAACGGCAATCGGCATCGCCTCGGCTTTCGACGAAAGCATCGATGCGATAAGGCAATGGAGCGAGGAAGTCTCGCAGCGCGGGATCGAGATTGTCGGCGTCTCGTCGCTTGCAAGCGAAAGCGTCGAACCGTGATCGATCGGAGTTATCCATGAGCAAGAAAGACAAACGCTCGGTCGTCGCCGAGGAACTTCCCTATCGCCCCTGCGTCGGCATCATGGTTCTGAACCGCGCCGGCCTTGTCTGGGCCGGCCGGCGCATCAGCGAAGGCAATAGCGAGTATGATGGCTCCCCGCAGCTCTGGCAGATGCCGCAGGGCGGCATAGACAAGGGCGAGGACCCGCTTCCCGCCGCCTATCGCGAGCTTTACGAGGAGACGGGGATGCGCTCCGTCACCTTGCTTGCCGAGGCGCAGGATTGGATCAATTACGATCTGCCCGCGCATCTGATCGGCATCGGGCTGAAGGGAAAATATCGCGGCCAGACCCAGCGTTGGTTTGCCTTCCGCTTCGATGGCGACGAGAGCGAGATCGCCATCAACCCGCCGCCGGGCGGACACGCGCCGGAATTCGATGCCTGGGAATGGAAGCCGATGGCGGAACTGCCCAGCCTGATCGTGCCCTTCAAGCGCGCGGTCTACGACCAGGTCGTCGCGGAGTTTACGCATCTGGCCGAAGCGGCAGCCGAACGGCTCTGACTAACCAGGGCCGGCGCTCCTTTCATGCTTCCATAGTCAACGTTCCCATCGACCGAAATAAAAAGACCCGGCGAAGCGGATGCTTCGCCGGGTCTTCTGCGTTCGGATACTGGTAATTATTCGGCTGAATCCGCGGATTCAGCATTAAGGAGGCCGTAGCGTTCCTCGCCGATCTTCGCCAACAGGTCGAGTTGGGTTTCGAGGAAGTCGATATGGCCCTCCTCATCCATCAGAAGCTCTTCGAAGAGCTTCATCGACACGTAATCGCCGGCCGCGTGACAGATATCGCGAGAGGCTTTGTAGGCTGTGCGGGCATCATATTCACCGGCAAGATCGGCCTCAAGGACTTCCTTGACGTTCTGGCCGATGCGCAGCGGGGCAAGCGTCTGAAGATTGGGGTGGCCTTCGAGAAAGATGATGCGATCGATGAGACGATCGGCATGGTGCATTTCCTCGATCGATTCCGCTCGCTCTTTTTTCGCGAGCTTCTTGAAGCCCCAATCCTCCAGCAGGCGATAATGCAGCCAGTACTGGTTGACGGCGCCTAGCTCGAGAAACAATGCCTCGTTAAGCCGCTCGATGACCTTTGAGTCGCCTTTCAATGTCCGCTCTCCTGTTTTCTTCATGGAACTGTCTCAGGCGGGACATATATACGACCACTTCGTCTTCCGTCGAGTGGTGGTGGGCGTGATATTCTTCGGTCGTGCGGATGATCAGGTCGACAACGCTTGGGAAGCAGCCGCAGCAGCGGCCGCGTTTCGCCATGGCATGATAGACCTTTGACGGTACGATGAGCTGCCAACAGTCCTCATCAAGGAGTTGCGTGATGACGTCCTTGATTTCCCTGTCGGTGATGTAATTGCAACTGCAAACCAGCATTCTCGGTCGACCTGCCAAACATGACCCGTAACATCCTCTTTTTGCGAAAGCGGACAGGAGATGTCAAGAAAGAATCGACATATATGAGTCACTTCTTAAGGGAGCCTGCCATACCCACGGCTTCTTCTTTTGTATCATGGCATCGGTAATTAGTGGAAATTGCGGCCCTTCGGCATGACGCTCCCTGGTCCGGCTTCGTAGGAACCGTCAGGCACCGCCTCTTTTGCACTTCCCCTGCGCGCCTCCTCCATTCCATTCGAACGCCTCTTCTGCCGGTGGTCTCCGCTCGATTGCAGCGCCTCGTCCGAGCGGGCCGACACGCCGAACCGCCTCGCCTCCTTCTGCAGCAGACCCAGCATCGGGGTAATGTCTTCGATATGCTCGACCACGGTATGGATGACGCCGCTCTGGCTTTGCAGTCTCCCCCGGATCTTCACCAGCCGCGCGCCCATCACGACCGGCCGATAACGTTCGAAAATCTTCGACCAGACGATCGCATTGGCAACACCGGTCTCGTCTTCCAGCGTCATGAAGATAACCCCCTTGGCCGAGCCCGGCCGCTGCCGGACAAGAACGATCCCGCCGATCGTCACCCTCTGCCCGTTCGGGACCGCCAAAAGATCGACGCTGCGGGTAATCCCCATCGCCTTGAATTCTTCGCGCAGAAACGAAACCGGATGCGCCTTCAGCGAAAGCGAGAGATAGCGGTAATCCTCGATCACCTGTTCGCCGGGCAGCATTTCCGGCAGCGTCGCTTTCGCCTCGGGCCGAAGATCCGCATTGTCCCCAACGTCAAATAGAGATCGGCTCTCGGTCGTCTTTTTGGCATCGAGACCACGAACTGCCCAAAGTGCTTGTCGGCGCGATAACGCAATATCTCCAAAGGCATCAGCATCAGCCAGCCGCTCGATAGCCGATTTGTCGAGACCAGACCGGATCCTTAGATCGTGGACGGACTCATATCCCTGCCCGCGATTGGCGATCAATTTCTTGATCATGTCCTCTTCTGCCAAACCTTTGACCTGGCGGAAACCCAGTCGCACGGCATATCTCGTCCTGATGACATCCCGCATGGATTCGTGACGCTTATCGATCGCGGTTTTGTCGAAGGCGGTTTCTTCCAAGGTACAGTCCCATTCCGACCTGTTGATGTCGACGGGGAGAATCCCGACACCGTGCTCGCGTGCATCCCGTATGAGTTGGGCCGGCGCATAAAATCCCATCGGCTGGGAGTTCATCATCGCCGTGCAGAAAACATCCGGGTAATAGGCCTTGATCCAGGAAGAGGCGTAGACAAGCAAGGCGAATGAAGCCGCGTGACTTTCCGGAAACCCGTATTCGGCGAAACCTTCAATCTGGCTGAAGCAGCTTTCTGCGAATTCTCTGGGATACTTATTCTTCTCCATACCAGCAATGAAATCACGCCTGAATTCATCCACTCTTCCGGAACGCTTGAACGTTGCCATCGACCGACGCAATTTGTCAGCCTTCGCCGCCGAAAAGCCGGCTCCGGTGATTGCGATCTGCATCGCCTGCTCCTGGAAAAGCGGCACTCCCAGCGTCCGTTCAAGAACCTTTTCCAACTCAGGGCCCGGGTATTCGATAGGCTGATTGTTCCGTAAGGCCTCCCGCCGCTTCAGATAAGGATGCACCATGTTGCCCTGGATCGGGCCGGGCCGGACGATCGCCACCTCGACGACAAGATCGTAGAATTTTTCTGGCCTCAGCCGCGGCAGCATGCTCATCTGCGCCCGGCTTTCGATCTGGAAAACGCCGATCGTATCGGCTCGGCAAATCATGCCATAGACGTTTTTGTCTTTATCTTTCTGAAGAAGACCCGCCAACGTCTCCTCTCGATCGTAATGCTGCTTCATCAGCTCGAATGCCTTCTTGAGGCAGGTCAACATACCGAGCGCCAGCACGTCGATCTTCAAAAGCTTCAACGTATCGAGATCATCCTTGTCCCATTCGACCATGTAACGGCCAGGCATTGCCGTTTTCATGATCGGCACGACTTCATCCAGCCGGTCGCGGGTTATCAGGAACCCGCCGACATGCTGGGTGAGATGCCGCGGAAAACCCATAAGTTCCTTGGCATGAGCAATCACCTTGAGTGTCGTTTTATCGGTCACATCGAGCCCCGCGACCCTTGCCTCGCGCTCCGAAAGCCCCTCTTCCGACCAGCCCCAGACCGTGCTCGAAAGGGCTGACTGTACATCTTCGGAAAGGCCGAAAGCCTTGGCCACCTCGCGGCCTGCCATGCGGGTCCGGTAGCTGGTAACCGCCGCCGTCAAGCCGGCATGGCGATAGCCGTAATGCCGGTAGATATACTGGATAACCTCCTCGCGTCGCGCGTGCTCGAAATCGACGTCGATATCCGGCGGCTCGTTCCGCTCCGTCGAAATGAACCGTTCGAAGAGAAGTGTCGTGAAAGTCGGATCGACCTCGGTGATGCCGAGGCAGAAACAGACGGTGGAATTGGCCGCCGAGCCACGCCCTTGGCAGAGAACCTTCAGCACATCTCGGGCATGCCAGACGATGTGGCGTACCGTCAAGAAATACGGCTCGTATCCCATCTCCTTGATCAGATCGAGTTCGTACCTGATCTGGCCTGCGATCTTTTCGGTAATTTCGTCAGGGTATCGGCGCTTTGCCCCTTCCCAGGTCAAGCGTTCCAAGGTTTCCGATACGGTTTCACCCGGAACGCTCTCATCTGGATAATTATGGCTGAGTTCATCGAGCGAAAACTTCAGCCGGCTGAAGAAATTTCCCGTATTGTCGATCGCATCGGGATAGGCGCGGAAGAGCCGCGCCATTTCGGCAGGTTGCTTGATATGCCTTTCTCCATTCGGCGCGAGCCGGAATCCGGCTTCCTGGATCGTCACATGTTCGCGGATTGCCGTGACCACATCCGACAGGGATCGCCGATAAGGGAGATGGAAAAGAGGCAGGTTGGTCGCGACCAAGGGCACCCGGTTGCGCGCGGCAATCCGGGCAAGCAAGTTGAAAACAAAGACATCTCGTCCATCATAGGTCGGCGACAGAACCAGATAGATGTTCTTTTTGAACCGCTCTCTGTATTTACAGAGACAAGCTTCCAGGTGATGCTGATAGGCCATCTCTTCCACGCGGGAAAAATCCGGCACGACTGCCAGCATCATCTCGTCGCACCATTCCAGAAGATCCCATTCTTCCAGAATGCAGGACCCTTTGTTGGTCCTGAGATTTCCACGGCTCAGCAGGCGGCAGAGATTGGCCCAGCCCTTCCGGTTCTGCGGATAGGCGAGAATATCCGGCGTGTTGTCGGAAAAAACGAGCCGCGCTCCCGGATAAAACGCACAAGGGAGGATGGCTGCTTCCTCGTCTTTCTTTCTGCCCTGCTTCTGCTGAAGCTCGTAGGTTTCCTTCATGTTTCTGACTTGGCTATGTGCTCTCACCACGCCGGCAACGGAATTCCTGTCGGCTATACCAAGGCCGGATAGGCCGAGCACGCTTGCCGCCAAGATCATCTCCTCCGGTTTGGCAGCCCCTTCCAGGAAAGAGAAATTGGTCTTTGCACCGATCTCGAAAAAAACGGGAGCGTCCGTCATGCGAAAATCCCATGCACGCGCCAGGTCGGCGCAGTTTTGCCGGCAACGTAATGACCGGCGCGGAAAATCCAGAAGCGGCGGCCCGCCTCACTCTCAAGCCTGAAATAGTCGCGCTCCTCGACATCCTCCTCGTCATTCCACCATTCGGGCGAAATCCGCTCCGGCCCCTCCGCACGGATGACTTCATGAACGATGCGGCGCCAGCGGAAACGCTGCGGAGGGCCATCCGGCACCGTTGCCGCAAAAGCCTCCATCAGTTCCGGATGACGGAAGAGCCGCAAGGGGCGGTCGCTTTTCGGCGCGAAGGTAAAAATCTCCTCGGTCTTTTCCCGGACGATCCGCGAGGCAATCGCCGGCACGAACACTTCCGCGCGCTCCGGCACGTGGCTCTGCTTCGGTTCGGCGATCTGCAGACAATCGGCCCCGAGCCGGGCCGAAACCCGATCGACAAAATCGGCAAGCGAGATTTCGCTATCGCCATTGCCGGTGAAATCACCCTGGGAAATCCTGAAGACATCGTATTGCAACACGTTGAGGCGCAGGAGCTCGAAACCAAAGCCTGCATCGAGGTCATCGTGCACGGCGTTCAGGCGCTCGGAAAACAGCGAAGAGATCCGTTTCGGATCCTGCAACGGCTGCGAGGCACCGGCGGCGATGCGAAACACCCGGCCATCGACCCGGAAAAGCACCAGTTCGAAAACACGCCCCCCGACACCACGGGCTTCCAGTTCCGATTTCAACGAAATGGCAATCTGGCCGGCCAGCTGCAGAATATGTTCTTCCGCCTGGATCGGTTCGGCGAGCCGTCGCTCGGCGGAAAGGGCCGCCACGGGACGGCGAGGCGAGATGGCTTCCTCATTGTGCCCGAGCGCCTGATCCAGCCGAAGCAATAGATGAATGCCAAAACGGCGAGCCAACGGCGCACGCGGCATCGGCAGAAGGTCGCCGATCCTTTTCAGTCCGAGCTTGTAGAGCGCTGCGATGGTGGCCTCATCGATACGCAAAGCGTTGACCGGCAGCGGCGCCAGTACCGCCTCCGTCACCTGGTCGGCAATCACGCCGCCGCGGCCGAAGCGACAGGCGGCCCAGGACAGGCCCGGCGACGAGGAGATCGCCCCTTTGACATCGAATCCCATCTGCAAAAGCCGGCCAAGGATGTCCTTGAGCAGAGCCTCCTCGCCACCGAAGAGGTGGGTGCAGCCGGTTATGTCGAGAAACAGACCTTCGCGGCCGTCCAGCGCCACCAGCGGTGTATAACGGTCGCACCAATCGGCGATCGCCTCAAGAAGGCCCTGGTCCGCCGCGCCATCCTCGTCCACCACGTCGATCTTCGGGAACATGGCGCGCGCTTCCGCCAACCCCTGCCCACGCTTCAGCCCGAGACGTTCGGAAACCTCGTCGAGCGCTGTGAGCCGCATGGCGTTTTCGCGCCGGCCGGCACAGAGAATCGGCGGATGATGTTCAGGACGCCCTTTCGAACGCCACGACAGCCCCCAGAGCCGGCGCGCGATCCTGTCGGTCGGCAGATGCGGGAAGACGAGCGCCAGGATGCGCTGGCGGGTTGCGGAAAGAGAAAGCCTCTCCTGCCTCTCGGCCGAGGGAAAATTGACGGTCATGGGGATTCCACTCCAGAAGTAGGGATAGCGGAGCCGGGATGCGGCTCTTCTCCAGGGTCAGCCTGAAAACGGGATGACCGATGCTGCCGCCAAGCTCGGATCCCTCCGGAAGATGCCGGCGAGCCGCCGGCGCCGGTTCGACAAGGAAGCGGAACGAGGCGCTGCTTGCCTCCTCCTCTCCCGCATGCCGCAACAGAAAGAGCGGCCGTCCCGCCGCCTTTGCCCTCAGACCCAGCCTGCGGCTTTCGGTGAGACCGAAATGCCTGGGGTTGCCCCGGATTTCGAGAATGATGGCGACAACAGCCCCGCTGGCCACCGCAGTCTCCGCAAGCCACAGGGCATCGTCCAGCTTGCGCGGAGAGGCGTAAAGAACATCCCGCTGGCTCAATCCGAACTGTTTGAGGCCGACGGAATAGGGAATTCCGGCCTCCTGCGCGGACACGACATCGCCGATCCACAGAACCGGCGCGTCGCCTGGTTGTCTCGCTTTCAGGTGAGAGGCCAGCGAGAGAGCAAAGCCGCTTGCTGCTCCGGCATCTCCCATCAGCAGCGAGCGGATTTCCGTGATGCCGTCGAGCGGCAGGCCACCTTCCAACGCGGTATCCATCGGCGGTATGCCGAATGGCAGACGCGGTTGATTATTCCTGGTTTTCTGGCCTTCCGGATCAGCGGCCAAGTCCGCCTGTTCCGCCGCGGCAAGTGCCGGGAGGGATTTCCCTTCCAATCTGGCGATCTGTTCGCGCAGGGCAAAAAGCGTCTCCTGCGCCGTGGCGTGCTCGGCCATGGCGTCAGCTCCATTCGTACATGTTCTCTTTATGTTCTTATGGATTCCAGAACTGGCCGAAAGAGTCAACAGCCAAATCCTGGGAATCTTTTCCTCGGATCCTAGGCCAATGATTCTTCACTCGAAAAATATCGCGGGAGGTACTATATGGGCCTGATCAGAAGGAGAGCCTATGGCCCGCATCGACCAGACCGACGATTGGCAGGATCGCCACGCACCGACGATCAGCACGTTCGAGTCGCTGGCAATCGAGGCCTATGGTCATTTACCGGAGGAATTCCGGGCTCTCACCGTCAACCTGACGATCGAGATCGAGGATTTTCCGGACGACGACGTTTTCGAGGATATGGCACTCGAGACGCCTTTCGACCTGCTCGGCCTTTTCGAAGGCCGCGGCATTTCCGAGCGGTTCAACATGGAAACCGGTGAATTGCCGAACCGCATCCGGCTTTATCGCCGGCCGATCCTGGATTACTGGGCGGAAAACGAGGAAACCCTGGGCGATATCATCACCCACGTGCTGATCCACGAGATCGGCCACCATTTCGGCCTCAGCGACGACGACATGGAGCGTATCGAGGCCAGCGCCGACGAAGCTGCTCAGCGCTGATCCTCTCTGACTGGAGCTTATTGCTCGCCGAGCTTCATCTCGGGATCGTATTCCTTGCCGTGAACGGTTTTGGTCACCGCCTGGCCGCACTGCATTTCGCCGGTCGTGGCGTTGAAAGCGTAGGTCGGCGAACCGGAAAGTTCCCAGCCCTTGTTCAGCGCAGCCGTCACCTTGTGGCAGAAGGAGGAATCGTCGGGACCGCTGAGGAAGCGATAAAGTTTCATGGCGTTTTCTTTCGTTCGGCGATGATGCGTGCCCTGGCGGCAAGCTTTTCAGCCTCCACCAGGTGCAGCCGCTCGACCATCTTGCCGTTGAGGTTGATGACGTTGAGATGTTGCGCGTCCGGTCCCGCGAAGGCGGCAATCACCGCTTCCGCCTCTTTCACGGCCTGGGAATCCGGTCCGAAATGCCGGTTGGCAGGTTCGATCTGGGACGGATGGATCAGCATCTTGCCGGAAAAGCCCATGGCGCGTCCCTGGGCGCATTCCGCCTCAAAGGCTTCTGCATCCTTGAAGTCGTTGAAGACGCTGTCGATCACATCTATCCCATGGGCGCGGCCGGCAAGCACGATCTGCATCAGCCAGGGCACCAGATAGGCCCGGCCGGGCTGCGGCAGCACGCCCGTCTCCTTGCGCAGGTCGTTGAGGCCGACCACGAAACACTGGAGCCGCTCGTCGACAGGGGCAATTGCCGGCGCATTCAGGACGCCCTTCGGCGTTTCGATCATCGCCCAGATGGCAAGATCGTCCGGAGCCCCGGCCTCGGACAGGATATCCGCTACCGCCTGGACCTGCGACATGTGCTCGACCTTCGGGATCAGCACAACGTCGGGAGAGACCTCGGTCACCAGGTCCATATCCGCCTTGCCGAATTCGGTTTCGAGCGGGTTGATGCGGATGACCGTTTCCCTGCCCCGGAGCGGATTTTCCTTAAACAACCGGCGCAGGTTGTCGCGGGCCTCCGCCTTCTTTTCCGGCGCGACGGAATCTTCCAGATCGAAGATCGCCGCATCGCAATCGAGGCCATGCACCTTTTCCAATGCCCTCGCATTGCCAGCCGGCACGCTCAGGATCGAGCGGCGAATATGAAAGGAGGCGGATTTGATATCAGTCAAGGCGATCATCCGCGCTTTGTGCCAATCTTTTTGGTCTGCGGCAATACTGCATGCCCAAAGCCCCTTGCAAGACAGGGCGGAAGGCTCCACATTCCTTGATGAGAAAGGTATATACCATGCAAAACATTCGCGTATTCTTCGTCATCATATCGGCCATTGCCGTGCTCGCCATGGCAGCACTTCTGACGGCTTCGCTGACCGTCGCCTTTGCCGGCATTCTCGCAGTTCTGTCCATCGGGCGTGCGCTTTCGGCGCGGCTGAAGCCGATTCCGGTACGGGCCAAGGCGAGCAAGCGCGAGATGCGCGTCTGGAACGACGGCCGCGGCACGATCATCGACCTCTGATCGCGCCGAAGCGGTAAAGAGACGAATGCGCCGGTTTCCGGCGCGTGGGCGTACCGGTTCACGCCAAACAGCCCTTCAAATCCGCGTCAATATGCTTTATGGCAGCTTCCGCAGATAAGTCCACGTGGAGGCAGATCATGGAAAAGTTCACCAAGCTCACAGGCGTTGCAGCGCCGCTGCCGGTCGTCAATATCGACACGGACATGATCATTCCGAAGGATTATCTCAAGACGATCAAGCGCACCGGCCTCGGCAAGGGCCTGTTCGCGGAAGCCCGTTACAATGACGACGGCTCGATCAACCCGGATTTCGTACTGAACAAGCCCGCCTATCAGAACGCCAAGATCTTGGTCGCCGGCGACAATTTCGGCTGCGGTTCCTCGCGCGAACACGCGCCGTGGGCGCTTCTCGATTTCGGCATCCGCTGCGTCATCTCGACGAGCTTCGCCGACATTTTCTACAATAACTGTTTCAAGAACGGCATCCTGCCGATCGTCGTTTCCCCGGAAGATCTTGAAAAGCTGATGGATGATGCCGAGCGCGGCTCGAACGCCATCCTTTCGATCGACCTGGAAGCCCAGGAAATCACCGGCCCGGATGGCGGCTCCATCCGTTTCGACATCGATCCCGGCCGCCGCCATATCATGCTCGAAGGCCTCGACGACATTGCCTCGACGCTGAAGAGCGATGCGGCGATCAGCACGTTCGAAAACAACAACCGAGCCGCTCGCCCCTGGCTCTGATTTCCGGAGCATCCTGATGGTCAAGCGGATTTCCTCCGGATCGCCCTTCGAAGCGCGGATCGGCTATTCGCGCGCCGTCGTCGACCGCGACATGGTCTATGTCTCCGGCACCACCGGCTACGACTATGGTCGGATGGAAATGCCCGAAGACGCCGCCGCCCAGGCCCGCAATACGCTCGGCACGATCGAGAAGGCATTGAAAGAGGCCGGCAGCAGCCTTCAGGACGTCGTCCGGGTGCGCTATTACCTCACCGATATGGCCGATTACGACGCCATCGTTCAGGTACTTGGCGAGACCTTCTCCGAGATCCGGCCAGCGGCCACGATGGTCGTCTGCGGGCTCACCATGCCCGAAATGAAGATCGAGATCGAAGTGACTGCCCGCATCGGCGCCGGCAGCCCTTAAAACCTTTCCAGCCTCGTCGCTCTAGCAGGCTCGGACGAGGTTATGCCAGGCGCGGAATTCCGCGCGGGAGGACGCGAGCCTGCAAAACCCGCAAGGATACCAAACGATATGGCAAAGAACCTCTTCCTCCTTCCCGGCGACGGCATCGGCCCCGAGGCCATGGGCGAAGTCCGCAAGATCATCGCCCATATGAACAGCGCCATGAAGGCCGATTTCGTCCTCGACGAAGGGCTGGTCGGCGGCTGCGCTTACGATGCCCATGGCGCCGCGATCTCCGAAGGGGACATGAGCAAGGCCATGAACGCGGATGCCGTTCTCTTCGGCGCCGTCGGCGGCCCGAAATGGGACCAGGTTCCTTATGAAGTCCGTCCGGAAGCCGGCCTGCTTCGCCTGCGCAAGGACATGGAACTGTTTGCCAACCTGCGTCCAGCCATCTGCTATCCGGCGCTTAGCTCCGCTTCCTCCCTGAAGCCGGAACTGGTCGAAGGCCTCGATATCCTGATCGTCCGCGAATTGACCGGCGGCGTCTATTTCGGCGAACCGAAGGAAATCGTCGACCTCGGCAACGGCCAAAAGCGCGGCATCGATACGCAGGTCTACGATACGTATGAAATCGAGCGCATTGCCGGCGTCGCCTTCGAGCTTGCCCGCACCCGTAAGAATGCCGTCTGCTCGATGGAAAAGCGCAACGTCATGAAGTCGGGCGTGCTCTGGAACCAGGTGGTCACCGAGACGCACAAGGCGAAATATTCAGACGTCAAGCTGGAACACATGCTGGCCGATGCCGGCGGCATGCAACTGGTCCGTGCTCCAAAACAGTTCGACGTGATCGTCACCGACAACCTGTTCGGCGACATGCTCTCCGACGTCGCGGCGATGCTCACCGGCTCGCTCGGCATGCTGCCGTCCGCATCGCTCGGCGCACCCGATGCCAAGACCGGCAAGCGCAAGGCGCTTTACGAGCCGGTCCACGGTTCGGCGCCTGATATCGCCGGCACCGGCGTTGCCAACCCGATTGCGATGATCGCTTCGTTCGCCATGTGCCTTCGTTACTCCTTCAACATGGTCACGGAAGCCGACAACCTCGAAAAGGCCATCGCCAACGTGCTGGATCAGGGTATCCGCACCGGCGACATCATGGCCGAAGGCGCCCGCAAGGTCGGCACCGCCGAAATGGGCGATGCGATCCTCAAGGAATTCGTAGGCCTTTCCGCCTGATAACACCGATCGGTGCCTTTCCGCCCAAGGCGGAAAGGCACCTTCATATTTGGCGTTCGGCATCCTGCTACCCATATCGCGGAATCTATGGGAAAAAGCGGCGCGGGATCGATCCCGCGCCACGGACAGAGGCCGATGAAACGGACAATCGAAAAACTGAAACATCGGCGGTATCGCCATCCATCCGGGCCGCCGTCGCCGCGATGGCTGCCTTATGCGCTGGTCACGATCAACCTGATCCTGATCGCCTTTTTCCTGCTCGATGCCCCCGTCGGCTCCTATGCCGCCCATACGCCCAACGTGCTGCTGCCGGTCGGCAAGGCGATCACCGATTTCGGCACGTCCGGCTGGATCCTTTTTGCGACAGCGCTCCTGTTTTTCGAAGCGCTCGCCGTTATCCGGCTCGCACCCGGCCTGAAAGCCCGCTTCCAGGCGATGCTGGTCAGCCATGTCGCGGCTTATATCTTTGTGGCCGTTGCCGGTTCCGGCCTTCTCGCCAACCTGGTGAAGCGTATCATCGGACGCGCCCGGCCAGGACTTTACGAGCAATGGGGTTTCCACGGCTTCAGCCCTTTTTCCGGCTCTCGGTTCGAAAGCTTCCCTTCCGGCCACGCAACCACGGTGGGCGCGTTCCTGATGGCACTGGCGCTGCTTGCTCCGCGCTACCGCCTGTTCTTTCTGATCATCAGCTTCTGGCTCGGTTTTTCGCGCGTCATCGTCGGAGCCCATTATCCGAGCGATGTGATTGCAGGCCTCTCCTTCGGCGCTTGGTTCTCGGTGATCATGGCAATCGTCTTTTCCCGTTACGGGCTGCTTTTCCGGCAGGAGCCGGACGGCTGGCCGGTTCTGCGCCGGGCGATACCCCTGCTGATACGTCCCGACTGGAAAAACACACCCTTCCCGCCGCGCGGCATGCCACCGAAGCGGGAGACGGACGTAAAACAGCAATGACCCCTTCATGAAAAAAGCCCGGCGCAGTTGCCTGCGCCGGGCTTTTTCATTTTAGCGGGGTTGCTGACGCAAACCCGAACAGGGAACGAAACCCTTATTCCGCGTGGATATCGCGATCCTTGGTTTCCGGCAGGAAGAGCAGCCCGATCACCAGAGTGATGACTGCGAAAACAATCGGATACCAGAGGCCATAGTAGATATCGCCCGCGGCCGCGCTCATCGCAAAAGCCGTTGCCGGCAGAAGGCCGCCGAACCAGCCGTTACCAATGTGGTAAGGCAGCGACATGCCGGTATACCGGATGCGGGTCGGAAAGAGTTCGACCAGCAGGGCCGCGATCGGGCCGTAGACCATCGTCACATAGATGACCAGAACGAAGAGGACGGCGATCGTGCCGATCCAGTTCACCCGGGCCGGATCGGCCACCATCGTGAACGCACCGCCCTTGGCGATCGAATAGACCGGCATGTCGGTGACGCCCTTCGCTTCGTCCGCGGTCAGCAGCTTTTGGCTGACGAGGTCGGCCGCAGGAACGCTCGCCTTTTCGCCGCCGCGAACGGAGGCGGCATTGAGAGCAAGTTCCGGATTGGCGGCGATGAAGGCGTCGAGCTTGGAATCCGCCACCTTGATCGCACCGCGGCTTAGCGGGTAACCGGCATCGTGAAGCGCAACATTGACGCCCTTTTCGAAGGCGCGCTGTTTGGCTGCGGCATCGGCGCCGGCAGCAACCGAGTCAAAGCTGGTGACGCTCTTGCCGGCGATCTTCACCGTAGCCGGCTGGCCGGTGGGACCGACGACAACTTCGTAAGGTACCGAGTTACGGGTCAAGAACGACGTGGCGATATCGCAGGAGCTGGTGAACTTCGATGTGCCGGTCGGGTTGAACTGGAATTTGCAATCCGCCGGATCGGCCGTGACAGTCGCCTTGATCGTCGCCTGGGCTTCGGCAAGTGCCGGGTTCGCCATCGAGGTCATCGCCTTGAAAAGCGGGAAGTAGGTGACCGCCGCAATCAGCAGGCCGGCCATGATGATCGGCTTGCGGCCGATCTTGTCGGAAAGCCCGCCGAAGATGACGAAGAACGGTGTGCCGAGGAAGAGCGCGATCGCGACCATGATATTGGCCGACAGGAGATCCACCTTCAGCACGTTCTGCAGGAAGAACAGTGCATAAAACTGGCCGCCATACCAGACGACGGCCTGGCCCATGGTCGCGCCGAGAAGCGCGATGATGGCGATCTTGGCGTTGCGCCAGGTGCCGAAGGCTTCCGTCAGCGGAGCCTTGGAGCCCTTGCCCTCGGCCTTCATCTTCTGGAATGCCGGTGACTCGTTCATCTTCAGGCGGATCCAGACGGAAACCCCGAGCAGGATGACGGAAACAAGGAACGGAATGCGCCAGCCCCATGCCGCAAACGCGGTGGCACCCATGAGCCACTGGACGAAGACGATGACGATCAGCGACAGGAAGAGGCCGAGTGTCGCGGTCGTCTGTATCCACGAGGTGAAATAGCCACGTCGCCCATGGGGCGCATGTTCGGCCACATAGGTCGCGGCACCGCCATATTCGCCACCAAGCGCAAGGCCTTGCAGGAGGCGCAGGGCGATCAGGATGATCGGGGCTGCGATGCCGATCGTGGCGGCACCCGGCAGGATACCGACCAGGAAGGTCGACATGCCCATGATCAGAATGGTCACAAGGAAGGTGTATTTCCGGCCGACGAGGTCGCCCAGGCGACCAAATACCAGCGCGCCGAAGGGGCGGACCAGGAAGCCCGCAGCGAACGCGAGCAGCGTGAAGATGTTACGCGTTGCTTCCGGATACTGGGTGAAAAAGGTCGCGCCGATATAGGTGGCGAGTGAACCATAGAGATAGAAATCGTACCATTCGAATACGGTGCCGAGCGAAGAAGCGAAGATGACTTTCTTCTCCTCCCGCGTCATCGGTCCGGCCTTCACGCCGACCCCCGTTGCGACATTTGCCATTATCGTCCTCCCTCAAGATAAAACTCGCGTGCCGACTCCGGGCCCGTTCCTCCTGGGCTTGGGCACGGCGACGCATTATCGCAGATTGACAGAATTCAAGGCTCAAGAAGAGGGATGCTTTGGGATTATGACTTTCGTCTAATATCGCGCGCACCGTGCACCACGGATGCCGCAGCGCGGCATGAGGTCAATGCAGCGCAGCAATCGAGTTAGCATCGCTTGACTCATTGCAAAAATCTTCTAAACACCTTCGCGAACGGGAAGACACCCACATGCGCGCCTGCGAATTCGACATCGCTGCCTCCGCACTGCCGGCTATCCAAGCTGCGCAGCGGGCGTGTTTTTCCGCTTTCTTCAAAACCAAGGCCAAAACGACGACGAAAACCGTCTGACGTCTCTGGCCGCCGCTCTCTCCCCGGATGGCCGGGGACAAGGAATTCCGCGACTTCAACCGCGGCTTCCCCCTCACCGGAAACGAGGAGAGACAGAAAGAGAGCAAAAAAATGGGTTTCAAGATCGCAGTCGCCGGTGCAACCGGCAATGTCGGCAGGGAAATGCTAACGATCCTTTCCGAGCGCGGCTTCCCGGTCGACGAAGTCGTGGCGCTGGCATCCGCCCGTAGCCAGGGAACCGAAGTTTCGTTCGGCGACCGGACGCTGAAGGTTTCCAATCTGGAAAACTACGACTTTTCCGACACCGATATCTGCCTGATGTCGGCAGGCGGCGAGGTTTCCAAGAAGTGGTCGCCGAAGATCGGCGCCCAGGGCTGCGTCGTCATCGATAACTCTTCCGCCTGGCGTTACGATCAGGACGTTCCGCTGATCGTTCCGGAAGTGAACCCCGATGCGATCTCCGGTTTCACCAAGCGCAACATCATCGCCAACCCGAATTGCTCGACCGCACAGCTCGTCGTTGCCCTGAAGCCGCTGCACGACTTTGCCAAGATCAAGCGTGTCGTCGTCTCGACCTACCAGTCGGTTTCCGGCGCCGGCAAGGAAGGCATGGACGAGCTCTTCACCCAGACCCGCGCCGTCTTCGTGGCCGATCCGGTCGAATCCAAGAAGTTCACCAAGCGCATCGCCTTCAACGTCATCCCGCATATCGATAGCTTCATGGAAGACGGCTATACGAAGGAAGAGTGGAAGGTCTTGGCCGAAACCAAGAAGATCCTCGATCCGAAGATCAGAGTGACCTGCACTGCCGTGCGCGTTCCCGTTTTCATCGGTCATTCGGAAGCGGTCAATATCGAATTCGAAAACGAGATCACCGCCGATCAGGCCCGTGACATTCTCCGCGAAGCTCCGGGCTGCCTCGTCATCGACAAGCACGAGAACGGCGGTTACATCACGCCCTATGAATGCGCCGGCGAGGACGCCACCTACATTTCCCGCATCCGTGAGGATGCGACGGTGGAAAACGGTCTCAACATCTGGGTCGTTTCCGACAACCTGCGTAAGGGCGCGGCGCTCAACGCCATCCAGATCGCCGAGTTGCTTGTCAATCGCGGCCTGATCAAGCCGCGCAAGGTTGCTGCCTGATAGATAATAAATTTATTAAGCATGTTCCGATAGAAACCCCGTCAGAAATGGCGGGGTTTTTCTGTCGAATCACCCATATCACGAACTATTCATGAACGGATGAGTTGCGATTGTTTGCAACCGCCGCCATAAGGCCGAAACAATGCACATTATCCGGACGCTTCTGGCCGAGCGATCCGGTTCTCGGGGACGGGTTTGACCGCATGAAGAAGATTTTGCTGGCAGGATTGATCGCAACCGGTTTCATGACCGCTAGTCCGGCGCTTGCCGCGCTCCAATGCGGCAACGATTCATCCGGTTTTGCCCGCTGGGTCGAGGAGTTCAAACGGGTTGCGCCGTCGAACGGCGTCAATCCTTCGGTCGTCGAAAAGGCCTTTTCGGGCGTCTCCTACAATCGCCCGACCATCAGCGCCGATCGCGGCCAGAAAAGCTTCAAACTCTCATTCGACGACTTCATGAAGAAGCGCGGCGGGGCTGCCATTATCTCCCGCGGCAAAGGCATGAAGTCCGGCAATGCCGCGCTTTTTGCGCAGATCGAGCGCCGCTTCGGCGTGCCGGCCGGCCCGATCATCGCCATCTGGGGCATGGAAACCGGCTTCGGCAGCTTCATGGGTGATCAGCATACGCTTTCCGCCGTCGCGACGCTCGCTTACGATTGCCGCCGCTCCGCCTATTTCACCGAACAGCTTTATGCTGCGCTTGAGCTGGTCGGCCGAGGTGATCTGAGCGTCACAGCCCGTGGCGCTGCCCACGGCGAAATCGGCCAGACCCAGTTCCTGCCGCTGAACGTTGTCCGCTACGGAGCCGACGGCGACGGCGACGGCCATATCGACATGGTCCGGTCGCGTGCCGATGCGCTTGCCTCGACCGCCAACTTCCTCAAAGGACACGGCTGGAGAGCCGGTGCCGGTTACCAGCCGGGTCAGCCGAACTTCGTTGCTATCCAGGGCTGGAACGCCGCAACCGTCTATCAGCAGGCGATCGCCTATATGGGCGCACAGATCGACGGCCAATAAGCCCGCCGGCAGTGAAGTTTCGCTTCACCTGAAAAATTCAGGCCGACGCTTGTTCGGCCTGAACGGGCAGTTCGGTAAGGTCCGGACGGACGAAGTCGCCCTTGCTGTCCATAATCCACAATTCGCCGCTTGAGATGTCGAACCAGGCGCCGTGAACGCTGAGTTCGCCTTTCTCTCCGCGTTTTTTGACGAACGGGAACGTTTCCAGGTTGGCGATCGAATTGCGGATCGACACCCGTTCCAGCGCTGTCTGCCGCTCGGCCTGGGTCATGAACTCGTTGCTCTGGATCTGTTCGGCGGCCGGTTTGACCAGCGCCATCCAGCGGCCGATGAAATCGCCGGGAGAAAGCGGCGACATGGTCGGATCCAGTGCCGCTCGGATACCGCCGCAACGGCCGTGACCCATCACCACGATATTGTCGATTTCCAAAACCTCGACCGCATATTCCAACGCCGCCGAAGTGGCATGGAACTGGCCGTCCGGTTCAAAAGGCGGGACCATGTTGGCGACGTTGCGGACGACGAAGAGTTCGCCCGGACCGCAGTCGAAAATGGTTTCCGGTGCGGCACGGGAATCGCAACAGGCGATGAGAAGGGTGTGGGGGTTCTGCCCGGTCTCCGCCAACACGCGGTAGCGCTCGCGTTCATCGCTATAGCGCCCGCTCATGAAGTTGCGGTAGCCCGCCAGAAGTTTGGCTGGAAAATCCGTCATGGAACAACGATTATAGCGCCGCCGAGCGAAGATCAACGGCCATTGTGCATCTGCGAACTTCCGATGCCGATTACCGCTTGGTGCGCTGCAACGGATGCACGAGCCGGCGCATCTGCACCATCGCCATGGGAGTGGAGAGGCTGGACGCGTCGGTCTCCAGTGTCAGCTCGTCGCCGCCGCGCTTGGCCGTGCGCGCCAAGACCTCGAAAACGCTCGCGGTAGCCAGCTGCAGCGCCTTTTCCTCGTCCATGCCGGCAAGGATCCGCCCCAGGAACAGGGCTCCCAACAGGTCCCCCAACCCGTTTGGCGGATTGTCTATCAGCCGGTGTTCGGCAAGCAGCGCGTGTTTGCCCGTCAGGTAAAGATTGCCGGTACCGCCCGCCATCATCGGCACGGCCGAAGTCACCAGGATGCGCGGCGGCCCGAGCGCGATTGCGGCATCCATGATATCGTTGTTGGTTTCAAGCGGCGCGCCGGAAAGCCAGGCGAGTTCGTAACGGTTCGGGGTGGCGATCGTTGCCAGCGGAATGAGTTCGTCGCGGATCGCCTCTGCCGTCGGCTGCGGGATATAGAGACCGCCGAGATCGCCCATGACGGGATCGCAGACATAGAGAAGGTCCGGGTTTTTCTCCTTCAGCGCCCTTATCAGCCGCGCCACCGAACGCGGCTGGGCGGCATTGCCGAAATAACCGGTCAGCACCGCCTTCACTTCTCCGAGCCATGGCGCGCGAATAAGATCGTCTATAGCCTTGTCGAAATCTGATTCGGGAAAGGTCAGCCGTGTAGAGGGTCCGTGACCGGGATGCCAGGGGAGGACGACGGTCGGCATTGCCCAGACGGGGAACCCCAGCGTCTCGAGCGCGAAGACGGCGGCACGATTGCCGACCGAGCCGCGCACGACATGACTGGAGATGACGAGGACGGCACTGCTGGTATCCTGCATGAGATCGGTTTCCGGCTACGATGGCCCTGTTGATCGTTTCTTCGCCGCCGCATGTCAACAAGGCTTCACGGAAGAATGAAACGTGTAGTGTCGCTTGACATGGATCAGCCACGTTGCCGCGTGATGACACAAAGCTAATTTATTCCGTGCGGGCACGGAAAAAGGGGAGAGGGACATGGCCGTCAGGCAGAATCCGAAACGGGAAAAACAGATCGAAAGTGCGCGCAAGATCGTTGCTGCGAGCAAGGGGCCGCATCTCGACCCGCTCATCCTGTTCGCCCGGGCCAGCACTGACGACCTCGAAAGCTACACGCCGGAAATGCTGGCGCTTTCCGCCAATCATGCAGCCGAGCGGCTGATGGCCTGGACCCGGATTCGGGCCGACATCACGGTCGAACCGGTCCCCGGCGTCGAGCCGGACGGAATTCCGGTCTCGGTGCTGACCGTCGTAGACCGCAACATGCCCTTCTTGTTCGACTCGGTCATGGGCGAGGTGACCGCCACCCACCGCGACCTCACCATGGCGGTTCATCCGATCCTGGTCGTTGAGCCGGGCAAGGAACCAGCGCTTCGCTCCAATGAACAGCCCAGCAACCCGGCTCATCATGTGAGCCTCATCCAGATCCATCTTTCGCCGCTCAACGAGGAACAGGCCGCTTCGCTCACCGAGCGCATCCGCTACATTCTCGATCAGGTTCATCTGTCGATCACCGACTGGGGCTCCATGCTGGAAGTCTTGGACGGCGCCGCCAAGCAGCTCAACAATTCGACAAGCCGCCGCAAGGCCGATCGCGACGAGGCGCTCGCCTTCCTGGACTGGCTGCGCGACGACAACTTCACCTTCCTCGGCATGCGCGAATACGTCTATTCCGGCAAGGGCACGGAGGCCAAGGTTGAACGCGGCAAGGGCCGCGGTCTCGGCATCCTCTCCGATCCGGATGTGCTGGTGCTGCGCCAGGGCAAGGACGCGGTGACGACCACCCCGGAAATCCTCGAGTTCCTCGACGGCCCCGATTTCCTGATTGTCACCAAGGCGAACGTGAAATCCGTAGTGCACCGCCGCGCCTATATGGATTATGTCGGCGTCAAGCGCTTCGACGAAAAGGGCGAAGTGGTCGGCGAGCTGCGCGTCGTCGGTCTTTTCACGGCCACCGCCTATACCCACTCCGTGCGCGACATCCCTCTCCTGCGCGCCAAGACCGGCCGGGTGGAGGAGCAGTTCGGCTTCGATCCCGACAGCCATTCCGGCCGCATGCTGGAAAACACGCTCGAATCCTATCCGCGTGACGACCTCTTCCAGATCGATGTCGATCTGCTGGCCCGCTTCTGCGAGCAGATCATGGAACTGAGCGAGCGTCCGCGCGTCCGGGTCCTGCCGCGCATCGACCATTTCGACCGTTTCGTCTCGGTGATCGTTTATGTGCCTCGCGAGGACTACAATTCCCTCGTCCGCGAGAAGGTCGGCGACTACCTGACCAAGGCCTATGAAGGCCACGTCTCCGCCTATTATCCGGCTTTCCCGGAGGGTGGCGTCGCCCGCGTCCACATGATCATCGGCCGGCGCGGTGGCAAGACCCCGAGGATCGCACAAGCCAAGCTCGAAGAAGCGATCCGGCTCATCGCCACGCCCTGGGAGGACCGCTTCGCAGCGCTTGCGGAGAAGGGGCCGCGGCTCTCCGTCACCCAGGCCTTCCAGGAAGCTTTCTCGCCCGAGGAAACCTTTGCCGACCTGCCCGACATTGCCGCATGTGCGGCCGGCGAAACGATCCGCATCGCCTTCTATCGCCGGCCCGGCGACCCTGCCAACACCGTATCGCTGAAGATCTTCCACAAGGACCGGCATCTGTCGCTCTCCCGCCGGGTGCCGCTCCTCGAAAATCTCGGTTTCCACGCCGTCAGCGAGCAGACGTTCGAAATCCAGGTGGGGCCGGAAAACGACCGCAGCCAAGTCGTCCTCCACGACATGGAACTGCAGCTCGGCGACGGGCGCGAGGTCGACCTGTCCCGCGAAGGCCCGGCTCTCGAGGAAGCCTTCCTCTCCGCCTTCGAAGGCCTGATCGACAATGACGGCTTCAACCGGCTGGTTCTGCTGGCCGGCCTGTCGGCCCGCGAAGTCACGGTGCTGCGTGCATACTCCCGTTATCTGCGCCAGACTGGCATCGTTTATTCGCAGGCCTATATCGGCGATACGCTGGTGAAATACCCGGCCATATCAGCCGCTATCTTCCGCCTCTTCCGCGACGGTTTCGACCCGAAGATCACTGAGAAGGCCCGTGTCAAGAAACTCACCGACCATCACGCGGAGATCGAGGAGGCGCTCGGCAACGTGCCCAACCTCGACGAGGACCGGACGCTTCGTCGTTTCGTCAATGCGGTCGATGCCACGCTCAGGACCAACTACTTCCAGCGCGACGCCAGTGGTGCACCGCATCGGATGTTCGCCTTCAAGCTCGATCCGAAGCTGCTGGACGGACTGCCGGAGCCCCGGCCCTTCCGTGAAATCTTCGTCTACGGCACCGAGGTCGAAGGTGTGCATCTGCGCTTTGGCAAGGTCGCCCGCGGCGGGCTGCGCTGGTCGGACCGCGGCGAGGATTACCGCACGGAAATCCTCGGCCTCGTAAAGGCACAGCAGGTCAAGAACGCCGTCATCGTGCCGGTCGGCGCCAAGGGCGGCTTCTTCCCGAAGATGCTGCCGCCGGCGAGCGCGCGTGACGCGTTCTTCAATGCCGGCCGGGAAGCCTACAAAACCTTCATCCGCACCCTCCTGTCGATCACTGACAATATCGTCGGCGCCGACATCGTCGGGCCGCCGGATACGATCCGCCTCGATGGCGACGACCCCTATTTCGTGGTTGCCGCCGACAAGGGTACGGCGACCTTCTCCGATACCGCCAACGGCCTGGCCCAGGAAGCCGGCTTCTGGCTGGATGATGCCTTCGCTTCCGGCGGTTCGGTCGGTTACGACCACAAGAAGATGGGCATCACCGCCCGCGGTGCCTGGGAGGCCGTGAAACGGCATTTCCGCGAGAAGGACATCGACATCCAGACGACGCCGTTCACAGTCGCCGGCGTCGGCGACATGTCCGGCGACGTCTTCGGCAATGGCATGCTGCTATCGCGAAAGATCCGGCTCATCGCGGCCTTCGACCATCGCGATATCGTCATCGATCCGGATCCGGATATCGAAAAGTCCTTCGCCGAGCGCGAACGCATGTTCGCCCTGCCCCGCTCGAGCTGGCAGGATTACGACAAGTCGACCCTTTCCGAAGGAGCGATGGTCATTTCCCGCTCGGAGAAGTCTGTCAAGCTCACCAAGCAGGCAGCGGCCGCGATCGGCATCGACAAGACGACCGCAACGCCTTTCGAGATCATGACCGCGATCCTGAAAAGCCCGGTCGACCTTCTCTGGTTCGGCGGCATCGGCACCTATGTCAAGGCGGCCTCCGAGACCGATACGGAGGTCGGCGACCGCGCCAACGACCCGATCCGCATCACCGCGGCCGAGGTGCGCGCCAGCGTCATTGGCGAAGGCGCCAATCTCGGCATGACCCAGAAGGGCCGCATCGCCTATACCCTGAACGGCGGGCGCTGCAATTCCGACGCGATCGACAATTCCGCCGGCGTTAACTGCTCCGACGTCGAGGTCAACATCAAGATCGCCCTCAATTCGGCAATGCAGGACGGCCGCCTGACCCGCGACAAACGCAACCAGCTTCTCGCCTCGATGACCGAGGAAGTCGGCCATCTGGTTCTGCGCAACAACTACCTGCAGCCGCTGTCGATCTCACTGACCGAACGCAAGGGCACCGGCAACCGCGAGGAGCTTTCAAGGCTGATGTCCGTGATGGAATCGCACGGCCAGCTCAACCGCAAGGTCGAAACCCTGCCCGACGACGCGGAGCTTGCCGAGCGTTATTCCTCTGGCCGACCGCTGACCCGACCGGAAATCGGCGTGTTGCTCTCCTATTCGAAGATCGTCCTGTTCGACGCCCTGATCGAAAGCAGCCTGCCCGACGATCCGTATTTCTCAGCCGTCCTGAAAGCCTATTTCCCGGCCAAGATGCAGAAGACTTATGCGGCTGACATCCAGTCCCACCGCCTGCACCGTGAAATCGTCGCCACCACGCTTGCCAACGAGGCGATCAACCGCGGCGGCCCGGGCTTCGTGCAGCAGATGAGCGACATGACCGGCGCTACGGCGGCGAATGTCGTCAAGGCCGCCTTCCTTGCCCGCGACGGCTTCGAACTTCCCAAGCTCTGGGCCGAGATCGATGCGCTGGATGGAAAAATCCCCGGCCAGCTGCAGAACGATCTCTACGCCCGCACCACCGAGACCTTCGCGGAAGCGACCCGCCTCATCCTGCAGACGCAGGTCGGCAGCGGTGATGTGGACGGCGCGATGAGCCGCCTCAAGGCCGCGATCAAGGGGCTGCGCTCGTCGCTCGCGGGCGAAGATTTCGTGGAAACCGCAGCCCGCGCCTCGGAACTCGAAGCGCAGGGCATACCGGCATCGCTTGCCCGTGAAATCCTGTTGCTGTCGACGCTGGTCCTGGTGCCGGAGATCATGCTGATCGCCGACCGTACCGGCGAAACCATGGCGCGCGCCACCGAGAGCTATTTCACTGTTACCGAAACCTTCCGCATCAACCGGCTGATCGGCGCAGGCGAACGCATCAGCACCTCGGAACACTATGAGAGCCTGGCGCTCTCCCGCAGCCTGCAGCAGCTCGCCTCGGCGCGCCGCGACATCGTCATCGCCGCGATGACTGCCCATCCGAAGGAGAAAAAGCCGCTGGAAGCCTGGGTCGGCGGCGATCGGGTGCGAGTGAACCGCATCGGCGCCGAACTGGTGACCTTGAGCGAAAGCGGTGAACTGACGCTTCCGAAGATCACCGTCGCGGCCGGTCTCCTCAGCGATCTTGCGCACGGTCGGGCGATGTAGGACAACGGACCGAACTGGCTGATCCGGGGGAAAAATGGCCATTATTGATGTGGACGATGCGCCGGTGAGAACGAGCCGGCGCGGCATCTGGGGCTGGATGTTCTTCGATTGGGCAGCCCAGCCGTTTTTTACCGTCGTCACCACCTTCATCTTCGGTCCCTATTTCGTTGCGCGGCTGACCGAGGATCCCGTCTCGGCGCAGGCGGCGTGGAGCAATATGGCGACGATCTCGTCGCTGGTCATCGCCGTCTTCTCCCCGGTCCTCGGCTCGATCGCCGATCAGGCCGGTCCGCGGAAACCCTGGATCGCCTTTTTTGCGGTGATCAAGATCATTTGTGTTTCGGCCCTCTGGTTCGCGGCACCCGGCTCGCCGATCATCTGGCCGATGATCTTCATGATCTTCGCGTCGATCGCCGCGGAATTTTCGACCGTCTTCAACGATTCGATGATGCCGCGGCTGGTCTCCAAGGACGATGTCGGCCGCATTTCCAACGTCGCCTGGGGGCTCGGTTATCTCGGCGGCATGATCGTACTGATCGCCGTCGTGGCGCTGCTCGCCGCCAATCCCGAAAGCGGCAAAACGTTGATCGGCATCCCCCCGCTTTTTGGCCTCGACCCGCATCTCGGCGAAGACGCGCGCATCACCGGGCCGATCTCGGCCTTCTGGTATTTTCTCTTTATCCTGCCGATGTTCTTCTTCACGCCCGATGCCAAGAAAGGTCTGCCGCTCGCCGCGGCGGTCCGCTCCGGCATAAGGGAGCTCAGCGGCACGCTGCGGGACCTGAGGCAGCGCACCGGCATCACCAGGTTCCTGGTCGCCCGCATGCTCTACCAGGACGGCGTCAACGGCCTGCTGATCCTCGGCGGCACGTTCGCAGCCGGCATGTTCGGCTGGGCGACGATCGAGATCGGCATCTACGGCATCATCCTGAACGTCGTGGCGATCTTCGGCTGCATCGTCGCCGGCTGGCTCGACCGCCTGCTCGGCTCGAAGATCGTCGTGATCATCAGCCTCGTTCTGTTGCTGGTGGCAACCCTCGGCATCATTTCCACCGGCCCCGGCTTCGTCTTCTTCGGCCTTCTGCCGCTTTCGGCAGAGGACAGCGGCGGCCTGTTCGGCACCGCAGCCGAAAAAGCCTATATCCTGTTCGGATTGCTGATCGGCCTCGCCTTCGGCCCCGTCCAGGCTTCGTCCAGGTCCTATCTCGCCCGCAGCGTCAGCCTTTCCGAGACCGGCCGCTATTTCGGCATCTACGCGCTCTCCGGCCGCGCAACGAGCTTTCTCGCCACCCTGTTCTTCTCGGTGATGACCTATGCCAGCGGTTCAGCCCGGCTCGGCATGGCAACGCTGCTGATCTTCCTCGTGGCCGGGTTGCTGTTGCTGTTTGCGACACCGTATCCGGCCAACAGGAAGTAGGCGGGTAGCTTTCTGGTTGGGATGTGGATTCTCGGGTCGAGCCCGAGGATGACGGAGTGCGTGGGGTCGATGAAGGAAGCCCGGGGACGTTGAAGCTCGCTCAAATCTCTCTTTGGGCAGCCCGAAACACCCTTTCCGTCGTCATCCTCGGGCTCGACCCGAGGACCCACGCCGCACGCTCAGAGCATACCATCCAGCAACATCAGTGCCGGAAATGCCGCATTCCGGTAAACACCATCGCCACGCCATGTTCGTCGGCAGCGGCGATCACCTCGTCGTCACGCATCGAACCACCCGGTTGGATAACCGCCGTGGCGCCGGCCGCAATGGCCGACAGCAGGCCGTCCGCGAACGGGAAGAACGCTTCCGAGGCGACCGCGGAACCCTTTGTCATCGGCTCGGCCCAGCCCATTGCCCTGGCCGCCTCTTCCGCCTTGATGCCGGCGATGCGGGCGGAATCGATGCGGCTCATCTGGCCAGCACCGATGCCGGCCGTCTGGCCGTTTTTGGCGTAGACGACCGCATTCGACTTCACGTGCTTGGCGACCTTGAAGGCGAACTTCATGTCTTCGAGTTCGGTCGCCGACGGCGCGCGCTTGGTGACGACGCGCAGGTCGATATCCTCGACCATGCCGTTGTCGCGAGTCTGGACCAGCAGGCCGCCCGAAACGGTCTTCGCCGTCAGCCCGCGCGAGCGCGGGTCCGGCAGGCCACCGGTCACCAGCAGACGCAGGTTCTTCTTGGCGGCGATGATCGCCTGGGCTTCATCGGAAACTTCCGGCGCGATGATCACTTCCGTGAACAGCTTGACGATCTCCTCGGCCGTCTCGGCGTCCAAAAGCTGGTTGACCGCGATGATGCCGCCGAAGGCCGAGGTGGAATCGCAGGCGAGCGCCCGCAGATAAGCTTCCTTGAGGCTTGGGCCGGTCGCCACGCCGCAGGGGTTGGCGTGCTTGATGATCGCGCAGGCCGGCGCCTTTTCGGGCGAGAACTCGGCAATCAGCTCGAAAGCGCCGTCGGTGTCGTTGATATTGTTGTAGGAGAGCTGCTTGCCCTGCAGCAGTTTTGCGGTCGCGACACCGGGGCGGTTTTCACCGGTCACGTAGAAGCCGGCGCTCTGGTGCGGGTTCTCGCCGTAGCGCATCTCTTCCTTCAGCACCCCGCCGATCGTCCGGTAGCGGGGAATTTCGATGTCAAGCGCTTCCGCAAACCAGTTCGAGATCGCCGTGTCGTAGGCGGCGGTGCGGGCATAGGCCTTCGCCGCGAGCTTCTGGCGGAAGGCATAGACGGTCTGGCCATCGTTCGAACGCAGCGCCTCGATGAGGGCAGGATAGTCGGAAGGATCGGTAACGGTGGTCACATAGGCATGGTTCTTGGCCGACGCGCGGATCATCGCCGGACCGCCGATATCAATATTTTCGACCGTCGTCGGGTAGTCGCCGCCAGCGGCGCGCACCTCCTCGAACGGATAGAGGTTGATGACGGCAAGATCGATGCCCTCGATGCCGTGTTCCTTCATCGCCGCGACATGTTCCGCATCGTCGCGGATCGCCAGCAGACCGCCATGCACCGTCGGATGCAGCGTCTTCACCCGGCCATCCATAATTTCCGGAAAACCGGTGACTTCCGATACGTCCGTCACGGCGAGACCGGCGGCAGCGATCGCCTTGTGGGTACCACCCGTCGACAGCAGCTTCACGCCCTGCTCGGTGAGCGCCTGGGCAAGCTCGATGATACCGGTCTTGTCGGAGACCGAGAGCAGTGCGGTGCGAATCCTGATGCGATCGGGAGCGGGGATTTTCTTGGAAACGACGGCCATCGGTCTCTCCTGGAAACGCGCCGCGGGACCCGGCGCAAAGGTAAGATCGCCGCCCGTTAGCACAGCTTGGCAGAAGAAGAAACGGCCTATTCGCCGCGTCTCAGCATCCAGCGTATTTCCGAGGTCTCCGGCGGAGAAAACTCGATGACCAGCTGCTGACTCGGCCGCACCCCGGAGACGTCGGCAAAAAAGATATCCTCGTCGATCATCACCTGAAGCCCCGGTGCCGCAAAGATCCAGGTCTCGCCATCAGGCGCACGCATGGTGACGCTCTCCTCGTCCCGTCGCGAAAGGTTGATGACGGGATGGATGTGGAAACGCGCAACCGCCAGGAGAGCCTCGTTATCGGGCGCTTCGCCCTCGGGCAGGAAAAGCCGGTCATGTCCCTTGATCTTGTTGCCCTTCGCATTGAGGCCGATTTCACGCTCGTGGAAATAACCTAACTGATGGACATAACCGTCATGGCTGGCGCGCAGCCAGTCATTGCCATGCATGTCGTCCCAGCGCTCCACCTCCACCTCCGAAACGCCGCCGAGCAGCATGGAACCTGCGAAGCGGGACCGGATGATGCGGCTGGACGATGTCTCATTGAGCGTCACCGTCGAATGGGCGGGGGTCGAGCGGGCCATGTGCCGGTAGTTCCGTCCTGCATATTTCGGCGAGCCGCAATTGACGATGAAACGATGCCGACCGGCCGACATCTCGAAGGAAAGACAACCCGCATGCGCGCCGCGGGAAAGACCCGGAGAAAGCGGACGGCCGGTATCGACGATCAGCGTCGTGCCGTCCGCCGAGAGGCGATGATAGTTCATGTGCGGCAGCGCCTTGAACGGCTTGCCGGCGGTCTCGTCGTAGCGCAGCACCGACATCAGCTCGCTCGCCGGCGTCGAGCTCGCACCGTTGAAAAGCGCCAGATCCCCGTCCTGATGGCGAAAGAAGCGCAGCGCCGGATACATTCGGTCGATCGTGGGGATGAGTTTTTGCGGCAGGTCGTGGCCGAGATTGATATAGGTCTGGCGAAGCGGCAGGAGATCAATCAGTAGGTCGAGCACCGCACGTGGATTGCGGGACACATGCCCGCCATCGGCAAGGATCTGACGTTCCAGCTCCCGATCCAGCCGTCTGCCCTCACGACGGATATAGGCAGCCCGCGTCGGCATCGAGATCGAGGCCATGGCAAGCGCGATCCTGAGCCTCAGCCGCGTATCGCCCTCCGGCGTGCAGCCGGCTATCTTTCTCAGATAACGGACCTGGTAGGCGAGGCTTTTCATGAAACGGCGGTAGAAGCCGGCCTCTGCGCCCTGCAGCACCACCGTCGAATGGGAAAGCCAGGCGATCACCCGTTCCGCCGCGACATGCGCCTCCCAGGCAATGCCTTGCGGATCTCGGCCATAAAGCGCGATCCAGTCGGCGACCACCTGACGGGCGCCGGCACAGGCGGCTTCCGTCTTGTTGGTGCGGATATGACGCAGCCAGGCAAACGAATGCAGCCGCTCCGCCGCCGCCCGGGACGGCAGCTCGACGGAGAACGGCGATTGGCCATAGGTTTCGAGTATCCGTCCCGCGAGCGGGAACCGACCTTCCAGGATTTCCTCCGCCACGAACGGGTCGAGCGCCCGCAGATCCGTCGGCGCGACAATCAGCCGATCCGGCACCTGCATGGAAAACGAGGTCACGGCCAAGCGGAATCCGGCGGAACGCCGGCAAAGGCGCCGCCAGATTTCCCGCAAGCCGAAGGACAAAAGCCTCCGGCGATCCGCGAGCCGCATCTTCAATCTGGACACTCCGCAGGAATCAGCCTCCGCCCCGCCGGCGGGAATCAACTATTAGATTGTTCGAAAGTATCGGTCCGTATGGTGAAGAAAGCCTTACCGGACCTGGAGCACGCTTGCGAAGAAGCCATCCATGCCGCCCACAAAATTTTCGCGGGCGGGCAGCATCGCAGGCGTGGTGCGAAATTCGCCGAGCGGCGAGATCGCCCCTTCCAGCCCCGGCCAGTCCTCAGGATTGACGGCCACCCGTTTCAATTCGGGATGGTCCTTGAGCACGCGCACGACCAGTTCCTCCCCCTCCAGCGAATCGAGCGAGCAATTGGAGAAAACGATAGTGCCGCCCGGTTTCACCAGCGTGACGGCGTGGCGCAGCATCTTTTCCTGGAGGGCTGCGAGCTTCGCCACATCCTCCGGTCCCTTGGTCCAGAGCACGTCCGGATGCCGGCGCGTCGTGCCGGTCGAGGAGCAGGGCGCGTCCAGCAGCACGCCGTCCAGCAACTCTGCCGGCTTGAATTCGAAAAGGTCGCCGCCGACCAGCTCCGCCTCGTAACCGAGCCGCCCAAGATTTTCCTTGAGCCGTGCCAACCGGTTGACGGATTGCTCGACCGCGATCACCTCCGCACCGGCCGCAATCAGCTGCGCAGTCTTGCCACCGGGCGCCGCGCAGAGATCTGCGACCTTCTTGCCCTTCAGATCGCCGAACAGCTTTGCCGGAATGCTGGCTGCAACATCCTGCACCCACCAGACACCCTCATCGAACCCTTCGAGCGCGGAAACCGCACCATCGAAGGCCGTCAGGCGAATGCTGCCGGTCGGCAGAACCGTACCGCCGAGCTTTTCCGCCCAGGCGGCTGGATCGGATTTGACCGTCAGGTCGATAGCTGCCGGAACAAGCTGGGCCTCGGCGATACGATCCGCCTCCGCCTCGCCATAGAGGGCGACCAAGCGCTTGCGGAACCATGCCGGTACCGGGGAAATCGTTGCGGTCGCGGCAAGGATCTCGTCCTTTTCCCGGTCCATCCGGCGCAGGACCGCATTCACCAGCTTGGCGAAACGGCGGTTGCGCGGATCACGGTTGGCCTGTTCGACCGCAAGGTCGACGGCCGCATGCGGCGGCACGTCGAGATGCAGGATCTGCGCGGCAGCGATCACTAGCACATGGTGAAGCGCCCGAGCGCCTTCCGGCAGCGGCGTGTCGATCAGCGACGCGATCGCCGCCTCGATGCGCGGCAGATGACGAAGCGCTGTATTGAGAATGGCGCGTGTCAGCGCCCGGTCGGCATCGCTGAGCGCCCGATAGGCCGGATTGCCGTGGACGAGGTCGAGCATGCCGTCGAGCGAAATCTTGCGATCGATGACAGCCGCCAGCAACTTGGCGGCCGTGACACGAACTTCGAAGCCCGCCTTGAAGGGGCCGCTTTCGCGCTCCGAGTGAGCCGGTCTCCTGCGCTGTTCGGCTGGTTTGCCCGATGGCTTGTATGGCTTCTTGTTCTTCTTGTCTTCGTTCAAGACCAGGGACCTTTACGCGGTTCATCCGAGCCGCGGCCCCAACCGGTATTCGGAACGGAGCGCGCGGTGCGCTGCGGTCTATCAGCCTGGAACCCGGCCGTCGAGGCACCGTTGCGGAACTCACCGGCCATCTGCTGAAGCGCGGCGATACGGTTCCCGGTGTCCGGGTGAGTCGAGAACAGGTTGTCCATGCGCTCGCCCGACAGCGGGTTGATGATGAACATATGCGCCGTCGCCGGATTGCGTTCGGCTTCGTAGTTCGGGATCTGATGCGCCGCACCGGCGATCTTGCCGAGTGCGGAGGCAAGCCACAGCGGATTGCCGCAGATCTCGGCGCCGCGACGGTCGGCCGAATATTCGCGCGTCCGGCTGATCGCCATCTGCACCAGCATCGCCGCGAACGGAGCGACGATCATCGCCACCAGCACGCCGACGAAACCGAGCGGATTGTTGTTTTCGCGATTGCCGCCGAAGAAAAAGGCGAAATTGCCGAGCATCGAAATCGCGCCGGCAAGCGTCGCGGTGATCGTCATGGTCAGCGTATCGCGGTTCTGGATATGCGCGAGCTCATGCGCCATCACCCCCGCCACTTCCTCGTGCGTCAGCCGCTGCATCAGCCCGGTGGAAGCCGCAACGGCGGCGTTCTGCGGGTTGCGGCCGGTCGCAAAGGCGTTCGGCTGCGGATTGTCGTAGACATAGACTTTTGGCATCGGCAGGCCGGCATTGGCCGAAAGATCGCGGATCATGTTGTAGAATTCCGGCGCACTGCGCGCATCCACTTCCTGCGCATGATAGGCCGAAAGCACCATCTTGTCGGAATTCCAGTAGGAAAACAGGTTCATGCCGGCAGCGATCACCAGCGCGATCATCATGCCGCCCGTGCCGCCGATCAGGAAGCCGATCCCCATGAACAGGGCCGTCATGAAGGCCAGAAGCATGGCGGTGCGCATTACATTCATCGTCATCTCTCCCGTTGCCGATATCGCCCAAAGGCCTTTAAAGGGTTTTCCCCCAGGCGCGAACGCCTTATGATGTGGTCAATTCACCCAGAGTTTTCAATAATCCACCCGGCGAAGCCCAAGATGCAGAACGCAGATAACGACAATTCGGAAACCGCCCCGGAAGAGGAAGCTCCCAGGAAACCGCTTACTCCAGCTGCCGAGCGTGCCCTCAAGGAAGCCGAGGAACGCCGCCAGGCAGCGGCCAAGGCCGAACTGCCCGAAGAATTCGGCGGCCGCGGCGGCGCCGACCCCGCCCGCTTCGGCGACTGGGAGATCAACGGCCGGGCGATCGATTTCTAAGTAAATATTCCTATTGACTTCCTCCATGGATCGGAATTTATTCCTTTCCATGATCAAGCCCCTTCTGATTCTCACTGGCATCGCCGCGGTCTTCACCACCGGAGTTGAAGCGCGTGACGAAATCTCGGGGCCGGTGACGGCGGAAATCCTGCGGGTCATCGACGGCGATACGCTGCTGGTCGAAGCGCAGCCCTGGCCGCAGCAGAAGATGGAAGTTTATGTGCGTATTCGGGGCATTGACGCGCCGGAGTTGAAATCGAAATGCGAGCGGCTCCGCGAGGCGGGCCTCGATGCCCAACGGGCGCTCGAAGCGCTGACCGCCCAATCACGTAAAATTCAGCTCACCCATATTTCCGGCGATAAATATTACGGTCGCATCGTCGCTGACGTCGTGCTCTCCGATGGCCGCAGCGCCGGCGGCGACCTGCTGCTCGCGGGCCTCGTGCAGCCCTATGACGGCGGACGCAAGCCGCGCGAAGTCTGCGAAGCAGGCTAGCGCAATCTTGAGATTTAAGTGGTTGCTTGCTTTAGAGACGTCGCAAACCTACCGTTACGGCGGGGGTAAGTATGAAGCGACTCACTATTTCTGTCCTGTTTATAGCTGGTTTCGCTGCCTCGGTTGCCGAAGCAAAGACCTGCAAGGAAGTCGACAGCTGCGAAGAAGCCGTGAAAATCTGGTGTGACGGCTATCGTCGGGCGGATGCCGATAAGGATGGCATTCCTTGCGAAAACGTCTGCCGCGCGCGCGACCAAGTCGAAGAAATCCAATCCCGTCTCGGATGCTGAAAAGGCCGCCCGGTTTCCCGAGCAGCCTTTAAGTTCAATCAGCCCGCCTTGTTCTGGCGGTTGGCGATCAGATCGTCCACCACGCCCGGATCAGCGAGCGTCGAGATATCCCCCAGCGAGCCAAAGTCGTCCTCGGCGATCTTGCGCAGGATGCGGCGCATGATCTTGCCGGAACGGGTTTTTGGCAGGCCGGGCGCGAATTGGATCTTGTCCGGCTGGGCAATCGGGCCGATCTCTTGGCGCACATGCTTCACCAGTTCCTGGCGCAGCGCGTCGCTGCCTTCGTGGCCGGACATCAGGGTCACGTAGCAATAGATGCCCTGGCCCTTGATATTGTGCGGATAACCGACGACCGCCGCTTCCGACACGAGATTGTGTGAGACGAGCGCCGATTCCACTTCCGCCGTGCCGAGCCGGTGACCGGAGACGTTCAGCACGTCGTCGACGCGGCCGGTAATCCAGTAATAACCGTCCTCGTCCCGCCGGCAGCCGTCGCCGGTGAAATATTTCCCCTTGTAGGTGGAGAAATAGGCCTGGATGAAGCGGTCGTGGTCGCCGTAGAGCGTGCGCATCATGCCCGGCCAGCTGTCCGCGATGCAGAGATTGCCGTCGGCCGCGCCTTCCAGCACCTTGCCCTCGTTATCCACCAGTTCGGGCTTCACGCCGAAGAACGGTTTGGTGGCCGAACCCGGCTTCAGGTCGGTGGCACCCGGCAGCGGGGTGATCATGTGGCCGCCGGTTTCCGTCTGCCACCAGGTATCGACGACCGGGCAGCGCTTGTCGCCGACCACGTTGTAATACCATTCCCAGGCTTCCGGGTTGATCGGTTCGCCGACCGTGCCAAGCAGGCGCAGGCTTGTCCGCGAGGAGCGTTTCACGAACTCGTCGCCGGCACCCATCAGCGAACGGATCGCCGTCGGCGCGGTGTAGAAGATGTTGACCTTGTGCTTATCGATGATTTCCCAGAAACGGCCTTGATCGGGGAAGTTCGGCACGCCTTCGAACATCAGCGAGGTGGCGCAGTTCGCCAGCGGCCCGTAGACGATGTAGGAATGGCCGGTCACCCAGCCCACATCCGCCGTGCACCAGTAGATGTCGCCGTCATGGTAGTCGAACGTATATTCGTGGGTCATCGCCGCGAAGACGAGGTAACCGCCAGTCGTGTGCAGCACGCCCTTCGGCTTTCCGGTCGAGCCCGAAGTGTAGAGGATGAACAGCGGATCTTCCGCCTTCATCTTCGCCGGCTCGCAGTGCTCCTTCACAGTGGCTATTTCCTGGTGGTACCAGAGGTCGCGGCCAGGCGCCCAGCCGGTCTTGCCGCCAGTGCGGCGCACCACCACGACCTTGTTAACGATCACGTGCTGGCGGGCCGCGATGTGGATCGCCGTATCGGTATTGTCCTTGAGCGGCACCGGCTTGCCACCGCGGACGCCCTCGTCGCAGGTGATCACGAAGGTAGACTGGCAGTCGATGATACGTCCGGCCAGCGCTTCCGGCGAAAACCCGCCAAACACGACCGAATGTACCGCGCCGATACGGGCGCAGGCGAGCATCGCATAGGCCGCTTCGGGGATCATCGGCATGTAGATGGTGACGCGGTCGCCCTTCTTGACGCCGTGTTTCTTCAAGACGTTGGCCAGCCGGCAGACCTGATCGTAAAGCTGGTTATAGGTGATCTTCTTGTCGATATAGGGGTTGTCGCCCTCCCAGATCAGCGCGGTGCGCTCACCATGGGTCTTCAGGTGCCGGTCGATGCAGTTGTAGGAAACGTTGGTCAGACCGTCCTCGAACCATTTGATCGAGACCTTGCCCTTGAAGGACGTGTTCTTGACTTTGGTATAGGGCTTGAACCAGTCAATGCGCCTGCCGTGTTTGCCCCAGAACTTGTCCGGATCCTCGACGCTCTCCTCGTACCACTTCTCGTATCTATCCTTGTCGATGAGCGCTTTCGCTTTGGCGGACTTGAGAACCGGGTAGACTTTTTCCGACATGAACACCTCCCTGAATTGGCACGCATAACGACGCATCGAGCCGTCAGCGATATGTGCCGCATTCATAACAGGTGAGGCAAGAGCGGCAATTAGACAAACGGTTCATCTCGGTGCGACGATCTCGCTTCAAAGATTTGCAATTCTGTCCCAATTCGATTATAGGGCGGTAAATTCCCGGAAATTGTGGTTGATACCCACGGCCCGCGACACCGGCGCGGACGGACAGAGGACCTATACCCATGGCTCAACAATTGCTCATGCCGAAGGCGACCGCTGTATGGCTGGTCGACAATACCGCGCTTTCCTTCGAACAGATCGCCAATTTCTGCAAGCTCCACCCGCTCGAGGTGAAAGCCATTGCGGATGGCGAAGCGGCGCAGGGCATCAAGGGCCTCGACCCGATCGCAACAGGCCAGCTTTCGCGCGATGAAATCGAGCGCGGCGAAAAGGACATCAACCACAAGCTGAAGCTGTCCGAGCCGAAGGTTCGCGTGCCGGAATCGAAGCGCCGCGGCCCGCGCTATACGCCGGTCTCCAAGCGCCAGGATCGCCCGAACGCCATTCTCTGGCTGGTTCGCAACCATCCTGAACTCAAGGACGCGCAAATCTCCCGCCTCGTCGGCACCACCAAGTCGACGATCGAGCAGATCCGCGAGCGCACCCACTGGAACTCGACCAACCTGACGCCGATGGATCCGGTGACGCTTGGCCTCTGCAGCCAGATCGACCTCGACCTCGAAGTGGAGCGCGCTTCCAAGGGTCGTCCGCTGCCGACCGCCGCCGAACTCGGCGCTTCCTTGCAGCCGGCGAGCGAAACCGAAAACCTCGGTTTCAATTATCGCAACGAGCGCGAGGAAGAGAAGGAAAAGGAGATCGACGCGGACGCCGTTTTTGCCAAGCTCTCGTCGCTCAAGTCCACCCGTCGCGACGACGACGAGGAAGACGACCGCTTCTGATCGAACCATTTCGATTGCATGAAAAAGCCCCGGAGACGATCCAGGGCTTTTTTCGTTCAGGCGCTCTGTTTCAGGCCACTGCCCTCGCGGGCATAACCGTTCGCCTTCAGGATCGCGGTGATCTCGTCCAGCACCGCTGCATCCTCGATCGTCGCCGGCATTTTCCACGGCATGTCGTCGGCAATCTTCTGCATCGTGCCGCGCAGGATCTTGCCCGATCGGGTCTTCGGCAGCTTATGAACCACCATCACCGTCTTGAACGCCGCCACCGGGCCGATCTCGTTGCGCACCAGCTCGGCCACTTCTCTCGCAATATCAGTGATTTCCCGTGAAACATGGTTCTTCAGCACCATGAAGCCGCAGGGGATCTGCCCCTTGGTGGCATCATGGACGCCGATTACCGCGCATTCTGCGACATCGGGATGTTTGGCGCAGACTTCCTCCATTGCCCCGGTCGAAAGCCGATGGCCGGCGCAGTTGATGATGTCATCGGTGCGCGCCATCACGAAGATATAACCGTCCTCGTCCATCACCCCGGCATCGGCCGTCTTGTAATACCCCGGGAACTCGTCAAGGCAAGCCTCGCGGAACCGCTGGTCAGCATTCCAGAAGCTGACGAGGCAGCCGGGCGGCAGCGGCAGCTTGATGACAATATTGCCGAGCGTCCCGCGCGGCACCGGATGGCCGGCATCGTCCAGCACGTCGAGCGCATAACCGGGCATCGGCCGCGTCGGCGAACCGTGCTTGACCGGCATCAGACCGAGCCCGACCGTGTTGGCGGCTACAGGCCAGCCCGTCTCCGTCTGCCACCAGTGATCGATCACCGGAATCTTGAGCTTCTGCTCGGCCCATTTCAGTGTTTCCGAATCGGCCCGCTCGCCGGCGAGGAACAAGGCTCGCATCCCGGTCAGGTCGTATTTTTCGACCAGTTCACCCTCCGGATCATCGCGGCGGATCGCGCGAAAGGCCGTCGGCGCCGTGAACAGCACTTTCACGTCGTGATCGCTGACGACCCGCCAGAACGTGCCGGCATCCGGCGTGCCCACCGGCTTGCCCTCGAAGATCACGCTTGTATTGCCGGTCAAGAGCGGTCCGTAGACGATATAGGAATGGCCGACGACCCAGCCGATATCGGATGCCGTCCAGAACACCTCCCCCGGCTTGATGCCGAAGATGTTCTCCATGCTCCAATGCAGCGCCACCATGTGGCCGCCATTGTCGCGCACGACGCCCTTGGGCTGGCCGGTCGTCCCGGACGTGTAGAGGATGTAGAGCGGGTCGGTCGCCTTGACCGGCACGCAGGGCACGTCCCTACCCCGCGCCTTTTCGACGGCCTCGGCGAAATCCAGCTCTCCACGCTCCGGCCGCAGTTCCGCCTGGAGCTGCTCGCGCTGCAGGATGAGGCAATGTTCGGGTTTCACGCGGGCGAGCTCGATCGCCTGGTCGAGCAGCGGCTTATAGGCGACGATGCGGCCCGGCTCGAGGCCGCAGCTCGCACTGACCACCAGTTTCGCTTCCGAATCGTTCAGCCGCGCCGCCAGCTCCTGTGCCGCAAAGCCGCCGAACACCACCGAATGCACCGCCCCGAGCCGGGCACAGGCCAGCATCGAGAAAATCGCTTCCGGCACCATCGGCATGTAGATGACGACGCGGTCTCCCTTCCCGATGCCGAGATCACCCATAACCGCTGCGATCGCCTTCACCTCGTCGAGAACTTTGGCATAGGTGAAGGTCCGCTGTTTTCCAGTCATGGCGCTGTCGTGGATGAATGCGCGTTGACCGCCCCGGCCAGCCGCTACATGGCGGTCGAGACAGTTGTAGCAGGTATTGGTCTCGCCCCCGGTGAACCAGCGGCCATAGACCCCTTCGTCCTTGTCGAAGATCCTGTCCGGTTCCTTGAACCAATCGATGGCAGCGGAAGCGGCTCTCCAGAACTCTTCCGGATTCTTTTGCCAGCCTTCATAGATGTCGAAATAGCGGCTTTGCATCTGCACCTCCCGTCACATGAGCACAGCCCGGAATAGCCAATCTAGGGTGCGGGCGAGGTGCGGGAAAGCCCGACGAAAGCGCTAGGGACCTAACAAAAGCGTACTCTCAACGCGAGCCGAAGATGGCCGAGCCGACGCGAACGCTGGTCGCTCCGAATTCGACCGCCGTCTCGAAATCCCCGGACATGCCCATGGAGAGTTTTTCGACGCCACATTCCCTGGCGAGCTCGGCGAGCAGCGCAAAATGCGGCCCCGGATTTTCCTCAGCCGGCGGAATGCACATCAGCCCCTCGATCGAAAGCCCGAGTTCCTTACGGCAGAACTCCACGAAGGCAACGGCCTGCTTCGGCTCGATCCCCGCTTTCTGCGGCTCAAGCCCGGTATTGACCTGCACATAGAGTTTTGGCGCTTTGCCCTGCTTCTTGATTTCGTTGGCAAGCGCGCGGGCGATCTTTTCCCGATCCACCGTCTCGATGGCATCGAACAGCGCCACGGCGTCGGCCGCCTTGTTGGATTGCAGCGGCCCGATCAGATGCAGCTCGATTTCAGGCGTCTCGGACTTCAGTTCCGGCCACTTGTCCTGGCTTTCCTGCACGCGGTTCTCGCCGAATACCCGCTGTCCCGCGGCGATTGCTGGCCGAATGTCCTGCGCTTCGAACGTTTTCGAAACCGCCACAAGCGTCACCGACCCCACCGGCCGCTTCGACAGGCGCTCCGCCCTGTCGATCCGTGCCTTCACATCCTGCAGCCGTTCTTCGACGTTCATGGCCTCTACCTTCCGCTTTTCTTGCAAGCTCAGCGCTTAGTCCTCATATAAGGCTCTGCCAAGGGTGTTTCGCCCTGAACTTGGCCTTTCCCACCCCTGTAAAACTTGACGCTTGCCGGGTTTCATGGTGAAGGTCTCGCCCGACTCTTGATCTTATTTTCCCGGAATATCATTGAAATGGCGACTGAACGTTACAATCCGCGCGATGCCGAGCCCCGTTGGCAGCAGACCTGGAACGATGCCAAGGTTTTCGAGACCGACAACAGCGATCCGCGCGAAAAATATTACGTTCTGGAGATGTTTCCCTATCCGTCGGGCCGCATCCACATGGGCCACGTGCGCAACTATGCCATGGGCGACGTGGTGGCCCGCTACAAGCGCGCCCGCGGCTTCAACGTCCTGCATCCGATGGGCTGGGACGCTTTCGGCATGCCGGCTGAAAACGCCGCCCGCGACAACAAGGTGCATCCGAAGACCTGGACCTACCAGAACATCGAATCCATGAAGGCGCAGCTGAAGGCCATGGGCCTGTCGCTCGACTGGTCACGCGAGTTCGCCACCTGTGACGTCGAATATTACCAGCAGCAGCAGCACCTCTTCCTCGACATGATGGAAAAGGGACTGGTTTATCGCAAGCAGTCCAAGGTCAACTGGGATCCGGTCGACCAGACGGTTCTCGCCAACGAACAGGTCATCGACGGCCGCGGCTGGCGCTCCGGTGCGCTGGTCGAGCAGCGCGACCTGGTGCAGTGGTTCTTCAAGATCACCGATTTCAGCCAGGATCTGTTGGACTCGCTCGATACCCTCGACCAATGGCCGGAAAAGGTCCGGCTGATGCAGAAGAACTGGATCGGCCGTTCCGAGGGCCTGACGGTTCGCTGGGAAATCGTGAGTTCGACGGCACCCGCCGGCGAAAGCGAAGTCGTGGTCTACACGACCCGTCCCGACACGCTATTCGGCGCTTCGTTCCTGGCCATCGCCGCCGACCATCCGCTGGCCAAGGCCGCAGCCGCGCAGAATCCGGCTATCGAAGCTTTCGCCGAGGAATGCCGCCATCACGGAACCTCGCTCGCAGCGCTGGAAACGGCTGAGAAGAAGGGCATCGACACCGGCGTCCGGGTCAGGCACCCGCTGGACCCATCCTGGGAACTGCCGGTCTATGTCGCGAACTTCGTGCTGATGGATTATGGTACGGGCGCCATCTTCGGCTGCCCGTCCGGCGATCAGCGCGACCTGGATTTCGCCCGCAAATACGGTCTGCCCGTCGTACCGGTCGTCATGCCGAAGGACGGCGACGCTGCGACCTTCGAGGTCGGCGACACCGCCTACGTCGACGACGGCGTGATGATCAATTCCCGTTTCCTTGACGGCAAGACGACCGAGGAAGCCTTCAAGATCGTTGCAAACCGGCTGTCGGAAACGATTGTCGGCAATATGCCGCAGGGCGAGCGCAAGGTGAATTTCCGCCTGCGTGACTGGGGCATCTCCCGCCAGCGCTACTGGGGCTGCCCGATCCCCGTCATCCATTGCGATGACTGCGGCGTCGTGCCGGTGCCTAAAGCGGACCTGCCGGTCAAGCTGCCGGACGACGTGACTTTCGACCTGCCGGGCAACCCGCTCGACCGACATCCGACCTGGCGCCATGTCGCCTGCCCGCAATGCGGCAAGCAAGCCCGCCGCGAGACGGACACGATGGACACGTTCGTCGATTCGAGCTGGTATTTCACCCGCTTCACGGCGCCCTGGGAGAAGGATCCGACCGATCCGGCCGTCGCCAATCGCTGGCTGCCGGTTGACCAGTATATCGGCGGCATCGAGCACGCGATCCTGCACCTGCTCTATTCCCGTTTCTTTACCCGCGCCATGCGCGAGACCGGCCATGTCGAGGTCAAGGAGCCCTTCAAGGGCTTGTTCACGCAAGGCATGGTCGTGCACGAAACCTATCGCCGCGGCTCCGGCCCGAACGGTGAATGGGTGGCTCCGGCCGATATCCGCATCGAGGAAGCCGATGGCAAGCGCCGTGCCACCATGCTGAAGGGCGGCGAGGAAGTGACGATCGGCTCGATCGAGAAAATGTCGAAGTCGAAAAAGAACGTCGTCGATCCGGACGATATCATCGCCTCCTACGGCGCCGATACTGCCCGCTTTTTCGTACTTTCCGACTCTCCGCCGGACCGAGACGTGATCTGGTCCGAAGCCGGTGTCGAAGGTGCTCACCGCTTCACCCAGCGCCTGTGGCGTCTGATTTCCGAAGCCTCGGAGAACTTGGCTGGTATCGATCCGGTGCCGGCTAACGATGGCGAAGCGCTGGCAATCTCGCAGCTCGCCCACAAGACTCTGAAGGCGGTTCAGGGCGATTACGACAGGCTCTCGTTCAACAAAGCCGTAGCGCGCATCTATGAACTGGTGAATGCGCTTGCGGCGCCGCTCGGCCGGGTCGCTACCGGCGAGGGCGATGCTGCCTATCGCGGCGCCGTCCGCAACGCTTCGGAAATTCTGATCCAGCTTGTCGCCCCGATGACACCGCATCTGGCGGAAGAATGCTGGGCGGTTCTCGGCAACAAGGAACTGCTTTCCGTAGCTCCCTGGCCGCAGTATGACGAAGCTCTCGTCATCGAGAACGAGATCACACTGCCGATCCAAATCAACGGCAAGAAGCGCGGCGAATTGACAATCGCGCGCGACGCGGATCAAAGTGCGGTCGAAGCTGCGGTTCTGGCACTGGATACGGTCAAAGCGGCTCTTGAAGGCCGGGCGCCGAAGAAAGTCATCGTCGTCCCACAGAGGATCGTAAACATTGTCGTCTGACCGCTCTCTTCGTCGTTTCGGGTTCATATCCGGCCTGGTAATGTTGACTGTGCTTGCCGGCTGCCAGGTCCGCCCGCTCTATTCCGAGGCTTCCGGTACGGGCGAACGCCTGGCTTCGGTCGGTTTCGAACAACCTCACACCCGCCTCGATCAGGTTGTCCGCAACCATCTCGTTTTCCTGACCTCCGGTGGTGCCGGCGAGTCTGCCCATCCGGCTTATGAAGTGAAGCTGACGACAAAAAGTACCTCCTCGAACATCAGTGAGGACGAGGATAACGATAGCGTCTCTCCGACCGGCGTGCCTGTCCCCGGCCGCGTCCGAGTGGAAGGGATCTACACGATCACCCGCATCAGCGACGGAAAGATCTTGAAGTCCAGCAAGCGTGAAGTGGTATCGCTCATCGATGTGTCGGGTCAGGGTTATGCCTCGCTCCGCGCCGTTCGCGATGCCGAAAACCGCGCGGCAAGAGAGCTCGCTGAATTCATCCGCGCCGAGATCGCCATCGCGCTCGCCCGCGAACCTCAGCCGCAGACGGTATGGCAGAAGTAAAGTCCCACGAATTCGATCGGTTTGCCGAAAAGAGCTCGGATCTTTACAAGATCTTCGTGATCTACGGACCGGATCGCGGCCTTGTCTCCGAACGGGCAGCACTCATTGCAGGCAAGACAGGCGTCTCCCAGGACGATCCGTTCGCCATGCTCAAGCTCGACGTCTCGGATCTGCAGGGTGACCCCGGACGGCTTCTCGACGAGGTGAACTCGCTCGGCCTCTTCGGCGGCTCCAAACTCGTATGGCTGCGCGGTGCCGCCAACGAAAAACCCCTTCTCGACGCGATGCAGGCTCTCGTGGATGGTCCGCCGCCGGCCAACATCCTGATTGTCGAAGCGGGAGACCTCAAGAAGGGGAGCGGACTGCGCAAGATCGCGGAACCTTCGCGGTCGATCGCTGTCATTCCCTGTTATGCGGACGACGTGAAGGCGCTGAACGGGCTGATTGATTCGGAACTGGGGAGCGAAGGCCTCAGAATCAGCCAAGGCGCGCGCCAGAGGCTCCTGGAACTGCTCGGCGGGGATCGCGTAGCCTCCCGTAACGAAATCCGCAAGCTCGCTCTCTATTGCCGTGGTATGGGCATGGTCGAGGAAGAGCATATCGATGGGATTATCGGCGACGCGAGTGCCGTTTCGGCCGACGAAGCCGTCGACGCGATCCTCAGCGGCGATTTGCCGAGCCTGCACCGGGCCATCCAGAAGGTCGTCTCATCGAAGACCCCGGTTTTTCTCGTCCTGCAATCCTGCCTGAAGCAATTCCAGCTGCTGGATCTGATGAAGGCGGAAATGGAGGAAAAGAAGCTCCAGACCGCCCAGGTCATGATGACGCTCGGCCGGCATATTCACTTCAAGCGCAAACCGCTCATAGAAAAAGCGCTGAGAACATGGAGCTCACCAGCGCTCTCGCGTGAAACGGAAAGGCTGCAAGCCGCAATCCTGATGTCGCGGCAGAGGCAGAGCCTGGAATCCAACATTGCCTTTCACACGCTGATGGCCACGGCCATTCAATCAAGCCGTTGAATTTCCTAGATTATCTCCGTTCTAGAAGACGGCAGATCTCCTCGAGCTGCTCCAGCGTCCGATAACCAATCTTGATCTGGCCCCCACCATTCTTGTAGTTGATCTTCACCTCCAACCCGAGGGAATCCGAAAGGGTCCGCTCAAGCGCCAGCGTATCGGAATCTTTTTGTTCCGCTTTCGAAACGGTTGTCGGCTCGGCTTGAGCCTTGATATCGTTCTGAGCCAGCTTTTCGGCATCCCGCACCGACATTCCCTTGGCAATAATGGTACGCGCCAGTGAAGCCGGATCCGACGTCGTGATCAAAGCACGGGCATGCCCCGCGGAAAGGCTCCCTGCTGCCAGCATATCCCGTACCGGTTCGGGCAGCTTCAGCAGGCGAAGACTGTTGGCGACATGGCTTCGGCTCTTGCCGATGATCTCGCCCAGATCGTTCTGAGTATAGCCGTGCTCGGCGATCAGCTGGTCGTAGCCAAGGGCCTCTTCCAGGGGATTGAGGTCCGAACGTTGAACGTTCTCGACGATTGCGATCTCGAGTGCCGTCCGATCGTCCACGTCGCGGACGATGACAGGAATTTCGATCAAGCCTGCCAATTGGGCGGCACGCCAACGACGTTCGCCGGCTATGATCTCATATTGCGCAGGGCCTCGCGGCCGAACAACGACCGGTTGAACGATCCCATGCTGACGAATGGAGCTGGCCAGATCCTGCAGCTCGCCCTCATCGAAACTCCGACGCGGATTCTTCGGATTGCGGGATACATGCTCAATCGGGACCATACGATCCGGATTAACGCTCCGGGCACCATTATCGGCCGGCGCCTGCTGATCCATTTCGCCTATGAGCGCTGCAAGACCGCGCCCGAGGCGCCGTTTCGATAGGTCGTCGTTCATTCTTATCACTCACTTGGTCTGAATCAGGCGGCTTTACGCCTGCGTTCTCGCTGGATGACTTCGGAAGCCAGTTGCAAATAAGCTTGGCTGCCCGCGCATTTCAGATCGTAGAGGATCGCCGGCTTACCGTAAGAAGGCGCCTCGGATACACGGACATTGCGCGGAATCAGCGTATGATAGACTTTTTCGCCAAGATGCGTCCGCACATCATTGACAACCTGTTGAGCCAGGTTGTTTCGGGCATCGAACATGGTGAGGACGATTCCCTGAATATCGAGCGACGGATTGACACTGCGACGCACCTGATCGACCGTTTCGAGCAACTGGCTCAACCCTTCCAGTGCAAAGAACTCGCATTGCAACGGCACCAGGATGGAATGAGCCGCGGCCATGGCATTCATCGTCAACAGATTGAACGATGGAGGGCAGTCCAAAAGAATATAGGAATAGACCAGGGCGTCATCGCCGCTCAACGCGCTTCGCAGCTTGAATGCCCGATCAGAAGCCTGGGAAATTTCCATTTCGAATCCAAGCAGGTCCATCGTCGAGGGAACGATGTGCAGGTTTGGAACCGCCGTCTCGAGCGCCGTCTCCGCTATGGAGTTGTATCCCATCAACAAATCATAGGAAGAGAGCTTGCGGTCTCGACGGTCGATACCCAGCCCGGTGCTGGCATTGCCCTGCGGATCAAGGTCGATGATCAGAACGCGTTCGCCAATTGCCGCAAGGGCCGTCGCTAGGTTGATTGCCGTCGTTGTCTTGCCCACGCCGCCTTTTTGGTTGGCAATCGTGATAACCCGATTTCTTTCAAACATTCAGCACCTGAAAATCTAGGGTTCTTTGTGCCTTAAATTGCTAATCTCGAGGATAATTGAATCCGGCTCGACGGCACTCTGATGTTTTACCAGATCGAACGACCAACGGCCACGGGCTTTCTCGACTTCCGCGGCGTAATCCCTGCCTTTATGGAAAAAAGCTCTTGTATCTTTGCCAATCATCCAAGGCGATGTGTAGGCAAGAAGTGGATCGAGCTCGGCAAGGGCTCTGGCGGAGATGCGCTCGCAATCGGGAAGGGCCGTGAGGGCTGATTCGATTCGCAAAGGATGGACTGAACCCCTGGCACCCGTTTCATTGAGCGCCACTCGAAGAAACGCGGCCTTTTTCTGATTGCTCTCAACCAGATGAACCCATCCCTGTTGTGTCTCGGCCAGAAAAATGGCCGTTATCACGCCAGGGAAGCCACCCCCGGAACCAAGATCGAGCCATCTATATGGATAAGGGGAGAGTTGGAAGATTTGGGCGCTATCAGCAATATGACGCCGCCACAGTTCGTCCAGTGTGGAGGGAGCAACCAGATTGATGGCCTTTGCCCACTTCTGGAAAAGCGCTGCAAAGTGCTCAAGCTTCTCCTGCGTTTCACGTGAAACACTCTTGCCGTTCAGAAGCATTACAGGACTCGCTTGACGCGCTGCGGTGCAGCTTCTTCTTTGCGAAGGAGTGCTAGGATGAGCGCAAGGGCAGCGGGCGTCATTCCGTCGACCTTGGACGCCTGTGCCAGATTGCCGGGGTTTGCCGCCGTTAGCTTCAGTTTGAGTTCATTGGAAAGTCCAGGAAGCGCTGAAAAATCAAAGGCTTGCGGGATAACTCGCGCCTCGTCCCGGTGAGTGGCATGGATGTCGGCTGCCTGCCGGTTCATATAGACCGCGTAGGACGCCTCGATCTCCAATGCTTCAGCAACCTTTGGCGGAAGTTGCTCCAATTCCGGCCAGATGGTCGTAAGCGCATTCAGCGATTGGTCGGGATAAGCCAATAACTCATACGCCGTCCGTCGCTGGCCGTCCTTATTCAACTTCAGACCAAAGCGATGTGCCTCATTGGGCGTCAGGTTGCGAGACTGCAGTAATTCCCTGCCGGCATCTAGTGCCTGGGTATAATCGCGAAACCTTGATGCCCGTTCTGCTCCCACGCAACCAAGTTCGATAGCATTTTCAGTCAATCGAACATCCGCATTATCAGCTCGAAGCGAAAGGCGATATTCAGCGCGCGACGTAAACATTCGGTAAGGTTCGGTCACCCCACGGGATGTCAGATCGTCCACCATGACTCCGATGTAGGAATCGGCGCGACTGAAGTGATAGGCGTCGTCGCCGGAAGCTTTACGCGCGGCGTTCAGCCCGGCAACCAAGCCCTGAGCCGCAGCCTCCTCATAACCCGTCGTTCCATTGATCTGGCCCGCAAGAAAGAGGCCGGGAATCTTCTTGACTTCAAGGGCGGCGGTCAACTCCCGCGGATCCACGTGATCATATTCGATTGCGTAGCCGGGCTGGATGATCGACACCGCCTCCAAGCCTGGAATGGTGTGAATGAACGCTGCCTGAACCTCGGCGGGAAGCGAGGTCGAAATGCCGTTCGGATAGACAGTCGAGTCGTCCAGGCCTTCCGGCTCCAAAAAGATCTGATGCCCGTCGCGTTCGCCAAAGCGGACGATCTTGTCCTCGATCGATGGACAATAACGCGGACCGACACCCTCGATCTGTCCGGAATACATCGCAGACCGATGGATATTGTCCGAAATGATCCGATGCGTCGCCTCCGTCGTGCGGGTGACGCCACAGGCAATCTGCTTCGTGGTAATCCGCTCGGTCATAAAAGAGAAGGGCACCGGATCTTCGTCGGCTTCCTGCCGGCCAACCCGTGCCCAGTCGATCGTATTTCCGTCCAGCCGAGCAGGCGTACCGGTCTTCAGCCTGCCGAGCCGCAGGCCGAACCGTAAAAGGGTCTCCGATAACCCCAGGGAGGGAGCCTCGCCGACGCGACCTGCGGGGACCTTTTGGTCACCAATATGGATCAAACCCCGAAGGAACGTGCCGGTCGTTAGGACAACCGTTCCGCATCCGAATCGACGGCCATCCTTCAATTCCACGGCTGTCACGCAGTCAGCCTGGATTTCCAGGTCAAACGCGTCCCCTTCAATGACAGTAAGATTGGGGTGGCTGAAAATTTCGCGCTGCATCGCCTGGCGGTAAAGCTTGCGATCGGCTTGCGTCCGCGGCCCGCGCACCGCCGGCCCCTTCTTTCGGTTGAGAAGGCGGAACTGGATGCCCGCGGCATCCGCAACACGTCCCATCAGCCCATCGAACGCATCGACTTCACGCACAAGGTGACCCTTGCCAAGTCCGCCAATTGCGGGATTGCAGGACATGACACCCACCGTCTGCCGATTATGGGTTATAAGAGCGGTCTGTGCGCCCAAGCGCGCAGCGGCACTCGCAGCCTCGCAGCCAGCATGTCCGCCACCGATGACGATTACGTCGAATGTCTTTTCCATTTGGTCACCTTATGAAACCGCGCAAAGCGCCCTGTTTCACGTGAATCACTTACCGATGCAGAACTGCGAAAAGATTACGTCAAGGAGCTGTTCCACATCGACCCGGCCGGTGATGCGGCCCAATGACGACGCGGCCGCCCGAAGGCTCTCGGCTCGAAGATCAAGTTCCTGGCCGTTTAGCGCTTCTGCGATAAAATGGGAAGCCTCTTTGAGATACTGAAGGTGCCGCTGCCGGTTGGGAACCAGCGATCCGGACCAGGTCTCCTTGAGCTCTAACAGTATCCGCGAACGCAATTCCTCCAGTCCATCTCCCGTCTCACTGGAAATGGCAAGGTCATAACCAGCCGATGGTCGGTGCATATCGACCTTGGTGCCGATCCGCAGAACCTCAGCTTTCACGCTGTCGTAAGTCTGTTTCGAGTCCGAATCGATCTCTTCGAGCTGCAAAACGAGATCGGCCTGCTCGATGGCTATCCTGGCCCTGCGAACGCCTTCCTGCTCGACGCGATCCTCGCTTTCGCGCAGCCCGGCCGTATCGAAGAAACGAACGAGGTAGCCCTCCATATCGATATCGACATGCAGGAGATCCCTTGTTGTCCCAGCAATCTCGGTGACGATTGCAACGTCCCGTTTTGCCAAAGCATTGAGCAGGCTGGATTTACCCGCATTGGGCGGCCCGGCGATAACCACCTTGTAGCCGTCTCGGATAATCTCGCCCGCCTTTGCAGAAGCGATATGTCCCTCGATCTCGAAATAAAGATCACCGACCTCTGTCCAGACCCTGTCGGACACCGACCCCGGGACGTCATCCTCATCGGCAAAATCGAGTTCAGCCTCGATCAGCGCGCGAGCTCGGGTCAATCTCTCGGCCCAACCCACATAAAGCGCCGACTGTCCACCAAAACCCTGCTCGACCGCCAGGCGGCGTTGCATCTCGGTCTCTGCGGCGATGAGATCCGCCAGACCTTCGACCTCGACCAGATCCAACTTGCCGTTCTCGAACGCGCGGCGCGAAAACTCGCCCGCATCCGCCAACCGAAGTCCGATCGCCTCCAGTTCCTGATAGACGGCGGAAACGACGGCCCGACTGCCATGCAGATGCATTTCAACGCAATCCTCGCCGGTAAACGAATTCGGACCAGCAAATGCCAGAACCAGAGCGTGGTCGATCACCAGACCGTTGCGGCTCCGAATCGTTCTGAGTCCGGCCTTCCGATCGGCCGACAGTTCACCAGCCAAAGCCACCGCGGCGTCGAAAGCCTGCGGACCGCTCAAGCGGATAACAGCGACACCCGCCGGCAAGGTGCCGCTCGAGAGCGCGAAGATCGTATCGTTGTCTGCCTGGGCCATGGGTTCAACTTACCAGAGGCGGCACTAAACTGAAAAGCGCCCGGCAAAACCGAGCGCTCCATATCTAATTTGAATCCGGCTAAGGATCAGGTGTTCATCGAGTCGAAGAAATCGCCATTGGTCTTCGTTTGCTTCAGCTTGTCGATCAGGAATTCAATCGCATCCGTAGTGCCCATCGGGGCGAGGATACGGCGAAGCACGAAGATCTTTTGGAGATCCTGGCGCGGCACCAGTAGATCTTCCTTACGTGTGCCGGACTTGAGGATGTCCATCGACGGGAAGATGCGCTTGTCGGCGACCTTGCGGTCGAGCACGATTTCCGAGTTACCGGTGCCCTTGAATTCTTCGAAGATAACTTCGTCCATGCGGCTGCCGGTATCGATCAGCGCCGTCGCAATGATCGTCAGCGAACCACCCTCTTCGATATTACGAGCGGCACCGAAGAAACGCTTCGGACGCTGCAGGGCATTGGCGTCGACGCCGCCTGTCAGGACCTTGCCGGAGGAGGGCACGACGGTGTTGTAGGCGCGGCCGAGGCGGGTGATCGAGTCGAGCAGGATGACGACGTCGCGGCCATGCTCAACGAGGCGCTTGGCCTTCTCGATGACCATCTCGGCGACCTGCACGTGGCGTACGGCCGGTTCATCGAAGGTCGAGGAGACGACTTCACCCTTCACCGACCGCTGCATGTCCGTGACTTCTTCCGGCCGTTCGTCGATCAAGAGGACGATCAGATAACATTCCGGATGATTGGCGGTGATCGAGTGGGCGATGTTCTGCAGCAGAACGGTTTTACCGGTGCGCGGCGGCGCGACGATCAGGCCACGCTGGCCTTTGCCGAGCGGCGCCACAAGGTCGATGACGCGGGCGGAGAGATCCTTGGAAGTCGGAACTTCCAGTTCCATCTTGAACCGCTCGTTCGGATAGAGCGGCGTCAGGTTGTCGAAGTGGACCTTGTGGCGGATCTTTTCCGGGTCGTCGAAATTGATCGTGTTGACCTTGAGAAGGGCGAAATAACGCTCGCCTTCTTTCGGACCGCGGATCGGGCCCTCGACCGTGTCGCCGGTCTTCAGCGAGAAGCGGCGGATCTGGGAGGGTGAGATATAGATGTCATCGGGACCGGGCAGATAGTTTGCGTTCGCGGAACGCAGGAAACCAAACCCGTCCTGCAAGACCTCGACCACGCCTTCGCCGATGATTTCGACGTCCTGGCTCGCCAGAACCTTGAGGATCGCAAACATCAGTTCCTGCTTGCGCATGGTGCTGGCGTTCTCGACCTCCAGTGATTCGGCGAAGGTCAGCAAATCGGTGGGGGATTTGCTCTTGAGTTCTTGAAGCTTCATTTCAGCCATGAAGGGGGGACCATATTGAGAATTTCGGGGGGATAGGCGTGTCGGTGAAATTCGCTACCGCGGAAGATGATCCGGGGACGACAGGAAATTACACGCATGCCACGAGATGAGATGGGGAGGAAAATAGCGATTCACGTGGAACGCCGCAAGGGGCAAGACGGAAATCTTGCCAAAGAAAGAATATCCTCGCGTCAGAACGGTTTCACGATCACCAGAATGACGATCCCGATCATCAGAACGGTCGGAAGTTCATTCATCATCCGCCAGTAACGCGGCGTTTTTCGCGGACCATCGACCGCGAAGTTGCGCACCGCGCGGCTGAACAGCACATGCACCATTGTGAGCAGCACGACAAGCCCGATCTTCGCATGCAGCCAGCCGCCACGAAACTCGTAGACGTCCCAAGCGAGAAAAAGACCGAGAACCCAAGTGATCATCATCGCCGGGTTCATGATGATCTTCAGCAGCCGCTGCTCCATCATCTTAAAGGTTTCGGACTGCGCCGAGCCGGGTTCCGCATCGCTGTGATAGATGAATAGCCGCGGCATGTAGAGCAGGCCCGCCATCCAGGACATCACTGCGATGACGTGGAAAGCCTTGACGTAGAGAATGAAATCATTCGGTTGACCGAGATAGACGGCAACCAGGATGGCGATGAAGACTGCAAGTGCGACGAAGGCGCGCAGTGCCGATCTCCTCCCTGCCGGCGTGCCCGTCTGCAGCTCCTCTCCGCTCACGCGTTCGCTCCCCGCACACGTTCAATCAGCTGGCGCACATGATCCGGATTAGCCTCCGGGGTGATGCCGTGGCCGAGATTGAAGATCAGCGGCCCATGCCCAAGCTTAGCGAGAATGGCGTCGATACCCTCCTCCAGCGACCTGCCGCCGGCGACGACCCGCATCGGATCCAGATTGCCCTGCACCGGGCCATCCTTCTGCAACTCGGCCGCAAACGACAGCGGCACCGACCAGTCGAGGCCGATCGCATCGGCTTTGGTCTTCTGCCGATAGGATTTCAGGTTCAGGCCCGCACCCTTGGCGAAGGCGATGATCTTCGCCTGTGGTCGCGCGCTGCGAACGATCTCGATCATCCGGGCCACAGGCTTCACGGCATAGGCGTCGAATTCCTTCTCGCCCAGAACACCGGCCCAGGAATCGAAGATTTGCACGGCGTCGGCGCCAGCATCGATCTGTGCGATCAAATATTCGGCGGAGATTTCCGCAAGCAGCGACAGCAGCCTCTCGAAGGCTTCAGGATGCCGGTAGGCGAACAGCCGGGCAGGGGCCTGGTCCGGCGTCCCGTGGCCGGCGATCATGTATGTCGCAACGGTCCAAGGCGCCCCACAGAAACCAAGCAGGGTTGTTTCATCAGGCAGTTCACGCCTCAGCCGGCGAACCGTTTCCATGACCGGAGCGAGATGGGCAAGAACGCCTTCGTCGTTCAACGCCTGAATACCAGCGACATCGATCGGATCCATTTGGGGACCTTCGCCCTGCACGAACCGCACGTTCCGGTGCAGCGCATCCGGGATGACCAGGATATCGGAAAACAGGATTGCCGCATCGAAACCGTAGCGCCGGATCGGCTGCAAGGTCACCTCGACAGCCAGATCCGGCGTGTAACAGAGATCGAGAAAACTTCCGGCCGCCGCCCGCGTCTCCCGATATTCCGGCAGATAACGCCCTGCCTGTCTCATGAGCCAGATTGGTGGTGGACTGACCGTCTTGCCTTCCAGCACTTGGATGATCTTCCGGTATGCGCCGGTCAATGGGTTCTCCCTAAAAATATAAGAAATGAATCTTTCTAGATTTCTATTTCTTAGAGTCGGTGAGTAGCAAGGATTAAAGTCAAATCACAGCCGACGCGACGATCCGCCGCTTTGCAGCCACTCGCGGGACAGAAAATCACCTCCGGTTGACGGATCTTGGGATAGCTTCAATTTCGCAAGTTATTTCAGGAGGATGGCGGGAAATGGAATTCGGCGCTATCTGTGGATAAGCTGGGGAGGAAAAAGAGCGACGAAGAGCCTATCCCCAGAACGCACAAGCAGGCCTGATCCGCATCCGCAGGAACTGCGAATGTGGAAAACCGGGCGGTTTTCCCGAGGCCTGGTTCCGGCCTGGGAGAACCCGATGGTCTCTCCCGAGTTATCAACAAAGGGTTAAGTTTAGCGTGGAGAACAGAAAAAACTTCTTCCATCTGCATCTCATATCTGACTCGACGGGCGAGACTCTCATCTCCGCCGGCAGGGCGGCCTCGGCGCAATTCCAGTCGTCGCTGGCGGTGGAGCATGTTTATCCGCTGATCCGCAACCGCAAGCAGTTGCTGGCCGTGCTCGAAGCGCTCGATCGCGAGCCGGGCATCGTCCTTTATACCATCGTCGATCAGGAACTGGCCGAGCTCATCGATCAGCGATGTCGGGAAATGGGCCTACCCTGCGTCAATGTTCTCGAACCGGTCATGGCAACCTTTCAGGCTTATCTTGGGGCGCCGTCCCGTCGCCGTGTCGGCGCCCAGCACGCGCTCAACGCTGATTATTTCAAGCGCATCGAAGCGCTCAATTTCAGCATGGATCACGACGATGGCCAGATGCCGGAGGATTATGACGAGGCGGATGTCGTGCTGATCGGCATCAGCCGCACTTCGAAAACCCCGACCAGCATCTATCTCGCCAATCGCGGCATCAAGACCGCCAACATTCCGATCGTGCCGGGTGTGGAACTGCCCGATAGCCTGTACCGGGCGACCCATCCGTTGATCGTCGGTCTCATTGCGACCACCGATCGCATCAGCCAGGTGCGTGAAAACCGCGAACTTGGTGTCACCCAGGGTTTCGACCGGCGCCACTATACGGACCGCGCGACGATCAATGAGGAACTGAAATATGCCCGCGCGCTCTGCGCCCGCCAGAACTGGCCGGTTATCGATGTGACGCGCCGGTCGATCGAGGAGACAGCCGCTGCAATCGTTGCGCTGCGCCCGAAGCTGCGTTAAGCGAATCCGCTCGCAGCCTTTGGGAGATTTTCGTGACAGTGCCCCTCATACTCGCCTCCTCCAGCCCGTTCCGCCGGATGCTGATGGAAAATGCCGGCCTGACGTTTGAAAGCCGTGCGGCCGAGATCGACGAGCGAAAGATTGAAGCTGGGTTGGAAGGCGCAAGCCCTGACCAGGTGGCGTTGACGCTTGCCAAGGCAAAGGCGGCCGACGTGAGCACACATTTTCCGGGCGCACTCGTGATAGGCTCGGATCAGACCATGTCGCGCGGAAGCCGGGTTTATCACAAACCGGAGACCCTTGCCGAAGCGAAAGAGAATCTGCTTTCCCTTTCAGGCAAGACCCATCGACTGAACAGCGCAATCGCTTTTGCGCGCGACAACGAGATCGTCTGGGAGCATGTCGCGCATGCGGACCTGACCGTCCGCGAGCTGAACGAAACCTTCGTCGATCGCTACCTGTCGCGGGTCGGCGAAAAGGTCTACGGGAGCGTCGGCGCTTATCAGCTGGAAGGCGAGGGCATCCAGTTGTTCTCGAAGATCGAGGGCGATTATTTCACCATTCTCGGCCTGCCCATGCTGCCGCTCCTCGAAAAGCTTCGCGAGCTGGGAGCGATCAATGGCTGATTCACGTGAAACATTTTTGGTTAATGCTTTCGTAACCGGCTGGCCGGTGAAGCATTCCCGCTCGCCGCTGATCCACGGTCACTGGCTGAGACAGTTCGGCATTGCCGGGTCCTACACCGCTGAGGCTGTCACAGAAGCGGATTTTCCCGCCTTCATCCAATCGCTGAAAGACGGGAGCTCCGGTTTTCGCGGCGGCAATGTCACCATCCCCCATAAGGAACTTGCCTTTAAGCTGGCTGACCGGCCGGATGATCTTGCCGAAGAACTCGGGGCATCGAACACGCTCTGGATGGAAGACGGACTGCTGCATGCCACCAATACCGACGGCCACGGTTTTACCGCCAATCTCGACGACCGCCATTCGGGCTGGGACAAGATCGGCCGCGCCGTGATTTTGGGCGCCGGCGGCGCAAGCCGTGCCGTCATCCAAGCGATACGGGATCGCGGCGTCAGTGAGATCCACGTGGTCAACCGGACTGTTTCACGGGCCGAGGAACTCGCCGATCGCTTTGGTTCGAAAGTCCATGCCCATCCTGTCGAAGCGCTTGACGAGGTCATGTCCGGCGCAGGCCTTTTTGTGAACACGACCTCGCTCGGCATGGACGGCAGCGAAGCGCTGAAGATTGACTTCTCACCGCTGGCGTCCGGCGCGGTCGTCACCGATATCGTCTACGTCCCGTTGAAAACGCCGCTGCTTACTCAGGCCGAAGAACAGGGTTTCGCGACCGTCGACGGGCTCGGCATGCTGCTTCACCAGGCCGTACCGGGTTTCGAGAAATGGTTCGGCCGTCGCCCAGTCGTCGATAAAACTCTTCGGGATCTCGTCATCGCCGATATGGAAAACCACGGATGATCGTCATCGGCCTCACCGGCTCCATCGGAATGGGAAAATCCACGACCGCGAAAATGTTCGCGGAAGAGGGTGTTCCGGTGAATGACGCCGATGCCGTCGTCCATGATCTCTACCGCACCGATGCAGCGGCACCCGTCGGTGAAGCGTTTCCGGGCACGGTCAGGGATGGCGTCATTGACCGCCAGGAACTGTCCCGGCAGCTTTCGGCCGCGCCCGAGAAATTCCAGGCCCTCGAAGCGATCGTCCATCCGCTGGTCCGCAAGCGTGAAGTCGATTTCCTGTCGCGCCACAGAGAGGCCGGCACTGACCTCGTGCTCCTCGATATTCCGCTTCTCTTCGAAGTGAAGGGCGAGGATCGCGTCGATGTTATTGTTGTTGTCACCTGCGATCCACAGATACAGCGTGACAGGGTGCTTGCGCGTCCGGGCATGACGGAGGAAAAATTGGCGATGATTCTCTCCCGCCAGATGCCCGACGCGGAAAAACGCAAAAGAGCCGATTTTCTCGTCGATACGGGCCTTGGACTGGACGCGGCGAGAGAACGGGTTCGCGAGATCATCGCGTCTCTGAAGGCCGGAAAGACGAGCGAGAAAAAGCCAAATGCGTGAGATCATCTTCGATACGGAAACCACGGGCCTCGAATCGAAGGTCGATCGGGTGATCGAAATCGGCGGCATCGAGCTGATCAACAATTTTCCGACCGGCAGGACGCTTCATCTCTACATCAATCCGGGCGACCGCAAGGTTCATCCGGACGCGCTGGCGGTTCACGGCATCACCGACGAGTTCCTGAAGGACAAGCCGAGCTTTGGCGATGTCGTCCAGCAGATCATCGAATTTTTCGACGGCGCCAAATGGATCGCCCATAACGCCACCTTCGACATGGGCTTCATGAATGCGGAATTCGCCCGCCTCGGCTTGCCGCCCGTAATGTCCGACCAGGTCATCGACACCCTGGCTATGGCCCGCCGCAAACACCCGATGGGTCCGAATTCGCTTGATGCGCTCTGCCGCCGCTACGGCATCGACAACGCCCACCGCACCAAGCACGGCGCGCTGCTCGACTCCGAACTGCTCGCCGAAGTCTATATCGAGATGACGGGCGGCCGTCAGACCGCGCTCGGCCTGATGGGCAACGAACGGTCTGCGACGGTGATCGAGGTCGATGAAATCGTGGTGGCGGTGACCGGCCGTCCGCGGCCTCTTGGCCGCCGGCTGACAGAAGCCGAGATCGAAGCGCATGCGGCCATGGTCACGTCGCTGAAGGACAAGGCGGTCTGGCTGAAGTACAAGCAGGCCGAATAAAAAAGCCCAGGTCGAAACCCGGGCTCTTTCGTCAAATCAAAAATCCGATCTCAGCTGTCGAGCGCCTGGACCTTGGAGCGGGTCTGTTCTTCGGCCATGCGCTGCGTGAACATCTGTGCGAAATCGATTGGGTCGATCATCAACGGCGGGAAACCGCCGTTGCGCGTCACGTCGGCGATGATCTGGCGGGCGAACGGGAACAGGAGACGCGGGCACTCGATGAAGAGGAGCGGCAGCATGTGCTCCTGGGGGAAACCCGTGATGCGAAAAACGCCGCCGTAAACCAGCTCGGCCGCGAAGACGATCTTGTCGCCTTCCTTGGCTTCGGCGTTCAGCGTCAGGATAACATCGAAATCGGCGTCCGAAAGCGGATTGGCGTTGACGTTGACATTGATGTTGATCGCCGGCGCCTTGTCGCGCGCCTGCAGCGAGCGCGGAGCGCCCGGGTTCTCGAAGGAGAGATCCTTGGTGTATTGCGCCAGGATGTTGAGGGACGGCGTTTCGGCCTGGTTGTTATCATCTGCCATTGGGATTTCCTCGAGGCTTTGGAGCGTTGAGGCCCTCTAACATTTCGCTTGTGGGCTTACAACCCTGGCCAACGGGCTGAACCGCTCAAGGTTCCTTGCTTTTAGGTCCGGCCCAGGGCGAGGAGGGATCGGGATCGCGATGGTAGTCCTGCTCGTCGAGATCGACCACCGGCCCGGTTTTGTTGGCCTCCGGCGAAGGCCTCGGACTTTCGTAGCGATAGCTCTTGCTGCGAGGCGAACGGACGACCACGATACGCCGGCCGATCACAGACCAGATCAGGCTGCGCACGAAGGGAATGAACAGCGCAAGCCCGATGATGTCGGTGATGAAACCGGGCAGCAGCAGCATGATGCCGGCAACGACGATCATCGCCCCGTCGATCAGTGCGCGGCCGGGCGCGCGGCCGTCGCGGCTCTCGGTGGAAATCTGTCTCAGGATCTGAGTGCCCTGGTTGCGCAGCAGGATGGCTCCGAGCACCGCCGTACCGATCACCAGGCCGAGCGTCGCCCAGAGGCCGAGTGCTTTGCCGACCAGCACGAAGCCCGCGATTTCGGCGAGCGGCCAGCCGATAAGAAGAAGCGGCACGAGAAAGAAGCGCATGGTATTCCCTGTGTCGTGATATCCAGAAGTGCGCAAAGCGCTAACGTCTTCGCCATTTGAATGATAGGCGTATGCAGACTATATGAGAAACTGCACCGAACTTTTAAACGCCAAATGCGGGTTAAGATGGGCTCTAACGACTTTATAACACTCTTTTTCCTCGTCGCAGCGGTTCTGATCTTCCTGCAACTGCGCAGTGTGCTCGGACGCCGGACGGGAAGTGAGAAGCCGCCGTTCGATCCTTACAGCCCCCGCGACGTCGCAAAAAACCCGGGCGGTGACGACAGCAAGGTCGTGACCCTGCCGCGCCGGGATGCCACGGAGGACGAGCAGCGTTATGCGGATGTCGATGCCGTCGCCAAGCCGGATACGCCGCTTAACGCCGCGCTGCGCGAATTGGTCAAGTCCGATCCCGCTTTCCGTCCCCGCGAATTTCTGAATGGCGCCCGCATGGCGTACGAGATGATCGTCATGGCTTTTGCCGACGGCGACCGGAAGACGCTGAAAGGCCTTCTCTCCAAAGAGGTTTTCGACGGTTTCGATACGGCGATCACCGACCGGGAATCCCGCGGCGAAGTGGTGAAGTCCACATTCGTCGGCATCGACAAGGCGGATATCACCCATGCCGCGGTCAAGGATGCCGAGGAACAAATCACTGTCCGCATCGTCAGTCAGCTGATTTCCGCAACCTATGACAAGGCTGGAGCGCTGATCGACGGTGATCAGGAAACCGTGGCCGAAGTCACCGATATCTGGACCTTTGCCCGCGACATCCGCTCCCGCGATCCGAACTGGAGATTGGTCGCCACCGAATCCGAACAATGACCTTCAACTCTGCGGATTACACTCTTCGGCCGGTATCCTTCTCCGATCTTGCGGGGTGGGGCGATGACGATCCGACGGCACTGTTTGCCGGCATGCGCGCGTCGCTCGAGCATATCCGCAAGGTCAAGCCATACCGCACCGGTTCCCTCGGCCTGACCGCCGAAGAACTCGGCACCCTCATCGAAGCCGCCCGGGACCTCCCGGGCGATGCCGTTTCCGCCAGGGCCTTTTTCGAAACCCATTGCACACCCTTCCTGGTCGCGCGCAACGACGGCCGGCGCGGTTTCGTCACCGCTTTTTATGAGCCGGAAATCGAGGTCTCGGAAACGCGGGACGATGTCTGGGTGCATCCTTTCTATTATCGCCCGGATGATCTCATTGATCTCGACGACGGCAACCGTCCGGCAGGATTGGACTCCGGCTACATGTTTGGCCGGCGGACACCTGACGGAATCGAGCCTTATCCGAATCGCGGCGAGATCGACCGTGGTTTGCTCGAAGGCCGCGGCCTGGAGATCGCCTACGCGAAATCCAAGGTCGATGTCTTCTTCATCCACGTCCAGGGCGCCGCAAGGCTGAGATATCCGGACGGCAACATCCGGCGGATAACCTATGCGGCCAAGGCAGGTCATCCGTTCTCGCCGATCGGCAAGCTGCTGATCGACCGCGGCGAGATCGATCCTGCGAAGATTTCCATGCAGAGCATCCGAACCTGGCTGGCTGAGAATCCGGCTAAGGTTGATGAAGTGCTTTGGCACAATCGTTCGTACATCTTCTTCCGGCAAGCGGACGTCTCCGATCCGTCGCTCGGACCGGTGGCCGCCGCCAAGGTGCCGCTGATCCCGGGGCGCTCGCTGGCGGTCGATCGCCAGATCCACACGTTCGGTTTTCCCTTCTTTATCCGTTCCGAGACGCTGACCCATATGGATGGTGGCAAACCCTTCGCGCGACTGATGCTGGCGCTCGATACTGGATCTGCGATCGTCGGCCCGGCGCGGGGCGACATTTTTACCGGTTCCGGCTTCGAGGCGGGCGAGCTCGCTGGAACCGTGCGCAACGACGCGGACTTCTATATCCTCATCCCCAAGGTAGCGGCTGTCAGGTACGGCGGATGAAGGGCGGTCGCAAACTCGATCCGGAAGAGCGGATATTGTGGGGAAGGGTGGCGAAGTCTGCCCGCGCCTTGCCCGGCCGTATGAAGGAGATCCTGCAATTCGAGGAAGCGGAGGCCGCAAAGATCGCCGCGGAGGAAGCGGCCGTCGAAGCGAAAAAACCGAAACCCGCGCCGCGGCAGGAGAGTTATGCGGTCGAGCTTCCGGGGCCTGTCCCGGCCAGGCGTCCCGTAGGCTCTCATCAGCCGCTCGAAAAGCCCGTCAAGAGAAAGCTCGCCAAGGGCCGGCTGCCGATCGATGCCCGGCTCGATTTGCACGGACTATTTCAGGGCGAGGCCCACGACCTGCTTCTCGACTTTTTGCTGCGGGCCCATGAACGCGGGCTCCGCCATGTCCTGGTGATCACCGGCAAGGGCAGTTCGATGGGTAGCGAAGGCGCGCTCCGACGCGCCGTGCCCCTGTGGTTTTCGAAAGCCGAGTTCCGCTTCCTGATCTCCTCTTATGAATGGGCTGCGCGCCATCACGGCGGAGAGGGCGCCATGTATGTGCGGCTTTCCCGCAGCCGCGGAGATCGGGAATGACTCCCTTCGGTCATGCATTGAGAGAGCTGCGCCGCCGCAAGGGCATCACCCAGCGCGAGCTTGCCGAGGCGATCGGCGTCACGCCCGCCTATCTCTCCGCCCTGGAGCATGGAAAGCGCGGCCGTCCGACGTTCGAACTGCTGCAGCGGATCGCCGGATATTTCAACGTCATCTGGGACGAGGCGGAAGAACTTTTCCGCCTTGCCGAGGCGTCCCATCCGAAAGTCGTGCTCGATACTGCTGGTCTGCCGCCATCATACACCGGCTTTGCCAACCGTCTGGCGCAGCGGATTCGCTCTTTACCGCCCGACGTGATAGAGGAAATGGACACGCTCCTCAAAAAAGCCGAGATGCGAGGCTGAATTCGCTACGCATCCACGGCTTTCATGCCGTATTGGCGAGGCTCAACCTTTAGAAACCGCCCCGATTTCCCTATATTCTGAGGGTGGAATAGCCGGTGATTCGCTTCACCGGCATCTCAAACGAATTGGAAGATAATTGATGACCGATACACCCGTCAGCGATAATGGCGCGAGTGCCGAATACGGTGCCGACTCGATCAAGGTTCTGAAGGGCCTTGATGCAGTGCGCAAGCGCCCCGGCATGTATATCGGCGATACTGACGACGGCTCCGGCCTGCACCACATGGTCTACGAAGTCGTCGACAACGCGATCGACGAAGCGCTTGCCGGTCATGCCGACCTGGTTACCGTGACCCTTAATGCCGACGGTTCGATCACCGTCACGGACAACGGACGCGGCATCCCGACCGACATTCACACCGGCGAAGGCGTCTCCGCTGCCGAAGTGATCATGACCCAACTCCATGCGGGCGGTAAGTTCGACCAGAACTCCTACAAGGTGTCCGGCGGTCTGCACGGCGTCGGTGTCTCGGTCGTCAACGCATTGTCCGTCTGGCTGAAACTGCGCATTCGCCGCAATGGCAAACTCCACGAGATTTCCTTCACACATGGTGTCGCCGACGGACCGCTCAAAGTCATCGGCGAATACGAAGGCCGTTCCGGAACCGAGGTCACCTTCCTCGCCAGCTCCGAAACGTTCACGATGACCGAATACGACTACGGCACGCTCGAGCATCGCCTGCGCGAACTGGCCTTCCTGAATTCTGGCGTTAGAATCCGGCTAACGGACAAGCGCAAGCCGGACATCAAGGAGGAAGAGATGCTGTATGACGGGGGTCTTGAAGCCTTCGTCCGTTATCTCGATCGCTCCAAGAAGCCGCTGGTCGACAAGCCCGTCGCCATCAAGGGCGAAAAGGACGGCATGACGGTCGAAGTGGCCATGTGGTGGAACGACAGCTACCACGAAAACATGCTCTGCTTCACCAACAACATTCCCCAGCGCGACGGGGGCACCCATATGGCCGGCTTCCGGGGCGCGCTGACGCGCCAGGTGACGTCCTATGCGGATAGTTCCGGTATCACCAAAAAGGAAAAGGTAACGCTGCAGGGAGAAGACTGCCGCGAGGGCCTGACCGCCGTGCTTTCCGTCAAGGTGCCCGATCCCAAGTTCTCGTCGCAGACCAAGGACAAGCTCGTGTCGTCGGAAGTTCGGCCGGTGGTCGAAAGCCTGATGAACGAAGCGCTGAGCACCTGGTTTGAAGAACATCCGACCGAAGCGAAGATCCTCGTCGGCAAGGTGGTCGAAGCTGCCGTCGCCCGCGAAGCCGCCCGCAAGGCCCGCGAATTGACCCGCCGCAAGGGCGTGCTCGACATCGCCTCGCTGCCCGGCAAGCTTGCCGACTGCTCCGAGCGCGATCCGGCCAAGTCCGAACTTTTCCTCGTCGAGGGCGATTCCGCCGGCGGTTCCGCCAAGCAGGGTCGTTCGCGAGAGAACCAGGCGATCCTCCCGCTCCGCGGCAAGATCCTCAACGTCGAGCGTGCTCGTTTCGACAAGATGCTCGGAAGCCAGGAAATCGGCACGCTGATCACCGCGCTCGGCACGTCGATCGGCAAGGACGAGTTCAACGCCGACAAGCTGCGTTACCACAAGATCATCATCATGACGGACGCCGACGTTGACGGCGCCCATATCCGCACCCTGCTTCTGACCTTCTTCTTCCGCCAGATGCCGGACCTGATCGAACGCGGCCATATCTATATCGCCCAGCCGCCGCTCTATAAGGTCAGCCGCGGCAAGTCGATCCAGTACCTGAAGAACGAAGGCGCGCTGGAAGAATACCTGATCACCATGGGCCTTGAGGAAGCGACCCTGACGCTCGGTTCCGGTGAAGTGCGGGCCGGCCAGGATATGCGCGAAGTCATCCAGGATGCACTGCGCCTACGCAGCCTGGTCGAGGGCCTGCATTCCCGCTATAGCCGCTCGATCATCGAACAGGCTGCGATCGCCGGTGCGCTCAATCCGGAGCTTACCGACAATCACGAACGGGCCCAGCAGACCGCCGACGAAGTCGCTCGTCGCCTCGATATGATCGCCGAGGAGACCGAACGCGGCTGGTCAGGCCATGTGACCGACGAGGGCGGCCTGCGTTTCGAGCGGATGGTGCGCGGCGTCAAGGAAGTCGCGGCCGTCGACGTGGCGCTGATCGGCTCGGCCGATGCCCGCCATATCGACCAGATGACCCCGCGCCTGCAGGAAATCTACCGCACCCCGCCGGTCCTTACCCGCAAGGACGGCCAGCAGGAAATGTCCGGCCCCCGCGCCCTCCTGGAATCGATCTTCGCAACCGGCCGCAAGGGCCTCTCCATGCAGCGTTACAAGGGCCTCGGCGAGATGAATGCCGAGCAGCTCTGGGAAACGACGCTCGATCCGAACGTCCGCTCGCTGCTGCAGGTCAGGGTGAACGATGCGACCGATGCCGATGGTCTCTTCTCACGCCTGATGGGCGACGAAGTCGAACCGCGCCGCGAGTTCATCCAGGATAACGCCCTGAGCGTTGCCAACCTCGACATCTGAGGTCTAAGCTTCATTAACAATGAAAGCGGCGGTCCGGATCGGGCCGCCGCTTTTTGTTTGTCCAGTTCGAAAGTGTTTCACGTGAATCTTTTCTGTGGATAGGGATTCACGTGAAACAATTTCGAGAGATCGCCGGCGCTCAGGGCTCTCCGGTAAATTTTCCTTCGAAGGCGATTTCCGAAACCGGCTTGCGCTTGCTTGGAAACTCCCGCTCGGCAAGATCGTCGGGAAGCGTGCTCCGGTCCGCAATCCGGCCGATCGCCGCCGCTGCCTCGACCCGATAACCTTCCGGGATGCCCAGCACTTCTACGGCCTTCTCCTTGTCGAGACCCTCCATGCCGTGCGCGTGATAACCGAGCTTCATCGCCTGGCAGATCACCGAGAACCAGGCAGCCCCCGTATCGTAGGAATGGGTGTAGGCGAGCCGGTGCTCGCCATTGCTTGCCACGCGATAGGTCTTCGAGACGACGATCATCAGCGCTGCCGCGTTCCGCGCCCAGCGCTGGTTACCCGGCGAAAGAATATCGACAAGCACCGGAAAAAAAGGCGTCCCACGCAGTGCATAGATGAAACGCCAAGGCTGGTTGTTGCCGGAGGAGGGCGCCCAGTGAGCGGCATCGAGGATCGTCAGCATGGTCGCCTGATCGATCGTCTCCTCGGTAAACGCCCGCGGCGACCAGCGGTCGAGGAAAAATGTATCGATCGGAAACTCCGAGTCGCGGGTGTTGCTGCTGGTCATGGGCATTCTCCGAAATTGCAGGCCGGGAGGAGATTTAGGATTAACAATAAGCCCGGCGACCTGGTTGGCAACAGACTTCTGGTTGGCTGAAAACGGGGGTGACAAGCCGTGGCGCATGTTTCATAAACCTCCTCGATAAATGGAGGACCATGTTTTGAAACTGATGCGCATTGGTGAGCCGGGCCATGAAAAGCCGGCACTTTTTGACAACAAGGGCAAGATTCGCGATCTGTCCGGCCATGTAGCCGACATTGCCGGACCTGCGATTTCCCCGGAAGGCCTTGCCAGGATCGCCGCTCTCGATCCGGAAAGCCTGCCCGAACTGCAACCGACCCGCATCGGCGCCTGCGTCGCCGGCACCGGGAAGTTCATCTGCATCGGCCTCAACTATTCCGACCACGCCGCCGAAACCGGCGCGACCGTGCCGCCGGAGCCGATCATCTTCATGAAGGCGACCTCCGCCATCGTCGGCCCGAACGACGACGTGGTCATCCCGCGTGGTTCTGAGAAGACAGACTGGGAAGTCGAGCTCGGGGTGGTCATCGGCAAGACTGCGAAATATGTCTCGGAAGTTGATGCGATGGATTATGTCGCCGGCTACTGCCTGACCAACGACGTTTCCGAACGCGCCTTCCAGAGCGAGCGCTCGGGCCAGTGGACCAAGGGCAAGTCCTGCGACACCTTCGGCCCGATCGGCCCCTGGCTCGTCACCAAGGACGAAATCGCCGATCCGCAGAACCTCGGCATGTGGCTCACGGTCAATGGCGAGAAGATGCAGAACGGCTCCACGAAGACGATGGTCTACGGCGTCCGTTATCTCGTCTCCTACCTCAGCCAGTTCATGTCGCTGCGTCCGGGCGACATCATCTCCACCGGCACGCCTCCGGGCGTCGGCCTCGGCATGAAGCCGCAGCGCTTCCTGAAACCCGGCGAAGTCGTCGAACTCGGCATCGACGGCCTCGGCACCCAGCGCCAGACCTTCGTCGCTGACGTCTAAATAAAAGGAGGACTCATGCCCGCCGGCGGGCATGAGTCCTTAACCAGGCTTGGAAGGTGGAACTTTAAGGCTTACATGTCATTCTCAAGACAGCAGAATGATCTGCCGCCCCGCCTTCCTCTTGGCCAATTCAGCCGGTATTCCCCATAATGTTGCATCGCAATAGAAAAGTGCTTGCCTATCCTCACACTGCTCCTGAACCGATCGGTTCGATGTCCCTGTCGAATGCGCTGTCGGAAATCACGAAAGGTAGCACGTCGATGTTCTATCAGTTCTACGAGATGAACCACGCCGCAATGGCTCCCGTCCGCGCCGCCGCGGATGCCATGCACTTCTTCTATTCCAATCCGCTCAATCCGTTTTCCCACACCACGATGGGCCGCACGCTGTCCGCCAGCCTTGAAGTCTTCGAGCGCGTCACGCGCCGTTACGGCAAGCCGGCCTTCGATCTCCCCTTCACGACTGTCGATGGTGAGACCGTCGCGGTAACGGAAGAGATCGTCTGGACCAAGCCTTTCTGCAATCTTCTGCATTTCCGCCGCGATCTGCCCACCGGTCGTGCCCCGGATCAGAAGATCCTGATCGTCGCTCCGATGTCCGGCCATTATGCGACCCTGCTGCGCGGCACCGTGGAAGCGCTGCTGCCGAGCGCGGACGTCTACATCACGGACTGGATCGATGCCCGCATGGTGCCGATCACCGACGGCCGCTTCGATCTCGACGACTATATCGACTACATCATCGAGATGCTGCACGCGATCGGCCCCGGCGCCCATGTCATCGGCGTCTGCCAGCCCTCCGTCCCGGTGCTTGCTGCCGTAGCGGTGATGGAATCGCAGCGGGATTCGATGGTTCCGGCCTCGATGATCCTGATGGGCGGTCCGATCGACACCCGTATCAATCCGACCGCCGTCAACAAGCTTGCGGAAGAACATCCGATCGAATGGTTCCGCGACAACGTCATCATGAACGTGCCGTGGCCGCATACGGGTTTCATGCGCCGCGTCTATCCGGGCTTCCTGCAATTGTCCGGCTTCATGTCGATGAACCTTGACCGCCATGTCAGCGCCCACAAGGAATTTTTCCAGCACCTCGTCAAGAACGACGGCGAGTCTGCCGAGAAGCATCGCGAGTTCTACGACGAATATCTGGCGGTCATGGACCTCACCGAGGAGTTCTACCTCCAGACGGTCGACACGGTCTTCATCAAGCATTCATTGCCGAAGGGCGAGATGATGCACCGGAATGTACCGGTCGATACCAAGCTCATCCGTCAGGTGGCGCTTCTGACCGTCGAGGGCGAGAACGACGATATCTCCGGTCTCGGCCAGACCAATGCGGCGCAGACCATCTGCCCCAATATCCCCGATGACATGCGCCTGCATTACATGCAGCCGGATGTCGGCCATTACGGCGTGTTCAACGGCTCGCGTTTCCGCCGCGAGATCGCGCCTCGCATCGTTGCCTTCACCCAGAAACATGCCAGGTCTGTGGTCAAGAAGACTCCGGTCAAGCGGGTCATCAAGGGCGGCAAGGCCGGCTAGTCCGGTCGCGTCTTCGAATTCTGGTTTATATTTCAGCATCTTCTTGAATTTAATGATCCGTCTTCTTGAAGGCGGATCATGGGCTCACCAAATCGAATTCAGTCGGGCTGGCATGTGGCCACCCGCTGAAACATCAGGGTGTGACCAATGAACCAGTCAGCATTGATTCGTCCGGAGTGGACGCCGGCTACCATCGCGCTCATGGTGCTCGGTTTCGTCGTTTTCTGGCCGCTCGGCCTTGCCATGCTCGCCTATATTCTGTTCGGGGAGAGGCTCCGCGGCTTCAAGCGTGATGCCAACCACCGCGCCGACCGGATGTTCGCCGGCTGCCGTCGGGCGAAGTCCCGCTACAACACGCATTTCACCACTGGCAACGTCGCCTTTGACGACTGGCGCAAGACCGAGATCGACCGGATCGAGGAAGAGCGCCGCAAGCTGGATGAGATGCGCGAAGAATTCGACAACTATGTCCGCGAGCTTCGCCGCGCCAAGGACCAGGAAGAATTCGACCGCTTCATGCGCGAGCGGCAGAACCGTTCCTCCGGTCAGAACCCGGTTGTCGATCTCTGATCCTCCCAGGGATTCACGTGAAACGTGATGGGGAGCCGGCGTCGTTTAGACGCCGGCTTTCTTATGGAAAGGAATCGGCTAGAAAGGGTCCATGTTCGCGCTTCTGAAAAAGCCAGTCCGCTCCAAGCCGAAACCGCTCGAAACGGTGAAGCGGACGCTTGATGTCGGTGATCGGGCGATGCCGCTGACGATCAGGGAAAACCGCCGCGCCACCCGCATCACGCTCAGGATCGAACCCGGCGGCCGCGCGCTCAACCTTACGGTGCCAGCGGGTCTGCTGAAGCGCGAGATCGACGATTTCCTCGACCGTCACCAGGGCTGGCTCCTCACCAAGCTCGCCAAATTTTCGGCCGATAACCCGATCCGATCAGGCGGCCGCATCGCCTTTCGCGGCATGCCCCATCGGATCGAACATACCGGCACGCTGCGCGGCCTCACCGAAGCAGTCCTGGTCGATGGCGAACCGGTGCTGCGGGTCAGCGGCCTCGAGGAGCACATGGGCCGGCGGCTCTCCGCCTTCTTCAAGAAGGAAGCGCGCAAGGATCTCGAAGTGCTGGTCGCCCGCCACGCCGCCGGCATCCGCAAACCGGTCAAATCGGTCTCCATGAAGGACACCCGCAGCCGTTGGGGCTCCTGTTCCTGGGATGGAAACCTCAGTTTTTCCTGGCGCATCGTCATGGCCCCGCCTCTCGTCATCGATTATCTCGCCGCCCATGAAGTGGCGCACCTGAAGGAGATGAACCACGGCCCGAAATTCTGGGCGCTGTGCCGAGAGCTCTGCCCGCGCATGGAAGAAGCGCGCAAATGGCTGAAACATCATGGGTCCCAACTACATGCGATTGATTTCGAGTGACGAAGAAGGAAGCGCGAAAGGCGGTCGGCAGCGGCGGACGTGGCACCCCCCTCTGCCCTGCCGGGCATCTCCCCCTCAAGGGGGGAGATTGGCTGGGAGCCTGCTCACAGTCCTCCATTTAGCGTCATATTTTTCGCGGCGGCGTTTTGGAGGCGGGGAGCGTGCCGCTTGTGATCTCCCCCCTTGAGGGGGAGATGCCCGGCAGGGCAGAGGGGGGTGGCTTAGGCAAATCAGTCGCTTGAGAAACAAAATCACAAAAATCGGCCCTCTTTCATCCCCGCCCCTCAAACCCATGCCTACAATCCACCCGTCCCGTTTCGGCTACACCGGCCCGCATAACCGGCGAGACGGGACCGGTGCCTTGATGATCCGCCGTCATGCAGGCGGGTTGCCAGGGGCTGCGCAGAAAATGGTCCTCCTCTCGCCTTCTGGCGGGGCGTGCGTGTGTCGCACACAACCCGGTATGGCATTCCGCAAGGACGTAAGACCATGCCGCCGCAGAGGGACCGGAGTTGCGCGGAAAAATACACCGAACGGGGCACGTCGCGTGTCATTATTAAATTTCAATTCGAGGCACACGACGTGTCCCGGCCGATCCTCGGGGAGAACCCGAAGACGAAAATAACCAGGATCGCCAAGGGGGCACTCCGTCTGCTATGATTTGCCTCGACTCCGGCGGAATTTCATGCCACTCCGCACCTCATGAAACCTGATATCAAGATTTGCGGGTTGAAAACCCCCGAGGCTGTTGATCGCGCCGTGGCGCGGGGCGCCTCGCATATCGGCTTCATCTTTTTCGCCAAGAGCCCGCGTTATGTGGAACCGGACCTGGCCGGAGACCTCGCCGATCAAGTCCGCGGACGGGTGAAGCTCGTCGCGGTGACGGTCGATGCCGACGACGAGGAGCTGGACGACATCGTCTCGATGGTGCGGCCGGACATCCTGCAACTGCATGGCAGTGAGAGCCCGGAACGGGTTCTGCAGGTAAAAGCGCTTTTCGGTCTGCCGGTCATGAAGGCATTTTCCGTGAAGGAAGCTGGCGATCTCGACCGGATCGATCCTTATATCGGCGTTGCCGATCGCTTTCTTTTCGATGCCAAAGCGCCTGCCGGATCCGAATTGCCGGGTGGCAACGGCATTTCCTTCGACTGGAGCCTGATGGCTTCCCTTGACGAGGGCGTGGATTACATGCTTTCGGGAGGATTGAACAAGGATAATGCCGTTATTGCCCTCAAATCGACGCGGGCAAGCGGTATCGACTTATCGTCCGGCGTGGAAAGCGCGCCGGGCATCAAGGACCTTGGAATGATCGATGCCTTTTTCGATGCCGTCGCAGAGGCGGGTCGAAAGGGCGCGTGAGGGAGTAGAGAGTGAACGAGACGCCACAACCCAATTCGTTCCGTGCCGGCCCCGACGAGGATGGCCGTTTCGGTATTTTCGGCGGGCGCTTTGTCGCCGAAACGCTGATGCCGCTGATCCTGGATCTCCAGGGCGAATGGGAAAAGGCGAAGAACGATCCCTCCTTCCAGAAGGAACTGGCTGATCTCGGCGCCCATTACATCGGCCGTCCGAGCCCGCTTTATTTCGCCGAGCGTCTGACCGAACATCTCGGCGGCGCCAAGATCTATTTCAAGCGCGAAGAGCTGAACCATACCGGTTCGCACAAGATCAACAACTGCATTGGCCAAATCCTGCTCGCCAAGCGCATGGGCAAGACCCGAATCATCGCCGAGACCGGCGCCGGCCAGCATGGCGTCGCGTCGGCGACCGTTGCCGCCCGCTTCGGTTTCCCTTGCGTCGTCTACATGGGTGCGACCGACGTTCAGCGCCAGGCGCCGAACGTTTTCCGCATGAAGCTCCTCGGTGCTGAAGTTCGTCCGGTGACTGCCGGTCACGGCACGCTGAAGGACGCCATGAACGAGGCGTTGCGTGACTGGGTCACCAATGTCGACGACACCTATTACCTGATCGGCACCGCCGCCGGCCCGCATCCCTATCCGGAAATGGTCCGCGACTTCCAGTCGGTGATCGGCACCGAAGCCCGCGCCCAGTTGCTGGAAGCCGAAGGCAGGCTGCCGGATGTCGTCATCGCCGCCGTTGGCGGCGGTTCGAACGCGATCGGCATCTTCCATCCGTTCCTGGACGACAAAAGCGTCCGGATCGTCGGCGTCGAAGCTGGCGGCCGTGGCCTCCAGGGCGTCGATCATTGCGCCTCGATCACTGCCGGATCGCCGGGCGTCCTGCATGGAAACCGCACCTATCTGCTGCAGGATGGCGACGGCCAGATCCTCGAAGGCCATTCGATTTCGGCCGGCCTCGATTACCCGGGCATCGGTCCGGAGCATAGCTGGCTGCATTCCATCGGCCGCGCCGAATACGTGCCGATCATGGACGACGAAGCGCTCGACGCCTTCCAGATGCTGACCCGTCTCGAAGGCATCATCCCGGCGCTGGAGCCGAGCCATGCGCTCGCCGAAGTGATCAAGCGCGCCCCGAAGATGGGCAAGGACGAAATCATCCTGATGAATCTGTCGGGCCGTGGAGACAAGGACATCTTCACCGTCGGCAAGATTCTCGGCATGGAGCTTTGATATGACCGCTCGTATGGACAAACGTTTCGCGGCCCTGAAGGCCGAGGGTCGCCCCGCGCTGATCACCTATATCATGGGCGGCGATCCGGATTTCGAGACCTCGCTCGGCATCATGAAGGCATTGCCTGATGCCGGTGCCGATCTCATCGAGCTCGGCATGCCGTTTTCCGACCCGATGGCCGATGGCCCGGCGGTCCAGATGGCCGGTCAGCGCGCCCTGAAGGGCGGCCAGACGCTTGCAAAGACGCTCAAGCTTGCGGCCAGTTTCCGCGAAACCGATACCGAGACGCCGATCGTGATGATGGGTTACTACAACCCGATATACGTCTACGGCGTCGAGAGATTCCTCGATGACGTGATTGCGTCGGGCATCGACGGCCTGATCGTCGTCGATCTGCCGCCGGAAATGGATGACGAGCTTTGCATCCCGGCACTGGCCAAGGGCGTCAACTTCATCCGCCTCGCCACCCCGACCACCGACGACAAGCGCCTTCCGGCCGTTCTCAAGAACACATCGGGTTTCGTCTATTACGTCTCGATGAACGGCATTACCGGATCGGCCCTTCCGGATCCGTCGCTGATCGGCGGAGCCGTCAAGCGCATCAAGGGCCACACGGCTCTGCCGGTCTGCGTCGGTTTCGGCGTCAAGACCGCGGATCACGCCAAGGCAATCGGCGCTGCGGCGGATGGCGTCGTTGTCGGCTCGGCAATCGTCAGCCAGATCGCCGGAAGCCTCACCAAGGATGGCAAGGCTGGTCCGGATACCGTCGCTGCGGTCGCAACCCTGGTTCGCGGTCTTGCAACCGGCGTGCGCGCTGCCCGCCTTGTTGCCGCCGAATAGTTTCCCACATTAGGCTTCAGTTAATCGGGAGTACGCCAAGTGAACTGGATCACCAATTACGTCCGGCCGCGCATCAACTCCATGCTCGGTCGTCCCAACCGGGACGTTCCGGAAAATCTCTGGATCAAGTGCCCGGAAACCGGCGAGATGGTCTTTCATAAGGACCTGGAAGAGAACAAGTGGGTCATCCCCGCTTCCGGCTTCCACATGAAGATGCCGGCCAAGGCCCGCCTCGTCGATCTTTTCGACGGCGGTGTCTTCGAGGCGCTGCCGCAGCCGAAGGTCGCCCAGGATCCGCTGAAATTCCGCGATTCCAAGCGTTATGCCGATCGCCTGAAGGATAGTCGCGTCAAGACCGAGCAGGAAGACACGATTCTCGCCGGCCTCGGCGAGGTCCAGGGCCTGAAGCTGGTCGCCGTCGTGCATGAATTCAACTTTATCGGCGGTTCGCTCGGCATGGCGGCTGGTGAGGCGATCGTCCGGGCTTGCGAACGAGCACTCACCGAAAAATGCCCGCTGGTGATCTTCCCGGCCTCCGGCGGCGCTCGCATGCAGGAAGGCATCCTGTCGCTGATGCAGCTTCCGCGCACCACGGTTGCGGTCGACATGCTGAAGGAAGCAGGCCTGCCTTATATCGTCGTGCTCACCAACCCGACGACCGGCGGCGTCACCGCCTCCTACGCCATGCTGGGTGATGTCCATATTGCCGAGCCCGGCGCCGAAATCGGCTTTGCCGGCAAGCGCGTCATCGAACAGACGCTGCGCGAAAAGCTGCCTGAAGGCTTCCAGACGTCGGAATACCTGCTGGAGCATGGCATGGTCGATATGGTGGTAAAGCGCCACGAGATTCCATCGACACTGGCCAAGATCCTGAAGATGCTGACGAAACAGCCTGTTCAGGAAGTGCTTCCGGCGCCCATCGCGCTCAGCGCTTGACCGAGAGAGAGCATCGAGAGCCGGAGCGGCGGGATGACCACCATGAACGAGCCCGTTGTGAGCGAGGCCGAGCGGGAAATTGAACGACTGATGACCCTTCATCCGAAGGGTTTCGATCTTTCGCTCGACAGGATCACCCGCCTGCTCGAGATACTCGGCAATCCGCACAGGAAGCTGCCGCGCGTCATCCATGTGGCCGGCACCAATGGCAAGGGCTCCGTGACCGCCTTCTGCCGTGCCCTGCTCGAGGCAGGCGGTTACGCCACGCATGTCCACACGTCCCCGCATCTCGTCAACTGGCATGAACGTTATCGAATCGGCGTCAAGGGCGGCCGCAGCCAGATCGTCGGCGACGAGATGCTGGCGGATGCGTTACGACGCATCGCGGCGGCCAATAACGGCCAGATGATTACCGTCTTCGAGATCCTCACAGCGGCGACTTTCCTCCTGTTCTCCGAACAGCCTGGCGATGCGGTGATCCTCGAAGTCGGCCTCGGCGGTCGTTTCGATGCCACCAATGTCATTTCAGATCCTGCGGTTTCGGTCATCATGCCGATCTCGCTCGACCACCAGGCCTATCTCGGCGACCGCGTCGAACTGATTGCCGCCGAGAAGGCGGGAATCATGAAGCGCGGCCGTCCCGTCGTCATCGGCCATCAGGAATTCGAAGCGGCCCGTGATGTACTGGTTTCGACTGCAGAACGGCTCGGCTGTCCGACCGCCGTTTATGGCCAGGAATTTTCGGCCCATGAGGAATTCGGCCGGCTGATCTATCAGGATGAGTTCGGTCTTGCCGACCTGCCTTTGCCACGCCTGCCGGGGCGTCACCAATACGCCAATGCCGCCGCCGCCATCCGCGCCGTCAAGGCGGCCGGTTTTACCGTCACCGAAGCGATGATGGAAAAGGCGATGGCGACCGTCGAATGGCCGGCCCGCCTCCAGAAGCTGACCGAAGGCAAACTGCTGCAATATGCGCCCGAAGGCTCCGAAATCTGGCTGGATGGCGGGCACAATCCCGGTGCCGGCGAGGTGATCGCCGAGGCAATGGCATCCTTCGAGGAACGCCAGGCCCGGCCGCTTTACATCATTGCCGGCATGATCAACACCAAGGACCCGATCGGCTATTTCCGTGCCTTTGCCGATATCGCCGAACACGTCTTCACCGTGCGCATCCGCGGCAGCGAATCGGGTCTCGACCCGGTGGTTCTTGCCCATGCCGCCTTCGATGCGGGCCTTGTGGCCGAGCCCGCCGGCTCCACGGCCGAGGCGTTGCAGGAAATCGCCCGCCGCCAGGTGCCGGGCGCTCCGCCACCGCGCATCCTGATCGGCGGTTCGCTTTATTTCGCCGGCAATGTACTGGCCGACAACGGTACCCCGCCGACCTGACGGGAAGGGCGAGACCGACATAGAAAAAGCCCGGCTGCAGGGATCAGCCGGGCTTTTTTATGCGGGCATGCGACTGGAAGTTAGGCGGCGCTGGAAATCCAGGCCGAAAGGGCGGTCTTCGGAGCGGCGCCAACCTTGATGTCGGCCACTTCGCCACCCTTGAACATGGCAAGCGTCGGGATCGAGCGCACGCCGAACTGGGCAGCCAGTTCAGGATTTTCGTCGATATTCAGCTTTACGACCTTCACCTTGCCGGCGAGCTCGTTCGAAATTTCTTCGAGGCTCGGACCGATCATTTTGCAGGGGCCGCACCATTCAGCCCAGAAATCCACGATCACCGGTTCGGCTGCATCGAGGACTTCGGCTTGAAAGTTGCTGTTATCGACTTTAACGGTAGCCATAGGGCTCTCCTTCACGATTCTCTGTTGGTGTAAATGTGAGCTTCCCGCTCAAAGTTTTCAATGGCCGCTATCTCACTTTGTTTTGAGTTCCGCAAGCGAGCGTGACAGCAGTTCCGCGGGCAGCGTAACCACTTGCGCCGACTCGGTATAGACCAGCACGCATTCGAAACTTTTCGCCGGATAAAGCGGCCGCAGGATTTCGCAATAGATGGCAAGCTGAGCTCGATGCGAAAGCGGCACGTCCTCCAACGTTTTCGGCGGTACGCGATTGGTCTTGTAGTCGAGGATGATCACCCGGTTCTCGGTCACCACCAGCCGGTCGATGCGGCCGGAGATCGCGTAGTCACGGCCTTCCAGCGCCAGCGTGCCCATGATCGAGACTTCCGACTGGCTGCGCTGCGAAAAGACCGGCCCGAGTTCGGCATGCGAAAGCACCGACATGACGCTGGCGACGAGCTTTTCGCGCTCCGCCACCGGCCAGAAACGGGCCGCACGGTCCGCATACCGCCGGGCGGCAGAGGCACGTTCGGCCTCAGGGAAATCCGTCAGCATCTGCAGCATGCGGTGGACCAGCTTGCCCTTCTGCAGCGCCAGCCCGGCACTGTCCTTCTGGTCAGTGGCGAACAGCGGCGATGTGACGATCAGGTCATCCGCGTCGTCATCGATCATCGTGCCGGCGCCGGAAGGGCTGAGCGGCCGCGGCAGGATCTTTTGCGCCGGCAGGGGACGAGAGAGGGCCGTGGGAAGCGGCTTTCTGTCCGTTGCCGCCGCCTCCTTGTGCGTTGCCTTCGGCGTCTGTCCGGGAGCGGCCGGAAGCCGCCATTTGAAACCGCCCCATTGGTCGTCCGAACCCTGAAATTCCACCGCGCTGCAATGGTGTTCGTCAGCGGCAAGCGCCTTGGAGATCATCGACTGCCAGGTATCCGGATTGTCGATCTTGCCGCGATAGCCGCAGACGATCAGCCGGTCGGCGGCTCGCGTCATGCCGACATAAAGCAGCCGGCGATATTCCTCCTCGGTCGAAGTCCTGATCCGATCGTCATCGGCTGATGTCATCGCATTGGTCAGCATCTTGCCCGGAACCCAGGCCGGCACGCTGTCACCACCGATCCGGAGCAGCCGGAATTTCGGCACATGCGAGGAGATGAATGCCTTCGAGCCGCTGTCGACCAAGAACACCACCGGCGCTTCCAGCCCCTTGGAAGCGTGCACGGTCATGATCCGCACCTCGTTGCGGCCGCCGTCCTGCTCGCGCTTCACCTCCGGCGACTCGATCTCCAGGGTCGAAATGAACGCCTGCAGGCCCGGCAGTCCATTGGTTTCGTGGTCGAGCGCAAAGGTCAGGAACTCGTCGAGAATGTCGCCTGCCTCGGTCCCGAGCCGGCCCAGGAATTTCCGCCGCCCGCCCTGCGTGCCGAGAATCCGGGCAAACAGATCGTGCGGGCTGAGCTGCCGCGAGAGGCTGAGAAGGTCCTGAAGCCGGTCGGCCGCATCGCGGAACCGGAGCGGCTGTTCCTCACTCAACCGGTTGAGCTGTGCCCAGGCGCTGATGTTCTCCGCTCGCCGCGCCGCGACTTCGAAGACGTCCTCTTCCGAGAGATTGAAGAGCGGGCTTTTGAGCAGCGCCGCCAGCGAAAGGTCGTCCTGCGGCAAAAGCAGGAAACGACCGAGCGCCAGGAGATCCTGCACGGCGATATGGCTCGTCAGCCGCAACCGATCGGCGCCGGCGACGGGAATATTGTCGCGGCGTTTCAGCGCCCGGGTCAGCGCGTTGACGAAAGCATCTCGCTTGCGGATCAGAACGAGGATATCGCCGGCCTCGATCGGCCGCTCGACGCCCTTTTCGATGATCGTTTCCTTGCCGATCATCTCCTCGATCCGATTGGCGATCCGGCCGGCGAGAATGGCGGAAGGCGCCTTGTCGGGCGTCGAATCGAATGGCGCCGTCCAGTCTTCCTCCTGTTCGGCGACTTCCGGCACTACCACGTCCCAGAGATCGACAGCGCCCGGGTGGCCGATCCGGTTGGAGCGGTGCTGCACCGGTTCGCCCAGCGCGCTGAGGCCCCGAAAATTCTCCTCCAGAGAAAACACCTGGTCGACGGCTGCGAGCACATCGGCCGTGGAGCGGAAGGAGAGGGGCAGCCGCACTGAGTGGAAGGCCTGGTCGCTGGCCCGCACCCGTTTTTCCGTTTCGCTGCGTTCTTCCGCAAACCGCTCCGGCCGGGCGCCTTGGAAGGAATAGATCGACTGTTTTTCGTCGCCGACTGCGAAGATGGTGCGGCGGGTCTCGCGGGCGCTGGCGCCGGAATAGAAATCCTCCGCCAGCGACTTGATCACCGTCCACTGGATCGGGCTGGTGTCCTGCGCTTCGTCGACGAGGATGTGGTCGATGCCCTGGTCGAGCTTGTAATGCACCCAGGCGCCGACGCCATCGCGGGTTAGAAGATCGGCGGTGCGGGCGATCAGGTCCTCGAAGTCGAGCAGACTGCGTTGTTTCTTGAGGTCCTCGTAATCGTCGTTGAGGCGTTGCGCCAGCGTCAGCGCCGCCTTAGTCGCGAGGAACATCCGGACCAGCCGCAGCCGGTCGCGACAAGCGACGACATGGGCACGGGCAGCGGCGATCGCATCGGCAAGTTCCGGCGCCGTCGTCGTCATCGCCTTGGCGATCAGCGAACTGTCGGCCTTCGGCTTACCCTCGCGGGTCAGGAAAATCTGGTCGAGATGCTGGGCCCGCTTCAGGACATCTGGCTCCTTGGCGACCAGCCGAAGGCCGTAAGCGACCTCCGTGACCTTCTGCCCGCCCTTCTGGTCGGCAAGCGCCAGATAAAGATCGAGCGTCAGGCCGGAAAGTCCGGGCAGGGGCCAGTAACCGGCAGCGATACTGTCTTCCGTGTCGGCTGGCCCAAGCCCCAGGGCGCGCTTCAGTTCGACGCCGATGCCGCCATGGCGCTCCGCATGGGCGATGAAACGGCGGATCGCGGTGCGGTTGGCGATGATATCGCCGAGCAGCGTTTCCAGCCCGAATTCGTCGCCGAGATCCAGCACGTGCGCAAAGGCTTCGGCCAGCACCGGGTCTTCTTCCGCAGAGGTCGCCGTCAGCAGCGAGCGCCGCGCATCGGCGAGCAGGGCGGAGGCGGCGCGGTCGTCAAGCACAGAAAAATGCCCGGCGACATTGGCTTCGAGCGGAAACTGGTGCAGCAGCGCTTCGCAGAACGCGTGGATCGTCTGGATCTTCAACCCGCCCGGCGTTTCCAGAGCCTTGGCGAACAGCCGCCGCGCTTCGGCAAGTTTCAGCGAATCCGGCTCAGCACCTTCGATGCCGGCGATCCGCTTGCGCAGCTCGTCGTCGGAAAGCACCGTCCATTCCGAAAGCCGCTGGAAGACGCGGTTCGACATTTCCGATGCCGCGGCCTTGGTATAGGTGAGGCAGAGGATCGACGAGGGGCGGCAGCCGGCGAGCAGCAGCCGGATGACCCGCTGGGTCAGCACATGCGTCTTGCCGGAACCGGCATTGGCCGAAACCCAGGCGGAACTGATCGGATCGGAGGCAAGCGATTGCTGCACCGTCGTCCAATCGATCCACTTGAGCGGATCGTCACCCTCGGGAGCCAGGTCACTCATCGGCTTCCGCCTCCTCGTCGTCGGCCGTCGACCATTCGGCGACGCGCGCGAGATGGTCGTATTCGCCGCCGAAATCATTCTGGGCCATCGGCACGAGCCGCGATGCGAAGCCGGCTTCGCCATTGCGCAGCGTGATCACGAAGCGGGTGAGCTGTTCGATCGATTCGTCGGCCAGATCGATCGCCGATTTCGGTTGCCGCTTGGCCGTCGCGCTCGAACCCTCGTTGTTGACTTTGTCTTCCCGGAACCGGTCGCCGGGACGCAGCCGGACATAGAGCAGCTGGTCGGGCGTCAATGGCCCCGCATCCTTGAAAGCTCCGGCTCTGAGCGCTGCCGCCTCAAGCCCGAGCTGCGGATCGAGCAGCGCCCGAGCCTGGGATACCGACGGGTTGAGACCGGTCTTGTAGTCGATGAGATCGGCGAGACCCGATCCCTTGATATCGATCCGGTCCGCGATACCAGTGACGCGGATACCGGCTGGCTCCAGCTCCCAGCCGGCGCCGACTTCCGTCATCGTCCTGCGGATATCCGGCGCCCGCTCAACTTCCCAATCCAGGAAGGCACGGGCGACTTCGACAAACCGGGGCCGCCAGACGCGGTCGATATGGGTTGGCAGCTGTTCGGCGTCGAACAATTCCTCGGTAATCCGGCGCATCGCTTCCCTTGCGGCAGGCGTACCGGGTTTATGGCCTTCACGGGTGTAGCGGTCGATGATTGCATGATAGAGCGTGCCGCGTTCGGAGGCGCCGGGATCGCGGTTGAACGGAGCGAGCGGATCGAGCTTCAGGATACGGCGGGCATAGATCGAATACGGGTCACGGCGCAGGCGCCCGACCTCGCTGAAGGAATATTTCGTCGGGTGCAGATCCGCCGGCGGCTTCGGGGCCGGGCGTCTGGCGACCGGCTGGTTTTCGCCGGCATCGATCATCGAAGCCCAATCGCGGTACTGATGGCCGCGCGTCCGGAGGTCGTCCGCAAACTGCCGTCCACCCAGCGCAAGCAGCCTCTGCAGCCAGCGCGAGGCGACCGTCGGCGTCGATCCTTGGCGCATCGAGCGCGAAAGGATCAGATGCCGCGTCCCACAGGCCATCTCGAAATCGTGGGCAAGCTGGCCGATCCGGCGTTCCGGCGGTTCCAGGCCCATATCGGTCTTCATGGTGCGGGACAGGAACGGGTTGTTGACCGTCTGCCCCGGCCAGGATCCTTCGTTGAGCCCGCCGAGGATCATCGTATCGACGCTCTGCAGCCGGGCTTCGAGCGTGCCGAAGATGAAGATGCGCGGATGGCTCAGCGAACGGGGCTTTACCGCCTCGCCTGTTGTCAGCGCCATGACGATATCGATCCACTGCGGACCGTCCGCCTCCATCTGCCCGTCGGTATCGATGACTTCGGAGAGCAGCCCGGCCAGCCGTTCGCCAGCCTCGCCAGACCAGAGGGCCGCAAGATCCCGCCGTTCATCGATGCAGATCGCTTCAAGCGCGCGGCCGGTGCGTTCGGCCCATTCGGATAGCGTGAGTTTTGCCGTAAGGCCGCGCCCATCCGGCCGGCGGCGGACGAGGGCGGAGGCGAGCGGCTCGACCGCATTCGCCAGCCGATGCGCAAGATCGCGCGCCCTACCGGCGGCATCGGCCGGCAGCGATAGCCGCCAGCGTGGCGCATGCCTGTCTTCGAGCTGGGCGGCAAGCTGGATTTCCAGCAACGGCTCCAACGCCGAAATGTCCATGTCGCCGAGGCCGCCGCGCAGCGCCAGGATTTCGAGCGCTTCGACGGCCGATCGCAGCTCCGCTGCCGGCAGGCCGAGGCGCATCAGCGGGTGCTTGATCAGCGCGACGATCGCCACGGGGTCGCCCGGCCGAAGCGTCGCTTCGAGCAGAAGCTGGGCCAGCGTGCCCTGCGGCGTGCCGGACAGCGGCGAACCGGCGGAATCGTCGGCGAGCAGGCCGAAACGGGAAAGCTCGGCGGTGACCCGGCGGGCAAGCGCACGATCGGGTGTGATCAGTGCCGCCTGGCTCTCGCCGCCTTGCCTGCCCGGCTGTTCGAGTGCCAGCCGAAGCGCGATGGCGATTGCGACAGCCTCCTCGCGTTCGTTCGAGGCTTCGATCAGCGAGACATCGGCAAAGGCCTGGGCCAGGAGGGAGGGGTCGGCGCTGTCCCGCCAGGTGCTCCAGCGGTCCGTCGCCTTGGCGGGCACCAGCGCCTGGGAGAGCGCTTCGGCGCGGAAGGCGAGATCGTCGGGCACCTCGCCGAGGACTTCCACGTCTTCCCGCATCACGCCGAGTTTTTTAAGCAGCCGTGACAGGCCGAACTGCGAATGGCTGCGGCTGGCGGGTTCGGGTTTGCCGTCAAAGGCCTCTTCGCCGATCATCGCCCATTGATCCGCCGGCATCGAAAGATCGAGCCCCGGCAGCACGACGGTGCCGTTCGGAAGGTTGGAGATCGCGGCGATCAGATCGGCAGCCGCCGGCACGGAGCCGGTCGAACCCGCGACGATCACCGGTCCCTTGTGATCCCTGGACGAAATCCGCCTTGCCTCGCCGCGCAGGATCGCCGCCTGGTGTTTTGCCGGCGAAGAACGGCGTAGTTCTTCGAGGCGGATAGGCCAGAAGGCACTGGCGATCGACAGGAACTCCGCGGTCAGCTGCCACCAGAGCGCATGTTCCCCGGTATCGAGCTTCTTGAGATCAGCCCAGTCGCGTTCTTCGGTTTCGACCGCGTCGATGAGTTCGGCGAGCGCCCGGGCGAGCCATATGGCATCGGCTGGGCTGGCGGGTGCGACGAGCGGTGATTCCGAGTGCACGTCGAGCACGATTTTCGGAAGCTGGTTGCGCCAGGCAAGGATCAGCCGGCCGAGTTCGAGCAGGCGCGCGGTGCCGCCGATCGGCAGCGCCAGGTCCATCTCCTCAGGTGCTACGAGATCGAAATAACCGCTGTCGTCGTCGGTTTCACCAAGCGGCCGGATGACCGGCAGGATCGCCGAGCGGCCACCGAGCAGATCGACGAATTCCGAGCGTAGCACGCGGGCAGACCGTCGCGTCGGCACGTAGATGGTCACATCGGCGAGCGAAAGTGGATCGGCCGCATCATAGCGGAAGGTCTCGTTGAGCCGGCCGTCGCAGAGTGTCTGCGCCACGGTCTTGAGGAACGGCGCTCCGGCGGGGATCGAAAACACCCGCTTCTTGCCGGATAACGTGGTCATGCCTCCACCGGATAACGCGCGATCACCGCTTCGGCTTCCGGCAGCGCTTCCGGCGTGCCGACGGTGATCCAGTGGCCGTCGAGCATGGTACCGTAGAGCCGGCCGCGGGCGATCGCCTTGTCGAAATAGATATTGATGTTGAAGGCGTCGGACGGCGCGTCGTCCAGAAAGGACGGGCTCATCGCGAAGGCGCCAGCATAAACGACCGGGTTGGCCGGATCATCCCGGTAACGCCTCAACCGGCCATCCGCATCCATGCCGAAATCGTTGATACCATTGTGCCCGGTCGTGTTGTCGATATCGACGCAGAGCATCGCCATGTCCATGCGCTCCGGATCGAAGAACTCCGCCAGGTGCCGCAGGTTGGTCGGCTTGCCGGGTGTCTCGCCGATCCAGAAGAGGTCGGCATTCATGACGAAAACCGTGCTGCGATCGAGAAGCTTCAGTCCCTTCACGATGCCGCCGCCATTATTCATCAGCGCGTCGCGCTCGTCGGAGATCAGGATTTCGAGGCCCTGATAAGCTTCGAGATGCGCCGCCATCTGGTCGGCGAAGTGGTGCACATTGACGACGGCGCGCTCGACGCCAGCCTCTCTCAGCGAATCCAGCACATAATCGATCATCGGCTTGCCGGCGACCGGCACCAGCGGCTTCGGCATCGTGTTGGTGATCGGCCGCATACGGGTGCCGAGCCCTGCGGCAAGCACCATCGCCTGTTTGATCGGGGCTCGTTGAATGGTCATCGGCAACCGTAATTATGATTCGGGCAGTTCTATTCCAGCCCGACGGCACCAATCGCGCAAGGGGGCGAGCACATCGTGGCTCAGCGCCGTCGCGAGATGGCGGAGCGTCCGCGGCATGTGCTTCAGATAGCCCGGCTTGCCATCCCGCTGCAAGAGCCGCACCCAAAGGCCGGCGAGTTTGCAGTTGCGCTGCGCAGCCATGATCGCCCAAGCCTTGAGGAAGGTCGGCTCGTCGAAGGCTCCGAGTGCGCGGCGAAGCGTCACGTAATCCAGCATCAGCTGATCGGCGAGTGCCTTCGGGATGTCGACGCGGGCGTCCTGGACGATAGAGGCGAGGTCGTAGGCGGTCGGGCCGATCATCGCATCCTGGAAGTCGATCAGGCCGACGCGTCGCACGCCCGATTCATGCGGCCGCCAGATGATATTGGGCGAATGGAAATCGCGCAGCAGCAGGTTTTTCTCGACGCCGTCAAGCTCGCGGATCAGATTGTCCCAGATCGCCAGATATTCCTGCCGTTCCTCGTCAGTCGCCGGCGTTCCGCGTTTCCACGGCAGGTGCCAGTCAACGAGGAGCCGCGCCTCCATCTTCATCGCCGTCGGGTCGAAATCGGGAATATGGTGGATATGGCCGTCGCCGACCGGCAGGTCCTGTCGCATCTCGTGGCTGTGCAGGAAGGCGAGGCACACGATGCTTTCGCGGTAACGTTCCTCGACAGGATTGCCGTCTTCGTCGACGGCTCCCTCCTCGCCGAGATTTTCGATCAGTAGGATGCCCTGGTCGTAATCGACATGCAGCACTTCCGGCGCCGCAAGTCCCAGTTCGCGCAGGTATTCGTCGATCGCCACGAAGGGGTAGGGGTCTTCCGCCAGATGCGCGACCTTGGGATAGGGCTTTCCGTCGAGAACCGGCGGGCCTTGCGCCGGGCGCGGCCAGTCCATCAGGATCAACGTTTCGCCGTTTGCGATTTTTACGCTCTCATAGGCGCGGGTCGAGGCGTCGCCGGTGAGGAAACGCCGCCGGGCGCCGGGGTAACCGTGGCTGTCGAGAAATTCCCGGATCGCCAGCACGCGGCGAATGCGCTGCATCTGCGCCTCCGGTGCCGTGATCGTCGCGGTCCGGCCGCTGCCGCTCTGTTCGAGCTTGAGCTGAATGCGGGCCTGCGGCAGCAACGCGTCGGCGACTTCCGGCCATTCCACCAGGCAGATGCCGCTGGAAAGTGCCTCGTCGAAACCGAGCTCGTCGAGTTCCGAGGCATCGCCAAGCCGATAGAGATCGAAATGCGCGACTGGGATGCGTAGCTCGTAGCTCTGCACCAGCGTGAAGGTCGGGCTCGGCACTTCAAGCTCGTCTTCATCGCCAAGCGCGCGCAAAAAGGCCCGGGCGAAGGTCGATTTGCCAGCGCCGAGATCGCCGGAAAGGGCGATCCAGTCGCCCTTGTTCAGCGCCAGCGCCAGGTCTTCGCCGAGGCGGATCGTTTCGGCCTCGTCGGCAAGCGTCAGGGTAAGAGCTGCCTCACCACTCATTCGGCGGCGACGGACCGCGCCGTCGTGCCGCTCGGAATGCGGCACGTAACCGTGGTTCCCTGGCCAGGCTTGCTGTCGATCGCGACATCGCCGTGATGCAGCGTCACGAAGCTCTCGACGATCGAAAGGCCGAGGCCCGCGCCCGAGCGCTTGCCGCCCTTGGCATTGGCCGAGAAGCGGTCGAACACGGTTTTTAGGATATCTTCCGGAATGCCCGGGCCCTTGTCGGTCACCGAGAAGAACACGTCGCTATGGGTGCGCCAGCAGTTGAGCGTGATGGCGGAGCCTTCTGGCGCGAAATTGGTGGCATTGGTGAGCAGCTTGATGAGAATCTGCTTCAGCCGCTGCTGGTCGGCAACGATGGTGCCGAGCCCGGCCGGCGCAGTGATCGCCAGCGCCACGCCATTTTCGTGCAGGCGATCTGCGATCTGCATCGCTACGTCGTCCAGCAGGTCGTCTATCGCCATTTCCGAATAGTTGAGCTGCATGATGCCGGCATCGACGGTCGCCAGATCGAGGATGTCGTTGACGATCGTCAGAAGAACCGACGAGGATGTCGAGATATGGTCGATATATTCCGACTGGCGCTCGTTCAGCGTACCGATGCCCGGTGTCTTCAGGAGGTCGGTGAAGCCGATGATATTGGTCAGCGGCGAGCGCAGTTCGTAGGAGACGTGCTGGACGAAATCGTTCTTGAGCTCGTCGGCCTTCTGCAGCGCCTCGTTCTTCTCCTTGAGCGCCCGTTCCGCCCTGGCACTCGCCGTCATGTCGACGAATGTCAGCATTGTCTGGGCGTTCGGCAGCGGCGTCACGGCATAATCGAGGATCAGGCCGGAATAGAGCTCGAACGTGCCCTGCAACGAGGGGCGCTCGTCGTCGAAATTGGTCAGCATCTGGCCGAAGCGGCGCCAGCCGTCCGGCTTGTCATAGGATGGCGAGCAGGCGGTCTCGATCGCCTTGATATGCGTGCCCGGCTTGGATTCTTCGGCGGTGATGCCCCAGAGCGCCCGGAAGGCCGGGTTTGACAGGCGGATGCGTCCGTCCGGCCCGAAGACGGCGACACCTTCGGACAAATGGTCGATCGTTTCGCCCTGGACCTGGACCAGCGTGTTGTAACGGGTCTCGAGATCCACCTGTTCGGTAAGGTTCTCGAACACCCAGGTAGCGCCGCCCTGCGGATGCGCGGTTGCGATGACGCGCAGCGTCTGGCCGTTCGGCAGGTGCCACAGGTCGGTCTGCGTATCCGGCGACTGGTAGACAGAAAGAGCCGTTTCCTTCCAGCTCCGCCAGCTCAGCTGTTCCGGCAGCTTGCCGTCGCTTCTGAGCTTGTCGAGCAGCTCGCTATTGTCCGGCCTCTGGTCGAGGAAGGGAAGCGTGAAACCCCAAAGCTGCACGAAGGCCTGGTTGTAGAACTGAAGCCGGCGGTCGCCGTCGAAGATAGCGACCGGCGTTGCCAGGTGGTCGAGCGTTTCCGCGTGGCTCTTCAGGGTGCGCTTGAGTTCCTCGCGCACCGCTTCCACTTCGGAAACGTCGATCGCAATGCCTGTGGAACCGCCCGGCACGACGACGTCGACGACGTCGAACATGGTGCGATTGCCGTGCACCACGGTGGAAATCCGGTCGTGGAAAGGCGAGGTGGAGGTCGCTGCCGCCCTGATCTTTTCGCGGGCGATCGAACCCAGAAACTCGCGGCCGTCCTCGATCGCCTGGGCCGGGGTCGAAGCCTCCACGGCATCGCCATAGGCATGGTTGACCCAGGTCAGTTTGCCGTGTGAATCGCGACGCCAGACCGGCTGCTCGATGGCGTCGAGCAGTGAATGGAACAGCATGATCGAGTTGGTCAGCCGCTCGCGCTCGATCTTGAGTTCAGCGAGTTCGGCGCGCAGATTGTTGAGTGCGATGAAACGGACGAAGGCCTTGCCGCCCGAAACGCGCCCCTGCACTTCCAGGATTTCGTCCCGGTTGGTTTCTACCACCATGTCGAAGGAGCGGGCTTCTACCCGCAGGAGTTCGATCGATTTCTCGAGTTCGCTGGCGGAACTGCCGCGCATCCAGCGGCCGAAGGCGAGAAACTCGCGGTCCTGCTGCGGCGCTCCGGTTTCCACTGGCAGCTGGCCGAGGAATTCAGGCTTGGAGGAGCCGCTTTCCCACACGACGATCCGGCGGTTCTTGTCGGCAATCAGGGCCTCGAACTTGGAAATCCGCTGCTGTGCGTCGGAAAGGGCGCTGCGCATTTCCTGCGTTTCGGCTTCCATATTGCCGCGCTGGCGCACCAGCCAGATGGCGGAAAACAGGGCAGCTCCGAGGGCGCCCATCACCAGCGACGAAACGATGACCTCCGTCGAGGAAAACAGGCGGACGGCGGCGTCACCCGATTGCTGCGCAAGCGCCGCGGTCGCGAGCCCGGAAAGGGCGGTGCCCGAGAGAAAGGCGCTGCCGAACAGCGCCAGGCGGCGAAGCCTGCCGACGATTGCATTGCCGTCTGGAGATCCGAAACCGGAACGCCCCGCAAAGGGACGCAAGGCTGGAGCTTCCGCTCCGCCGCAAAGGGGATCGGCCCGTTCTGACGAGCTCATTTTTCTTACCGACATATCCGGTCTGTCTCCGTCCAATTGCCGCTCATCGACAAGACATACCACTCCGTGCCTTGCCCGTAGCCGGACGGCTCCCAATCAGATGGTGGGAGCGCGACGATGTCCGAAAACCGCTGGCGGCTTTCGGCATCACGCTCCAGGGAAGGCGCGAATCAAGTTCTAAAACAATACTTGCTTAGGGAATCGCCGGGAAGGGATGCGCCCAAAAAAGAAGCCGCAGCCTTTGTCAAGGCTGCGGCTACCATATCTTGTGGATTAACCGGCTATTGATTAATAGCGGTAGTGTTCAGCCTTGAACGGGCCGGTCTGCGGGACGCCGATATAGGCAGCCTGCTCGTCGGAGAGTTCCGTCAGCTTCACGCCGAGCTTGGCGAGATGCAGGCGGGCGACCTTCTCGTCGAGGTGCTTCGGCAGGATATAGACGTCGTTCTTGTATTCGCCCTGCTTGGTGAAAAGCTCGATCTGGGCCAGCGTCTGGTTGGTGAACGAAGCCGACATCACGAAGGACGGATGGCCGGTAGCGTTGCCGAGGTTGAGCAGGCGGCCTTCCGAGAGAAGGATGATGCGGTTGCCCTTGGGGAACTCGATCATGTCGACCTGCGGCTTGACGTTGGTCCACTTGAGGTTCTTCAGCGCCGCGACCTGGATTTCGTTGTCGAAGTGGCCGATATTGCCGACGATCGCCATGTCCTTCATCGCACGCATGTGGTCGATGCGGATGACGTCCTTGTTGCCGGTCGTGGTGATGAAGATGTCGGCGCTGTCGACGACGTCTTCGAGGATGACGACTTCGAAGCCGTCCATGGCAGCCTGCAGGGCGCAGATCGGGTCGACTTCGGTGACCTTGACGCGGGCGCCGGCGCCGGCAAGCGAAGCGGCAGAACCCTTGCCGACGTCACCGTAACCGCAGACCACGGCGACCTTGCCGGCCATCATCACGTCGGTGCCGCGGCGGATGCCGTCGACCAGCGATTCCTTGCAGCCGTATTTGTTGTCGAACTTCGATTTGGTGACCGAGTCGTTGACGTTGATCGCCGGGAAGGGCAGCAGGCCCTTCTTGGACAGTTCGTAAAGGCGGTGCACGCCCGTCGTGGTTTCCTCGGTAACGCCCTTGATCGCGTCGCGCTGCTTGGTGAACCAGCCAGGCGAAGCCTTGAGGCGCTTCTTGATCTGCGCGATGAGGATTTCTTCTTCTTCCGAAGTCGGGTTCGAAAGAACGTCTTCGCCGGCTTCGGCGCGGGCGCCGGTGAGGATGTACATGGTGGCGTCGCCGCCATCATCGAGGATCATGTTGGAGAGGCCGCCATCGGCCCACTGGAAGATCTTGTCGGTATAATCCCAGTATTCCGTCAGAGATTCGCCCTTGACGGCGAAGACCGGAATGCCGGCGGCAGCGATTGCCGCAGCAGCATGGTCCTGGGTCGAGAAAATGTTGCAGGACGCCCAGCGGATTTCTGCACCGAGGTGCTGAAGGGTCTCGATCAGAACGGCCGTCTGGATGGTCATGTGGAGCGAGCCCGAGATGCGGGCACCCTTCAGCGGCTTCGTTGTGCCGAATTCTTCGCGGCACGACATCAGGCCCGGCATTTCGGTTTCTGCGATGTCGAGCTCCTTGCGGCCGTAGGCGGCAAGATTGATATCCGCGACGACGTAATCCTTCTCAGTGCTCATAAAGCTCTCCATGTTCGGTGGTGCCTTCTCCGGCGGGGTACCGACGGACGTGGCAAGACCCGCCTTGGCAGACGGAAACTGGCCAGCGGTTTAGCAGGCTTCCTACAAACTGGCAACGGGATATAAAGAGGTCTTTATATGTTTATGTCATCGGAGGGTTAAATCGCGGGTGCGTCAGGCTTCTTCGCCGAACTTGTTGGCGACGAGTTGCTCGAGCGCATCCAGCGCTTCTTTGGCCTGGTTTCCTTCCGCTGAGACTTCGATCGTGCAGCCGGTGCTGGCAGCGAGCATCATCAGGCCCATGATCGACGTGCCGCCGACGGTTGTTCCGTCCTTGGAGACGGTGATCCGCGCATCGAAACTTTCCACCATCTGCACGAACTTGGCAGAGGCACGAGCATGCAGACCACGCTTGTTGATGATCAGGAATTCACGGGGAGAGGGGGATGACATCCGGTCTGGGTTCTCATTTGCCGCTGAGGACGCGGCTTGCGACATTGATATATTTACGACCGGCTTCGGAGGCTTCGACGAGCGCCTTGTCCATGTTGTTGTCGCTGCGCACGCCGGCAAGCTTGATCAGCATCGGCAGGTTCATGCCGGCAATGACTTCAATCCGGCCGCTTTCCATGACGGAAATGGAAAGGTTGGAGGGGGTGCCTCCGAACATGTCCGTCAGGATGATGACACCATGACCTTCATCGGCATTGGTAACGGCATCGACGATATCCTGCCGCCGCTGATCCATGTCGTCCTCTGGACCGATCGATACGGTTTCGATGAATTTCTGAGGTCCGACGACATGCTCGACCGCATGACGAAATTCCTCAGCCAGCTTGCCATGGGTGACAAGCACTAGTCCGATCATGAAAACTGCCCCCTGCTATGGAAACTCGGCGCCATTATCGCATTGCAATAAAGCGGTCCAGCGGTGGGATGCCATCTTGTCCAAGTAGATTCGAAGTTCAAGTCAAAAAATCAGGCTGCCGGATGATGAAAACGGCATCTCGCCGTGAAAATCCGGCGTAAAGGCCGCCAGAACGGCCAGCGGATCAGGTACACCGCGCCATATCCGGACAAGCGGAAGGATACCCACACCGGGGATCTGGAAACGTTCGTTCTCCGGTGGAAGCCTTTCGCTTTCCGGCAGGGATATGACGTCCACCGCCAGATCCAGCGCCGCCGCGGAGACGCTTTCCACATGGGCGATGCCGCTGCCGCGCAGTTCGATAAGGCCGGCGATCGCTTCCGGCCGGGTGGCGAGCAGATGATTGTCGTGGCGCGAGACGAGCACCTGATCGTCGGCGACAAGAGCCGCGAAAGCGCCTTGGCGCCGGGCAGCTGCGATGCAGGAGAAGGCGAGCATGGACTTGCCGCTGCCGGACGGACCGGTAAAGAGCACGCCCCTGGTGCCGATGGCGATCGCGGTCGCATGGATGTTGACCGGCGCCGGGCTCATTGAATTTCGCCGCCCGGCAGCGACAGCGTGAAGCGGGCGCCGGTGATGGCACCTGTCTTGGCGTCGTATAGGTTTTCCGCCTTCAGCGAGCCGCCATGCGCCTCGGCGATCTGCCGGCTGATCGACAGGCCAAGGCCGGAATTCTGGCCGAAACTCTCGCCGTCCGGCCGGTCCGTATAGAACCGTTCGAAGATACGGTCGATATCCTCCGCCTGGATGCCGGGCCCGTTGTCCTCCACGGTCACGACGACACGATCCTTGGAGTGAGACAGCCGGATGGCGACGCGGCCGCCCTTTTCGGGCACGAAGGATCGCGCGTTCTCGATGAGGTTGGTGATGATCTGCCCAAGGCGCAGATCATGGCCGTTGACCAGGAAGGCGGACCTGTTGCCGGCCTTGTTGTCGGTCGTCAGGCTGATTTCCACCGGCTTGCGGCCGGTGCGAATCTGCCGGGAAATATCGACGAGATTGCCGAGCAGGTTTTCCATGTCGACGGGCGTCGAATCCGACCGGGCGAGTTCGGCGTCCAGCCGCGAGGCGTCGGAAATGTCGCTGATCAGGCGATCCAGACGGCGTACGTCGTGGAAAATGACTTCCGTCAGCCGCTGTTTGGACTCCTCGGTTTTGGCGAGCGGCAGCGTCTCGACGGCGCTGCGAAGCGAAGTCAGCGGGTTCTTGAGCTCGTGGCTCACATCCGCCGCGAAACTCTCGATCGCATCGATGCGGTCATAGAGCGCGTTGGTCATCTCGCGAAGCGCGATGGAAAGATTGCCGATTTCGTCCTGGCGATAGGAGAAGTCGGGGATCTCCTCGCGCTGCTTGGCGCCGCGCCGCACTCGGATCGCAGCCGCCGCCAGCCGCCGCAGCGGGTTGGCGATGGTCGAAGACAGCAGCAGCGACAGGAGGATGTTGACGAGCGTCGCGACGCCGAAGACGCGCATGATCGCCAGCCGTTCCGCATGCACGATCTTGTCGATGTCGCCTGCCTGGGTCGATAGCAGAAGCACGCCGAGCACGGCACGGAAACGCTGCACGGGTACGGCGACGGAGACGATCAGCTCGCCGCGCTCCGTGACCCGCACCAGCGCGCCGCGCACGCCGGTCAGCGCGTTCATGACTTCCGGATAGATCGAGCCGTCGCCACCCGGCGCTTCCTTGTAGACCGGCAGGTTGCCCGGCTGCAGCAGGCGGTTGATCAGCCCTGCGAACCAGTCGCTCCAGGTCTGCGATTCGTTTTCCACCGGCGGCAGGTCGAAACGCAGCACCTGGCCGCGCGAATAGAGATGGCGGGAATCGAGCAGCAGGTTGGCGTCGGCATCGAAGATTCGGGCGCGGGTGCGGGTCGGCGAAATGAGGCGTCTGAGGACCGGCGCAACGCGCTCCGGGTCGATCGGGAAATCGAGGTCCTCGTCGTTCGGCACCGGCGTAATGCTCTGGCCGGCCTGCAGTTCGAGGAGTTTCTGGGGATCGATGGTGATCGAGTTGGTATCGACCGAGGCGGAGGCGGAAATCGCGCCGGCGATGATCTCGCCCTGCGTCAGCAGGCTTTCGACGCGAGCATCGATCAGGCCCTCGCGGAACTGGTTGAGGTAGAGAATGCCGGCGACCAGCACCACCGTTGCAGCGATGTTGAAGAACAGGATGCGGCGGGTGAGGCTCGAAAACACCGCATGGCCGAACACTCGCCGAATGAGCGTGAAAGGGCGCGACCAGAACCGCCGCGGCGCACGTCGTGTCCCAGCCTTCTCCATTCGGATCATATTGCTATCAAATGTTTGATCTGCCACTGCAGTCCTTCCACCGGGCCAGCTTAGCGCTGGTCCGGCCGTGGCCTCAAGTTAACCTTTCGCAAGGGTCAAGCGGCCTCACGGAATCGATAACCCACGCCATAAAGGGTTTCGATCATATCGAAGTCGTTGTCGACCATCTTGAACTTCTTGCGCAGCCGCTTGATGTGGCTGTCGATGGTGCGGTCGTCTACATAGACCTGCTCGTCATAGGCGGCATCCATCAGCGCATCGCGGCTTTTGACGACGCCGGGCCGCTGGGCCAGAGAATGCAGGATCAGGAACTCGGTCACGGTCAGCGTCACCGGTTCACCCTTCCAGGTGCAGGTATGGCGCTCCTGGTCCATGACAAGCTGGCCGCGTTCGAGCGTGCGGGCGGCCTGCTGATCGGCTGCCGTCTTGGCCCCGGCACCGCCGGCGGCTTGCGCCTCGCGGCTGCCGGCGCGTCGCAGGATCGCCTTTACCCGCTCCACCAGCAGACGCTGCGAGAACGGCTTGGTGATGAAGTCGTCGGCGCCCATCTTCAGCCCGAACAACTCGTCGATCTCTTCATCCTTGGAGGTGAGGAAGATCACCGGCAGGTCGGATTTCTGCCGCAGGCGGCGCAGCAGTTCCATGCCGTCCATGCGCGGCATCTTGATATCGAAGATCGCCAGCTGCGGAGGGCGGGCGATCAGCCCGTCGAGCGCGGAAGCGCCATCCGTATAGGTTTCGACCTTGTATCCTTCTGCCTCGAGTGCAATCGAAACCGACGTCAGGATATTGCGGTCGTCATCTACGAGCGCGATTGTTTGCATGCTCTCCATCTCCGTCATCTATGCGCATCTCCTGGAATTCACCCCAGCCAGGCGGCATCAGCCGACGCGCTTCTTGAGTATAAAGGTGGAACAAATTGTGGCAAAGATAAAGAGGCCGCTGACGATCGTGCGTTTTGGCAATGAGACTTAAGATAGCGCGGATGCGGATTGAAACGGTTATTAAACCGATTTAAAGAGGAATAAAATTTTTTAAATCGATTAAATAATTGATATTATTAAAGAATTTTCAAGCGGCCTCTTGCCCTTTTAGAAATCTGTCATTAATTTCGCGTCAGTTCCCACGGCAAGCTGAAGGAGTGCGCGCATGGAGGAGTTTGGACTTCACAACCCGTCCAAGGGTTTAGCGGCGATCGGTCTCGGCGGTGTATCGCGTGTTTATTACAATTCGTCCGAGGTTGAACTCTACGAAGAAGCAATCCGCCGCGGTGAAGCCGATCTGACGATCGACGGCGCACTCCGCGCCGTCACCGGCCAGCACACCGGACGCTCCCCGAAGGACAAGTTCATTGTCCGCGATGCCGGCACCGAGAGCCGCGTCTGGTGGGGGGCCGACAACAAGCCCATGAAACCGGAACACTTCGAAGTCCTGAAGAAGGACATGCTCGCCCATGCCGCCGGCAAGACGCTGTTCGTCCAGGATCTGGTCGGCGGCGCCGATGCCGAATATGCCCTTCCGACCCGCGTCGTCAGCGAATTCGCCTGGCACGCCCTCTTCATCCGCAATCTTCTGATCCGCCCGGATCGCGCCACGCTCGAAAGCTTCGAAGAGAAGCTGACGATCATCAACCTGCCAAGCTTCAAGGCGGATCCCGCCCGCCACGGCTGCCGCACGGAGACGGTGATCGCCTGCGATTTCACCAATGGCCTCATCCTTGTCGGCGGCACCTCCTATGCCGGCGAAAACAAGAAGTCGGTCTTCTCCATCCTCAACTACTTCCTGCCGGAAGAAGGCGTCATGCCGATGCACTGCTCGGCCAATGTCGGCCCGAATGGCGATACCGCGCTGTTCTTCGGTCTGTCCGGCACTGGCAAGACTACGCTGTCGGCCGATCCGAAGCGGACGCTGATCGGTGACGACGAGCATGGCTGGGGCAAAAACGGCGTCTTCAATTTCGAAGGCGGCTGCTATGCCAAGGCCATCAATCTTTCGGCCGAAGCCGAGCCGGAAATCTATGCCGCGACCCGCCGTTTCGGCACGGTGATCGAAAACGTCGTGCTCGACGAGAACCGGGTTCCGGATTTCAACGACGATTCGCTGACCGAGAACACCCGTAGCGCCTATCCGCTGCATTTCATTCCGAATGCATCGAAGACCGGCGTGGCGCCGCAGCCGAAGTCGATCATCATGCTGACCGCCGATGCTTTCGGCGTCATGCCGCCGATCGCCAAGCTGACGCCCGAACAGGCGATGTACCACTTCCTCTCCGGCTACACCGCCAAGGTCGCCGGCACGGAAAAGGGTGTCACCGAGCCGGAAGCGACGTTCTCGACCTGCTTCGGTGGGCCGTTCATGCCCCGTCATCCGGCCGAATACGGCAACCTGCTCAAGGAATTGATTGCCCGTCACGGGGTCGATTGCTGGCTCGTCAACACCGGCTGGACCGGCGGCGCATACGGCGTCGGCCGCCGTATGCCGATCAAGGCGACCCGCGCTCTCTTAAGCGCTGCGCTCGACGGCAGCCTCAAGAATGCCGAGTTCCGCATCGACCCGAACTTCGGTTTTGCGGTGCCGGTCGCCGTTGAAGGCGTCGACAATGCGATCCTCGATCCCCGCTCGACCTGGGCGGACGGCGCTGCGTTCGACGCCTATGCCAAGAAGCTCGTCTCGATGTTCATCCAGAATTTCGGGCAGTACGAAGACCACGTCGACAGCAAGGTGAGAAGCGCCGCTCCGGTCATGCTTGCCGCCGCCGAGTAATCTTTGAAGGATTCACGTGAAACCGCCGGCCCGGGATAACACCCTGGACCGGCGGTTTTCTTTTTGCCGGCTTTGTGGGAAAGATGCGGGCCTGCCGCATGTCGCCCGAACGTGGGTGCCGGTTCCGGACAACGGCATGCGCCCAAGAACAAAGACCAGAGACCCATGGCCAGCAATCCCCTTGTCATCAACAACCGCATCACCATCGCCGGATGGGAACTGACGGAACAATTCGTGCTGGCGGGCGGGCCGGGCGGCCAGAACGTCAACAAGGTCTCGACGGCCGTCCAGCTTTTCTACGACATCGTCAACACGCCGTCCCTGCCGGAGCGGGTGAAGGAAAACGCCATCAAGCTCGCCGGAAAACGGGTGTCGAAGGATGGCGTGCTGATGATAGAAGCGAACCGGTTCCGCAGCCAGGAGCGCAACCGGGAAGACGCGCGCGAGCGGCTGAAGGAACTGATCCTCAAGGCGGCCGAACCGCCGCCGCCGCCGCGCAAGAAAACCAAGCCGACCAAGGGTTCGGTGGAGCGTCGGCTGAAGGAAAAATCCGGTCGTTCGGACGTCAAGAAGATGCGTGGCCGGCCAAGCGGCGACTAACGGCGGAGATTGATCTTTGGCGACGCTTGCAAATGGCATCAGGCACCTTCCCGGCTATCTCGATCGATTAGCGCAGGAGCATCTGGTCGAACTGATACGAGACGTCGTAGCCGAGGCGCCGCTCTACACGCCGGAAATGCCCGGCACCGGCAAACCCATGTCGGTGCGCATGACCAATTGCGGCTCGCTCGGTTGGGTAACGGACAAGGACCAAGGATATCGCTACCAGTCCTTCCACCCGGTGACGAAAAAGCCGTGGCCAGCGATGCCGCCGGAATTGCTCGATCTCTGGGAAAAGCTCGGCGACTATTCGAAGCCGCCGGAAGCCTGCCTCATCAACTTCTATTCCGACGACGCCAAGATGGGCCTGCATCAGGACCGGGACGAGAACGATTTGGCCGCCCCTGTTCTCTCCGTCTCGCTCGGCAATAGCTGCCTGTTCCGGGTCGGCGGCCTGAGCCGCAAGGACCCGACCGGCTCTTTCCGGCTGGCGAGTGGAGATGTCGTCGTGCTAGGCGGAGAGGGGCGTCTCGCCTTCCACGGCGTCGATCGCATTTATCCCGGCACGTCGACGCTGTTGAAGAACGGCGGGCGCATCAACCTGACGCTCCGCCGTGTGAATAGCTGACGATTTAATTCAATAGCCGGCGATCGACCGCCTACAGTTTCCGCAGTTCGACCGTTTCCACCAGATGATTACGGCCCTTGCGCAGGATGAGATCCGCCCGTGGCCTGGTCGGCAGAATGTTCTGCCGCAGGTTCTTGAGATTTATGTTTTCCCACAGCCCCTCGGCGACGGCGCGGGCCGCGTCCGCATCGATCGCCGCGTATTTCTTGAAGAACGAGGTCGGATCGCGGAAGGCGGTCTGGCGCAACTTCATGAAGCGCTGGACATACCAATTGTGGATCTGCTCTTCGTCGGCATCGATATAGATCGAGAAGTCGAAGAAGTCCGAAACGATCGGCACGATCTTACCGTCGGCCGGCAGCGCCCGTGATTGGAGGACGTTGATGCCTTCGAAGATGAGGATGTCCGGCCGGTCGACCAGCGAGTACTCGTCCGGCAAAACGTCGTAGGTGAGATGCGAGTAACGCGGCGCCTTGACGTTCGGTTCACCGGCCTTGATCGCCGACAGGAACCGCAGGATGGAGCCGATATCGTAGCTTTCCGGAAACCCCTTGCGCTCCATCAGGTTTTCCCGGCTCAGCACGGCGTTCGGATAAAGGAAGCCGTCGGTGGTGATGAGATCCACTTTCGGGCTCGACGGCCAGCGGGCGAGCAGTTCCTTCAGGATACGTGCGGTGGTCGATTTGCCGACCGCGACCGACCCGGCAATGCCGATGATGAAGGGCGTCTTGGTGATGTCGGAAAGGCTCAGGAAACGGTTTCGCTGCTGGAAGAGGCGTTGCGTCGCCTCCACATGCGTCGACAGCAAGCGCGACAGCGAGAGATAGATGCGCCGGACTTCATCGAGATCGATCGGGTCGTCCAGCGAACGCAACCTCTGCACCTCGTCGGCCGTGAGCGTCAGAGGCGTGTCTGCGCGGAACTTCGCCCATTCCTCCGCACTGAAGCGGTGATAGGGTGAATAATATTCCGCATTCGAGCCGGTTTCGAGCTCAGGCGTCTCGGCGGGCTGGGAAACGATGTTCATGATGTCGGCCGGCTTGCCTTTTCTTGGAGGCCGGACTGGCCGGTCCTTCGCTGGAGTTCGTCGAGCACATCCTGCAACGGCACCGCCGCAATATTCAAGACGACCAAAAGATGATAGAGGAGATCTGCGCTCTCCGCAGTCAGATTTTTGGCGTCCTCTTTGATCGCGGCGATCACCGTTTCGACGGCTTCTTCCCCGAGCTTCTTTGCGGCCTTCTCCTGGCCGGCGGCGACCAGTTTTGCCGTCCAGGATTCTTCCGGCGAGGCCTTGGCCCGCTCGGCGACGATCCGCTCGAGGTCGATCAGGGAAAATTCACTCATAACGTCTCTCCGACCGCTCAATCGAGCCGCATGGCGATGCCGTGCTCTGCCATATAGTGTTTTGCCTGGCCGACCGTATAGGTCCCAAAGTGGAAAATCGATGCGGCCAGGACCGCCGTCGCGTGGCCCTGCTTGATGCCGGCGACCATGTCGTCCAGGTTTCCGACCCCGCCCGACGCGATGACCGGTGCCCTGACGCTGTCGGCGATCATCCGCGTCAGCTCCAGGTCGTAGCCGCTCTTGGTGCCGTCCCGGTCCATGGAGGTGACGAGCAGCTCGCCGGCGCCGCGCTCGACCATCTTGACGGCGAACTCGACGGCATCAATGCCGGTCGCGTTGCGGCCACCATGCGTATAGATCTCCCAGGCGCTCAAATTGTCGCCACCGACGGCTTGGGAACGCCGCCGCTTGGCGTCGATCGACACAACGATGCACTGGTTGCCGAACTTGTCGGCGGCCTCAGCCACGAAGTCCGGATTGTTGACCGCCGCCGAGTTGATCGCGACCTTGTCGGCGCCGGCCAGCAGCAGCTTGCGGATGTCGCCGACGGCACGCACACCGCCGCCGACGGTGAGCGGCATGAAGCAATGGTCGGCGGTACGGGCGACGACGTCGAAAATCGTCTCGCGATTGTCGGAAGAGGCGGTGATGTCGAGGAAGCAGAGCTCGTCGGCACCGGCGGCGTCATAGGCTTTTGCAGCCTCGACCGGATCGCCGGCATCGATCAGGTCGACGAAGTTGACGCCTTTCACGACGCGGCCGTCCTTGACGTCCAGGCAGGGGATGACGCGGGCTTTGAGGGTCATGCGGCACGTCCTTGTCTGGAGCGGATCAGGGCCAGCGCTTCGTGGGGATCGATGCGGCCGTCATAAAGCGCGCGGCCGGAAATGGCGCCTTCGAGCCGGGCCGCATCCGGCTCCAGCATGCGGCTGATATCGTCGAGCGAGGCAAGCCCGCCCGATGCGATCACCGGAATGGAGACGGCATCGGCGAGTTCCAGCGTCGATGCCCAGTTGATGCCCGCCAGAATGCCATCGCGGTCGATGTCGGTATAGATGATCGCCGAAACGCCGGCGCCTTCGAATTTCTTTGCCAGCTCGATGACGCCGAGTTCGGACGCCTCCGCCCAGCCCTCGACCGCGACCTTGCCGCCCTTGGCGTCGATGCCGACGGCGACCTTGCCCGGAAACTGCCTGCAGGCCTCGATGACCAGCGCCGGATCGCGCACCGCGACGGTGCCGAGGATGACGCGGGTCAGCCCGCGGGCCAGCCAGTTTTCAATATGGTCGAGCGTGCGAATGCCGCCGCCGAGCTGCACGGGGTTCTTCGTGGCTTTCAGGATAGCGTCAACGGCAGCGCCGTTGACGCTTGTCCCCGCGAAGGCGCCATTCAGGTCAACCACATGCAGCCACTCGAACCCCTGGTCCTCGAAAGCCCTGGCCTGGGCTGCGGGATCGGGGTTGTAGACGGTGGCCTGGTCCATGTCGCCGAGCTTGAGGCGCACGCACTGGCCGTCCTTCAGGTCGATTGCAGGAAAGAGGATCATTTCTTTTTGGTCCTTGGTGGTTCGCGCGAGCTCAGGGCTTCCAGCGCAGGAAATTGGAGATGAGGGCAAGGCCTAACGCCTGGCTTTTCTCAGGGTGAAACTGGGAACCCGCCACATTGTCGCGGCCGACGAAAGCGGTCATCGAACCGCCGTATTCGGTGGTTGCGATCACGTCGCTGCGGTGCCTGGCCGCCAGATGGTACGAATGCACGAAATAGGCGTGCAGGCCGTCCGGTCCGGTCGGAATTCCGTCGAACAGCGGGTGTGGATGGTGGATATCGAGTGTGTTCCAACCGATCTGCGGGATCTTGAGGCTGGGATCGCTCGGGGTCATCTCGACGACGTCGCCTTCGATCCAACCGAAGCCGTCGGTGGTCGTCTTTTCAAGCCCCCGCGACGACATCAGCTGCATGCCGACGCAGATGCCGAGGAAAGGTCGGCCCTTGTGGTCAACGACGTCCAGGATCGCCTCGCGCATGCCCGGCACGGCATCGAGGCCGGTGCTGCAATCTGCATAGGCGCCGACGCCCGGCAGCACGATCCGGTCAGCGGTGGCCACCGCATCGGCCTTGTCGGTGAGGTCGATCACGGCGTTGATGCCGGCTTCCCGGGCGGCCCTTTCAAAGGCCTTGGTCGCGGAACGGAGGTTGCCGGACCCGTAGTCGATGATTGCGACGCGCATCAGCGTCCTCCATGTTCGAAAAGGCCCATGTGTGGGGCCTGCCATCCGGCGGCGGGCGGCTTTGCCTGCTTTGCCCACTCGGCCGAGACCGGCATTGGTTGTTGTTCCGGCTGCGGCAGGCCGGAGAAATAGATCTCCTCGGCCGTACGCAGATCGTGAGCGGAAATCACCGTTTCCAGTGTCCAGCCGCGACGGATCAGCGCTTCGGAACGATAATGTCGGCCTTCGAGCGCGATGAGCAGGCTGATGGCGACGCCGAACAGCAGCCCGGCGGTCCAGAAGCCCGGAATCTGCATCAGGATGCCGCTGCCGATCTGGGCGAGCAGAATGACGATGCCGGCGATCCACAGCCCATGCCAGAAAAGCCAGATCCAGGGAAACAACAGCGCGAGCCAGGAAAACCCGTCCCGTAGGACGAGGGTCGACTGGAGATCCCTGTCGGGCCCGCTTCGCGGGTCATTGGGCGGTGTCAGAACGAGATAGCTTCTCAAGGATTGTCTCCTCAAGCAGTCAGACCAGCATTCCCTTGGTCGAAGGAACGCGATTGGCCTGCCGCGGGTCGATTTCAATGGCGGCGCGAAGTGTCCGCGCCACGGCTTTGAAGCAGGTCTCGGCGATATGATGGTTGTTGGCGCCGTAATGGTTCAGGACATGCAGCGTGATGCCGGCGTTCTGGGCCAGCGCCTGAAAAAATTCCCGCACCAGTTCCGTATCGAACGTGCCGATCTTCGGCGCGCTGAACGCGACGTTCCAGACCAGGAACGGCCGGCCGGACACGTCGATGGCCGCCTTGGTCATCGTCTCGTCCATGGCAAGGTCGAGCGACGCGTAGCGGGTGATGCCGCGACGGTCGCCGAGCGCCTTGGAGATCGCCTGGCCGATCGCGATACCTGTGTCTTCCACCGTGTGATGGTCGTCGATATGCAGATCGCCAGTGACCTCGATGTCCATGTCGATCAGCGAATGTCGCGAAAGCTGGTCCAGCATATGGTCGAAGAAGCCGACGCCCGTGGAAATCCTGGCCGCGCCGGTGCCGTCGAGATTGACGGACACGGAAACGGAGGTTTCGTTGGTCTTGCGGACGATGTTGCCCACGCGTGCGGTTGTCGTCTCACCCATCTGGGTCTGCTCCATGCGATCGATCTGCGCTCCTTATCAGGCACGACGCCAAATATCCAGCAAAAGCAGGGCCGTGGCGGCGGCATTGCGTGATGAGATTGCATTCGTCCTCGACCGTCTTACATAAATGCCCAACGGGGCGGAAATGCTCTGAAAACCAATGCCCGCAGGACGGGCCAACAGGTGCCTTATGACAACCATTATTACTGTTCGGAAAGGTGGCAAGGTCATCATGGCTGGCGACGGCCAGGTGAGCCTTGGCCAGACCGTGATGAAGGGCAATGCCCGCAAGGTGCGCCGCATTGGCAAGGGAGAAGTAATCGCCGGTTTCGCCGGCGCGACCGCTGATGCCTTCACGCTGCTCGACCGGCTTGAAAAGAAGCTCGAACAATATCCGGGCCAGCTGATGCGCGCTGCCGTCGAGCTCGCCAAGGACTGGCGCACGGACAAGTACCTGCGCAATCTCGAAGCGATGATGCTGGTCGCCGACAAATCGACGACACTTGCGGTTACCGGCAACGGCGATGTGCTGGAACCGGAGCACGGAACGATCGCGATCGGGTCGGGCGGCAACTATGCTTATGCGGCTGCCCGCGCGATGATGGATTCGGACAAGTCGGCCGAAGAGATCGCCCGGAAAGCGCTGGATATCGCTGCCGATATCTGCGTCTACACCAACCATAACCTGGTTATCGAAACGCTGGATGCCGATGGCTGACGGCGCGCCCCGCTACTCGTTTCGTGATGTCACCCGTGAGGATTTTCCTCTGCTGGCGACGTGGCTCGCCGAGCCGCATATCGCGAAATGGTGGGGTAAGATCGACGAGGAACTGGCGAGCATCGAATATTCGATGACGAGCGTCGAGACCCGGCCGATGATCGCGGAACTGGACGGCAAGCCGATCGCCTATCTCCAGTATTATGACCCGCATCTCGAAGAGGATCATCCTTATCAGGATCAGCCGAAGGGCACGCTTGGCATCGACATCTCGATCGGCAATGCTGAGCTTGTCGGCATCGGCCATGGAAGCGCGATCATCCGCCAGCTGACATCTGAACTTTTTGAGAACGGCGCGAAAAGGATCGTCATCGATCCGAATCCGGACAACGCCCAGGCGATCCGCGCCTATGAAAAGGCCGGCTTCCGCTACGTCGACACCAGGACATCCATATACGGTCCGGCCCATTTCATGGCGCTGGACGCAAGCCAAGAAACGGATTTGACATGAGTAACTTTTCACCCCGGGAAATCGTCTCCGAGCTGGATCGGCACATCATCGGCCAGCACGACGCCAAGCGCGCGGTGGCGATCGCGCTGCGCAACCGCTGGCGCCGCCACCAGCTCGACGAGAGCCTGCGCGACGAAGTGATGCCGAAGAACATCCTGATGATCGGCCCGACCGGCGTCGGCAAGACGGAGATTTCGCGCCGCCTGGCGAAACTCGCCGGCGCGCCCTTCATCAAGGTCGAAGCGACCAAATTCACCGAAGTCGGTTATGTCGGCCGCGATGTCGAGCAGATCATCCGCGATCTCGTCGAGATCGGCATAGGCCTCGTGCGCGACAAGATGCGCGCCGACGTGCAGGCCAAGGCCCATATGAGCGCCGAGGAACGGGTGCTCGACGCGCTGGTCGGCGCCACGTCCTCGCCAGCCACCCGCGAAAGTTTCCGCAAGAAGCTGAGGGCCGGCGAGCTCGACGACAAGGAAATCGACATCGAGGTCACTGACACCGGCTCCGGCATGCCCGGCTTCGAGATACCCGGAATGCCGGGCGCCAATATAGGCGTCTTGAACCTGTCGGAAATGTTCGGCAAGGCGATGGGCGGCCGCACCAAGAAGGTCCGTACCACCGTCAAGAAATCCTACGGCGAGCTGATCCGCGACGAATCCGATAAGCTGATCGACAACGAAGTCATCCAGCGCGAGGCCGTCCGCTCGGTCGAGAACGACGGCATCGTCTTCCTCGACGAGATCGACAAGATCGCCGCCCGTGACGGCGGTATGGGCGCCGGCGTGTCCCGCGAAGGCGTGCAGCGCGACCTGCTGCCGCTGGTCGAAGGCACCACGGTGTCGACCAAATACGGACCGGTGAAGACCGATCACATCCTGTTCATCGCTTCGGGCGCCTTCCACGTCTCCAAGCCCTCCGACCTTCTGCCGGAACTTCAGGGTCGCCTGCCGATCCGGGTCGAGCTGAGGCCGCTCACCAAGGAGGACTTCCGCCGCATCCTGACGGAAACCGAGGCGAGCCTTATCCGCCAGTACAAGGCGCTGATGGAAACGGAAGAGCTGACGCTCGATTTTACGCCCGACGCGATCGATGCCCTGGCGGATGTCGCCGTGCACCTCAATTCCTCGGTCGAGAATATCGGCGCCCGCCGGCTGCAGACCGTCATGGAACGAGTGCTTGACGAAATCTCGTTCAACGCACCCGATCAGGGCGGAACCGCGGTGACGATCGATGCGGAATACGTCAAGAAGCATGTTGGCGATCTCGCCGCCGACACCGATCTGTCGCGCTACATTCTCTGAGCGGCAATCGTGGCAGCCGGGCAACGTCCGGCTGCTCATTTGCGGGTGCTGACGGGATTTTGAACGCCCGTGTCTCGACACGGTCCTTGCGCCTCGCGTAAGGGAAGCGCGTTTTCATGGAAAATATCCGGCGCTTGAGTGAGTCGGTCTGGAATGGCTTTAAGCATTCGGTGCCGGAGATCGGCATAGTCGAAGTCCTGGGACACGCAAATCTTGAAACGCATCCTTCTGGCCCTGATCCTTGTCGTCGCGACGTCCGCGGCTTCTTCCGCGCTTGCAGGCGGCCTCACGATGGTTCCCGAAGGAAATCGTCACGCGGAACAGCCGAAGGTCCCGGGCGCCTCGGTACGCCGGACCCGCGCCGGCCGCACCACCTTCGATGACAAATACGAGAAGATCCGTGACCTGCTGGCGTCCGACAAGAAGCTGATCGCCAAGATCAAGTCGACGGCCGTCGATTATGGCATCGATCCGATCCACATGATCGGCGCGATCGTCGGCGAGCACACCTACAATGTCGATGCGTACGACCGGCTGCAGACCTATTATGTCAAGGCGGCCGCCTATGCCGGCAACAGCTTCCGTTTCGGCTACGGCGACGAGACCATCCAGCAGTTCCTCGACCGGCCGGAATTCGGCAAATGCGACGATTTCGCCGATTCCTATAAGCTCTGGACCTGCCGTGAAGGCGTCTGGGAAAAGAGCTTTCGCGGCCGCTCGGTCGGCGGCACCGCCTTTCCGGATAATCGCTTCAGTGCGGTCTTCTTCCAGCCCTTTTATGCCGGCCAGACCTTTGGCCTTGGCCAGGTCAATCCGCTGACGGCGCTGATGCTGTCGGACATGGTGGCCAGGAATTCCGGCTACCCGAAGCTCGACGAGAACAAGGCGGCTGCGGTTTATGACGCGATCATGGACCCGGATAAGTCGCTCGCCTATATGGCGGCCAATATCCGTCGCTCGATCGACGACTACAAGTCGATTGCAGGCATGGATATCTCCCGCAATCCCGGCATCACGGCGACGCTCTACAATACCGGCGGTTCGGCGCAGCGCGCCGCAGCACTTGCCGCCCGCGGTGGCCTGCCGGAGGAGAATTATTACGGCTGGCTGGTCAACGACAAGCTCGCCGAGTTGAAATCTCTCCTCTGACGGCGGATATTCCCTCCATAGGAAACCCCTGAGGAGGGCTCGTCCATGGACATCCGCCCCGAACCCTTCGTTCCGCCCGCACCTCCGCATCGGGATCGGCTGCTGAGCCCGATCGAGGTCATCTGGACTGCGCTCCGCAATCCGCTGGAGCTCTGGGGCAAGGTTTCCTACACGCTGCCCTGGCTCGAGACGAAGTTCTTCAAGGAACGGACGCTGATCGTCAATCATCCAGGCCTCATCCGGCACATTCTGGTGGACAATGTCAGCAATTACGTCATGTCCGAGATCCGCCAGCTCGTGCTTCGCCCGATCTTGCGGGACGGGCTGCTGACAGCGGAAGGCGAGGTCTGGAAACGCAGCCGCAAGGCGATGGCGCCGGTTTTTACGCCAAAGCATTCTCGCGGTTTTGCCGGCCAGATGCTGAACCAGACCGAGGAGTTTTCGGGGAAATATGCCGAGGCCGGCGCCGATGGCGCGGTCCGCGATATTTCCGTCGACATGACGGAACTGACCTATGCCATCCTCGCCGAAACCCTGTTTTCCGGCGAGGTCGCCGGGAACAAGGAGACCGTTGCCGACGACGTCGACCAGCTTCTGCATCGCATGGGCCGCATCGACCCGATGGACATGCTGCGCGCCCCGCCCTGGGTGCCGCGTGTCACCCGCATCGGCGGCAGGCGGATACTCGACAAGTTCCGGCGCGTGGTTGCCGAAACCATGCTTATGCGGCAGGAGCGGATGCGCAAGCACCCGGACGACGTGCCGCAGGATTTCCTGACGCTGCTGCTTCAGCTGGCCGGTCCCGACGGGCTGACGATGGACGAGATCGAGGACAATATCCTTACCTTCATCGGCGCGGGGCACGAGACGACGGCCCGGGCGCTGGCCTGGACGCTCTATTGCGTCGCGGAATCGCCGTCAGTACGGCAGAACATGGAGGAAGAGATCGACCGCGTTCTGGCGTCCGGCGCCGATCCGGTCGAATGGCTGGAGCTGATGCCCTGGGTGCGGGCGGCGTTCGAAGAGGCATTGCGGCTCTATCCGCCGGCGCCGTCGATCAACCGGGAGGCGATCAGCGACGACAGCTGGACGAGCCCGGAAGGCAAGACGATCAGGATCGATGCCGGGGTAACCGTGCTGGTCATGCCCTGGACGCTGCACCGCCACGAGCTTTATTGGGACAAGCCGCGCGCCTTCATGCCCGAGCGTTTCCTGCCCGAGAACCGCGGCAAGCTGAACCGGTTTCAGTATCTGCCTTTCGGCGCAGGCCCCCGCACCTGTATCGGCGCGACCTTCGCCCTTCAGGAGGCAGTGATCGCGCTTGCGGTGCTGATGGGCCGCTATCGTTTCGATGTCACGCCGGAAACCAAGGTCTGGCCGGTCCAGAAGTTGACCACCCAGCCGCGCGACGGTCTGCTCATGCGGGTCAGTCCGCGACATCAGAGGTCTCCGCTGGTGAATTGATCTTTGCCCGCCATGCGCTATTGATCGGTATAGATCCCATGGACCGATCTTCAGGATTTTCGCGTGGCCTTTTCCTTTCCTTCCGGCCCCCTCCTTCTCGGGATTGATACCGGCGGCACCTATACGGATGCGGTGCTGTTCCGCGACGGCGAAGGCGTTATCGCCAAGGCGAAATCGCTGACGACCAGGCATGATCTGGCGGTCGGTATTGCCGGCGCCGTTGATGCGGTGCTGGAAAAAAGCGCAGTCTCCGCTTCGGCTATAGGCTTGGTTTCACTGTCGACGACGCTTGCCACGAACGCGCTGGTCGAAGGGCAGGGTGGTCGTGCCGCCCTGATCATGATCGGCTTTACTGCGGAGGATCTGGCCCGCGGCGGACTTGCGGAGGCGCTGGGAAATGACCCGGTGATCTTCCTGCCCGGAGGCCATGACGTGCACGGCAACGAAACGCCGCTCGACATGGGGGTTCTGGAGGCAGCCATGCCCGCGCTTGGCGGAACGGTGTCTTCCTTTGCCGTCGCAGGTTATTTCGCCGTCCGGAATCCGGCTCATGAAATCCGGGTCAGGGACCGCATTCGCGCGCTTTCGCATCTGCCCGTCACCTGCAGCCACGAGCTTTCGTCGAAACTCGGCGGTCCCCGCCGTGCGTTGACCACGCTTCTGAACGCCCGGCTGGTGTCGATCATCGACCGGCTGGTGGGTTCCTGCGAGGGCTTTCTGACCGCGCGCGGCATCACGGCGCCGATGATGGTGGTGCGCGGCGATGGTGCCCTGATCTCCGCCGCCGAAGCCCGGCTGCGGCCGATCGAGACCATCCTTTCCGGTCCTGCCGCAAGTCTCGTCGGTGCGCATTTCCTGACGGGGCTCGATCAGGCGGTCGTTTCCGATATCGGCGGCACGACCACGGATGTTGCGGTTCTCGATGGCGGGCGACCGAAGCTGGCGGAAGAAGGCGCCGTCGTCGGCGGTCATCGCACCATGGTGGAGGCCGTGGCGCTGCGCACCTACGGGCTCGGCGGCGATTCCGAAGTCCATATCGACGACCGCGGCCTCGAAGCCCGGCTCACGCTCGGCCCGCGCCGACTTCTGCCGCTGAGCCTTGCCGCGATGGCGCATGGCGAGATCATCCTGTCGACGCTGGAAAAGCAGCTGCGGGCCAGCCATGCCGGACGGCACGACGGCCGCTTTGCGGTGCGGACCGGCGTGCCGGATATGATGGCCCAGGGCCTGCAGCCGCCGGAACAGGCGCTTTTTGCCCGCATCGGCGTTGCGCCGGTTTCGCTCAATGATCTTCTGACCATGAACTCGCAAAGGGCGGTTCTCGACCGGCTGGTTGCGAGAGGGCTGGTGCATCTCTGCGGCATCACCCCGTCCGATGCCCTGCACGTGCTCGGCCGCCAGAACCAATGGTGCAGAGAGGCTGCAAGTCTGGGTCTCGAACTTGCCGCCCGGCGCAAGGACGGCGCAGGGCGCGGGATCGCCGCTTCCCCGGAAGACCTGGCCGAAAAGATCGTAAGCCGGCTGACGCGCCAGTCGTCGGAAGCCGTGCTCGCCGCCTGCCTCGCCGAAGATGGCGCCGAAGCCATCGATCCCGCGGTTTCGCTTGCCGTCGACCGAGCGCTGAAACGCATTCCCGGCATCGCCCGGTTCTCCATCTCGCTGGATCGGCCGCTGATCGGGCTCGGGGCTTCCGCACCCGTCTATTATCCGGCGGTCGCGAATATGCTCGGTGCGCAGTCGGTCATACCTGCCGATGCCGATGTCGCGAATGCCATCGGGGCGGTGGTTGGCCAGGTCCGTGCCAGCGTTACAGTTGTTGTCACCTCGCCGGAGGAAGGGCGTTTCATTCTCTCCGGATCAGGCGCGCGGCTCGTCGTCGTCGGTGAAACGGAAGCGCTGACCGCCGCCCGGGAGCATGCAACCGCCGCCGCGCAGACGCAGGCGAATGCGGATGGCGCCAAGGACGCGGTGGTGACCATTTCGGAAGAAATGGATGCGCCGGAAATCGAGGGTTCGCGAAAGCTCATCGAGGCGCGGATTACTGCCGTGGCTATCGGCAGGCCGAGGATAGCTGTTTTCCCGGTGACTTAGCCGGCCGATGTTCCTCGGCGGTCGGAGTGGACCACCTTTAAGCTCTATTCAAAAGCGCGTAAGTTGGCCGGCATTTATTCCAGCCGGGAAAAATTGCAGTGATCACCAATCTCGCCGATCTGGAAATCTTCGTCAAAGTGGCGGCCACTGGAAACATGTCGGCGGCGGCAAAGAGCCTTGGCATTTCCCCGGCAGTGGTCTCCAAGCGCATCAAGCGGCTGGAGGAACAGCTGGGGACGCGCCTGCTGCAGCGGACCACCCGTCAGGTGGGAATGACCGATGCCGGCAAGGGTTTTTACGACAGGATCGCCAATGTCCTGACCGGGATCGAGGATGCCGAGCAGTTCGTCTCGGGCCGGTCGACCGAGATCGCCGGCAATCTGCGCATCTCCGCGCCGACCTCGTTCGGACGCATGCACATTGCGCCTCATCTGCCGGCATTCATGCAGGCGAACCCACATCTGTCGATCGACCTGATGCTGTCGGATGAGTTCACGGATATCATCGCCCAAGGTTTTGATGTGGCGATCCGCATATCCGAGCTGAAGGATTCGAGCCTCGTCGCCCGCAAGCTTGTCCAGGTCCGGCGCATTCTCTGCGCCTCTCCCTCCTACATCGCGCGGCACGGCGCTCCGACAAGCATTGAGGAGCTGGCAAACCATCACTGTCTCACGGCCCATAATGGCGAGCCCTGGAGGCTGGAAGGTCCCAAAGGTCCGCTGGTCTACCGGCCGGCCGGGATGCTGAACACCAATTCCAGCGAAGTTATTCGCGAAGCGGTAATCGCCGGTCTCGGCATTGCGCTAAGATCCACGTGGGATATCGGCAACGCGCTAAAGGACGGGCGGCTGGTAATGGTGATGCCCGGATATGAAGGCTCCAAGAACATTTCGGTCTCGGCGGTCTATCCGAGCCGGCAACATCTCCCGTCCAAGGTCCGCGCCTTCATCGAATATCTTGCCGAACTTTACGGGCCGGTGCCTTATTGGGAACGGCATTCCCTGGATGCGAGCTGGAAATAGCTGCTAACGGTGCAGATTGTTTCCGATAAGGCATAAGTCATTCAATATTTGTGCAATTGCAATTTTGCTCGCTAACAAAGACAGTTGGCGGCATGAAAAATTCGGAGGAACCGATGGCCCGCATCGAAAAAAATGGTCTCGCAATCGATGAAAAGCTCCACGACTTCCTGGTGAAGGAAGCGCTGCCGTCGACGGGTGTCGATGCCGACCGCTTCTTTTCCGAGTTTTCGAAGATCGTCCACGACCTGGCGCCGAAGAATCGCGAGCTTCTCGCCAAACGCGACGCATTTCAGGTCAAGCTCGACGAATGGTATCGCAAGAACGGAGCGCCCAGCGATCTTGCGGTTTACGAAGCCTTCCTGCGCGACATCGGTTACCTTCTATCGGAAGGACCGGATTTCACGGTCTCGACCGACAAGGTCGATCCGGAAATCGCGGGGATCGCTGGTCCGCAGCTCGTCGTCCCGGTCATGAATGCCCGGTATGCGCTGAATGCCGCCAATGCCCGCTGGGGCTCGCTCTACGATGCGCTCTATGGCACCGATGCCATCCCCGAGACCGAGGGAGCCGAAAAGGGCAAGGGTTACAACCCGGTCCGTGGCGCCAAGGTCATTGCCTGGGCGCGTGACTTCCTCGATCAGTCCGTGCCGCTTTCCGGCGCGAGCTGGACCGACGTGACCTCCTTTGTCGTCACCGGCGGCAAGCTCACGGCTGCAGCTCAGGACGGCAAGACCGTCAATCTCGCCGATCCGGCCCAGTTTGCCGGCTATCTCGGTGAGCCGGCCCAGCCGACCCATCTGCTGCTGACGAAGAACGGCCTGCATATCGAAATCCTGATCGATCCCACGACGGCGATCGGCAGGGACGATCCGGCCCGGATTTCGGATGTCTGGCTGGAATCGGCGATCACCGCGATCATGGACTGCGAGGATTCGATTGCCGCGGTCGACGCCGAGGACAAGGTCGTCGTCTACCGCAACTGGCTCGGCCTGATGAACGGCGACCTTCAGGAAGAGGTGGCCAAGGGCGGCAAGTCCTTTATCCGCAAGCTCAACCCCGACACGACGTTCAAGGCGCCTGCCGGCGGTGATGTCACGGTCAAGCGCCGCTCGCTGATGCTGATCCGCAATGTCGGTCACCTGATGACCAATCCGGCGGTTTTGGACAGCGAGGGCAGGGAAGTTCCGGAAGGCATCATGGATGCGATGGTCACGGCACTGATTGCGATCCGCGATATCGGCCCGAACGGACGTCGCCAGAATTCCCGGGCCGGCTCCATGTATGTGGTAAAGCCGAAGATGCACGGGCCGGAAGAGGTCGCTTTCGCCTGCGAGATCTTTGGCCGTGTCGAACAGGCGCTCGGTCTTCCCACCAATTCCATGAAAATGGGCATCATGGACGAGGAGCGCCGCACCACCATCAACCTCAAGGCCTGCATCCGGGAGGCGCGCGAGCGGGTCGTGTTCATCAATACCGGTTTCCTTGATCGTACGGGCGACGAGATACATACTTCGATGGAAGCAGGCCCGATGATCCGCAAGGGCGACATGAAACAGGCCGCCTGGATTGCGGCCTACGAGAACTGGAACGTCGATATAGGCCTCGAATGCGGCCTGTCCGGCCATGCGCAGATCGGCAAGGGGATGTGGGCCATGCCGGACTTGATGGCCGCGATGCTGGAGCAGAAGATCGCCCATCCGAAGGCTGGCGCCAACACCGCCTGGGTTCCGTCGCCGACGGCGGCCACGCTTCACGCCACCCACTATCACAAGGTCGACGTTGCCGCCGTCCAGGCCGGTCTGAAGAGCCGCACCCGTGCAAAGCTGTCCGACATTCTCTCCGTGCCGGTCGCGGTGCGGCCGAACTGGACGCCGGAGGAAATCCAGCGCGAACTCGACAACAATGCGCAGGGCATTCTCGGCTACGTCGTCCGCTGGATCGACCAGGGCGTCGGCTGTTCGAAGGTGCCGGACATCAACAATGTCGGATTGATGGAAGACCGTGCGACGCTGCGCATTTCCGCCCAGCACATGGCGAACTGGCTCTATCACAAGCTCACCAGCGAAGAGCAGATCGTCGAGACGATGAAACGCATGGCGGGGGTCGTCGATGGCCAGAATGCGGGCGATCCGCTCTACACGCCGATGGCCAGGGATTTCGACGGTTCCGTCGCCTTCCAGGCCGCGCTTGAACTCGTGCTCAAGGGTCGCGAGCAGCCGAACGGTTATACAGAGCCGGTCCTGCATCGCCGCCGTCTGGAACTGAAAGCCAAGCTCGCCGGCTGACCGGCGAGCAAAGATCAGGCAAAGAAAAAGGCCGCGGAGAGTTCTCTCGGCGGCCTTTTCGTATTCTCGTCGAATTTCGCGATTACTGGATTACGACGACCTTGGTTTCGCGGCCCGGACGGACGCGGCTGTAAAGGTCGATGACGTCCTGGTTGATCAGGCGGATGCAGCCCGACGAAGCGGCGGTGCCGATGGAGGCCCATTCCGGCGTGCCGTGCAGACGGAAGAGCGTATCCTGGCCCTTTTCGTTGAAGAGGTACATGGCGCGCGCACCGAGTGGGTTGCTGAGGCCGGGGCCCATGCCGTCTTCGACGTATTTGGCAACGTCCGGACGACGGCCGGCCATTTCCTTCGGCGGGTGCCAGGTCGGCCATTCCTGTTTCCAGGCGACGTAAGCCGTCCCGGACCAGGCGAAGCCCTGCTTGCCGACGCCGATGCCGTAGCGCATCGCCTTGCCGTTCGGCAGGATGTAGTAGAGATGGCGCTCACGCGTGTTGACGACGATCGTGCCCGGCTTTTCGCTGGTCTGATAGCTGACGATCTGGCGGACGAACTGCTTGTCCACCTTGTTGATCGGGATCGCCGGAAGCGTATAGCCGGCGTCTCTCACCGAACCGTAGGAGTCGTTGAAGATCTGTTCGGTATAGGAGGCCGTGGCCACCTGGGTGCCGCCGCCGGGAATCGTGGAGGCGCAACCGGCCAAGGCAGCAGTTGCCAACAGGCCGAGTGCGAGCATGCTAGTGCGAAAGCGCATGGAAATCTCTTGGGTAAAACGAATCGATTGAGACGGGCGCATGCCCATCTTTGATCAGGGGTTATTTTAGATTAGATTACGCTTGGCAAGCGCTGCAGCGCATCAAAACAGAGCCGGCGCATGATTGAAAAAAGCCATGGCGTTTTTGCAACATCATGGAAGCGGTTTTTCGGGATTCTATGACTATACTCAACCTTGCCAGTAATAATCCGTTAATAGATGGGCGGCAGTCAGCCCGCGCCATGCTGGTCCGCAAGGGCGTCCAGATTCTGCTGCACGACATGCGGCACGCGATGTTGCCGGAACTCGTGCTGTCGAGCGGAAGGCGCGCCGACCTGGTGACCATTTCGGAAAAGGGCGAGATCTGGATCATCGAGATCAAGACGTCGATCGAGGATTTTCGCGTCGACCGCAAATGGCCGGAATACCGAGCCTTCTGCGACCGCCTGTTTTTCGCGACGCACAAGGACGTGCCGCTCGACATCTTCCCGGAGGATTGCGGCCTCTTCCTCTCGGACGGTTATGGCGGGCACCTGTTGCGCGACGCACCGGAACACAGGCTGCCGCCTGCGACCCGCAAGGCGATGACACTGAACTTTTCGCGTGCCGCCGCCCAGCGCCTGATGCTGGCTGAATGGGCGACCGGCAAGAGTTTCGACGAGATGTGACTTATTTCGGCGCGCGCTTGGCAAGGATGCGCTGCAGCGTGCGGCGATGCATGTTGAGCCGCCGCGCCGTCTCCGACACATTGCGCTCGCACATCTCATAGACCCGCTGGATATGTTCCCAGCGCACACGATCCGCCGACATCGGGTTTTCAGGCACATCAGCCCGCTCGCCCGGCCTCTGGGTCAGCGCGCTAAAAATGTCGTCGGCGTCGGCGGGCTTGGCGAGATAGTCGAGCGCCCCGAGTTTCACGGCCGTCACGGCGGTCGCGATATTGCCGTAGCCGGTCAGCACGATCACCTTGGTATCCTCGCGGCTCTGGCGGATCGCCTCGATCACGTCCAGCCCGTTGCCGTCGCCGAGGCGCAGGTCGACCACAGCATATTTCGGCGGCCGCGCCTTCGTTTTGGCGATACCTTCCGCGACGGACTCCGCCGTATCGACCAGGAAGCCGCGGGTCTCCATGGCTCGAGCGAGCCGGCGCAGGAACGGTCCATCGTCATCGACGATCAGCAGCGAAGGGTCGGGCCCGAGCTCGGGGTCGGCATGAACCTTGGTCGGTTCCGGGTGTGTTTCCATCTCTTTTGTCTCCGCGGGTTTCAAAGGCCCGCTTGCCTTTTCGTGATGATCGGCCAGCTGGCCGGCTTACTTTAAGTCCTGCGCGTCCATCACCGAACGCGGCCATTCGATATCAATGCGGGCGCCCGGTTCGCCGCTGTCGCGGTTGCCGAAGCGGATCGCGGCGCCGGACCGTTCGAGCAGCGTCTTGGCGATGAAAAGACCGAGGCCAAGTCCACCCGCCCGTTCGTCTTCCTTGGGTCTTTTCGTCATATAGGGTTCGCCGATCCGCGAAAGAATATCCGGCGCATAACCCTGGCCGTCATCCTCGATGGTGATCGCCACCCGCTCGACATTGTGCTCCACCGTGACGGTCACTTTGCTCTTGGCATAATCGACCGCGTTTTCGATCAGGTTGCCGAGTCCATATATAATGCCGGCATTGCGGTTGCCGACCGGCTCGTTGGTCCGGTCGTTTTTCTCGACGAGTTCGATCTCGATGCCGAATTGCCGATGCGGCGCCACGACCTCCTCGACCAGGGAGGAAAGCGGCAGCCGGCGCATATGTTCCTCGCTCTCGGCGGAAAGCGAGGTAAGCCGGCGAAGAATATCGCGACAGCGTTCGCTCTGGCTTCGCAGCAGCAGCACGTCCTCGCGGAACCGGTCGTCGGGACCAAGCTCGCGCTCCATCTCCTTGGCGACGACGCTGATGGTTGCGAGCGGCGTGCCGAGCTCATGGGCCGCCGCCGCCGCCAGCCCGTCGAGCTGCGAAAGGTGCTTTTCCCGCTCCAGGACCAGTTCGGTCGCCGCAAGCGCATCGGCGAGCAGCGTCGCTTCATGGCTGACGCGATAGGCATAGAAAGCCGCGAACATCATCATCGAGGCGATCGAACACCAGACGCCGAGCTGCATGACCGGCTGGATCCGAAGCGGCTCGCCCTCATACCAGGGCACCGCGTAGGGCGAGAAGGCGAGCACCGTGGTGCAGACCAGCGCAAAAACGATCAGGACAAGCGAATGGCGCAGCGGCTGAGACGCGAAGGCGATGATCACCGGAACGCAGATCAGCGGCGCAAAGGGGTTGGCAAGCCCGCCGGTGATGAACAGCAGCGCTGCCATCTGCAACAGGTCGAAACCGAGCAGCGCCAGCGCCGATTTCGGGCCAAGCCGATGGGTCGGCGGGAACCAGGCCGACAGGGTGAGGTTGGCGACCGCAAGCGCACCAACCAGAATGCCTGCCTCCTGCAGAGGCAGAGGAAACTGCAGCAGCAGCCCGACGATGACGACGGTAATCGTCTGACCGGCGACCGCCAGCCAGCGGAGCCGCACCAGTGTCTGAAGCCGAATTCGTCGGCTCGAGGGGCCGAATTGCGCAAAACGCACTGAAGGACTGTCTACGCTCACCGCCTGCTCTTTAATCTTGTCGAATACAAGTGACTTGAGGCCGCCTTCATAAACCGGCTCGACTTCAGGTCGCAGGCGGCATTCTGTCACGTCCCGCGCGGTTTGGCACGTGTCGTCGGCGCAGCCTCGGCCGGATCCTCCGGCCAGGGATGTTTGGGATAACGGCCGCGCATTTCGGCCCGCACATCCTTCCAGGAACCGGCCCAGAAACCGGGCAGGTCCCGTGTCGTCTGGATCGGCCGATGCGCCGGCGAGTTCAGTTCGAGCAGCAGCGGCAGTTTTCCGCCGGCAATCGCCGGATGTTTCTTCAGCCCGAACAGTTCCTGCACCCGGATCGCCAGGACCGGCTCCTCGCCATCATAGCGGATCGGATGCCGCTCGCCCGTAGGCGCCTCGAAATGCGTCGGCGCCAGCTTGGCGAGATTCTGGGAAACCTCGTGCGGAATGAGCGAACGCAGCCCTTCCGAAAGACTGCCGGGATTGATGGAATCGATGCCCGATGCACCGCCCTGGAAGGGAACGAACCAGTCGTCGAGCCGGGCAAGCAGCGCCTCGTCGCTCACATCAGGCCAAGGCTCGCCGATCGACCGGTTGAGGAAACCGATCCGGTCGCGCAATTGGGCACCTTCCTTGGAGAACGGCAGGACCTGAAACCCCAGTTCCCGCACGCCGTCCGCCAGCGCCTGTGCGGCCCGTTCGCCACTCGGCCGGGGCAGTGGCCTTTCCTCGAAGATGATGGCGCCGAGCCGGGTCACCTTGCGGGCGCGCACCTGCCGGCTGGGCCGGTCGAAGAAACATTCCTCGCTCTCGCGGATTGCGCCGGCAAGCTCCACTTCCACATCCGCCCGGCTGATCTCCGCGGCCGCGAGAATACGCGCCTGGGCGGCCCGGCCGGTTAGGTCGGCGATGACCAGCATCTGCGATGCCGCCAGCCGCTCGGTCTCCTGCAATTCCGCGCCGCGCCCGTTCGCCATCAAGAAACGCCCGCGCCCGCCGCGCTGCAGCGCGATCCGGTCCGGATAGGCATGCAGCAGAAGCCGGCCGGCGAGAACCGTTTCCGTCGACTGCGATCGCCTCGGCAGGTTCGAGAAGATCCGATCGGCAAGTTTACGGGCCGCATCGGCTCTGTCGCCGCGTTCGTTGCGGAACCGCCGCAACCGTTCGTCGAGATCGATATTGCTGCCGCCGAGCCCCTGTTCGGTCAGAAGCACGGCAAGCAGACAGGCCTGCCTGCCGAAACCCTCTTCCGCCGCCGAGATCGCCATGGCCGCAAGCCGCGGTGGAAGCGCCAGTTCCCGCATCAGCCGGCCATTTTCCGTCAGCCCGCCCTGGGGGTCGAGTGCGCCGAGCTGGGTCAGCAGCACCTTTGCCTCGTTGAAGGCCGGCCCGGGAGGCGGATCGAGAAAGGCAAGTCCCTTCGGATCCTGGACGCCCCAATGGGCTAGATCGAGAACCAGGCCGGAAAGGTCGCTTGCCAATATCTGCGGCGGCGTGAACGCCTGCAGCGCTGCCGTCTGTCCCGGATGCCAGAGGCGCATCGCGATGCCCGGTTCGGTACGGCCGGCACGACCCGCCCGTTGATCCGCCGAGGCGCGGGAAACACGCACCGTCTCCAGCCGAGTGATCCCGGTCGAGGGCTCGAACACCGGTAGGCGCTGCAGCCCGCTGTCGATGACGATCCGGACCCCGTCTATAGTAATGGAGGTTTCGGCGATCGATGTGGCCAGCACGATCTTGCGCTGTCCGGCGGGCGCCGGCCGGATCGCCATATCCTGCTCCCTCTGGGAAAGATTGCCGTAAAGCGGCACCACCACGGTCTCCGGCCCGAATCGGTTCGCGAGCCGCTCGGCAGTCCGCAGGATTTCCGCCTGGCCCGGCAGGAAGGCGAGGATGGAACCCGTGTCATTCGCGTGCGCCTCGACGATCGCCCGCGTCATCGCGTCTTCGATCCTTTCGTTCGGCGCGCGGTCGCGATGCTGGATGTCGATCGGAAACGTCCGGCCTTCGCTCTTGATGACTGGTGGCTCGCCAAGCAGTCCCGCCACCCGCTCCACATCCAGTGTCGCCGACATGACGAGGATCCTCAAGTCGTCGCGCAGCGCCGATTGCACGTCGAGCGCCAACGCCAGACCGAAATCCGCGTCGAGCGACCGCTCGTGGAATTCGTCGAAGATGACGGCGGAAACGCCGGTGAGCTCCGGATCGTCGAGGATCATCCGGGCGAATACGCCCTCGGTTACCACTTCGACACGGGTCTTCGCCGAGACCTTGTTGTCGAGCCGCATCCGGTACCCGACCTGTTCGCCGACCTGTTCGCCGAGCAGCGACGCCATGCGGGACGCAGCCGCGCGCGCCGCCAGCCGCCGCGGTTCGAGCAGGATGATCTTTCCGGTGCACCAGGCCTGGTCGAGCAGCGCCAGCGGCACCAGCGTCGTCTTGCCGGCGCCCGGTGGGGCGGAAAGCACGGCGCGCGTGCCATCGGCGAGCGCTTGCATGATATCGCCGAGAACCTCGGTGACGGGAAGCCTTGGCAGGTTCTTCGTGATTGGACCTGCCGCATGCGCTGAGGCCATCAGTGCGAAACCTGTCCGCTGACATGACGATAGGCAAGGATCGCTCCGGCAAGATCCTCGAGCGCCGCGCCCACCGACTTGAAGAGCGTGATCTCGTCCGCGCTTGTGCGGCCGGGATGTTTTCCATGCGCGAGTTCGGCCAGTTCCGCCTTGATCCCCTCCTTCGACAGCGCCCCGCTTGCGAGCGGCAGAACGATGTCGCCACCTTCCTTCATGGCGCCGGCGCGTGTATCGACGAAGACGGACGCGCGCCGCACCGCCTCGTCGTCGCTCTCGCGCATGTCCGGCTTGAAGGCGCCGACGAGATCCAGATGCGCGCCCGGCTTCAGCCATTCGCCGCGGATCAGTGGCTCGTTGGATAGTGTCGCGCAGGAAATGATGTCCGCCTGTCCGGCCGCGACGGCAAGATCCTCGACGGCCGCCGCGTCGAGCCCGAGCATCCGTGCCTCGTGCGCAGTCTCTTCGGCCTTCTCTATATGACGTCCCCAGATGCGGAAATGTTTGAGCGGCCGTGTGATCGCATGGGCCTGCATGAGGTTGAGCGAAAGCCGGCCGGTTCCAACCATCAGCATGACCTCTGCATCTTCCCGCGCGAGATATTGAGCGGCGAGCGCCGAGGTTGCGGCGGTGCGGCGCGCCGTCAGCTCGCCGCCCTCGACGATCGCCAGCATCTCCCCGGTCTTGCCCGACGAAAGAAGGTAGCTGCCGAAGATGGTCGACAGGGACCGGAGATGATTGTCCGGAAACAGATTGAGGATCTTGACGCCGATATGGTCGCCAGGCACCCAGGCGGGCATCAGCAGCATGACCGCATTTGCCTCACCCGGCACCTCCATCTCATGATGGTGGCGCACCGGCATGACGCAGTCGCTTTTGAACATCGTTTCGATTGCCGCGATGAGTTCCGCAAAGGGGAGTGCATCCCGGGTCTGCACTTCATTCAATACCAGCATGTCATACTCCAGCCGCCAGAAATCGGTTTTACCCTAACAACGCGAAATCGCCGCGTAAAATGGGTTTTTCGGCGCTCCGGAGCTGCCCTTTCGTTAAGCGCTGCTCATTTTATGGCCGGAAATCGCGTGTTTTGGGCAGGTCCCGAGAAAAATGACAGTTTTTTGAAAATCC
>NZ_JBWCCP010000002.1:0-1638899 GCF_056279545.1 Mesorhizobium sp. USDA 4132
CGACCTGCACGCTCTGGCGCAACACGCCGAGGCTGCCGGAGACGGAGACCGTGCCGGATGCGGGCGATAGTTCGCCAGTGATCAGCTTCAAGAGCGTCGTCTTGCCGACGCCGTTGCGCCCGACAAGGCCAGCGCGTTCGGGCCCGAAGCTGAGGTTCAGATTGGAAAAAAGCGGCCGGCCGTCAGGCGTGGACCACGAAAGATTGGCAAGCGTAATGGAAGGCATGGACGGTTCCCCGAATGGCAAGGCAAAGCGGCGTTGCGTTTCGGCTGAGGTCCATGGGTCACCGTCCTGTTGGTGCTGCAGATGGCGGCTCTCTAGGCGGAAAATGCGGCGCGTTCAAGACTGGCGATCCCGGCACGTCGTTCATCGGCCGATCGCCAATAGTGCCACGGTCGCGCCCATCACCTGCACAACGGCGCCAACGATCATCGCGGCGAAAAAGCCGTTTTCCGCGCCGGCCACCGCCGCAAAGATCGCCCCGAGGGCCGCAACGCCGATCGTCGCACCCACCATGCGCGCAACGTTGATGAGGGCACCCGCCGTTCCGCCGCGATTGCTCCCGACCGCCGACACGGCGACCGCGGTCAGCGGCCCGGTCGCAAGTCCCATGCCGATCCCGGTCAGCAGCAACCCGATTTCACTCATCATGAAGAGGTCGAGCATGAAGGCAACGCTCAGGATGCCGTTGCCGACTCCGATCGTTCCCAATCCGAGGGCAATCGTGACACGCTGTCCGAAACGCTGCACCACGGCGTCCGAAAAGGGCGAAACCAGCACGAAGCTCAGCGCCATGGGCAGCAGCGCCAGTCCGGTCGAAGTAGCATCGAGCCGACCGAGCGATTGCGTCGCGAGTGGAAACAGAAACAGCGTCCCGTACATGCCGAAAGTCATGGCCGCCGTGCCAGCCATGGCGCCGGTAAAGGATCTCGAACGGAACATCGTCAGCGGCACGAGCGCCGCCTGCCCTTGCCTATGCTCGACCGCGAGAAACAGGCCAAACAACACGAAACCCGTAACCCCGAAGGCGGCCGTGAGAGACATGGTGGAATGTGGTGATTCGATCGCGGCGAGTGTCACCGTCGCCAACGACAGGATCGCCAGCACCTGGCCGCTGATGTCGAAAGATCGACCTGCCGGATCGGCGCTTTCCTCAATCGTCGCGCGCGCACTGACGGCGCCGACAAGCGAAAACGGTACGACGACGTAAAAGACGGAACGCCAACCGAAGGCATGGATCAGCAGCCCGCCGAGCGTTGGCCCGATGGCGAGCGCCAGTCCGTTGCACCCGGCCCAGATGCCGAGCGCCCGCTGCCTGGCCTGCTGGTCTGGATAGATCACCCGAATGATCGAAAGTGAGGCGGGAAGCAAGAGGGCCGCGCCAACGCCCGTCAATGCACGTGCGGCGATCAATAGCGGGGCCGTGGGAGCGACCGCGCATCCGATGCTGGCGATGCCGAATACCACGGCGCCGGAGATCAGGATCCTGCGGCGGCCGGCGAGATCGGCCAGCAGCCCGCCGGTCAGCAGCAGCACCGCGTAGACGAGATTATAGGCGTCGACCACCCATTGCAGTTGAGACACCGTGGCATCCAGATCTTTGCCGATCGGATCCAGGGCGAGATTGACGACGGATGTATCCAATTGCGCCGTGATCACGGCAAGGCAAAGTGTCGCGAGCGCGGCATGGGGCCGCCGGGGTCGCGCTTGCGATGTTTTCGAGGGGCGATCCATGGGAATTCCACGCCGACTTGATTACACCAGTCTGGCGGAAAATGGTCTTCCATCCGTCGAGGACAATAGTGCCGTGCCGGGTTTTAGCGATCCCTCAGGCCCGCTCCTCCCAGAGTTTCGCAAGCTCCACCACCGTCTTCACGGCCAGTTCCATGTCCTGGCTGCTGACGAATTCCAGCGGGGAGTGGAAAGCGTGGCCGCCGGCGAAGAGGTTGGCGCAGGGCAGGCCCATGAAGGAGAGGCGCGAACCGTCCGTGCCGCCGCGGATACTGCCGCGCACCGGGATCATGCCGGCCCGGCTGATCGCCTCGACCGCGTAATCGACGATGCCCGGATGCTGGTCGAGCACCACCTTCATGTTGCGGTACTGTTCCTTGACGGTGAAGGTGTAGGTCGAGCCCGGATAGTCGGCGATCACCTGCCTGGTGATCTCCTCGAGCACGGTCTCCTTGGTCTTCAGGCCACTTTCGGTGAAATCGCGGATGATGAAGGAGAGGTTCGCCTTTTCCATCACGCCGGACATGCCGGTCGGGTGGATGAAGCCGTCGCGGCCCTTGGTGGTTTCAGGCGTCATGTCCTTCGGCAATCTGGCGACGATACCGCCGGCGATCTTGATGGCGTTTTCCATCTTGCCGAAGGCGAAGCCCGGATGCATGGCGACGCCCTTGATGGCGATCTCCACCGCATCGGCCGAAAACGTCTCGTCCTCGATCGTGCCGGCCGTCTCGCCGTCCAGCGTATAGCCGAAATCGGCGCCGAGCTTTGCGAGGTCCACCTTGTCGACGCCGCGGCCGATCTCCTCGTCGGTGGTGAAGAGGATGCGGATCGCGCCGTGCCTGACGTCCGGGTTGTTGATGAAAAATTCGGCCGCCGACATGATCTCGGCAATGCCGGCCTTGTCGTCGGCGCCGAGCAGCGTAGTGCCGTCGGAGGTGATGATGTCGTTGCCGATCTGGTCGTTCAGCACCGGATGTTCGGACACCCGGATCACCTGGCTTTTGTCGCCGACGAGCTGGATATCGCCGCCCTGATAGTTTTTCACGATCTGCGGTTTGACGTCGGTGCCGGAAAAATCGGGCGCGGTGTCCATGTGGGCGCAAAAACAGATCACCGGCACGTTGTTCTTCGACGTCGTCGCCGGGATCGTCCCGTAGATATAGCCGTGCTCGTCGAGATGCGCATCGGTAACGCCGATCGCCAGCATTTCCTCGACCAGCAGCCGGCCGAGATCCTTCTGCTTCATCGTCGACGGCTGGGAGGGCGACTTGGCGTCGGACTGGGTGTCGATGACGACATAACGGAGGAAACGATCGGTAACGCTATCGGCCATGGGGAAATCCAAAATTGTGGAACGGAAAAATGGAGTTGTAGCGGGAGGATGAGGGTGCGTGAAGGCGGGAAATGAAGATGTGCGGTTGGACGTGATCAAGCGTCCAGCCAGAACGCCCCCTCTGTCCTGCCGGACATCTCCCCCACGGGTGGGGAGATTGGATGGAGCCGACGTCTTGCCACAAATTATACCGACAAATGCCCAAATCCGTTCGGCGTGAAGCGATGAGCACTCATCTGGCCGATCTCCCCCCTTGAGGGGGAGATGCCCGGCAGGGCAGAGGGGGGTGTCGCTTCGGCAGCTGAGTTTGCCTCCGTGCGACGTCCCTCGGCTTCTCTACCGCTGCGCCCCGATATCCGAAGCCCCGACCGAAGGTGCTGCATTGCCCCAGCTGTTGCGGACATAGGTGAGCACCGCCGCGACCTGCTCATCCGACAGCTTCCAGCCCAGCGACGGCATGGCGGGTGTCGTTTTCGCCGCGGGCGTATGCACCGCCTGGCTGCCCTGCAACACGAGGCGCGTCAGCGTCTCCGCGCTCGGCTGCTGGACGATCGAGCTGCCGGCGAGTGCCGGGAAGAGCTGGCTCGCCCCCTTGCCGTCGCCGCCATGGCAGGCGGAACAGGTGTCGTGATAGATCGCCGCCCCCACCTTCATGCGCGCATCGCTCGCCGGGATCGGCTGCGGTTTCTGCGTCGGGCCGCCTTCGGTGCTCTTCAGGTAAGTGGCGATCGCGTGCACGTCCTCGTCGGTCATCAGCGAGGTCGAGGCCTGGATCGCTTCCGCCATCGGGCCGGACGCGATCGTATGCCCGTTGGTGCCGGTCTTCAGGTACCGGACGATCTGATCCTCGCTCCAGCTGCCAATGCCGATATAGCTGCTGCCGGTGATGTTGGGTGCATACCATCCCTGCAGCGAACCACCCTGCAACGCCTCGCGCGGTCTTGTCGGCGCCGAGCGCGGTTTTCGGCGAATGGCAGGTGCCGCAATGGCCCGGCCCCTGGACGATATAGGCGCCGCGGTTCCATTCGGCCGATTTCGACGGATCGGGCTGGAATTCGCCCGGCGTGAAGTTCAGCATGTTCCAGCCCATCATCGACAGCCGGATGTTGAACGGGAACGGCAACTGGTTGGATTCGACCGGGTTGAAGACCGGATCGACGGTCCGGAGATAGGACCAGAGGTTGCCGATATCCCTGTCGGTCATCCTGGTATAGGCCGGATAGGGCATGGCGGGGTAGAGCCGCTTGCCGTCATGGCCGATACCCTTTTTCAGGGCGCTACGGAAATCCGCCTCCGTCCAGTTGCCGATGCCGGTCGCCTTGTCGGGCGTGATGTTCGGCGGAATGATCTGGCCGAAGGGCGTTTCGAGCGGCAGCCCGCCGGAGAGCGGTTTTGCTCCCGGCGCGGTGTGACAGGCGGAGCAATCGCCGAGGATCGCCTGGTAACGACCGCGGATGATCTCGTCCGCCTGGTCGGGAGCCTGGGCGAGCGCCAGGCCTGCCGAGAAGGCCGTTGCGGCAAGGGTGAGGGAAAAGACGATCCTGCTCATGCCGACACCAGAGGTTGGCCGGGGTTGCGGAGATATTGCTGGCGGATGGCATCCGCCGCGTGGAATGCGAGCGCCCCGACGGTGCCGGTCGGGTTCTTGCCGGCATTGTGGGCGAAGGCGGAAGCGCCGATGACGAAGACGTTGGCGACGTCCCAGCTCTGCAGGTACTTGTTGACGGCGCTGGTCTTGGGGTCCGTGCCCATGATCGCCCCGCCGGTATTGTGGGTGCTCTGGTAGGGCACCGAATCCCAGCCCTTCTTGCGGCGGGTATTGGTGTATTGCTTGCCGCCGAAGGCCTTGGCGATCTCCTCCATCCGGTCCGAGACCCAGTTCGACATGCGGATGTCGTTATCGGGGAAATCGAACGTGAAGCGCAGCAGCGGCCGCCCGAACCGATCCGTATAGGTCGGATCGAGATCGAGATAGTTGCCGCGGGTCGGATAGCTCGAGCCTTGGGAGGAAAAGCCGAGCGTCGACTTGTAGGATTTGACGGTCGCCTTCTTCCAGTCGCTGCCCCAGCGCGGCGTGCCGGGCGGGGTCGGGCGGGTCTGGATCGGCCGGCCGTTCGAGGGAATGCAGTTGATGCCCGCGCCGCCGACGAAATCGAGCGGCCCGTGGTCGAAGGCATCACCGTTAAAGTCGTCCACCGTCTGGCCCAGCGCCCCGGCGGCGATGAACGGATTGAAGTTCTTGTCGTCGAAGAACACCTGCGCGCCGGCATTGGTCTGGTAGCAGTAGTTCCGCCCGACGGTCCCTTCGCCGGTATTCGGATCGTAGATCTCGCCGATGCCGGAGAGCATCATCAATCGGACATTGTGGAGTCCATAGGCGCAGAGCAGCACGATATCGGCCGGCTGGAAGAACTCCTCGCCCGAGGTGTTCACATAAGTGACGCCGCGGGCGTGTTTCTTCGAGGCGTCGAGATCCACATGCAGGACTTCCGACTCCGTGCGGACCTCGAAATTCTTCTTTTTCATCAGCACCGGCAGGATGGTCGTCTGGGCCGAGGATTTCGAATAGTTGGCGCAGCCGAACCGTTCGCAGAAACCGCACATGGTGCATTGGCCCATGGCGATGCCGAGTGGGTTGATATAGTCCTTGGAGAGGTTCGCCGCCGGCGTCGGGAACGGGTGGAGGTTCAGCGACTTGGTCACCTCGGCAAACAGCGTCGGCGCATAAGTCATCTGCATCGGCGGCAGCGGATAATCGCGCGAGCGTGGATCCTCGAACGGATTGCCACCCTCCTGGATCTGGCCGTTGATATTGCCCGCCTTGCCGGAAATGCCGGCGAGATATTCGAAGCGGTCGAAGGATTTTTCCATCTCGGCACCGGTCACGCCCCAGTTCTGCAATTGCAGGTCCTGGATCCGTGCTGCGCCGTAGCGGTCCCTCAGGTGGTCGGCGATCTGGAAGTCGCTGTCCCAGAACCGCCAGGTATGGCCGTTCCAGTGAACGCCGGCGCCGCCCACCCCGTTGCCGGGCAGGAAGGAGCCGTAATCGCGCATCGGCAGCGCCGTCTGCGAGGTGTTGTTGCGCATCGTCATCGCTTCGACGACCGGCTGCAGGAAGAGATCGCGGCGGATGCCGTAGCGAAGTTCGTCCTGGGCATAACCGATGTTGAAATCGGTGGCCGTATCGCGCCACGGACCGCGTTCGATCGCCACGACGTCGAGCCCGTTCTCCGTCAGTTCATGAGCGAGGATCGCGCCTGTCCATCCAAGGCCGACAATCACGGCGTCCTTGCGAGGTAGAATAGTGGTCATATTTTTCAGTCCCTACCTGGTCATCCATTCCGTCGAGCCTGCGATCGAAACCGGAGGCAGGGGATAGGGTTGGTTGTGTTTGGAAACGTGGTCGCGGTAGTCGTATCGCGCGCCGGGAAAGCCCAGCATCTTCCACGAGGCCATGTCCTTGTTGCCGCCATAGATCGGGTCGGCGAAGAAGCCTTCCATCACGTTGGCGAGCATCAGGTTGAAGAAGGACTTGGCATCCACCTTGTTCGGCAGGGTGATCTTTCCGGCTTCGAGATCCTTGAGGACCGCGTCCTGGTCGGCGGGCGCAAGTTCGGCGAAGCGCTTGCCGCCCTTGGTTTCGCGGGTGAACGCGTTCAGCGCGGCAATGCCGGAGCGGTAGCGCTGGGCCGGCGTGTCGGACGCCTGGTACCCTTGCGTCGGCAGGCCGGGCATGAACGGGCCCTTGGTATAGAGCCGGCTCGACGTGCCGTAGGATCCCACCAGCTGGCGGTCGAGATAGAGAACGCAGCCGGCATCCTTGCCGCCGAGCGACAGATCGTCCGCCGGCACCAGCCGGTCGGCGACCGCTTCCATGGTCTGCGCCTCTTCGAGCGTGAAGAACAGCCAGCCGCCGGGCTTGACCTGTACCGGCGGATCGGCGGAGCGCGCCTCCCAGGGAAGGCTGCCGGAAATGCTGCGCGCCATGACCGGCGCGGCACCGCCGGCGAGAATGGTAAAAGCAACGGAAGAAAGGAATTGGCGCCGCGTGGGGCGCTTAAGACAGTGGGTTTCCATAGAGGACCTCCCCGGAGAGAAAAGGTCGGTGACGCGCCGAAACGACGTGCGCCGATGAGATCGAACCGAGCGGTTCAATGATTTACCTAGAGCGCGTCCAATCCGCGGCAACCCTTCTGGAACATTAAATCGTCACGGCTGCCGCTCGTCAGAAATCGCCGGCACCGAGCGAACCGCGATGTCCGAGGCGGGCGGAAATTGCCCGTGCCGCGACGAGCAGCGGTTCGGCAAAACCGTTCAGGTTTTTCAGCGACAGGCGCTGAACGGGACCGGCGATCGCGATGGCGCCGACCACGTCCGACTGGGCGTCATGGATCGGGGCGGCGATGGCGCGCATGCCGAGTTCGTTCTCCTCGTCTTCCACCGCGTAACCGAGGCGACGGATAGTGCCGAGCAGTTTCAGCAGCTTATCGGGATCGGTGACGGTTTTCGGGGTTCGGAGCGACAGAGGCGCGCCGACAAGGGCCGCAATGCGGCTCTCCGGCTGGAAGGCGAGAATTGCGCGGCCGGCAGCCGTCGCATGATAAGGCGCGCGCATGCCGATCTCGGCGCTGATGCGCACCGCCTGCCGGGAAGGCTGGACGCGGATATACATGATCTCCGGCCCGGCCGGCACGCCTAGCAGCACCGTCTCGTCCGTTTCGCTGCGCAGGTCCATCAGCAGCGTGCGCGCTTCGGTGGAAAGATCCATGCGGTTGCGCACCAGCGAACCGAGCCTGAAAAGCTCGAGCCCCAGCCGGTAGCGGCCGGTCTCGCGATTCTGTTCGAGGAAATCTTCGGCCATCAGAGTCACGACCAGGCGATGCACGGTGCTCTTGGCGATGCCGAGACGGCGAGCGAGTTCGGTGACGCCGATCTCCGCGTCGTCGCCTTCGAAAGCCTTGAGGATGCGGATCGCCATCGAGACCGAAGAGAGGCGGCCCTTTTGCTGGTCCTCGTCCTGCACACCCGTGATCTTCATGTCCCCACCGTCTTCATCTCGGTTGCCGATCCCGTGACAATCAGCCGGCCTGCATCCGGACAACGGGCGCGGTCAACGCCGCAACTACAACGGCGCCGTTGACAGCCCCTTATCCAAGGGAATATTCTGCTTATGGACCGGCGTTCCATATAGAAGAACACATGACGACGACTGAAGCAAGCGGAAACACCATCGGTAGCCGCGCGGTTTGGTGGCCCGCCAGGAACCGGGCTTACCGAACAAGGGCTTGAACCGAAAGACTGCCAAATTGGATACCCGCAAGACCGTGCCGCTGATCGTCGCATCGGCCCTCATCATGCAGCAGATCGATTCAACGGCGATCGCCACGGCCCTGCCGACGATTGCCGACGCGCTAGGCGAACCGCCGCTGGCGCTGCATTCGACGATCACCGTTTATGTGTTGTCGCTCGGCGTGTTCCTGCCCTTGAGCGGCTGGCTTGCCGATCGTTTTGGCGCGCGACTGGTGTTCTGCTCAGCGATCGCGCTGTTCACCTTCGCCTCGCTGCTCTGCGCCGCCTCGACCAGCCTCACCATGCTGATCGCCGCGCGCGCCCTGCAAGGTTTCGGGGGTGCGCTGATGCTGCCGACGGCGCGGCTGATCCTGGTGCGTTCGGTGCCGCGCGAGGAACTGGTTTCCGCCATGGTGCTGATGAGCATGCCGGCCGTAGTCGGCCCGGCGATCGGACCGCTGCTCGGCGGCTTCATCACCGGCGTCAGTTCATGGCACTGGATCTTCTGGATCAACCTGCCGGTCGGCATCGTCGCAATCATCCTGACGCTCGCGCTGATCGACAAGATCCCGCCGGCCGAACGCACCTCTTTCGATTTCCCAGGCTTCGTCTTCACCGGCGCTGGCATCGGCGCGGTCATCTTCGGCTTCGATTCCTTCGCCCGCGGCATGAATTCCAGCGCGCTGATCCTGGCTGTGGTCGGCTTTTCGCTGCTCGGCCTTTACATCCGCCATGCGCGCAACACGCCGAACGCGATCCTCGACCTGAAACTCTTCCGGTATCCGACATTCCGCTCGAGCGTCACCGGCGGTTCGCTGTTCAGGATCAGCATGGGCGCCCTGCCCTTCATGCTGCCGCTGCTGATGCAGGAGGTTTTTCACTACACGCCGCTGCAATCCGGCGCGATCACCTTCGTATCGACGATCGGCGCCTTCGGCATGCGAACCATGACGAGACGCATCCTGCGCCGTTTCGGCTTCCGCAACGTACTCTTGTGGAATGCGCTGATCGCCAGCGTGTCGATGGCGCTGCTGGCCACTTTCACGCCCGCTACGGCGCCGGCCGTCATGGTCGCCATCATCCTGCTCGGCGGCTTTTTCAGGGCCTTGCAGTTCACATCGCTGAACACGCTGACGTTTGCCGAAACGGAAGACGCGGAGATGAGCCACGCGACATCGCTGTCGCAGATGGCGCAACGCATCGCCCAGAGCACCGGCGTTGCAATGTCGGCCATGCTTTTGCACTATTTTTCCGGCGGCTCCGGGACGCTCACCAACTTTGCCTTCGCGATGTCCTTCGTCATCATCGCGATCATTTCCGCATCCTCATGCTTCTCGTTCTTCCGCCTGTCCGAGACGGCGGGCGACGTGCTTTCGGGCCGGAACAAGAAGGTCAAGGAAGAGCCGATCGCCGCCGAACAGGCCGACGCGGCGGAGTAAGAGGCCGCCGAGGTAAAAACGGACATCGCTTGTGTTAAAGCTCGCCGACATATGCCGGCGAGCCCTCCGCGGCTGCGACCCCGTTTTGTGATCGGTTGCAGCCGACGTGAGCAGACGCGCGAACGAGCCCTCGGCCAGGCAGTCCAGCTAGGACGCGCGGGCGGGCGGTTCGCGGAAACGCAATCGTTCTCTCTTCGATCGTTCAGCCCGCGAGCGGACTATTGGACGAGGGAGGCGGCGTTTCGTGTCGTTGGAGCTTTGGTCGGCTTTGCGTCGACCGGAACGATATCGACTACCTCGGAGAGCAGGAACTGCTTCGGAGAACCACAGATGGTCGCGTAGACGATCCGGTCTAATATTTTCAGGCTTTCGGACACGAATGTCCTTTGGTCGCCATTGTCGAGCACCGATACAACGTACATGTTGATCCCATAGAGGTTAGGCGCGCAGGTCATTCGCGCACCGACATTTCTAAGCCAACCATGGTTAACGCGACGTTAATGATGGAGGGCGCGCCGTGCCTAAGTAAGCCTTTCGACTATCTCTCTCCGAAACCAGCGCCTTACATTGCATCTCTTGAAACGCACCAGCCGACATGCCACGTCTCGCACCAGAAACTTTAGCCCGTAAACCTCAAGCTCGCGATGAAACCTGATCCGATCGCATCCGAATTCTTCGAAGCGCTGACCAAGGTCAGCCGCAAGATCCGTACTGCCTTCAACCAGCAGGTCACGGCGCATGGGCTGACCTATCCGCGCGCCCGCGCCCTGTTCCGCCTTGCCAAGAAGCAGAACATGACGCAGAGCGAGCTTGCCTGCGAGCTGGAGCTCGAACAGGCGACCATGGTGCGCCTGCTCGACCGCATGGAGGAGAACGGCCTGATCGAACGCCGGCCGGACCCCAACGACCGCCGCGTCAAGCTTCTGTTCCTCACGGCCCATGGCGAAGAGCAGGCGGAACTCGTCCGCTCGATTGCAGACCGGATGCGCGAGCAGATCTTCAGCAACATCGACCCCGACCAGATGCATGGCGCCGTGGCGCTGTTCGAGCGCATCACCGCCAATATAAGCGAACTGGAGGACATCGATATCCTCGCGTGAGGCGGTCGCGCCTGTTCGGTATTCTTGCCGCGGGGCGTTTTGTTGTCAGCCGACCGGATCTTTGCGCCGACGCGCATGAAACGGGTGGGCGCCACTCGCTTTCGGCCTGTAATGCTGCGGACCTCATGAACACTCGAGCTCCAACATGGCGCCATTATCGGCACCGCACGCATCGCCGCCGGGCGTCGCAACAGTCTTCAATCCCAGCCCGTCGAAGCCCTGCGGCGGGGGAAACCGGCATTCGCCGTGGACTACGCCGAAAAGACCTGCGTGTTCGTCCGCTTCCCTGGCGAGGCGTCCTCCGGTGCACCACCATCCACACCACGCTCCCCATTCCTCATTTGACGCGCCGCAGCAATCGGCTAACATTGGTGGAAACTTCAGGTATCTCCCATGAGCGTCCGCCCTCCCCAGTCGTTCCATCAGCCAGGATTCGCCAATACCGGCTTCAACGTCCTCGAATACGAGCTGATGTCCGAGCGCGCGTCAGCGCTGGGGCGGCAGGGGCTGAAGGTGGAGGAAGCGCTCGGCGCGTTGAATGCCTGGAACCCGGAGCGCGACAGCGAAGTGCTGCGCGAGAGGCTTCGCGACGATGCGGCGGATGCCGTCTGGGGGCTGTTCATCCAGCGCGAAATCTGCGGTCTTCGGAACAATCGCGACATCATCAAGCGGTATGCGATCCCGAGCGAGGTGCTTGCGAGGGTGGGGGCAGTCCGCAAGTGAAATCCGTTTCCCACGTAAAATTCGAAGTGAAATTTGAAATTGCCGGCAGGCCGCTGATCGAAGCGCTGCGGCTGAATGATGGATTTGAGCAATGTCCAGACCGGTGATCGGCGTGATCGGCAATACCCATAATGTCGAAAACCGCTTTTCCGCGCAGCTCGTCGGTGAGCAGAATCTCAGGGCGATCGCGGACGTTACCGGCGCCCTGCCGCTGATGTTTGCCGGCAACCCGAATATCACCGACATTCCGACCTTGCTCGACACCGTCGACGGCATCCTCCTGACCGGAGGCCGCGCCAATGTCCATCCGAGCCACTTCAACACCGAGCCGCACGCCCGCCACGAACCCTATGACCAGAACCGCGATGCGGTCGCCCTGCCGCTGATCAGCGCCTGCGTTGCCGCCGGCATACCGGTCTTCGGCATCTGTCGCGGTTTTCAGGAAATGAACGTCGCGGCCGGCGGCTCGCTGCACCCGGAAATCCGCGAACTGCCCGGCCGCATGAACCACCGCATGCCGCGCCTGGAAAACGGCGAAATCCACCCGGACCTGACCGTCGTCTTTGCCGACCGGCACGACGTCCGGCTGACCCCGGACGGCACGTTCGCGCGCCTGCTCGGCCGCGAGATGATCCGGGTCAATTCCCTCCACGGCCAGGGGATCGACGAGCTGGGAAACCGCATCATCGTCGAAGGCGTGGCGGAAGACGGCACGATCGAGGCGATCCGGTTTAAGGAGGCGGAAGGGTTTGCGCTGGGCGTCCAGTGGCATGCGGAATACGACCCGCAGATCAATCCCATCAACCGCGCCCTGTTCGAGGCTTTTGGCGAAGCCGTCCGGGCACGCAAGTACGCCGGCTGATATCTGCCATTCAACTTGCCGATCCGACCGCGGCGCATATAGTGCCCATCGTATTTCGGGGGATTCGGCGATGCGGGCAAACGCAAGGTATCTGGCAATTCTACTGGGGGGCTTTACCGTCCTTGGTGCCGGAAACGTCCCGGCACGCGCCGATTTTTCAGGCCCGCTCAGCCCCGGCGCCTTCGAAGCGACGCTGAACATGGGGCCGATCGCCGAGACGCTGCGCCGGCAGATGCAGCGCAAGAGCAACCAGGGCCCGGCATCCGCCACCCCAGAGACTGCCCGGCCGGTGCGGCCGGACAGTTTCCGCTACGTCCCCTCGAAAGCCCGCCGCACGGCCAATCTCGCCGGTTTCGTCGCCAAGAGCCGGGCTGCAGATCCGAAGGGTGCGGACGACCTCGCCCAGCTGGTCGCCTCCCGCGACATCATCGAGGAAATGCGGACGCCGCTCGCCAAATACGGGTTGCGGATCGACAACCTGGCCGACGCCTATACGGTCTGGTGGATCGGTGCCTGGCAGGCGACGCGCGGTTCGACCGACGATCCGAGCGAGGCGGCAACGGCTGCCGTCAAGCAGCAAGTGATGCGCACCATGGCTTCGGTTCCCGAATTCGCCAACGCCAATGACAGCCTCAAGCAGTCCATGTCGGAAGCCCTGTTCATGCAGGCGCTGCTGCTCGGGGTCGGGCTCGAACAGGCCAAGGGCAATGCCGCTCAGACCAAGGCGATCGGTCGTGCCGCCGCCGAAGGTGCACGCGGCATGGGGCTCGACCTCGCCTCGATGACGCTGACCGATGAAGGTTTCAAGCCGGCGGAATGAACCGGCCCGGTATGAACTGACCCCCGAAAGTTGGACATCAACCTTCGGGGGTCAGTTCAGTCGTCGCGGGCTTCGATGCTCCGATGATCTGCGCCGGGCTCGATACGGCGGAGCCCTCGGCGGGGAGTTGACAGGTGTCAACAAAGTCTTAATGGCGCGGCGTGGCGGCGTCATCCTTTAACTCACGTACCCCGTTCAGCGGTCTTGGCAACCGGAGAAACCAGGAATAGCCTTGGTTTCGGAAGCTTGGAGGGCGACATGACATCGAGTTTCAATGTCCGCAACGCGGGCGGTTACGAGCAACTCATGGGGCGCTGGAGCCAGAGGCTGGCACCCCAGCTGATCGATTTCGCCGGTCTTGAAGACGGAGAAAAGGTTCTCGACGTCGGCTGCGGCACCGGAAGCCTGACATTCGCACTGCCGAAGGCAGCCAATCTTTCCGAGATCGCGGCAATCGACTATTCGCCCGTCTTCGTCGAGGAGGCAATCCGCCGCAACACCGATCCGAGGATCAGGATCAGCCAGGCGGATGCCTGCGCGCTGCCCTTCGAGGACGGTTATTTCGACCGGGCGATGGCGCTTCTTGTCCTGCATTTCGTGCCCGAAGCGGACAGAGCCGTCGCCGAAATGCGGCGCGTGGTGCGGCCGGGCGGCGTGGTGGCTGCCACCGTCTGGGATCATCTCGGTGGCATGCCCGCCATGCGGATGATGTGGGACACGGTCTCGATGCTGGACGACAATGCCCGGCAGATGCGAAGCCACCATTTCTTCCAGCCGATGATGCAGCCGGGCGAGATGAAGGACAGCTTCATCCGCCAGGGCCTCGTCGATGTGGCTGAAGTCTCGCTGATGATCCGGATGGATTTTCAATCCTTCGACGACTACTGGGCGCCGATCGCCGCCGGCGAAGGACCGCTCGGCAAATATGTGGCCTCGCTCGACCCGGCGCTTCGGGCGAAAACCGACGCCGCGGTCAGGGCCGCCTACGAGGCGGGCAGGCCGGATGGTCCGCGCTCGTTCGTCTCCGTCGCCTGGGCCTGCCGGGGTGTGGTTCCCTCCGCCTGATCGCCGGACGCTGAAAGCACACCGTCCTCCCGGCATTGCCACCGGGAGAGCGCTCGTCGTCCAATCCGGTTCGACCAATCAATGCGTCGTGTTCGCCTGACCACCCTTCTTCTTCGCATCATGGGTATGGTGGCTGTCGCGTTCGCCGCCGCCGCCCGAAACGCGGCTGGTGGAACGCAGATCGTCATCGGCCGGCGGCTTCTTCACATCCAGCGGCACACCCTTTTTCGCATTGGGGGCATTTTCATGGGACGCGCCTGGCCCGCCCTGGCGGATGCTTGCGGGTGTCTTCTGCGATGTCGACATGATGAACTCCCTATCGGTCCTGCTGATAACCCTGATGGGTCGTGTTGACCTTGGTATTGCCTTGCTGGCTCTGCTTGCCGGGATCATTCGCCGCCTGGGGTTTGCCGCGCTTGATGTCGGACGTATGGACCTGTTCGCCGGAGCCCTTGTGGCTCAAGTTTTCCGAGGGCGTCGGGGGAAGTTTGCTGCTCATGAAGGGTCTCCTTTTCCTGCGGTTTCCCACTGGTCTAACCCGCAGCGAGTCACGATGTTCCATCAGACGCGTTGTTGCCGCCGGGAGTGAGGAACTCCCGCCCGCGCTCTCGCGTTCGAACAGGTTAAAGAGACAGGGAGGGCATCGATGAACGACCTTCAGGATCAGCTTGCCGACGCGATCAAGCAGGCGGCACTGCCGATAGAACGCAAATGGTGGCACACCGCCACCGTCTATCAGGTCTATCCGCGCAGTTTCTGCGATCTCAACGGCGATGGCGTCGGCGATATTCCCGGCATCACCTCCAAGCTCGACTATCTGAAATCCCTCGGCATCGACGTGATCTGGCTGTCGCCGATCTACAAGTCGCCGATGGACGACAACGGCTATGACATTTCCGATTACCAGGACATCGCCCCGGAATTCGGCACACTTGCCGATTTCGACAGGCTGGTATCGGAGGCGCGGAACCGGGGTATCGGCATCGTCCTCGATCTCGTCGTCAACCACACGTCGGATGAACATCCGTGGTTCGTCGAGAGCCGCAAGGGCCCGGGCAACCCGTTCCGCGATTTCTACATATGGCGCAAACCCGCTGCGGATGGCGGGCCGCCGAACAGCCTCAAATCCTCCTTCGGCGGGCCGGCCTGGACGCTCGATCCTTTGAGCGGCGAATATTACCTGCATCTGTTTTCGACCCGCCAGCCGGATCTCAACTGGGAAAACCCGGCGGTCCGGGGCGAGATCTACAAGATGATGAACTGGTGGCTGGAGCACGGCATTGCCGGCTTCCGCATGGATGTCATCGACTATATCGGCAAGCAGGTGGACCAGGAGATCGTCCACGACGGTCCCCACCTGCACGACTACCTGCAGGAAATGAACCGCAAGACATTCGGCGGCCGCGATATCCTGACCGTCGGCGAAACCTGGAGCGCGACCCCCGGTTCGGCTCTCCTCTATTCCGGCCGCAACCGCCACGAGCTGTCGATGGTCTTCCAGTTCGAGCACGTCACCCAGCAATGGGACGAGGTGTTCGGCAAATGGCGCTCGAAACCGTTCGACCTGGTGAAGCTGAAATCGGTGCTCGGCAAATGGCAATATGCGCTGTCCGACGACGGCTGGAACTCGCTGTTCTGGGGCAATCACGACCTGCCACGCGCCGTCTCCAAATATGGCGATGCGACCGGTCATCCGGTAGAATCGGCCAAGATGCTGGCAACCGTGCTGCACCTGATGAAGGGCACGCCCTTCATCTACCAGGGAGAGGAGATCGGCATGACCAACGTACCGTTCACCACGATCGAGCAGTATCGCGACATCGAGACGCTCAACATGCATCGCCTTCATATCGAGGCCGGTCTGTCGCCGGAGGAATTCATCAAGGGCGCCAACGAAAACGCCCGCGACAACGCCCGCACCCCGATGCAATGGAGCGCCGCGCCCTATGGCGGCTTCTCGACCGGCGTACCCTGGATCGAGGTCAATCCCAATTACCCGACGATCAATGCGGAAGCGGAAATGACCGACGAGACGTCGATCTGGAACCATTACCGCAAGCTGATCGCACTCCGCAAAGCCCACGAAGTGATCGTCTACGGCACCTATCAGAGCTGGCTCGACAGCCATCCGGACGTGTTCGTCTATTCGCGAACGCTCGACGGGGAGCGGTTGGTGGTGGCGGCCAATTTCACGGCCAGGGACCTGACCGTCGAGCTGCCGGGAGAATTGAGGATATCAGGGGAAGGCCTGATTTCGAACTACGAACTGGTGGATGCGCTTGGCGAGAGCCTGACGCTGAAGCCCTATGAGGCTTTTGCGGTTCTGGCGCGGACGGTTTGAAAAGACGCGTCACTCATCCGTGGACCAGTCGGAGGGAAAATCCATGCCCCGCGGAAGAATACGCAGGATATTGACCCTGTCCTTCTCGACGACGAACGCTATGGCGGCACTGCGTTCAAATCCTATGACACGTAAGCCGGGGTGGATATGGCCCCGGACCGTTCCGCGGTGGGGAAATGCCGAGAGGCTCATGCAGGCCGCTTCAATTCGATCGATATAGTTTCCAGCGCGCTCATGCCCTGCCTCTTGGGCAATTCTCAGGTAGATCCGCCGGAGGTCAGTGACGGCTGCCGGTCGAAACTCGACATTATGAACCACGCTTGTCGGCTTTCGCCTGGCTGGCATGGAATTCGCGAAGTTCCGCGAATACTTTGGCGGCCGGAATACTGGGGCGCGGATCGTCCATGGCTTCCTGAACCTTCAGGCGAATGATTTCGTCCAGGGCTTCCCTTTCCCGCTCGAGTGCGCGCAGAGCAGCGCGCACCGCCTCGCTGGCGGAGTCATACTCCCCCGATTCCACCATGGCATCGAGAACTTGCTGCTGTTTACCGAGTGTCAGGGTGATGGATTTGTTGGTGCGCATGTCAGCCTATCCTTTTACGCTGCCCTATCTTGCAACACGACAATGTCTTGCGCAATCTCCCGCGGGCTGGTGCCTAGCTCCTCACCCGCAGCAGCCGCAACGCATTGATCGTCACCAGCACCGTCGCCCCGGTGTCCGCGAGGATCGCTGGCCACAATCCGGTGATGCCAAGGATGGTCGTCACCAGGAAGACCGCCTTCAGGCCGAGCGCGATCGAGATGTTCTGGTAGATGTTGCGCATCGTCCGCTTCGACAGCGCGATCATCGCGGCGATGTCGCCGACCCGGCCGTGCAGCGTTGCGGCATCGGCGGTTTCCAGTGCCACGTCGGTGCCGCCGCCCATCGCGATGCCGACATCGGCGGCAGCGAGTGCCGGGGCGTCGTTGATGCCGTCGCCAACCTTGCCGACCACGTAACCCTCGCTTTTCAGCTCGCCGACGATGCGGCTCTTGTCTTCCGGCATCAGCTCGGCACGCACCTCGATGCCGAGATCCTTGCCGATCGCGGTCGCGGTGCGGGCATTGTCGCCGGTCAGCATCACGGTCCTGATGCCGGCATCGGTCAGCGCCTTCAGACCGGCCCTAGCGTCGGGACGCGGTTCGTCGCGCATGGCGATGGCACCGGCCAGGACCCCGCCGACGATCAGCACCGAGACGGTCTTGCCCTCGTCGTTGAGGCCGGTGATCCGGCGGGAATGCGCCATCGGCAGCGAGACCCGCTCGGCCGCTGCCTTGGGCGAACCGAAAAACACCTCCTGGCCTTCGACCGTCGCCGTGACACCCTTGCCGCCGAGCGCCCTGGCATCCGTCGCGGTCGGAATCTCGACCTCATCATCGGCAGCCTTGGCAAGGATAGCGACGGCGAGCGGATGGCTGGAGCCCGTTTCGAGCGCGGCGGCAAAGCGCAGCACGTCTTCCGCATTGCGGCCGAAGGCGATTACATCGGTCACCTGGGGCCTGCCGGCCGTCAGCGTGCCGGTCTTGTCGAGCGCGACGGCTGTGATCTTGCCGAGCGTCTCCAGCACCGCGCCACCCTTCATCAGCAGGCCGCGGCGGGCGCCTGACGAGAGCGATGCGGCAATTGCGGCAGGCGTCGAGATGACCAGCGCGCAGGGGCAGCCGATCAACAGGATCGCCAGGCCCTTGTAGACCCACTCGCTCCAGGACGCACCGGCCATAAGCGGCGGCAGGATGGCGACCAGAGCCGCAACCACCACGACGCCCGGCGTGTAATACCGCGAGAACCGGTCGATGAAGCGCTCGGTCGGGGCCTTGCTCTCCTGCGCCTCCTCGACCAGCCGCACGACGCGGGCGATGGTGTTGTCCTCGGCAGCCGCGGTGACGCGAATCCGCAAGGCGGCATCGCCGTTGATCGTGCCGGCAAAAACCGCGTCGTCGATGCCCTTGGCAACCGGCGTGCTTTCGCCCGTCACCGGCGCTTCGTCGATCGCGCTCTCGCCGGCGATGATGACGCCGTCCGCCGAAATGCGGTCGCCGGGACGCACGAGGATGATCGCGCCGACGGCAAGGCGATCGGCCGGTACTTCGCGGGTCTGGCCGTTTTCTTCGAGCAGCGCGTTTTTCGGCACCAGCGCCGTCAGACTCTGGATGCTTTGGCGCGCCTTGCCGGCCGCGACCCCTTCCAGCAATTCGCCGATGAGGAAGAGGAAAACCACGGCGGCGGCCTCTTCCGACGCATTGATGACAACGGCGCCGACGGCGGCGATCGTCATCAGCATCTCGATCGAAAACGGCGTGCCAGCGAGTGCTGCCATAATGGCGCGGCGGGCGATCGGCACGAGGCCGATCAGCATTGCGGCGGTGAAGATATAGGTGTCATAGGCCGGGAGGAGATGGCCGATCCCGTAAGCCACCGCCAACGCAATGCCGACCAGGATGGTCAGGCGGCCCTTGGCGGATTTCCACCACGGCCCATCCATCGGCCCGTGATCATGGCCGTGCAGGCCTTCGATTTCCGTCGTGCCGCGGTCGTGGTGGGAATGATCGTGCCCGCCGTCGTGGGCGTGATGGTGGTCGTGCGGCTGGCCGATCTCCCCCCTTGAGGGGGAGATGCCCGGCAGGGCAGAGGGGGGTAAGCCCTCGACACCGCGCCGCCGCGCATCCTCACCGGCCTTCTGACCCAGCGCCCTGAGCGAATACCCAAGCCCCACGACCTTCTTCTCGATCGCGCCGAGATCGCCGGACCCGTCGTGCTTCACCGTCATCGTGCCCGACGCAACCGAAACGGACACGTCCTCGACGCCCGGCATGCGGCGAACCGCGGTGTCGATCTTCGTCGCGCAGCTGGCGCAATCCATGCCGCCAACCTTGTATCGTGCCTGCGTGGTGGTGCTCATCGTCTCATTCCCATTGGATCGAGCCCCGTCTCTACAACCTCTAGCGACTAGAGCTGCAAGGCCCAAAATCAGAAAAAATCACTGGCGAAGCGCATTATCTTTGCTGTAAGCCATGGTGAAGACAGGGGCGTCCGGCAAAACCGGGCTGAGAAGCACCCTTAGAACCTGAACCAGATCATGCTGGCGGAGGGAGTCGTCCGGGCGTTCAACATTGCGCCCTGCGCCTGCCCCGCCGAACGAGGCAGACATGCAGACGACAATGCCCCTTGGGACCCTTGCAGAGACCCCCGGCCAGCTGCTGACGGCAATGCGAGCGAAAAACCCGCTCGTCCAGAACATCACCAATTTCGTGGCGATGAATATCGCCGCCAATGTGATGCTGGCGGCCGGCGCCTCGCCCGCCATGGTGCATACCAAGGAAGAAGCCGGCGAGTTCGCCCGCATCGCTGCGGCCCTGACGGTCAATATCGGCACCCTGTCGCCGGACTTCCTGGCCGGCATGAAGGCCGCGGCCGCCTCCGCCACAAACGCCGGCAAGCCATGGGTGCTCGACCCCGTCGCCCATTACGCCACCGCCTATCGCCGCGCCGCACTCGCCGAGCTGATGGAACTGAGGCCCACGGTCATTCGCGGCAACGCCTCGGAAATCATCGCGCTGGCCGGCAGCCAGTCGAGCGGCCATGGCGTCGACAGCGGCGACAGCGTCGCGGCAGCCGAAAGCTCGGCCATCGCCATCGCCCGGCAGCAGGCCTGCGTGGTGGCTGTTACCGGCGAGGTGGATTTCGTCACCGACGGCCGGCGTTCGGTCCGCATCCTCGGCGGCTCCGCCCTGATGCCGCGGGTGACCGCGCTCGGCTGCTCGCTCACCTGCCTGGTCGGCGCCTTTGCGGCAAGCACGGACGATCCCTTCGAGGCGACGGTCGCCGCACTCGCGATGTTCGCGGTCGCGGGCGAGGAAGCGGCCTTCACCGCCTCCGGTCCCGGCTTCTTCTCGCCGATCTTCCTCGACCGCCTCGCGGCGCTGACCGGCGAGACGCTCGATGCCCAGGCAAGGGTCGTCGCAGCATGACCAAAACCTTCGACCTTTCCGTCTACCTCGTCCTCGATCCCGATCTCTGCCGCGAGATCGGCATGGTCGAGACGGCAAGGCTTGCCGTCGCCGGCGGCACCACCATGGTCCAGCTGCGCGACAAGCAGGCGGACACGGCAAAAATGATCGAAACCGGCCGGGCGCTGAAGGCGGTACTTTCCGGAACCGGCGTGCCCCTGATCATCAACGACGACGTGGAGGCAGCAATCGCGATCGGCGCCGAAGGCCTGCATGTCGGCCAGAGCGACATGGCGGCAGTGATAGCGCGGCAGCGTGCCGGCCATGGCATGATCCTCGGCCTTTCGGTCGAGACCGAGGACCTGGCGCGGCGAGTGGATTCGTCGATCGTCGATTATGTCGGCATCGGTCCGGTGTTTGCGACCAATACGAAGCCCGACCATAAACAACCGATCGGTTTCGACGGGCTTGCGCGCATCGTCACCATGGCGCCGGTTCCGGCAGTCGCGATCGGCGGCGTCAAGGCGCAACATGCCGGCCCGGCACTCGCCGCCGGCGCAAAGGGCCTCGCGGTCGTGTCCGCCATCTGCGGCCAGCCCGATCCGGAAGCCGCCGCCCGCCGAATTGCCGCGGAAATCGAAAGGGCACGCGCATGAGCATCAAAAACGTCCTGTCGATCGCCGGTTCGGACCCTTCCGGCGGCGCCGGCATCCAGGCGGATCTGAAAACCTTTGCGGCCCGCGGCACCTATGGCATGGCGGCGCTGACCGCGCTGACCGCCCAGAATACCCAAGGGGTCACCGGCGTGCATGCGGTGCCCGCCGCCTTCGTCGCAAACCAGATCCGCACCATCTTTCTCGACGTGCGCGTCGATGCGGTGAAGATCGGCATGATCGCCAATGCCGAGATCGCCGAGGCGGTTGCCGACGTGCTGCACCCTTATCGCGATACCGTGCCGATCGTGCTCGATCCGGTGATGATCGCCAAGGGCGGTTCGCCGCTGCTGGCGCTCGATGCGGTGGATGCCGTCACCTACAAGCTGATGCCGCTCGCCACCGTCGTCACCCCCAACCTGCCCGAAGCCGCGGCGCTGCTCGGCGAGACGGTCGCCACGACCCGCGAAGAGATGGCGGCCCAGGCTGAGCGGCTGCTGAAGATCGGGCCCAAGGCAGTCCTGGTGAAGGGCGGTCATCTGGAGAGCGAAGACAGCCCGGATGTGCTGGCGGACGCCACCGGCATCCACTGGTTCGAGGGCAGACGCACCGCGACCAGCAACACCCACGGCACCGGCTGCACGCTCTCGAGCGCAATTGCCGCCGAACTCGCCAAGGGCGCTTCGGCGGCTGACGCGGTTGCGATCGCCAAGACCTATCTCGCCGGCGCCATCGCCGCCGCCGACACCCTCACGGTCGGCACCGGCCACGGGCCGGTATCTCATTTTTACGCGTGGTGGTGAGGCGGCTGGCTATTCGGCAGTCTTCTCCGCCGCGGTGAAACGCGCCTTCGCATCTTCTGCAGAGGCCGCCTTCAGCAGAGCGGCCCAATCGTCGGGCGGGTTGCCCCCGGACAGCATTTTCCGGAACACCGCATAGGCATCGGTCTTTGCGCCGTAGGTGCGCAGCGTGTTTTCGTCATTCACCCAGGCGAAGATGATGATCCTCGCTTCGCTGCTGTAGCGGAAGAACAGCCGGAAACGCTGACCTCCGAATTTTGCCCGGAACCAGTGTTTCCGGCCTTCGCCGAGAGTGCCTCCCTGGCGATAGATCGCTTGTGTTGGATCGGCCGGAATGGTCTTGAAAACCAGTTCCGACAAGGCGGCGAGCAGCTTGGCATTGGCGGTAGCCTGATAGTGTTCGGGATCCTTGTCCCTTGAGCGCTCGACGGCGAGCGTCAGCTTTTCCAGCTGATCGAGGAAGAGCGGATGCGCCAGGATGGTCCAGCCGTCGACGACCAGCATAGGCTAGAGATCGACTTCGCCGTCGATCGGCGCGTCGAGGTCCACCTTGATGCCGTTGGTCAGGGCAGTCATGCGATCAACCAAAGCCGGCGGCAGCGTCGAAAGCGCCTCCGGCCGGGCCTCCATGTCTTTGGCGAGGAACGTAAGAAAGCTATCGATCACGGGATCAGGTGCATCTGCTGCCTCCCGTAGCACCGAAACGCCGCGTTCATCGTCGACATAGAAGGCGATCCGGTCTCCGTAATCCAGACCGAGCGCCTGCCGGACGGATTTGGGAACCGTCGTCTGGCCCTTGGCGGTGATCGTGCTGACTTCTTTGAACACATTGGTCATGACAATCTCCTTTCGGTCTATCGTAAGGAAAATTCCTTACCTGATCAAGGGAAACATTGCTCGACACAACTGGCGCCGGCTGCCGGCCTTCAGCCCTTCTGGGCGGTGATCTTCTCGAAGGCGATTGCGATTTCCTGGCTGCCATAGGGCTTCTTCAGAAGCACTGCTCCTTCTACTTCCGCCTCGGCGGGAATGCGGTCGTTGCCGGTCGCGAACACGATGCCGACATCGGGAGATAACTTGCGCGCCTGCTGCGCGAACTCGCCGCCGGAGAGACCCGGCAGGCCGAGATCGGTGACCACCACGTCGAAGCTACGCTCCTCTATCATGATGATCGCCTCCTCCGCCGTCGAGGCCTCGGAAACCTCGTGGCCCAGTTCGGTCAGAAGATCGGCGGTGCTCATGCGGATCAGGAAATCGTCCTCGACCAGCAGCACGGAATAACGCGGCATGACCGGTCGCTGCCCGATCACCGGGGCGGCGGGCTTGGCCGCGAACGACGCCCTCACCCGGTTGCGATGCTGCTGGCCGTTCAGCACATGGCGTATCTTCCGCGCCAAGGCTTCGCGGGTATAGGGTTTCGACAGCAGCTCGACGCCGGAATCGAGCCGGCCGCCATGCACGATCGAGTTTTCCGTATAACCTGAGGTGAACAGCACGGCGATATCCGGCATCCGCTCGCGGGCGTGCCTGGCAAGCTCGGTGCTCTTCAGCGGCCCCGGCATCACCACGTCGGTGAACAGAAGATCGACCGGCACGCCGCTTTCGATGATACTCAGCGCACCCGCCGCGTCCTTCGCCTTCAGCACTGCATAACCGAGATCGCCGAGCAGCTCGATGACGGTGGCGCGCACCTGCTCGTCGTCCTCCGCCACCAGAATGGTTTCCGTGCCGCCGGTCACCGGGCCGAAATCGGCGTCGGTCACCAGATCCTCACTGCGCTGGATGCGCGGGAAATAGATCTTGACGGTCGTGCCCTGGCCGACTTCGCTGTAGATCTTGACGTGCCCGCCGGACTGCTTGACGAAACCGTAGACCATGGAAAGACCGAGGCCCGTGCCCTTGCCTATTGGCTTGGTCGAGAAGAACGGCTCGAACACCTGTTCCATCACCTCCGGCGTCATGCCGGTGCCCGTGTCGGTCACCGCCATCATCACATATTGGCCGGCCGGCACGTCCGCATGCTGGCGCACGTAATTGTCATCGAGGAAGGCGTTGCCCGCCTCGATCGTCAGCTTGCCGCCGCCTTCCATCGCGTCGCGCGCATTGATCGCGAGATTGAGGAGCGCATTCTCGATCTGGGTCGGGTCGACCAGCACGTTCCAGAGGCCGCCGGATCGGATCGTCTCGACCTCGATATCCTCCCCGAGCGTGCGGCGCAGCAGTTCTTCCATGCCGGTCAGGAACCGGCCGATATTGACCACCTTCGGCTCCAGCGGCTGGCGGCGGCCGAAGGCGAGCAGCTGGCTGGCAAGCTTGGAACCGCGTTGCACGCCGGCAAGCGCATTTTCCACCCGGCGGCCGGCCCGCTGGTTGCCGGCGACGTCCTTGGCGAGAAGCTGAAGATTGCCGGAGATCACCTGCAGCAGGTTATTGAAATCGTGCGCGACACCGCCTGTCAACTGGCCGAGCGCTTCCATCTTCTGGCTCTGGCGCAGCGCCTCTTCCATCTTCATGCGCTCGGAGATTTCGGAGGCGATCTTCTGTTCGAGGCTGGCATTCAGCACCTGCAGCGCCTCCTCGGCGCGCTGGCGTTCGGCGAGGTCGCGTTCCGCGGCGCGGAAAAGCCGCGCATTGTCGATGGCGATCGCCACCTGGCCGGCAGCCCCCACAACCAGCCGCTCATGCTCCTCGCGGAACTGAGCCGATTCGGCATGTCCGAAGAACAGGCCGCCGATCACCTCGCCGGAGCGCGAGATCACCGGAACCGTCAGATAGCTGCGCACCGGCAGATGGTCCTTCGGCATGCCGAAATACGGATCGTTCCGGCCGTAGCGCGGATCCGCCATGATATCGTCGGAGCGAATGACGCCCTCGCCGCTGAATGTCGGCGCGAAAACGGCCGTGTTGCGCGGCATCGGAAAATTCTCGAATGCCGACCGGGGTACGCCAGACAGCGCATAGAGCATATAGCTTTCGCCGCGGTCGTTGACCACGTTGTAGAAGAAGGCTCCGAACTGCGCACCAGTCAGTTCGACGCCGGCGTCGGTGGTCATCTGCACCACCTTTTCGAGGTCGAGTTCGGCGGAAAGTTCGGCACCGAGCCGGTTCAGCACCTCCAGATGCCGGGTTTCCTTGAGAAGCGCGATCTCCGCCTTCTTCTGATCGGTGACGTCGCTGCCCTGGATGAATATCCCGGTCGCCTGGCCGGCATCGTCGACGATCGGCTGGTAGACGAAATCCACGAAACGCTCTTCCGGCGGCAGACCGGGCCGACGCGCCAGCTTCACGCTCACACCCTGGCCGAGATGGGGACGGCCGCTTCTGCGGACCTCATCGAGCAGGTCGGAAAAACCCTGCTCGGCCACTTCCGGCAGGGCTTCGCGGATGGGGCGCCCAAGCAGGTCCCGGCCGCCGACGAGGCGCATATAGGCGCCGTTCGCCATTTCGAAAACATGGTCCGGTCCGGTCACCATGGCCATGAAGCCCGGCGCCTGATCGAACATCAGCCGCAGACGCTCGCCCTCCCCCTGAAGCCGCCGCTCGGCGCGAACCTTGGCCGTGTTCTCGACGACGATCGCCACCACGCCGAAGGGCTTGCCGGCCTCGTCATAGACCGGAGAATAATAGAGGTTCATGAAGGCGGAGGCCGGCGTGCCGGAGCGGTCGAGGACCATTTCCTGGTCGGAATAGGCAAGCGTGCCACCGGCGAAACAGACCTTCATGACGTTGTCGTTGAAGTCCGCAACTTCAGGCCAGCCCTCGCGCACCTTGCCTCCGAGGATGCCGGGATGGCGCCTTCCGGCAAAATCGGAATAGGCGTCGTTATAAATCATCACGCCGTCCTCGTTCCACAGCGTGACGATCGGGACCGGCGAACGAAGCATGAGGGAAATCGTGGTCTTGAGGCTCTGCGGCCAGGTGGCGATCGGCCCGAGCGAAGTGGCTGCCCAATTGAAAGCCGCAATAAGACGGGCCATTTCGCCGCTGTGGGAAAGAAAGGCTGTCTCGGCAGTCGAATGATTCATCATCGGGCTTTCGGCGGCGATCGGCTATGCCGTCTTACATGACAACGATCACCTGGGACAGCCTTTTTGACAATCGTCAACTAGGGTGGTGCCACCAAAAAGCCATGGGAGAAACCAGCTATTTTTGACACGATCGGGGGACTTCAGGCCAGGTCCGTGCGTGCGAAATCGGCGCCCTTGTAGAGCAGCGACAGGCCGCGGTTTTTAGCGCAGGCATAAGAGAGACAGTCGGCCAGATTAAGCTGGGCTGGGTGTCCCCTGCCCTTGCCGTAATCCCGGAATGCCCGGATCGCCAGCTCGCCATCGGCTTCCTCGATAGGAACGATCTGGATTTTCGTCTCTTTGAAGAAATCAGATAGACCCTGCTCAATGACGAGGGGATCCTCGTCGAGCTTCGTCGACAGCCTCATGGCAGTCTCGAGCACGACCAAAGCACTGGTGCAGAGGCTCTCTGCCGCTTCGATCTTGCCTATCCACTGTTGCGCATCCTCCTCCTTGGAAAAGATCGCGACGATGACGGAGGTATCGACGAACACTAATGGCCCCACATCTCGTCGATTTCATCCTTGGTCATGTCCCGCCCCTCTCCGCCCTTGATGGCATGAAGGCGATCGACGATTTTCATCACGCGTTCCTGAAGCGGCGTTTCCGCCTGCTCCTCTTTTGAAAGCTTCTCCTCAAGCGCCTCGATGACCGCCTCGGTCATGCTAACATTACGTTTTTTGGCAAGCCGCTCCGCGAGCTCTCGGGCGCGGGGATCCCGTATCTGCAGGTTCATGGCAGTCGCTCCAATCGTTGTCATGACAGATAGCACATCCGCCATGACAACGCGAGCGAAACCCTGTCAGCCGCAGCGCTCCGCCTGGGTCAATGCCGCGCTTACGCCGGAAAGCGAGAACGTGTAGCTGGTCTGCGTGCCGCGCTGGGAGACCGCTTCGAGCGTCATGCTGCTTCCCGATTTCATCGCCGCGACAAGAGCGGCATCGGCGCTCTCCTGTTTCGTCCAGCCGGAATTGCCTTTCGGCTCCAGGGCAAAGGTTCGGCCGTCTACGGTGACCGTCATCTGCGATCCGCCCTTGAGGTCGTAACCCATGATCGCCTGCGGATAAAAGCCGGATCCGGAAGGCTTTGGCGCGACGAGGAAAAAGTTGTCGCCGTGATCGACATTGGCTGGCTGCATCTGCGTCGGCGTGGTCAGCACATAGCAGGTCGTGCCGCCGTCGCCCTTGTAGGAATAGAGACCCCAGGCATCGAATTTTTTCACCATGCTCGGGGTGGGCTGGGCAAGGGCGGGTGCTGCAATTACGGAAAGAGCGAGCGCGGAAAGGGCAAAAAGCTTGATGGACAATCTTGTCTCCATGGTCGGAAATGGCAAGGGAGCCGCGGCGGCGATGGCCGCGCGCAGAAGATAGCCCATTCAAAAATCGATCGGTTATCACAAGGTTAATTGCATTGGGTGCAGGTCCCGAAATGAGGCACGCGCGAGGCCCGGATGAGACCGGATCGTGATCCGCGTGACTTTGCGCTTCCCCCGGGTTTCGGGGAAAGCGGTCAAAGGTTAATGCCCGCAGTCACAGCCCGGTCACAATCATGTCAGGCGGCCATAAATGCTGTGCATATTTGCGGTGGGTCGAAGGTGGCCGCCACGGGCCGCCTTCGATCGGCAGCTTATTCCGGCTTCATCGCGCAGATGGCGAAGCGTTCCTGGACCATGCGCTCCAGGCCACGCAGGAACGGCATCTTGCGGGCCTGGGCCCAATGGATGTCGGACAGCTTGCGGTCGACCACGATGTTGACGAAACCGGCCTTGGTCAAAAGATCGACCACCGCTTCCGCCGGCATGGCGTCCGAGAAATAGACGCGCGAGCGGATGTTCTGGTGACGCGCCGCCATGGCCGGGGTCATGTGGCTTGCGGCCGGCTTGCCGGTGATCCTCGACCAGAATTTCTGCAGGCCCTTGACCCAGGTCTCCTTGCCCATGTTGCCGTCGAGGATCAGCACTTTGCCGCCCGGCTTCAGGACTGAGAACCATTCCGCGAAAGCGGCCGGCGGATCGACCAGCGTCCAGACCAGATGCCGATTGGTGATGACATCGTAGCTGTTCTTCGGCTCCATCGTGTTTTCCGCGTCGCCGGACACGAAACGGATATCGGCGCCGCGTTTCTTCGCCTTGGCGCGCGCCTGGCCCAGCATCGCATCCGACCAGTCGAGACCGGTGACCTTGAAACCGACGTCGTTCATCAGATGCGAGATGACGGCGGTGCCGCAGGCAAGATCCAGAGCGGCGCGGCCGGTGCCATCGCCCAGATGTTTGCGGATCAGCCGCTGCCAGCCCTTGCGTTCTTCCTCCGAGAAGATTTCGTGGCCGACACTCTCGTCGAACGTCGCCGCTCTCTCCGACCAGAAGTCGCGGATTTCATCTCGGATGGAATAGTTGGAGTTCATCGAATTCATAATAGGTGCCCCGATAGTCAGACTACTTTGGAAGAGCTCTAAAACATAGAACTTGATTCCAAAAGTCATATTTCATATGCATGCGGACATTATCAGACATCGGGGGAGTTTCCAGATGAATTTCGCGAAAATGCTTGCAACATCAACGGTTGTGCTTGCAAGCCTTCTACCGTTTTCCGTGCTGGCGCAGTCGTTCACCTTCAAGGACGTCGCCGGCCGTGAGGTGAAGTTCGACAAGCCGGTCGAGCGCGTTATTCTCGGCGAAGGCCGGATGCTCTATTCGGTCGCCCCGATCGAAAAGGAAGATCCCTTCGCCAGGATCGTCGGCTGGCGCAACGACCTGTTGACCACCGACAAGGATGGCTACGACACCTATCTCGCGAAATTCCCGAAGGGCAAGGAACTGCCGTTCCTCGGCAACCTGACCGACGGCACGCTGCAGACCGAGACCGTCGTCAAGCTGAACCCGGACGTCATGCTGCTGCCGATCGGCAACAAGAAGGCCGCGGACGAGGTGAAGCTCGAGGAGATGCTGAACAAGATCGGCGTGAAGATCGTCTATATCGACTTCCGCGAACACATTCTCGACAACACCGAACCGAGCCTCAAGGTTCTCGGCCAGATCTTCGGCCACGAGGATCGCGCCACAGCCGTCGCCGCCTATTGGAAGCAGCAGATGGCCCGCGTGACCGATAAGTTGAAGGCCGCCAACCCGAAGAAGCCGAATGTGTTCATGTATCGGGCGGCCGGCCTGGTCGAGTGCTGCGGCACCTTCGGCCCGGACAATTTCGGCTTGATGGTGGATTGGGCCGGCGGCCATAATCTCGGTTCGGATTTCCTTCCGGGCTATACCGGCTCGATCAACGCCGAACAGGTCGTCGCTTCCAATCCGGATGTCGTCGTCGTCACCGGCTCGAACTGGAGCCAGACCAAGGACGCCAAGGACTTCGTGAATGTCGGCCCGAACGCAGCCCCCGCATTCGACGGCAGCCGCAAGGCGCTGGACGCCCTGATGCAGAATGCGGCTTTCACCGGCTCCAAGGCTGTCGCAGGCGGCAATATCCACGCCATCTGGCATCAGTTCTACACCAGCCCATACCAGTTCGTCGCTGTCCAGCGGATGGCAAAATGGTTCCACCCGGAGCTGTTCGCCGATCTCGACCCGGATGCGACCTTCAAGGAATTCCACGAGAAATTCCTGCCGGTTCCGTATCAGCCGGGTTACTGGATCGACGCCAAGGCGGCGAAGTAACCCGATATGGCCGAGATCGCCGCATTGCCGATCGAAGCTGAAGCCGGGCGGGAGCGCTATCGCGCCCTTGCCCGCCGCAAGCTTGTGATCCTCGCTGCCATGACAGCCGCCCTTTGTCTGTCGTTCGCCGTCGATCTCGCCTGGGGGCCGGCCCGCTACAGCCTCGGCGAAGTCGTCGCCGCGCTGATCGACCCCTCCTCCGTCTCGGCCCAGATCCGCGCCGTGGTCTGGGATATCCGCATGCCGGTTGCAGTCATGGCGATCGTCGTCGGCGCCGCGCTGTCGGTTGCCGGTGCCCAGATGCAGACCATTCTTGCCAATCCGCTCGCCAGCCCGTTCACGCTCGGCATCTCGGCCGCCGCCAGCTTCGGCGCCGCGCTGGCGATCGTCACCAGCGTCTCCATCCTGCCGGTTGCCGCCACCCTGCTCGTGCCGGCCAATGCCTTCGTCATGGCGCTGATCGCCACGCTGTTCATCCATTTCATCTCGCAGATGCGCGGCGTCTCGGTGCAGACGGTCGTGCTGCTCGGCATCGCGCTGGTCTTCACCTTCAACGCGCTGCTCGCCTTCCTGCAATATCTGGCCTCCGAGCAGGCGCTGTCGGCCGTGGTCTTCTGGACCATGGGCAGCCTTACCAAGGCGACCTGGCCGAAAATCGGCATCACCCTTGCCGTCCTCTTGATCGCGCTGCCGCTGTTTGCCCGCCACGCATGGGCGCTGACCGCGATCCGGCTCGGCGAGGACAAGGCGGCGAGCTTCGGCGTCAACGTCCGGCGCATCCGGCTCGAAACCATGCTGATCATCTCGCTGCTTGCCGCCGTGCCGGTCAGCTTCGTCGGCACGATCGGTTTCGTCGGCCTGGTCGGCCCGCATATTGCCCGTATGATCCTCGGCGAAGACCAGCGCTTTTTCCTGCCGGGCTCGATCCTGTCGGGAGCGCTTTTGCTGTCGCTCACCTCGATCGTCTCGAAGTCGATCATTCCGGGCGTCGTTTTTCCGATCGGCATCATCACGGCGCTGGTCGGCGTTCCATTCTTCTTCTCGCTCATCCTCTCGAATCGGAGCCGGTCATGGTAGCGATGCAACTGCAATCGGTCGGCGCCTATCACGGCCGCAAGCTGTTCGTGGAAGACGTGACGACGCCGGTCATGAAGGCCGGCGAGTTGATCGCCGTCATCGGCCCCAACGCCGCCGGCAAGTCGACGCTGTTCAAGCGCATCACGGGCCTCCTGAAGGGGCCCGGCAATATCGTCATCGATGGCGCGAGGACGAAGAACGCCATCACCTACATGCCGCAGGACACCTCGGCCAATGCGGTGCTGACCGTCTACGAATCGATCCTTCTCGCCCGCAAGCAGGGCCAGTCCTGGAGCGTCAGCGACAGCGACCTCTCGTTCATCGACGAAATCATGCGGGCGCTCAACATCACCGCCATCGCGTTTCGGGATCTTGGTGCGCTCTCCGGCGGCCAGCGCCAGCTGGTGTCGATCGCCCAGGCACTCGTTCGCGAACCGGAAATCATGCTGATGGACGAGCCGACCAGCGCGCTCGATCTTCACCGGCAGGTCGAAGTGCTCGATTTCATGCAGCGGCGGGCGCGCTCGAAGGGCATGATCGTGATGATCGCCATACACGATCTCAACCAGGCGCTCCGCTTTGCCGACAAGGTTCTGGTGATCGCCAACGGCCGCATGCGGGCTTGCGGTTACCCGCGCGACGTGGTCACCGTGGACATGCTGCGCAACGTCTACAAGGTCCATGCCCGCATCGAGAAATGCTCGATGGACCACGACCACGTGATCGTCGACGGAACGGCGCACTAGGCGGCCGCTGAATGTAGCGCGGGCGCGGTGTGCTGTTTGAGAACCGTCAAGCGGCATAACCGCACAGCGCGTCGGCGACAAGAAGACGCCTGCGCTTTTCCGAACTAGTGCCGGACACCCTTTTCCACGGTCAGATGCCGACCGAGAATCTCCTCGTTGGCGAGCAGATCGGCGCTGGTCCCCTGATAGACGATCGCGCCGCGATCGAGGATGACGGCGTCGTCGGAGAGCGGCAGCACCTTGCGGGCCTTCTGCTCGATGATGATAGCCGACATGCCCTCGCCTTGCGTGATCCGCTGGATCGCCGCGAGCAACTCGTCGACGATGATCGGTGCAAGACCCTCCGTCGGCTCATCGAGAAGCAAGAGCTTCGGATTGACCATCAGCGCCCGCCCGACCGCCAGCATCTGCTGCTCGCCGCCGGAGAGCTGGTTGCCGAGGTTCTTGCGGCGCTCCTTGAGACGCGGGAACATCGTGTAGACCCGTTCCAGCGTCCAGACGCCGGGGCGCGCGATCGCCGTCATGTTTTCCTCGACGGTCAGCGACTTGAAGATGTTGCGCTCCTGCGGCACCCAGCCGATTCCCGCCGCGGCGCGGCGATCGGCGCGCAGTTTCGTGACGTCGCGCCCCATCAGGTGGATCGAGCCCGAATGATGGGTGGTGACGCCGGCGAGCGTATTGACGAAGGTCGTCTTGCCCGTGCCGTTGCGGCCGAGCAACGCCAGCGTGCGACCCTCGCGGATCGTCAGGCTGATACCGGCGAGAACGCTCGCCTCGCCGTAACCCGCGACCAGTTTTTCGGTGACCAGAACCGGGGCGCTCATGCGTTTTCTCCGAGATAGACCGCCTTGACGCGCGGATCGGCGGAGATTTCCGCAACCGTTCCCTCGACGAAGACGGCGCCCGCCACCAGAACCGAAATCCGGTTGGCGAACGAAAAGACCAGATCCATGTCGTGCTCGATCAGCAGCACGGTGACGTCGGCCGGAAGGTCGGAGACGATCTGCAGCACTTCGTGCCGTTCGTCTTCGGGCACGCCGGCCGCCGGTTCGTCGAGCAGCAGAACACGGGGCTTTGATGCAAAGGCGAGCGCGATCTCGAGCAGGCGCTGCTTGCCATAGGGCAGGATCACGGTGCGCTCGCCCATGACAGAGGCCAGGCCGAAACGGGCCAGCAGGGCTGCCGCCTCGTCGACCACCTTGCCGTAACCGGCGATCGACCGCCACAGATTGTGGCCGACGCCTTCGCGCTCGGCGATTGCCAGCGCCACGGTTTCGAGCGGGGTGAACTCGTTGAACAGCTGGTTGATCTGGAAGGTGCGGGTGAGCCCGCGCTTGACGCGCCGGAACGAGGCCATTGAGGTGATGTCCTCGCCTTCGAGGAAAACCTGGCCTTCCGAAGGCGGCAGCACGCCGGTCAGGAGGTTGATCAGCGTCGTCTTGCCGGCGCCGTTCGGGCCGATCAGCGCGTGGCGGGCGCCGCGCTCCACCTTCAGGCTGACGTCATTGGTGGCAAGGAAGGCACCGAAGCGGCGCACCAGATGCCTGGTTTCGAGAACGATCTCGCTCATCAGCGGTCCTCCTTCTTCGAGAGGCGCTCGGGCAGGTATTCGACCCAGCGCGACAGCCGGTCACGGCCGACCAGCACCAGGATGACGAGCAGCATGCCGATATAGAACATCCAGTATTGCGGGGTGATCACCGACAGCCAGTCCTTGACCAGCGTGAACAGGATCGCCCCGAAGATGCCGCCATAGAGATAGCCGGTACCGCCGATGACGAGCACCAGCAGGACGTCGGCCGAGCGATGGAAGGCGAGCACGTCGGGCGAGACGAAGGCGGTCGTCTGGGTGAGCAGTGCCCCCGCCATGCCGGCAAACACGGCCGCGACCGTATAGGCGGTGACGATGCGCTTGCGCGCCGGCACGGCGACCATGGCGGAGCGCATCGAATTGCCCTTGATCGCCTTCAGCGACAGGCCGAAAGGTGAAAAGGCAATGCGCCGCATGATCATCGTGCCGATGAAGAGCACGCCGACGCAATAGAGATAACCGACCTTGCCGAACAGGTCGAACTCGAACATGCCGAGGATCGGCCCGGGCGAAAAACCGCTGAGGCCATCGGCGCCGCCGGTCAGCCAGGCCATCTGGTTGGCGACTTCCGCCATCATCAGGCCGATGCCGAGCGTGGTCATCAGGCGGGTAAGGTCGGAGCCGCGCAGGATGAGGAAGCTGGTGAGCAGGCCGAGCACGCCGGAGGCAACGCCCGCGACGATCAATCCGGTCACCGGTTCGGCGAAATAGTGCTGCGCCATCAGGCCCGCCACATAGGCGCCGAGGCCGAAGAAGGCGGTGTGGCCGAGCGAGACGATGCCGGCGAAACCGAGCACCAGGTCGAGCGATACGGCAAACAACGCGAGGATGGCGATCTCGGTGAGGATCAGCATCTTCGACGGCAGCAGGAAATAAGCGGCGATCGCGGCGATCCAGACGATGATCTCGTAGAAGCGGATGCGGCTCCGTCGCTTCATCAGCTTGGCAGCACGGGTCTCGGCTGCAGCGGTGGAGGAATTTGCGGACACGGTGGTTTCCTGAGGAAGAACGCTCATCGGCCGCCCCTTGAGAACAGGCCGTTCGGCCGCACGATCAGCATGACGATCATCAGTCCGTAGATGACGAAGGGACCGATCGCCGGCACGTAATATTTGCCGGCCACGTCGGCAATGCCGAGCAGCAGAGCGGCGAGGAATGGGCCGGAGACAGTGGACGTGCCGCCGACGGAGACGACGATGAGGAAGTAGATCATGAATTTCAGCGGGAAGTTCGGATCGAGCCCGAGGATTTCAGCGCCCATCGCCCCGCCGAGGCCGGCAAGGCCCGAACCGAAGGCGAAGGTGAGCGCGAAGACGAGCGGCACGTTGATGCCGAGGCCCATGGCGACGCGCCGGTCGTCGACGGCTGCGCGCAGCCGGCTGCCGAAGCGGGTCTTCGAGAGGATCAGTTGCAGCGCCAGCGCAAGCGCGGCGCAGACGACGATGGTGAAGAGCCGGTAACGACCGACGCCGACGCCGAACACATCCATGCGGCCGGAGAGTTCCGGCGGCAGGTTGATCAGCTGCTGCTGGCCACCTATAAAATAGTCGGTCGCGGCGATCGCCATGAACACGATGCCGATCGAGAACAGAACCTGGTCCAGATGGCTTGCCTGGTAGAGCCACTGGTAGAGCGTCCGTTCCAGCACGAGGCCGATCAGCGCCGAAACGATGAAAGCCGCCGGCAGGCACCAGTAGAAGGAGATGCCGTAGCGGTTCATCATCACCACGGTCACGTAGCCGCCAGCCATGGCAAAGGCGCCATGCGCCAGGTTGATGAAGTTCATCAGACCGAGCGTCACCGTCAGCCCGCAGGCCAGAATGAAAAGCAGCATCCCATAAGCGATGCCGTCGAACAGGATTGTAAGCATTTGGCTCTTCTTTGAGAGCGACCGCCGGCGTTTTTTTCCACCCGCGGCCGCGCGCCCGTTTACCGATCAACAGATCCTAACATTCCCACTCGGGAGACTGTGGTCAAGAACAAGGATGCCAGGATATTTTTTGCACCGGAAGCGGCGGAAGCTGTCTACCGCCGTCCGTTTGCAAAGCGCCTTACTTGGCGTCGGCCTTTTCCGGATCCTTGAGATCCTTGAACGTCTGGAACTCGACGTTCTGCAGCTCGCCGTTCACGTCCTTGACCTCGCGGATGTAGATGTTCTGAATGATGTCGCGGGTTTCCGGATCGATCGAGACGGGACCACGCGGGCTCGTCCAGGAGAGGCCCTTGACAGCTGCCATGAAGGCCGGGCCGGTGACGTCGCCCTTAGTCTTTTCGAGCGCAGCGTAGATCAGCGCCATGCCGTCGAAACCGCCGACCGACATGAAGTTCGGGCGCATGTCGGCATTGGTCTTCTTGAAGGCTGCGACATAGGCCTTGTTTTCCGGGCTGTCATGCGCCGTGGCATAAAAATGGCCGGTGATGGTGCCGATTGCCGGCTTGCCCATCGAGTTGAGGATATCATCGTCGGTGACGTCGCCTGTCGCAATCAGCTTGATGCCGGCATCGGCGAGGCCGCGGTCTGCGAACTGCTTCATGAACAGCGAACCGGCACCCGACGGCAGGAACACGAAGACCGCATCGGGCTTGGCGTCTCGGACGCGCTGCAGGAAGGGCGCGAAATCGGGGTTGGCGAGCGGCACGCGCACGGCCTCGACGATCTCGCCGCCCTTGGCCTTGAATTCCTTGGTGAACCACTTCTCGGCATCGATGCCCGGACCGTAGTCGGAAACGAGCGTCACCACCTTCTTGATCTTGTTGGCGGCAGCCCAGGTGCCGACCGGCAGCGAATATTGCGGCAGGGTGCCGGAGGTGCGGGTGATGTATTCCGACGCCTTGGTGATCGAAGCCGTGCCGGCGGCCATCACCACCGACGGGATTTTCGCCTGGGTCGCGACGGGGGCGACCGCCATGGCGAGCGGCGTCAGGCCGAAGCCGGCCAGAACCTTGGCGCCGTCGTTGACAACCAATTCCTGGGCGATGCGGCGGGTCTGGTCGGCCGTGCCGGCGTCGTCGCGGATGACGAGTTCGATCTTCTTGCCGGCGACGGTGTCGCCCTTCATCGCCATGAAGGTCTTGGCGCCGGCCGAAACCTGGCGGCCGGTCGATGCGAACGGACCGGTCATCGGCAGGATGAGGCCGATCTTGATGGTTTCCTGGGCGGCCGCCGGAATGGCAGCCAGGCAACTGAGCGCCACGCCTGCCGCTGCGATGAGCGTTCTTCTATTGAGCATGTTTCCCTCCTCCTCAGAGCGCGATATTTTCTTATAGACGCCTTGCCGGACAGCATCCGGGCTTTGAGCTCGGCCCCTGTCATAACTGGTAGCCTATATCGTAGACGGTCGATATGTCAGTCAACGGGCCCGGGTGCCTTGGCGCCCCGCCATTCTCAACTTTTTGTTAACCTCCAGAGGACGGAACACCGCGGTGCTCGCCCCAAACGCCAATCTCTCCACCTGTCTGGCGCATTTGCACACTAGCCGGCCTGTGTCTTCAGGCTTAATCAGTTCATCTGCCGGACTTATAAGTTCTGGTTATAGCGATCGATCGGCCGGGCGCTCGGACCAGGTCGGCAGAAGCTCCAGAAACGCCTGCTGTGCCGCCGTCGGCAGCCAGTCCCTTCTCGTCGTCACCCCGATCGGCCGCGACGTGTGGCTGAGATCAAAGGGCAGCGCCCGCATCAGCCCGCGGGCGATCTCCGCTTCCGCCTGAAGGCGGGAGGTGCAGCCGAGATGGTCGCTGGAATCCAGAAGCTCGCGCATCAGGATCAGTGAGCCGGTTTCGACGATGCTCTTCGGCGGCCCGCTTGCCGAACCGGTAAAGACGCTGTCGAAATACCGGCGCATCGGTGTGCCGCTCTGGTTGACGACCCAGGGGAAAGCGGCAAGCTCCTCGACGGTCAGTTCCTCACGGCCGGCCAGCGGATGCGCCTGCCCCGAAACCATGACCACCGTGTCGTGAAACAGCACCTTCTGCTCCACATCGCCGATCGGCGCCGGCACCCGAAGCGCGCCGAGCATGAAATCCACCTCGCCGCGGCGAAGAGCGCCCAGCAGGTCCGGGTAAGGCCCTTCCTGGATCTGGATCGGCAGGTTCGGGCGGATCTTGCGGAAACCGGCGATCGCCTTCGGCAGCACATAGGATTTGGCAAGCGGCGTGGCGCCGATGACGATCTGGCCGATCTCGGCCGCCGTCAGTTCCGCAAGATCCGCATCCGCCTGTTCGAGCTCGATGAAGGCAAGCCTTGCCGCCTGGGCAAGAGCATGGGCCGCGCGCGTCGCAACGATGCCGTAGGACGTCCGTTCGAACAGCGGACGCGCCGCCTCCTCTTCGAGCTGGCTGACGGCGCGATAGACCGCCGGCTGGCTGAGGCCCAGCCGGGCCGCCGCGAGCGTAAAATTCTCGGTTTCGCGGACCGCGATCAGCGATTTCAGCTGCGCGGTCGTCGCCGTCACCCGCAGTCTCGGCGACAGTTCCGACAACGCGGGATCAAGGTATGCGAAGGCGCGCTTGATGCGCAGCGCCAGGATTTCACCGGCGCCGTTGGCAAAGATCCGCTGCGGCGTGCGGGAAAACAGCGGCAGGCCGGCGGTTTTTTCGATCTTCGACAACGCCTGGGTGACCGCCGGCTGGGAGACGAAGCAGAGTTCCGCCGCCTTGGTCACCGAGCCGGTATCGACGACCGCGAGGAACGCCCTCAGATGCCTGAGGCTGTGATGCAGGATCGTGGATGACGACGCGGGCTGCGAGAAACTCATGATGGGCTGTTCTAGCACATCTGGCAGAGGTCGGAAGCGGAAGCCCCGCCCTCGACCGCGCCTCCTTGGCTGCCGCCCGTTCCTTGTCGCCCCTACCTGGTCCCGTTGGAAACGGCTTCCCGGACCGCCAGCTCGGCCATGGCGAGCGCCGCCTCGCGGGTTCTGGCGGCCGCAATGAACCGGCCGTTATGGCAGAAGCTCGCGCCCTCGACGCCGCAGGCTGCCTCGAGATCGCGATCGGTCAGGCCGGCCCAGGCCGCCGGCAGATCGGCGCGCACCTCGAAACCTTCGTCCGCTCGGCGGATGGTCGTGAGGCACCAATCCTTGTCGCGCGGGTGAACGACGAACAACAGGTGATCGGCGCCCGCCTTGACGATTGCCGGGCGGAACGGCATTCCCGTCGGCAATTCGAGAATGCGCCCCTCGCCCGTATCCACGATTGCCTGATGCACGAGCGCCTCGGCCCGCAGTTTGGCAGAGCTCTGGGCAATCCGTGCCTCGACGAAACTGCCGGCGATCGCAAGTGCCGCGTGAAAGGTGCGGTTTTCTGCTTCCGGGTCTTTTTCGTCGAACACGGGTTTCAGGGTTTCCAGGAGAGATGGCAGAGTGAGCCCGGCCAGTGGTCCCGCAATCGAGGGGCTGAGCGCGCCATTGTCCATCAGATCGATCGGAAGCACGAAGCTCGCATCGAAAGAGGCGTGCAGAGCCTCGATATGGGCCTGCGGAAGGCTGAGGGCGGCGAGGTAATCGCGGCCGTAATGTTTCCAGACCAGCCCGAACGAGCTGAAAGGCTGGCCGTCGCCGCGCAACGGCGCACCGCGCTGGTGGTGATCGAAGATTTGGGCCGCAGCGTCATAGGCGCCGCCGACATCGTAGATGACGCGGTCGGCACCAGGCGTGATCCATTCCGGCGCGCGGCTGCGAACGATCCGAGCCTTTGGGAAAAGCCGGCTCAGGACGACGCTCGATAGCAGTTCGTCGGCATGGAAGCCACCCGAATGGGTGACGAGGAAATCTGGGGTCATGCCGGGATGCGCCTTGTGGTTCGCGGAAGGTTCGTTTGCGGTCAGCACCTGATAGCCATTGCGGAACGCCTGCTCAACCCGTCATTCGCCCGTTTGAACACGTATACAGCGGCTATATGAGCATTTCAGGAGATTGCAAGGATCTCCAACTCCTGACCGCCGGCCTCGACGACATCTCCGACAGCCTTGCCCATCAGCAGCCTTGCGACCGGCGAAACGAAGGAAATCGATCCGGCCTTGGGGTCCGCCTCATCCTCTCCGACGATCCGGTAGGTCTGGACGCGCCCATCGTCGCGGCTGAAGGTCACGGTGCTGCCAAAGGCGACACTGTCGGATGAGGTCGGATCCGGGACGAGCTGGGCCGTGTGAACTCTCGCTGCAAAATAGCGCGCGTCGCGCAACGGATTTGCCTGCTGGCGCCGCCGTTCATTGATGTCCTCGATCACGCTCGCCGCGCCATAGGCCTCGCGTGCCTGCGCGAGCTGCAGTTCCAGCGCCTTCAGCCCCGCTTCCGTCACAAGGTTCGGATGCGGCGAAATCGGACGATCCGGCAGCAGGGTTTCCGAAGCGGTTTCAGAACTCTCTTCCTTGGTGAAGGCAACGCTCAATCTTAAAACTCCGTCTGTTTGCAGGGCCTCCTGCGGTAGATGAGCGGTCGCCCGCTCTTTGTCGGAACCATGCATACGACGACAATGGACGAACCGCCAAACTCGATCCATGTTCTGCGGATCTGTATTTGGACCGACTGCAAGGATTATCTTGGGCAAAGGTGTCGGAATCCCGTTTAGCCGACCGTCTTCAAGACAAACACGCTACGGAGAGCACCAATGACCATTACCATTACCGCCTTTGAACAGTCGCCCGATCGCGGCAGAGGGCTGGCGCGCGACATGCGCGTTCGCTGGGCGCTCGAAGAAGCGGGCCAGCCTTACGACGTTCGTCTTCTGTCGTTCAAGGCAATGAAGGAACCCGCGCATCTGGCACTTCAGCCTTTCGGGCAGATTCCGACCTATGAAGACGGCGATCTCGTCCTGTTCGAATCCGGGGCGATCGTGTTCCATATCGCCGAACGCCACGGCGGCCTGCTGCCGGAAGACGTAAATGCCCGGGCGCGGGCGATCGCGTGGATGTTTGCCGCGCTCAACACGGTGGAGCCGCCGATCTTCGACCGCAGCCTCGTCCGGATCCTTGAGCGTGACGAACCCTGGTACGAGCAGCGTTTGCGCGCGCTCGACGGCACCATCCGCAACCGGCTGGTCGACCTTTCCCGCCACCTTGGCGACGCCGACTGGCTCGATGGTGCGTTCAGCGCCGGCGACCTGCTGATGGTGACGGTGCTGCTCAGGTTGCAAGCATCGTCGGACATGCTGGACGCCTTCCCAAACCTCTCCGCCTATACCGCCCGCGCGGAAGCACGGTCCGCCTACAAACGTGCTTTCGACGCTCAGCTTGCGGTGTTCAAAGCGACATCGGCCGTCTGACAAATGGGTTGCCTGGGAGCACCGGCACCCGCGTGCAACTGCGATCCCCACCGACGCACATCGTGACACTCATGCGTCCCATTGGCGTATTCACTCTCAAGAAACAGCGGACTTTTGTCTATCCGTCAGGATCGCGCTCGATATAACGTCGAAAAGATGATCCGCGCGCGGCACAAGCGGAGGCTGGTCGGCGAGCCACGCCAGGGCGCTGATCAGCGCGAACAGGTCATTGCCATCCATGTCGCCTCTCGCCACGCCTTCCGCCTGCGCCCGGACAAGAAGCCGCGTGCCGGCTGCGCGCAAGCTGACGCATGAGGCGTGGAGCGCGGAGCCTTCATCAACGATTGCCGCAACCATCGGCGCAATGGCGCCCCTATAGGTGTGGGTCATCGCGATGGCCTCTCGCAGCCATGTCACGAGGGCGTTTCCGGCATTGTCCCACATTTCAAGCTCACTCGCCCTTTGCGCCGACTCGTCGAACTTCGTGCGAAGCAAGGCCTCAAGCAGCGCTTCCCGGGTCGGGAAGTGGCGATAAAGCGTGCCAAGCCCTACGCCCGCCTTGCGAGCAACGTCGCGCAACGACGCGTCGGCGCCCTGTTCGGTGACGACCTGACGCGCGACGGCGAGTAGCTGATCGTAGTTCTTTTTGGCGTCGGCTCGCATCGCATCCCTTGACAATCGGAACAGTGCTCCGGATATCAAGCGGAACAGTGCTCCGCATTAGTTAGCACACCTGCCGCGACGGAGAAAGCGATGTCGACCGAAACAATGAAAGCCATCCGGATTCACGAATACGGCGGCCCTGAAGTGCTGCGCTACGAGGATGCGCCGAAGCCGGAATTGAATCCGGGGGAAGTCCTCGTTCGCGTCCATGCCATTGGGATCAACCCGCCCGACTGGTATCTGCGCGATGGCTACAAGGCGCTTCCTCCGGAATGGCGGCCGCAAGTGCCTTTCCCGATCATCCTCGGCACGGATGTGTCCGGCGTTGTCGAGGCGGTGGCTGATGACGTCAGGGGTTTTTCCGTCGGAGACGGCGTCTACTCCATGGTCCGCTTTTTCAGCGTCGGGGAAAGCAGGGCCTATGCCGAATATGTCAGCGTGCCGGCGTCGGAACTTGCGCTCAAGCCCGCCGGCATCGATCATGCGCATGCCGCCGGAGCGCCGATGTCGCTGCTGACAGCGTGGCAGTTCATGATCTCGCTGGGGCACGATGAACCGAACCCGCTTCAGCCACATAAACATCAGCCGGTGCCGCTCGAAGGCAAGACCGTCCTCGTCAACGGCGCGGCAGGCGGCGTCGGGCACTTCGCGGTGCAGATCGCGAAATTGAAAGGTGCGCATGTCATCGCCGTGGCATCCGGCAAGCATGAGGCGCTGTTACGGGAACTCGGGGCCGACGAATTCATCGATTACACAAAAACGCCGCCCGAAGAGGTTGCGCATGACATTGATCTTGTCGTCGACGCCCTCGGCGGGCCGACCACCGGCCGTTTCCTGCGCACACTGAAGCGCGGCGGTGCGTTGTTCCCGGTCTACCCATTAGGCTTTTCCGATGCCGAGGAGGCCGAAAAGCTCGGCGTCACCGTCTCGACCACCCAGGTTCGTTCGAGCGGAGTTCAGTTAGGCGAACTCGCGCGCTTGCTCGACGACGGGACGATCCGCGTCGTCCTCGACAGCACCTATCCGCTCGCCGACACTCGCAAGGCTCATGAACGAGCCGCCAGGGGGCATATCCAGGGCAAGGTCGTGCTCACGGTCGGCGCGTGACTACGAAACCGTAAACGCATCCCATATTCCAAACGAAAACGGCGGGCCGAAGCCCGCCATTCCTGTCTGAGTGAGATCAATCCGCTTACTTGGCGTTCGGGTCCTTGATCTTCGGGAAGGTCGCGAACTCGACGTTGTAGAGTTCGCCGTTCACTTCCTTGACTTCGCGCATGTAGATGTCCTGGACGATGTCGCGGGTGGCCGGATCGATGGTGATCGGGCCGCGCGGGCTTACCCAGGTGGCACCCTTCATGGCTTCGATCAGCTTGGTGCCGTCGGTATCGCCATTGGTCTTCTTCAGCGCCATATAGGCGAGCGTCATGGCGTCATACCCGCCGACACCCATGAAGTTCGGGCGCATGTTGTTGCTGGCCTTCTTCACCTGGGCGACGAAAGCCTTGTTTTCCGGGCTGTCGTGCAGGGTCGAGTAGAAATGGCCGGTGATCACGCCCTTGGCGGCCGGACCCATGCCGTTCAGCAGGTCGTCGTCGGTGACGTCGCCGGTGGCGATCAGCTTGATGCCGGCGTCGGCCAGGCCGCGGTCGACATATTGCTTCATGAACTGCGCGCCGATGCCGGCCGGCACGAAGGCGAAGACCGCGTCGGGCTTGGCGTCACGAACGCGCTGCAGGAAGGGCGCGAAATCCGGGTTCGCCAGCGGAACGCGGATCGCCTCGACGATCGTGCCGCCTTCCTTCTTGAACTGATTGGTGAAACCCTGCTCGATGTCGATCCCCGGACCGTAATCGGAGACCAGCGTCACGACCTTCTTCAGATTGTTCTGCACCGCCCAGGTGGCCACCGGAACGGCGGACTGCGGGCCGCCCATCGAGGTGCGGACGTAATATTGCGACTGCGGCATGATCGCCGAGGTCGTCGCCGAAGTGATGATCGCCGGGATCTTCGCCTGGTTGAGAACCGGTGCAACGGACATGGCAAGCGGCGTCAGGCCAAAGCCCATCAGCATCTTGGCGCCGTCATTGACGACGAGCTCCTGGGCGATGCGGCGGGTCTGGTCGGCAACACCGCCGTCGTCGCGCAGCACGACTTCGATCTTCTTGCCGGCGACCGTATCGCCGTTCAGCGCCATATAGGCCTTGACGCCCGCTTCGACCTGGCGGCCGGTGGACGCGAACGGGCCGGTCATCGGCAGGATGAGGCCAATCTTGACCGTTTCCTGCGCGGCTGCCGGAATGGCAACGAGACCGCCCATGGCGAGACCTGCCGCAGCCATCAATGTTCTTCTGGTAATCATTCTCTTTCCTCCTCTAGACGACCTGTTCTCAAAGCTCCTCGTGACAGGCCGCGTCCTCCTTGCGGCCCCCAGCCCATCACAGCCTGTGGGATATATCGGGGACATTGGAACCAACAGTCAACGGGTGACGATAGCCTCAAATCCCAATCGCTTCCGTTTTCGTCGACCGGACGTCCTGGCCAGAAATTCCAGCTCCAGTCCGGGTTACTTTACGGATCTATGTATACAATTTCGCCGTCAACAGCGTTTCTCACGGAAAACGGCCCCTCAAATCGATCGGCGCCGATCAAAATTTGCGCGCCTGAAGAAAACCCGCATGAAAAACGGAATTCCCCACCCGGCCAGGAAAGTCGCCGGCCAGCCCTATTTCCCTCCATACCCTTATACTAGCAATAGGTCTGTATACATTGCCTGTCAATATTAGCCTTTAGCGTGACGAGACGTCAGGCCTTGTCGGCTGACCGATCCGCGACAAACCGCTCGTAACGTTCAGCCAGCAGGGCCGCCGCCTCGTCGATGAACGCGGCGTCGACATCCGGCGAAAACTCGATACGCCGAACCCTGCCGTCGCGCCTGATGCGGGCGAAAACCTTGCCGCTCCCGTCCTTAAGCTCTTTCGGCTTCGGCGCCTCCGGTTTGATCCGGCGCAACAGCCGGTCGAACAGGAACTGGAAGCGCTGATCGCTGCCGGCCGCCTGGAACCGCTGGAAATGGATCTCGTCATGGGCGGCGTTCTGGGCAGCGCCCGATTGCAGCATTTCGCCGAGCTTCATCCACCGGTCACGGCCGGCCTTTGGTGCCGGGCCGATGATGCGGATGAAGTTTTCCGGAATGCCGTCCACCACCTGCATCAGGCGCGACAATTCGCTCTTCTGCACCGCGAGCGCATCGCCGATCACCTTGCGGTCGAAACCCCGGCTTGCGAGGTTTTTGGCAAACAATCCGCGCTCGATGAAGGTGAGGTTGCGGCGTTCGGCATTTTCCTTGCCCTGCGCCAGCACCAGTTCGTCGTCGGACAGCGGCCGGACGATCGCCTTGACCTCGATCCCCAGGCGGGCGGCGGCGCGCACGCGGCGGTGGCCGTAGGCGGTCTGGTAACGGCCGTTCTTGTCCGGATGCGGGCGCAGCAGCACCGGCACCTGCTGTCCGCTCTCGCGGATGCTGTCGATCAGGGCTGCGAAATCCTCGTCATCGCGATCGTCGAGCCGCAGCCGATCCTCGATGAAAGAGGAATCGATCTTGTCCGGATGGACATTGACGACGCGTTCGCCGTCACTGAGCGCCTGGCGCAGCGCCCGCGCCTCATCCGCATCGCGGGTCATGGTGCCAAGCGACAGGCCCATCGCCTTGACGGCCCCGGATGCGCTGCGGGGCGGCGGCGCCCCCTCCCCCGCCGCAACCGGGCCGGTTTCGGCTTCGGGCATGGATTTGGTTTCAGGCGCACGGGCCGGCTCGCTCGGTGCAAGTCCTCCCGCAAACAGCGCCCTCAACTCGTTCTTGCGGCTTCCAGCCATCGTCATCGCCTTCTCTTGATGTCCTGCTTGCGCCTCACCATCCCCAGGCGGAGTGGATCAGAGCCTCGACCTCGCCGTTGACGGCATTCATTGCTTCCACGGCCCGGTCATAAGTGGTGCGGGTGAAATTCTCGCGGCCGACCTCGTAGAGCGTCTGCTTGGTGAGGCCGGCATCCGATACCGCTGTCGATTTCAGCATCGGCGCGGTCAGCACCCGTTCGCCGAACAGCGAACGCATGAAACCGACGATCTGCGCCTGCGGCCCGTCGTTCGGCTCAAACCGGGTGACGAGATAGCGCAGGAAATCGAAATTCAGGGTGCCGCCCGCCTCGCGCACCACCGACAGCAGGTCGGAGGTCATGAACAGGAACTGGTTCATCGACGCGACGTCGAGCATCTGCGGATGCACGGTGACGACGACCGAGGTGGAGGCGCAGAGCGCCGACAGCGTCAGGTAACCGAGCTGCGGCGGGCAGTCGATCACCACCACGTCGTAATCGGCCTCAACCGTCTGGATGGCCGCCTGGATGCGGGCGAAGAACAGCGGCCCGGCGTCCTGGCCTTCCTGCCGGCGTGCCAGCGCCTGCGGCGTCACATGCTCGAATTCCTGCAGCTCGATATTGCCGGGGATGATATCGACGCCCGGGAAATAGGTGCCGCGGATGATGTCCGAAAGCGGACGCTGCTCGGCATCGTAGCGGATTGCGCCGTAAAGCGTGTCGTTGCCGGTGAGATCCAGCTCCGGCTGATAACCGAACAGTGCAGAGAGCGAAGCCTGCGGATCGAGATCGATCGCCAGCACCCGGTGGCCGGTCAGGCCGAGATATTGCGCCAGATGCACGGCGGACGTGGTCTTGCCGGAACCACCCTTAAAATTGGTGACCGAGATGACCTGCAGATGTTCGCCGCGGGCGCTGTCGCGATGCGGCAGATAGGAACGCGCCTTGGCATGGTTGCCTTTGGCGAGCGCCTGGTCGGCGAGATAGTGGCGGAGCGCATTGATATCGGCGAGCGAATAGAAGCGCCGTCCGCCGGCACCGGTTTCCGGCTGGGGCCCCTCCCCTGCCAAAGACAGCTGGCGCAGGTAACCGTCGGAGACGCCGATCAGCTTGGCGGCTTCGCCGGAAGAAAAGGCTCTCAGCGTTTTCATCGAGGCCGGTGGGAAAAGCCGCTCGCGCATCGCCTTCAGCTGTTCGGACAGCGCTCGCGCATCCCTGGCGATCGCCTCGTCGGCGAGCATCCGCGGCTTGGCCGCGACGTCCGCGCTGAGAGCGCCCGATTTTTTCGCCGATACCGCCATGGGTTCTTCCTCATTCGTGCCGACCATGCCCTGCTCCTTTTTGGACCACCGGAGACAGGATAGGCCTCCGATGTGAAGCCGGGTTGACCGGGCAGCGATTCTTTTACCGATTTCTACGGTAGGCGACCGAATTAACAGGCTGAGCGCCCGGTTACGCTTAAACGGAAATTCTTCGCCTCCCGCCGTTACCAACGTGGGCGACACGGCGATTCGCGTCAAGGATTTTTTGGTTAACAAGACATTAAGCGTGGTCATCCGTCGTTTTCCCCGGCATTTGCTGGATGCAAGCATAACCTGCCGGAAACGGGCGGGGACGAAACTATTTCATCGCTCGTGCTCTCAAATCCAGGGCAATAACATCAGGGATTATTCTCAACCCCATCATCAAGTTGACAGCTGTCAACTGCCGATCGCCTTCGGATATCTTGCGGCCGTTCGTCAACCAACTGCGACGTCCGGCATGGCCGCAAGAGCCTTCTTCCGCAGCAGGAACAGCCCATAGATCGGAAGGGGAACGACGAGGGCGATGAAGAGCAGTTGGCTCCAGAACACGCCCTCCCCGCTCAACCTCAGCAGCGTGAGGCAATAGCTCCAAACCGCATGCAGCAGGATGCCGGGATAAAGCGAGCCGGTTCTGACGCGGATTGCCGAGAACAGAATGCTCAGCAGGAAGCCGAGGATCGTATCGGCAACCCCTTGTTCCCAGGCGCCGTACCAGATCCAGACGGGGAACCAGGCGATGCCGGCGAAAATGCCCGATATCCACGTCGTCTTGAGGGCCGAATAGCGGGATCGCAATCCCGCAAACAGGATGCCCCGGAACATCAGTTCCTGCGAGGCCGCTCCAAGCGTCGTCGAGACAAGCAGCGAGGATGCCAGCGCGATCGAGGGAAGGCCGGACCAGGCCGCCAGCAGCAGGAAGCAGACGGCATAAAGACCTGGCAGCCATACCAGCAGCAGCGAACGCCCGGAAATCGGCGCGGTAAGGCCGACTTCCCGGCTGTCGAACAGAGCCGACATGCCGATCAGGAAAATGACGGCGTAGAGCAATGCCTTCGGAATGGAAATGCCGCCGAGATCGAAGGAAGGCTCACCGACAAGCGCCAGAAGCGCACCTGCAAGCCACCCGATCAGCGCCCAGCCGAACAGGATCAAAAGCGACAGCCTCAAACGGTTACCGGTTATGCGCTTCATGATCCCTCCCCAGGGCAGGCGTCCCCTGACGTTTCGGTTAGACCATCAATCGCCGGCAACGGCCATAGAGGCTCACCCGCCATCCCCAAGGATCATGCGGAGGCGAGTTGACAGCTGTCAACCTGCCCGTTGCTCAAGGACGTCTGTCGAGATGCAACGTCACGTCTCAGCCCTCAATTGCTAAAACTCGAGCGACCAGGGGAAGAGGATATAAGAACCGGGCCGCTATATTCGGCCATGAGCAAATTTCCGCTTCTGGTAGTCGCCGCCTCACACGCCGCTTTCACCACGACTGGCGGCTACGCAATTGCGCCCCGCGAGTGGTACGACCCCGCCTGCAACATCAAAGGTAATGTCTCCACCAACTCCCGGGAACGAATCTTTCATGTTCCCGGACAGCTGGATTACAACGCCACTATTATTAGCAGGCAATACGGAGAGCGATGGTTCTGCAGCGAAGATGAGGCACGGTCAGCGGGCTGGCGTAAGGCTACCCGCTAAAGGGTGGGCTCGAGTTGACAGCTGTCAACCTGGCTCCGCCGCTGCCGATAACCGCGCTTCACCTTGCTGCGGACAAGCGCGACCAGCCGGCGTTCCGCCTCCTGCCGCGAGCCGAACAGATCGATGCGGAAACGCCCCTTGGTGCCGATGCGGCCCCAGTTGCGGGTGAGCGCTGCGCCATCGAAAAGATCGGGCTCGACGGTAAGCACGTAGAAGCGGGCCATGTTGCGGGCGGGGTCGCGGCGCGTGAGGAGAAGCGGTTCGCTGGTCATGCCGGCAGAATCGCAAGTCCGGATTCTGCCGTCCAACGACATGATTGAATCGATCCGGCCTCATCGATTCACGGCGCTGATGGGTTCAGCGCAGCAGCGATTTCAGAAGCCTTGCAACGCCCTTCAGCGGCTCCAGGTAACGCTCGGCCATTTCGGCCGCGGGGACGCTGGCCGCCGGCGCGCCGATATTGATCGCGGCGACCACCCGGCCGCGATCGTTTTCGAGCGGCACCGCGATCGAACAGAGGCCGAGCTCCAGTTCCTGATCGATGACCGCAAAACCCCGTTCGCGGACGCGGGCAAGCTCCTCCATCAGCCGGATGGGGTCGGTCAGCGTGCGGGGCGTGAAGGATTTGAGGTTGCTCTGTTTCAGGAGCGCCAGGCTTTCGCCGTCGGGCATGGCCGCGAGCAGGACGCGGCCCATCGAGGCGCAATAGGCGGGGAGGCGGCTGCCGGGCATCAGGTTGATCGACATCACCCGCTTCTGCGAGGCGCGGGCGATATAAACGACCTCGGTGCCATCGAGCACGCTTGCGGATGCGCTCTGGTGAACCTCCTCGGCGAGCTTGTCGAGAAAAGGCTGGACAATGTGGGGCAGGGGGGTGGCGGAGAGATAGGCATGACCGAGCCGCAAAATCTTCGGCGTCAGCACGAAGAATTTTCCATCATAATCGGCATAACCAAGTTCGGCCAAGGTGAGCAGGCAGCGGCGGGCCGTCGCCCGATCGAGCCCCGTCGCCTTCGCCACATCGGCGATCGCCAGCCGCGGCGTGGTCTCGCCAAAAGCCTCGATGACCTTCAGGCCTCGCGCGAATCCGCTGACGAAATCCGTTTCCTGCATGGTTTCTCCCTGAACCTTGTCGAGGCAATGCAAAGCAACTGCCTCCGCATTCCCGGCCCGCACGATATGTGCGATATGCGAACAAAGATCAATTACCGCACATATTCCTTGCTGTCCATCCCGCGCTGATCTATCTCTTGCCCTGAGCAAGGCGGTCACCTCCGCCGAGTATAGCGAAGGAGATATCCCGTATGGACAAGACAATCGGGAGCACGGCGGAAGCCGTCTCCGAGATCGGTGATGGCGCGACCATCATGATCGGCGGTTTTGGCGGATCGGGGGCGCCGATCGAGCTGATCCACGCCCTGATCGACAAGGGTATCAAGGACGTGACCGTCATCAACAACAATGCCGGCAACGGCCGCATCGGCATTGCCGCGATGATCGACGCGGGCATGGTCAGGAAGATGATCTGCTCGTTTCCGAAATCCTCGGATCCGCGCGCCTTCACCGACCGTTATCTCGCGGGCCAGATCGAACTCGAACTGGTGCCCCAGGGCACGCTTGCCGAGCGCATCCGCGCCGGCGGCGCCGGCATCCCGGCCTTCTACACGCCGACCGCCTACGGCACCGAACTTGCCAACGGCAAGGTAATCGCCGAGTTCGACGGCCGCCATTATGTCCAGGAACGCTGGCTGAAGGCGGATTTCGCCATCGTCAAGGCTCAGCTCGGCGATCCACTGGGCAACCTCACCTACAACAAGGCCGGTCGCAACTTTAACCCGCTGATGTGCATGGCCGCCGCCAAGACGATCGTGCAGGTGTCGAAGATCGTGCCCCCAGGCGGCATCGATCCCGAACATGTCGTGACGCCCGGCATCTTCATCGACCGCGTCGTCGAGGTCGCAGACCCGCAGCAGGAAGAAGAGCTCATCCGAGCCGGAGTGGCCTACGCCCCAGGAGCCCAGGCATGACCGTCGATACGCGCGAAGACATCAAGCTTTCCAACGCCCAGATCGCCTGGCGCGCCGCCCAGGACATAAAGGATGGCGCCTATGTGAACCTCGGCATCGGTTTTCCGGAAATGGTCGCCCGCTACCAGCCGCCCGGCCGCGAGGCGATCTTCCACACCGAAAACGGCATCCTCAATTTCGGCGAAGCGCCGGCTGAAGGCGAGGAGGACTGGGACCTGATCAACGCCGGCAAGAAGGCCGTGACGCTGAAGCCGGGCGCCGCCTTCTTCCACCATGCCGACAGCTTTGCCATGGTGCGCGGCGGCCATCTCGACGTTGCTATATTGGGCGCGCTGCAGGTGGCCCAGAACGGCGACCTCGCCAACTGGCGGGTCGGCTCCAAGGGCGTACCGGCCGTCGGCGGCGCCATGGACCTCGTGCACGGCGCCAAGCAGGTCTGTGTCATCACCGAACACGTTACCAAGAACGGCGATCCGAAATTAGTTGAAGCTTGTACCTTTCCGCTGACCGGCGTTGCCTGTATCACTCGGGTCTATACGAGCCATGCCGTCGTCGACATCGTCGAGAAGCATTTCGTCCTGCGCGAAAAGCTGGCCGGCATGACAGTCGAGGAACTGCAGGCCATGACCGGCGCGCGCCTCCATATCGATGGACCGATCGCCGATCTCGTCGTGCCGAAACTGTGAGAGAGAAGATCATGACCGAAGCCTATATCTGCGATTATATCCGCACCCCGATCGGCCGTTTCGGCGGCTCGCTCTCTTCCGTTCGTGCCGACGATCTTGGCGCCATCCCCTTGAAAGCGTTGATGGAACGTAACGCGTCCGTCGATTGGGAAGGGGTTGCCGATGTCATCTACGGCTGCGCCAACCAGGCCGGCGAGGACAACCGTAACGTCGCGCGCATGTCGGCGCTGCTTGCCGGCCTGCCGGTCTCGCTCGGCGGCACCACCATGAACCGCCTCTGCGGTTCGGGCATGGATGCGGTCATCACCGCTGCCCGCGCCATCAAGGCCGGCGAGGCCGAACTGATGATCGCCGGCGGCGTCGAAAGCATGTCCAGGGCACCCTTCGTGATGCCGAAGGCCGATACCGCGTTCTCGCGCAATGCCGAGATCTACGACACCACGATCGGCTGGCGTTTCGTCAACCCGCTGATGAAGAAGCAGTATGGCGTCGATTCCATGCCGGAAACCGGCGACAACGTGGCGATCGACTACAAAGTTTCCCGCGAGGACCAGGACGCGTTTGCCGTGCGCAGCCAGGCGAAAGCCTCGGCAGCTCAGGAGAACGGCCGCCTCGCCAAGGAAATCACCTCGGTGACCATCCCGCAGCGGAAGGGCGATCCGGTGGTCGTTGCGAAGGACGAACATCCCCGCGCAACCAACATGGAGGCGCTCGCCAAGCTCCGGGTATTGAACAAGATCGAGGGCGCGACGGTGACCGCCGGCAACGCGTCGGGCGTCAACGACGGGGCCGCGGCCCTGATCATCGCGTCGGAAGTGGCGGCGAAGAAGTATGGATTGACCCCGATCGCTCGCATCATGGGCGGCGCCACTGCCGGTGTTCCGCCGCGCATCATGGGCATCGGCCCGGCGCCGGCCACCCAGAAGCTCTGCGCCCGTCTCGGCATCTCGCCGAAGGATTTTGACGTGATCGAGCTCAACGAAGCCTTTGCAAGCCAGGGCATCGCCGTCCTGCGCGAACTCGGCCTCCAGGAAGACGCCGAACATATCAACCCGAACGGCGGCGCGATCGCGCTTGGCCACCCGCTCGGCATGTCCGGCGCCCGCATTTCCGGCACCGCAGCGCTCGAACTGTCGCTCCGCAAGGGCAGATACGCACTCGCCACGATGTGCATCGGCGTCGGGCAGGGGATCGCGGTGGCGCTGGAGCGCGTGTAGCATCCGTTTCTCACCCTCTGTCATGAATCGCGGCTGGCATTGTTGCCGGCCTCTTTATTTTGGTACTATACAGTGGTACCATTCAGCATGAAGAAACGCCATCGCGCCACGCTTGAGCTGATCTATGCAAGGCCCGCGAGCGGTTCGATCCGATGGGTGGATATCGAGGCCATGTTCGTAGCGCTTGGTGCGGACGTGACCGAGCGGGAGGGATCCCGGATCGGCGTGGTGCTGTTCGGCGAGGTCAGGGTATTTCATCGCCCACATCCATCGCCCGATACGGACAAAGGCGCGGTCGCCAGCATTCGAAAATGGCTCGAAAGCCATGGAGTGAAACCATGAGGAACGTCATCGAAATCGAAGGCCATAAAGCGGTTGTCTCACTTGATCCGGAGATCGGCATGTTTCGCGGGGAGTTCCTCGGCCTGAATGGCGGCGCCGACTTCTACTCCGACAGTCTCGATGGCCTGATGTCGGAGGGTCAAAAGTCGCTCCAGACCTTCCTTGAAATCTGCAAGGAAAAGGGGATTGAGCCTTTTCGCTCGTTTTCGGGGCGATTTAACGTCCGGCTCGATCCGCGCACCCATGAAGCGGCCGTCATCGCCGCTACCGCCAACGATCAAAGCCTCAACGAATGGCTTGCCGAGACAATCGCGACCGCAGCACGGTCGTAGTGGCACCGCTCGCGCAAGTTTGACATTGCCGCCCATTTTCACCTGACACATCGTCGCAACCGGGCGTCAGGGCTTGGGTCCGGCATCCGCAGGGCCTATATGAGACGGGCCGCAAATGCGGCGGAACCCAAGGTTTTGAGATGAGTGACGAATTGCAGGGGCGCGCGGCGCATGTCGCGGCCATCCGTGAACGCGCAGAAGCGCAGATGAAGGCGATCGGTGTCGATGATACCTTCATCGACAAGCTGGTCGATACGTTTTACGGCCGCGTGCTGACGCATCCGGAACTGGGACCCGTCTTCGACGCGCGGCTTTCCGGACGCTGGCCGGAGCATATGGCGAAAATGAAGAGCTTCTGGTCCTCCGTCGCCTTCCGCAACGGTGCCTATGGCGGAAAGCCGGTCCAGGCGCATGCAGGCGTCGCCAACATGCGCCCTGAGCTTTTCCCGAAATGGCTGGAGCTGTTTGCCGCGACACTGGATGACATGGCTCCGAGCCCCGAGGCGAAAGCCTGGTTCATGACAACGGCCGAGCGCATCGCAAAAAGCCTGACGCTGTCGCTCTTCTACAATCCGGCGCTCGACGACCCGGCGCTCAAGCAGGCCTGACGGCCGGCGGCGCCCTGGCGCCTAGAGGTCGCGGCCCGCATCCAGCGCTTCCTCGGCCTCATCGAGTGACATCCCGAAGATTCTCTTGCCGATATCGAAGCTGAAACCGGCCCTGGCGAAGGCGGAGAACTCCTTTGCCTTGCGTTTTTCGTCGAGCTCGCCCCTGCGGAACGGCCCGAAGGCGCGTTTGCGGGCAAGGATGAGGGCCGCACGGAAATCGTCCGCCTCGGCAATCGCGGCCGCCACCGTGCTGCTCGCCACGCCCTTCTGCGACAGTTTCTGGGCAATGGCCCGTCTGGACCTGCCGCCGCGCATGCCCGAGCGAGTGCTCATCTCGGCAAAGGCGGCATCATCCAGCGCCTTGTTGTCATAGGCGAATTTCACCGCGAACTCGGCGACCGCCCTGACCTGGACCTCGCCGATATCCTCGAATTTCTCGCGTGCCTTGCGCGCTATGGCATCGAAGAGCTGCTTTTCCGTGTGCATGCGCCGGTTTATGCGATAGATCGTCGAATTGCGCGCCCATGACAGCATGCGCGGCGTCGGTGCATCGGATTGCTGCGTCTCGTCGTCCAGATCCAGTTTAAGCCTCCGCCCGCTTTTACCGCCGCTTCCCGCAATGCGGCGCCGGACCTCTTACATCATGCCGCCGCAGCGAAACAATATCGTCGCAGCCGCCGCGTCATACGACCGGAGCAGCCTTCAACACATCCTGATGCACGACGATCCGGGCGTGGTAGGGGACGCGCGCATAGAGATCCATGACGTCCTGGTTGACCAGGCGCACACAGCCCGACGACGAAGCCTTGCCGATGGAAGCCCATTCCGGCGAGCCATGCAGGCGGTAGAGCGTATCCTGGCCGTTCTGGAAGATGTAGAGCGCCCGCGCACCGAGCGGGTTCTTGACGCCCGGATCCATGCCGCCGTTCTCGATGGAGAATTTCTTGAGGCTCGGCTGGCGCGCGACCATCTCGTTCGGCGGTTTCCAGCGCGGCCAGGGCTGGCGCCAGTGGATGACGCCTTCGCCCTGCCAAGCAAAACCGTCCTTGCCGATGCCGACGCCGTAACGCATCGCCGTGCCGCCGGGCTCCACCACGTAGAGAAAACGGCCAGGCGTATCGACGACCACCGTGCCTGGTAGTTCTCCGGTCGGATCGACCACGCGCTGGCGATAATATTTCGGGTCGATCTGCTTGTAGGGGATCGCCGGCAGGAGATGGCCGCTGTCCTCGACGGCGGCGTATCGGGCCTGCAATTCAGCTTCGCTCGGAGGCTCGATCGGGCGGCGGGCCATTTCCGGAACCGGAGCCCGTTCAGTGGTGGTGGCGCAGCCGGCAAGCGTCGCGGCCATCGAGACGGAGCCAATTACGAAGGCGCGCCGCGACATCTGGTATTCGCTGGTCATGGACCCAAAGATCTTTCTGAAAATCAACGTATGTCAGCTAGTAGCGGTTTCGAGCCCGGACCAGCAAGGCGCGACGCATTCACATCACGGTGACCTTTCCGTCATCGAACAGCCGGCGAATTCAATCCGTCGCCCTGGCCTCGTAAAACGCCCTGACGTCGCCTGCAAAACTCCTGCGCGAATCCGGCCTGGTGTAGAACATGTGCCCGCCGCGATAGACCTTGAGTTCGGCACGGCCGGCAGCGAGTTCGGGCGGCAGGTGGTCGATGACGTAGCGGCTGGCGCCGTAAGGTGTCAGCGCGTCGCTATAGCCGTGGGCGATCATCAGCTTGAAGGTTGGGATGACCGAAAGCAGGTCGCGGATATCGGTGCTGGCGCTGGCGAGCGAGCGCGAATCTCCGCCACGGCTGCCGTTCCACTCCCAGCGGCGGTTCACCTCCTCGTTCAGCAGCGAATAGGTCATTTCGCTCGCAAACCCGAGCTCGTTGCGGGCATAGGCGGCAAAGGCCGCGCCATAGGCGCGCGTGTAACCTTCGAGGATCGGGTCGTCGTTGCGGGTGACGGCATCTTCCGGATAGGCATCCGGCACCGCGTAGGCAGCGTCATAGGGGCTGACGATCTTTCCCGGCCCCCCCATCTGCTTGGCATAAACATCGCCCACGAAACCGCGGGTGCGGACGACGATGTCCTTCGGAATGCCGGTGAGTTCGGAAACCCGGCCATAGAGCGTATCGGCCGCCTGGCCGGTAGGGGAGGGGCCGGCAAGCCCAACGAGATAGTCACCGATGGCAAAACGCTCGGCATCGGCAAGCTTTTCCGGCGTGAACTGGTTGCGGCGCTCCATCTCGGCTGCGGCGAGCGAGGGAAGCTGAAGCGCCGCACTCAGGGGATCATCCGAATTGGCAAGGAAGCGGCCTTCGACCAGCGGCGACAGCATGATGATGCCCGAAGCCAGCATCCCCTGACTGTTCTTCAAAGACACGGCGACCTTGGCGGCGCGAAAACCGCCATAACTCTCGCCGAGCAGGTATTTCGGCGCATCGAGCCGGTTGTTCTTCTGGACGTAGAGCGCGATCGCCTTGGAGAGGCTGTCGGCATCCTGCCGCACGCCGTAATAGCCGCCGGCCGCGTCGTTGCTGGCGGCGCGGCTCCAGCCGGTACCGACCGGATCGATCAGCACGAGATCGGTGAACGCGAGCCAGCTTTCGGGGTTATCCTTCAGCCGGGGCGTCGTGCCATTGTCACCGGTTGCGCCAAATTCCAGGATCTTCGGGCCGACCAGGCCGAGATGCAGATAAGCGGAGGCGGCGCCCGGGCCGCCGTTGAAGGCGAAGGTGAGCGGCCGGCCCGACGTTCTGTTCTTCGCGATATAGGCGGTGTAGAAGATCTTCGCCGAGCGGTTGCCGTCCTGGCCGAACAGATCGAGCGTGCCGGCTGTCGCGGTATAGGGGAGATCGCCGGAAGGCGCCTTGAAGACATGTTCGGTGGTGGAATCGGCCGGGATCAGGCTGAAGATGCCACCACCGGCACCCTGCTCCGTCTGGCGGCCGCGCTCGCGGTTCTCGTCACCGCCGCGCGGCTGTTGGGCCCAGGCCGGTCCCGAAAGCACCGGCGCTGAGAGGGCAAGGACTACGGCGAGAGATGCAATCATCCGATGGAACGTCAAACTGAAATCCTCCTTGGCCAGCCGCACCCTATGTAGGGCGGCGCGCCGATCCGCAAAATTCAACTCCTATTGATCGACGGGGGCAGGAGCCTCGGCTCGTCGATTTTCAGCGTTTTCGCAGCGCGTCCTGCAAATAACGGTGCAAATCCGCAGCCGACGGTGCGGATTGCTGCGCGATCGGTGGCCACAAGCGCACATAAAATTTACGCTCGCGCCCATGATTCCCAAGGCCGTATCACAGAAGACGCCGTTTCAGCCCATGCCGGCAGCTCGCTGGGCAGGTCCCCAGACCTTTGCCGCGGACACCGCGGATGCCGCATTCATGGCGGGTGGCGCGCTCTATCCGCTCGACCAGATCGTTCGGGCCGAACCGGATTGGGCGGGCGCCTGGCGGCAGCGGCTGGCGCTGAAATGCGCGGCGGCGGCTGTACGGCTTGCGGGGCGTTCGGAAGACGAGGCCGGGCTGCGCGATGCCTGGCTGCTGCGCAGGCCGGGAGATGATCCCGGTCCCGCCGGGCAGATCCTTTCGGCCTGGAAGCGGCTTGCCTCGCGTTCGTCCGCGCTCGATGCGGACATGCTGCAGACGGTAGCCGCCATGCTCGGCATCAAATGGGACGAGCCGCTGGCAACGCTCGCGCAGGTTTTTGACGACCTCGGCCTCGCCGGATCGGCCGCGCCGTTCGCGGCCGCCGCGATCATCCGCGAAACGCACGCGATCCGCCCGGATGCCGAAGCGCTGGGCTGGTGGCTTGCCGATCTCCTTCTGGCGCAGAAGCTGCGCTGGCCCGTGCCGGTGCCGCTGCTGATGAGCCAGCGCTTTTCTTCGGTGTTCCGCGCCGAAGGCGGGCGCGGCCGCCTCCGGCCCGGCGAAGAGGGGTTCGATCGGGCGATCTGCCTTGCCCTGGTGCATGCCGCGGCCGAAGCCGGCCGGCTGGCGGCAGACATTGCCCGGCGCGCCGAGCGGCTTGCCGTTGTCACGCCAAAGCTGCGTGCGAAAGGAGCGGAGGACGGGCTACGCCTGCTGCTCTCCGATGACGCCGTGTCGGGCTCGCTGCAAACGCCGAACCTTTCCCGTTTTGCGTCGCGCAGGCTGTTCGAGCGGCTGCAGCAGCTGGAAGCGGTGCGCGAGCTTTCCGGCCGCCCCACCTTCCGCATCTATGGGCTCTGAGCATGGCGAAGCGTGCGCGGCAAATCGTCATCGACAAGGAGCTTCTCCACCTGACGCAGGAGGAGCGGCATCGCCAATGGGCGGCGCGGGTGGAGGCGGTGATCTTTGCCTCTTCCGAGCCCGTCACCCGGAAAGCGTTGGAGCGGGTCGTCGGAAAGGACTGCGATATCGAAGCGATCATCGAGGAGATCCGCGAGTCGCTCGGCGGCCGGCCTTATGAACTCGTCGCAGTCGCCGGCGGCTGGCAGCACCGTACCCGGCCGGAATTTGCCGATGTTATCCATGCCTCCGGTGCCGCCAACGCACCGCCCGCGGATCTGACCGATCACCAGGCGCTGGTGCTGATGACGATCGGCTATTTCCAGCCGGTGACGCGCGCCGAGATCTCGAAGATTTTCGGCCGCGAGGTGAGCCGCGATACGATCGCGACGCTGCGGCAGCTCGGTTTCCTCGCCTCCGGCCCGCGCAGCCCGACCCCCGGTGCGCCCTATACCTATATCACCACGCCGGCCTTCCTCACCGCCTTCGGTTTCGACACCCTGCGCGACCTGCCGGATACGGAAATGCTGGAGGATGCCGGGTTGCTGACCCGCAAGCTGCCGGTCGACGATTTCGTCGAGCCCGAACTGGAAGAAGACGACGATTAGCGGCAGCGCTTGAAATGCGCGGAAATTGCGCTCATATTGAGCAATAGATGATCAAAATTGGATCAGGACTATTCTCATGGCTCATGCTTTTGAAATCGGCGCCGCCGCTTTCCGTGAACAGCAATCCGCGCTTCTGTCGGCGCGGCGGGTGTCCGATCTGCTCGGACTGACCCAGGCGGAACTTGCGAAACTGATCGGTGTCGCCCGCAACACGCTGACGGCCAAAAGCGGCGCCCGCAAGGTCGATCTGGCGCTCTCCCCGGTCGTGCGCATCCTGGCGATGGCGAGCGAGATGGCCGGCGACGAGAACCGCGCGGCGATCTGGTTCAAGCACCAGCCTATCCCGGGTTGGGCCGGCAAGACGGCTTACGACCTCGTCGGCGAAGGCAAGGCCGACAAGGTGCTCGCCTATCTGGAGGCGGTGCGCTCCGGCGTTTATGCCTGAATTGGCCCCGGAATCAGGCATCCTCTGGCGTGCCTATGTGCCGCGCTGGGCGCATGCGCCGCTTTCCGGCGACGGCGCTGCCCGTTTTGGCGGACGCTGGAACCCGGTTGGCGCAGCGACCATCTATGCGGCGCGCGAGCTCTCTACCGCCTGGGCGGAGTATAATCAGGGTTTCGTCCAGCATCCGGCCCTGATCGCCCAGCTTCGGCTCGACGGCGCGCGGCTCGCCGATCTGACCAGCCCTGAGGTTCTGTCCGGTCTCGGTGTCGACGAGACCATCCACCGCTGCGAATGGCGAGCCGATCTCGATGCCGGCCGGATACCGGCGACGCATCTCCTCGCAGAGAGGTTGCTCGATGATGGCCGGGACGGCGTCATCTATCCGTCATTCATGTCGCCGGGCGGAACCTGCGTCGCCCTCTGGCGCTGGAACGGCAAGGACCAGCCGAAACTCACGGTCACCGACCCCGACGGGCGGTTGCCGAAAAACCCGGCTTCCTGGTTGTAGTCGGGGAAAGGGAGGTCGTTTCTTTCCCGGAGTGTCGGTTCGACTACCGGGACGACCATCGCCGCCTGACGCCACACCCACAGCTGTATGGAAAATACTCCGTTCAACCTTGGCATTTAAAATTTAGCGGAATGTAATGTTTTGGATGCATGATGGGCCGAGAGAAAGCGGTGCCCATGCAGCAGAACATCCGTATCACATCGCACGTCACGATCGTGCTGACATTGCTGACGGCCCTGACAGCGCTGCTTCTCGCCGGGTTCATGTGGCTTGCCTCGGTCAAGGTGGACGATTTCTCCTTGACCCGGCAGAAGGGCTACGTCGAACAGGGCCTCGACGAGCAGGTAAAAGCCGTACAGCATGAACTGGAAAGCGTCACCGTCTGGAACGACGCGGTCCTGCTTGTCGCCAAGGACGATCACCCATGGATTGCCGAGAATATCGGTATGTGGATGCACAAATATTTCAGTCATGACCGCACTTACGTGTTCAACGAGCGGGACGAGCTGGTCTTTGCGATGCGGGACGGCGAGGATATTGCGGCCCCGACCTTTCTCGGCGATGAAAAGGCCGTGGCGGCCTTGCGGGAAGACATCCGGGCGGTGCTCCACAAACGGACCGCACCCGGCGATTCCAATCCCCCGGTGCTTGCCGAAATTTTCGCGGAAAAGATCCTCTCGATCGCCGGCCGGCCCGCTGTCGTCAGCGCAAGGCTGATCGTCCCGAGCAGCGACGAGATCTCGCTCGACCCCGGCAAGGAATTCATCACGGTTGCCGTGAGATTCCTGGATGCCAGCGCGGTCGAGAAAATCGCCCGTTACGCCCGGATCGAGACGCTGCATTTTACCACCGACACGGCCCAATCGACTGCAGCCATTCCAGTCATCGCCACTGATGGCTCGATGCTGGGATATATGGCTTGGCAGCCCATCCGGCCGGGCCTGATGCTTATCGAGCAGATCGCTCCGGTCGGCATTGCCTGTATCGTCGTGGCCATGGGCGTGGTGATCTTTCTGGGCCGGGGGCTGCGCAAGACAACCCTCGACCTGTCCGAGAGCCGTTTGGCACTGATGCGCCATCGCGACCAGCTCGAAGAGAGCGTCAGGCTGCGGACGACGGAGATCGAGCGCCAGCGGGAGGAACTCGACAGGCTTTTGGCGCAAGAGCGGCATGTGAACGCCCTGCAGCGTCAGTTCGTCACCATGGCTTCCCATGAGTTCCGCACGCCGCTTGCCATCATCGATGCCGCGGCACAGCGCCTGTCGCGCACGAAAACAACCCAGAAGCCCGAATATGTGGAAGAGAAGTCGGCCCAGATCCGCGCCGCCGTGCTGCGCATGGTCGACCTGATGGAGAGCATCCTGTCGGCGGGCCGGCTCGAGACGGGCAAGACGACGCTGAAGCCGGAACGCCTCTCGTTGGCGGAAATCATCGAATCCTGCTGCGCCCGACAGATGGACGTTCGCAAATCCCACAGGATTCACCGGGACCTCTCGCATCTGCCGCAGACGATCCTTGCCGATCGCACAACGATCGAACAGGTCTTCACCAACCTGCTTTCGAATGCCGTCAAATATGCCCCCCAGGCGCCGGACATCCATATCCGTACCTCGACGAAGAACGGCATGTCCTATGTATCGATCCAGGATGCCGGCATCGGCATGGATGCCGAGGACCTGCCGAAGCTTTTCCAGCCCTATTACCGGGCCCGCAGCGCGACCGGGATCGCCGGCACCGGCATCGGCCTCAACCTCGTCAAGCAGATCGTCGACCTGCATGGCGGTTCAATCTCGGTCGAGAGCGTGCTCGGCCGGGGAACAACATTCACGGTGGCGCTCCCGAACAAGGGACCGCTCGCAAATCTCATCAAACGTGCAGCTTAGGGAAGAGCAGGATGATTACCGTACTATGCATCGACGACGAAGCGGATATCCGCCAGCTCATCGTTGAAGAACTGACGGACGCCGGGTTTGCAACTCTGGAGGCCGCCAATGGGCAGGAGGGGCTGGAGGCCATCCTGTCCTATTGGCCGGACATCGTCATCTGCGACATTTCGATGCCCGTCATGGACGGTCACCAGCTCCTGGCAGAAATCCAGATGAACCACGCCGAGCTTTTCAACATCCCCTTCATCCTGCTGTCGGCCTTGACCGACAAGGACAATGTGTTGACCGGACTGCGGGCAGGGGCGGCGGACTATCTGACCAAGCCGATCGATTTCGACCTTCTGCTGGCCAAGCTCGCCGGCTGCATCGCGCGCCTCGAGAACGACCGGGCGGTCGGCCGGGCACTTTGATCTCAAGGCAAGGCCAGGAAGTTCCTCTCCCGGCCCGGCTCAGGACGTAACCGCGAGTCCCAACCGGCGACCTGCCAGGAATCGGCGGATCGCCGGGTCCGTTTCGAGACCGATGGCGCGCTCATAGGCGGCATCGGCTTCCTGTCTTCGGCCGCAGCGGGAAAGCAGGTCGGCGCGGGCGGCCCAATAGGGCTGGTAGTCGGCAAGGCGCTGGTCGCCGTTGACCGCATCGAGCACCGCGAGCCCTTTTTCCACGCTTCGGCCGCTTGCGATCACCACGGCGCGGTTGACGGCAACGACCGGCGAGCCGGTCAACGCCCCCAGATGGTCGTAAAGCGTTTCGAGGATCGCCCAATCGGGCTGACGGCCGAAACGGCGGATCGCATGGGCAGACTGTACAGCCGCTTCCAGTTGATAGCGACCTATCCTTCCGCGATGACTGGCGGTGAGCAGGATGTCTTCGGCCTCGTCGATCAGCGTCCTGTCCCAGGCGGTCGGGTCCTGTTCGTCGAGCGCTACATAATCGCCGGCCTCGGTCCGCCGCGCGCCGCGCCGGGCTTCAAGATGCAGCATCAGTGCCAGCAGGCCGAGCGCTTCCGGCTCGTCGGGCAGCATCACGGCCACCAGCCGGCCAAGCCAGATCGCCTCCTCCGCCAAAACGCGGCGACGGGACGGGGCGGCAGCCGGGTCGATCCAGCCTTCGGTGAAGGCCGCATAGATCGCCTCCAGAACCGCATCCAGCCGTTCGCTCATGTCGGCGCGTTCGGGCAGGCGGAAGGCGATACCGGCGTCGCGGATCTTGGTTTTGGCACGGACCAGCCGCTGCCCCATGGTGGCCGGCGGGACCAGGAAGGTGCTGGCGATCGTCGCCGCGTCGAAGCCGAGAATGGTCTGCAGGATCAGCGGCCCACGCATCCGGGCGTCGATCGCCGGATGGGCGCAGGCGAACATCAGCCGCAGCCGCTCATCCGGGATTTCCGCCTGCTGCTGATCGGAAAGCTCGTCGGACAGCAGTTTCAGATGCTCCGCAGCAGCGGCGCGCGTGCCCCCGCGCCTCATCGCATCGAGCTGCCTTCGGCGGGCGACGGTCAGCAGCCAGGCTTCGGGATTTTTCGGAATGCCTGCATGAGGCCAATCGGAAAGCGCCGAAGCGAAGGCTTCCGACAGCGCATCCTCCGCACCCGCCAGATCGCGGGTGCGGGCGGCGAGGAAGGCGACGAGCCGGCCGTAGGACTGGCGGGCGACGCGCTCGGCCTCGCCGGAAACCTCGTCCAAAACCTCGCCGCCGCCGACCATCGGCGTCACATCACCCACATCGGGCGCACTTCGATCGCGCCGTTGATCGCTCCCGGGCATTTCGCTGCCCATTCGAGCGCGGCGTCGAGATCCGGCACGTCGATGATGTAAAAGCCGCCCAGCTGTTCCTTGGTGTCGGCATAGGGCCCATCCAGCACCTCGGTCTTGTTGCCCGTGACCCGCACCGTGCTTGCGGTCTCGGAAACCTGCAGCCTGTCGCCGCCGACAAGCGCGCCGGATTTCTTCAGCGCTTCGGCATAAGCAATATAGGGGGCGGAATGGGCGCCGCTCTTGGCGTCGGCAGCGAACAATGCTTCGTCGCGATAGATCATCAGCATGTATTTCATGGCTTTTCTCCGTGTGTGCCGCAGCCCGTCATCGGCCTGCTACACCAATGTCGTTCGAGAATAAGCCCGTTCGACACAGCCTGCGAAAAATCTATCGCCGGCCGTGCATTTTGTCAGTCTCCCTTGGGGATCTCGTCGCGCTCGCGAAGATTGCGGGCGACCAGCCGACAAAGCTCGCGGAGCTGCTGGTAGCTTTCCTGGGGCAGGAAGGAAAAGACGTCCCGCTCGACGGCATCGGCTGCCGCGTCGCAGGCCTTGATCATCCGCTTGCCCTCGGTCGTCAGGCTCATGCGCAGGATGCGACGGTTGGCCGGGTCTTCCTTGCGGGTGATGAGATTGCGGCGCTGCAGGCCACCGATCAGCTCGTTCATCGTCTGCGGCGTCACGAAGAAGCGACGCGAAAGTTCCGCTGAGGACAGTCCTTCGCGGCTGCCGATAACGCTCAGCACCGTATATTGAATGCCGGTCATCTGCAGCGCCGAAAGCGCCACTTCCAGCCGGCTGCGGACGGCATGATTTGCCTGGTTCAGGAAGTAGATCGCCCGGGGCTGCTGCATCACCCAATCGCCGGTGCTTGCTTCTTCGGGCCTGACGTCTTCAGCCATCACGATGCGGTGACCTTCTTTAAACGGTTATATGAGCGGGGTAGCGGAGAAAGTGCAACGGCACAAGTCGCGTTGCACAAAACCCTCAACTTACTGAGGCGCCGAGCCGCAGCGACAGGGACCTGGCGGCACGCAATGTGGCGGTCAGCGGCGGGGCGGAAGGCGCGATATCGAAGCCATCCTGTCGACCGAGCACGGTAACGACCGCTTTCAGATGCGCGCGATGATCGAAGACGGGCGCGGCGACGGCCGAAAAGTCCGGAACCGTGGATGGCAGCGTCGCGGCATAACCTTGGCTGCGCACCGTTGCGAGATCGGTTATGAAACGGGAGATCGAGGCCTCCGTTTCGCCGCCCTGGTGCATCATCGCGCGCAGGTGATGTTCCCATTCGGCATTCGGCAGGTTGGCCATGAAGACCCGGCCGGTCGCCGTCGGCCACAGGCGGACCAGCGATCCGACCTTGATCTCGTAGACGCTGTCGGAGCGGCCCTCGATCTTGTCGACCACGACAGGCGCATCGCCGTTCCACACCGCCAGGGTCACCGTCTCGCCGAGTTCGGCGGCAAGCTGCGAGATCACCGCGCGCGCAAGGCTGAGGAAATCGGTGCGGGAAAGCGAGGCAAGCCCGAGCTGTAGCGCCGCATCGCCGAGATCATAAAGGCCGGACAGCCGGTCCTGCGCGACGAAGCCGGTGCGCACCAGGCTGACCAGATAACCATGCGCCATGCTCGGCGTCATGCCGGCAGCAGCGGCGATGTCGTTCAGCCGCATGGCACGGCCGGCATGCTGGATCGCCGTCAGCACCTTCAGCCCCTTTTCAAGCGACTGGATGCCCGCGCCCTTGATCTCCGGGTCCTTGCCCGTCGCTTTCTGATTTCCCGACGCGTCCATGACCTCTCCGCTTGACGTCTTCTTTCATCTTTATACAATATAGCTGAACGATTTCAAGAATATTGAAATTAGCGCGAAGGATAGGGAGGAGACCTTGGCGGAATATCTGGTTTGTTCGGAGGATGAGATCGCCGATGGCGGCCGCAAGGTCGTCGCCTGCGGAGAGCGGGAAATCGGCATTTTTCGGGTGAAGGGTGCGCTGCATGCCTGGCACAACATGTGCCCGCACCGGCAGGGGCCGATCTGTCAGGGCCGCATCTATCCTCAAGTCATCGAGCCAGTCGATGAAAGGCAGGAGGTGCGGACGCTTCAATACAATGAAGAGAACATGCACGTCGCCTGTCCGTGGCACGGCTGGGAATTCAACCTGGAAACCGGCCGCAATGCCGGGCCGGCCAAATACCGCCTGCACCGCGCCGAACTGGCGATCCGGGAGGGGCAGATCTATGTCGTCCTCTGAACCCACATTACGCAACGACCCCTATGGCTGGATCGAGGACGCCACCGCCGAGATCGAGAAGGCAACGGCCGAACTGCTGGAGAACGGCGAAACATCGCGCGTCTCCGACGAGGCGGTGGCGCGGATGATGACGGCGGCGATCCGGCTTTATGTCGCGAAAAGCGACGGCGAGGAACGCACGTTCCGGCCGCTGACCGGCACCCGCGACGAAACGGTGACCGCCACCGAGGCGCTCTCCGCCGTCTCCGAAATCCTGCGCGCCCTGCATCTCGGGCCGATGGAACTGGCGCTCTGGTACCGGCGCCGGCCGGATGAACTTTGAGGCATAAATCCACTCTTTCGCCTGAGGAGAGCGAACATGGATATTTCCAACAAGGATCGCGCCCGCGAATTGCCGGTGCAGCAGATCGACGTCTTCACCGATACGCGCGACATTCTAGCCCATGCCAACCGGGCCGCCAAAAAGCGCGGCTTCGAGGACTGGTTGATCTGCGACGTGGACGCCCACCACACCGAGACGATTTCCTGGCACGAACTGGTGCAATATATCGAGGACCCGGTCATCCGCCATCAGGCGATGCTCTTCCACGACGAGAAGATGGGCACCGCCTCCTACGGCTTGAACGGCGACATGGGCCTCAAATACCAGGATGTCGGCGGCCGCATTCCGCACCAGGCCGGCATCCGCGAAAAGGTCGATGACGGGGTTCATCGCGATGTCACCCTCTCGCGCCGGGCGATGAGCGCGCTCGGCGTCGACTATATGGTGCTGTTTCCGACGCCGATGCTGACGCTCGGCCTGCATCCGCAGCCGGAAATGGAAGTCTATCTCGGCCGCGCCTATAACCGCTGGCTGATCGACAAGGTGCTCTCCAAGGACGACCGGCTGAAGACGCTCGCCTACCTGCCGTTCAACGTACCCAAGGAAGCGGAACGCACCATCGAGGAATTTTCGGGCCGGCCAGGCGTCATCGGCTTCTGCGTTCCGTCCGTTCGCCACAAGGCGGTGCACCACAACGACTACATGCGCATCTATGCGATGCTCGAGGAGCGCAACCTGCCGATCGCCTTCCACGCCGCCTATCACTGGCAGGACCAGTCGCTTGCGACCATCAACCGGTTCCTCGGCATGCACGCGCTCGGCTTCGTCTGGTGCAACATGGTCCACATGACCAACTGGATCTTGAATGGCATTCCGGAACGTTTCCCGAAGCTGAAAAGCATCTGGGTGGAAAGCGGGCTCGCCTGGATCCCCTTCCTGATGCAGCGGCTCGACGACCAGTACCTGATGCGCCCTTCCGAGGCGCCGCAGCTGAAAAAGCTGCCGAGCGAATACATGCGGGAAAACTGCTGGTATACGACCCAGCCGATGGAAACGGTGAACATGAAGGCGCTGCAATTGACGCTGGAGATGATCAACGCCGAGAGCCAGCTGTTGTTTGCTTCCGACTGGCCGCATTTCGATTTCGACCTGCCGCAGGAGATCTACGACCTGCCGTTCCTGAGCGAACAGGCGAAACGGAATATCCTGGGGCTGAATGCGGCGAAGTTGTTCAACCTGGACCCGACGGTAAGGAAGAGTTTGTAGGGACGGGAAGATTGGGCGATCGCTTGCGGTGATGTTGAGCGGCGCGGCATGTTCCCTCTGATCTCCCCCCTTGAGGGGGAGATGTCACGAAAGTGACAGAGGGGGGTGGCGCCGCAAATTCACTACGAAGAGTATGCCGCTGCACCCCCCTCTGCCCTGCCGGGCATCTCCCCCTCAAGGGGGGAGATCGGCAAGAAGCACCGTCGTAACCGCTCCATGCGCCACACGCACCACAAAGTCCAAACATCCATTCACAGGGAATCTCTCACATGACCATCACCGGAGGCGATTCCATCGTCGCATCGCTGCGCGCTCACAATGTGGACACAGTCTTCGGCATACCGGGCGCCCAGCTCTATGGCCTGTTCGACGCCTTTCAGCGTGACGGCATGCGGGTGATCACGCCACGGCACGAGCAGACCTGCGCCTATATGGCCTTCGGTTACGCACGCGCCTCGGGCAATCCCGGCGTCTATTCCGTCGTGCCGGGGCCGGGGGTGCTCAACACGGGCGCTGCGCTGCTGACCGCCTGGGGCTGTAATGAGCCGGTTCTGTGCCTGACCGGGCAGGTTCCCACCGCGTTTCTCGGCAAGGGTCGCGGCCATCTGCACGAGATGCGCGACCAGCGCGCCGTGCTTGCCGGCATCGCCAAGTCCGCCGAACGCGCCGACAAAGCAGCTGACGTTTCCACCGCTATCGCCCACGCGTTTCGCGAGATGCGTTCGCTCAAACCCGGCCCGGCGACGGTCGAAATGCCCTGGGAGCAGTTCGTGGCGGAGGGCGAGTTCGAGATCACCCGGCCGCTCGAAAACCATCCGGATCCGATAGCCGACGTGGCGATCGGTGAGGCGGCTGCTGTGATCGGCAGGGCGGAGCGGCCGATGATCTTCGTCGGGCCCGGCGCATTCGAGGCCCGTGACGAGGTGCTGCGGCTTGCGGAAATGCTGCATGCGCCGGTGGTCGGCTTTCGCTCCGGGCGCGGCGTGGTCTCCAACCGCCACGAACTCGGCCTCACCATTGCCGAAGCGCGAAAGCTCTGGCCGGTGACCGATTGCGTCATCGGCATCGGCACCCGGCTCGAGGTGCCGAGCTGGCGTTGGAAGCCGAGACCGGACGTGCCGGTGGTACGGCTGGAAATTGACGCGGAGGAACTGACCCGCACGCCGGAAGCCCTCGGCGTACTCGGCCGGGCGAAGACTTCGCTCGCAGCGCTGCTCGGCGAGATCAAGCCGCGGACGCCTTCCGACGACTGGCAGGACGCGATCCGAAAGGCGCGCGCGGAGACGGCGCAAGCCATCCAGGAAATCTCGCCACATTACGACTATCTGCAAGCGATCCGCGCAGCCCTTCCGGACGACGGCATTCTCGTCGAAGAGGTCTGCCAGTCCGGTTTCGCCTCCTGGTACTGCTATCCGGTCTACGAACCGCGCACCTTCATCTCGACCGGCTTCCAGGGCACACTCGGTTTCGGCTTTCCGACCGCGCTTGGCGTCAAGGTTGCCCGGCCGGACGTGCCGGTTGTATCGATTGCGGGCGATGGCGGCTTCATGTTCGCCGCCCAGGAGCTGGCCACCGCCGCCCAATACGGCATCGACGTCATCACCGTCGTCTTCAACAATTCCGCCTTCGGCAACGTGAAGCGCGACCAGAGCGAAGCTTTTGGCGGGCGGCTGATCGGCTCGGAGCTCAAGAACCCGGATTTCGACAAGCTCGCCGCCGCCTTCCATGTGGATTTCGCCCGGGTGAGCGCGCCGGAGGCTCTCCGCACGGCAATCGAGACTGCCATCACGCGCGGCGGGCCGTGGCTGATCGAAGTGCCGCTGTCGCTCGAAAGCGAAGTCAGCCCCTGGAAGTTCATCCACGGGTAATCCGTCGATGACGAATTCCGTTCTACATGGACGAAAAGGCCTATCGTCATGGCAGGGAGCCGTATAAAGTCGGCTCCAAGATTTCGATCCGGGGAGGGCATCGTTTCCGTGACATCAGACCAGAAAACCATCCGTATCGTTGTGCTGACGGCGGTCCTGCCGGCTTCGGTGGTCTCGGCGCTCGAAGGCATGGGCGGGCGGCAAATGTCGCTCGCGGACGTCGCCGCGGGCGGCGAGATACCGGGCGTGCAGGTGCTGGTCACCGATCCCGGCGTCGGCGCCAATGCGGATGTACTCGCAAAATTCCCGGACCTGAAGCTCGTCGCCTGTTACGGCATCGGCATCGACTCGATCCATATGCCGACCGTCAAGGCACGCGGCATCGGTATTTCCAATACGCCGGGCCTGCTCACCGAGGATGTCGCCGACTTCGCCATGGCGCTGATGCTGGCTTCCGCCCGCGATATCGTGCCCCAGACCCAATATATCCGCGACGGCCGGTGGACGACGATTGCGGCAAAGGTCCCGCTCGGCCGGTCGCTCAAGAACAAGGCGATCGGCATCGTCGGGCTCGGCCATATCGGCGCGGCGATTGCAGAACGGGCCGCTGCTTTCCGCATGCGGGTTTCGTATCATGGTCCGCGACAGAAACCTGTCCCCTATACCTTTATGCCGGATCTCGTCGCGATGGCGAAGCAGAGCGATTTCCTCATTGTCGCCAGCCGCGGCGGCGAGGACACCAGGAAGATCGTCAACCGCGAAGTGCTGGAGGCGCTCGGACCCGAGGGTACGCTGGTCAACGTCTCGCGCGGTTCGATCGTCGACGAGGCGGCGCTGGTGGAGGCGCTCAGAACCGGCAAGCTCGGCTTTGCGGCACTGGACGTGTTCGCCAACGAGCCGAGGGTTTCGGAAAAGCTGCTGTGGATGCCGAATGTCATCATGACGCCGCACCAAGGCAGCGCCACCACGGAAACCCGCCTCGCCATGGCCCTTTTGCTGGTCGAGAATGTCCAAGCGTTTTTCAAGGGAACGCCGTTGCCGACGCCGGTGGTTCCGATCGCAATCTGGGCTTTTGAACTCTAGCTTTTGGACTCTAGGGAGGACGTCACATGGCATTTCAACGTCACGTCATCGGACTGGCAGGACAGGACCAATCCGGCGAAGTCATTACCGAATTCGACCGCGCCTCGGTCACCGACGAGGAATGGGCCGTCCGCGTCGATCTCGCCGCCGCCTATCGCCTCGCGGCATTCTACGGCTGGGACGACCTCATCTACACGCATATCTCCGCCCGCGTCCCGGGCACGGAAAACCACTTCCTGATCAATCCGTTCGGGATGGCCTTCGACGAGATCAAGGCGAGCAACCTTGTCAAGATCGACCACGAGGCGAAGATCATCGGCAAGTCGGACTATCCGGTGAACGGCGCCGGTTTCGTCATCCACCACGCGGTGCACAAGGCGCGCCACGAGCTCAACTGCGTCATGCACCTGCATACCGAGGCGGGCATGGCGCTTTCCATGCTCGATTGCGGCTTGCTGCCGCTCTCCCAGCATTCGATGTTCTTCTACAACCGCATCGGTTATCACGGTTATGAAGGCCTTGCCCTCAACATGGAAGAGCAGGAGCGGCTCATCCACGATCTTGGGGTCCACAAGAACATGATCCTCAAGAACCACGGAACGCTGACCTCGGGCGAAAGCGTCGGCGAGGCGTTCGTGTGGACCTTCTGGCTGGAAAAGGCTGCCCGCGCCCAGCTCGCCGCCATGGCGGCCCAGCCGCAGGGCCTTTCGATCCCGGAAGAGAAGATCGCCGAACTGACCGCACACATGTACGAGATGTCGCCGGCAAAGCCGGGGCTCAAGGAATGGCCGGCGATGCTGCGAAAGCTGGACAGGATCGATCCCAGCTATCGCGATTGACGTCCGAAATACCCGCTTGCCGGGAACTGGCGGATCTTCCTGTCATTCTCCGCAACGAAAAAAGCCGGCGTTTCCACCGGCTTTTTTTATCTGTTTCAGCAAGGCTTACTGCTGTGGGATCTGGGCGATCGCCACGTAGTCCTTCCACTCCGCGATCGTCTTGATCATCAGAGCCTGGGCTTCGGCCGGGGTGGAGATGTAGGGATCGCCGCCCTGGTCGGCCAGGAACTTCTGGGTTTCCGGCTGCTGCAGAACGGTGTTGAACCAGCCGTTGATCTTGGTGGTGATGTCTTCCGGCGTGCCCTTGGCAACCATGGCACCCCACCAGCCGAGCTGGTCGACGTCAAAGCCCTGTTCCTTCAGGGTCGGGATGCTGGGAGCGCCTTTCATGCGTTCCGGCGAGGCGACGCCGAGAAGACGAAAACGGCCTTCGCGCTGCTGGGAGAGGGCGAAGACCGGGTCGTAGGAACCGAAGTCCATTGCGCCGCTGGTGATGTCGTTAAGCGAGTCGGCAGCGGTCTTGTACTGGACCGAAACGGTCTCGAGTCCGGCCTTCTGCTTGTAGACTTCGGCCATGACCTTGCCGGACGTGGCGTTGACGGCATAGGAGCCGCCGTCGCCCTTTGCCTTCATGGCGGCGGTCAGTTCCTTCATGTCCTTGTAGGGCGCGTCCTTGGCGACGGCGATCATGAAGGCCTGCTTGTTGATCGTGGCGATCGTCATCAGGTCCTTGCCGACGTCGATCGGCGGCTTCTTCATGATCCACATGTTGCCGGCAATCGAGTTGCCGGAGTGAACGAAGATCGTGTAGCCATCCGGCTTGGAACGCGAGGTGTATTCAGCAGCGATGTTGCTGAGTGCGCCCGGCTTGTTTTCGACGATGATCGTGGCGCCCGCGATCTTGGACACCTTGTCCGCAAAATAGCGGACGAGAACGTCGGCGCCGGAACCTGCCGGGAAGGCGCAGACGAAGGTGACCGTCTGGTCCGGATAAGCGGCCTGAGCGGGCGTAACGTTTGCAATCTGTGCGACCGCCAGCATCGCCATGGCGGCGGTGGCTTGCGCGATCTTCTTAAGCCATTTTGTCACTTTTCATCTCCTATGGCGGTTCGTAAGGGTCCCTGCGAAAGGGCCTGCCGCACTATGGCGACAGGGTCTTTCGAATCGGTTGATTAATTTTGCGGAATCTTGGCCATGGCCACATACGTCTTCCACTCCTCGACCGTCTTGGCGAGCAGCGCCTGGCCCTCTTCCGGGGTGCCGACATAGACGTCGCCGCCGAATTTCGCGAGGAAGGCGACGGTATCGGGCTGGGCCAGGATTTCGTTGAACAGCGCGTTGATCTTGTCGACCACCGGCTTCGGCGTGGCTTTCGGAACGAAAGAACCCCACCAGCCGAGCTGGTCGATATCGTAGCCCTGTTCCTTGGCGGTCGGGATGTCGGGCAGCGACTTCAGCCGGATCGGCGAACCGGTCGCCAGGATCCGGATACGCTTTTCGTTGGCCTGCGACAGGGCGAAGACGGGATCGTGGACGCCGTAGTCGATGGAGCCGCTCAGCATGTCGTTGAGTGAGTCCTTGGCGTCCTTGAAACTGATCTCGACCGGGTCGACGCCGGCTTTCTGCTTGTAGATTTCGCCAAGCACCTTGCCGGAGGTCGCAGCCGTCGCGTAGCTGGCGTTGTTGCCCTTCTTTTTCAGGGATTCCGTCAGCGCCTTCATGTCCTTGATCGGGCTGTCGTAAGCCACGACGAACATGAAGGCCTGCTTGTTGATGAAGGACGTCGTCTGCAGTTCCTTGACGACATCGACCGGCGGCGCCTTGAACAGCGACATGTTGGCCGCCGTCGAGGTGCCGGAATGGACGTAGATCGTATACCCGTCCGGTTTGGCGCGGGCGGTGTACATGGCGGCGATGTTGCCGGCGGCTCCCGGCTTGTTTTCCACGATCACCATCTGACTGGAGACCTTGGCGAACTTTTCGGCAAAGAAACGGACCAGAACGTCCGCGCCGGAGCCGGCCGGGAAGGCGCAGACGAATGTGATCTGGCCGCTCGGATAAGCGCCCTGGGCGAATGCGCCAAAGGGTGCGAGCGCCGCGACGGCGGTGGTCGCCATCATCAGGTTTCTGCGTGAGATTTCAGTGGTCATCGGCACAAGTTCCTCCCTTGAACGCCCCAGTCATTCCCATAAAGGTTCCCGTGAAGCCTGTTGCACAAGCCTCAGTTTTGCGGAATCTTCGCGAGCGCCACATAGCCACGCCACTCCTCGACGGTCTTCACAAGAAGCTCGTCGACCTCCTTCGGCGTACCTTTGTAGACGTCTCCGCCGAACTTGTTCAGGAAGGCTTCCGTTTCCGGCTTGTCGAGCACTTCCTGGAACAGCGAATTCAGCTTCATGACGATATCGTCCGGGGTCTTGGCCGGCACGAATACACCCCACCATCCAAGCTGGTCGACATTGAGGCCGTATTCCTTGATGGCCGGAATCTCGGGCGTCGACTTCATGCGCTGCGGCGAACCGACCGCAAGCAGCCTCAAGCGCCCCTCGCGCTGCTGGCTGAGCGCGAAGACCGGGTCGAGCGCTGCGAAATCGAGCTGACCGCTGGTAATGTCGTTCAGGGAATCCGGACCGGTCTTGTAGGCGACTTCGGTTGCCGAGACCCCCGCGAGCTGCAGGTAGACTTCGGCGAGGACCTTGCCCGAGGTTGCCGTCGAGCCGTAGGTGGCATCGCCGCCCTTGGCCTTCAGATGCTCGGTAAGCTGCTTCATATCCTTGATCGGGCTGTCGGCCGCGACCGCGATCATGAAGGGTTGCTTGTTGATGAACTGGACGCCGCGCAACGCCTGGGTGACGTCGATCGACGGTTTCTTGAACAGCGACATGTTGGCCGCCGTCGACGTGCCGGAATGGACGTAGACCGTGTAGCCGTCGGGTTTGGCGCGGCTGACATATTCGGCGGCGATATTGCCGTTGGCGCCCGGCTTGTTCTCGACGATCACCGTTTGCTTGGAGACCGCCGCCACCTTCTCGGAAAAGAAGCGGACCAGAACATCGGCGCCGCTACCGGCCGGAAAGGCGCATACGAACGTGATCGTGGCGCTGGGATAGGTGGATTGTGCGAACGAGACACCCGGCAGAACGGCGGCCATCGTGGCCGCCGCAAGCAGTGTGCGTCTTGTCAGTTTCAGATGTCGTTCAGTCATTGGCTCCTCCTCCAAAACTGCTGCGGAATGTGTGTTATTCCTCCTGAAACGCCTCCTCGCGTGTCTTTCGGAACTGCGGCAAGACGATCAGGCCGATCATCAGAACCGTCGCGACCAGAAGCGTCGCGGAAATCGGTCGATCGATGAAGATCGACGGGTTGCCGCGCGAAATGACCAGAGAACGCCTGAGGTTCTCCTCCATCAGCGGACCGAGAATGAAACCGAGCACCATCGGTGCCGGCTCGCAGCCGAGCTTGTGAAGGACGTAACCAAACACCGTGAAGACGATCATCAGAACCATCATGAACGGCTCGGTGCTGGTCGAGTACACGCCGATGGCGCAAAACAGCAGGATCGCCGGGTAGAGCAGCCGGTAGGGAACCGACAGCAGCTTCACCCAGATGCCGATCATCGGCAGGTTGATGACCACGAGCATCAGGTTGCCGATCCACATCGAGGCGACCATGCCCCAGAAGAGGTCCGGACGGGTGGTCATGACGGCAGCGCCCGGCTGGATGCCCTGGATGATCATCGCACCCATCATGATTGCCATGATCGGGTTCGACGGAATGCCGAGCGTCAGGAGCGGGATGAACGATGTCTGGGCGGCGGCATTGTTGGCCGATTCCGGACCTGCGACGCCTTCCACGGCGCCGTGACCGAACTTACGGGGGTTCTTGGAGATCTTCTTTTCCAGCGTGTAGCTGGCAAAGGAGGCGAGAACCGCGCCCCCGCCCGGCAGGATGCCGAGGATCGAGCCGAGGCCCGTGCCGCGCAGGGCCGCCGGAATGGAGTCCCGGAATTCCTGCTTGTTGGGCCACAGATCGCGCATGCGGGTGCTGATCGTCTCGCGCGGCGGCGGCGGGTTTTCAAGGTTGCGGATGATTTCCACGATACCGAAGAGACCGAGAACCAGCGGCAGGAAGTCGATACCCTCCCAGAGACCCGACAGGCTGAACGTGTAGCGGGTGAGACCGGTGTTGATATCGGTGCCGACGAGGCCGAGCAGCAGCCCCATCAGGACCATGGCGACCGCCTTGAGGACGGAGCCGTGGGCAAGCACGATCGCCATGACGAGGCCGAGCAGCATCAGCGCGAAATAGTCCGGCGAGTTGAACTGCTGGGCAATCGAAGCGAGCGGCGGGCCGAAGGCGGCGATGAAGACCGTACCGATGGTACCGGCGAAGAACGAGCCAAGAGCGGCAATCGCCAGCGCTGCGCCGGCGCGGCCCTTGCGGGCCATCTGGTGGCCTTCAATACAGGTCACCACCGAAGACGCCTCGCCAGGCATGTTGACCAGGATCGAGGTGGTCGAGCCGCCGTACTGCGCACCATAGTAGATGCCGGCGAGCATGATCAGCGACGACAGCGGATCGAGGCCGAAGGTGATCGGCAGCAGGATGGCGAGCGCAGGGATGGGTCCGATGCCAGGGAGAACGCCGATCAGCGTGCCGAGAACGGTGCCGATCAGACAGAACATCAGATTTTCCAGCGAGCCCGCTGCCATGAAGCCAGTTGCGAGGTGTTCAAAAACTTCCATTGCTTACCTGCCCCACCAGACGGGCATCGGCTGCCCAAGGCCATAGACGAAGATGATGACGACCAATGCCGCGGTCGTGACCGCAAAGATCACTGTCTCGACGAGATTGACGCCGCGCCGCGCATAGGCAGCGAACATGATCAGCAGGATCGAGGAAATTACCGCGCCGATCTGGGCGATCAGCAGGCCGAAGGCGGCAATCGCCAGCAGGATGAAGATGATCGGACGGAACTGGATGCGTTCGATGGCCGGGCCTTCGATCGCCAACGACTTTACCGTGACGATCACGCCGATCAGGGCGATCAGGCCGCAGATGATCATCGGGAAATAACCAGGACCCATGTTGCGGGCGGAACCGAAGGTGAGGTCCGAGCCGACAAAGAGGCCGATCGCGCCGAAAAGGATGAACAAGATGCCCGCGCCGAAATCCTGCGGACTTTTGATTACCATGGTTTCCTCCCTGAAAACCTGACTGTTGAAGCGATCTGGCCACCCTTGGGCGTCAGCCAAACCGTCATTATGCATGCTCCTCGGACCGCGCCTCGACCTCGCCACCTTGAATTCGTCTATAGGCAACTAGATTTGACTATATACAAGAGTAATCCTCTTGTCAGTCAATCGAATTCCGCTGTCCTCTGTCCACCAGATACCACAGCTATCCGGCGTTTTCGATCTTATCGCAATAATATCAGGAAACCAGATATCGCAGGTGTAATTGGTGACATTCTTTCCTGTTTTTGAACCGGGTATTGAAACTCTGAGATGTGAGCATCTTCCTCCAAGGACCTGCCCGCATGCTTCAGCGTCGCAGATATGAAATTGGTTTTTAACAAAGTCAATTATACTTTATCAAAAATAGTTGACAGGCGCGGGCGCACCGGAGAGATTGGTCGCCAGCATTTCAAAGGATACAAAATGAAGATTTCTGTTGTGGGAGGCGGAATTGGTGGTCTGACAGCGGCATTGTCGCTGCTCCGCCAAGGATTTGACGTGGATGTGTACGAACAGGCGGTCGAGCTGAAAGAAGTCGGCGCCGGCGTTCAGATCAGCGCCAATGGTACGCGAATCCTGTTTTCGCTCGGGCTCGAGGACGACATCATGTCGATCGCCGCGCAGGCGGAGGGCAAGGAGATTCGCCTCTGGAACACCGGGCAGACCTGGAAACTGTTCGACCTCGGCCCGCTGTCGATCGAGCGTTATGGCTTCCCTTACATCACCATCCATCGCAACGACCTGCACCAGACGCTGGCAGCCGGCGTGCGCCGCATCAAGCCGGATGCGATCAAGCTCTCCAAGAAATGCGTCGGGATCACCCAGGACGACAAGGGCGCGACGATCACCTTCGCCGACGGCACCACCGCCACCTCCGACATCGTGGTCGGCGCCGACGGCGTGCATTCGAAGATCCGCGAGACGCTATTTGGCCGCGACGACCCGAAATTCACCGGCATCGTCGCCTGGCGCGGCGTCATTCCGGTCGAGCGCCTGCCGGAACGCATGCTGCGCCCGGTCGGCACCAACTGGATCGGCCCCGGCGGCCACGTCATCCAGTACCTGCTGCGCGGCGGCAAGCTGATGAATTACGTCTCGGTCGTCGAGCGCGCCGACTGGCAGGTTGAATCCTGGTCGGTCGCGGGCACCGTGGAAGAGTGCCTTGCCGACTATGAAGGCTGGCACGAAGACATCCACACGATGATCAAGGCAATCGACGTGCCCTATAAATGGGCCCTGATGCTGCGGCCGCCGATGGACGATTGGACCCGCGGCCGTGTGACGCTGCTCGGAGACGCCTGTCATCCGACCTTGCCCTTCCTCGCGCAAGGCGCGGTGATGGCGATCGAGGACGGTTTCGTGCTGGCCCGCGCGCTTGCCGAGAACAATGGCAATTACGAAGCGGCCTTCGCCGGGTACGAGGCGGCCCGCGTCGAGCGCACCGGCAAGATCGTCCGCGGCGCCGAAGGTAATCTCAGCCGTTTCCACAATGCCGCGCTGAAGGATCCGAAACTCGCCGAAGACTATGTCAATGCCGAATGGCAGGAGGACAAGGTCAAGCAGCGCTACGAATGGCTGTTCACCTACGACGCCACCTCGGTGCCGGTCGTGGCGGGAACCAGGTCGCCGGAGGCGGTTGCCTAGGGGCACATTCGCAGTTCAATCTCGAAAGCCTGCTCGCCGGTTCCACCGGCCGAGCGGGCGAAGCATAATGGGTAGGACACCATGACCACCAAGGCGGAATGGCAGCGGATCCCGCTGATCGTCTCCTTTCCGGAGACCGCAAAATATACCGAGACCTACGGCTTTGCCGGCAATTCTGGCAGGGTCAACCTCGAAGGCCAGCTTCTGCGCGGCGCCGGTGCGCCGTCGAAGACGGTCTATGTCTTCATGCATCCAACCTCGACGCTGCAGCTGCTGCCGATGCCGACGGCGCTGGCGGACGCCGGCCTGCACGTGCTCTGCGCCGCAAGCCGTTATCCGAAGAACGATACCGCTCTGATCATGGAAAAGGTGGCGATCGACCTCGGCAAGTGGCTCGATTATGCCCGCGGTGAGCTTGGTTACGAGAAGGTGGTGCTGGTCGGCTGGTCGGGCGGCGGTTCGCTATCGCTGTTCTACCAGGCGCAGGCCGAGAACCCGACGATCACCCACACGCCGGCCGGCGACGAGGTCAATCTCATCGAAGCGGGCCTGAAGCCCGCCGACGGCGTGATCTTCATCGCCGCCCATCTGTCGCGTGCGGAAACCTTAACCGAATGGCTCGACCCGTCGGTTCTCGACGAACTCGACCCGGATCTGCGCGACCCGGAATTCGATATCTATTCCCCGGATTGCCCGCACCAGCCACCCTATTCGGCGGGATTCATCCAGCGGTTCCGGGCCGCCCAGATCGCCCGCAACCGCAAGATCACCCATTGGGCGCTCGACATGCTTGCGGAGCTGAAGCGCCGCGGCTCGTTCGAACAGGAACGCGCCTTCATCGTCCACCGCACCATGTGCGACGTGCGCTGGTTCGACGGCACGATCGACCCGAACGACCGGCCGATCGGCAAGAGCTATATGGGTGATCCGCGCACGGTCAATGTCGGCCCGGTCGGGCTTGCCCGCTTCACGACGCTGCGCTCCTGGCTTTCCCAGTGGAGCTACGACCTGTCGAATGCCAAGGGTCCGATGAACGCGGCGCTGATTAAGCGCTCGCCGGTGCTGCAGATCGAGAACAATGCCGACGAGGCGGTTCCGGCAACGCACAATCCGACCATCCGGGCGGCGCTGGCCACCGAGAACAAGGAATACATGACGATCCCGCACGCGACCCACTATTACCTCAGCCAGCCGGAGCTCTTAAAGGCCTGCATCGACCGGGTGATCGACTGGAGCAGGCGGCAGGGGTTGCTGGCGTGAGGATCTTGGGGTTCGCGGAGAGCGGGCTCCGGACCATCGGGAGGTTTGACCGTGCGCTTTAATGAGAAGCACCACCGTCCAGGCTGGATCGGTGGTGTGGGTGTTTCGTCCGCTTCGAGGAGCGAGGCAATCGCCGATAAGGATGACGAGCGGTACCGCATGCTCCCTCTGATCTCCCCCCTTGAGGGGGAGATGTCACCGAAGGTGACAGAGGGGGGTAGCGACAGTGCCGCAGGCGAAAACGTTGCTGAAGTGCCTAGGCGACACCCCCCTCTGCCCTGCCGGGCATCTCCCCCTCAAGGAGGGAGATCGGCCAGCCGCGCGACTTCGCGTCCCATCAGCGGTCCCGTCATCAAACGGGTGAAGGCCTCAAGCCGCAGCCGACTTCGCCGCGATCATCCCGGCCTTCTTCTTCACCCATGCCTTCATGGCGTCATGGGCTTCGGAAGCGGCCTGTTCCAGATAACCAGGCTCTTCCGTGCGCGCGGTGATTTCCAGGCGCAGGCCGTTCGGGTCGAAGAAGTAGATCGAGTTGATGAACTCATGGTCGATGACGTCGGTCGTCTTCACGCCGGCGTCCTGCAGCCGCTTCTTGAACTTCAGGACCTCCTCGACGGAATCGACTTCCATTGCGAAGTGCTGGACCCAGTCCGGCGTGTTCGGCGAGGGAAGCGGCATGACGTTTTCGCCGAGGTCGAAGAAGGCCATGTAGGAACCGTCGCCCATTTCGAAGAAGAAATGCGCGTAGGGCTTTTCTTCGCCCGTCGACGGCACCTTGTCGGCGGTCATGCAGTTGACCAGCGGCAGGCCAAGCAGGTCCTCGTAGAACTTGCGGGTCTCCTCGCCATCGCGGCAGGGGTAGGAAAAGTGATAGAGTTTGCGAAGCTTTGGCGCGTCAACCATGGTGGTTCCTCCATATCCAGGCTTGTTGCATTGGCGGTAATGGTAGGCCCTTGCCGACCCTCCCATGTCCACCTTGCAGGTGGACATGCCCATGACGGATTTATTCTCAACCCTGGAGGCGTCAATGCCTGCGCTTGATGGAGACAACGTGACCGTCATGGCTGCCCTCGTGGACGAGGTCGGCGAGCCCGGCTTCCCCGAAAAACTGCTGGAAACCCTGCGCGGCATCGCCGGCACCGATTTCTGTTCCGCCTTCCAGGCCGAGGAAGACGGGTCGCTCACCTATCTCTTTGCCTGCGGTTATCACTCGACCATCCCGGGTTTTGCCGAGCGCGCCTCGCTCGACTATGCCCGCCGTTACTGGCAGCGCGACCGGGTGACCCGCCAGATGCTGAACGGAGGCCCCGGACTTGCCAAGGTGCAGGTGGTGCGCCAGGCCTGGAACGGCATCCGCGATCCCGAATACCGCCGCGACTGTTACGAGCGCGCCCATGTGCTCGAACGCCTGACTATCTATCATTCGGAGGAGCCACGGATCTTCGCCAGCCTCTATCGCACCCGCGAAAGCGGCCCGTTCCCGCTCTCCGCCGTCGAACGGCTGGAAGCCTCCGCGCCGCTCCTGATGGCCATGGTCATCAAGCATGTGCGACTGCAGGGCCGGCCGCAGACGGCGCCCTTGCATCCGCCGCAGCAGGAGATCGCCGGGCGGCTGCTGCAGGCGGGATTTGCGCTTTCGGGCCGTGAGGCAGAGGTTTCCGCCGGCCTGCTGCTCGGCCGCACACATCGGGAAATTTCCGAAAAGGTCGGGCTCGCGCTTTCGAGCATCGTCACCTACCGTCAGCGCGCCTACCGCAAGCTGGGGGTCAGCGACCGGCGCGGGCTCGAAGCGCTTTATGAAGGTATTTCGCGCGCTTAAGCGTATTGATCAGGGGAGAAGTTTCAGATGATTTCGATCAAGGACCGCATTGCCATCGTCACTGGCGCCAGCTCGGGCATCGGCTGGGGCATCGCCAAGGCGATTGCCGCTGAGGGCGCCGTCACCGTGCTTGCCGCCCGCAGCACCGACAAGCTCGAAAAACTGGCAGCCGAGATCGAGGCCGAAGGCGGCCGCGCGTTCGTCGTGCCGACCGACGTTACCGACGACGCGCAGGTCGAAAAGCTGTTCGCCACGGTGAAGGAAAAATACGGCCGGCTCGACATCCTGATCAACAATGCCGGCATCGCCGACCATACGCCGGTCGAAAAGCTCACCAATGAGCGCTGGCACGAGGTGATCGGGGCAAACCTGCACTCGGTCTTCTATTGCAGCCGCGCCGCCTTCGTCATCATGCAGGAACAGAAGCGCGGCCGGATCATCAACATGGGCAGCCTGTCGTCCAAGGTTCCGCGCGGCCATACCGCCGCCTATACGGCGAGCAAGTTCGCGCTCGAGGGCCTCACCCGTTCGCTCGCCGTCGACGGACGCGAGCACGGCATTGCGGTCTCCATGGTGCATCCGGGCTCGACGGTCAGCTCGCTGGTTCCCGGCGTCACCGACAAGGTCCGGCCCGCAACCATGATGCCTCTGGATGTGGCCCGGATCGTCGTGCTGATGGCGACGCTGCCGGATGACGTGAACCTTTACGAGAGCATCATCCTGCCGGTCGAAATGCCGTTTCTCGGCCGCGGTTAAGCATCGGTTCAGCACGACGTCAAACGGCTTCCTTTTCGCCAGGCCCGAAATTCAAAGCCGCTTGACGCATATTCGGGTCCCTGATATCCATTTCCCCAGTAGGGAGAATTTGCTATGGAAAACCAGACCGAATCCGCCGCCGGCCAGAACAATGGCAAGTGGGGCGAATATGTTACCGTGGATTTTGACGAGGGCATCGCCTGGGTGACGCTCAACCGTCCGAAGCAGCGCAACGCCATCAACCCGGGCATCGTCTGGGAAATGAACGCGATCATGGATGCGCTGGAAGAAGACGACCGCTGCAAGGTGATGGTCGTCACCGGCGCCGGCGAATCCTTCTCGGCCGGCATGGACCTGAAAGAATATTTCCGCGCCACCGACAAGGTGCCGCCGATCCAGCGCGAACGCCTGTTCCGGGCAAACGCCGCATGGCAGTGGCGCCGGATGATGTATTTCCCGAAGCCGACCATCTCGATGGTCAACGGCTGGTGTTTCGGCGGCGCCTTCCAGTTCCTGGTCGGCTGCGACCTGGCCATCGCCTCGGAAGACGCCATCTTCGGCCTTTCTGAAATCAACTGGGGCATCATCCCGGCCGGCATCGTCACCAAGTCGGTGCTGGAGACGATGAGCTTCCGCGACGCGATGTATTACATCATGACCGGGGAAACCTTCACCGGCCAGCAGGCTGCCGACATGAAGCTGGTCAACAAGGCCGTTTCGCCGGACGAGCTGAAGGCCGAGACCCGCAAGCTCGCCATGACGCTGATCGGCAAGAACCCCTTCGTGCTGCGCCAGGCCAAGACCGCTTGCCGTTTCACCCGCGACCTCACCTGGGAACAGGCCGGCGAATACCTGATGGCGAAGTCCGACCAGACGGAACTCCGCGACCCGGAAAATGGCCGCAATACCGGCATGAGTCAGTTCCTGGACGAGAAATCCTTCCGCCCGGGCCTCGGTGCCTACCGTCGCGACTAAGAAGTGGTTCCCATGGCTGATACGATGACCACAGCTCCCAAGACGCTCGATCCGGCCAAGCCGTTCGATCTTGACCGTCTGCTGCGCCCACGATCGATCGCGATCGTGGGCGCGTCGCCGGATCCCGCCTCGATCGGCGGCGGCGTGCTCGCCAATCTCGAACTCTTCAAATATGCCGGCGACCTGCATCTCGTCAGCCGTTCGCGCGACGAGATCAACGGCCGCCCCTGCGTGAAGACCATCGGCGACCTGCCAAAGGGCGTCGACGTGGTAATCCTCATCGTGCCCCAGGTGGCGATCAAGGACTCGGTTCTTGCCTGCGTCGAGCGGGATGTGGCAGGCGTCATCGTCTACTCTTCCGGTTTCGCCGAAGCCGGCGAGGAAGGCCGCCGACAGCAGGACGAGCTTGCCGAGATCTGCCGCAAGGCGGGCATGGCGATGCTCGGACCCAACTGCATGGGCTATACCAACTATGTCGACGGCATTCCGCTGACTTTCGAGCCGGTCGACCTGCGCGGCGTCGGCGAGCGCTCGCGCGTCGCCATCGTCGCCCAGAGCGGTGCGACGGCGGCCAATATCCGCTTCGCCATGCATTCGCGCGAAATCGCGGTCTCCTACGTCATCGCCACCGGCAACGAGGCGGTGATCGCCGCCGAGGACCTGGTCGGCTGGCTGATCGAGGACAAGGACAACGCCGCCGTCGCGGTCTATGTCGAACAGGTCAAGAACCCGCAAAAGTTCCTCACTGTGGCGCGGCGCGCCCGCGAACTCGGCAAGCCGATCGTCATGCTGCATCCGGGCTCCAGCGAGCGCGGCAAACAGGCGGCGCAATCGCATACCGGTGCGCTTGCCGGCGACCATGCGCTGATGCAGACGGCCGTGCGCAACGAGGCCGTTGCGCTAGTCGAGACCACCGACGAGCTGTTCGACGTCACCGCCATCCTGGCGCGTTATCCGTCACCGCCGCCGGGCGAGGCGGGCATCGTCACCAATTCCGGCGCCATCCGCGGCCTCTGCTTCGACTTTTGCGAACGCGTCGGCCTGCCGATCGCGACGCTGTCGGACGAGGTGCACGCCGAGCTTGCAACGCAAGTGCCACCTTACGTCCATGTCGACAACCCGTTCGACATCGGCACGACGGGCTTCTCCAATCCCGGCATTTTCGGAACGTCCACGGCATCCATGCTGAAGGATCCGAATGTGGGCATCGTCTTCCTGTCGCATGCGGGCGGCTCGCCGCCGATGCAGATCAAGAAGTCGGACGCCATCATCCCGGTCGCCGCAACCGCGACAAAGCCGGTCATCCTCAACATCGTCGGCGACGACTATCCGCTCGATCCGACCTTCATGAAGGCGGTGCGCAACAGCGGTATCCCGTTCTTCCGCTCGCCGGAACGCGCCATGCGCGCCATGGCAGTGGTGATGAATTATGCGGCTGCGCTCGCCGCCACCCAGGACCGCGCCCCGGAAGGCGAACGGATCGCCAAACTGCCACCGTCCGGCCTCGTGGTCGAGTATGAAGGTAAGCGTATACTTACCGATCTCGGCATCCACATCCCGAAGGGCGCTTTGGCGAAATCCGCCGACGAAGCCGCGACGATCGCAGCCGATGTCGGTTACCCGGTCGTCATGAAGGCGCAGGCGGCCGAACTCGCCCACAAGAGCGATGTCGGCGGCGTCATCGTCAATATCGCCGACGAGCCGGCGCTGCGGGCGGCGCATGAAAAGATGTATGCCAGCATTGCCAGGCACAAGCCGGGCCTCAAGCTCGACGGCGTGCTGATCGAGGGCATGGCGCGCCAAGGCCTCGAAATGGTGGTCGGCGCCAAGCGCGATCCGCAATGGGGTCCGGTCGTGCTCGTCGGCCTCGGCGGCGTCTGGATCGAGGCTCTCGCCGATGCCCGCCTGCTGCCGGCCGATATCAGCCGCGAGCGGGCGATCGCCGAAATCCGCAAGCTGAAGGCATCGAAGCTGCTCGGAGCCTTCCGCGGCCAGCCGGCGCGCGACGTCGAGGCGATTGCCGACGTGGTCGTCAAGCTCGGCGCGCTGATGCGCGCGGAGCCTCAGATCGTCGAAGTCGATATCAACCCGCTCGTTGTCTATGCCGAGGGGGACGGGGCTTTGGCTCTCGACGCGCTATTCGTGGTGCAGTGAGGGCGTAAGCCCTCGCTGAGATTTTGGGGTGTAGCCCCTCATCCGCCTGCCGGCACCTTCTCCCCTTCGGGAGAAGGTGAATTGCCGCAATGTCTCAGATCCTCCTCTCCCCACGGGGAGAGGGTGGCCGAGCGGAGCGGAGGCCGGGTGAGGGGGTGCGACGCCGCTATTTTATTTTGGCAGTCACGAGGGAGGAAACCGTGATGCAGACCCAATCCTATGGTGAGTTGAAGCTGTTTGTGGATGGCGAGTGGCTCGGCGCGGAAGGCCGGGTGACGGAAGACGTCATCAATCCGGCAACTGGCGAGCCGATCGGCGCCCTGCCGCATGCAACCGCGGCGGATCTTGAGCGAGCCGTGGCAGCGGCCACCCGTGAATTCAAGGCATGGAAGGCAACGACTGCCTTCGACCGCGCCAAGATCATCCGCAAGGCAGCCGATATCCTGCGCGAACGGGCGAACGAAATCGGCCGGCGCATGGTTCTCGACCAGGGCAAGCCGCTCGCCGAAGCGATCCCGGAAGTCCATATCTCGGCCGACATTCTCGACTGGACCGCCGACGAGGGCCGCCGTTCCTATGGCCGCATCGTGCCGGCCCGCGTGCCCGGCGTTAAGTGGATGGTCACCAGGGAACCCGTCGGCCCCGTCGCCGGCTTCACGCCCTGGAATTTTCCGGGCGTCATCCCGGCCCGCAAAATTTCGGCAGCGCTTGCGACCGGCTGCACCATGGTCATCAAACCCTCGGAAGAGACGCCGGCGACCGTGCTCGAAATTGCCCGGGCGCTGCAGGATGCGGGCCTGCCGAACGGCGTGCTGAACGTCGTGCACGGCAAGCCGGCGGACGTTTCCGAACACCTGATCGCCGCAGACGGCATCCGCAAGATCACCTTCACCGGCTCGACTGCCGTTGGCCAGCATCTTGCGGTCCTCGCCGCGAAAGCCGGCGTCAAGCGCGCCACGATGGAGCTCGGCGGCCACGCCCCCGTGCTGATCTTCGAGGATGCCGATATCGACCACGCGATCCGCGTCATGGTGCACGCCAAATACCGCAATGCCGGCCAGGTCTGCATCTCACCGACCCGGTTCTACGTGCATGACAGCGTCCACGACAAGTTCGTCGACGGCTTTGCCAAGGCGGCTTCGGCCCTGAAGGTCGGCGACGGCCTCGACCCGTCGAGCCAGATGGGACCGCTTGCCAACAGCCGCCGCGTGCCGGCGATGGAGCGCATGGTCGCCGATGCCGTGCAGCGTGGCGCCACGGTGAAGGCCGGCGGCGAGCGCGGCAGCAATCGCGGCTACTTTTTCCAGCCGACGGTGCTGGCCGACGTGCCTCAGGACGCGATCATCATGAATGACGAGCCCTTCGGCCCGGTCGCCGTCACGGCCCGCTTCACCTCCTTCGACGAGGTGATCGAACAGGCCAACCGGCTGCCCTACGGGCTTGCCTCCTATGCCTTCACCCGGTCCAGCCAGACCGCGGCGATGGTCAGCGACGCGCTCGAGGCCGGCATGGTCGGCATCAACAACAACTTCATCTCGATGGCCGAAACGCCGTTCGGCGGCGTCAAGCAGAGCGGTTACGGCTCCGAAGGCGGCACCGAGGGCATGGACGCCTATCTCGTCACCAAAATGACCAGCCTGTCATAAGGTCCCGGACCTTTTAGGAGAACATGATGACCATTGAAGCAAGCGATCTGGGCGGAGAGAACGTCAAGGTTGAATTCGAAGACGGCATTGCCTGGGTGAAACTGAACCGCCCGGACAAGCGCAACGCCATGAGCGTCGGCCTTGCCGAAGACATGATCCGGGTGCTCGACGCGCTTGAAATCGACGACCGCGCCGGCGTGATCATCCTCACCGGCGAGGGCGACGCCTTTTCCGCCGGCATGGACCTCAAGGACTTCTTCCGCGCCACCGACGGTGTGTCGGACGTCAAGCGGATGCGCGCCTATCGCTCCACCCGCGCCTGGCAATGGCGCCTGCTGATGCACTACGCCAAGCCGACCATCGCCATGGTCAACGGCTGGTGTTTTGGCGGGGCCTTCACGCCGCTGATCTGCTGCGATCTGGCGCTCGCCTCCGAAGATGCGGTGTTCGGCCTTTCGGAAATCAACTGGGGCGTCATCCCCGGCGGCGTCGTCTCCAAGGCGATCTCGACGCTGATGAACGACCGCAAGGCGATGTATTACGTCATGACCGGCGAAAAATTCGGCGGCAAGATGGCCGAACAGCTCGGCCTGGTGAACGAGGCGGTGCCGGCTGACAAGCTCCGCGAGCGCACCGTCGAGATCGCCCGCGTGCTCCTCGAAAAGAACCCGACCGTGCTCCGCCAGGCCCGCATGGCCTACAAGTATGTGAGCGAGATGACTTGGGAGGAGTCGGCCGAATACCTGACCGCCAAGGCCGACCAGACGACGTTCGTCGATCCTGAAAAGGGCCGCGAAAAGGGGCTTTCGCAGTTTCTTGACACGAAGACCTATCGTCCGGGGCATGGGGCGTATACGCGCGAGGAGTAGTCTACGCCTCTTTTGAGGGAAGCCCCCCTCATCCGCCTGCCGGCACCTTCTCCCCGAGGGGAGAAGAGGGATTGCCGCAACGCCTCCGCTCTTCCTCTCCCCTTGGGGAGAGGGTGGCCGAGCGAAGCAGAGGCCGGGTGAGGGGACGGCACCCGCTGCCTCCAAGACTAAAACGCGAGACCCAGTCATGGACCTGAACTATTCGGACGAGCAGCTTCTGTTGAAGGAAAGCGCCGAGCGGTTCCTGAAGGATCGCTACGACTTCGAGAAGCGCAACAAGATCATCGCGTCGGGGACCGGCTTCGATGCCGGCTTCTGGTCCGAGATGGCCGATCTCGGCTGGCTGGCGCTGCCGTTTGCCGAAGAGAACGGCGGTCTCGGCGGCAGCGCGGTGGAAATCTCGCTGATCATGGAAGCGATTGGCCGGGCGCTGGTGGTGGAACCCTATCTCGCGTCGGTCATTCTCGCTGGCGGGCTGGTCGAAAAGCTTGGCTCCGAAGGGCAAAAAGCCGAGATTCTCGGCGGCCTGATCGCTGGTACGTCGCATCCGGCGCTCGCCCATGCCGAGCGGCAAAGCGGTTTTGACCTCGGCAATATCGCCGCCACCGCAACCCGCAGGGGCGAGAACTATCTCATCTCCGGTGAAAAGCCGCTGGTGCCTGGCGGGTCGTTCGCGGATATCTTTCTTGTCTCGGCCAAGCTCGATGGGACAGTGAAGTTGTTCGTCGTGCCTGGGGATGCTGACGGCCTGACCTCGACACAAGTGAAACTCGTCGATGGCAGCCGCGCCAGCGATCTTGTCCTCGACAATGTCTCCGTGCCCGCTTCGGCGCTGCTCGATGCCGCGGCAGATACGCTCTGCGAAATCGAAGCGGCCCATGACCGCGTCAATGCGGCGCTTGCCTCGGAAGCGGTCGGCATCATGGATGCGCTGCTGGACGCGACCGTTGCCTATACCAAGGAACGCGTGCAGTTCGGCAAGCCGCTCGCTGCCTTCCAAGCCCTGCAGCACCGGATGGCCGAGATGGCGGTGAAATGCCAGGAGGCCCGCGGTTCGGCATTGCTCGCCACGCTTTCCGTCGACGCGCCGCGCCCGATGCGCATCCGCGGCGTTTCCGGCGCCCGTGCGAAGATCGGCAAGGTCTCCCGCTCCGTTGCGCAGGAGGCGATCCAGCTGCATGGCGCCATGGGCTTTTCGGAAGAGATGCCGATCGGCGCCTGGTTCCGCCGGCTCTACGCGATCGAAAACACGTTCGGCACCACTGCGGACCACCTGAATCGCTATGGCGAGATCATCCGCGATCCCTCCATGCTCTCCGGCAGCCTGCTGCGCGAACCCGTCTGAGGAGATGTCCATGGATCTGTTGATGACGGAAGAAGAGGTTCGATTCCGCAACGAGGTTCGGACATTCCTCGACGCCCATCTGGACGAGGAACTCAAGCGCGCCGAGCGGCTGAATCCTAGCTTCCTCGCCGACCCCGCCATCGGTCTCAAATGGCAGGCGAAGCTCAACGACAAGGGCTGGGTCGCCCCGTCCTGGCCGAAACAATATGGCGGCACCGGCTGGACGCTCGCCGAGCGTTACATCTTCGATCAGGAATGTGAACGGGCCGGCGAGCCGCATTTCCGCGGCGCCTCGATCAAGATGATCGCCCCGGTGATCATGCGCTACGGCAACGAGGCGCAGAAGAGTTTCTATCTGCCGCGCATCCTGAACGGCGAGGATGTCTGGGCGCAGGGTTATTCCGAGCCGGGCTCCGGCTCCGACCTCGCCTCGCTGAAGACCAGGGCGGTCCTCGAAGGCGACCACTATGTCGTCAACGGCTCGAAGATCTGGTCGACGCTGGCGCATCACGCCACGCGGATGTTCGCGCTGGTACGCACCGCCGACACGGGCAAGAAACAGGAAGGCATCACCTTCATCCTGATCGACCTGACATCGCCGGGCGTCACCATCCGGCCGATCCGCTCGATCTGCGGCACGCACGAGTTCAACCAGGTCTTCTTCGACGACGTGAAAGTGCCGGTCTCCGACCGCATCGGCGAGGAAGGCGAGGGCTGGGACATCGCAAAGTACCTGCTCGAATTCGAGCGGGGCGGCGCCTTCGCGGGCGGAGTCTTGCGGGCCATGCTGACGCGCCTGCACCGGCTCGCTTCCGAGCCACTGCCGGACGGTCGAACGATGATCGACGATCCGCTGTTCATGGCGCGCTTTGCCGAGATTGCCACGGATGTCGACGCCAACGACATGCTGGAGCTTTCGGCCACGTCCAAGGTCCAGGCGGGCGGCAATCCGGGGTCGGTGCCGTCCTCGACGATGAAGATCGAGCGCAGCCGCATCCGCCAGTCGATCGCCGAACTCGCGGCCTCGATCCTTGGCCCGAATGCGTTACGCTGGGAAGAGCACCGGCCGCTGCACGAGTTGCCGGAGGAGAGCGAGATCGACGAAGAGCGCAAGGTTGCCTCCGCCGTCTATTTCAACTCCCGCTCCCAGAGCATTTTCGGCGGCAGCAACGAGATTCAGCTGGAGATCATCGCAAAGATCCTGCTGAGATGAGCGGCTTCTGAAACCATATCCCATCCAGCGCGTTACCGGCCGGAACCACTCAACCCGGAGAACGCCCGTTGGATATCATCCGCATTCTGCTCGCCTTCATCCTGCCGCCGCTCGGGGTGTTCCTGCAGGTGGGGCTCGGCCTGCATTTCTGGCTGAACATCCTGCTCACCCTCTGCGGCTGGCTGCCCGGCATCGTGCATGCGTTGTGGGTGATCCTCCGCAAATAGCGGGATCGCGCGTGTATCGACGAGGATGAGGGCTAAAGCCTCTAAGCGGCGATATCGGCGATTTCGCCTGTCTGCCAGAGGATACGCGGATCGGACATGTCGCCGCTTTCCATATCGACCTGAACGGAATACGCCGCGACGCCGACGAAGCGGTCGGCCATGGCGCGGGCGATCTTCTCGGCCGAAGCGGCATTCGAGGCCACGCGCATCTCGCCAGGCGTCACGTTGCCCCGCACTTTCTTGAACGGCAGCACGATGAATTTTTCTGACCTGGACATGGCGGTTCCTTCTTCGGCGCCACTCTGTCGATATGCGCGCCGCGAAGTCAACAGCGGCTGCCGGAAATAGCCAGCAGCCCAAGTTGACACAGGTTTGCGGCGCCGGAATAGTGGCTCGGTTTCAACGGGTCCAGTTTATGAATATTCGCTTTTTCCAACCCGCCGACGCGGACGAACTGGCCTGCCTCTTTGAGGAGATGCAGGCCTATTACGGTGTCCTCTGCCCGCCGCGCCAGGCGGTCGTGATCGGAATTCTCAACCGTCCTCCGCAGACCGAAATCCTGGTTGCTGAGACTGACCGCATTGTCGCCGCGGCGGCCTTCGCCGCCATCTATCCCGGACCCGGGCTGCAGCCCGGTTTTTTCCTCAAGGAGCTTTATGTCGCCGGGTCCGAGCGCGGCCGCGATATCGGTACCGCGCTGATGAAGAGGCTGGCAGGGCTGGCAGTCGAGCGCGGTTTCGGCCGCATCGACTGGACGGCGGCTCGGGCCAATGAGCGGCTGTTGAAATTCTATGACGAACTTGGCGGCGACCGGAAGGAGGACCGGATTTTCTACCGGCTCGAAGGCGAGAAGCTGAAGGCGCTGGCCGGCCTGGAATAGCTATCCCTTATGGCCCTGATATTGCGGCAGATCGTCGGTGATCTCGTACCAGGGCGCTTTCGAACCGACGAAGATATGGTGCGTCGGCCGGATTGTCGGGGCATCGACCAGCGTGCCCATCGCCACATGCACCCAGGCCGCCTCCCGGACCCGCGAATAGAGAAGCGAACCGCAGGTCTTGCAATGGGCGTCATGAGTGTCGGCATCTCCGTAGATCAGCAAACCATCTTCGCCCTTTACCACCGCAAACTTCTGCCGTTCGATGCCGGCGAAGGGCTTGAAGGCAGAGCCGGTGGTGCGGCGGCAATCCGAACAATGGCAATTGGCCGCATAAACGAAGGCGTCCTCCACCTCGTAGGCGACTGCGCCGCAAAAACACTTGCCGTTTAACTTCGTCATCACGTGATCCCGCCCAGATACCCGTTGATAAGCGCACTCCCGGCGCCGTCGACGCGGCCGCGGCCGCCATGGCAGATTACGTGGAGTGGCTGCGGAATAAAGGCTTATCACCGAAAGTTGAAGGGAGGCACGCGGAGCGGAGTCGCCCTGCATCGGCGCTGTGTTACAGTTTTAACCAATCGATAACGCAGTGATTGGATTGCCAATGCTTACAACACTCGCGATGCTCATCAGCCTTTCCGCCGCTGCAACCGCTCCGATGGTCGCGCAGCAAAAGGGAGGCGAAGTCGATGTGGAGCTGGTTCTCGCGGTCGATACGTCCCGCTCCATGGATTACGAGGAAGTCAGCGTCCAGCGCGAGGGTTATGTCGAGGCGCTCAAGCACAAGGAATTCATCGAGGCGGTAAAGACCGGACTGAACGGCCGCATCGCTGTGAGCTATTTCGAATGGGCCGGCGACGTCGTACCGGAATCGGTCATCGACTGGACGATCATCGAAAACGAGCAGGACGCGATCAATTTCGCCGCCAAGCTCGAGGCCCGGCCGATCGTTACCCAGCGCCGCACCTCGATCTCTGCTGCGATCGCCCAAGGGGCAACGATGATCGTCGCCAATTCCTATCGCGGTGCTCGGCAGGTGATCGACATTTCCGGCGACGGGCCGAACAATTCCGGCAATCCCGTCGTCCCGGCCCGCAACAAGGCCATGGAAGCCGGCATCATCATCAACGGACTGGCGATCATGCTGCGGCCCTCGGGCGCACCCGGCGGGCTCGACAAATATTACGGCGACTGCGTCGTCGGCGGACCCGGCTCCTTCGTGCTGCCGGTTCACAAGATCGAGGATTTTGCCGTCGCGGTGCGCCGCAAGCTGGTCCTGGAGATCAGCGGGCTCATGCCGCCCGCAATCGTGCAGAAGGCCGCCAGCAGCCAACCTTCCAGCGACTGTCTGGTCGGCGAAAAACAGTGGCAGGACCTGTTCGACCGCTGAGCGCATTTATTGCGCCTCGACACCATCCCGTGTCGCGGGGGCGCATAGACAGCCAAAGGTGTCCAATTCGCCGGACTACTCCGGTACCGCCGAAATGTAGCGTCGCGCGATCATCCAGCACGCCAGCGCCCAGGTCGCGCCGGCGCACCAGCCGCCGAGGACGTCGGTCGGATAGTGGACACCGAGATAGACCCGGCTGAAACCGATGATGAACGTCAGGAAGATCGCCGCACTGATCAGGAAGATGCGCGTCGAGCGGTAAGGCTGGGCGCGCGACAGCAGCGCTCCGAGCGTCAGGTAGGTGACGGCAGACAGCATTGCATGGCCGCTCGGAAAACTGAGGTCGCTGACTTCGACCAGATGCGGCACGATATCCGGCCGCGGACGCGCCACGCCGAGCTTCAGCAAGGAACTCAAAAGCCAGCCGCCGGCGATCGACAGGAACATGAAGAGCGCGATCGCTCTTTGCCGCGACAGGATGAGGAAGACGGTTCCCATCACCGTCATCAGGGTCAGCACCGTGACGCCGCCGAGCGCGGTGATATCCCCCATCGCGTGATTGAGCCAATAGGGGCCGAGTGGCGTCGCAAGATCCGTGGCGTCGCGCAAGGCGAGCAGGATCTTTTCGTCGAAGGCATGCGTTTCGCCCTCCAGCACCTCGTCGGTCAGCCTGAAGAAGACGAAAAGCCCGCCTGCCAGAAAGGCGACCATCATCAGGCCGATCGGCTCGAAAGCCATGACCCTTTCGACCACTTTTCGTGTCACGCGCTGATGGAATGCCATCCAAGCTCCCTGTTCAATTTCAGTTCACGACCGACTATACGATCCGATACCGGGCCTCGATCGATCCGTAGAGACGGAAGGCGAAAAGTCCGATTGCCGCCAGCCTGGTTCGTATCGACAGCGAAGGCGGGCATAGATGAAGAACCCGCCGACAATGAGGAAAATAGCACTCCGCGCCAGCAGTCCAGCGTGCAGATGCCATTGAGGACGTCCGGCGCAGGAATCCGCCTTCGAGATAGCGAAGTTATCAGCCGTTGATGCCCTTCACCCGCCTGGGCGCAACCGGCGCAAGTCGCGGTTCCGGAAATGCCGGTGCGCAAGGTCATCTCACGCGTTATCTCACGCTTGGAACAATTCGGTGACAAATCGTGTGCGGCCGCGTTGGATCATTCTTCCGCCACATGCGTTCTCCAACGCTGCCTGACCCGCTTGCATGAGTCTCAACAAGGGCGGCTGAAGAATTACAAGGAGTACAGGGATGAAGAAGATTGTTGCCGTGGCGCTCGCCGCTCTGCCGGTCGTAACCAGCGCCGGAGCCGCCTTTTCCGCCGATTTGATCACCCGCCGGGACCGCGTTCCGGTTTATGAAGAGCCGGATCAGCGCGGCGGGGTACGCATCGGCTATCTCGATTGCTCGATCGGCGGCGGCGTCGGTTACGTGCTCGGCTCCGCCAAGGAAGCCGACTGCGTCTTTACAACGGCAATCGGCAGCGAACCCCTCGACCGCTATACCGGCACGGTGCGCAAGATGGGAGTCGATCTCGGCTTCACCACACGCTCGCGGCTGATCTGGGCGGTCTTTGCCCCGACCGCCGGTTATCACCACGGTTCGCTCGGTGGCCTCTACCAGGGCGCCACCGCCGAGGCCACCGTCGGTGCCGGCATCGGCGCCAACCTCCTCGTTGGCGGCACCGCCGGCTCCATCCATCTGCAGACGGTGAGCGTCACGGGCCAGCTCGGCCTCAACGTCGCCGCCACCGGCACTTCGGTGACGCTGACGCCGGCGGGCTGAGGTTTTAAAAGCGCATTCCCTTCCCCGGAAACGGGGAGGGGCTAAAATGAGGTAGAGCATTTCGCGAGCATGAGTTCTCTCCGGCCTCTTGCTCCACGCCGTTCACATTCATACCTTAAAGAAACGGTATGGTTAGCCTTTGCAGACCCTTGCGGGGTTCCGGACCGCGTATTGCCTCATCAGGATTTGCATCATGGATCTCGAGAAAAGTTTACGGTCGGTCGTGGCCGTGCGTGCTTCAATCCCGGACAACGCCTTTACGGCCAACACTCTCGGCACCCGCCGGGAAGGTAGCGGCGTGGTGATCCGCGAAAACGGGCTGGTCCTGACGATCGGTTACCTGATCACCGAAGCCGAAGACGTCTGGCTGACGCGCCAGGACGGCCGCGTCGTGCCGGCCCATGCGCTCGCCTACGATCAGGAAAGCGGCTTCGGCCTGGTGCAGGCCATGGCGCCGCTCGATCTGCCGGCGCTCCAGATCGGCGATTCCGCCACCGCAACGCTCGGCGATCCCGTTGTCTTCGCCGATGGGGAGGGAGAATATGTGCGCGGCAATATCGTCGCCAAGCAGGAATTCGCCGGATATTGGGAATATCTGCTGGACGAGGCGATCTTCATCGCGCCCGCCCATCCGTCCTGGGGCGGCGCGGCGCTGATCGACACGGAAGGCAAGCTGCTCGGCGTCGGATCGCTGCGCCTGCAGATGAGCAAGGGCGGAGAGATCGCCGACATCAACATGGTCGTCCCGATCAACCTCCTGAAGCCGATCCTCGACGATCTCCTCAATCGCGGCGAGTTCAACCGCCCACCGCGCCCCTGGCTCGGCGCCATGTCGGCGGAAAGCAACGGTGAAGTGGTGGTCATGAGCGTCACCGAAAACGGACCGGCGGCCCAGGCGGGCCTGAAGCGGGGCGACGTGATTTCGGAGATTCGCGACGGCGAGGTCGACGGGCTTGCGGATTTCTACCGCAAGATCTGGGACAGCGGGCCTCCGGGTGCCGAAATCCCGATGCGCATCCTGCGCGATGGACGGGAGGCCTGGCTCAGGGTGAAGTCGGCGGACCGGAACGATTTCTTGCGGAAGCCGCAGTTGCAGTGACCTCTTCTCCCCAGCTTGAGAGAGAAGAGATTGATGCCGCTACCGTACCACGATCGCCCGGAAATCGTTGACATTGGTCCCGGTCGGCCCGGTATCGAACACGTCGCCAATCGCCGAAAACCCTGAAAAACTGTCGTTCCGGTCGAGCAATTTGCGGCCATCCAGGCCGCCAGCCCGCAATCGCCTCGCCGTCGTGCCGTCGACAAAAGCGCCGGCATTGGTTTCCGATCCGTCGATACCGTCCGTGTCGGCGGCCAGTGCGGTGATCTCATGCCCGTCGATCGCCAGCGCCAAGGCCAGCGCGAATTCGCCGTTGCGGCCGCCCCGACCGCCCTTCGCGCGCATCGTCACCGTCGTCTCCCCACCGGACAGCAGGACCGCCGGTTTTGCGAACGGCCGGTCGCGGAGCGACACCTCGCGGGCAAGCGCCGCATGCACCAGCGCCACATCACGCGCTTCGCCTTCGACGGAATCGGAGAGGATATAAGGCGTCACCCCATGGGCGCGGGCGACTTCGGCGGCCGCCTCCAGCGAGACACCGGCCGAGGCAATGACGAAATGATCATGGCGAGCAAAGATGGGATCGTCCGGTTCCGGCGCGTCGGCAGCCGGCGAATTCAGATGAACGATCATCGCAGCCGGCAGTTCCAGCTTGTACTGCTCGACGATCGCCAGTGCATCGTGACGCGTCGTGGTATCCGGAATGGTCGGACCGGAGGCGACGAAGGCCGGATTGTCGCCGGGAATATCCGAGACGATCAGGCTGACGACACGGGCTCTGGTCGCCGCCGCAAGCCGGCCGCCCTTGATGGTGGAGAGATGTTTGCGAACGACATTCATCGCCGAGATCGGCGCTCCCGAGGCAAGCAGCGTCTCGTTCAGGGCGATCTCGTCTTCCAGCGTCAGCCCTTCGGGTGGGGCAGGCAGCAGGGCGGAACCGCCGCCGCAGACGAGCGCGATGACGAGGTCGTTTTCGGAGAGGCCGGAAATCGTCTCGACCAGCCGTTTTGCGCCGGCGAGGCCCGCCGCATCCGGCACCGGATGCGAGGCCTCGAGTATCTCGATCGACTTCGTTTCACAGCCATAACCGTATCGGGTCACGACCACGCCGGTCAGCGGCCCGGTCCACACGCTTTCGAGTGCCGCCGCCATCTGGGCCGCACCCTTGCCGGCGCCAACGACAACGGTGCGGCCGTTCGGAGGCGGGGCGGGCAGGTGTTTTATGATGCCGGTCAGCGGATCCGCGGCCTTCACGGCAGTCCTGAACAGCGCCTCCAGCAGTTCCCGGTCCGTCATCGCTTCTCCTCCACTTCTCCGTCGCTCGCGCTCTTTCGATCACGCTCGTCAACAACCGTCAACCGGGCTTGATCGCGCCGCCCCTTTGGCGCGGAACAAAGCGAGCGAGTGTCGGTTGTCCCATGGGCTCACCAAAACGAAGGAGCGAAAAGCATGCCTGAACATCTGAAAGAAGCCGGTTACCCAGGCCAGATCGACATTGGCGGCGATAGGTCACCCGTGACTTACAAATTGAAGGCCAGAAAAGAGGATGACGGCGCGTTCCATGTGGCGGTGAGCCTCAGCGCCCCGCGCGACTGGCTGCTGAAGCACGGCTTTCGCACGGAGGCCACGCTGGTGCGCCAGGGCGGCGCCGAAATGCCGGTGCATTTCGAGGAGACGCTCAACGTCGCCGACAATATCTCGGTGACGCTGCGCGCCGATGACGCGGTGCTAGCCTCGATGGACGAATTGCGCCGCACGTTTCCAGAGCTGCGACCGACCTGAAATCGTCGGCAACTGTTTGCGCGCAGGAACCGCAGAGTATAATCGCTGGTCCGGCCGGTCGTTCAGCCGGGCATTCTTTTGACGGTTAAGGCGGCGAGATCTTGGAGAGGCTTGAACAGAAGACAGCGGCGCGATCCTGCGGCACCTGCACGCTCTGCTGCCGGCTTCCCGAAATCTCGGCGCTGGACAAGCCGCCGGACGCCTGGTGCCGGCACTGTACGGAGGGGCAGGGCTGCGCAATATATACCGACCGGCCTCAGCTTTGCCGCGATTTCCTCTGTCTGTGGATGACGGACCCGGGTGTTCCAGAGGTTTGGCAGCCGCTGACATCGAAGATGCTCGTCTATGAGCAGGGCGCGCAACTGACGGTACTGGTCGATCCGGACCATCCGGATGTCTGGAAACAGGCGCCGTATCGTTCCGATCTCAACGATTGGGCCGAGGCTGCGCAGGCGCGCGGCCATTACGTCATCCTGTTTTGCGGCGACGACGTGATGAAGATAGAGCCGGGCGTCACCGCGCCGGCATGATCTCTGCGGCGGCCTGCCGGATGGTCTGCATCAGGATCGAGAGCGGCGTGGAGGGATTTGCATCGGCACGAATGGTGAGGCCGACCGGGCCTCGGGTCTCGCTCGTATCGATCGGCAGCGTCGCCAGAAGCCCGTCCTCGATGTCGGCGGCGACCACTCCGGCGGAGATGATCCAGATCGCATCGCTCGACCGTACGAAGGCACGGCCGAAAGCGTCGGAGACGGTCTCCACCTGGGTCGGCAGGCTGGCCACGCCGTTGGCGATCAGGAACTGTTCGACCGATGGCCGGATGATCGAGCCGCGCGTCGGCATCAGCACGGGATAGTCGGCAAACCCTTCGAAGATCGATTGCTTCCCATCGAGCAGCGGGTGCCCGGTGCGGACGGCGAACACCACCTGTTCCGAGTAAAGATGTTCGAAGGACAGGCCGGTCATTTTTTCCGGCAAGGCAAGCCGGCCGACCACCAGATCGAGATCGCCGACCCGAAGCTGTTCCATCAAAACGGCATTATCTCCCGTCACGATCTTAACTCGGCTGCCGGTCTTCTCGGCGAGGAAGAGCGTCATGGCGAGCGGCATCACCCGTGTGGAGACGGTTGGGAGCGCGCCGATCCGCACCGGGGGTGCGGAATCGAACAGTTCCTGCGAGACGGAATCGATGCCCTGGCGGAGGGCCGTCAGCGCCGCGCCCGCGTGGCGCAGAAAAACCTCGCCGTAGCGGGTGATGCGGATGCCGCGGCCTTCGCGCTCGAACACGGCGACGCCCAGCGCCTCCTCGAGCTCGCGGATGGTCTTGGTGACGGCCGGCTGGCTGACATGCAGAATTTCGGCTGCCTTGACCACGCTTTTTTGGCGCGCGACCTCGACAAATGTATGCAAGTGCCGAAACTTGACTCGGGAGTTGATCAAGATCAAATAACCCTGCGGTTAGGGGATCATGCTGAAATATCATTTTACCTAACCGGAAACTAGTGCAATCTATCAAAGCGAGAGGAGGCGCTGATGCAGTTTGTACACATCAACGACATTGTGATCCATTACGACATCCAGCGCGCGGGCGACGGAAAACCCGTTATCGTGTTCATTAATTCGCTCGGAACCGACAGCCGCATCTGGCATCACGAACTGCCGAAGCTTGCCGAAGATTATACGATCCTCACCTATGACAAGCGCGGCCACGGGCTGTCCGGCCTTGGCAATCCCCCCTATTCGATCGCCGACCACGCCGCCGATCTTGCCGGCCTGCTCGACCACCTGCAGCTCAGCCAGGTCATCGTCTGTGGCCTTTCGGTCGGCGGGCTGATCGCCCAGAGCTTGTATGCCACCCGGCCGGACCTCGTGAAGGCGCTGATCTTTTCCAACACCGCGCACAAGATCGGTACGGCCGAAAGCTGGGCGGCGCGCATTGCCGCCGTCGAGCAGAGCGGCATCGGCAGCATCCTCGACGCGATCATGGAGCGCTGGTTCACCGCACCGTTCCGCAAGCCGGACAATGCCGCCTACCAGGCCTATTGCAACATGCTGGTGCGCCAGCCGACCTCCGGTTACAGCGGCACCTGCGCCGCGATCCGCGATGCGGATTTCACCGAGGCCGCCAAAAGAATCGCGGTGCCCGTGCTCTGCATCGTCGGCCGCGAAGACGGCTCGACACCGCCCGAACTCGTCAGGTCGTTTGCAGACCTGATCCCCGGCGCGCGTTACGAAATCATCGAGGGTGCGGCGCATATTCCCTGCGTTGAGGCACCCGCCGCCCATGCCGCGCTGATCCGCGGCTTCATCGAACAACTCGAGGACTAGACATGGCCGATCCTGCCGCGCCATCGGAACGTTACGCTCAGGGCATGAAGACCCGCCGCGCGGTGCTGGGCGACGCCCATGTGGACCGCGCCCTGGCAAACCAGACACCGTTCGACGGACCGTTCCAGGAAATGATCACCGAAGGCGCCTGGGGCACGGTCTGGTCGCGCCCGAACTGGACGAAGCGCGAGCGCTCGATGGTGACGATCGCGCTTCTCGCCGCACTCGGCCATCACGACGAAGTCGCCATGCATATCCGCGCAACCGCCAATACGGGTGCGACAAAGGACGATATCTGCGAAGCCCTGATGCATGTGGCAATCTATGCCGGCGTACCGGCCGCCAATCATGCCTTCAAGATCGCCAAAGCCACTTATGCCGAAATGGACGCGGACAAGGCCGCGGGAGAGCAAAAATGAAGAACACACCCCCAGAAACCACACCCTTTTTCGCCCGTGACAGGGAATGGCATCCGCCGGCCTTCACGCCGGGCTACAAGACCTCGGTGCTGCGCTCGCCGCAGCGCGCGCTGATTTCGCTCGAAGGCACCAAGAGCGAGATCACCGGCCCGGTCTTCGGCCACAACATCCTCGGCGAGTTCGATAACGACCTGATCGTCAACTATGCGAAGCCCGGCGAGATGGCGCTTGGCGAACGCATCCTGGTCTACGGCCGCGTCATCGACGAGCGTGGCCGCGGCGTTCCGGGCGCGCTGGTGGAATTCTGGCAGGCCAATGCCGGCGGCCGATACCGCCACAAGAAGGAAACTTATCTCGCTCCGCTCGACCCGAACTTCGGCGGTTTCGGCCGCACGATCACCGACGAGGACGGTGGCTACGCGTTCAAGACCATCAAGCCCGGCCCCTATCCGTGGCCGAACGGCGTCAACGACTGGCGCCCGGCGCATATCCACTTCTCGGTCTTCGGCCATGGTTTTGCCCAGCGCCTGATCACCCAGATGTATTTCGAGGGCGATCCGATGATCTGGATTTGTCCGATCGTGAAGACCATTCCGGACGAGAACGCGATCAAGGGCCTGATCGCCGCGCTCGACATGCAGAACACCATCCCGCACGACATGCGGGCCTATAAATTCGATATCGTCCTGCGCGGCCGTCGCTCGACATTCTTCGAGAACCGTAAAGAGGGCAACTGAGATGGTCCAGCCGCTCACCTACTTCAAGGAATCCGCTTCGCAGACCGCGGGTCCGTATGTCCATATCGGCTGCACGCCGAACTTTTCCGGTATTACCGGCGTCTACGACACCGATCTCGGCTCCGGCCCGATGGTCAACGACCAGACGCGCGGCGAACGCATCACCATCCGCGGTTTCATCTATGACGGCGCCAACACGCCGCTCAAGGATGCGATGATCGAGATCTGGCAAGCGGACGCCGACGGCTATTACAACAGCCCGTCGGAAACCCGCGGCAAGGCCGATCCGAACTTCTTCGGCTGGGCCCGTCAGCCGGGCGACATGGCGACCGGCGAATTCGCCTTCGAAACGATCAAGCCCGGCAAGGTACCGTTCCGCGACGGCCGCCCGATGGCACCGCATGTCACCTTCTGGGTCGTCGCCCGCGGCATCAATCTCGGCCTTAACACCCGCATGTACTTCTCCGACGAGGAAGAGGCCAATGCGGCGGATCCCATCCTGTCGCGCATCGAGCACCGGGTTCGGGTTCCCACCCTGATCGGCAAGCGTGACGGTAATACCGTCACCTTCAACATCTATCTTCAGGGCGAAAATGAAACCATATTCTTCGATATCTGAGATCGAAGAATCAGGGTTCGCCCGGGAGTAGATATGAGCGTCTCGGCTTTCGAGCATCCATTTTTGTCCGGTCTCGTCGGTGACGACGAGACCGGACAGCTGTTTTCGGTGAAAGCCGAGATCGACGCCATGCTGGCCTTCGAAACGGGCCTTGCCAAGGCTGAGGCGTCCTGCGGCGTCATCCCCGCCGAGGCTGCGGAGCGCATTGCCGCAGCCTTGCAGACATTTGAGCCGGACATGGCTGGCTTGCGAAACGGCACCGCGCGCGACGGCGTCGTTGTCGCCGAACTCGTCAAGCAGCTTCGCGATGCCGTCAGTCAGCAGGCGGGTGGCGGCGAGGCCGCCAAGCACGTGCATTTCGGCGCGACCAGCCAGGACGTCATCGACACCGCGCTGATGATCCGCCTGAAGCAGGCCTGCTCTCTGTTCATCGAGCGGCTCGCCGCCCTCGAAAAGCATTTCGATGATATCGACCAGGCATTCGGCAGCCGGAGGCTGATGGGCCATACCCGCATGCAGGCGGCAATCCCGATCACCGTTTCGGACCGTATCCGCGCCTGGAAAGAACCGTTGACCCGGCATCACCAGCGGCTGGACAGGTTTTCCGAGGCCGGTTTTGCCGTGCAGTTCGGCGGCGCTGCGGGCAGCCTCGACAAGCTCGGCGACAAGGCCGCCGACGTGCGCAAGGCGCTGGCCTGGGAACTGTTTCTGACCGACGCACCGCAATGGCAGAGCCAGCGCGACCGGCTGGCGGAGTTCGCAAACATCCTCACAATGATTTCCGGCTCGCTCGGCAAATTCGGCCAGGACGTCGCGCTGCTCGCGCTGATGGGCGGCGAAATGGAACTCGCCGGCGGCGGCGGCTCCTCCGCCATGGCCCACAAGCAGAACCCGGTGGCCGCCGAAGTGCTGGTGTCGCTCGCACGTTTCAACGCGGTACAGCTCTCCGGCATGCAGCAATCGATGGTGCATGAGCAGGAACGCTCAGGTGCGGCCTGGACGCTCGAATGGCTGATCCTGCCATCCATGGTGATCGCGACCGGCGCTGCACTAAGGCTCGCAGCGGAACTTGCCGGCAATGTCAGGTCACTGGGCAAGGGCTGACGGCATCTGCATTGAAGGACGGGCAATTCTAGTATATTTTCGAAGAAAGATACTAGACGTGCTCCGGAGGTCGTAATGACCCTTTCCTACATGACCAGCGCCTCCTTCAACCAGAACCCGAGCAAGGCCCGACAGGCGGCAAACGAAAATCCGTTGGTCATCACTGATCACGGCAAGCCGACGCATGTGCTTGTCAGCTACGAGGAATTCGAGGCCAACTGGAAGAAGCCGAAGAGTCTTGCCGAGGCACTGTATGATCCTAACGGCTCGGACCAGGATTTTGACCCTCCGCGGCTCAGTTTCGAGAATCGCGAGATCGAATTCTGATGCCATTCCTGCTGGATACCAATGTCGTCTCGGCAGCACGACGTTTGAAGAAGCAGGCGGCCGAGTTTCAGAACTTCATGGAAACATTTCCCATGAACGACGCCTTTATCTCGGCTGTCACCGTCATGGAGGTGCAATTCGGGATCCAGCAGGAAAGCAAAAAGGATCCTGAATTCGCGGCCAACCTGGCGCGATGGCTCCGATCCCATCTGCTTGTCGATTTCAGCGACCGCATTCTTCCCTTCGACACGGCGATTGCTCTTCGCACCGGCACCCTCCCCACGCCGGACAAGCGGCCGTCACCGGATGCAATGATCGCCGCGACAGCGTTGCATCACGGGCTGACCGTCGTCACCCGTAACATCTCGGATTTCGAGCCGCTCGGCGTGCCCTGCCTCAATCCCTGGACTTTTCAAGGCTGAGCCGGCGAGGCTTGCGCTCCCCTACTCCGTGATCTCGACCGGATTGCCGTCGGGGTCCGATATCACCGCCTCGTAGAACCCGTCTCCGGTCATGCGGGCCGGGGAGACGAGGATGCCCATCACTGCCGCCCTGGCGGCCATCTCGTCGACCGCCTTTCGGCTGCCGAGCGAAATTGCCATATGTGCGTAACCGGCGCGCTCCCGCGGCGCTTCCGGCGCAATCCACGGGCCGCTCATGATCTCGATCGTAGCGCCTTCGGAAAGGGTGAGGAATTTCGAGGAGAAGCCGGGGCGCCGACGGCTCTCATAGAGCGGGCTGGCGGTGGCGCCGAACATGTCTTCGAAGAACGCGACGAGCCTGTCGAGTTCCGTTGTCCAAAGCGCGACATGCGCAAGTTTCATAACTCATCTCCCTCATGCCGGCTCCCGAACCGTCGCCGCCTGTCTTTCGTCAAACGCGGCCTCGGGCCCGAGCGAAAAGACGCAACGATGCCATCTCTGGTAGTGCTGTTAAACATATCCTCAGCATTTTCCGCAATCCTTAACCATAGCGGGCCAACAGGATTTGGCCATGACCTCAAATGCAGCAATGGATCTTTCCAATGACCATTAAATTCAAGCTTGTCGCCAGCGTCGTCGGCCTTGCGCTTGCACTGGCTGCGACGACGACTGCCGCATTCATCGGAATGGACACGCTTTCGGCCCGCACCCGCGTGATCGTAGAAGATCGAATCGAGCCCATGGCGCAGATCAAGATGGTCTCCGACGCATATGCGGTCACCATCGTGGACACCGCCCACAAGACGCGCAGCGGCGCATTCAGCTGGGAACTGGGCGAACAGACCGTCCGGGCAGCGCTTGTCACCGCCGACCGCGAATGGGCGGCCTACCAGGCAACCTACCTGACCGATCAGGAAAAAAGTCTTGTTCAGCGTTACCTCGGCGCTCATACCGAAACCACCAAGGCGGTCGGCGAGCTTCTGACGATCATGGGCAAGCGCGATCAGACGGCCCTGGATACCTATGTGACGAAGCGGCTCTACCCGGCGATCGAGCCGCTTGCCGAACCGCTGAACGCCTTGACCAAGCTGCAGCTCGACGTCGCGCATAAGAGTTTCGAGGACGCGCTGAAGGACAAGGTCAGCCTCTTCGTCTGGATGACCGTGATCGGCGTCATCTCGCTGATCGTGGTCGGCTTCTCGATCCGGGTCGTGCTGTCGGGCGTCGTCGGGCCGCTGCAGCGTCTGCAGGATTGCATGCGGCGCCTCGCCGGCGGCGAACTGACGCTGACCATTTTCGGCATGGACCGCAGGGACGAGATCGGCGGGATGGCGGCGGCAGTCGAGATCTTCCGTCAGGCGGCGCTCGACAACAAACGGCTGGAAGACGAGGCCATCGAAGTCCGCAACCGGTCGGAAGCCGAGCGCATCGCCGCGCAGGAACAAGCCGAGGCCGACGCATCCCAGAGGCTCCGCGTCGCGACATCAGGCCTTGGCGGCGGCCTGCGCCGGCTCGCCGCAGGCGATCTTTCCTTCCAGCTCGACGAAGCTTTCTCGGCGGATTTCGAGGCTCTGCGCCACGATTTCAATACCTCGATCGCCCAGCTCGCCAGCACGCTGGCGCAGATTGCTGGCAGCGCCGAGGCGATCGACGGGGGAACCCAGGAAATCAGCCAGTCCGCATCCGACCTGTCGCGCCGCTCGGAGCAGCAGGCAGCTTCGCTCGAAGAGACGGCTGCCGCACTCGATCAGATTACCGCGAATGTCAGTTCCGCGTCCAAAAAAGTCGACGAGACGCGGCAGATCGCTGCGGAAGCCAATTCGTCCGCCGCCCGTTCCGGCGAAGTTGTGGCCAATGCCGTCGAGGCGATGCGCCGCATCGAGGAGAGTTCCAGCCAGATCTCCAACATTATCGGGGTTATCGACGAGATCGCCTTCCAGACCAACCTTTTGGCGCTGAATGCCGGCGTCGAGGCAGCGCGCGCCGGTGAGGCTGGCAAGGGCTTTGCGGTCGTCGCACAGGAAGTCCGCGAACTCGCGCAGAGGTCGGCGAACGCTGCCAAGGAGATCAAGGCGCTGATCCAGAACTCGACAGTCGAAGTCGGCCATGGCGTGAAATATGTCCGGGATGCGGGTGAATCGCTGAAGTCGATCGAGGGCTATATCGTCACCATCAACGGCCATGTGGACGATATCGCCCGCTCGGCCCGTGAGCAGTCGACCGGGCTTTCGGAGATCAATTCGGCCGTCAACCAGATGGACCAGATGACCCAGCAGAATGCTGCCATGGTCGAGGAAACGACGGCAGCGAGCTCCGGTCTTGCCGAAGAGGCTTCGAAACTGCGCCAGATGGTCAGCCAGTTCCAGCTCGGCGCCGGCTCGCCCCAGGCCGGGCGGCGTCGCCGCGCCGCCTGAGGCGAAGCTTGCCTGGTTCGCAGCCAAACTGGTAAGCCGTACAAAGGCGATGGAGAGGCTGCATGGCTGCGGATATCGGGCAGGGACTTTGGGATTTCGCATTGCGGCTTTATGGTGCGCCGGGTGTCGGCGAAGCCTGCCTGCTGCTTCAGGACGAAAGCGGCGTCGACGTACCGGTGCTGTTGTTCTCCGCCTGGCTGGCGAAAAATTCCGTGGCGCTTTCGCCAACAGAGGTTGCCCGCATCGACGGCCTCGTCGCAGACTGGCGCAATGAGGTGGTGAAGCCGCTCCGCGCTGTGCGCCGGCGGTTGAAGAGCGGGCCGCATCCGGCCCCCACCAAAGAGACGGAAACCTTGCGCAACGGCGTGAAGGGTGTCGAACTCAGTTCGGAAAAGATCGAGCTGGCGATGCTGGAGTCCGAAGGACAGGCGCTGATGGCAGCCGATGGTTCAACGGGCGATGCAGCTGGCAATCTCAGAAACATCGTGAGGTTTTTCCGGGGAGCGGAGCCGGATGAGAAGACCGCCGCGGCGCTCGCGGTCATCGAAAATGCGCTCGCTGCCCTTTAGGGTCGATATTGGGAGCACAAAATCATTGCTGGCCGGGTGAACCAGGACCGTCCTTCCAGCGCTTGACCATCGGCAGGTGGATGTCGAAGAGATCGAGCGCGCGGCCGACCGTCTGGGTCACCATTTCATCCAATGAGTTGGGCTTCGAATAGAAGGCGGGCACCGGCGGCATGACGATTGCGCCGTTGCGGGTTGCCTGGTCCATCAGCGCGATATGGCCGGCATGCAGCGGCGTCTCGCGAAACAACAGCACGACGCGCCGGCGTTCCTTCAGACAGACGTCGGCCGCGCGCACGATCAGCTCGTCATTGTAGCAGTTGGCGATGCCGCTCAGCGTCTTCACCGAACAGGGTGCGACAAGCATTCCGGCAGTACGGAACGAGCCGGAGGAAAGCGCCGCGCCGATATCCTTGTGATTATAGAGCACGTCGGCCAGGCTCTTGATCTCTTCGGCACTCATGTCGATCTCGTCGACCGCCGTGCGGAAAGCGGAAGGCGAGATCACCGCATGGGTCTCGACATCCTCGACCTCCCTCAAAAGCTGCAGGGCGCGAACGCCATAAACGACACCGGAAGCTCCGGTGATGGCGATGATGATGCGGCGCATGGGACTTTTCCCTGAACAATCTATTGCGACGCCTTAACGCCACTTTCCGACGGGCGCAATGCGGCGATCGTCGATTGCTCGCACGTGTTCGGCCACGGCCTTTTCCACCGGGCGGGTGCCGGCTTCGACGCGCCGGCTTTCGATCGCCGCCGCAGGGAGGCTCACGATCTTGTTCCGCATGGGCGCCAACCCGCGGGCAAGCGGATCGGCCGATGCGTGGTCGGAAACGCGGGGCTCGTGGCCACTTGATTCCGCTGCGAAAAAACTCGTCGACGCGTTCTTCGAAAAGCTTGCGATGCGAGGCGTGATGGTTGATCATGTGGCCGATGCCGGATTAGCGGAGGCTATTGCGACGGCGGCTGTTGCCGCGCCAGTCATGTCAGCTGCACCATCGGCACCTATTTCCCCTGCGGCTCCCGAAGCTGCCGGACCGTCTGTCGCGTTTGCGGCAACGGCCGCGCGGCCTTTCAGCCATATGCCCCATATCGCGGCGGCATCGTCGTCGTTATTGCCATCGCGGCTCGCGCCGCCCGATTTTTAACAGGAGGGGCTGATGTCCCGCATCACTATCACCGTCAACGGCACGCCGCAGACGCGCGAGGTCGAAGACCGGACGCTGCTCGTGCAGTTCATCCGCGAACATCTCGGTCTCACCGGTACCCATGTCGGCTGCGACACCACCCAGTGCGGCGCCTGTACCATCCATCTCGATGGCGTGGCCGTGAAGAGCTGTACGGTGCTTGCCGTCGCCGCCGACGGTTCGAAGGTGACGACGATCGAGGGGCTGGCCGAGGGCCGCAAGCTGCACGACGTGCAGCAGGCTTTCCGCGAACATCACGGCTTGCAATGCGGTTATTGCACGCCAGGCATGATCATGGCCTCGGTGGACATGATCCGCCGCCATGACGGCATGCTCGACGAGCATACCGTGCGCCACGAACTCGAAGGCAATATCTGTCGCTGCACCGGCTACCACAACATCGTCAAGGCAGTGCTGGATGCCGCCGAGAAGCATCGCGCGGCACATGCCGTCGCGGCCGAATAAGCGGGGAGGATCACGCCATGTACGCAACGACCTACCACAAGCCGAAGACCCTTGCCGAAGCCGTCGATCTCTACGCCAATTCCGATGAGCCCTCCTACCTCTCCGGCGGGCACACGCTGATCCCGACGCTGAAGAGCCGGCTTGCCGCACCCGCGCACCTGATCGACGTGCGCAACATTCCGGAGCTGTCGGGCATCGAAGTCACCGCTGACAGGGTGATCATCGGCTCGGCCACCAAGCACGCCGTCGTCGCCGCGTCCAAGGAGATCAAGGCTGCGATCCCCGCGCTCTCTGGCCTAGCCGGATCGATCGGCGACGTTCAGGTGCGCCACATGGGCACGATCGGTGGCTCGACCGCCAATAACGACCCGGCAGCCGACTATCCGGCCGCCGTGCTGTCGCTTGATGCGATCGTCCATACGGACCGCCGCGAAATCCCTGCCGAGGAATATTTCCAGGGCCTCTACACGACCGCATTGGAACCCGGTGAAATTCTCGTCCGCGTCGGGTTCAAGACCCCGGAAATCGCCGGCTACGCAAAATTCCGCAACCCGGCCTCGCGTTATTCGATGGCCGCCGCCTTCGTCAGTAAACATCGCGACGGCCATATCCGCGTCGCGATCACCGGTGCGGGCAACGAGGGCGTGTTCCGCTGGACCGAAGCCGAGGAGCTGCTGACCGTGAATTTTTCGGCCGAAGCGCTGGAGGGCCTCACCATCGACCCGTCGCGGATGATGGGCGACATGCACGCGCCGGCCGACTACCGCGCCCATCTCGTGGCGGTGATGACCCGCCGCGCGGTGCAGAACCTCGGCGGCACGCATATCCTCTGAGGACAGATGCGCTGATAGCGAAAGGCCGGCGGAGCGACACGCCGGCCAGAAACCGTCGCAGCAAGCCGAGCGACCGCATTGGGCATCTTCAAGAATGCTGGGGCGTGCCGAAGGTCGCGGCGATCCGGCCGAGCACTGCGATCAGCACCGCCTTGTCCTGACCGGCGATCTCGTCAAGACGCCGATTGTAGACGACCGCGATCGCGTGCAGCTGCTCCTGCATCCGACGGCCATTTTCGGTGAGCCTGACGCTATAGCTGCGTTGGTCGTCGGGGTTCGACTGTCGTTCGATCAGTCCGCGATGGGACAATGCCTTGAGGCTGGAGGTGAGCGTTGAGCGGTCGCGGCCGCAGATGCGGCTGAGCTCTGACGGCGTCATGCTTTCCCGTTCGGCAAGCACTGTCAGAAGCGCATACCACCCGGGCTTCAGGTCCGCCTTGCCGGCCGCCTTGGCAAAGGCCTGGAAGGACGTCTCCTGCGCCACCCGCAGATGATAGCCGATCAGATTCTGGAACATGGCTGGGACAAGCATCTCGCTTTCCGCGGATGCCGCATGGGTGTCCGGCCGCGTCGATGTTTCCACCGCCATTTTTGCACTCCTCCCAATATGGAAACTAGTAGGAATGGAGGAGCGGGGCAAGATAGTTTGATATCAAATTACCTGGCTTTGATCAATTGTCCGACAAAAGCCGGCAGACGGCAAGCAAGCAATGGACATACGGCTGTCGCGGGAACGATCTGCGGCCGGGTCGAGGCTAAGCGGAACCCGCGCCGGATGACGGCGCGGGTGAGAGCAGATCTACTCGGCGGCCTGGTATCGATCGGCAGCGGGAGAAGGTTTCGGGCCGAGCGCCGCGATCAGGGTGATCAGCACGGCGAGCGTCGCGACGAAGGCGACAGCTGCGGAATAGGGCTCCCAGCCGAAGGTCGGAGCGCCGCTGAACACGGCAGACGTTGCCGCCAGCACCACCCCGCCGCCGATCTGGAAAGCGGCGAAGAACATGCCGGAGGCAAGCCCCGACTTGTCCTCCTCGATATCGGCCAGGGCCGCGACCTGGATGGACGGGAAGGTCATGGCATAGCCGAGGCCGAGCGGGATCTGCGACAGTATGACGAGCAGGATCGGGTCGACATGGCCGACCGACAGGACCCAGAAGATGTAGCTGATCGCCTGCAGTCCGACGCCTGCCGTCATGAAACCGGTTGTGCCGCGGTTCTGGGCAAGGGTCGCGAAACGAGGCGCCAGGAACATCACGAAGGCGCCGGCGCCGGCAAAGCAGAAGCCCGTCGCAAAAGCCGACCAGCCATAGACGTCCTGATAATAGAGCGTCGCGGTGAACTGGAAGCCGATATAGGCGCCCTGATAGAGAAAGCCGACGATATTGGCATGGGTGAGCCTGGCGCGGCGGAACATCGCCAGCGGCACCATCGGGTCTTTATGGCGGGCTTCGATGACGAGGAAGCCGAGGATCAGCACGATTGCTGCCACGAGCGAACCCCAGGTGAAGACATCGGCCCAACCCGCCGAGGCCGCATTGGTGATGCCGAACACGAAAAGCAGCAGACCGGGGGTGATGGTGATTGCGCCGGCCCAGTCGAAGCCGGGACGCGGCCCGGTTCGGCGCGCATCGAGCGGCAAGGCTATCGGTGCGAGAAGCAGGGTCAGGATTGCGACCGGCGCGCCCATCACCAGCGTTGCCCGCCAGCTGATCAACGTTGCAGCGCCGCCGAGCACCATGCCGAGCACAAAGCCGGCGGCCCCGGTGGAGGCGAAGAGGCCAAGCGCCTTGGCGCGCTGTGGGCCTTCGCCGAAGACCGCCAGCAGAAGTGCCAGCGCGGCCGGTGCCGTGAAGGCTGCGGCGATGCCCTTGACAAGCCGGGCCGCGATCAGCGTCGGGCCGCTGTCGACGAACCCACCGGCGATGCTGGCCGCCGCGAAGATCGCCAGCGACCAGAGGAAGACGCGGCGATGACCGAAAATGTCGGCCACCCGGCCGCCGAGCAGCAGGAAGCCGCCGTAACCGAGCACATAGGCACTGACCGCCCATTGCAGGGAGGTGGGCCGCATGCCGAGTTCGGCCTGAATGGCGGGAAGTGCGACGCCGATTGTGGAGACATCCATCGCGTCGAGAAAATTGGCGGTGCAGAGCAGCAGCAATGCGAGCCCCGCAGCCCCTCGGAATTGAGGATTGCTCATGGGATTCTGATCCTTGTTCATGCTGCCCCCGGAGCGGGGAGGTCGAACCGGGCCGGCAGAGGAACGAGAAATTGTCCATCTTCGTGACCTATTGCAAATTGATAATTGCCATGGCACGTATTACTGGCGATGATGAATGACGCTATCCTTCGAAAGATCGACCTCAACCTGCTTCTGGCCTTTGCGGTGCTGATGCAGGAACGCAATGTCAGCCGCGCCGCCGAGCGGTTGCTGCTCGGACAACCGGGCCTGTCGGCGGCCTTGAAGCGGTTGCGCGAGGCACTGGACGACGACCTGTTCGTACGTGTCGGACGTGGCCTGCAGCCGACGCCCCGGGCGCTGGCGATTGCGCCTGTGATCGAGGACGCCCTTTCGAACATCGAACGGGCGATCCGGCCGCCGGCCGCGTTCGACCCGAAAAGCTGGGAAGGCGAGTTCCGCATCGGCATGTGCGACAATCTCGAATCGGCTTTCTTCGGCCCGCTCGCCGCCCGTCTGCGGCAGCTCTCGCCTGGATCGCGGCTGATCGGTGTCGCCTCGGAACGGCGTGACGTTTCGCGCATGCTGGACGACGGCGCCTTCGATTTCAGCGTCGCGGTGCACGGCGAGCCGCCCTCCTGGCACGTCCGCGCGCCGCTGTTCACCCAGTCGTCCGTCTGCATCTACGACCCCGCGCAGATCAAGCTCAAGGCGCCGCTCGGCCTTGACGCCTATGCCGATGCGCCACATGTCGCCGTCTCCTTCGAGGGCAATTCTTCGACCAGCATCGACGTAGCACTCGCCGGTCACGGTAAAACCCGCAGTGTCGTGGCGACGGTGCCGCGGTTCTCGGCACTGCCGACGGCGCTACGGGCCATGCCGGCCATCGCCACCATTCCGGAATCGATCGCCCGCTGCATGGCCCAGCTTCACAATCTGGCGATCGACCTGCCGCCGATCGACCTACCGGCCGAGCCGGTGAGCATGCTCTACCGACGCGTCGACCATGCGGACAGCCGTGCCTCATGGTTTCGCACCCTCTTTGTGGAGGTCGCCGGCGCGGCGCTTGAAGCCTCCGGCTGCAAGATGGGAATTTCGCAGATCGCAGCTTGAGCCCGGCAAGCGGCCGGTTTTCGGAAATCAACACATGACGGCTTGATGCCGCTTGCCCGGCATGGTCTGTTGAGGATGAATATTGAGCCGCCACAGGGTCTTGAGCCCGATTTTTCAGTGATGAGAGTGACATGAGAGACTTCGAACTACCCGGCCGTTCGCTCGCAGTCGGCCGCACTGCGATGGCCGCCACCTCACAGCCGCTGGCGACGCTCACCGCCATCGACATGCTGCGCAATGGCGGCAATGCCGTGGATGCGGCGGTTGCCGCCTGCGCCGTGCAGTGCGTCGTCGAAGCCGGCTCGACTGGCATCGGCGGGGATTGTTTCGCTCTCCTCTCGCTCAGTGGCACGGACGAGGTTCTGGCCTATAACGGGTCAGGCCGGGCCCCGGCTGCCGCAACCGTCGAACATCTCCGTTCGCTCGGCGTCACCAGCCTCACCCGCACCTCGCCGCACACGATCACCGTGCCGGGGGCGGTGGATGCCTGGACGCGGCTGGTAACCGATCACGGCCGCATGAAAATGGCCGATATTCTCGCCCCGGCCGTCAAGCTGGCGCGCGACGGCTATGTTCTGCCGCCGCGCACCGCGCACGATCTTGCCGCACAGGCAGAGATCCTGAAGGACGACCCGGCCGCAAGCCGCGTCTTCCTCGTCGACGGCAAGGCGCCGCCGGCAGGTTCGATCCAGTATCAGAAGCAACTTGCCGATACGCTGGAAGCTGTCGGCCGGGAAGGCAGGGACGCTTTTTATCGAGGCCCGATCGCGGAAGGCATGGTGAGCTACCTGAACGGCATCGGCGCGCTGCATACGCTGGAGGATTTCGCCAATGCCAAGGGCGAATATGTAACGCCGATCAAGACGACATTCCGTGGCCACGAAATCCACGAATGCCCGCCCAACGGCCAGGGCATCATCGCGCTGATGATCCTCAACATCCTGTCGCATTTTCCGGGCGAGGGCGATCCGCTGGCGCCCGAGCGGCTGCATATCGAGGTCGAGGCAACGCGCCTGGCTTACGCGGCGCGAAACCGTTTCCTTGCCGATCCGGCCAAGGTCGACGTGCCGGTCGATTACCTGCTCTCGGACGAACTTGCCTGGCAGTTGGCCGGCATGATCGATCCCGACAAGGCGATCGCGGACCTGCCGCCGTTCGACGAGGTGCCGCACAAGGACACCATATATCTCTCCGTCGTCGACAGCGATCGCAATGCCATCAGCTTCATCAACTCGATCTTCTTCGTTTACGGCAGCGGCCACATGGATCCCAAGAGCGGGGTGATGTTCCACAACCGCGGCTTCAGCTTCTCGCTCGATCCGGACCATCCGAACGCAATTGCGCCGGGCAAGCGGCCGATGCACACGATCATTCCCGGCATGGTGACGAAGGGCGGCCGTGCCGTCATGCCCTTCGGCGTCATGGGCGGCCAGTACCAGGCCATGGGCCACGCCCATTTCCTCTCAAAAGTCTTCGACTACGGCATGGACCTGCAGAGCGCCATCGACCTGCCGCGCCTCTTCCCGCTGCCCGGCACCAATCAGGTCGAGATGGAAGCCCGGCTGCGCGACACAGTTGGCCCGGAATTCATCAAGCGCGGTTTCGAGGTGAAGGCGCCGGAATCGGCGATGGGCGGCGCCCAGGCGATCTGGATCGACTGGGAAACCGGGGTGTTGAGGGGCGGCTCCGATCCCCGCAAGGACGGCATGGCTCTCGGCATCTGAGCCTGCCTGCCAATCGCATCAAGATATTTGGCCGAATATAACGCTGGCCAAAACCTCCTCTCCGAGATATCCAATGGAATATCTCGGAGAGGGATTATAGAGAGGAAATCATGAACATTGATCGTCATTCCTGGATCAGGCTCGCGGTGACATCGGCGGCAGCCGCCTTCGTAATGCTTGCCTCCTTCGCCGCTCCCGCCGCCGCGCAGGAAAAAGTCACTGTTTTTGCGGCAGCCAGCATGAAGAACGCGCTCGACAACGCCAACAAGGCGTGGGGCGCCCAGGAGGGCAGGCAAGTCACGGTTTCCTACGCGGCAAGCTCGACGCTCGCCAAGCAGATCGAAAACGGCGCGCCGGCCGATATCTTCATTTCAGCCGATCGCGACTGGATGAAATACGTCTCCGACAAGAAACTCGTCAAGGACGATACCCGGTTCAACTGGCTGGGCAACCGCATCGTGCTGGTCGCCGCCAAGGATACCGCCAATCCGGTGGACATCAGGCCGGGATTCGATCTCGCGGGATTGCTTAAAGGCGGACGGCTCGCGATGGGTGAGCCGAATGCGGTTCCGGCCGGCAAATACGGCAAGGCAGCACTCGAAAAGTTGGGCGTCTGGTCGTCGGTCGAAAAGAGCGTCGCAAGTGCCGAAAGCGTACGCGCAGCACTCGCGCTCGTCTCGCGTGGCGAAGCGCCTTACGGCATCGTCTATCAGACGGACGCAGCGGCCGATCCGGGCGTTACCATCGTCGGCTTCTTCCCGGCCGACACCCATCCGCCGATCGTCTATCCAATCGCCATTCTGTCGGAATCGAAGTCCAGGGATGCGCCTGCCTATCTCGACTACCTGAAGTCGGCCAGGGCCGCGCCGTTTTTCGAAAAGGAAGGTTTCATCGTTCTGAAGTAATCCATAAGAGCTCCAGCGAACTCATCGAAACGGCCCATTTCAGGGCCGTTTTTCGTTTCCGACGAAGCCATTCTGGAGAGCGAGCTGGTGCGGCTCAGCCCGGCCGGATTCCGATTTCAACAGACTTCACGCAGTTGTTTGTTCTCGAATCCCGAACATTCCGTTTGGAAATCATGCCCTAGCGACCTTGGACCCGCTCCCCCATCTCAAGGCCCGGAAGCAAACAACGTGCTTCCGTGTACCGTTCGACGGAACCCGAATCCCAAGCGGCTCCGTTTCAGTCAAGGAATACGATAATGAAGACAGTACTTTCCACGCTTGCCGCAGCCATGATCGCTTCGGCTTCTTTCGCTGGCGTCGCTCTTGCAGAAGGCGATTATTATCAGGGTGCCTCCAAGGGACAGGCAGCCGCCCAGACCAATGATAAGGTCGACAATGTCAGGACCGGCAGCATCGATCGGGTCCGCACCTACGACAATCGCGGCGATCAGCCGATCTTCAAGCATGAAAGCCGCGACAATCGCTGACCGCAGCTCATCCAAGATACCGAATGTCGTCCGCCAGGCAGGTCGCAAACTTCAGCCCCGGACGAACTCTGAAAAGGACTAGGACAATGAAGACTTCCATCTCCGCTATCGCCGCCATGATCGCCGCCGCTTCCTTCGCAGGCTCGGCTCTCGCCGAAGGTGACTATTATGAAGGCACCTCGAAGACGCATGCTTCCGCCCAGATCAACGGCGGTAATGTAGACGGCGTCCGCACCGGCGGCATTCAGATCCGTGACAACGATCGCCAGGAAAACCCGTCGATCTTCGGCGATACGAGCCGCGACAACCGCTAACCAATCGCGCAAAGAGACAAAGGCTTAACGGCCTTCGTCCGAGGCAATCCATCTTGTGAATGCGATGGTGCAGGGAGAGCAGCGGTCAATCCGGCGCTCTCCCACCGCCTTTTTCAGAACGCTGCCGATAACTTTCCCGCGAAGACCTAGCCATCCGATCCGTCTCGATATATCCAAGGTGATATATTGCATCGCGGCTGCGGGTGGGACAGGCGTTTGGACTGGCTGGTGCTGAGTGACGAGGAATGGACCGCAATCAGGCTCAGCCTGAAGGTTTCCTCCGTCGCGATGATCGTCAGCCTGCCGTTCGGCCTTCTCGTCGCCTATCTGCTCGCCCGCGGAAAATTCTGGGGCAAGTCGATCCTGAACGGCGTCGTCCACCTGCCGCTCATCCTGCCACCGGTCGTCACCGGTTTCCTGCTGCTCGTCCTGTTCGGGCGACGCGGCGTCATCGGCGCCTTTCTCAACGAATATCTCGGTATCGTCCTCTCCTTCCGCTGGACCGGCGCGGCACTCGCTTGCGGCGTCATGGGCTTCCCGCTGATGGTGCGCTCCATCCGGCTCTCCATCGAGGCGGTCGACCGCAAGCTCGAAGAGGCCGCAGGTACGCTCGGTGCCGGTCCCGCCTGGGTTTTCATCACCGTGACCCTGCCGCTCATCCTGCCGGGTGTGATCGCCGGCATGATCCTCGCCTTCGCCAAGGCAATGGGCGAATTCGGCGCGACGATCACCTTCGTTTCCAATATTCCCGGTGAAACCCAGACCCTTTCGTCGGCGATCTACACGTTCACGCAGGTGCCAGGCGGCGATGCCGGCGCGATGCGGCTGACGCTGGTCGCAATCGTCATTTCCTTCGCCGCGCTGCTTGCCTCCGAGTTCATGGCCTATCTGGTCGGCAGGAGGGTCGATATCGAATGACCCTCATCGTCGAGGCACAGCAGACGCTGGGAGAATTCGTGCTCGATGCGAGCTTTACGTCGGCAGGCGGCGTCACCGCTCTGTTCGGGCGTTCGGGCTCGGGCAAGACCTCGCTGGTGCGGGTGATCGCCGGGCTCTCGAAGCCTGACCGTGGCCGGCTGATGGTCGATGGCGAAGTGCTGCTCGACACCGAGAACCGCGTCTTCGTGCCAAAGCACAGACGCCGCTTCGGCTACGTCTTTCAGGAGGGCCGGCTTTTTCCGCACCTCTCGGTGCGCCAGAACCTTGGTTACGGCCGCTGGTTCGCGCCGAAGACGACGCCGCCGGAGAATTTCGACCACATCGTCGAACTGCTCGGGATCGGCGCGCTGCTCGACCGGCGGCCGGGAAAGCTATCAGGCGGCGAAAAACAGCGCGTCGCGATCGGCCGGGCGCTGCTGTCTGCGCCGCGCCTGTTGTTGATGGACGAGCCGCTTGCCGCGCTCGACGACCATCGCAAGGCCGAGATCCTGCCGTATCTCGAACGCCTGCGCGACGAAACCTCGACGCCGATCGTCTATGTCAGCCATTCGGTCTCGGAAGTGGCGCGGCTCGCCGACAAGGTGGTGATAATGAAGGACGGCCGGGTCGAGGCGGTCGGTACGCCGTCCGAAGTCCTGTCGCTGCCGTCGGCCGACCGCCGCGATGCCGGCGCGGTGCTGACCGGCGTCGTCGAGGCAATCGACATCCCGCACCGTCTGGCGACGATCCGGTTGGCACAAGCGCAGATCGTCGTGCCGAATGCGCATGCCGAAGAAGGCCGGAGCGTCCGCGTGCATATCCCCGAACGGGACGTGATGGTCGCGACCCAGCGGCCGGAGGGCTTGAGCGCTCTCAATATTCTCGACGGCGTAATCACTGCGATCGAGCCCGAAGGCGACGGCATGGCCCGCATCCGCATCCGCTGCGGCGGAGATATCGTCCTCGCCCGCATCACCGCGCTTTCCGTCGAACGGCTCGACCTGAAGCTGGAAAAGCCGGTTTTTGCGGTGATCAAGACGGTAGCGCTGGAACGGTAGCGTGGATTGATCTTCAGCAGACTGTGAACTATAGATTACACATGATCGAAGTCCGCAAAACGGCAGCTTTCTCAAAGTGGTTCGGCGAACTTCGCGACCATAACGCCCGAATGCGGATAGTTACGCGGATTCGCCGTATGGAGATCGGCAATCTGGGGGATGTAAAACCTGTCGGCGAAGGCATCAGCGAAGCCCGTATCGCCTACGGCCCCGGCTACCGGCTCTATTTCATACAGCAAGGCCAGGAGATCATCATTCTGCTTTGCGGCGGTGACAAGAGCACCCAGAGCAAGGACATCGCTTCAGCAAAACAGATGGCGAAGGAGATATGACAGTGCCTATTGAAACGACGAAATGGGACGTTCAGGACTACCTGAAGACGCCCGAAGAGCGCGTTGCCTATCTCGAAGCGGCTTTCGAAGATGGCGATCCAAAGCTTATCTCGATCGCCCTTGGCGATGTTGCCCGCTCCATGGGCATGACCACCGTCGCCAAGGAAGCGGGCATTACCCGCGAGGCGCTCTACAAGGCGCTGAGCGATAAGGGAGATCCGAAGCTCTCCACACTGCTCGGCGTCTTGAAGGCCCTCGGGCTCCGGGTCACGGTCACTTCCGCGAACGAAGCGGCATAGGGTTCGGTCCAGCAGGCGGCAGAACTGTCCTTCGAAGAAATTTTGCACACGCGTACATTTTGTCATCCCGGTGTTAAGGAGCGCCGCTAGACCACTTCCTGTTGATGATCTTCAGCGCTTCCGCAAGCCCCGGCCGACAGGTCTTTCAGGGTTCGGAAGAAGCCATTTCGCTCTTCGGGGAGTAAACCATGACTGTTCTTCCGATACTCAAATCCGCCACGCTCGCGGCCGTTCTCTTCGCCTCGACCGCGGTCTTCGCATCCGCCAAGGATGTCACCATCTCCGTCTGGTCCGGCGGTTCCGGGCCGAACGACAACTACCGCACCGATGCGTTCGACATCGCTGCCGATATTCTCGAGCGCGAAGCGGCCATCCGCGGCGAACAGCTCAACATCATCGTCCAGAAGACGCCCTATTCCGGCTGGGAAGACTTCAAGCAGGCCCTGACGCTGGCCGCAGAAGCCAAAAAGGCTCCGAACATCGTCGCCACCGGCCATGAAGACATCGGCCCCTGGGCACAGGCCGGCCTCATCGTTCCAGTCGAGAAGTTCATCGACCTCGACAGCTGGCCGATCAGCGACATCTATCCGAACCTGATGGAGATCACCTCCTTCAACGGCACCGTTTACGGCATTCCGCAGGACGCCGAATCCCGCCCGTTCTTCTTCTGGAAGCCTTACATGAAGGCGATCGGCTATTCGGATGCCGATATCGAGGCTCTGCCGGCCAAGGTCGAAAAGGGCGAATATACCCTGAAGAACGTCCTCGAAGACGCCAAGAAGATGCAGGACAAGGGCCTCGTCCAGGCGGGCTATGGCTTTTATCCGCGCACCAATAACGGCCCGGACTACTGGCAGTTCTACACGTCCTTCGGCGGCGTGATAGAAGAGCAAGGCAAGCTCGTCTTCGACAAGGCCGCGATGAAGCGCACCTACCAGTATTTCGCCGATCTCGTGAAGGCCGGCGTCACCAAGAAGAACCATATCGGCATGCCGGGCGACCAGTGGTGGAAGGAAGTCGCCACCGGCAAGGCCGGCATCTGGCACGGCGGCACCTGGCATTATGCCCGCCTCGTCAACCAGGAAGGCCTGAAGGACTTTTTCGGCAACGTTCAGTTCACGCTGACGCCCGCCGGCGAAGGCGGCAAGCCCAACACGCTGACCCATCCGCTCGCCTACCTGCTGATGGCCGGCCATACGGACGAAGAGACCCAGATCGCCGCCGACCTGATCAAGATCGCCTCAGAACCGCGCATCAACGCGCTGCATGCGATCAAGTCGGCCCATCTCGGCATCTCGCCTTCCGAAGCCAAGGTCGACCTTTATTCCGCCGACCGTTGGGCTTCCGAGGCCACCGAGCGTCTGCTGCCGCACGCCAACGCCATGCCGAACAATGCTGATTTCGGCAAGTACTGGACGATCATGTGGAAGAACCTCGAAGCATCCTGGACCGGCGCCAAGACCGCCGATGCCGCGGTCAACGATGCCGAAACCGAGCTGAAGTCGACGCTCGGCGCAGCGATCATCATCCGCTGAAGCAAGGTGCCCTGTGCCTCCACCGGTTGACACAGGGCACCAACCGATCCGGGCGAAACTCCTCGCCCCGAACTGCGGGCGGCGCTCGCTCCGCCGCCCGCATCCCATCCGTTTCCCAAGGCTTCACCCATGCGAACGTCACGAACGCTTGGACTGGTGATGATCGCGCCCGCCGCGGTCATGATCCTCCTGTTTTTCCTGATGCCGGTCGTGTTGACCGCCATCTTCGCCATGACCAACATGACCACCGCGACCGGCATTTCCGGCGGGGCCTGGCAGGTCACGCAAGGTGCCGTCAACCGCCTGAAGACCGAGATGCCGGACCTTGCGGGCGGCATTGCCGAGCCGCGCTTCGTCATCGACGAAGAGGGTCTCGTTGCCCTGGAGGCACTGAAGCTCAAGGCCGGATTCACCGCCGAGCTGCGATCCAGCCACATGGGCGAGGTCTTTCCCTCGCGGCGCGAGGCGGAGCGGGTGATCAAGGCGCTGAAGGACAGGCCTTCGACCCGCGAGGTCAAGCAGATTTCCGACCTCTTCAACCGCTCGGTTCTCAATACCCGCTTCGAGACCCGCGACGAGCTGATGGCGAACCTCAAGAAGCTCGGCTTCACGCTGACGCCAGCCGAACAGGAGACAGTCGCCAAGGCCACCTATACCGGCTGGGTGTGGACGACGGAAAACTTCCGGATCATCGGCAATTCGCCGGACATGGCGTCGATCTTCCTCAACACCGCCTTCTACGTCGCCACCACGCTGCTCGTCTTCAACGTCAGCTATGCACTCTTCCTCGCCATCACCACCCATTATATGCCGGCTTCGACCGCATCCGTCTTCCGCGCCATCTGGTTGCTGCCGCGCATCACGCCGGTGGTCATCTACGTGTTGATGTGGAAATGGCTGACCTGGGACAGCGGCTTCATCTCGATGTTCATGGGCAAGTTCGGTTATCCGCCGAAGAACTACCTGCTCGACAGCGCCTATAATGCCTGGTTCTTCGTGATCCTGATCAACGGCTTCATCGGCGCTTCGATGGGCATGCTGGTCTTCTCGTCGGCCATCAAGGCGATCCCGCAGACGCAGTTCCATGCAAGCGAGGTCGATGGCGCCAGCCGTTGGCAGCAGGTTCGCCACATCATCCTGCCGCAGCTTCGCTGGCCGATCCTGTTCGTCACCTGCTATCAGACGCTGTCGCTGCTCGCCTCCTTCAACGAAATCCTCCTCTCGACCCGCGGCGGGCCGGGGCGGGCGACCGAAGTCTGGTCGCTCGCCGCCTACCACACCGCGCTCAACAACTATACCGGCAACCTGGAATATGGGCTGGGCGCTGCCATGGCGCTGGTGCTGGTGGTGGTCGGGATCGTGCTGTCGCTCATCTACCTGCGTATCTTCCGCTACGACACGCTGATCTCCAAGCCGCTGATCGAGGATTGAGCATGGCCGAAAAACCGCAAATTTCGTCAAACACGACCTCGGCGAATTTCTCGAGCCTGCCCGTGATCCTGCTGCTCGGCCTTTTCAGCCTGCCGCTGCTGGTGATGTATGCCTATCTCTTCATCGACACGATCAGCGACACGGAAGTCGGTTCGCTGATCCCGAACGAGTTCACGCTGCGCCACTGGAGTTTCCTCTGGGAGACCAAGACCGGCAAGCCGAATATCTGGCTCGTCACGCTCAACACCTTCATCTTCGCAAGCTGCATCACCGGCGTCATCCTCACGGTCTCGTCGATGGCGGGTTACGTGCTATCTCGCCTCAACGTGCCGGCGCGCGGCTTTTTCCTCGCCGGCGTCATGGTGCTGCACGCCTTTCCGTCGGTGACACTGATCATCGCCATCTTCATCGTGCTGCAGTGGATCGGCCTCTACAATTCGCTGATCGGGGTGATCCTGGTGAAGGCGGCGATCGACCTGCCGCTCGGCATCTGGCTGATGAAGGGTTTTTACGACACCGTGCCCTGGGAGATCGAGATGGCTGGCACCGTGGACGGCGCCTCGCGCTTCACGGTCTGGCGCCGGCTGGTGCTGCCGCAGATCAAGCCGGCGGTGATGGCGCTCGGGCTGTTTTCATTCCTCACCGGCTGGAGCGAATTCATCCTGCCGCAGGTGCTGGCGCCGGGCGCCAAGGTGCAGGTCCTGTCGGTCTATCTGGCGGGCCTGATCATCGACGACAATAATTTCGATTTCGGCACCTTCAAGGCCGTCGGCGTCTTCTACGCCGTGCCGGTGCTGATCCTCTATGTCTTCTTCCAGAAGCATCTCATGAACATCTATGGCGGAGGCACCAAGGGCTGATGCGTATACTGCTCGACAAGTTTTCCAAGAGTTTCGGCTCTACCAGGATCATCGAGGACATGGATCTCGAAGTGGGCTCCGGCGAAATGCTGGCACTGCTCGGACCTTCAGGCTGCGGCAAGTCGACGACGCTGTTTGCCGTCTGCGGCATCCACCGGCCGACCTCGGGCCGCATCCTGTTCGGCGACCGGGACGTCACCCATCTGCCGAGCCAGGAGCGCAATGTCGGCGTCGTCTTCCAATCCTATGCGCTTTATCCGCATATGACGGTGGAGGAGAATATCGGCTTCCCGCTGATGGTGAAGCGGGTTGCCTCCGCCGATATCAAGAAGCAGGTCGCGGATATCGCGGCACTTGTCCATATCGGCGATCTCCTCGGGCGGCGCCCGGCGCAGCTTTCGGGCGGTCAGCAGCAGCGCGTCGCGCTCGCCCGCGCCCTGATCCGCCGGCCGGACGTGCTGCTTCTCGACGAACCGCTCGCCAATCTCGACGCCAAGCTCCGACTCGAAATGCGCTCGGAAATCCGAAGGCTGCAGAAGGAAACCGGCATCACCGCCATCCTCGTCACCCATGACCAGGTCGAGGCGATGTCGATGTGCGACCGCATCGCCATCATGAAATCGGGCGAGATCGTCCAGATCGCCACGCCGTCGCAGATGTATAACGATCCGCGGACGTCCTTCGTCGCCAGCTTCCTCGGCAATCCGCCGATCTCCTTCCTCAAGGGCCGGGCTCAGCAGGGAGCATTCGTGCTGGGTGAAAACGGTTTGCGCCTGCCGCTCGCCGCGGTCTCTGGCATTGCGGACGGCACCGCGCTCAGCCTTGGCGTCCGCCCGGAACATTTCGGCACGGCGGGCGGTGTGCCCGTCGAAGGCAAGGTCGTGTTTGCGGAAACTCAAGGCCGCGAAAATCTATACGATGTCGTTCTGCCGGACGGCTCCGTGCTGCGCTCGATCCAGCCGGTGCGCGACGATGTGAAGCCGGGCGACTGCGTGCGCTGGAACCTGGACAGCGCCTCGACCTTTGTCTTTGCAGAAGACGGACAGAGATTGTGATGGAGACTCTGATGCGCGACTTCTCCGCCTTCTTCCAGAAATACGGCTGGCCCGAGAACAAAGGCCGGCTGCCGTTCTGCATTGGCCATCGCGGTGCGAGCGGCCACGAGCGGGAGAACACGCTCACCGCCTTTCGCCGCGCGGCCGAGCTCGGCGCCGAAATGTGGGAACTCGACACCCAGATGACCTCGGACGGCGTGGTCGTCGTTTCCCATGACGATCATCTGCAACGGGTCTTCCAGCAGGACCTCCATATCTCGCAGATGACTTTTGCGGAACTGCGCGAGGCGGTGCCGGATGTGCCGAGTTTCGCGGAAGTCGCCGCGCTCGGGGCGGGAGACCGGTTGCGGCCTCTATGTCGAACTGAAACGGCCGGGCACCGGTCCGCTCTGCTGGCAGCACCTGAAGGATATGGATCAGCGTTTCGCCTGTCTCGGTTCCTTCGATACCGCGCAGGTGCGTGAACTGCGCGACCTCGGCTGTGACTACCCGCTCTCCGTGCTGATCCGCGTCGGCCATGATCCGCATGCGGCAGGCGAGATGGCCGGCGCCGACATCCTGCATCTGTGCTGGGAAAAGGCGAGCGATACGCCGCAGGAATTCGTCACCGAGGACCTGATCGACAGGGCTTTTGCCGAGGGCAACGAAATCGTGCTCTGGCACGAGGAGCGGCCGGACGTCCTGAAGGATATCATGGTCCTGCCGGTGCTCGGCATCTGCACCGACCTGCCGGACCTGATGCGGCCGAGGGAAACGAGCGGCATGTCCCGCGAGCAGCGGCGCGTCACCTCCTTCGATGTCGCCCGTGCGGCGGGCGTCTCGCGCGCCGCCGTGTCGCGCGCCTTCACGCCGGATGCCAGCGTTTCGGAAAAGACCCGGCAGAAGGTGTATCAGGCAGCCAAGGAGCTCGGCTACCGGGTCAACTATCTCGCCCGCAGCCTCACCAACAAGCGGTCCGATTTCGTCGGCCTGGTGGCGGCCGGCCTCGACAACCCGTTCCGCACCCAGCAGCTCGAAAATCTGGCCCGCGCGCTGATCGCCCGCAATTACCGGCCGATCCTGCTGCCGACTTCCAAGGAAGCGGACAGCGCGACCGTCATCGGCCAATTGCTGCATTACGCCGTTTCCGGCGTCATCATCACCTCGGACGCGCCACCCTCGCACATCTTCGAGGAATGTGCGGTCGAAGGCGTGCCGATCGTCTTGGTCAACAAGGGCGAGGATTTTCCTTTCGTCGACCGGGTCGTTTCCGATGACCGGATGTCGGGTTACACCGCGGTCGACCATCTCGTCGAAGCGGGCGCCAAGAAGCTTGCCGTCATCGCCGGCACCGCCGTCTCCTATTCCTCGCGCCGCCGTGCCGAGGCTTTTCAGAGCCGCTGCCAGATGCTCGGGCTCGATGCGCCGCTCATCCCGGTTGCCATCAATGACTACGCCCATGGGCACGAAGCGGCACAGGCGCTGATTGACCTCGGCATCGACGGGGTGTTTTCGGTCAATGACTACATGGCCTGCGGCGTCCTTGATGGCCTCGCCAAGGCCGGCCGGAGCTACGGTTCGGTCAAGGTAATCGGCCATGACGACATCCCTCAGGCAAGCTGGTCGGCCTATGACCTCACCACCTTCGTACAGCCCTGCGACGTGCAGGCGGAACAGGTGATCGATCTCCTGACCAGCCGCATGTCCGAACCGGACGCGGTCGCGCGGGTGGAATTCACGCCGGTGACGCTGATCAAAAGAAGAAGTGCATAAATGGTATCTGCATTCGATCTCTCCTCCCTGCAATCCCGCGAAAAGATCGCAATCGAGGTCGCCCGCCGGGTCGGCATGGAGGCCGCTGCCTTCCGCGCCGAAGCGCTTCCCGAAACGCTCGGTGTCGAGAACAAGGGCCTGCAGGACTTCGTCACCGTCGCCGACAAACGGGCCGAAGAAGCGATCCGCGCAGCACTGCTCGGCGAATTCCCCGACGATTCCTTCATGGGCGAGGAGGGTGGGGGGCATTCCGGAGAACGCGGTACCTGGGTGGTCGATCCGATCGACGGCACAACCAATTTCATCCGGGGCTTTCGCCACTGGGGCGTCTCGATCGCGTTCGTCTCCGGCGGCGAAATCCTGGTGGGCGTGATCTACGACGCCGCGCAGGACCGGGTTTTCCACGCGATCCAGGGTGAGGGGGCCTTCAAGGAAGGCAGGCCGATCGCAGCCGCCAAGACCAGCGATCCCAACCACGCGATCGCCATTCTCGGCCATTCCCGCCGCACCGATTTCGAGGACTATCTCGCCATCTCGCGCAAACTCTACGAGCGCGGAATCGACTACCGCCGCATGGGAGCCGCAGCGATCGGCCTCGTCCGCGTCGCCGAAGGTGTTTCCGACCTCTATTACGAACGGCACCTTTCCTCCTGGGACATGCTCGCCGGCGTACTGATCGCTTCGGAAGCGGGTGCAACGGTCGGCGTGCCGCCGCTCGATGATCTGCTTTCACGGGGCGGGCCGGTGGTTGCCTGTTCGCCAGGGCTGCAAAGCGAATTCGCCTTCCTAATGGAGATGGAAGGCTTGGCTGCCGCCCGGCAGTAGGGCAGGCAGATAGCGGCAGGGGCATCGACGCGATATAGAGGATCCGCAGCGACAACCGTCCCCTTCGCCAATCCAAACGGGGCCGGGCCGCTCCCGCCGATGAGCGCTCAACCGCCTGGCTTCACCAGCCTATATCGGTCAAGGCGAAGTCGTTGCCCTTATAGGCAACCTTGGTCCTGTACGCCTTTGCGCAGGCATAGGAGAAGCAATCTCCCATATTGAGCTTTGCGGGGTGGTTGACGATCTTGCCGAAGTCCTGGGCGGCATCCAGGGCCTTTGTCCCCACGTCTCCGCTGATCATGATGTCCCGAGCCTCCAGATCGGCAATGAACTGGTCCACCAGACGGCGAGACTCCGCCAGCATTTCGGGGGTGGCGGGCTTGTCGCGGCCACTTACCCCAGCCTTGCGGCGTGTCAGCGAAAGCGAGGCCTCCATCCTCACCACGGATGACACATAGAACGGGCCAGGATCCTGGCCGATACGGTCCAGCAACTCATCACGGTCCTGCTCTTCCGCAAGGATAGCCACGATCACGGATGCGTCGATGAACAGCATCAGTCTTCGTCCCACATTTCTTCGGTCTCGCGCTTGTGGTCGCCGGGTGCGAATGGTCCCGCAGCGCGGGCCATCGCCAGAGATTTTGCCAACCGGTCGCGAATGGGCAAGCTGGCTTTGCGGCTGGCGATCTCGTGCTTCAACGCCGTCTTCACGGCGTCTACTTTGGACGTCTTGATGAGGCCCACAAGCTCCTCCGTGAGCTTGTCGACTTCTGGGTCCTTGATGTAGAGAGGCATCTGAGCATATCCTTTGGAGGATATTATAATATCCTCGTTTTTATATCCCTGCAAGCTGGTTGCTTTTCGGCGTTATCCGCAAGGGCTAACCTATTGTTTTTATTGTTCATGTGGTTCGCTGGTATTCGGATTTCACCTCTGCTAAATGACATCATGCCATTCGAAGACAAAAAGAAAAGTCGGGTGACGCTTGTCGACGTAGCGCGGCGCGCCAATGTGTCCCGCGCCACGGCCTCGCTCGTCATCCGCAAGAGCCCGCTGGTCGGTGCCGATACGCGGGCGCGCGTCGAGGAAGCGATGCGCGAGCTCGGCTATGTCTACAACATGGGGGCTGCGCGGCTCAGGGCCGAGCGCAGCCACACCGTCGGCGTCATCGTGCCCAATCTGACGAACCCGTTCTTCGCCGAACTGCTGTCCGGCATCGAGGCGGTGATCGATTCGGCCGGCATGGTGGTGATCCTGGCCAATAGCGGGGATCTCGTCGAACGGCAGGACATGGTGATGCGGCGGATGCGCGAGCACGGCGTCGATGGCGTCATCGTCTGCCCGGCGGCCGGCACCGAACCTGCGTTCCTTCACCAGCTCGCCGACTGGGATCTGCCCCTGGTGCAGGTGCTCCGCCAAATCTCCGAGGAAGTCGATTATGCCGGTTCCGATTATGCGGCTGGCATGCGCCAGGCGGTGGATTATCTGGCATCGCTCGGCCACCGGACGATCGCTTTTGCCGTCCACGGGCCGATCCATTCCGCCTATCGCGAGCGCATCGAGGGGTTTTGCGATGCCATGCAATCGCGCGGGCTCGATCCGAACATGATCGTCGGTCTGCCGATCCAGATCGGCGAGATCGCCGATGCCGCGCATCTCCTCTTCGGCGAGGGCGAACAGCCGACGGCGGTGATCTGCTTCAACGACGTGATCGCGCTCGGCCTTTCCGCCGGTCTTTACGACCGTGGCCTGAAGGTCGGCGAGAATTTTTCGCTGATCGGTTTCGACGACGTGACCGACGCGGAGGCGATGCGGCCGAGGCTTACATCCGTTTCCACCGGACCAGTGACGATCGGCGGGAATGCGGCCCGGCTTCTCCTCGACCGGTTGGCCGATCCCATCCGCCCACCTCGCAGGGTTGTGAACGAAACGGTTTTGCATATCCGTCAATCCTGCGGGCCGGTCGCCATTTCGGCCTTGCAACAATCCCGCTAGCTTTCGGTTGACGTCCGGACGGAAAGCTTTTAGATCGATCTAAATGAACAGACGCCGCAGAGGAGTGGCGTTCTTTCGACATCATTGGGGAGGTCCCAAGTTGTACAATTTCAATTTCGAGCCCGTATTTGCGGGTTTCGACCAGCTTCTGCTCGGCGCCTGGCTGACGATCCAGCTTTCGGTGGCGGCGATGATCATCGGCCTGATTGTTTCGATCGCCTGTGCCGCGGGTAAGACTTCGGGCATTGCGCCGCTGCGCTGGGTCATCGACGCCTATATCGAGATCATCCGCAACACGCCGTTCCTGGTGCAGATCTTCTTCATCTTCTTCGGCCTGCCGTCGCTTGGAATTTTTCTGACGCCGAACAGCGCGGCGTTGGTGGCGCTGGTCGTCAATTTCGGCGCCTACGGCACGGAAATCATCCGCGCCGGCATCGAGTCGATCCAGAAGGGGCAGATCGAGGCCGGCACCGCGCTCGGCCTCTCGAAGCTGCAGATCTTCCGCTACATCATCATGAAACCGGCGCTGCGCACCGTCTATCCGTCGCTGACCAGCCAGTTCATCTATTTGATGCTGACCTCCAGCGTCGTCTCGGCAATCTCGGCCGACGACCTTGCCGCCGCCGGCAACAATCTGCAGTCGCAGACCTTCGCGAGCTTCGAGGTCTATATCGTCATCACGGTGATGTATCTCGTCATGTCGGTCGGTTTCTCGACGATCTTCTCGGCGATCGAGAAAGCCGCCTTCAAATATCCGTTGAGCCGATAGGAGCCTGACCATGCCATTGATCAGACCCTTCGGCATCAACGAATTCTGGATCATCGTGCTTGCGGCGCAGTGGACGATCGCGCTGTCGGCGATTGCCTTTGCCGGCGGCGGCATCGGTGGCCTGCTGATCGCGCTCATGCGCGTCTCGGATGCGAAATGGCTACGGCTGATCGCCACCGGCTTCATCCGCGTCTTCCAGGGAACGCCGCTCTTGATGCAGCTCTTCCTGGTGTTCTTCGGCATGAACATCCTCGGTTTTGCCATCAATCCGTGGCTTGCCGCAACCGTCGCACTCACCCTGCATGCGAGCGCCTTCCTCGGCGAAATCTGGCGCGGCTGTATCGAGGCGGTGCCGCCGGGCCAGCGGGAAGCCGCGACCGCGCTCGGCCTGCGCTATTATAACCGGATGCGCTACATCGTCCTGCCGCAGGCCTCGAAGATCGCGGTGGCGCCGACGGTCGGCTTCCTGGTGCAGCTGATCAAGGGCACATCGCTTGCGGCGATCATCGGTTTTACCGAGCTCACCCGCCAGGGCCAGATCATCAATAACGCCACGTTCAGCCCGTTCATGGTGTTCGGCACGGTAGCCGCGGTCTATTTCGTCCTCTGCTGGCCGCTGTCGGTGCTGGCACGGCGCATGGAACTCAGATTCTCCCGCGCAACGGCACGTTGACGGGACCCGAGCCGGAGGGAGGAAAGCCGGCACAACAGAAAGGGTAGGAACATGAACTTTTCCAGACGCATGGTTATGGCCGTCATCGGCGCAGGCCTGATGATGGGCGCAGGCGCCTCCACCGCATCGGCGCAGACCGTCGAAAGCATCAAATCCGCAGGCACCGTCAAGATCGGCATGCTGGTCGACTTCCCGCCGTTCGGGATCATGAACACCTCGAACGAGCCGGACGGTTATGACGCCGACGTGGCAAAGCTGCTTGCCAAGGAATTCGGCGTGAAGGTGCAGATCGTTCCGGTCACCGGCCCGAACCGCATTCCCTACCTGCAGAGCAACCAGGTCGACCTGCTCGTCGCCTCGCTCGGCATCACCGAGGAGCGCGCCAAGAGCGTCGATTTCTCGCAGCCCTATGCCGGCATCTCGATCGGCGTGTTCGGCGCCAAGGCGACCGAGGTCTCCAAGCCGGAAGACCTGTCCGGCAAGACGATCGGCGTCGCCCGCGCCTCGACGCAGGATACCGGCATCACCAAGATCGCCCCGAAGGATGCCAAGATCCAGCGTTTCGATGACGATGCCAGCGCCGTGCAGGCCCTGCTGTCCGGCCAGGTTCAGCTGATCGGCGTCTCGAACGTTGTCGCCGCCCAGATCGAAAAGGCAGCTCCCGGCCGGTTCACCCAGAAGCTGCAGCTTAGCCAGCAGGTTCAGGGCATCGCTGTCCGCAAGGGTTCGACCGAGCTGTTGACGGCTGTCAACGCCTTCATCGCCAAGGTCAAGGCCAATGGCGAACTCGGCAAGATCCATGAAAAGTGGCTCGGCGCTCCGCTGCCGGACTTCGTCGCCAACGCCAAGTAAGACCAGACCACGCCCAGAACTGAGATCGAAAGGGAGTTCCTCGCAATGACTGAGGTAAACGCAAACGCATCGGCCGCGGCCACGCGAGGAACTTCCGAACTCGCCGTCAGGATGGAAGGCGTCAACAAGTGGTATGGCGGCTTTCACGCGCTGAAGGACGTCGAACTGTCGGTCAGCCGAGGGGAGCGGATCGTCATCTGCGGCCCTTCCGGCTCCGGCAAGTCGACGCTGATTCGCTGCATCAACCAGCTGGAGACGATCCAGAAGGGCAAAATCGTCGTCGACGGCCATGACCTGACCGCCGGCGGCAAGAACGTCGATATCGTCCGCCAGGAGACCGGCATGGTCTTCCAGCAGTTCAACCTCTTCCCGCACATGACGGTCCTGGAGAACTGTACGCTGGCGCCGATGAAGGTGCGTGGCATTTCGAAGGTCGAGGCGGAAAAGACCGCTCGCAAATACCTGGAACGGGTGCGCATTCCCGAACAGGCGGAAAAATATCCCGCCCAGCTTTCCGGCGGCCAGCAGCAGCGCGTCGCGATCGCCCGCGCACTGTGCATGAACCCGAAGATCATGCTGTTCGACGAGCCGACCTCGGCGCTCGACCCGGAAATGGTCAAGGAAGTGCTCGACACCATGATCGACCTTGCGAAAGAGGGCATGACCATGCTCTGCGTCACCCATGAAATGGGTTTTGCCCGGCAGGTCGCCGACCGGGTGATCTTCATGGACCGCGGCGAGATCCTCGAAACCGCCGCGCCGGAAGAATTCTTCGGCAATCCCAAGAACGAGCGCCTGAAGATCTTCCTCGGACAGATTTCTTGACCGTTGCTGTCACTCATTGAATTTAAGGAGTTCCGGACGTGAAACCAGACATCCTGCTTGTGGAACCGATGATGCAGTTCATCGAGGACCAGCTCGACGCAGCCTATACCGTGCATCGGCTGTATGACCCCGCGCAGAAGGCAACGCTGGAAGCAGCGTTGCCGAACATCCGCGCCGTCGCGACCGGCGGCGGCACCGGCCTTTCCAACGAATGGATCGAGAAGCTGCCGTCGCTCGGCGTCATCGCCATCAACGGCGTCGGCACCGACAAGGTCGATCTCAAATTCACCCGCAGCCGCAATATCGACGTCACCACCACGCCCGGCGTTTTAACCGATGATGTCGCCGACATGGGCATCGCGCTGATGCTCGGCGTGCTGCGCCATATCGCCAAGGGCGACGCATTCGTGCGTGCCGGCAAATGGGGCAAGGAAGGCTTTCCGCTTGGGCATAGCCCCAAGGGCAAGCGTCTCGGTATTCTCGGCCTCGGCCAGATCGGCAAGGCCTTTGGCCGCCGCGCCGAAGCCTTCGGCATGGACGTGCGCTTCTGGAACCGCTCGCCGGTCAAGGACACGACCTGGAAGGCCTGCGCCTCGCCGGTGGCATTGGCGCAAGACAGCGACGTGCTGTGCGTCATCGTCGCCGCGAATGCGCAGACGAAAGACATCGTCAATGCCGAGGTTCTGAAGGCGCTCGGACCGAAAGGCATCCTGATCAATATCGCCCGCGGCAGCGTCGTCGACGAAAACGCGCTGCTCGCCGCCCTCAACGACGGCACGATCGGCGCAGCCGGTCTCGATGTCTATCTCGACGAGCCGCGCATCCGCGAAGATTTCTTCACCGCGCCGAACACGGTGCTGATGCCGCACCAGGGCAGCGCCACGGTCGAGACCCGCGTCGCCATGGGGGAGTTGGTGCTTGCCAATATCGCCGCACATCTCGCCGGCGAAAGGCCGCCGACCACCGTCAATTGAGCAATTCCAGGAAAAGTGTGAAGCGGTTTTCCGTTCGGAATTGCGCAGCGCAAAAGTGAGCCGGAGAAACAAGATGATCATCCGTCAGGCCTTTTTCGAAGGCATGATCCATGCCGGCCAGGAAGAGGCGTTCAAGACCTATGTGGCCGAGAAGCTGATGCCGATGTGGCTGGCTTTTCCGGGCATCAGGGAAGTGCGCGTGCTCTACAATATCGAGCGCGATAACGGTGCGCCGTCCTACCCGATGGTGCTGTCGACCATGTACGAAAGCCGCGAGGTACTGGCCGCGGCCTTGGAATCGCCGGTGCGTTACGAAAGCCGGGACATGACCAAGGGGCTACTGGACATGTTCGACGGTCGCATCCATCACCACGTCTTCGATCTGGCGCTGTCCTGAGTTCATCGACCGCCGGTCAACCGCCGGCGGTCTTGGTGCCTGAGCCGGGCGCGCGATAAGCGGGCGTGTTCGGCTCGAACAATTCGATCAGGTTTCCGGACGGATCCTCCAGTAAAATCTGCTTGCCGCCCGTACCCTGGATGATCTCGTTGCGGAAGCCGCAGCCGGCCAGTTTCAGGCGTTCGACCATCCCATCCAGGTCGTCGACGGTCAGATGGATGCGGTTCCAGCCGCCGGGTGCCTGCTGCTCTCCGGACGGCATCGGCGCGCCGCCGCCACCCCGCGGGTTCGGCTGGGAGAGATAGAGATGCATGTCGCCACGTGAGATTTCCGCGAAAGGCGGGGCAGGGTGCATCTCGAGCTTGAAGCCCAGGTGTACGGTGTAGAAATCGATCGCTGCCTTTACATCGTGGACGATGTATCTGAAGCATGCGGCCATTGTCTGAGCCCTCCGGTGTCAGATGGATATCCGAAAGCAAAACCTAACATTCCCGCGACGGAGGACAAGCGTCATCCGCTTGTCCTCCGCGAAAGCTGCGATCAACGCACCGCAACCGCGTAGAGGCGTGGGGAAATCCCGAAACTGCGGGTGAAGATGCGTGTCATGTGACTCTGGTCGGCAAAGCCGCTGGCCAGCGCCGCCTCCGCAAGTCCCGCCCCGCCGGCGATCAGTTTTCGCGCCAGCTGGACACGTCGCTGGATCAGGTAGGCATGCGGGGTAAGCCCCATCACCCTGTCGAAAGCGCGCAGGAGCTGGAACTGGCTAAGGCCGGCAAGGCCTGCCAGATCGGCAAGGGTGACCGCTTTGGCCGGATCGTCATCAATCCGCTCGCGCGCTGCCCGGATCGCTTGCGGTACCGGTTTCGGCTCCGGTGCGTCCCGCATCACCTCGGCCAGCAGCGTCAGCAGCAATTCCTGGCGGCGGAGTTCGGCGCCGGCTTCCTCGACGGTCATCGCCGTGAACAGCTGCCGCATCGTCGCGGCCTGTGGCGGTTGCCGCAGCACCGGATCTGCAAATTCGAAATCGCCGGGCCTGCCCTGGCGGATGTCCGCGACGGCGACGGCCATCACACCCGGATCGAAATAGAGCATCTGCCAGAAACGCCCTTCGTCCCCGATCGGCGCGCCGTCATGCACTTCGCCGGGGTTGACGGTGATGACGTCGCCCGGTCCGGCCTCCACCGGACCGCGTCCGCTTGCAGATTTCTGGGCTCCGCTCTCGATCACGCCGATGCCGTACTGGTCATGGGTGTGACGGGCGAAATGGTGGTCGGAGCGGGCCACGACCGCCTGCACGCCAGCCGTGCCGCATCGAAACATCCGAAATCCGTTTCGTCCCTTCGCCCGCATCGGCTCCTCGCGTTTCAGCCAGCATAACCCGGCTCGAGAAGATCACCAACCGGCAGCTTTGGGCCTCACCCGGCTTATAGAACGGTGCGCACCCGCCAGAGTTCGGGAAACAGTTCGACCTCCAGCATCTTCTTCAGATACGACGTTCCCGACGTACCGCCGGTACCACGCTTGAAGCCGATGACCCGTTCCACCGTGGTGACGTGATTAAATCGCCAGCGGCGGAAATAATCCTCGAAATCGACCAGCTTTTCTGCGAGTTCGTAAAGCTCCCAATAGGTGCCGGGCGCGCCATAGACCTGTTTCCAGGCCTCCAGCACCAGCTCGTTCTCAGGTCGTTTTGTGCGCCAGTCGGTTCTTGCTGCGTCCTCGCCGATATCGAACCCGCGCCGGGAAAGCAGTATCAGCGCCTCGTCGTAAAGGCTCGGGCGGGCGAGGATGCCCTCCAGCTTCTCGATGATATCGGGCCGATGCGCATGCGGCCCGAGCATCGCCACGTTGCGGTTGCCTGCGAGGAACTCGATCGCCCGATACTGATAGGACTGGAAACCGGAAGACTGGCCGAGCGAGGCGCGGAATTCCGTATATTCGCTGGGCGTCATGGTGCGCAGCACGTCCCAGGCATTGTTGAGCTGTTCGAAAATCCGGGCGACGCGGGTGAGCATCTTGAAGGCCGGCTGCGGATCATCGTTGCGGATGGCTTCGATCGCCGAGGTGATCTCGTGGATCGCAAGCTTCATCCACAATTCGGACGTCTGGTGCTGGATGATGAACAGCAGTTCGTCATGCGCCGCCGAGATCGGCTCTTGCGCGTCGAGCACCTTTTCGAGATGCAGGTAATCGGAATAGGACATCTTCTCGCGAAAAGACATTTCCGCGCCGTCTTCGCCGGGATCGTAAGGTTTCGAGCTCATAATGTCCGATATGTCTTTCGCGGTCTAGAATTCCACTTCCAACTCGACGATTTCGTCCGGTTCCGCAAGCGCCCCTTCGGTCCATTCGAGCATCAGCGGCCAGGCGAGGACAGCGTCGGCGTAGGCCGCAAGCTTCGGTTCAAGCTCGACCGCATAGGTGCGGAAACGGCTGCAGACCGGCGCATACATGGCGTCCGCCACCGTCGGCTTTTCGCCGAAAAGCCACGGGCCACCGCTCGCTTCCAGGCACTCGGCCCAGATCGTCTTGACCCGTTCCACATCCGGCCGGGCGCCGGAAAAGATTTTGAAGCGTTCGTGCCGGGCCTTGAGGTTCATCGGCAGGGCCGAGCGAAGATTGTGAAAGCCGGAATGCATTTCCCCGGAGACCGCACGACAACGGGCGCGGTCGGCGATGTCGGCCGGCCAGAGACCGGCATCCGGCGTGATTTCGTTCAAATATTCGGCAATCGCCAGCGTATCCCAGACGTTGACGCCATCATGGGTCAGCCGCGGCACCAGCACGGAGGGCGACAGGAGCAGCAGTTCCTGGCGCGCATCGTCGTTCATCTCGACCAGCACTTCCTCGAAATCCAGCCCCGCCATGCGGCACAGCAGCCAACCGCGCAGCGACCAGGAGGAATAGTTTTTCGACGAAATCGTCAGTGCCGCCTGCGTCATCAGTTTCAATCCTTGCCGGACAATCATGCGTCCGGTGACAATCTTCTCGCATCGCGAGACATATTGCACTAGCATTTTTGCACTGCCGCATTTTTGCGGTGAGCGGGGACATGTTCATGCTCTATCAGGCCTATCAATTCCAGGACGACCTCCTCGCGCCGATGCGGGATATGGCCCGACGCCTGCAACTGATGTCCTCGACCCTGTTCTTCGGCGGCGGCACCGAAATGGGCCGGCATGCTGCCGCAGCACTCGAACTGATGTCCCGCTTCAAGATTTCTCACGAGCGGCCGGAATTCGAGATCACCTCGGTGACGATCGGCAATCGCGACGTGCCGATATCAGTCGAGACGACGCTCGACCTGCCCTTCGGCCGGCTCCTGCATTTTGTGGCCGATGTCGATACGCCGCGCCCGCGGGTGCTGGTGGTCGCGCCGCTCTCCGGCCATTTTGCGACGCTGCTGCGCGGCACCGTTCAGACGCTGCTGAAGGACCATGACGTCTACGTCACCGATTGGGCCAATGCGCGGGACGTCTCTACATCCGCCGGCCGCTTCGGCATGGACGACTATGTCGATTATGTTATCCGCTTCCTGGAAGAAATTGGTCCGCGCGGGCATATCCTCGCCGTCTGCCAGCCCTGCGTCCAGGCGCTCGTTGCCGTCGCGGTGATGTCGGAGGCGAAGAACCCTGCGACCCCGCGCACCATGACGCTGATGGCCGGACCGGTCGATACCCGCGAGAGCCCGACCAAGGTCAACGAACTCGCGGTCTCGAAGCCGCTGTCGTGGTTCAAGAGCGAACTGATAACCGGGGTACCCATGGGTTTTCCGGGCAGCGGCCGGCGCGTTTATCCCGGTTTCCTGCAGCTCGTCGCCTTCATGAGCATGAACATGGAGCGCCATGTCGAGGCACATCGCAAGCTCTACCGCCACCTAGCCAAGGGTGAGACCGCCGAGGCGGACAAGATCAAGCATTTCTACGACGAATATTTCGCCGTGCTCGACATGACCGAGGAATTCTACATCGAGACCATCGACCGGGTGTTCCAGAGGGCGGAGCTGGCGAGCGGCAACTACACCCACCATGGCCGCAAGGTAGACCCGAACCATATCCGCGCTACGGCACTGCTGACCGTCGAAGGCGGGCGCGATGATATCTGCGGGCTTGGCCAGACGTCAGCGGCCCATGACCTCTGTCATTCGCTGCGCCCGCACCTGCGCCGTCATCATCTGCAGGCCAATGTCGGGCACTATGGCGTTTTCAGCGGACGCCGCTGGGAGAAGGAAATCTATCCCGTCGTCCGCAACATGATCCTCGCGATGGAATAGCGCGACGGGCGCCAGCCTTGCACCTTCGCTTGCATACGATCACCCATCTGTTGTATGCAATGAAGGGGTAGGAGAAAAAAGATGAGCAGCAGGGATCCGGTTTTCGGCTGGTGGGATGCTCCTCCGTTTATCGGCGAGCTGATCCAGTCATTGTCCGGCCGCGGCCGGGCGTTGTTCGGCCTTTCATCGCCGCCGGTGCAGAACCGCGACCTCGCCGGCCTTGCCGAGATGATCCTGTCGCGCCGCGGCGAAGTCTCCGGCGCCATTCTTGCCGAAGCCTTCCTCGAAGCCTATCGCCAGGCAAGCGTCCCGGACCGCGACGCCTTCATGCGGGCACTGCTCGACCGTTTCGGCCCGGATCGCCCGGTCCTGGACGCCGCGGCGGCGGCCTATAACGCCGAGCCAAGCGCAGAGAATATCGCGAGGCTGCACGAGGCGGCGGAGCCGCGCCGGCAAGAGCTTTTCCGCCGCATCAATTTCGCCAAGCGCGGCACCGCAACGCTGGTCGAGATGCGCGAACACCTGATGGACATGTTGGCCAAAGAACCGGCGCTGCAGCCGGTCGACCTCGATTTCTGCCATCTCTTCTCCTCATGGTTCAACCGGGGTTTCCTGATGTTGCGATCGATCGACTGGACCACGCCCGCCAATATTCTGGAGGCGCTGATCCGCTACGAGGCCGTGCACGATATCGACGGCTGGGACGATCTGCGCCGACGGCTGGCGCCGGCCGACCGCCGCTGCTTCGGCTTCTTCCACCCGCAGTTGGAAGACGAGCCGCTGATCTTCGTCGAGGTGGCGCTGACCGACCATCTGCCGGCCTCGGTCGACGCGCTTCTGGCACGCGACCGCCAGCCGCTGGAAGTGCAGCAGGCGACGACGGCCGTATTCTATTCGATTTCCAACTGCCAGCGCGGCTTGGCTGGCATTTCGCTCGGCAACTTCCTCATCAAGCAGGTGGTGAACGACCTGAAGCGCGACCTGCCGCGGCTCGAAAATTTCGTGACGTTATCGCCCATTCCGGGCTTCGGCGCCTGGCTGCGCGGCGAGAGCCGCGTCACCGACAGCGCGGAGATCGTAGAGGAAAAACAGTGGCTTATGGCACGGCTCGAAGGAGATTGGGCATCGGCCGGCGAGCGCGAACTCGACCAGATCCAGCGCGCCATGCTGCCGCTCGGAGCGCATTACCTGCTGAACGTCCGGCGCGGCAACGGTCGGCCGGTCGATCCGGTCGCGCGATTCCACCTCGGCAACGGCGCACAGGCCGAGCGGCTCAACTTCCTCGGCGACCGTTCGCCGAAGGGCATGCGCCAGTCCTACGGCCTGATGGTCAACTATCGCTACCGGCTCGGCGAGATCGAGAAAAATCACGAGGCTTATGCCGAAAACGGCCATATCGCAGCGACGCCGGCGCTGCGCAAACTGGCCCAACCGGTTTCCCAGGAGGTGTTTTGATGGCTGGTAATCTCTATGACGCGCTGCTCGGCGGGCTCGACCGGGAGGACCGGCTGCTCCTGACCGACGAGACGGTTGGCACGATGAGCTACCGCACCTTCGCCGATCAATGCGCGCGGCTTGCCGGAGCGCTTCTTGAAGCCGGCCTGCAGCCGGGCGACCGGGTGGCCGTCCAGGCGGAAAAGTCGGTCGCAGCATTGGCGCTTTATCTGGCGACAGTCAGGGCAGGGGGCATCTACCTGCCGCTCAACATCGCCTATACGCCGGCGGAAATCGAATATTTCCTCACCGACGCCGAGCCCTCGATCTTCGTCTGCGATCCCTCGAAATTCGAGGCGCTGCAGCCGATCGCCAACGCGGCCGGCGCGAAGATCCTGACGCTCGACCCAACGGGCAAGGGGACGCTGACCTATGCCGCCGCCATCGCCACGCCGATAACCGAAACCTCAGAGCGGGGCGGAGCGGATATCGCCGCGATCCTCTATACGTCCGGCACGACGGGGCGTTCCAAGGGCGCCATGCTCAGCCATGACAATCTCCTGTCAAACGCGACGTCGCTGGTCGAAAGCTGGCGGTTCACGGACAAGGACGTGCTGATCCACGCGCTGCCGATCTTCCACACACACGGGCTTTTCGTCGCCACCAACGTCGTGCTCGCCTCGCGCGCCTCAATGATTTTCCAGCCGAAATTCGACCCGAACAAGATCATGGAGGCGATGCCGAAGGCGACCGTGCTGATGGGTGTGCCGACCTTCTATACCCGCCTGCTGCAACATCCGGGGCTCAACAAGGACAGCACCGCCCATATACGCCTGTTCGTCTCCGGCTCGGCGCCGCTTCTGGCCGAAACCCACGAGGAATGGCAGGCGCGCACCGGTCACGCCATCCTCGAGCGCTACGGCATGACCGAGACCAACATGAACACCTCGAACCCCTATGACGGCCGGCGGGTCGCCGGCACGGTCGGGTTCCCGTTGCCGGGGGTCCAGGTTCGGGTCACTGACGCCGAAACAGGCGCCTCCCTCGGCACCGAGGAGATCGGCATGATCGAGGTGCGCGGCCCGAACGTGTTTTCGGGTTACTGGCGCATGCCGGAAAAGACCGCCGCAGAATTCCGCAAGGACGGCTTCTTCATCACCGGCGACCTCGGAAAGATCGACAAGGACGGTTATGTCCATATCGTCGGGCGCGGCAAGGACCTCATCATCACCGGCGGCTACAATGTATACCCGAAAGAGGTGGAGATGGAAATCGACGCCATGCCGGGCGTTACCGAAAGTGCCGTGTTCGGTGTCAAGCATCCGGATTTCGGCGAGGGCATCATTGCCGCGATCGTCCTGAAATCAGGGGCCCAGCTGACCGAACAAGAGGTCATCAAGGCGCTGGATGGCCGTCTGGCGGGCTATAAACGCCCGAAAAAGGTGACGTTCATGGCCGAATTGCCGCGCAACACGATGGGCAAGGTGCAGAAGAATATACTCCGCAATCAGTTTTCCGGAACGTTCGAGCCGACAGCCGCCGCCGCAAAATAGCAAATCGCAATTTTGGGACTTGACGGTTCATGTATACGCGTGGACTATGATTGCATACGAGCACGGAACATTTCGGGAGGAAGTGGGATGTTGCAACAGGGAAAGCCGGACAGCGCTCAGCCGCTCGTCACCGTCCACAATCCGATGGGTTATCCGCCGAAGGTCAGCCGCAAGCAGCCGGCTGACCGCCCGACAAGCCTCGACGGCAAGGTCGTCTATCTTGTCGACAGCCGCTTTGACGATTCCCTCGAGCTCCTGAAGGAGGTCGAGGCCTGGTTTGCACGCAACATGCCCTCCGTGGACGTACGGATCCGCCAGATGGCGAATACCTATTCCAAGGATGACCCACAGCTCTGGGAAGAGATCAAGGCGAACGGCCATGCCGCGATCATCGGCGTCGGCCATTGCAGCACCTGTGCACCGGCCGTCACCACCCATGCGATCACGCTGGAAACCAAATATGGCGTACCGACCGCAGCCATCCACACCGAGAAATTCGACAAGGTCGTTCGCTCCGTCGCCAAGATGGGCGGGCTTTCGCAGCAGCCGCTGGTCTTCGTACCCCAGCCGGTGATGGGCAAGACGCCGGAAGAACTGCGCGCCTATGTGGAAGGCCCCGATCCGATCAGCGGCAAGCCGGTGATGAAGGAAATCATCGAAGCCTTGACTGTTGGCCTTTCGGCGAGCGCCGAGGATGCCCAGTTCGAGCGCAGCACGCCGCGCCTCGTTGAACCGGACACGGAAGATAATCTCCACGCCGCCTTCCTGCGTAACAACTGGACCGATAAGCTGCCGATCATCCTGCCGACCGACGCCCGCGTCGCCGACATGCTGGCCGCGACCTCCCGCAAGCCGGACGAGGTGGTCGGCCACATGCAGCCGACCACCAATCGCGGCCTGTGGGAATACACGGTCGAGAAGGTCGCCGTGAACGCCGTCATGGCCGGTGCCTCTCCCGAATATTTCCCGGTCATCCTGGCGCTGGCGGCGGCTCAGGTCTCCGCGCGCGGATCGACCTCTTCTTCGGCGGCGGCGATGGCCGTCGTCAACGGGCCTGTTCGCAACGAGATCGGCATGAACTGCGGCGTCGGCGCGCTCGGCCCCTACAGCCATGCCAATGCCACGATCGGCCGCGCCTTCGGGCTTTTGTCGCAGAACCTGCAGGGCGGCTCGGTCGTCGGCGAAACCTTCATGGGGTCGCTCGGCAACAACTACACGTACAATAACCTCACCTTTGCGGAAAACGAGGAGCGCAGCCCGTGGGAGCCACTGCATGTGCAGAAGGGTTTCGACGCCCGGACGAGCACCGTCAGCATTTTCCACGGCTGCCGCTCCACCACCTTCAGCCTCGGCCTGCGCAAGGAATATTGGCGCGAGCACGTACGCGACATGCTGCTCGGCACCGACGCGATCACCGCGCCGACCCTCGTTCTCGACCCGATCTGCGCCCGGCAGTTCATCGATCGCGGCGGGTTCGTGAACAAGCAGGATCTGCTCGACTTCATCTACGAGACGGCGCAGATGCCGGCCGGCCGTTACTGGGACCTGCAGCTCGTTCAGAACTACATCTATCCGCGCGCCACCTTCGGGGAGGAACCGATGGCCGGCAAGCTGAAGCCGGGCAAGGACGAACTCGTCCATATCTTCCGCCCGCAGGATATCAATGTCGTGGTCGTTGGCGGCGAGTCCAACGGCTACTGGCAGATCTACGGCGCGCATTACCGCACCACCGTTTCCGTCGACGATTGGCGCTGACGATGAGCCCGAACGATTACGACATTGTAGTCATCGGCGCCGGCGTGGCGGGGCTTAATGCCGCCATCGCCGCGGCCCGGCACGGCGCGCGCACGATGATCGTCGACATGCTCGGCGCCGGCGGCCAGGTGATCAATGTCGACCGCATCGACAATTTCCCGGGACCTGCCGAAGGCATGTCCGGTTTCGAACTCGGGCCTATGCTGCAGATGCAGGCGGACGAGGCAGGCGTCGAATTCGCGCTCGATACGATCGAGACCATCGCAAAGACAGATACCGGTTTCCGCATCGCGGGTAGCGATCTCGATCTGACGGCGGGCGCAGTGATCGTCGCCGCAGGCTCCGCCAAGCGGACGCTCGGCATTCCGGGCGAAGCGGAATTGGAAGGGCGCGGCGTTTCCCATTGCGCTTCCTGCGACGGCCCGCTGATGCGCGGCAAGGACGTCTGCATCATCGGCGGCGGGGATTCCGCACTGGATGAGGCGCTGGCGCTGGTCCCTCATGCTGCCCGCATCACGGTCATTCATCGCGGCTCGCGCCTCCGTGCCAGCGCCGCCTTGCAGGCAAAAGCCAACGAAGCCTCCAACATCGAAGTCAGACTGAACACGGTGGCCACCGCGATCCGCGGCGAAGGCGGCGTTAGCGCCATAACCGTCCGCGATCTTTCGACGGGCGCAGAGAGCGATCTCCCCTGCCATGGGGTCTTCGTTTATGTCGGACTTGAGCCCAATACGTCTTTCCTCAGCGACACGGTAACGCTCGCGGCCGATGGCCGGATCGTTGTCGATCTCGACATGCAGACATCTGTGCCGGGCATTTTCGCGGCCGGCGACATCCGAGCCCGGTCGGTCGCGTATCTGGCGGCCTCGGCAGGCGACGGCGTGACGGCAGCAATTTCCGCGGTGCGCCATCTGGCACAGCGTCAGGGTAATACCCAACAGGCAGGACCGCGTGATATCGCGGCCGCATCGGCAGGATAGGCCCATGAATGTGCTGCTCAAAGGCAAACAGGGCAAACCGAGCGTTCGCGACGCGATCGAGCAGGATATCGTCACCGGCTTCTATTCCCCCGGCGATCGGCTCGAAGAGGCAAGTCTCGCGGCCCGCCATCAGGTGTCCCGCACGCCGGTGCGCGAGGCGCTGATCCAGCTGAGCACTATGGGCCTCATCAGAATGGTGCCCAATCGCGGCGCCTTCGTCACCCAGCTGACGATCACCGAGCTTGTCGAGATGTTCGAGGTAATGGGCGAATTGGAAGCCATGTGCGCCCGGCTTGCCGCCCGCCGCATCCGCCCGGAACAGCTGAAATTGCTCGAAGAGGCGCAGGCTGCCTGCGCCACCGCCCAACAGGCCGGCAATTCGGACGATTATTATTACGCCAACGCGGAATTTCACCGGGTGATCTACGAGGCGAGCGGCAACGGCTTTCTGGCGGAAAACGCCCATGCGCTGCAGCGACGGCTGAAACCTTATCGGCGCCTGCAGCTGCGGGTGCCCGGGCGCGTCAACAGTTCGTTGTCCGAGCACGACGAGGTGCTTGCAGCGATCCGGGACCGCGACGACGCCCGCGCCCGCGATGCAATGCGCAACCATGTCGTCATCCAAGGCGAATATTTCAGCGACTTCCTGGCGCTGATGCGCCCGGTGGAGCGCCAGCTGATCCCCGGCGAATGATGAGGAACATCGCCACCGGGATCGATTGCGGCGGAAGGAAAACGTGAATTTCTAAGCTCGGGAGGGTCGAGCTTGTTGCCGGCAATGGGCCGGATCAAAGGGAGGAGAGATCATGAAGCATGCCATTACCTATGTGGCCGGCCTGGTTCCGGCATTCTTGCTGGCAGCCGGTCTTGCCGGCGCGGCTGAAATGACGGCCGGCGAAAAGCAGCTCTACGACGCCGCCAAAAAGGAAGGTTCGGTCACCTGGTACGTCTCGCAGACGACCACCGAGTTCGCCGACGGCATGTGCGGCCTGTTCAAGGCGAAATATGCCGGCGTCGGCTGCAATGTCGTGCGCGCCTCCGGCCAGGTCATCTTCCAGCGCCTCGTGCAGGAACTGCAGGCAAAAGCGGTGCAGGGCGACCTGATGTCGACCAATGACGACGGCCAGATGCTGCAGCTGAAGGAACAGGGCGCGCTTGCCCAGTTCGCCCCGGAAAACCTCAAGGACATGGTGCCGGAGCTTCGGGCGCTCGCCGACAAGGAGAACTACTGGATTACATCCGGCGTCTCGCCTCTCGTCATCGCCTACAACACCAAGCTGGTGACCGAGGCGGAAGCCCCGAAGAACTGGACCGACCTTGCCGATCCGAAGTGGAAGGGCCAGGTGGCCATTGGTCATCCGAGCTTTTCCGGCAGCGTCGGGCTCTGGACGATCCTGATGAACGACCTCTACGGCTGGGATTTTTTCACCAAGATCGAGAAGAACAAGCCACAGATCGGCCGTTCTGTGGCCGACGGCCATAACCTTGTCGCTTCGGGCGAACGCAAGGTCGCACTGGCGCCGCTGCCGCTGATCCTGTCGGACTCGATCCTCAAGAAGGTGCCGATTGGCGTCATCTACCCGACCGACGGCGCGCTGCTGCCGCCCTCGGCCACCGCGATCATGAAGGATGCGCCGCATCCGAATGCCGCGCGTTTGTTCGAGAACTTCCTGCTCGGACCGGAAATCGCCGAATATTTCGCCAAGGACTACCGTTACCCGCTTCGGGCCGGCGTGCCGCTTGCCGAAGGCATGCGTCCGCTCAACAGCTACAAGACGAAGTCGATCGCGACGGCTGACGGCATCAAGAAGCTGCCTGAGGTGCAGGAGAAGTTCCGCGACACGTTCGGGATCTGACCCGTAATCCGGAGGCCGGCAACATCTGGCCTCCGCCCATCACGCCTGGTGGCGTGACCTGTTTCCGACGCCTCCAGTGACAAAGCGAGCGCCGATCATGACGAGTGTTTCCCATCCCATAGCCACCACCTGGTCGGACGACCAGCCGGTGAAGGTGCGTGTGCCCTGGCACCAGCGGCTGCAGCCGGCCAATCTACTCTGGCTGTTCCTCGCCGGCATCCTGGTCGTGCTGATTGTCGCGCCGATGTGGACACTCGTCGTCTCCAGTTTCACCGATGCCAAGACCGGCGGCTGGACGCTTCACAACTATGTCGAGGCCTATGGCAAGGAACGTCACATCACGGCGCTCACCAATACGCTGAAAATGGGCGCCGTCGTCGTCGTGCTGAAACTGGCCTTCGGCGTGCCGCTCGCCTGGGCCTGCACCCGCACCGATATGCCGGGCCGCAATTTCGTACGCTACAGCGTGTTCGGCGCCTTCATCATGCCGCCCTATCTCGCCGGCGTCGGCTGGATCCTGCTGGCCGGCCCCAATACCGGCTGGATCAATCGCGTCTGGCACAGCCTCTCCGGTTCCACCGAACCGCTGGTCAACATCTTCTCCTTCGGCGGGCTGGTGCTGGTCACCGCGATCGGCGGCTTCTTCCTCGTCTTCGTGCTGGTGAGCTCGGCCTTCGAGATGATCAATTCGGAGATGGAGGATGCCGCCAACATCCTCGGCGCCGGGCCGTTCAAGACGGCGATGAAGGTGACGTTCCCGCTGGTCATGCCGGCGATCATCGGCGCAGCTCTTCTGTCCTTCCTCGGTGCGATTGCGCTCTACGGCGTGCCGGCGCTGATCTCGATCCCGGCGCGCTACCCGGTCGTGGTCATCCAGCTCACCGAGTTCTTCTCGTTCCCGCTGCGGATCCAGGTGGCGGCCGCCTATTCGATCCCGCTGCTGCTGATCACCGCCGTGATGCTCGGGCTGCAGAAGCTGATCCTGCGCCGCAAGGGTTATGTCTCGGTCAGCGGCAAGGGCGGCGAGCGCCGTATCGTCAAGCTCGGCAGATGGCGCTGGGTGCTGTTTGGCTATTGTTTCTGCGTCGTGGCGCTGTCGGTGCTGATGCCGATGTTCGTGCTGCTTCTCGCCGCCTTCTCGGACTCCTGGACGGCCGGCTTCTCGTTCAGCAACCTGACGCTTTCCAACTTCCACTATGTGCTCTTCGAGCATTCCAGTTCGCAAAAGGCACTGGTCGGCAGCATCGGGCTCGGCATCGTCGCGGCGACGGTGGCGATCACGCTGGCGCTGTTCATCGCCTATATCGTGCAACGCAAGCTGATCCCCTTCTCGGGCCTGCTCGCATTCCTCGCGGTCTCGCCTTATGTCGTGCCCGGCATCGTGCTCGCCATCGGCTTTTATGCGGCTTATGCCCTGCCGCCGATCGCGCTCTACGGCACCTATACGATCATGGCGCTCGCCTTCGTCACCCGCTTCCTGCCGATCGCCTTCACCACCAGTTCGGCCGGCGTGCGCAGCATTCATCCGGAAATGGAAGAGGCGGTGCGCATTCTCGGCGGCGGGCGGGTGACGGCGCTCAGGCATGTGGTCGGACCGCTCCTGAAGCGCACGCTGGCCGGGGGCTGGCTGCTGATCTTCGTGCCGGCGGCACAGGAACTCTCGACCGCCATCTTCCTGGTCGGTCCCACCACGCGCGTCGTTTCCGTCGTGCTGCTCGATCTCAGCGAGGAAGGCGAGCTCGAAAAGCTCGCGGCGCTGGGTTCACTCTTGTTGATCATCATTGTCGCAGTCGTCGCCATCGGGATGCGTTATCTCGGACGCGACTTCATGTTGAGGAGAAGCTAATGGACGGACTTATCCTCAGGAAACTCGGTCGCCGTTTCGGCGCCGTCGATGCGGTGCTCGAATTCGACCTGCATATCAAGCCCGGCGAATTCGTCTCGCTGCTCGGCCCGTCCGGCTGCGGCAAGACGACGACGCTGCGGATGATCGCCGGCTTCATCGACCCGACCTCCGGCTCGATCGAGCTCGACGGCAAGATATTGTCGGCGCCTTCGGGCTCCGTCCCGCCGGAAAAGCGCGGCATGTCGATGATCTTCCAGTCCTATGCGATCTGGCCGAACATGACGGTCTCGCAGAACGTCGCCTTCGGCCTCAACCTGCGCAAGCTGCCGAGCGATGAAGTCAAGAAACGCGTCGGCGCGGTGCTGGAAACCGTGCGGATGAGCCATCTCGCCGACCGCTATCCGGCCGAACTTTCCGGCGGCCAGCAGCAGCGCGTGGCGCTCGCCCGCGCCGTGGTTATCCGTCCTGCCGTGCTGCTGCTCGACGAGCCACTCTCGAACCTCGACGCCAACCTGCGCGAGGAAATGCGCTTCGAGATCAAGCGCATGCATGACGAGTTCAAGATCACCTCGGTCTATGTCACCCACGACCAGGGCGAGGCGATGGTGACTTCCGACCGTATCGCCGTGATGAACAACGGCCGCCTTGAACAGATCGACAGCCCTTATGCGCTCTACAGCCGGCCGAAGACCCGGTTCGTGGCGAGCTTCATCGGCCGCACGAATTTCCTTTCGGGCAATTGCGGTAACCACATGATCGACTTTGCGGGCTTCAGTGTGCCGCTGGCGATGATCGGCGAAGAGGTTTCTGGCGGCGGCCCGATCACCGTCTCCATCCGGCCGCAGGCGATGAAGCTGTCCGCGACCGAGGCTCCCCGGGAAAAGGCCATCAACCTGCAGGGCTCGGTGCGGCAATCCTCGTTCCTTGGCGAGACCTGGGACTACGTCTTCCAGTCGACGGACAGCGGGTTGCAGTTCCGTGTCGCCGCGCCGCCGGCGGACGTCTTCGAGGTCGGCGCGCCGGCCTGGCTGCAGATTGATCCCGCGCAGATCGTGCCAATCGCGGATTGAGGCTCGCCTCGCCCGCTATTTCACATTGAAACCCATCCGCCGCACCACATCGAGCAGCACGTGCCGGCCTTTCAAGGCCGGTGCGTCGGCAATGTCGCCCGTCCGTTCTGTGAGCGAACGGATTGAGGACTGGTCGACCTTGACGATATCGACTGGGAAACGGCTCATATAGCTCAGCGACGAATAACCGGTGCCGAGCTCGTCGAGCGCGATGCGGCAGCCGAAGCGGTGGTTCTGGAGAATGCGATGAGTGATATCGACCGCCGCCATGCAGAGCGCCTGATGGCGCAAGCCGGCCTCGACGCGCTGGTGATCTTCCAGCCTGAAGCCTTTCGGTACGCGATCGGCGCGCCGGCCGGTGTCGCGACCATGTGGGGCAGGGCGGGTGCCGCAATCGCGCTTGTGCCGGCCGATGCCTCGATTGGTCTCGCCGCAATCGCCAGCGACCACGCCGCCGGCTCAATCCGCAAGGCCGCGGCAGACGTGGACCTGCGCACCCATCGCATCTGGATCGACATGCTCGATCTAACGGGAGCCGAGAGCGTCGAGCAGGTCAACGAGGCCTATCGCCGGCTCGGGTCTTTCGGACCTCGGCCGGAAACGTTCGATCGGTCCGCCTGTTTCGACCTGCTCGGCGATCTGCTGAACGAGCGTGGCCTTGATCGCGCTCGGATCGGCGCCGACCTGGAATTCATGCCGACCGCCGATTTCGAGGCCCTGAAACTGGCTTTGCCGACGGTAACCTGGACCGACGGCTCGCACGTGCTGCGCCGTCTGCGGGCCATCAAGACGCCGCGCGAGATCGAACGGCTGCGTCGTGCCGCCAAGGCTGCGGAAGCCGGGCTCGCCCGCATGGCGGCGGCAGTGAAACCCGGCGCACGGCTCACCGAACTCTCTTGCGCCTGGAAGGCGGGCGCCCAGGAGGCCGCGGCGGAAGGCGGCTTCGGGCTGAGCGGCCACTGGGACTTCATCTCGATCGGCGCCGATCTTTCGGACATGGCGGCGGTCGTGACGCCGGGCGCGCTGATCAAGGCCGATGTCGGGACGCTGGTCGACGGCTATTCCTCGGACGGCGCACGCACCTTCACCCATGGCCTTGCATCGCCACTGCCGCGCGAAATCTTCAAAGCGCTGGAAAATGCTTTTGCAGCCGGGCTCGATGAACTTCGTCCCGGCAATATGTTCGGCGCGGTGCATGCGGCCATGCTCGCCTCTATGCGCAAGGACGGCTTCGCAGACTATGATCGTGGCCATTTCGGCCATTCGGTCGGCGGCAGCGTCGGCATCGAGGAATGGCCGTTCTTCTCCGCCGGCAATCCGGAAGTCATCCAGCCGGACATGGTGGTGGCGCTGGAGACGCCGTTCTACGGGCAGGGCATCGGCGCGCTGATGATCGAGGATCAGTTCCTGATCACCGAAACGGGAGCCGAATGCATGAACACGCTGCCGCGGACATTGCGCGATCTTTCGGCAGAATAGAGCAGACGAGTAAACCGACGTTGAACCTTTGGCGCCGGTCCTGTATCGGTGTCACATCCGCGGCGGGGACGCCGGGGAAAGGACACGGGCGAGGCGGAATTTCGATCTTCGATGCTGACGAAAAAGGGAAAATACGGACTGAAGGCGCTTGTCCACCTTGCGCAGCTTGAACCCGGCAAGACCGCCTTCGTCAGCGATATCGCCCAGCAGAACAATATTTCCAAGAAATTCCTCGATGCGATCCTGCTCGAACTGCGCAAGGGCGGCATGCTGCGTTCGAAAAAAGGGCCCGGCGGTGGGTACGCGCTGTCCAAGCCCGCTTCGCAGATCTATGTCGGCCAGGCGGTCCGCATCCTGGACGGTCCGCTGGCGCCGATCCGCTGTGCCAGCAAGACGGCGTTCGAGCCCTGCGACGATTGCGACCATCCGGAAGACTGTCAGATCCGTCATTCGATGACGGAAGTGCGCGACGCAATCGCTGCGGTCCTCGATAACATGACGCTGGAACAGATGGTCGCCAAACGCTCAAGCGGCGTTCTCGACGACGCGCAGGCCGGCGGCAAATAGAATTCAACCGGGTCGCCTGACGCCGCCGCAAACCGCTGCGCCTTTTGTGCGCGGTATTCCTTCAGAACTGTCCGTTCGGCCGCGGGACGTTGCCGTTCAAGTGAAAATCGCCGATCGCGTGATGTTTCCAGCGTACCGGATCGTGCACCGTATGGGTGCGGGCGTTGCGCCAATGGCGGTCGAGGTTCAGGTCCTCCTTGGTCGCAGAAGTTCCGGCAAGTTCGAACAGACCGTTGGTCGCGTCGAGTGCTGCCTCCGTCGTCAGGATCTTTGCGGCAGCGACGGAGAGCGAGGCCTCGATCGCAGTCTCCGAGGACGGGTTGATCTGGGCGACATCGACCTTGCGGCCGGCTCGTTCCAGAACCGCGCTCGCGGCTTCCAGTTTGACAGCGATCGAGCCGGTCCGCGCAATGGTCAGCGGATCGGTACTTGCCGTCTCGATGCCGACATTGCGGATGCCTCGGGATTTGCTGCGCACGAAGCCGACCATGTCGGCAAAGGCGGCGCGTGCAATCCCCAGGTCGACGGCGGCATGCAGCAGCTGGCCAAGCGAGCCGAGTGGCGCATGCCGTTCGAAACTCCGATAGTAGCTGATGACTGAATCCGGAGAAACGTAGACGTTGTCGATCAGCACGGTGCCGCTGGCCGTGGTGCGCTGGCCGAACCCGTCCCAATCGTCGACGATCGTCAGCCCTTCCGCATCGCGCGGCACGATCGCCATGACCGCTTTGCCTTCGGGATCGAGACCGAAGATGGCCACCCAATCGGCAAACAGCGCGCCCGTCGAATAATATTTGCGGCCGGTAATACGATAGCCGACGCCTTCCGGCACAAGCCGGGTTTCGATATCGCCCGCAGCCTTCGTTCCGGACTCGGCAAGGGCATTGCCGAAATGCTCGCCGGCGAGCGCCCGCCCGAAGAAATATTTCTTCTGCTCCTCGTTGCCGGAAAGACGTAAAGCTTCGAGAATGGAGAAATGGTTCTGCGGGATCTGCCCGACGGACGCATCGGCCTCCGACAGAATGGCGATCACCTCCGCCAGGAAGGCATTCGAAATGTCGGCGCCGCCATATTCGGCGGGCACGGTTATCCCCAGCAGGCCTGACTGGGCGACCAGTTCCATCTCGTCATGCGGAAGCAGTCGCTGCCGGTCGCGGTGGCTCGACCCTTCGGCAATCCGCGCCGAAAGCCCCTTTGCCACCTCGATCGCCTGGTCCTCTGTCGCGAGGTACGGAGCCACTGCTCTGATCTTTCCTGCCAAATGGAAAACCCTGCTCATGTGCGCCTCCCGGATCAAGTCCGTCATTGAGCCACGCCACGGAGGGCGGGAGAAGGAATAAAGCTTTAATTGCACGCGTCGGACGAACTGAATTTTCTCTTTTTGGTGGCCGAAGAGAGAGTTTTGCGGATTGTCACGCCAAGTTGAGCGGAAGGAGAGAGAATTTCTCCGGGACGATGCAATCGGCGCAACAACGTTGCTTAGCATGTGAAACGGGAATGCCTACTTTAAGCCGATCAGCCGTTTCTCACCCCACAAGAGCGTCGTCCCATGGCAAGATCACTCCACCTTACCGCCTTCATGCGTCCCGTCAGCCTGCATACCGGCGCCTGGCGATATCCCGGCGCCTATGCGGATGCCAATTTCAATTTCGGGCATATCAAGTCCTTTATCCAGAAGCTGGAGGCTGCCAAGTTCGACGCCTTCTTCATGGCCGATCATCTGGCGGTGCTGAACATGCCGGCCGAAGCGCTGAAGCGCAGCCATACCGTGACGTCGTTCGAGCCGTTCACGCTGCTCTCGGCGCTGGCTGCCGTCACCGAGAAGATCGGCCTTGCGGCGACCGCCTCGACCACGTTCGACGAACCCTATCACGTCGCCCGCCGGTTCGCCTCGCTCGACCATATCAGCAACGGCCGCGCCGCCTGGAACATCGTCACCACGTCCAACCCGGATTCCGCCCGTAATTTCGGTCTCGACGAACATGTGGAGCACGGCGAGCGCTACAAGCGGGCGCGCGAGTTCTACGACGTCGTCACCGGATTGTGGGACAGCTTTGCGGACGATGCCTTCATCCGCGATCAGCAAAGCGGCATTTTCTTCGATCCGGAGAAGATGCATGTGCTGGACCACAAGGGCGAGGAACTCAGCGTGCGCGGGCCGCTCAATATCGCCCGGCCGGTGCAAGGCTGGCCGGTGATCGTGCAGGCCGGGCAATCGGAACCGGGACGCCAGCTTGCGGCGGAGACCGCCGAACTGGTCTTCTGTTCGCCACGCGATCTCTCCGCTGCCAAGGCGCTTTATGGGGATATCAAGGGCCGCATGGTCGCCGCCTCGCGCAACCCTGACCATCTGAAGATCCTGCCGGCCGCCTTCATCGTCGTCGGCGATACGATCGAGGAAGCGAAGGCGAAGCGGTCGAAACTCGACAGCCTGGTGCATTACGATAGCGCCATCGCCTCGCTGTCGATCGCGCTTGGCCACGACGCCTCCGGTTTCGATCCGGACGGTCCACTGCCGGAAATTCCGGAGACCAACGCCAGCAAGTCCGGCCGCGCCCAGGTCCTCAAACTCGCCGAACAGGAAAAGCTGACGGTGCGCCAGCTCGCCCAGCGTTACGGCGGCTATTCGGGCCTCGCCTTTGTCGGCACGCCGCAAACCATTGCCGACGAGATGCAGACCTGGCTTTCGGAAGAGGCAAGCGACGGCTTTACGGTCGTTTTCCCCTACCTGCCGCAGGGCCTGGACGACGTGACGCAGCGGCTTATTCCGGAACTTCAGCGCCGCGGCATCTTCCGCACCGACTACGAGGGATCGACGCTTCGCGACCATCTCGGCCTGCCGCGACCGGCCAACCGTTTCTTCGCCTGAAGGGGACGCAAGGGCTCTTGCAAAGATCGGCATTTCGCCAACTGCCACATTTCGGACATAATAGTTTCCATCCCGTTGACGAATTAGTATAGGGTTTTGATAGACTACATTGACCCGAGCAGGGTTTGGCCCGAAAGTGAGTGGGCATGATGTTCAACCGACCGGAGGCTGACGATGATCGCTAGTGGCTTATCCCTGTTTGGGTTTGATCTGTTCGGACTAAGCCGGCGGGCGCCGGGCAGGGCAGACACAGAAAGCACCGAGCGCACGCCGCTTGAAAAGGTGCGCGAGGATGGTGACAAAAACCGCGATCCCGATCGCGAACATTCGGAAAGCTTTTTCTGGGGCATGTATCCCGTCTATTGAGACGGTTCGTCCCGCGCGAGGCGGTTTCCTGGAACGCGTCGAAAGGCCGGCGAAGCGATCCGCTCCGCCGGCCTTTTTGTCTGGATGAAACGATATCAGGCCGTGGGCTGCTTGGTCTTGCGCAGATAGGGCAGGACCGTATCGAACGAACCGAAGCGAGTGATCGCATCCTCGTTGGAAACGGCGGCGGTGATGATCACGTCCTCACCCTGCTGCCAATTGGCCGGCGTCGCCACCTGGTGTTTGGCGGTGAGCTGGATCGAGTCGATCGCCCGCAGGATTTCGTTGAAGTTACGGCCTGTGGTCATCGGATAGGTGAGGATCAGCTTGATCTTCTTGTCCGGGCCGATGACGTAAACCGAGCGCACCGTCGCATTGTCGGAGGGCGTGCGGCCTTCCGAGCTTTCGCCCGCACCGGCCGGCAGCATGTCATAGAGCTTGGCGATCTTGAGATCGCGGTCGCCGATCAGCGGATATTCGACGTCGAAACCAGTCGCCGTCTTGATATCATTCTTCCACTTGCCGTGGCTTTCGACCGGATCGACGGAGATGCCGATGATCTTGACGCCGCGCTTTTTAAATTCTCCCTCAAGGCCGGCCATGGCGCCGAGTTCGGTCGTGCAGACCGGCGTAAAGTTCTTCGGATGGGAAAACAGCACGGCCCAGCCGCTGCCGATCCAGTCATGGAAATGGATCGTGCCCTGGGTGGTTTCGGCGGTGAAATCCGGTGCGATGTCGTTGATACGAAGGCTCATGTCTTGGCTCCCTTGAATTGTTTCTATCGATTGCGCATTTTTTGGATGGCCGGGACTCTAGCAGCCGGCCGACTAATCGGCGACCGGTATTGCCCGTTGATTATAGAGGATCTTGCGGATTCGCTCCTGCTCCTCCGGCGGCAGTTTGGTATTGTCGACGGCGAGGTTCGCGCCGACAGCAAGCCCCCGCTGGACGCCGGGCCGTGCGCTCAGGTCGTCGAACCAGCGCTTGAAATGCTTGAACTCGTTGATGTCCTGGCCCTGTACCTGCCAGCCGACCGTCCACGGATAGCTGATGATGTCGGCGATCGTAAACTGGTCGCCGGCAAGATAGGGGCGGTCGCGCAGCCGCATATTCAGCACGCCATAGAGACGGTTGGCCTCATCAGTGAAGCGGCGCACCGCGTAGGACTGGTCGCCCTCGCGATCACCCAAACGGCGGAAATGCCCGGCTTCGCCGAGCTTCGGTCCCTGGTTGGCCATCTGCCAGATGACCCATTGGGCCACTTCGTATTTAGCACGCAAATCCTGCGGCCAGAGCTTGCCGGTCTTTTCGGCGAGGTAGAACAGGATCGCACCGGATTCGAACACGCTGATCGGCGCTCCGCCGTCGGCCGGCTGGTGATCGACGATTGCTGGCATGCGATGATTGGGATTGATCTTCAGGAACTCCGGCTTGAACTGATCGCCGCGAGAAATCTGTACCGGGATCAGCTTATAGGGCGTGCCGGTTTCCTCCAGAAAAATCGAGACCTTCTTGCCGTTGGGCGTCGGCCAATAATAAAGATCGATCATTCGAGCTCCCCAGCATTTCCAATCGCGATGACAGGATACTATCCGCTTCCAAAGCCGAGGCCGACCCCGTTTGTTCCAAAATGCCGGTGCGAGAGAGTGTAGCTTTCCAAAGCAGGTGGAATTTTTGGCGAGTTCCATCATCCGCGAGATCGAAGGCGTCGACAACGGTCGCCGGGGCGAAAACATTCCCTCGGCGTTAACCCGCAGTCATCAGCGCCGGCATCAGCTCGTCTCCGGCGATCCGCCAGGTGTTGCGCCCGCTCGACTTTGCCCGATAAAGTGCACGGTCTGCGGTCTGAACAAGCGTTTCACGATCGCCGCCGGCGACACTTGCGGCGGCGATGCCGATGCTGACGCCGATACCGATTCGAAAAACCCTTGATCTGGAAAGGTGCGCTGAAGGCCGATATGCACCGTTCCGCAAGGTCGGTATCTGCCTGGCCCGTGGTCTTCACGAGGATGGCAAATTCGTCGCCGCCGAGGCGGGCCACCAGATGTCCGGCTGCGGCCGAAAGCAGCCGCTCACCGGCCATCTTCAAAACCTCGTCGCCGGCGGCATGGCCGAACGTGTCGTTAACCGGCTTGAATCCGTCCAGATCGAGGCAGTAGACGACGACAACGCCATCCTCCGCCTGCGGTTTGAGTGCCTCGTCGAGAGCCTTGTAGAATTGCATCCGGTTCGGAAGGCCGGTCAGAACATCATGATGCGCCAACCGGTTGGCCTCGGCCTCCGCCAGCACCCGGTCGCTGACGTCGGCGATCGTCAGCAGCAGCCGCCGGTCGCCACCCTCGTGGAGCAGCCTGACATAGATGAGGACATGGTGTTCCCGGCCCTTCGCCGTTCGCTGGCGCCAGACGGTGCGGGCTTCGCAGTCCCCGTCGAGATTACGAAGCCTGGCGGCGAACTCCTCACCCTGGCCTTCGGCATGCATGTCGCAAACGGCTTTGGCCAGAAGGACCGATCTCTCGTAGCCATAAAATTGAAGCGCCGCGTGATTGGCTTCAAGGATCGCAAGGCTGTCGCCGTCGCAGAGCAGCATCGGCATCGGGTTTGCCTCGAACAATTGCCGAAGCCATTCCTCGCGCTGCTTGAGACTGGTGATGTCTATGCGCATTCCAATGGCACCGCCATCCGGCGTGCGGCGATCGTCGTAGCGCAACCATCGCCCATCCTTCATTTGCCGCTCTTCCTGGGATGCGACCTGACGAAACTTGGCCATGCGTTCGCTAAGCCAGGCGTTCTGGTCCAGCACGACTTCCTGGATGCTGCCGCCTGCTAGGCTGATCTTCAAAATCTCCTCGAACGGAATCCCCGGCGTCAGGTATTCGGCGATATCCGCATAGAGTTCGGCGTATTTCTGATTCCAAAGGACGTATCGGTCCTTGGCGTCGAAGACGCAGACGGCCTGCGGCAACATCTCGATGACATATCGCAGACGAAGATTGGCTTCCCGAACGGCAAACCCGGCGGATTTTTCCGACCCGCCGACTTCTATCCAGACCACGGTGATCGGTTCACTCGAACCGGAACATGACGAAACCCTGATGTTGCAGCTTCGTGTTTCTCCCGTCCTGCTGCGCAAGAGAACCAGTGAACCATCGGGCTTGTCGAGTGGCCATCCGGCCAAGAGTTCGGCAACGTTCGTGCCATTCAGCGTGTCTGCACCGTCAAAGAGTGCGCAGGCCTCGGCATTCGCAAACATGACAAAACCCGCTGCGTTCACGACGAGCGCGGCGAGTGGACAGGATTCCAGCAAGACCATTACTTCCGCACCAAGCATAGCTTCCTCAAGCACTGCCTTTTCGACCGGAACAATTTCAGATGGGAGGTTAGCGGGAAGGATAAAATAAATCGCTAAAGTTCAAGTAGCGCATATAGGCGCTTATAAATGACAGGCATCATCCACTCCGAGGTGCTGTTGCGAGACCGTGAAAGCAATCTTCTACGTCGAGATACCCAGACCGAAATCCGGACGTATTTTAGTTAATATTAAATTATCAATCTAGTGCGACATTTTGTTCTGACCGCAATCAGGTCAAAACCCCAAGAGCCTCTGATCGGAGAGCCGCAGCATGAAACGCCCAAGCATCAAGCAAGCCCTCGTCCTAAAGCTGTCGATCATCAGTATCTTCATGATAGGTCTATCCTATGTCTCGCTCAGCACCATCTCGACGCTCAGCGCCAACGCTGAACAGATCGGGACTTTTTGGCTACAGCGGTTGATGACGGCTCGTGAGATCAAAGGTAGTTTTCTCGACCTCAAACTCGTTTACGGCCAGTACATCCTCGACGATACGGCAGAGGAACTGGGCGTCGGGAAGCGAAAAATCGATGCTGCCGTTGCCGCCGTCGACAAGGTGGTTGCCGAATATGAAAACGGTGTTCGCACGGAACGCGGGCGAGAATTGATCAATCAGATCAAACCGGAGCTCGGCAAATATCGCCGCTTGGCGGAGCAGATGATCGCGCTTGATGACGCCGGAAAAACACCTGAAGCGGTCAGGTTATTCAAGACGGATATGGAATCGCAGGCCGAGCTGGTGAACAAGGGAATAACAAACCTGGTCACCTTCATTCTCAGCCAGGCTGAAGGTTTCGTGGCGGCCAGCGATGCCTCCGCGAAGTCCGCTTTTGCATTGACCGCGGCAATCGCCGTGCTCGCGGTGCTGATCGTTCTGGCCGGCATCGTATTTGCAATCTCCGGCGTAGCCAATCCGATCCGGAGGATCACCTCCGCCATGAAACAACTGTCGGATGGCGACCTCGAAAGCGATATTCCCTATGCCGGCCGCGCCGACGAAGTTGGCGAAATGGCGGGCGCCGTTGAAATCTTCCGGCAGAATGCCCTCAATGTCGTGAGGCTCGAGAACGAAGCGGCAGCATCGCGCAGCGAGATGGAAGCGTCACGCGCTGCAGCCCAGCAGCGCGCCGACCGGGAGGCCGAACAGTTGCGCTTCGCGACCACGACATTGGGTGGAGGTCTCCGGCGCCTTGCAGCGGGTGACATTTCATTCCAGCTTTCGGAGCAATTTGCGGCCGAATACGAGACATTGCGCGAAGACTTCAACGCTTCCCTTCGGCAATTGGGGACGACGATAGGCGCGGTGCTGCAGACGGTACACAGCATAGACAATGGCACCGGCGAGATTGCATCCGGCGCCCACGACCTTTCCAAACGCACGGAACAACAGGCAGCCTCGCTCGAGGAGACGGCCGCCGCATTGGACGAGATCACGTCCAATGTCGCGATGTCGACGAAACGGACGGACGAGGCACGTAACGTGGCTCTGGAAGCCAATGTCAGTGCCCAGCGGTCAGCAGCGGTCGTATCGGAAGCCGAAAAAGCCATGCGACGCATCGAAGACAGTTCGCAGCAGATCTCGAACATCATTGGTGTAATCGACGAGATTGCCTTCCAGACGAACCTTTTGGCACTCAACGCCGGCGTTGAAGCCGCCCGTGCGGGTGAAGCGGGCAAAGGTTTCGCGGTCGTCGCACAGGAAGTCCGCGAGCTTGCCCAGCGCGCCGCTCAAGCGGCCAAGGAAATCAAAGGGCTTATCCAGAAGTCATCGACCGAGGTGGAGAACGGCGTGAAACTGGTTCTCGAAACCGGGATTTCGCTGAAGTCGATCGGCGAATACGTGGTCCAGATCAATCAGGTCATGGACGCGATTGCCACGTCGGCGCGGGAGCAGTCGACCGGGCTTGCTGAGATCAATACCGCGGTTAATCACATGGACCAGGCGACGCAACAGAACGCGGCAATGGTCGAACAGTCGACAGCCGCTGTCGCTTCCTTGTCGTCCGAGGCGAGCCGTCTGCGAAACCTGGTCAATCAGTTTCAGCTGGAGAGCAACAAGGGTACGGTCACCCAATCGCACGCTCGTTCCTTGCAGAACAACTGGCCAGTCGAGGTCACCGCTCCGCGCCGTGTCGCGCAAAGATGATACGACGCGTGTCGGATCGAACGCGCGCGAATGCGCAGTCGGCGGCTGACGATTTCCTGCATGGATTTACCGGTCATTGCCCGCTCATCCTTAACCCGCGCGAGCGGTTTCGGCTCAATATCCCAGTGTAACCGCACATGATGTCGGCCAAAAGTTGCGACGAGTTTTGGAGGACGTCGTGTTCTCAGATGCCGGTAAGACGCTCATCCAGCCAGCCGCCCACCGGAGACGCCTGCGCGTGCAAGCGCCATCAGCATTGGACCAACCGCAAACTCGCCTCTTTCGGTTCGTCGGGTCAGATCGCGCAAATAGCCACCCGCCGAATTGATCTGCTCTCCCCTCTCGAGAATGCAGGCAAGAACAGTCGCTGCATTTTCCCGTCCCATCGCCGTGCACGCCTCTTCGTAGGCCGAAGACGTGATCCCCAGCATCGTTCGAACAACGACAGCGGCAGCTATCAGGTCGCGCCAGTTGTCGATCCTGCCGCCTGGTCCATAGTCCGCGATCTGCGGGCAGGACTGCAGCACGAGCCCAAGCGGGAAGGATTGCAGGGATTTGGCTGCTGCGACCTCCGTATGGGTCGACGTTTGCCTGTTTTGCTTGCCCCCGGCTAGTTCACTCAGCGGTTCGGGATCATCCGACGACGGCACGGCACGTTTCGTCTCGAAGCGAGGTTCAGATTCATAATTGTATTTAAGATTGGAATTCTGTTTGTGGCGCTCAATTTGAGACTCACTGGCGTCGATTTTTTCCGTTTTTAACCGCATTTCCAGAAGGTTGACGATCTTCGAGCGCAGGGTCGCCATGTCATCCAGAATGGGGGAAAGGTTTTTGACTGTGGCGACACGTGGAATCCGCGCGACCAGCGTTCGGAAGATATCCAGGATCGCCCCCCAGTCACCCGGGACGCCGTCTTGGGTGGCCGCTGTGATCAGCTTTGCGACATCGCGACGGCAGACAGTCAACCGGTCCCGGGTAATCCGCAACAGCTCCCGTTCGGCAATCACCTGGGCGGCAAGGCTCTCGATCTCGACAGCACGCGCCAGAAGCGGAGCGAGGCTGAAGCCGAACGCCTCATTGATCTCTCCGGCCCTGCTGCGACGCGCATAACGTTTCCCGTTGGGGCTATCCTTTCGCAGGATCAGGCCGGCCTCGATGAGAACGGCAAGGTGTCGCCTGAGGGTCGCAGCGGTCATGCCGCGGGCTCGGAGGGAAAGCTGCGCGTTTGAGGGAAAGACCACCAGGCCTCTCGCCTCGCAGAGCTCGTCGTCCGGGTAAAAGGTCAGGAGCGCGTCGAGCACCGTCAACGCGCGATCGGTCACGCCCAGTGATGGTCTCGCTTCGCAGACCGCCCTGAACAGTTTCCATTTGTTACGGCTAATTCCGGGTTCAATCCTCTCAGCGAGCTGCTGACTTGCCAGCATGCCAAGCGACATCGCCCGCCGCCCAAAGGGCGTCGTTACATACCTGTTCTCCATCTGCCTTCACTTTCGCTAAGGCAAAAGAAATCCACTCGCCCAAACGGCGCCTAAACTCTTGACAGTGATTCGAGGAAATGCGATTCTTGATTTGCTAAGATCTGAGAAGGGCTTCCACGACTTTGTCGCTTGGGGGCCTTTTTCTTTTGCGGTTTACGCTCCTTTGTTTTGTTGGAATTCTGCAAAGAGGGTTACGAGCCTCTCCTGCACGAATTGGTCGAACCCAGGCGCCGCCTTGTTGTCGAAGACAAAGGTCGCGCTCGATGCGGTCTTCTTGAACTGGACCGGTACTCCGGAAATTTGCGCCTTGGCAGCAGGGGCTGTTGTCAGTGCCGGCCTTTTCGAGGCAAAGGCTAGAGCCCGATGGAAGCGCTCGTCGCTTGACAGCTGTCCCGAGTTGTCCGCGGACAACTGCGCCAGAACGACATCAGGCTCCACAGTCTCAAGGCGCTCGCCCAACTCCAGCCAGCGCCTGCGGCCGATCTCCGGCGCAGCACCGATGGCTGTAACCAGGGCGATCGGCACCTGCCGCGTCACGATCAACATCTTGGAGAGTGCCGCCTTATCCACTCCGAGCGCCGCCATGATAATATCGCGGGTAAAACCTCGTTGTTCGAGCCGCAAGGCAAAAAGAGCCCGCTCAATATAGGATAAATTCGTCCGGGCACTGTTTTCCTGCCCTTGGCTGACCACCAGCTGGTCATCCGTGAGATCGCGGACCACCGCCCGCACACTGAGGCCGAGTTTCTTCGCCGCCGCCAGCCTGCGATGGCCGTAGGCGACCTGATAACGGCCTTTTGCCTGCGGATGAGGCCGCACAAGGATGGGTACCTGCTGACCATGCTCGCGGATCTGCTCCACCAGCTCATTCAGCTGAACGGGGTCTATCTCCAGTCGATCCTCGACGAAGGAAGCGTCAATCAGGACGGGATCGATCTCGACGACGATCTGACCCTTGGCCAGCTGCCGCTCAAGATCGTTCGCCCGTTCGACCTTTTCGGTGATATTGCCAAGCGTCCTGGTAATCCCGCCTACAGGCGCGGAATTGCGGGCTTGTGGCACAAAACCGGCAATAGGCCGGTTGTCCCTCGGAGCGACCGGTTCGGGGCGCGTTGCGCTGGAAGAGGAAATTTCGATGAGGTTCTTTCTGGCCATCTAGCTACTTCCTTCCCCATGTGGCTCGGATATGGGCCTCGATCTCTGAATTGACGAGATTGAGCGACTCCCAGGCCCGATCGTACGTGCCTCGCACGAATAGCGATCGTTCCACTTCATACAGCGTCTGTTTCGTCACCCCGGCATCGGCGATGGCGGTCGATTTCAGCATCGCGTTCTGAAGCATGCGGTTTCCGAAAATCGCACGCATGAAGCCGGTCATCTGGCTTTGCGGGCCGTCATTGGGTTCGAATCTCGTGACGAGATAGCGCATCCAATCGTAACTCGTTCTGCCTCCCGCCCTTTCGACCACGGACATGAGCTCGCTCGTCATGGTCAGGAACTGGGACATCGACATGACGTCGAGCATTTGCGGGTGCACGGTGATCAACACGGAGGTGGCCGCGCAGAGCGCCGACATCGTCAGAAACCCGAGCTGCGGCGGGCAATCGACGACCACGACATCGTAGAGGCTTTCGATCTCGGTCAGGGCCTCGCCTATCCGCGCGAAAAACATCGTCTCCGCGGTGCCGGATGCCATTGCCTTGGGCGTCTCATGTTCGAACTCCATGAGTTCGAGATTTCCGGGGATCAGATGCAGATTGGGCGTATAAGTGGCGCGCACGATATCGGCGATCGGCCGCGGATCTTCATAACGGATCGCCCCGTAGAGCGTCTCAGCTTCTCCGACATCCAATTCCGGCTGATGGCCGAACAAGGCGGAAAGAGAAGCCTGCGGATCGAGATCGACGGCCAAGACCCGGTAGCCTCTCAGGGCCAGATATTGCGCCAGATGCGCAGCCGTGGTGGTTTTCCCGGAGCCGCCCTTGAAGTTCATGACCGATACGATTTGAAGCTTGTCGGCGCTTTTCCGGGCCGGAACATATTTCGGAGTCCCGTTTCTCTCATCAAGAACCCGGCGGATCCGGTCCATATCATCCGCGCCGTAGAGGCGGCGCCCGTTGGCGAGAGGACTTGGGCCATGGCCTTCGGCAGCGACTTGCCGGAGATAACCTTCACCGATGCCTATGAAGCCCGCGGCTTCGGCAGGAGAGAAGAACCGCATCGTCTTTTGGGAAAGAGGCGGAAAGATCTTCGCTTGATGCTGTTGGAGCTGATAGGACAGCTCCTGCGCATCTGTTGCCAAAAGTGAAGGAAGATGCTCTTGATCGTCCTGGATGACAAGACTCGGTTGCATGTGGTTTTCCCGAATAACTGCGCAATTTTTACCGAAAGCGCTCTAACTGCGCAGTTATATTATGCGCCGATTCGTTACCGATTTACAAACGCTTAACCAAACTGTCATTTTCGCTGTTTTGCTGGCCAAATTGGCATTCGTGGGCGCTCATCAGGCCGGTTGGATTTCGGGCGAGGTGGGTATCTAGCGTCGGCTCTTTGAGGCGAGTTGTCCGCGGACTACCGCTCTTGCAGATCCGCTTCTGATTGATGCCGGGCAAGGGGATATGGCCATTGCAGTATGTTTCCGTGGTGACGGTAGTCCGCGGACAACTGCGATGCTTCCGGCAGATCGAACCACGCGATCTTCGGGAGAGGAGGGCTTTTCACCTAACGATACTCTCTCGCGTTTGGCTGCTTGTTGGCCACGAGAGTGAGTGCTGCGACTGGAGCAACGTATGAGCTCACGGTCGGTAAGGCCGGCGTGGGTTGGATCCAGTCATCCGCTGTTCTCAGCCTTTGCGAGAATATCCTCGACGGCTGTTTTATCCTGTAGTCGATCTTCTTCGTGTCCGGCTTGGATTTCTTGTCCGGCGGTCTTCGGATTGGTGGGGCCGGCCAACATGGCGCGCCGACGGAGGCCGCGAAGCAGCAGATCTTTCGACGAGACACACGAACCGAGGTCATGGCCGGTATGGCCATTGCTGTCGACGACCGTATGCGTGGCTTCAACTGCTGCGCATGACGGCGAACTGATGAGCGGCAACATCACAGCTCTCGTGGATAGGTCGCTCCAATCGGAGATCTATCGGAAGACATTCCTGGTCATCGCGCGCATAAAGTACTCCCGCGATCACTCAGTCCGGCTCGGCCGCATACTATACTGTCCTGGTCCAGCCCATAAAAACGCACCCAGCTTCCCCTGCTGCTGCCGCGGAGGGACTTTGCTCGGCAGCAACAGAAAACCTCGGCGGACGCTCGATCGATGCCGCACGATTACTCGCTTGCTTTGCCGCGTGATTTCCTTTCGTCGAAGATGCGAACGGGCGATCCGCTGCCGGTTCTGCTCTCAGGGCAGTCACGAGCTTCAAAAAGGGACTGAGTTGGCAAGCCGCTTGGCTCCAACTCACTGAGGCCGGCATTCGCTCCGTGATCGCCGGATGTGCTTTACGCATGTTTCCAGGCTCGCTTTCAATTCTATTCCTGCGGCGGACGGCAGGCGAGGGAGCTCGCTGGACATTGGTAAGAATGACGAAATGTCGACCTCCCGCGGCTTTTGACTCTACCTCTCGTGACATCTGAAGGTAACAAAACGTCGGCTGGATAGGTCGACGAATCCGTATCTCTCGGGTAGAGTGGCACAAATGCCGAGGGTTCTCTTCATGCGACGAGTTTCTCTTGGAAACAGATGAAATTGCTCGCCGACGGGCCGTGCGGTTTTAATCGAAATCTGGCCACAAACCGCACTCATGATCTGAGCTTGGGCGAAATTATCTCCTGAACAGAAGTTCAAGGAGCTTCTCCGATGCTGCGCCCGCGCGAACGTTCGCCCTGGAACAGAGCGCTTAGATATGCGCTGTCTGCGCCGCGTTGATCGATGAGATGAAGCTCTTGGTGCGTTCCTGCCTCGGATTACCGAAGATAGCTTCCGCCCTGCCGGACTCGACCACTTTCCCGCTCTCTAGGAAAACCACGTGATTAGCGATCCGCGAGGCAAGGCGCAGGTCGTGCGTCGCCATCACCATCGTCGTTCCTTCGGCAGCAAGCCGGCCGAGCACGTCGATGACCTCGGCGGAAAGTTCAGGATCGAGGGCCGAGGTCGGTTCGTCACAGAGAAGAACCCGCGGCGAAGGCGCAAGCGCCCGGGCGATCGCCACCCTTTGTTGTTGCCCACCGGAAAGCTCTGACGGGCCACGCATCGGTCTTATGCGCCATTCCTACCTTGGTGAGCAGTTCGCTGGCGCGGTCATGGGCCTTTTGGCGCGGCCATTTCAGAACCGTCGTCAGTCCCTCCATGACGTTCTCGATCGCCGTTCGATGCGGAAAGAGCTGGAAGTTCTGGAAGACCATGCCGGTCTGGCGGCGGATCTTCTGGATCGACTTCCAGCCGATCTTCAGGCCGGGCTCGAAGTCGAACTTTTCCTCGCCGATGCGGACGGAGCCGGCGGTCGGAATTTCCAGCAGGTTGATGCATCGCAGCAGCGTGCTCTTGCCACCGCCGGAGGGACCGATGAGCGCGGTCACGCTTCCCTCGGGAATGCCGAGGCTGATGTCCTTCAGGATGACCGCGTCGCCGAACCGCTTTTCGATGTTGGAAAGCTCGATCATCGGTTTGACTCCATCATGCCGCCATAACGGGCGAAACGCTTTTCAAGCCTGTTCTGCAACGATGACAGCACCGAGCTCAAGACCAGGTAGATCAAGGCCGCCTCGATATAGAGGATCAGCGGCTCATAGGTCGTCGCGACAATCCGCTGGGCTGCCTGGAAGAGTTCCGGCACCGTGATCGCCGCGGCAAGCGATGTATCCTTGACCAGCGAGATGAAGGTATTCGAAAGGGGCGGCACCGCGACACGCGCCGCCTGCGGCAGGATGGTGCGGCTCATCGCCTGGCGCCATGACATGCCGATCGAATAGGCCGCTTCCCACTGCCCCTTCGGCACCGAGGAAATGACCGCGCGGATAATTTCGGAACTGTAAGCACCGATATTCAGGGTAAAGCCGATCAATGCCGCGGGAAAGGCGTCGAGCAGGATGCCGACGCTCGGCAGGCCGTAGAAGATGACGAAGAGCTGCACGAGAAGCGGGGTACCGCGGATCACCCAGACGTAAAACCGTGCGATCAGCGCAAGCGACGCCGGGCCGAACAGCCGCGTCACCGCCGTTATCAGGCCGAGGATGAGCCCGAGCAGGAAGGACAGCAATGTCAGCGGAACCGTAAAACGGACGCCCGCCCATAGGAGGGTCGGAAGTGAATCCGACATCAATTGAAGCCAGTGCGGCACGATGTGATCCTCAAAAAATGACGTCCGGCGCGGGCGCCGGACGCTCTAACAATGTAGGTCAGGAATGGGAACTCGGCAGCCTATTTGGAGACGTCCTGCCCAAAATACTTGTCGGAGATCTTCTGATAGGTGCCGTCTGCCCTGATGTCCGCCAGTGCCTTGTTGATGGCACCGAGCAATTCCGGCTCGCCCTTGCGGATGATGATGCCGGAATAATCGGCATTGTCCTGCTGCGCGGCGATCTTTACCGGCGCGTCAGGTTTCTGCTTCTTGAAATCGAGGAACGAGAGGCTGTCATTGATCGTCGCGTCGGCGCGGCGTGTCAGCACGAGCTGGATCGACTGGTCGAAGCCATCCGTGCCCACGAGTTCGGCGCCTGCCTGTTCGGCGATCTTGCCGAAATTGCTGGTCAGGGACTGAGCGGATTTCTTACCCTTGAGGTCTGCGAAACCCTTGATGTCGCTGTTGTCCTGGCGGACGATCAGCACCGCCTTGGACGCGATGTAGGGGTCGGAGAAATCATATTTCTGCTTGCGGGCTTCGGTTATGCCCACCTGGTTGATGACGGTATCGTAACGCTTGGCATCGAGCCCTGCGATGAGGCCGTCCCACTTGCCTTCGACGAACTCAGCCTTGACGCCAAGTTTTGCGGCAACGGCTTGGCCGATCTCCACGTCGAAACCGACCAGTTTGCCGCTTGCGTCATGGAAGGTGAACGGCGCGTAGGTCCCCTCGGTGCCGATCTTGAAGACGCCCGCAGACTTGACGGCGGCGAGATTTTCGCCGGCGAGGGAAGGCGTAAGGGCTGCCGCATGAATAAGGGCCGCCGCGACAATGGTTTTCAACCGAAACATTTAGGTCATCCTTTCAGCAGTGCTTGCTGGCGACTAGATGACAGAAAATAGGACGTCGGGATTGAAAGAAAACCGCAAAAAAAGCCGGCAAATGCGAATATTTTACTCAGCCGCAGTCATGCCCCAATTCGCGGACGGCTTGTAGCCAAACAAGCCTGGGTCTCACGTGCCGTGGCCCGCATCGATGCAAGGTAAGGCTGTAGATTGAAAGTTTTCGCTCGTGGCTCCGACGGTGACGCAGCGAAATCCAGCGTAAAAAAATTCTGAACGCCTTGAGCGCCTTAGCCAGGTGAGGGCCAAATTTGCGCGCAAGCACGCTCCCGCGCGGTTGACATAAATCAATGACGGCGACATCATATTCAACATGGATACGACATATTCAAATAGAATACAAGAGGAAAGCGGTGGCGTCCGCCCGCTCTCGACGGTCCTGAAGACCATGGCGGTGCTCGACGTGCTGGCCTCCAGCGCTCGCGGCATGAAACTGCCGGAGATCGCGTCGGCGATGGAGCTCTCTCGCCCCACCGCTTATCAGCGGCTGTTGACGTTGATCGAAGCTGGCTGGGTCGAGCAGGATCACGAGATGCGCTATCGGCTCACGATGCACGCCTGTCGGCTTGCCGCGGCGGCCATGGAGCAGGCCAATCTTGGAGCGCGGGTTCAGCCGATCATCGAAATGCTGGTCCACCGGGTGAAGGAGACGGCTTCGCTGGCGGTGCTCGATCGCGGACTACCGTGCATCGTCTCGCGTGTCGAGTCCCAGAGCGTGCTGCGTGCGGAACAGAAGATCGGCACGACCATGTCGCTCGAGGGTTCCGCATCCGGCCGCATCCTGACCGCTTTCGCAGACGAAGTGACGCTCGCCCGCCTGGAGGAAAGCGGCGAGCAACTGGCCTCGGAAGAGCTCCTGGGCGAGGCGCGCGCCAACGGCTACGCGCTGTCGAGCGGCTATACCCATAGCGGCGTCGTCGCCATCGCCGCGCCGATCTTCGATCTCCACGGCAAATGCACGTCGACGATCTCGCTGGTCATGCCGGAGATGCGCTTCGACCCTCGAAAGCTTCCGCGAGCCGCTTCTCGAAACCGCCCGTACCATCACGAAAATGCAGCAGGGAGAACGTTGACGGTCATGACCGCGACTTCCGAACAGGTGGCAACGCCCCGACCGCGCCCAAGCCAAGAGGTGATGAAGACCTCACGGCTGGCGGCAATCCAGCCGAGCCGGCTCAGCGGCACCCGCGCCTTCATGAACAAGATGATCCGCGAGCGCTGGGACATCTCCAATGTCCTTTTCGACGTGGACGAAAACGCCGAAGGGACCGTCGTTTATTCCATCAAGGCGCCTGACCAGGAGTTCTCGTTCATCGGCTTTTCCCGTCCGCCGAGCCGGACGGCTCGTACCGGCCGTATCATTGGCCAGGCCTGGGACATGATGGGCGCGCTGATCGAAGGGCCGGCGACCGAAATCGAGATCGAAACGGCGCGGCGGGAAATCCCCAAGCTCTATACGGGCCGGGCGACTGCCGGCACGCTGATCTGGTGTCGGTCGAACCGCTCAATGCGGGTTTTCGACCAGACGCTCGAAGCGCTTGCCGAAGGTCGCCAGCCGTCCGTCGCCGATCTTTCGAAGGTCTGCTACCTGATGCGCAATACCGGCCTTGACGGCAACGGCACGTTCGGGACGCGTTCCTTCCCGTCGCTCGGCGCCCGCCATGCGCTCGGTGGTGTCCTGCAGGCGCAGTTGCTGACCGCCTACCTGATGCGGGAATTTTCCTGCGACCTCGTCGAGCATCTGGCGGCCAAGAAATCCGAGACCGCCGTGCGCCTCGACCCGCAGCTTCGCCGCTATATCGGCGTCGGCAATGGTTCGGCGCTTGGCCTTATCTTCTTCGTCCACAAACATCCGCGCCTGATCGACGGGCTTCTGTCCGCGCGCGAAGGTGCGATTGCGATGGCCCGCGCGCTGAAGCTCGATGCGTCGGATCCTCGCGTCGCCAGACTGCTCGAACTTCTCCGCCAGGCAATCGCGTTCCGCAAACAGGACCAGATGGTCTACGAGACATTTGCCTCCAGCGCCGACGTGGCAGCCGATATCGACAAGGTGGTGGCGGCGCTCGAAGAATTCCGGCGAAGCGGCACGGTGTTTGGTCGTACGACCGATTTCCCGTTTGATGTGCTTGCCGCCGAATTCGAAACCGACCTCCTGCCGGAAGCTTTCGAGACGTTCCTCTCGTTGCTGATCGAATTGGTGCCGGAAGAAGCCGACAGGCTGTTGGCAGCCATTGATGCTCCCGACGAATTCAGCATCTCGCCAGCCGAGACGGTCGAACAGCTAATGGCGCTCGTCCATGACGAATATCAGTGGGCGCTCGATACCGACATGGCCGGCCCAGAGGCCTATAAATATGTCTGGTACAAATCGGAGACGGCGGAGGAGCCGCGCCGCGGCGCCCGCGAGGAAGTCCCCGATGCGCTAGATCTCGGCCTCGATGTTTGCGGCGGGATCCAATCCCTTTTTGCCGATCTCGGCAGGGCCCAAGGTTCGCTCAGCATCGCCCGTTTCCTGATGAAACATCCTGAACACCGCTACATGGTGGCGCGCATTCAGAGCCTGCGCGGGCGGGACTATCACACGCCTCGCGCCAACATCAACGCCGAGGCTTTTGTGCCGATCGATCTCGTGCGGCTGATGAACGTAGGGGTCCACGGCATCGACAAGACCCGTGACTTCCTCAGCCGCAACCTGCGCGGCGTGCTCTATCACGGTGCACCGACCCCCGACGATCTGCGCGCCGGCTACACCCGCACCTGGTATTACCCGGCGGAGCCTGTTCTATGACATCCTTGCATTCATCTCCCTCCATGCGCGTCATGCCCCGCGAAATGCGGCTGATGTCCGAGCGGATCTTCTCGCTGAGCAGCCTGCCCAAGGGTTTCTTCCTGACTATCGGCGACATCCCGATGTATTCGCAAAAGCTTGGTCTTGGTGGCTTCAAACTGTTCGAGCAGCGGTTCGAGAGCTTCAAGTCGGCGGTTCCCACCCGTATCGCGATTGCCTCCGAAGCCGGCAACCGCTTGACGCTCGACGCTTGCGGCGAACACGCATGGTTCGTGCTGCCGACGGCGATCGATCTTCTCGGTGAGCTCGCGGCCCGGTTCGGGTCGGCGGAACTGACCGTGACAGGGACGATGGATGTCGAGGAACTTGCGGTTGCCGCGCGTTTCGGCGGTCGATCTGGGCTTTCGATCTCCGTGTCCGGCGATGTGCTGAAGGCGGTTCCGGCCGCGGTCACCGGCGACGTTCAAAAAGACGATCCTCTTCTCTGGTCGCTTCTGGAAAGCGGTGCTGAAATCGAGAGCGATCTCTGGTGGCGCATCTATCACCTGGCAAAACAGGCGCTTGCGACCGACAGCGTCGTCTCGCGCCGCCATGCAGGTCCGATGATCGTCAACGAGGACGGCACCGTCATCGGCCGCAAGGACAACGACGACGAGACGGACGTCTCCTTCCTGTCGTCCAGCATTTCCGAACGTATGAAAGAGAGCGCGAGATCATGATCATCGACGGTTTGCAATGCGGGCATTTCGATCGCGCCGCCTTTGAATCCTTGAGGGCAGGGAATGTCGGCGGGGTCGTCAACACCTGCGGATTCTGGGAGGGCACCGTCGAGTCGATGGATTCCATCGGCCGCTGGCGCGATCTCGTGCGCGAAAACTCCGATATCGCCGAGATCGCTCTTACCGCAGACGACATCAGCCGCATTTCAGACGCAGGCAAGCTCGCCGTCATTATGGGTTTCCAGAACGCCAATCTCTTCGAAGGGCGGATCCGCTTCGTGGAGATGTTTGCCGAACTCGGCGTGCGCGTCGTGCAGCTCACCTACAACAACCAGAACGAACTCGGCGGTTCCTGCTACGAGGCCGAGGATTCGGGCCTTGCTCGCTTCGGCAAGGAAGTGGTGCGCGAGATGAACGCCGCCGGCATTCTGGTCGATTGCAGCCATGTCGGCGATCGCACGACGCTCGATGCGATCAAGGTGTCCGAAAAGCCGATCGCCGTCACCCACGCCAACGCCCAATCGTTGTTCATGCACAAGCGCAACAAGTCGGACAACGTCATTCGGGCGCTGAAGGATACCGGCGGCGTGATCGGCTGCGCTGCCTATCGCAACATCACCGGCGACGACTTCTGCGCCTCGATCGAAGCCTGGTGCACGATGGTTGCCCGCACGGTGGATATTGCCGGCATCGACTGCGTCGCGATCGGCACCGACAAGAGCCACAATTTCACCGCCCCCGATTACGCCTGGATGCGCAAGGGTCGTTGGACCCGTGGCGAGGACTATGGCGCCAGCGCCGCGGGCAAGCCGCTCAAGGCCGCGCCGCCGGAATGGTTCCAGAAGGTCGAGGACATCCGAGTGATCCCGGGCGGTCTCAGCGCCGTGGGCTTCTCGGAAGAAGAAGTCGCGAAGATCACCCACAAGAACTGGCTGCGGCTCTACGAAGCCACCTTCAGAAAATCATAAAAGAGGAGAACTGCAATGACTGGAATGAAGACATTTCTCATGCCTGACCGCCGCCGTTTCCTGAAGACGGCCGGCGCTGCGGTGACCGCTTCGCTCGCCGCTCCCTATCTCGTTCGCGCGCAGGAGAAGGTCCTCTACGTGAACACTTGGGGCGGTCCCTGGGAGGCTGCCGCAAAGACGCATCTCATCGATCCGTTCACCGCCGAAACGGGCATCCAGGTGAAGACGGTTTCCCCCGTTTCCTTCGCCAAGCTCGCCCAGCAGGTGAAGACCGGCACCTACGAATTCGACGTCACCACGCTCGGCGGCGGCGAACTGGTGCGTGCGAACCAGGCCGGCATCATCGAAAAGCTCACCGAGCCCTACAAAGGCGGCCTCTTCGAAAACGGCGTCGCTTCACATGCGTTCGCCACCGTGATGGCCTGGCGCAAGGATAAATATAAGGACACTCCGAAGACCTGGGCCGATTTCTGGAACGTCGAGAAATTCCCCGGCGGGCGGTCGCTGCAGCGTTATGCGTCGCGCGTCATCCCGATCGCGCTTCTCGCCGATGGCGTCGCGGTCAAGGATCTCTATCCTCTCGATGTGGACCGGGCCTTCAAGTCGCTCGACAAGATCAAGCCGCATATCCGCGTCTGGTGGACTGCCGGCGCCCAGTCGACGCAGATACTGCGTGACGGGGAGATCGACATGATCGGCATCTGGCACGGCCGTTATTTCGAGGCCGAGAAGGCCGGCGCTCCGGTTGCCATGACCTGGAACCAGGGCGAGATCGAACGCGCCTACTGGGTTGTCGCCAAAAAGAGCCCGAACCTTGAGAACGCCAAGAAATTCGTGGAATTCGCGACCAGTGCGAAGCCGCTTGCCGGCTTCTCCAAGGCTGCGGACTACGGTGCGCTGAACCCGGCCTCCAACCAGTTCGTCGACGCGGCGGATGCCAAACGCATGCCGACCTCTCCGGACAACTACAAGCTAACCTTCGAGCAGGACATGTCGAACTTCGGCATCGACCCGGCGGAACTCGCCGAACGTTTCGAGGAGTGGGTCGCGAGCTGATCCGCTCTCCTGGATCAACCCGACCCGCTGGCCGGCATCGCGCGGAACGACCGCGCGATGCCGCAGCGACCCTGCCTGCCATAAAAAGGGAACGGCAATGGGCATCAGCCTTTCAAAACTGACGGAAAAGACGAATATATGGCCCTGGCTGCTGCTGGCGCCGCTCGGCATCTACATGCTCATCTTTTTCGTCGTGCCGCTCGCCGAAGTGGCGATCATGAGCTTTACGGAACCGAAGGTCTCGCTGGCGAACTACCAGAAGGTCCTGACCGGAGCGCTTTACCAGCGCGTCTTTCTGAACACGTTCGTGACGGCCGCTTTCGTGACGCTCTGCTGCCTTCTGGTCGGTTATCCGCTGGCCTATTTGATGGCGCATTCCAAGCCACGCACGGCAATGCTGATCTTGCTGCTCGTCACCATGAGCTTCTGGACCAGTTTTCTCGTCCGTACCTATTCGTGGATGGTTCTGCTCGGCAATAACGGTCCGCTGATCGCCTTCCTGCAGATGATCGGCGTCGACAAACCGCCGCAGCTTCTCTTCACGCGTTTTTCCTCGACGCTCGCCATGGTGCATATCCTGGCGCCCTACATGATCATGAACGTCTATTCGGTGATGAAGAAGATCGATCCGGCGCTGATCCGCTCGGCGGAAAGCCTGGGCGCCAAAGGCTGGTCGCTGTTCCGGCATGTCTACCTGCCGCTGACGGCGCCCGGTATCGCCAACGGTTCCGTCCTGGTCTTCGTCATCTGCCTCGGGTTCTATGTGACGCCGGTTCTGCTCGGCAGCCCGCGCGAGCAGATGGTCGCCGGTCTGATCGGCCACCAGATCGAGGAGTTTCTCGCCTTCGGTTTGGGCTCCGCCATGGCGATGATCCTGCTCGTGGTGACACTCATTATCCTCACCATCTATCACCGCCGTTTCGGCCTCGACAAACTCTGGGGGTGACCGAATATGAACACGTTCATGCGCTGGGCCGGTTTCATCGTGGTGCTCTTCATTGCAGCACCGCTCGTCATCGTCGTGCCGATGTCGTTTTCGAACGCAAGCTCGCTGCAATTCCCGCCGCCGGGTTACTGGCTCGGATACTACCGGGCTTATTTCACCAGCATGGATTGGCTGATACCGACCTGGAACAGCATCCTGATCGCGACCGCCACGACCATCCTCACCATGGCCCTGGTCGTGCCCGCGACCTTCGCCTTGGTGCGCCACAAGTTTCGCGGCAAGGGATTCGCCGACCTGATGATGCTGATGCCGATGGCGGTCCCCCATATCGTCATGGCGGTCGGCTATTATTCTTATCTCGGCGATCTCGGGCTGGTGCACAGCCATCTCGGCGTCATCCTGGCACATACCTGCCTGTCGGTCCCGATCGCCTTCCTTGTCCTTTCGGCGAACCTCAAGGGTTTTGACCGGAACCTTGAACGGGCCGCGCAGAGCCTCGGCGCCAGCCCGGCGAAGACCTTCCTGCACGTCACGCTGCCGATCCTGCGGCCGGGGCTGGTCATCAGCTCGCTTTTTGCCTTCATTCAGTCGTTCGACGAGACGGTGGTGGCGATCTTCATCTCGGGCCGCGACGCAGAGACCCTGCCGCGCAAGATGTTCGACAGCATCCGCCAGGAGGCCGACCCGGTAATCGCCGTCATCTCGACGCTGCTCTTCGTCGTCGTGCTGGTCGGCATCGCTGCTCCTTATTTCGCCAGCGCGCTGCGCAGCCGCGCTCCCAGGCCGAGCCGCCCGGCCGGCGCACACTGATCCTCCCAAGGACTCCCCCCCAAGGATTTCCCATGACGAACTACCTGCAACTCTCCAACATCACCAAGACCTACGGACATTTCACGGCGCTCGACGACGTGAGCCTGTCGGTCGAAAAGGGGGAGTTCGTGACCTTCCTGGGGCCGAGCGGCTCGGGCAAGACCACGACCCTGATGATCATTGCCGGTTTCGAAAAGGCGAGCGGCGGCAAGGTGGAAGTCGGTGGCCAGTCGATTTCCGAGCTTGCGCCGCATGAGCGCAATATCGGCATCGTGTTCCAGAACTATGCCTTGTTTCCGCACAAGACGGCGGTCGAAAATGTCTATTTCCCGCTGCAGATGCGTGGCGTCAGCCGCTCGCAGGGCTTGAGACAGGCAGAGGACATGCTGTCACTCGTCGGGCTCAAGGGTTTTGGCCATCGCCATCCCAAGGAATTGTCCGGCGGGCAGCAGCAGCGGGTCGCGCTTGCCCGCGCCCTGGTTTTCGAGCCTTCGCTGCTTCTGCTCGACGAGCCGCTCGGCGCGCTCGACAAGAACCTGCGTGAGCAGATGCAGATCGAGATCAAGCGCATCCAGCGCAGCCTTGGCGTGACGACCATCTTCGTGACCCACGACCAGTCGGAAGCCATGTCGATGTCCGATCGCATCGTGGTGTTCGAGAAGGGACGTATCGAGCAGGTCGCAGCACCCCTGGATATCTACCATCGCCCGCAGACCTCCTTCGTCGCCGCCTTCATCGGCGAAAGCAACCTGATCCCGGCAATCATTACCAGCGGGGCCGTCAGAACGGCCGAGAACCCGACGCTTGGAGCCTTCCAATACGCTGGCGAAGATGCTCTTGCGGACGGCCAGAAGGTGACGCTTCTGATCCGCCCGGAGCACATCAAGCTGTCGCGCAGCCCGGTCGAGGGCCGCAAGAACGTCCGCATGATCGTCGAGACGATCGTCAACTACGGCGACAACGCCCTCGTGATCGGCCGGGCAGGGGATATTCCCATGCGCGTCAGGGTGCTCGGCGCCGATGTGGTGATCATCAGGGAAGGCGAGGAATGCTGCATCAGCTGGGCGCCGGACGCGGTCTTCGTGATCACCAAATAGATTGCACTCGAACCGTCTCGTAAACCTTAGATCAGCGAACCCTACAGCAGCTCGTATTTTTTCAGGATTTCTCTTATTTCCTCGTCCTGAGCCTCGTCTGGAAGCAGGGCAGGTTGCCTGCTCGCGCCAACTGAGTTGTCCTGGAGGTAAAGCGAGCGCTTAACCATGGCGGGCGCAAACCCCAGCGCATAAAGGTCGGTGCGGAAGGCGGTATAGATCGCCTGCTGACGCTCCGCTTCCGCAATGTCGCCTGAGTTGAAGGCCGTAACGATGCCGGCGAGCACGTGCGGCAGGGCGTTTCCGAGCCCTGATATGCAGCCGGCCGCACCGTTCTGCAGCGACCACAGGACAAGATGGTCGGGGCCGGAATAGACCTCGAAGCCGGGGTTGTCTTTCGAGACCTGGAGGTAGGCCGCCAGGGTTTCCTGGGCGCCGCCGGAATCCTTGATGCCGGCGATATTGCCGTGCCCGGCAAGCTTTGCAGCCGTTGCCGGCTCGATATGGTTCTGGGTCCGGGCCGGTATGTCATAGAGATAGACCGGCGTCTTGACCGCATCCGCGACCGTCGAGAAGTGGCGGACCAGCCCGTCCTGAGTGCAGGCGATGAAGAAGGGAGTGATGACGGCGATGCCGTCGACGCCGATCCGGTCAAACTCTTTGGCCAGTTGCACCGTCTCGAATGTGGCTGGCATCCCGGCATTGACGATGACTTTGGCGCGCCCCGCCACCTCGTCGACCACGTGTTCGGTCAGCTGGATCTTCTCTTCGTGGGTGAGAGCAGTGAAATCACCATTGGTGCCGGCGCACATGATGTTGTTGCCCGCTGCCACCTGCCGGCGCACCTGGGCGCGGGTCGCCTCGAAATTGATCGTCTCGTCCTCGTTGAAGCAGGTCACGAGTGCGACAAAGGCATTTCTGGTCATTCAATCAACTCCGCTTATCCGCCGCTCGGCGGTTTGTCATGCACGTTTGAGACGGGCTGCCCGGTGTTCGGCCTGAACATCCGGGTCCGGATCGAGGCTCGCCGCCAGGAGCGCTCTTGTATAGGCTTCACGGGGCGTCTCGAAGATCTCCCGGACTGTTCCCATTTCCACCACCTCGCCCTTCTGCATGACCATGACGTAGTCCGCGAAGTCGCGAACGACGGGCAGGTCGTGGGCGATGAAGATGAAGGAGATGCCCATGTCCCGTCGCAGCTTGTCGAGAAGCGCGATGACCTGGGCCTGCACCGATACGTCGAGCGCCGACACCGCCTCGTCGCAGACGATCAGCTGTGGTTCGAGCGCAAGTGCGCGGGCAATTGCGATCCTCTGCCGCTGGCCGCCCGAGAACTGGTGCGGATAACGGCTCATGTGTTCGGCCGAGAGGCCCACCTGCACCAGCAGTTCCGCGACCCGTTCCCGCCATTGGCGTTTCGGCAGGATATCGGGATGGATGGCCCAGGCTTCGGATACGAGCTGGAACACCGTCATGCGGGGATTGAGCGACTGGGTGGGGTCCTGAAACACCATCTGAAGGTCGCGCCGGAGCTTGTAGAGTTCCGATGGCGAAAGCTGAAAAAGATCACGCCCCTTCCACTGCGCCGTGCCGGCGTCCGGCTCGTCCAGTCTCAAAAGAACGCGGGCGAGCGTCGATTTGCCCGAGCCGCTTTCGCCGACGATCGCCATGGTCTCGCCCGCCCTGAGGTCGAACGAGACACCCTTCAACGCATCGAAGGAGCCGTAGCGTTTGCGCACGTCCCGGACGCTGAGCAGCGGCTGGCCCGAAAGCTGTGCGACGTGCATCTCGCCCTTCCCGGGGGCGGCGCCGATCAGTTTTTTTGTATAGGGATGCGTCGGGTTCTTGTAGACGTCGCGGACGGTGCCGGTCTCGACCAGCTCGCCCTTTTCCATGACGACCACCCGATCGGCGATTTCGGCCACAACACCGAGGTCATGGGTGATGATCAGCACGCCCATGCCGGTTTCCCGCTGCAACTCCTTCAACAGCGCCAGCACCTCGGCCTGGACCGTTACGTCGAGTGCGGTGGTCGGCTCATCGGCGATCAGCAGATCGGGACGCAGCGCAAGCGCCATCGCAATCATCACGCGCTGGCGCTGGCCGCCAGAAAATTCGTGCGGATATTTGCCCATGGCGCCTTCCGGGTCCGGAATTCCAACGCGCGTCAACAGGCGCAGGGCTTCGCTTTTGGCCTGTCCGGTCGGCATGCCGTGGGTCGTCATCGCTTCGCGAATCTGCCATCCGACGGTATAGACCGGGTTCAGATGGCTGAGCGGGTCCTGAAAGATCATCGCGATCCGCCGTCCGTTTGCCTCGCGGCGCGCCTGGGGCGGCATGGTCAGCAGGTCTTTGCCGTCGAGCAGGATCTGCCCGGCACTGATCCGCCCGGGCGGCATGTCGATGAGGTTCATGATCGCCGCTGACGAAACCGACTTGCCCGATCCGCTTTCACCGAGGATCGCCAGCGTCTCGCCGCGGTCGAGATGGTAGGAGATGTTGCGCACGGCATGCACGACGCCTGCGGCCGTATGGAACTCGACCGAGAGGTTTCGGACTTCCAGCAGGTGCTCAGCCATTCTTTCGGCCTTTCATTTCCAGGCGCCAGCGCTGAACGGGGTCGAGCGCGATGCGCAGCCAGTTCGACAAAAGGTTGAGCGACAAGGTCGTCATGATGATCGCCAGCCCGGGCCAGAACGAGAGCCACCAGGCATTGGTGAGATACTGGCGCCCCTGGGAAATCATCAGCCCCCAGGTGATGGCGGGCGGCTGAATGCCGATGCCGAGAAAGGACAACGCGCTTTCGGCAAGCATGACATAGGCGAAGTCCAGCGTCGCCAGCGTGGTGAGCGTCGGGAAAACGACCGGCAGGATGTGACGGAACAGGATGCGCTTCTGCGAAGCGCCCATCACCCGCGCCGCCTGCACGAACATCCGCTCGCGGATCTCCAGCACCTCGGCGCGGGTGGTGCGCAGATAAACTGGGATGCGGGTGATCGACAGGACGGCGACCAGGTTCAGGATCGAGGAGCCCAGGAGATAAAGGACGATCACCGCGATCAGCAGCGAGGGAAAGGACATGATCACGTCTGCCAGGCGCATGATCACCTGCCCGACGCGGGGCGACGAAAAGCCGGCGACAAGGCCGAGCAGCGTGCCGATGACCGACGACAGGATCACCGCGCCGGCGGCGACCATGAGCGTGTTTTGGGTCGCGACGATGATGCGGGCGAGCAATGGCCGGCCGAGAGCGTCCGCCCCCATCCACCACACCCATTCACGGCTCCAGTCGAAAGGCGCGAGGTTGCGGCCGCGGAGATTCTGCTTGGTGGCAAGTTCGCCGAGCCAGGATGGCCCGATCAGGGCAAGCACGATGACGACGAGCAGGAAGATCACCGCGCAAAGCGCGAATTTGTCGGCCCAGAGCATTCGTGCCATGCGGATCGGGAAGGAGGGCTCGTGCGCGATCGTCGTATCGGAGGTGGAAACACTCATCGTTGCTGTCCTCAATGACGGATGCGCGGATCGAGAAGCGCATAGGCGAGATCGATCAGCAGGTTCATGAGGAAGATCGCCAGCGCGGTCACCAGGATCGCGGCCAGGACGACGTTGAAATCCCGCTGCAGGATCGAGTCGATCATCAGCTTACCGACACCGGGGAAACCAAAGATCGTCTCGACCACGACGGCGCCGTTCAGCAGGCTCGCCGCCTGGTCGCCGATGACGGTGATGACCGGCAGCATGGCGTTGCGCAGGGCGTGGATGAAGATGATCGGGCCGGCCTTGACGCCTTTTGCACGGGCCGTCTTCACATAAGCGGAGGATAAGGCGCCGATCATCGAGCCGCGCACGACCTGGACGATGATGCCGAAGGGACGGACGAACAGCACACCGATCGGCAGGATCCAGTGCAGGATCGACCCGGTGCCGGATGTCGGCAGCCATGCGAGGTTTACGGAGAACACGACGATCGCGACGATGGCCAGCCAGAAGTCCGGCACCGATGCGCCTACCAGCGAAATCATCGAGGAGAGCCGGTCGAAGAAGCCGCCGGAGCGAAAAGCGGCGAGCGAGCCGACGACGATGGCCGCGGCCGTGACGAGCGACATGGTGATCACCGCAAGCCAGAGCGTCCATACGAACGCTTCCGTCACCACATCCAGCGCCGGCCGCGCCTTGCGCAGCGATTCACCGAGATTTCCGGTCAGCACGTCGCCGACATAACGTCCGAACTGCACCATCAGCGGGTCGTTCAAGCCATGAAGCTCGCGGAACTGCTGCTTCATTTCGGCCGAAGCTTCGACGGGCAGGAAGAGAGCGGCCGGATCGCCCGTCAGGCGGGACAGGAAGAACACCAGCACAAGCAGCCCGACCAGTGAAATCAAGCTCGCCACGGAGCGCTTACGAATGAAACTGAGCATGTCGCCCTCGACTATTATGGCGGCGGATGGGTACCCGCCGCCTTTGGGTCGTGATTGGAAATCCGGGAGCCGGTTTCCGCTGACTATTTGATGCCGATTTCCGACAATTGCAGCATCGAATTTGTAGCGATGGTCGGTTTGAAGTCGATACGCGGCGAAACGCGCGAGAAGCCGACCATGTGGAAGAGAAGGGCGTCGGCAACCACGTCGTCATGCAGGTAGGCGATCAGCTGTGACCAGAGCTTTACACGTTCGTCACCGACTGCCGCCGAAGCGCGCTTGATCAGGTCGTCGACCTTCGGATCGGAGAAGCCCGACTGGGTCCCCTGCGAGGCATATTTGAAGAACATGGTGAAGGACGGGTCGCCCTTGGAGTTGTCGTGCATGGCGGCGACGATGATCGGGCCACGACCTTCCTTGAAGGGCTTGGAGTAGTAGCTCTCGTGCTCGGCCACTTCGACGAACTTCAGATCGACCTTGAAGCCGACTTCCTGGAGCTGCGACTGAACCGCTTCCATGATTTCGGTGACGTTCGGGAAGTTCGCCGTGCGGGCGATCAGCGTGATCGGCGTATCGACCTTTACGCCGGCGGCCTTTGCCTCGGCGAGAAGCTTCTTGGCGCCTTCGGGATCATAGGGGAACACCTTGACGTCCGGGTTCCAGCCTTGCGTGGTCGGCGGCACCAGCGCCGTCGCAAGCACGGCTCCTTGGGGCACCAGCGTGCCGATGAACGCCTGGCGATCGATGGCCAGATTGAGCGCCTTGCGAACCCGCACGTCGTTCAGCGGCTGAATGTTGTGGTCGAGGCGCAGATAGACCGTCTCGCTGTCGAGATAGGAAAAGTCGGTCTTGGGGTCGGTCGCATCGAGCTGCGAGATCGACGGAGAAAGGTCGGCTTCTCCGGCCTTCACCATCGCTGCGCGCACGGACGGATCGGCGCGGAACAGGTAGGTGGCCTCGGTCACCTGGGGTTTGGCACCCCAGTAATCGCTGCGGGCGGCAAGCACGATCTGCTGGCCCGGCGTCCAGTTCTTCAGCGCATAGGGACCGGTGCCGATCGGCTCGCGAATGAATGCGAGCGGGGTTTCTTCCGGGACGATCGTGACCAGCGACATCAGCAGCGGCAGGATCGGCTGGGCGGGGTCGGCCTTGAAGTCGATCGTGTAGGGGTCGACGACATTGGCGCTGATTTTCATTCCACCGAAATAGCGGCGGGATTCGCAGGCGTTCTTGTCGCTCATCACGCGGTCGAAGCTGTGCTTCACATCCTTGGCGTCGAACGTCGTCCCGTTGGAGAACTTTACGCCTTGGCGGAGATGGAACCGCCAGCTGCCGTCCTGGGTCTGCTCCCATTTTTCGGCCAGGCGCGGCATGACGCCCTTCTTGCCGCGAACATCGAGCTCGGTCAGCGTTTCGCTGACGTTCTCCATGATGATACGGCCGATATTGGAACGGGTCGCCATGCACGGCTCCAGCAGATCGGCTTCTTCAGGCAGCACGATCTTGATAGGGCCGGACCCTGCGTAAGCCGGGGCAAGCGCAGATCCGAGGATCAGCGCGGTCATCAGCATCTTCTTCATGTGGTTCACCTCCCAAGTGAATATAAATTGATCAGACACCGTTCCGATCGACCTGCCGTGGCCCGGTGGATGAACGGCTGATTTGGTGATTGGCGAGCCGACCCGTGAAGGAAGACCGATGGCGATTTAGAGGCTCTATCGTGGAGCATTCGGACCTTGGACCGAAAATTTCTCCCGACGGCAGGGCCACATATTTCGCTGCACCGCGATCGCCTACTCCTCCTGTGCTATTCTCCTCCAAACCATGTTCTGTCCCGCACACTTTGTCAAATTGTTTTGCGATGTAATTTTTCGAGAAAAATTCATTCGTAAAAATACCGTTATTTTCCAGATTGTTATGTTGAGTCCGATGCTAGAAACCTGCGGCTGATGCATATTATAAAACTTGACAACTTTGTGTTTCTGGCAATTCTCAGCGCCGAGAGGAGAGCTTTATGAGCCCTGATGAAATAGCGGCAGCAATGACCGGCAAGGTACGGATGACCGCCGGCAGGCACGAAGCCTTCCTGCCTTCCCCCATGGTGCAGAACCATGCAAGCTTCCTGCATCTCCTGGCCGATGGCGCGTTGATCTGCGCCTGGTTCGGTGGCTCGCTGGAAGGAAAGTCCGACATATCCATTTTCGCGTCCGTCCTCGTGCCGGACTCGGACCTCTGGGGTCCGCCGCAGAGGCTGAGCTTCGATGACGCCCGTTCCGAGCAGAACCCGGTTCTATTTACCGCGCCCGATGGCCGGCTCCGGCTTTTCCACACGTCGCAGCCTTCCGGCAACCAGGACGAATGCCGTATCCGCATGGCCGAGATCCGGCGCGATCAAAGCGACCCGACACGGCTGGCCGCGGAGGCGGGCAGTTATCTCGACCTGCCGAAAGGATGTTTTATCCGGGCTCCGCTGACGGTGCGGGATGACGGCGCATGGCTTCTGCCGATCTTCCGCTGCGTTCAGCGGCCGGGCCAGAAGTGGAATGGAAGCCATGATACGGCGGCAATCGGGATATCCACAGATGCCGGGAAAACCTGGCGCCTCGAAGAATTGCCGCAATCGACCGGCTGCGTCCACATGAGTCCCGTCGCCTTGCCAGCAGGCGGCCATGCGGCATTTTTTCGCCGGAGGCAGGCGGATTTCGTCTACCGGAGCGAAAGCGCCGATGGCGGTCGATCCTGGTCGGTGCCCGAGGCAACGGATGTGCCGAACAACAATTCCTCGATCGCAGTTATTCGCCTGACCGATGGCCGGCTGGCGATGATCTGCAATCCGGTAAGCGCGGCTCAGTCTGGCGATCGCCGTGCTTCGCTTTACGATGAACTCGGCGAGAGTGACGAAAGACCGGATGCCGATCCTACGGGCGGCTGCGTGCCCGTCTGGGGCGTGCCGCGCGCGCCGGTCTGTGTCTGTATTTCGAATGATGGTGGGCTTAGTTTTCCAGTCCGAATTCTGATCGAAGACGGGCCGGGTACCTGCCTGTCCAACGATTCCACCGATGGCCGGAACAAGGAAATGTCCTATCCGTGGCTTCTGGAAGCGCCGGACGGGACCCTGCACATCGCCTATACCTATCACAGGCGGGCAATCAAATACGTGAGCCTGGCTTCGGGCTGGGCAGACGCGACTGACGGGAGAGTTTGATGAGCAATATCATTGGTATCACCATGGGAGACCCCTGTGGCGTCGGTCCGGAAGTAACAGTCAAGGCGCTGGCCGAGATGTCCGACGCCGATCGCTCCGCAACGCGGGTCTACGGCAATCTTGCGACGCTGGAGGCGGCGCGCGATGCGGTGGGGGTCGCGCTCGATCTCACCCCTTATGTCGTCGACCTTCCGGTGGAGGGAGCGCCTTTGCCCTGGGGACAGCTGTCGTCGGTCGCCGGCGATGCGGCGTTCCGCTTCATCGAGCGCGCCGTGCGCGATGCCGAGGCCGGTTCGATCGGCTGCATCGTCACCGCGCCGATCAACAAGGAAGCGCTCAACCTCGCAGGTCATCATTACGATGGCCACACGGGCATGCTGCGCAGCCTCACCGGTTCGGCAGCGGCATACATGCTATTGGCGTCCGACCGTCTGAAGGTGATCCATGTCTCCACGCATGTTTCCCTGCAGGAGGCCATTCGGCGTGCCACAACGGAACGGGTTCTGGCGACGATCCGCGCCGGCAACGCGCATCTGAAGCGCATCGGTTATGAACGTCCGCGCATTGCGGTTGCCGGCATCAATCCCCATTGCGGCGAAAACGGCCTCTTCGGCACGGAAGATGACGATCAGATCGCGCCGGCCGTTGCGGCCGCCCGCGCCGAAGGCATCGAGGTTCACGGTCCGATCTCCGCCGATACGGTTTTCCACCGCGCCTATTCCGGCGCCTTCGATCTGGTCGTCGCGCAGTATCACGATCAGGGCCATATCCCGATCAAGCTCGTGGCCTTCGATACGGCCGTCAACGTTTCCGTCGATCTGCCGATCGATCGCACCTCCGTCGATCACGGCACCGCGTTCGATATCGCCGGCAAGGGGATCGCCAATCACGGCAACATGAATTCTGCCATCGCCTACGCGCGCAAGCTCGTGGCGGGGGTCCGGTAAGGAACGCGTCATGGCCATTGCACCCATCACACTCCACCAGCCGCTGCGCCTCGCCGTCGGTGCCGGCACGATCAGCCAGGTTGGCGTCTGGGCTGGCGACGTCGTCTCGACCCTGGTCATTGCCACGCCGATTACGGCTGGTTTTGCCGACCGTCTGCAGTTGCCCGGCCGATTTTCGGTATTCGACGCCATTCCAGGCGAGCCGGATACCGCAACGCTGGATGCTGCGCTGGAGGCCGCCCGAAAGGCCCGCCCGCAAATGATCGTCGGACTTGGTGGTGGATCGGTATTGGATGTCGCCAAGCTGGTTGCGGCGCTGTGGGATTCCGAGCAGACCCTCGAAGACGTTGCCGGTCCCAATCGCGTCGCCGGCCGCCGCACGCGGCTTGCCCAGGTCGCGACCACCGCGGGTACCGGCTCGGAGGCCGGGATCCGCTCGCTCATCACCGATCCGGTCAAACGGACCAAGATCGCGGTGGAGAGCCCGCACATGATCGCCGATTTCGCGGTGCTCGATCCTGAGCTGACCTATTCGGTGCCTCCGGCTGTGACGGCTGCGACAGGTGTCGACGCCATGGCGCATTGCGTCGAGGCCTTCACCAACCGCCGTGCCCACCCGATGATCGACGGTTTTGCCCGCATGGGTTTTGGGCTGGTCGGCCGGTACCTGGCGCGGGCGGTGAAGGACGGGCACGATACGGAGGCCCGCGAAGGGCTGATGCTTGCTTCCTATTACGGCGGCATTTGCCTCGGCCCGGTCAATACCGCGGCCGGCCACGCGATCGCCTATCCGCTGGGCACGCGTCTCAACCTGCCGCACGGCCTGGCGAATGCCATCGTTTTCCCGCATGTCCTGGCTTTCAATCAGCCGGTCGTTGCTGCAAAGACCGCGGAAGTGGCTGCAGCATTGGGCCTTGGCGATCACCTCTCCTCGGACGAATTGCGCTCTTCAGCCTACGATTTCTGCGGAGGGCTTGGCATCCAGATGTCGCTGGCGGCTCATGGCGCCAGGCAGGAGGAACTTTCCCTCTACGCTTCGGAGGCACATGCCATCCGCCGGCTGATGGATAACAACCCGGCCGAAATGAGTGTCCAGGATGTGCTGGGTATCTATGAGGCGGCGTTTTGAAATGACGGTCATCCGGCTGTAGGCTGCCGGATGACATCTAGAGGTTTCACCGGTGCGAGGACTGAAACAGTCGCTCGCGTGAACCTTTCAAGTGGTCCAGCATCAGTTGCCGCGATGCTTCCTGGTCACCGCGAGTGATCGCATCGGCGATTGCCTCGTGCTCGCCGAACACTTTCGCGAGTCCGGTGGCTTCTCTTTTCACGGAGGCGCCGTGGAATTTCATCCCCACTGCAATGTGATCTTTCAGGGCTTCCATCGCCGTCGAGAAGTAGTTGTTCTGAGCCGCACGGGCGATGGCCAGATGGAACTGGTAGTCGGCATCTTCACGATGGGCCTGGCGGTTCGTGGCATCGCGCAGCAATTCCAAGGCCCGCTTTATCGCCGCCAGGCTCTCCTTGTCGTGACGCACTGCCGCCGCAGCCGCGGCCGCCGGCTCAAGCGTCATGCGAAATTCATAACAGTTGAGGAGATCGGCGACGTTTTCCAGCTGGCCGAATCCGAGCGGTTCACGCAGGCCGAGCGCACGCACGAAGCTGCCGGCACCGCGCCTCGAATAGATCAGTCCCTGCTCGCGCAACCGTCTCAGCGCTTCCCGGATCACCGGTCGCGACACTTCGAATTCGTTGGCTAGCTCGTGTTCGGTCGGCAACCGTTCATCCGGCTTGTATGCTCCCGACTTGATCGCGCGCAACATCCGCTCAAAGACGATATCGGGAAGGCCCTTGCGGGCAGTACCGCTCTCAAGCCCCATCGTTCAACCCTTCTCGCCCATGGCTATTCTTGCTATCTCGCACAATGTGCCCGGCGTGCCGAATCCGCCGGATTTGGCGATGATGCATTGGCCATCGATATAAGCCAAGCCAAGGCCCGGCAGACATTCGCCGAGAAGCTGGAATCTCGAGACATTCATTGCCTTCAGGACAGCCTCGGCAGTCGCCCCGCCCGACAGAAGCAGAGTGGCGGCCGGCGCCGTCATGTCTGGGACTATGCCGGCCGCCATCCTGTCCGATACCAGAAGCGGCGGATCGTCCTTTCCAGCCGGCGTGGCCTGAACCAGCGTCACGCAATGCTGGGGCGGCGCGATCTTCTCCGGGCGTCCGTTCGGCGCGGCAATATAGTCAAGCACGACCGCCTGCCGCAGTTCCTCGACTTGCGCCAGAGTGATTGGATCTCTCGAGCCGATGACAAAAAGGGCGGGGCCCGGTTTGGGGAGGGCCGGTTCGGCGGTCTGACGGCCGGTCATATGACATGCCAGCGCCTCGGCGAGACCCCTGGCGCCGACAAAAAGATCGGTCCCGGCCTCGCGGCCAATTGCCAGAGCCGCGGACATGTCTTCCTGCGAAAGGGTATCGGGAATGATGGCCCGTTCGGCATGAACGCCAAGCGCATCGGCGACATTCAGCGGCTTGTCCAGGCCGAAACCTTCGACATGTCCGGTTCGGACATTCCGCCCGAAATCGGGTATCGCCGGAGCGACCAGCGCCAGGTGAAAAGGCGTGACGTCAAGCTCGGCGGCGATATTGCCCTTGAGGCGGGAATCGATCTTCTTGAACAGAACGATGTCCGATGGCAGGCACGACAGGGCCGCCGCAGTCGCCTGCCGCGCAGCCTCCGCCCCGACTTCACGAGATCCCAGGTTGATTGAAAGAACCGCGGGCCTCATTTGCAAGGCCCACTCGATAGCCTCGGCGCTCAGCGCGATTTCAGTATGCAAACCCCTGCCGGCAAACGGCGCTGCGCAATCAAGCGCGCCAGTCAGGTCGTCGGCGAGAATAACCAGCATATTAGACCACATGATCTGTTGTTATCTTTTTTGAGCGAAATATGCTCGTATTGTCAATCGTATAACTGCAGTATTTGACAAATTCAGCCGCGGCTCGTGTGCCGGATCGACCGGCCGGGCCGTATTTTTCCGGGCCTTCACTTGCCGCAATTAGCGTCCCTAAGCCGAGCGGAATTTGCTTGTCTGACGCGGGAGGTGGAGTGCGCCCGGCCAGTAGTCTTTTTGAAATCCTGCGCTAGATTAAAATGGCACTCTAAGGCAGGGGGCTTCGGTGGCTAGACAGGGCAATGACGTTCAGCGCAGTGGCGTGGATTCGAGCGACCTTTCAGACGTGAATGTCGCGGTGATGGCGGACGAAGATGCCCGCGCCCTGCTTGAAGCTCTCCTGGCGATGAGACGAGGAGACTTTTCGGTCCGGATGCGGTCCGATATGACCGGTGTCACCGGAAAAATCGCAGATACATTAAACGATATCATCGCCGCCAACCAGAAAATGGCGGCCCAGCTCGAGAATGTCGGCCAGGTGGTCGGGCGGGATGGGCGCACCAGCACGCGGGTCAGATTTGGACTTTCCGACGGAGCCTGGGCAGACATGGAAGGGTCGATCAATACACTGATCGACGACTTGCTGTGGCCGACGACGGCGGTCACCCGGACGATCACGGCGGTCGCCAAAGGCGACCTGCTGCAGACGGTTCCGCTTGACGTGGATGGGCGACCGCTGAAAGGCGAATTCCTGCGTTCAGCCGAGATCGTCAACACGATGATCAAACAGCTGAGCGTGTTCACATCCGAAGTGACGCGCGTCGCCCGCGAGGTCGGCACGGATGGTAAACTGGGTGGGCAGGCTCAGGTTCCGGAAGTCACCGGTGTGTGGAAGGACCTCACCGAGAGCGTCAACTCGATGGCTTCGAACCTGACCGCTCAGGTCCGCAATATCGCAGACGTCACGATTGCAGTCGCCAACGGCGATCTTTCCAAAAAGATCACCGTCGATGTTCGCGGCGAAATCCTGCAGCTGAAGGAAGCCATCAACACGATGGTCGACCAGCTCCGCTCCTTCGCGTCGGAAGTGACGCGCGTTGCCCGAGAAGTCGGCACGGAAGGAAAGCTGGGTGGCCAGGCTCTTGTGCCGGGCGTTGCGGGCACGTGGAAGGATTTGACCGACTCGGTCAACGCAATGTGTGGCAACCTGACGGCGCAGGTGCGAAATATCGCCCAGGTCACGACCGCCGTCGCCCGCGGTGACCTTTCGAGAAAGATCACCGTCGATGTGTCCGGCGAAATCCTTGAACTGAAGGAAACCATCAATACGATGGTCGACCAGCTCAATGGCTTTGCCGGCGAGGTGACGCGTGTTGCCCGCGAAGTCGGCACCGAGGGCCGACTGGGCGGCCAGGCTCAGGTGCCGGGCGTCGCCGGAACCTGGAAAGACTTGACCGACAACGTCAATTCCATGGCCTCCAATCTAACGGCCCAGGTCCGCAACATCGCCGAAGTGTCGACCGCAATCGCCAATGGCGACCTGTCGAAAAAGATCACGGTCACGGTTTCGGGTGAAATCCTGGAACTCAAGGAAACCATCAACACGATGGTCGATCAGCTGAATGCCTTCGCTTCGGAGGTGACGCGCGTCGCCCGCGAAGTGGGAACGGAAGGACGGCTCGGCGGGCAGGCAAACGTTCGCGGCGTCGCCGGCACCTGGAAGGACCTGACGGAGAACGTCAACTCCATGGCCGGGAACCTGACGGCACAGGTCCGCAATATTGCCGAGGTCTCGACGGCAATCGCCAACGGCGACTTGTCGAAGAAGATCACCGTCGACGTCAAGGGCGAAATCCTGGAGCTGAAGGAGACCATCAACACCATGGTCGACCAGCTCAACGCGTTTGCATCCGAAGTGACGCGCGTCGCGCGCGAAGTGGGGACCGAAGGCCGGCTTGGCGGACAGGCGAATGTGCGCGGCGTGGCCGGAACCTGGAAGGACCTGACGGACTCGGTCAACTCCATGGCCTCCAACCTGACCGGCCAGGTGCGAAACATCGCTGAAGTTGCAACCGCCGTGGCCCAGGGTGACCTGTCGAAGAAGATTACCGTGACGGTGTCGGGTGAAATTCTGGAGCTCAAGGAGACCACATCAACACGATGGTGGACCAGCTCAACGGCTTTGCCGGAGAGGTGACGCGTGTCGCCCGAGAGGTCGGGACTGAAGGGCGGCTCGGGGGCCAGGCGAACGTTTTGGGTGTTGCCGGAACGTGGAAGGATCTGACGGACTCGGTGAACTCTATGGCCGGCAACCTGACGGCGCAGGTCCGCAACATCGCCGAGGTCTCGACGGCGATCGCCAACGGCGACCTATCACGCAAGATCACCGTCGACGTGAAGGGGGAAATCCTTCAGCTGAAGGAAACCCTCAATACGATGGTGGACCAGCTCAACCGGTTCGCCTCTGAAGTGACCCGTGTGGCGCGCGAAGTGGGTACCGAAGGCAAGCTCGGCGGCCAAGCCCAGGTACCGGGCGTTGCCGGCACCTGGAAGGATCTGACCGAGAACGTCAACTCGATGGCCTCCAACCTCACCGGTCAGGTGCGTAACATCGCGGAAGTGACGACTGCGGTCGCAAGAGGAGATCTGTCGCGCAAGATCACGGTCGACGTGAAAGGCGAAATCCTGGAACTGAAAAACACCATCAACACGATGGTGGACCAGCTCAACGCCTTCGCCGGGGAAGTGACGCGCGTCGCACGCGAGGTGGGCACCGAAGGCAAGCTCGGCGGCCAGGCGCAGGTGTCGGGCGTCGCGGGTACCTGGAAGGACCTGACGGATTCGGTGAACTCGATGGCTGGCAACCTGACGGCCCAGGTGCGCAATATCGCGGAGGTCGCCACCGCGATCGCCAATGGCGACTTGTCGCGCAAGATCACCGTCGACGTTCGTGGTGAAATCCTGCTGTTGAAGGACACGCTCAACACGATGGTCGACCAGCTTCGGTCGTTCGCGGGCGAAGTGACGCGCGTGGCGCGCGAGGTCGGCACTGACGGCCGTCTTGGCGGTCAGGCGGTGGTGCCGGGCGTCGCCGGCACCTGGAAAGACCTGACCGACAACGTCAACCTGCTTGCCGCCAATCTCACCACGCAGGTCCGCAACATCGCCGAAGTCACGACCGCTGTCGCGCGAGGCGATCTGTCGCGAAAGATCACCGTCGACGTGAAGGGCGAAATTCTCGAACTGAAGAATACCATCAACACGATGGTCGATCAGCTGAACGCCTTTGCGGGCGAAGTGACGCGTGTGGCGCGCGAAGTCGGCACCGAGGGCAAGCTCGGCGGCCAGGCGCAGGTGCCGGGCGTCGCCGGGACGTGGAAAGATTTGACCGATACCGTCAACGTCATGGCCGCCAACCTGACGGAACAGGTGCGCGGCATCGTCAAGGTGGTGACGGCCGTCGCCAACGGCGACCTCAAGCAGAACCTCACCGTCGCATCCAAGGGCGAGGTCGCCGCACTTGCGGAAACCATCAACAACATGACCAATACGCTGGCGACCTTTGCCGACCAGGTCACCACGGTGGCTCGCGAAGTGGGCGTCGAAGGCCGCCTCGGCGGTCAGGCGAACGTGCCGGGCACCGCCGGTACATGGAAAGACCTGACCGGTAACGTCAATCTGCTGGCGGCCAACCTGACCACTCAGGTCCGGGCTATCGCGGAGGTCGCAACCGCCGTCACCAAGGGAGACCTGACGCGGTCGATCCAGGTGGAAGCGCGCGGTGAAGTCGCCGAGCTCAAAGACAACATCAATACGATGATCGGCAACCTGCGCCTGACGACGGAGCAGAATACCGAACAGGACTGGCTGAAGACGAACCTCGCGAGGTTCACGAACATGCTCCAGGGGCAGCGCGACCTGACGCTGGTCGGGAAAATGCTGCTTTCGGAACTCGCGCCTCTCGTCGGGGCACATCAAGGCGTTATCTATCAGGTGGACGCTGAGGATCACCAGCCAACCCTGTCCCTGCTGTCAAGTTACGCGGACGGGGTCGGTGCGGCACATCCGCGGCGTCTGGCGTTCGGCCAGGGGCTTGTGGGGCAGTGCGCCATCGATGCCCGGCGCATTCTGGTTACCAATCTTCCCGACAATGTCGTTCCCATCAGCTCTGGCGTTTTCTCGACCCTTCCCAAGAGCGCCATCGTTCTGCCGGTTCACTTTGAAGGGCAGGTCAAGGCGGTGATCGAGCTTGCGTCGGCCGGCGAATTTACCGAGTTGCAGCTTTCCTTCCTGGACCAGCTGACGACCTCGATCGGCATCGTACTCAACTCGATCGAGGCGACGATGCAGACGGAAGGCCTGCTCAAGCAATCCCAGCAGCTTGCGACAGAACTTCAGACGCAGCAGAGGGAGTTGCAGCAGACCAACGAGCAGCTTGAGCAAAAGGCGCAGCAGCTCGAAGAACGAAATGTCGAGGTCGAGGCGAAGAACCAGGAAATCGAGCAGGCCCGCCGCGCGCTGGAAGAAAAGGCAACCGAGCTGGCGCTGACGTCGAAATACAAGTCCGAGTTCCTCGCCAACATGTCGCACGAGCTGCGCACGCCGCTGAACTCGATCCTGATCCTCGGCCAGCAGCTCGGAGAAAACCCCGACGGCAACCTCTCCGGCAAGCAGGTGGAGTTCGCAAAGACGATCCACGGGGCTGGCACCGATCTCCTCAACCTGATCAGCGATATTCTCGACCTCTCCAAAATCGAGTCGGGGACCGTATCGGTTGATGCCGAAGAGATATTCATCACCAACCTGCTGGAGATGATGTCGCGGCCGTTCAGGCATGAGGCGGAAAATCGCGATCTCAGCTACATGGTCGAGATTGGCGAAGACGTGCCGAGAAGCATCATTACCGACTCCAAGCGGTTGCAGCAGATCCTCAAGAACCTGTTGTCGAACGCCTTCAAGTTCACCGCGCAAGGCGGTGTCACGCTGAAAGTCGCGCCGGTGACCGAAGGCTGGTCGCTGGATCATTCGTCTCTCAAACATGCGCCATCGGTGATCGCCTTCGAGGTCACCGATACCGGGATCGGAATACCGCCCGAAAAGCAGCGCATCATATTCGAGGCTTTCCAGCAGGCTGACGCTTCGACCAGCCGGAAATACGGCGGCACCGGGCTGGGCCTTGCGATCAGCCGTGAACTCGCGAACCTTCTTGGCGGCGAAATCCAGCTGCGCAGCACGCCCGGCGTCGGCAGCACGTTCGTGCTCTATTTGCCGCTGACTTATGTGGGCGCCTCCCCCGCTTCTAAGGCCCTGCCGGCCCACAGCAATGTCGTGCAGCTCGCAGAGGCTGCCGCCGCACGTCGCGCCGACAAGCCCGCGGAACAGGTCGAAGACGATCGTGGCGAAATACAGCCCGGGGATGCGGTTCTGCTGATCGTCGAGGACGATCCGCATTATGCCCGCGTCCTTGTCGATCTGGCCCATGACAGCGGGTTCAAGGTGCTGGTGGCGACGCGCGGTGGCGAAGCGCTGAATTTGGCGCAGGAATACAAACCTGCCGCGATATCCCTCGACATTTTCCTGCCGGACATGCTCGGCTGGACGGTGCTGAGCCAACTCAAGCAGAGCGCGGCGACGCGGCATATTCCCGTTCAGATCATCAGCCTTGACGAGGACCGTCAACATGGCCTCACACGCGGCGCCTTCGCATTCATGAGCAAGCCGACCACGACCGACAGTCTCGGTAAAGCATTCCTGCGGCTGAAGAATTATGCGGAGCCGCGCCGCAAACGGCTTCTCCTTGTTGAAGACAGCGAGGCTGAGCGGCTGAGCGTGACCGCTCTGCTCAGCCATGACGATATCGACATCGAAAGTGTAGGCTCGGGTGCCGAGGCGCTCGCCGCACTTAAAGAGGATCCGGCCGACTGCGTCGTTCTCGATCTCACCCTGCCTGACATGTCCGGCTTCGAAGTTCTGGAAAAGATCCGTGATGACGATGACATTGCCGAGGTTCCGGTCGTGGTCTTCACGGGGCGTGAGCTCTCACCCGAAGAGGACGCCCAGCTACACACCATGGCGCGCAGCGTCGTCGTGAAAGGCGTCGAGTCGCCTGAACGTCTCCTGGACGAGACTGCCCTGTTCCTCCACCGGGTGGTGGCCGATATGCCGGCCGCCAAGCAAGCGATGCTCGAGGAACTTCACAGCTCGGACGAGGATCTGATCGGAGAGACCGTTTTGTTGGTGGACGACGACGCCCGCAATATTTTCGCACTCAGCAGTGTTCTCGAACGTCGCGGAATGAGAGTTCTGACTGCGACCACAGGCAGCGAAGCCATCGACGTCATTCAGAAGGATCGGGCCATCGCCATCGTTCTGATGGATATCATGATGCCTGGAATGGACGGTTACGAAACGACGCAGGTGATCCGCTCGGACCCCAGATTCCGACGCCTGCCGATCCTTGCGCTGACCGCGAAAGCAATGAAAGGCGATCGCGAGAAGTGCCTGGAAGCGGGTGCGTCTGATTATCTGGCAAAGCCGGTCAATACCGAACAACTGCTATCCGCGCTCCGCATGTGGTTGCACCGCTAGGGGATATGGCCATGGACCCTGTCAACATCCTTCTCGTGGACGATCAGCCGGCAAAACTTCTAAGTTATGAGGTCGTGCTCCAGGAGCTTGGTGAAAATCTGATCAAGGCCCAGTCCGGTCGAGAGGCTTTGGAGCACCTCCTGCGCAACGATATTGCCGTCATTCTGGTGGATGTCTGCATGCCGGAGCAGGATGGTTTCGAGCTCGTCAGCATGATCCGGGAGCATCCCCGCTACCAGCATACGGCAATCATATTTGTATCGGCCGTCATGATGGCCGAACCGGACCGGCTGCGCGGTTATGCGGCGGGAGCCGTCGATTACGTCTCGGTACCCATCGTTCCCGAAGTTCTGCGGGCCAAGGTGCGAGTGTTCGCTGACTTGTACCGAAAGACGAGGGAACTTGAGCGGTTGAACGCTGACCTCGAGGATAGGGTTCGCGAACGTACCGCTGAGCTCGAAGCTTCCTCCAATCAATTGCGCCAGCTTAACGAAGAACTCGAGGAACGGATTGACCAGAGGACGCGCGAGCGGGAAGAGGCGATTGCTCAACTGTTCGAGGCGCAGAAGCTGGACACGATCGGCCAACTGACCGGCGGCGTCGCCCATGATTTCAACAATCTGCTGATGGCGGTGCTGGGAAGCCTGAACCTCCTGAAGAAGCGACTTCCCACCGATGAGAAGAGCGAGCGGCTGGTCGCCAATGCGATACAGGCGGCCGAGCGTGGCGCGGCTTTAACCCAAAGGTTGCTGGCATTCGCGCGCCGCCAGGAATTGAAGCCGCACGCGGTCGATTTCGCCGAGCTCTTCGAAAACATTCAGGACCTCCTGAGCAAGGCGCTCGGACCTGGGGTGGATATCAGGAAAGATATTCCGCCACGGCTGCCGCAGTTGCTGGTCGACAGCAATCAGCTCGAACTTGCCCTCCTCAACCTGTTCGTCAACGCCCGGGATGCGATGACCGGGAGCGGCACGATCATGGTGTCCGCAGAGGAAAAAGATGTCACGCGGGCCAGCAGCCTGACTGCCGGCCGTTACGTGCGGATTTCGGTTTCCGACACCGGAGAGGGCATGGACGAAGCTACGGTGACGCGTGCGGCCGAGCCCTTTTTCACGACGAAAGGACCTGGAAAGGGAACCGGTCTGGGTCTTTCGATGGTGCACGGTCTGGCGGCCCAATCGGGCGGTATTCTGGACCTGTCGAGCGTCAAGGGAGAGGGGACGACCGTGTCCCTGTGGTTGCCGATCGCCGAAGATATTGGTGGGACGGCTCCATCGCCGGAGGCCGCACCCCAGGATGCTGCTCCCAATATGCCGAACGCGCTGACGGTACTTGTGGTCGATGACGACGCGCTCGTCAGCATGGGAACCTCGGCCATGCTGGAAGATCTTGGCCATGTCACCACGGAGGCGCCTTCAGCCGCTGCCGCACTGGAAATCCTCAACTCCGGCCGGAGGTTCGACCTCGTCATCACGGACCATGCCATGCCCGGGATGACCGGGGCGGAGCTCGCGCGCCTGATCATCGGGTCCTATCCGGGTTTGCCGGTGATCCTGGCCTCCGGATATGTCGAACTACACGAAGATCACGGGCTTTCAGATCTCTTGCGCATGACCAAACCGTTCACTCAAGAGCAACTTCAGACGGCAGTCCATCGCGCGGTGGCCGAGCGGGCGTCGGCCGCCTGAGCGCCCCTTCCGGCTCTGTGATTTTTCGCAACCCGGATATCTGCCTTGTTCAGACCGGCAGCCAACCCGCGGCGAGGGGGTGATCTGTAGCAAGCGGCAGGCGTACGATCAGGCCTTCCCTTGCCGATGCGTAGATTGCCGTAACAAGCTCGATCGAGTGATAGCTTTCCTGAAGCGATGGCAGATAGAGGTCCGGCTTCCCGGTGAGACGCGCATGGACATCCACGAATAGTCCCGGAAACCGTGGAAGGACGTCGGGTATTTCTCGGGTTGCCGCATCGATCTCGGGCTGCCGCGACGGGTCGGTGGCTTCGAATTTCCACGGTCCCGCCCCTATCTGATAGGCCTCTGCGCCTGACGTGACCGTGACGTGCTCGAAACACATCCTTAACCGCGAACTGTTTCCGGCCGCACCCAAGGTGACCGACGACGTGATCAACGCGCCCTGCGCGGTGCGCATGGAAAGCACCGCGCAATCCTCGGTCTCGATCGGATTGACGCGGGTGTCGAGGAAGGCGGCGACCTCCACGACATCTCCGACGAGATGAGTCATGAGATTGTGGATATGGCATGCATGGCTGACAAGTACGCCGCCGAGTTCGCCTTTCCATGTGCCCCGCCAGCGCTCTGCGTAATAATCGGGTCCCCGCTGCCAATGTGTCTCCAAGGCCACCACGTAAGGCCGACCCAAAAGTCCCCGGTGCTTCAATTCGTGTGCCGCCCGGTAGCCGGCGCCATAACGATACTGAAATACGGGAAAGACCTGCCGCCCCGTTCGTTCGGAAAGCTCGGCAATCCGGCGCACTTCGGTTATCGAACCGGCAAGCGGTTTCTCGCAGACGACGTGCTTTCCTGCTTCCAGGGCTGCAAGCGTCATCGGCGCGTGCAGTTGTGGCGGCAGGCAGATGTCGACCAGATCCACGAGAGGATCGGCGAAGACCTGGTTGATGTCGGGGACAGCCTGGCTGCCCGGCGCCTGTCGCGCCGCGTCCTCGGCGCGAGACAGGTTGAGATCGCAGACGTAACGGACGTCGAACAGATCAGCCAATTCGGCATAAGCGGCGATGTGCGCCTTGCCTATACCCGCGCCGATGACGGCGACCCGGACACGCTCCGTCATCGGTCTGTTTTCTCTTCTGCGACAAGTTGCGCCTGCAGTCCCAACCGCGTCGCGAGGAACGCATGAGACTGGCGCATTGCCGTCTCGGTTCGCCTTTCCACGTCGGCGGCCAGGCGGGCGAAAAACGGCTTTCCGGCGCCGCTCGCCTCGAACCGCTGCACGCCCGACTTGTCGACCAGAAAGACGTGGTCCTGACCGTCCCGACCGGCGATATCGATGTATTTGCGAAGTTCGATATAACCTTCCGTTCCCAGGATGGTCATCCTGCCGTCGCCCCAGACGGGAAGACCGTCGGGCGTCAGCCAATCGACACGGGCATAACCCCGGCCGCCGTTACCCTCTAGCAGCGCCTCGCCGAAATCCTGGAATGCAGGCCGATCCGGATTTGCGACATTGGTCACATGGGCGGAAACAACACGTGCCTCAGTCGACCCGGTATAATGGAGGAACTGATCGAACTGATGGGCGCAGATATCGGCGAGAATTCCGCCGCAGCGAGCTCTGTCCCAGAACCAATCCGGCCTCAGATGCGCATTCAAGCGATGCGGTCCGAGACCGACCGTCTGAACCACCTTGCCGATCCGACCTTGGCCAATCAGCTGGTCCGCCAGGGTGGCGCTCTCGACGGAGACACGTTCGGAAAAGGACACGGTCCAGCGTCGCCCGGTATCCGCGACGGTGCGTTGGATGTCTGCCAGCTGTTCCAGGCTGGTGCAGCCGGGTTTGTCGACCAGAACGTCCTTGCCGTGCACCATTGCCGCCACCGCGATATCGGCGCGCTCGCTGTTGATCCCGGACGACAGGACAAGGACAATGCTTTCATCGTCGAGGATGGCTTGCATCGACCGGGCCGGCAGATCCGGATAGGTTTCCTGGAATGTCTTGCGGGCTGCCTCTGGGGTCTCCTCGCCCGTTGTCCACGCTACGAGCGTGGCGCCGGCATCCAACATGCCATTGATCATGCCATAGATATGTCCATGGTCTATGCCGATGACGCCGATGCGAAGGTTATAAGCCATGGGAACTACCTGTTCAGGTGGATGCCGCGAGCGCGGAGCATGGATTGTATGTTGACCAACGAGCCCGTTTCTATGGAAGCGTTGGCAGCGATGCCGGTGAGGATGGACCAGGCGCCGGCAACATGATCGGAGGCACGGCCATAAGGATCGGGCTGCATGTTTTCCGGATCAAAGATATAACCCAGCATGACCGGATCCGCGCCGCCGTGATCCCCCGTCGCCTTTGGAACGGCAAGCTGGCGCGGAGGCTCGCCGGCCAGGTGGAGTTCGGTGGTGATCGCATCTTCGTCCGCATGGGCGCGTTTGCCGCCGAAAACCCCATGGACCTCGACATGGCGATGAGTAATGTCGCCTTTGGTGCCCTGGAACTTGATTTCCAGCCCTTCCCAGGGCGAATAGGCAGTCAGGGTGTAATTGGCGGTGACGCCTGAAGCGTAGCGGATATGCGCCTGCATCGTATCTTCGATGCCGATCTCTTCGTCGAATACGCAGAGGTCGCGGAAATAACCGTCTTCCTGCTCAGCTTCCACATAGAGCTTGCGCAGGTTTTCGTCGGCTGCAAGGTCGAGGCGGAAATCGCACTTATAGGCGACGGGACAGTCGCTGCAGCGTGGCCCGCGGCCCGCGAGGCCAAGCTCCACTGCCATTTCCGGTCGATAAAAGACGCGTCGGCCGGAGGCCAGGACTTCCGTCGGCGCGGTCCCCAGCCACCAGTTGAGAAGATCGAAATGGTGGGTCGATTTATGGACCAGGAGCCCGCCGGAATTCTCTTTCTGGCGGTGCCAGCGGCGGAAATAATCGGCGCCGTGAACCCGATCGAGGTGCCAGCGGAAATCGACCGCCGTCACGGTGCCGATCGCTCCCGATGAAATCAGCTCCTTGATCTGGGTGCGCGCCGGCGAATAGCGGTAGTTGAAGGTCACGGTGACCTTTCGGCCCGTGCGCGCCTGGGCATCGACGATCTGCTTCAGACGGCTGAGATCGATCGTCAGCGGCTTTTCGCAAATGACGTCGCAGCCGGCCTCGAAGGCACGAACGATGTAGTCGGCGTGCAGGAAATCCGGCGTTGCGACGACGACCGTATCCGGCCTCTGTTCCGCGATCAGGCGATCGAAATCGGCGGCAAGATAAGTCGCGACGCCGTTCGTCCCGGGCTTTGAGGCCGCTTGCGCCGCTTCGCCAAGGCGATGGGCGTTGCTGTCGCAAAGGGCAACGATCTCATGTTTATCGGCATAATCTTCAACGACGGAATTGCGGAACATCTGATGCCGGGAGCCGCATCCAACAATGGCGATCTTCACTGTACCTGGCTTTCTTTCTGGATGGGTTCGATGCGTTTGCCTGCGCTATCGAAATAGTGGAGTTCGGAGAGGTCGAACCCGATGGTGACCGGATCGCCCATCCGGTAGGGCGTCCGTCCGTTGTCGCTGGCCAGCAGCACCTGGCCTGAAGACAGCGCGATATGCAGCAAGGTCTCGCTGCCGAGATATTCCACCAGCCGGATCGTGCCTTCGCCCGTGACATCGCCATTGCCGACACGCAGAGACGAAGGCCGCACGCACAAAGTCAGCGCCTGATCGGCGGTCGGAAGCTCGGCAATCGAAAAGTCGGGCATGCCGGCCACCGACACAGTGGTCTTTCCGGACCCGCGGGTTGCTCTTGCCTGCAGCATGTTGATCTTCGGAGAGCCGATGAAGCCCGCTACGAAGAGGTTCTGCGGCCGTGTATAGAGTTCCTGGGGCGTGCCGAGCTGCTCGATCTTGCCACCCCGCAGGACCACGATCCGGCTTGCCATGGTCATCGCTTCCACCTGGTCGTGGGTCACATAGATCATGGTGGTGCCGAGGCGGGCGTAGAGCGAGGCCAGTTCCGCGCGCATCTGCACGCGCAGTTCCGCGTCCAGATTGGAAAGCGGCTCGTCGAACAGGAAAAGCTGCGGCTCGCGCACGATCGACCTGCCGATGGCGACGCGTTGCTTCTGCCCGCCCGAAAGTTGGCGCGGCTTGCGGTCCATAAGCTGCTCGATTTGCAGGATGCGCGCGGCGTCCGCCACCCGCCGCTCCACCTCGGTGCGCGAAACCTTGAAGTTCTGAAGACCGAAAGCCAGGTTCTTTCGCACGCTCATATGCGGATAGAGAGCGTAGCTTTGAAAGACCATGGAAAGTTCGCGCTTGGAGGCGGGCAAGTCGTTGACGACCTTTCCGCCGATCGAGATCGTGCCTTCGCTGATGTCTTCGAGGCCTGCGACCATGCGCAGGAGCGTCGACTTTCCGCAGCCCGATGGACCGACGAGAACAAGAAACTCGCCGTCGTGGATGTCCAGATTCAGCCCCTGGATGATGGACAGCGCCCCATAGCGCTTGCCGACGTTTCGAAGCGTCAATCCTGCCATGCGTCTTGTTCCCTATTTCATTCCGGAGGTGGCGATGCCGCGCACGATGAGTCTCTGGAACAGGACGAAGAAGATGACGACCGGGACCAGCGAAAGGACCGACATCGCGAACATCTGGCCATAGGCGGACTGCCCTTCCTGATCGAGGAAGAGGCGAAGCGCCAGCGGCACGGTGTAGCTCTTGATGTCGTTGAGGTAGATGAGCGGGGCCAGGAAATCCTCCCAGACCCAGATCAGCGAAAAGATCGCCGCCGTGCCCATGGCCGGCAGCGAAAGCGGCAATATGATTGCCCAATAGATCTTGAAGGGCGAACAGCCGTCGATCATTGCGGCTTCGTCCAGCTCGCGGGGCAGTTGCCGAAAGAACTGCACCATCAGAAAGATGAAAAAGGCATCGGAGGCGAGGAAGCGCGGCACCACAAGGGGCAGATAGGTGTCGACCCAGCCGAGGTTCAGGAACTGAACATATTGGGGGATGAGAACCACGTGATAGGGGATCATCAGGGTCATCATCATCAGCGCGAAAAAGAAGCTGCGCCCGGTGAAACTCAGCCGTGCAAAGGCATAGGCCGCGAACGAGCAGGAGACCAGATTGCCGATCACCGACAGGCTCGTGACGATCGCCGAGTTCACGTAGAAGACCGTGAAGGATATCGGCAGCGCGTACCAGCCTTTCGTGTAGTTCTCGAACCGAAATTCGGAAGGCCAAAGCGTCAGGCTGCCGAAAATCTCGTTTTCCGGCTTCAACGAGGAAGCGAGCAGCCAGAACAGCGGATAGAGCATCACGCATGACACGGTGATCAGGAAGATGTGCTTGAGGATTCGGCCATTGCGATCGCGTTTGTCCCGCTTCAGCCGAAGCTCGTGAGCGACGCGCGCGGCCTCATCCACCTGGATGGCGATTTCCAGATCAGTCGCGCTCGTTTTCATAGTGCACCCAATATTTGGAAGTGAAGAAAGCGATCGCGGTGAAGGTCGCTATGATGACCAGCAGGAACCAGGCAAGCGCCGATGCATAACCCATGCGGAAGAACTTGAAGGCCTCGTTGAACAGGTAGACCGTGTAAAATAGGAGGCTGTCCGCCGGCGCGCCGGTGCCGTTGGAGATGATGAAGGCGCTGGAAAAGGTCTTGAAGGAATCGATGGTCTGCAGCACCAGATTGAAGAAGATCACCGGAGCAAGGAGCGGCAAAGTGATGCGGGTGAATTGCCGCCAGCGCGGCGTGCCGTCGATTTCCGCCGCCTCGTACAGATCCCGCGGAATGCCGCGAAGGCCAGCCAGAAAGATCAGCATCGGCGATCCGAACTGCCACATGGCGAGCACGACAATCGTGAAGAGCGACGTGTCGGGATCGGTGATCCAGGAGGCTCCCTGGATACCCACCATCGCCAGAACCTGATTGACGACACCGTCGGCGGCGAAAAGTTGACGCCACAATATCGCGATTGCAATCGAAGAGCCGAGCAGGGACGGCAGGTAGAAGATGGCTCGATACAGGCCGATCGTCCGCAAGCCCTTGTCGAGCAACATGGCGACACCGAGGGCCATGATCAGGCGGGCGGGCACAGCCAGCGCAACATAGGTAAAAGTGACCTGCAGCGCTTTCCAGAAGCGCCGATCCCGGGTGAACATGTATTCGTAATTGCCCCAACCGATCCATCGGGGGGCGCTCACCATGTCGTAGCGGGTGAAGGATAGATAAAGCGACGCAAGGATCGGCCCCAGGGCGAGCAGAAAAAATCCGATCAGCCATGGGAGAAGAAACACATAGGCCGGTGCATTGCGGGAAAAAAAACGTCTCATCGAAACGACCTTGTTGTCGGAAGAGAGGCCCCGGCGGCAGGAATTGCCGGGGCCCTGATATTCCCGCACCGATTACTGGGCGCGCTCGACGATCGACTGGGCGTCTTCGATGAAGGTGCCAGCGGCTTTCGCAACTTCCACCTTGCCAAGCACGACGTCGGTGCCGGCACGCATGAAGGCGTCTCGCACCTCTCCCGCTCCCTTTGGGGCAGGCAGCGGCAGAGGACCAACCTTGCTCTGAATCGCTGCGAAGTAGTCGACCGAGAGTTTTTCGACCTCCGTAAGCTTGGGGGTCAGCGCAGCACGGATTTTTGGCGAACAGGGAATGCCACGCTCGAGACCGAGAATGCCGGTGATTTCGGGATCGTTGACCCAGGCATTCATATAGGCAATTGCGGCCTCCGTGTCCTTGGCGTCCCGGCTGAGGGACAGGAACATCGAGGGCTTGATGAACTGGCCGGGCTTGCCGCCCGCCTTGTGGGGCACCATGGCGGCACCGATCTTGTCTTTTGCCACGGACTGGATGCCGACCAGCTGGTTGGACCAGTAGTGGGACATGGCGGTATCGCCGACGGCGACGCCCGATTCGGCAATCGGCGGATCGAGAATAACGGTCTTGTTCTTGTCGCGAACGACCCCTGCCTTGCGCAGGTCGGCCCACATCTGCCACCAGCTCGCAACATCCCCGGCTGTTGCCGTGACCTTGCCGTCGGGGCTGTAGAATTCGCGACCGTTCTGGCGAACCCAGGATTCGAAGGTCTCGATCATCAGGGACAGGTCGTCCGAGCCCTTCATCTTGCCCCCGGACTTGGCTGTAATCTTTTCGCATGCCTTGGCGAAATCGTCCCAGGTCCAGTTGATCAGGTCTGCGTCGATGCCCGCTTCCTGGAAGGCGCGCGTATTGTAGACCATGACCTGGCTGTTCGAGCCGATGTTGAGGGCATAAAGCTTTCCGTCGACCCTGCCGCCATCGAGCGGGCCCTTGTCGAAGTCGGCGATCATCAGGCTCTTGCCGGCGAATTCATCGAGAGGCTTCAGCGCCCCGCGATTGACATATTCAAACAGGAACCGGTAATCCATCTGCACCAGGTCGGCCATGTTCCGGCCTGCGGTCTGGGTCGCCATCTTGGTCCAGTAGTCACCCCAGCCGATCGTTTCGCCGGAGACGGCGATGCCGGCGTTCTTCTTCTGGAATGCGTCGATAACGGCAAAGGTGCGCTTGTCGCGCTCCGGATTGCCCCACCAATAGTGGCGGATAGTGCGCGTGGCAGCAAGCGCCGGCATAGCCGGAAGCGCAGAAGCGGCTGCCGCCGCTCCTATCGTGCCCAATAAAGTTCGCCTTGTCAGTTTGGTCATTTTGTCCTCCTCCTTCTAACTCCGGAGCGTCTCGTCGGCGCCGGATGCGTTGCGGTCGTTCCATGGTTTGCCGCGCGCCGGCTCCTCCTGCCGGATACGCAGCATTCTTCTCGGCGCAGTTCGCTACACGAAGCTGCGCAAAAGTTCAGTCAGGCAGAGCATCGCCATCGCCTGCCCGTAAGGCATGGATGTCAGCTTGATCTGCCGATAGAAATCGAGATCGCCACCCATCGCCGTGCCGAAAGAAACCTGCCGGAGCTCTCCCTCCGGGCTGATGTTATCGATCACGCCTTTCATGGCTTTCTCGGCGGTCTCCAGATACTCGATGCCCAGATACCGCTTGCGCACACCCTTCATCAGACCATAGGCAAAGCCGGCGGTCGCCGAAGCTTCAAGATAGCTCGACGTATCGTCGATCAGCGTATGCCACAGGCCCGATGGATGTTGGTGGAGTTTCAGCGTGGCCGCCTGCCGGCCGAGCAGGGACACGAGATGGCGGCGGACGGGATCGCTCTCAGCCAGGTCCAGGAGCTCGATGAATTCCGGAATGGCGATGGTGATCCAGCTATTGCCGCGTGCCCAGCGAGCGCGGGCAAAATTATGATTGCCGTCGAACGTCCAGCCATGGAACCAGAGGCCGGTTTGCGTGTCGCAGAGATATTGGGCGTGCACCAGGAATTGGTATTTTGCCTCCTCCACGAATTCCGGGCGCTTGAGCACAAGGCCGATCTTGGCAAGCGGCAGCACGCTCATCATCAGCGTGTCGTCCCACATCTGCTGATCATTGACGCTGTTATAGACGATATGCTGCAGCCCACCTTCGCGAGTGCGCGGCATTTCATGCATCACCCATTCGGCCCATGTTTCCAGGTAGGGCCGCCAACGGGGATCTCCCGTCAGCTCGTAGAGATGGGCAAGCGTCAGAAACGGTGCGACGGTGTTGATGTTCTTTGTGGGGGTTCCTTCAGCAAGCCGGGCTTCAAACCAATCGACGATGATATCCATCACCTTCTGGTTGCCGGTCAGCTGCCAATATTTGAGAAGGCCAAAAAGCGCGACGCCATGGGTCCATTCCCAGCCCGCCCAGCCTTTGGTGTCGATAACCCGGCCGTCGTCGAGGCGCAGGAGGAATTCGCCGGTGCGATCCTCGATATGGACAAGGTTGTCGATCAGCCGATCGATGAGGCCGCACACATCGTGGCGCTCGATAAGATGTTGCTTTTGCCGCAGCAGCGGATGCATGCCGGACGTCCTCCACAAATATTCGGAACGATATTCCGGATTTTAAGAAATCACACTCTCCATGGCTTTTCAACCGTGTTTTTCTGTTGCACTCTGTGCCTGTTCCGCATGCTCACCTGTATCTTGACACAGGTTTTTTCAAATTCCAGAATAAGATTTCGAAAAAAATAGAACGCGCTATGTCAGAGTTGAACCCAAAAACCGAAAATGTCGCCGCCGTCCTCAAGGTTTTCGCCGTGATGGAGGCCTTGGTCGAGGGAAAGAAGGTGAGCCTTGCCGATCTCGCTCAACGAGCCATGACGTCGAAGACCACAGCGCATCGCCTGCTGCAGACCATGGTGGAACTCGGTTATGTGGAGCAGGATGCTGAGACGGAAAAATACGGCCTGACGCTGAAACTCTTCAGCCTGGGCGCTCGCTCGCTGACCGAGCAGACGGATCTGCTGCGTGTTGCGGATCAGGCGATGGGAAAGCTCTCTCGGGTAACCGGTGAGTCCGTCAATCTCGGTATTCTCGATGACCGCGACCAGAAGGTCGTCTACATCCACAAATACGATTCCGCCTACAGTCTCTCGATGAAATCGACGCTCGGGCTCCGCAACCCGCTGCACAGCACCTCGCTTGGCAAGGCGCTTCTTGCATGGCGTGACGACGACGAGATCCGGGAGCGGATCAACAAGATGGAATTGACGAAGCTCGCGCCGCGCACCATCACCGATCCGCAGGAATTGTTTGCCCAATTGCAGGCGGCCCGCAGTCGCGGCTTTGCCGAGGAGGTGGAGGAGAGCGAAGCGGGTGTGCGATGCATGGCGGCACCGATCTTCAACTATCTTGGAAAACCGATCGCAGCGGTCTCGATTTCCTTTCCGATGTTCCGGTTCGACGAAAGCCGCAAATCTGAATATACCGATCTTTTGCGCACGGCAGGGCTCACGGTCTCCGCCGGGCTCGGCTACCAGCCCGCAAAGAACTAACGCCTGGCGCTTTCAACGCCGATCGGACATTGCGGAAGCGAAGCGGCTCAAAGAGCCGCCAAGATGCCGCCATCGACGTAGAGCACTTGGCCGTTGACGAAATCCGATGCCGGAGAAGCCAGAAAGATCGCTGCACCGGAAAGTTCCTCCGGCTGACCCCAGCGGGCGGCGGGGGTGCGGTTCTTCACAAAGGCGTCGAATACCGGATCGTCCATCAGCGCGTGGTTCATCTCGGTCGCGAAATAGCCCGGGCCGATGCCGTTGACCTGAATGTTGTGATGGGCCAGTTCCGTCGCCATGCCGCGGGTCAGCATTTTCAGCGCGCCTTTCATTGTCGTGTAGGGCACGACGGTCTTGCGGCCGACCTTGCTCATCAGCGAGCAGATGTTGATGATCTTGCCGCTGCCGCGTTCGATCATCCCAGGCAGCACGGCTTGCGAGGGAAGCACTGCGCCCATCACGTGGGTGTCGAACATCCGCCGCCAGGTTTCGGCGCTCTGCTCGAGGAAGGGCGCGCGGATCTGAATGCCGGCATTGTTGACGAGGATATCGACCGCGCCGATGCCGGCGAACGCCGCCTCCGTTTCGTCGGCCCTGGTGATGTCGCAGACCATCCCCGAGGCCTCGTAACCCTCCGTCTTCAATTGGTTCACTGCTGCCGAAAGCGTCGCCTCATCGCGCCCGTTCAGCGTGACCCGCGCTCCGGCGGAGGCGAGTCCGCGTGCCATGGCAAGGCCGAGGCCGCGGCTCGAACCGGTGAGGACGGCATGGCGTCCCCGCAGATCGAAAAGTGGATGTTGGACGTTCATCGAAATTTCTCCTGCATGGCCTGAATACCGGGAAAGGCATCCATAAGATAATCGTGACGAGGTCAAGGTGCTGGATCAGACCGCGGCAATATCCTTTGTCAAGAAGCAAGGTGTCGCCGGGGCGGGTCGGGTAGGCATCGAAGATGCGGACCTTTACTATCCGCCCGGAGGTTTTATATAGATGACTAGAATTATCATGTTATGAGGCGCGCCTGAGCAGTCCGTTGCGGCGCCTGATAGTGGATATGATATTTGCAATGGCAGATGGCGAAGGATTCCGGTGTTGAGTTATTGGCATTCCATGGCTTGGCATACGGAGGGGATAAGGGTTGTCGCTCCGGTCAAGTGGCGTCGTTTCGACGGATTGGTGAGTGTCTTCTGGGAAGCCGAAAGCCAGTCGGGTGCCACAGGCTACTATTTGGCGGATGACCCGCGCATCATGATTTTCTTCAACGACGTGTCGTCTCGAATTCGCGTGTCGAACCGAGACGGCTCGCAGGGCTACCGCCCGATGACCCGCGCCGTTTATGTCCCGGCCGGCGTTCCCATGTGGACCAGCAGCGAAACCAAGCACCGATTTTCCCACCTCAACCTGCACATGCACCGGGATCGGTTGCTGCGGTTCCTGTCGCCCTCGGTTGGGGCCTCCGCCGCCTTGGCCGCGGTGCGCCGGCCGGTGGAGCTTCAGGATGTCGGCGCCATAGAGACGCTGGCGGGCCTGCTGGTCGACGAGATATCGAGCCCGGCAAAGCACGCCGTCTATGCCGAAAGCCTGGTGGGCAGCATCGTCGCCGGCCTTCTCGACATACCCGACCATGAAGCCGAAAAGGCCAATGGCAGGCTTACTCAAGCGCAGATGAACAAGCTGGTATCGCGTTTCGACGGCTCGAACGACTGCCGCTTGACCGTTGCCGAAATGGCGGCGACCGTCGGTCTTTCCGAAAGCTGGTTCTCCAACGTCTTCAAGCAGACGACGGGCAAGACGCCACTGCAGTGGCAACTCGCCAGGCGCATCGATCTGGCCAAAAAACTGCTGGTCGACAGCGATCTGGCCGTCGCGGAGGTCGCGGCCCAGCTGGGTTTCACCGACCAGGCACATCTGACCAAGGCGTTCAGGCAGATTGCCGGCGATACGCCGGCTGCCTGGCGCCGGATGCGACAGATCTGCTGATCTTCAGGCACCGTAAAGTCAACTGACACCAGCCTCTTCCGCTAAGCGACTATCGCCGACGTGTCGAAAGACCGGTGTTCGACATCGCGGGAATTGACCATAGCCCCTGCCAGCTGCCGGAAACTCACGGTTCCAACCGGCTTACCTGACGGATCGACAACGGTCACGTCGCCGTCAGGTGCAGAGACGAGCGCGCGTATCGCTTCCTCGATCGTGACATTTGCTGGAATGGTGGGCTGCTCACCCCCAGTCCGGGAACGTAAGGGAGCCATGACCGCTTCGACCTGCACGACCCGTCCGCGGTTCACTTCTTTGACGAAATTGGCCACATATTGATCCGCTGGCCTCAGGACGATGTCCTGGCTTGTACCTTGCTGTATGACCTCGCCGTCGCGCAGGATGGCGATCTGGTCTCCCAGCCGGAGAGCCTCATCGAGATCATGTGTGATGAACACGATCGTTTTCTTGATCTCGTTCTGAATATCGAGAAGAACGGACTGCATGTCCATGCGGATGAGCGGGTCGAGTGCAGAATAGGCTTCGTCCATCAGGAGGACAGGCGCATCGTTCGACAAGGCGCGGGCAAGTCCGACGCGCTGCTGCATTCCCCCAGACAGTTGATTGGGGTACTTATGCTCGAACCCCTTCAGCCCGACGCGCTCCAGCCATCTCATTGCGACGTCGATCGCTTTGGAGCGGCCGATGCCCTGAACCTCAAGGCCGAAAACGGTGTTGTCGACCACGCTCCGGTGCGGCAGCAAGGCGAATTTCTGAAAGACCATTGCCGTCTGATGACGCCGAAAGTTTCGCAGTTCGTCCTTGTTCATCTTTACGACATCCACCCCGTCGACCAGCACCTCACCCGCGGTCGGATCGATGAGGCGGTTGATATGGCGGATGAGCGTGGACTTGCCGGAACCCGACAGGCCCATAATGACCTGAATACAGCCTGACTTGATGTCCAAATTGATATCGCACAGCCCCAGCACATGGCCATGTGCATCGTTAAGCTCTGTCTTCGTTAGACCGTTGCGGACAGCATCGACATAGGCGGCGGGGTTGGCGCCGAAGATTTTGTAGAGATTGCGGATTGCGATGCCGCCCAAACCTTGCTCAGCCATGAACGATCTCCCGATGCTTCTGGAGCCGCTTGCCATAGGCCTGGCTGACCCGATCGAAGATTATGGCGATCCCAACGATTGCGAGGCCGTTGAACACGCCGAGGGTAAAATACTGGTTGGCGATTGCCTTCAGCACCGGCTGGCCAAGCCCCTGAACGCCGATCATCGAGGCGACCACCACCATCGCCAGCGCCATCATGATCGTCTGGTTGATCCCCGCCATGATGGTTGGCAGGGCAAGCGGCAGCTGCACCTTGAAAAGCTTCTGGGTCTCCGAGGTGCCGAAGGCGTCGGCAGCCTCCAGAACATCCTTGTCGACGAGGCGGATACCGAGATCTGTCAGCCGGATCATTGGCGGTATGGCATAGATCACCACGGCGATGAGCCCGGGGACGCGGCCGATACCCAGCAGCATGACGACCGGAATGAGATAGACGAAGCTCGGCATGGTCTGCATCACGTCGAGGATCGGGTTGACGACCCGCTGGACGCCGTTCGAACGCGCCATGAGTATGCCGATCGGCAGGCCGACGGCAATCGACAGGACGGTGCAGACAAAGATCATCGCGACAGTACGCATCGTGTCGGTCCACATGTCGAAATAACCGATCAGCAGGAGCGTGATCAGACAGCTCAGTACGATTTTGACACTTCGGCTCGCAAACCATGCAATAGTGAGGATGATCGCCGTGATGATCGGCCACGGGGTCTGTGTCATGAAGCGATCGGCCGCCAGCAGAAAGCTCTGCAGAGGCGAAAACATGCTTTCGATCGTATCGCCATAGGCGCGGGTGAAAGCGCGAAATCCCTCGTCGATCGCTTTCTTCAAGTTGCGAAGTGCGTCGTCATCCATATGTGGAAATTTATAAAACCATTCCATTCGGTTCCCTTTCTCTGGAAAGAGCCGTGTGAGGTCTTTTTCTTCTTTTGACGGCAAGCGGAAGGGGCGATGCGTTTGGCGCATCGCCCCAAGGTCCTGTTAGAGCGCTGCCTCGATCTTCTTGGCGGCGTCCGTTGAAACCCACTTGGTCCAGATGTCCTTATTTTCCTTCAGAAAATGCTTGGCGCCATCCGCACCGCTGGCCTGATTGTCCGTCATCCATGCCATGAGCTTGCCGATGGTCTGGTTGCTCCAGGACCGCTTTTCGAGATAGGTCATCACCTCGGGTCCTGCTTTCTCCGAAAAGGGCTTGGCGACCAGGGTGACGATCGTGTCGATCGGCCAAGAATTCGGCTTCGGATCCGGGCAATCGGCAACCGTGTTGCAACGCTTCCATTCAGCCGGGTCGTTTTTCACGCCGGCCTCAAGTTTCACCATCGGGTATTTGCCGAGCAGCGCCGTCGGCGCCCAGTAGTAAGTGGCAAAACTCTTCTTCCGCTCATATGCCTTTGCGATAGCGCCGTCCAAACCGGCTGCCGATCCGGTGTCTATCAGCGTGAACTTGGCCTTTTCCCCGCCGAACGCCTTGAACAGCTGGGTTGTCACGACGGTGCCACCCCACCCCTGAGGACCGTTGAGGATTGCGCCTTTGCTTGGGTCTTCCTCACCCGGGAAGAGTTCGGGATGCTTCAGCAAATCCGGAATGGTCTTGATGTCCGGATGCGCGTCCGAGACATATTTCGGGATCCACCAGCCCTGATTGCCGCCGTCCGGCAATGGAGATCCAACCTTCACGATCCGGCCCTCCTGCGTGCCCTTCGCAACCACGTCGGGAAGCAGGTCGATCCAGGCCTCAGGAGCGATATCAGGCTGGCCCTTTTCCGCCATGGAGGTGATGGTCGGCACGGTATCTCCAACCGTGATCTCCGCCTGGCAGCCGTAACCTTCGTTTAAGATGAACTTATCCAGATTGGAGATGACCTCCGCGCTTTGCCAGTTCATGCTCGCGATCGTGACGCGGCCGCACCCGGCGGCACTTGCCGCCGATGCGCCGGCGAACACTCCGACTAGCACGCAACCCGAAGCCAAAAGCTTATTCATAGCACTGTTCCCTTTTTTTAGCGGCTTGACGTAGAATGCGGGACGCCGCGGATACCCGATTCACAAGTGCTTGGGAGCGTCTCCCAAACTCATCGATTTCTCGAACGCTGCCGTCAGTCCGCAAGCAATCGCTCTCTCGAAACCCGCAGCGCGCATTGTCTCGATCGCGACGGCCGTGGTGCCGCGGTAATCGAGGAAGGTCTGCACGATTTCGGTGGGACAGGTCTCACGCATTTCCATGAGACGCCCCGCGCCAATGATAATCGCGTTAACGGCACGCCTGGCCATCGCGACGGGGATGCCCCGGGAGAGGGCATCCCGCATCATTGCGTCGGCAAGAAGCGCCGGAAGGGCGGGGCCGGATCCGGACAGGCCGGTGAAATAATCCATATCGGTTTCGCTGTGCACTTCATCCTGAACACCGCAGGTCTCGAACAGGGCTCGGACAAATGTGCGTTCTTCTTCACTGACCTCCGGGGTCGCGATCCACGGCGTGTAGGACCGGCGGACCTCGACCGCTGCATTCGGCAACGAACGAACGACACAGGCGGTCTGATGATGGTCGCTCAGCGAGTCCAACGGAACGCCTGCCATGACGGAAATCAGCAGCTTGCCCTTCGCATCGACGTTAAGGTCACGCCAGTCAGCGGGGCGGACGCAGAGAATGATGACATCCGAGCGGTCGGCGAGGGCCTGATTGTCCAATGTCCAGAAAGCCTCTTCGAAACGATCCGGCCGCTTGTTGCGATAAGAGAGCGACAGGTCCCGAGGCTTGACGAAGCCGGCGTCCAGCACCGCGCCGGCAAGGGCGCTGCCCAGCCAGCCGTTGCCGCCGATCACGCCAATTCTCCAGCCCCTGCCAGCTTCCACCTTGCTCTCACCCTTGTTTATAGCCGTGCCGCGCGTAGAAGCGATCGAGTTCCCGCTGTTGCGGAATCTGACCGGTGTAGATTGCGATGTATTCGGGAATGCGCTTCATACGCAGTCCGATATCCTCGGTGGACTGCATGGAGATGTAGCCGATCTGGACCAAATACGTTGTTCTCGCGCGAACGTCCGCAGGCTCTTCGTCAAAGCCGAACCGCACGAACATACGGCTCAAAGCGTCTATTCGGGCCAGATCAGCCTGCTGAACTTCAACCTGAATTTCCGGAGATTGCAGTGCCCAACTGCGAATTGCAAACTCGAACTGGGAGTCGAAGAGATCTTTGTTGAGCCAGCAATCGAAGACATTCAGCATCGCTTCCGCAAGAGATTCCGCATATGCCTCGGACTGCTTCACCAGGTTGCCTGTGTTCTTGTCCCTCCAGCGCAGTATCAGCGTGCTCAGCAGTTCCTCCCGATCCTTGAAGAACCAATAGAAGCTTGTCCGCGATAGACCCAGCTTCTTGGCAAGCGGCAGGATCTTCACCGAATCTACGCCGGATTCGAGCAGCGCTTCGTAGGCGGCTTCAAGCCAACCCTCCTGAGAACCACGCCAGCCGCCGTCATTTACCGCCTGTTCCATAGGCACTTCTTAACAAATTCATAACCGCACTTCAAGTGAAATGTACATCAATGTCAACTGTAGGTACGGCGATGTTTTCAATATTGACACAACTGTACATTCCTGTTTAGCCTTATGCGCAAAGGCCAAAACCGGAGCCCGTCGCATGTCGAACGATCCCCTCCTTCAGCCCTACACACTGAAGCATCTGACCCTACGCAACCGTATCATCGTTACATCGCATGAGCCCGCCTATCCTGAGGATGGCATGCCGAAGGAACGTTACCGTGCCTACACCGTGGAGCGGGCGAGAGGCGGCGTGGCCCTGACAATGACGGCGGGGTCGGCAGCGGTGTCGAAAGACAGTCCACCGGTCTTCAATAACCTGCTCGCTTACAAGGACGAGATCGTTCCGTGGATCCGGGAAATGACCGATGCCGTGCACGAAGAGGGCGCGGCTATCATGATCCAGCTGACCCATCTCGGCCGGCGCACCCGTTGGGACAAGGGCGATTGGCTGCCGGTGGTCGCGCCGTCCCATCATCGTGAAGCGTCGCACCGCTCCTTCCCGAAGAAGATGGAGGATTGGGACATCGAGCGTATTATCAGAGATTTCGCAGACGCAGCCGAGCGCATGAAGGCGGGCGGCATGGACGGTGTCGAGTTGGAGGCTTACGGTCACCTGATCGATCAGTTCAATTCGCCGCTCACCAATGAACTGGACGGGCCATATGGGGGCTCGCTCGAAAATCGCATGCGTTTCTGTTTCGACGTCTTCAAGGCGATGCGCGAGCGCGTCGGAGACGACTTCATCCTCGGCGTTCGCTACACGGCCGACGAATGTCTCCCCGGAGGTACTGGAAAAGCTGACGGCATCGAGATTTCGCGACGGCTGCGCGACAGCGGTCTGATCGACTATCTGAATGTGATCCGAGGTCACATCGATACGGATGCCGGCCTGACGGACGTCATTCCGATCCAGGGCATGGCGAACTCGCCACATCTCGATTTTGCCGGTGAGATCCGCGCCGCAACCCAATTTCCGACCTTTCATGCGGCAAAAATCCCGGATGTGGCGACGGCACGGCACGCCATTGCCGCGGGCAAAGTGGACATGGTCGGGATGACGCGCGCCCACATGACGGATCCGCACATCGTTCGCAAGATTATCGAAAAGCGCGAGGAGGATATTCGCCCTTGCGTCGGCGCGAATTACTGTCTCGACCGCATTTATCAGGGCGGGATGGCCTTTTGCATCCACAATGCGGCAACTGGTCGCGAGCAGACCATGCCGCATACCATTGCAAAAGCCGACACCCGCAGGAAGGTGGTCATTGTCGGAGCCGGGCCGGCTGGCCTCGAAGCGGCGCGCGTGGCCGCCGAGCGGGGTCATGCGGTCGTGGTCTTCGAGGCGGCCAACAATCCCGGCGGGCAGATCCGCCTCACCGCGCAGAGCGAACGCCGCCGTGAGATGATCAGCATCATCGACTGGCGGATGAGCCAATGCGAGAAGCTTGGTGTCACGTTTCATTTCAACAACTGGGCGGATGCTGACATGATCGTAGCGGAAGAGCCCGACGTGGTCATCATCGCAACAGGTGGACTACCGCATACCGAGGTTCTGTCGAAGGGAAATGAGCTTGTCGTCTCCTCCTGGGATATCATTTCGGGCGACGTTAAGCCGGGCACCAATGTGCTGATCTTCGACGATGCCGGCGACCATGCCGGCTTGCAGGCCGCGGAATTCATCGCCAAGACAGAGGCCAAGGTCGAGATCATGACGCCCGACCGCTCCTTCGCGCCGGAGGTCATGGCGATGAACCTTGTTCCCTACATGCGCTCGCTGCAGAAACTCGACGTCACCTTTACCGTCACCTACAGGCTGCAATCAGCGGAAAAGAGCGGCAACCAGATCATTGCCCATGTCGGCAGCGACTATGGCGGCGTTGAAAAGCAACGGACCGTCGACCAGATCGTCATCAATCACGGTACGATCCCATTGGACGACCTTTATTTCGAGATGAAGCCCGGCTCGAAGAATCTCGGTGAAGTTTCTTACGACCAGCTGATTTCCGGCGCACCGCAGACGGCCGAGCGCAATCCCGCGGGCACCTATCAGCTCTTTCGGATTGGCGACGCTGTCGCTGCTCGCAACACGCATGCAGCGATCTATGACGCATTGCGGCTTGCCAAGGATATATGAACATGGCCCGCAGCCAGGCCTTGCAGGATTTTCTGAATGCCGCGATCGTCGCGTTCGACCGGTTTGTCGAGGATTCACGGGCCCGGCAGTCACAGACGCAGATATTTGCGCACCTGCAAACATCGCTGCCGGAGCGGGTGAATATCGCAAAGCGGCTTCCGGTTTGCGGCCTGTATTTGCAGAGTGTCTTGGCGGCAAAGGCGGAGCAACCCTCGTTGAACATCTTGCTCCGGCGCTTCGCAGCGTTGGAGGCGCAGCTCGAATGGAACTGTCGCTCGACCTATGACAATTCAGCCAGCGCAAATTTTCCGATGGGCCACGCCAATACCATGATTGTCGGGCCGGGCGGTCTCGAGGACCGTCCGGACGTGTGGCTTGGCGCGACCTTGATGGCGCCGAACGTGCGGTATCCGGATCACGATCATGCACCGGAGGAAATCTATCTCGTCCTGTCGGATGGCGAATTCATGCAGGGCGATTCCGGTTGGTTCACGCCGGGCATGGGTGGCTCTTTCTACAATCCACCTGGAATCCGGCATGCGATGCGCTCGGGCGAGAAGCCCCTCTTCGCATTCTGGGCACTTTTGCCCGACCAGCGGAAACATTGAAGCAAGGTGATCGATAGTTTCTTCGGTCATCCCTGCTAGTGTTTAAGGCCTTACCGATCGACCACGAGGTCACTGAGCGGCTTCGAACAGCAGGGCAGGAATAACCCGGCATCGATCTCCCGCTGGCGGATCCCGCCATTGTGGTTCATGTCGACGGATCCGGACACCAGTTTTGATTTGCAGGTGCCACACACCCCGTTGGAACATGAAGAGGGGAGTTTCACGCCAGCTTTTTTCGCGCAGGACAAGATGGTTTGCTCGCCTGAAACATCGATTTTACGGACTTGCTTGGCAAACTCCACCGTGAACATTCTCGTGGCTGCTTCCCGGACAACCGGAAGGTCGATGTCGTCGATGACCGCAGCGTCGAAGCTCTCCTCGATATAACGGGACGACGGAACGCCGAGCCCTGCGGCAATCCCGCGGGCAGCAGCCATGAATGGCGCCGGGCCGCAGCACATGACGACACGCTCTGCAATGTCAGGTACGGCCAGCTTCATGTAGTCTGCCGAGATGCGCCCGGTAAGGCCAGGCCAATGGGCTTCGCCGGCGGTGATCTCAGGTAGGAAATGCAGGCGGAGCTGCTTTCCTCTATTCGCCAGGCAGGCGAGCTCTTCCCGAAAGATCAAGTCTTTGGGGCTTCGCGCAGCATGCATGAATACGACGTCGATGGGTTCAAAGGTATCCGCCAGTTCGCGGACGATCGACATGACTGGCGTGATCCCCGACCCGCCAGACAGAAGCAGCAGTTTCTTGGCATTGGGCCGGATGAAATGCCCGAGCGGTCCATTGCCCTTCATCATTGAGCCAGCTGTGACGTTGTCATGAAACCAGTTGGAAATCTTACCCCCTGGCACGCGTTTCACGGTGACTGAAAACGCGTTGGTGCGCTGCGGCGAGGAGGATATGCTGTAACAGCGACTTTCGGGCTCTGCGTCAATTTCGAGATCGAACAGGAAATACTGGCCGGCTTTGAAGGCGAACCTTTTTCCAAGCGAAGAAGCGAATGTGAATGTTTTTACATCGTGCGTTTCCTGGTGGACGTCGATGCAAACCAGACCCTCGTCCAAATCCCGGTTCCAGAATTCAGTTTTCTCTATCCGATCGACAGATGCGAAAGCGCTCTTAATATCCATGCGCCCGCATCCGATCGATGTACCAGGTGGCGAATTTGTCGAGGTTCGTCTCCGAGAATGGCGAATAGGGACCGGGCACATAGGCAGGGTCTTCGACGCCGGCATGGGAGCGCGCGACGAGTTCCGCGTCCTGATCCGTGGTCGCCACCCAGACATTCGTCAACTTCTCAAGGTCGTAGTGCACGCCCTCGACGGCGTCCTTGTGAACGAGCCACTTCGTGCGCACCAGCGTCTTGTCGGGCGAAATTGGAATGACTATCGCCACGATGGCATGGTCACCCATGAAGTGGTTCCAGCTGTTATGGCCCCAGAGATGCATATCGCCGAGGTCCTTGCGGGTCATCGTTCCTAAAAGTTTGGATGATGCCGCCGTGGCGTCCGGGGTCTGGGATTCGCCCGCACCGGAAATGATAAGGCGCTGCGTCCTGAAATTGGTCTCACAATCGACGAGTTGTTCGATGGCGGCGGATGGGTAGCCGTCTGCTGTCCATTGAAGGATGCGCTCTTCATAGAGAGCAAGATGCTCTTCGGCCTGCGCCCTGTCTTCTGGGCTGAGTGTCTCGGGATCGAAACCGAAATCCAGATCGACGAAAGAGACGCAAAGCTCCGGGTGGTTTGCCGAGCAATGGTAACACTCACGATTGTTCTCCATCGTCAGCTTCCAGTTGCCGTGCTCGATCACATCGGTTTCGAATGCGACTTTGGAATTGCCAATATCGTAGGGCGCCAGGCGCTCGGTCATCGCCAACTCGAGCCGAGTAATGTCCTTTGGTGGATTGTCGGCAAGGCAAACATAGATGAGGCCGCTGATCGACTTGAAGGTCACAGGCTTCAGGCTGTGACACTCTTTGTTGAAGCTCTTGCCCATATGGGGTGCATAACTCAGCTCCCCGCTGAGTTCGTATGTCCAGGTGTGATAGGGACAGACCAGCTTCGAGACGATCGTCTTGCCGGGATTGAGGAGGCGCGAGCCCCTGTGGCGACAGACGTTGTGCACGACGCGGATTTCGCCGTCATCGTCGCGCAGCAGGATCAGGCTGGTTTTGCCGATGTCGATAACCGCAGCGTCGCCGGGCTCGGGCACGTCGCATTCAAGTCCGACGCAGATCCAGTGCCGACGAAAGAAGACGTCGATATCCGCTTCGAACACGTCTGACCGGGTATACAGGCCCGCTGGCAGAACATGGCCGTCAGCACGCGCGTCCAAAAGTGACGAGATCGAAGACGCAAGTTTGTTCAGCATGAAGACCTCTTTGCCAGCTTTCGGGCAAGAGTGACCTTGCCATGCAATTCGTTCAACGGCATAAATTGTTACGTTGGCATAATGAAAAGTAATGGATTGAGGGCGGGAGCATGCAGTTTCGTAAACGGCTGCCATCCTTGACCGCGCTGCTCACGCTTGAAGCAGTTTTGCGCAGAAAGAGCTTTACCGCGGCCGCGACCGAACTTGGCGTCACTCAGGCGGCCGTAAGCCGGCAGATTGCTTTGCTTGAGGAAGAATTGGGGCAGCCAATGTTTGTGCGTAAACATCGCGCAATCGAACCTACGCCTGCGTGTCGCATTCTGGGAGCGTCGCTGGCGCGGAGCCTTTCCGATATTGCGGAGACGGTCGATGCGATCAAAACGTCCGGTCAGGATGTCGTCACAATCGGCGCGACGATCGCGTTTTCGTCTTTCTGGCTGCTTCCGCGTCTGGCCGACTTCCGTTCCCAAAACCCCGGGATCCAGGTGCGTGTCGTATCCCAGGATGAAAAGATCGATCTCGATAGCGGTGAGATAAACATTGCCATTCGCTATGGAATACCGCCGTTTAACGATGGGACGGTCATTGCTTCAAAAGACGATTTCATAACGCCCGTATGTTCGCCCGATTATCTCAAACGCAGACAACCAGGCCCGCTATCCTCGACAGACGAGTATATCGAAACTCACAGTTCCGACCCGTTGTGGTTTTTCGTGGGCTCAATGGCTCGACCAGATCGGAGCATCCTTCGATTTCAAGCCATCCCTGAGATTCAGCCATTATACCGAAACGATATTCGCTGCGTGTAATGGCCAGGGGGTAGCACTCGGCTGGGGCGCGCTCGTTCAGGCTTTTCTTGATGCCGGAACGTTGGTCACGCTGCATGATCTGACTTACAAGGCTGACGGGCGATATAATATCCTGCTGCCACTCAGGGCACGACGAACGGCTGCCAGTGACAGAGCCGTTGCCTGGCTCACGGCAGCATTGCACGCATAACCAGAAGTATTGGCACCCGGACCAGTTCTCCATGTCGTCTGAGACCCGCCAAGGGTGATTTTTACCATCAACGGCATCTTGCTCTACGAGTTCTGCGCGAATGGTCGCCGCAGCGACGGTACTCCGGCCGGCCTGGTATTGATGAAGCTCTCCTAAGAGGCGGAAAGCCGGGCCGAGGGTTACCGCCGCAGTATGGTGTCAGCGCCCCTGCCGACGCTCGCATACATGCCGGTCGTGCGGAATTCGGTGGGGTTGGTGCCGTAGGCACGGCGAAAGACCTTGGAGAAGTAGTTTGCGTCCCGGAAGCCCGAGCGGATTGCCACTTCCTTCACCGGCATGCCGTCGGTCTTGGTCAAAAGCTTGATGGCGCGCTCCAGGCGTTTTTGCAGAACGAATTCGGCCGGCGGAACGCCTTCGCTGGCGGCGAAGATACGTGAGAAATGCGCTCGGCTGAGGCCCGCGACCTTGGCTAGCTCCTCGACCGGCAGCGGATGTTCAAGATTGCTCGTGATGTGGCCGATGACATGCTGCATCGTCCGGTATTCTTCGCTGAAGATGGGATGTGAACCGAAGACGTCGTCATAGAGCGCCATGGCCGCTTCGTAGGCGATGGCCGATGCGCGGCCCGGGGTCTCCGCGCCATTGATGAGACGCAGGCTGCAATCGGCCAGATGCTCGATGGTGCGCGGCTGCAGCGTGAGGATCGGGCCGGTCACCGCGAGGACGGAGCGGTGAATGCGAAGCGCTTCGTCGCCATTCATCGAGATCCAGAAGAACTCCCATCGGCCGCCATCCTCCAGCCAATAGCGATGGTTATGCGGGACGAGAACCAACAGGGTTTCGCCTTCCTTCACTCGCAGCTCCCGGTTGTCGTACCTGAGGTTGCCGGCGCCGCCAATCGTGTGCTGGAGCACGGTGAACGGCGTCTGGCCGCGCTTGCGTCCGTCCCAATCATAGGCTGCATCCGTGCGGATCTCGTAGCCGGTGCTGGTCGGCATCGTGTGCAAAGTCTGCCGGCCCCGCGGCAACGAAACGGTCCGCATGACCGGCCCCCGCTCGATTAAATCCCGCAGCATAGAATTACCCATGAAAGCATAATCCTTCTCTGGCGGCCCCGCCGAATTTGCGCATAATCTGCCCCCGAGAGAGAGAACACCGCCAGCATCGAGGAACGGCGGGGAGGGGAATAAGCCGGATTTCTGGCCTTTTTTGGCGCTGCGCGCAAGTCCGGCGGCTATTCTTCTTCTCATCCCCAACGCCGGCATTTTCATCGCATCGAGGTCAGGATCATGAGCTTCAAAATCGCTATCATTGGCGCAGGCAGCGTCGGCTTCACGAAAAAGCTGTTCACCGACATCCTGTGCGTTCCCGAATTCAGGGATATCGAATTCGCGCTCACCGACATGAACGAGCATAACCTCCAGATGATCAAGGCGATCCTCGACAAGATCGTCGAATCCAACCGGCTTCCGACCAGGGTGACGGCAACCACCAACCGTCGCGAGGCGCTGACGGGTGCCCGCTACATCATCAGCTGCGTTCGCGTCGGCGGCCTGGAAGCTTATGCCGACGATATCCGCATCCCGCTCAAATACGGTATCGACCAGTGCGTCGGGGATACGATCTGCGCCGGCGGCATTCTCTACGGCCAGCGCAACATCCCCGTGATCCTCGATTTCTGCAAGGACATCCGCGAAGTCGCCGAACCGGGCGCGAAATTCCTGAACTACGCGAACCCGATGGCGATGAACACCTGGGCTGCGATCGAATACGGGAAGGTCGATACCGTCGGCCTCTGCCATGGTGTCCAGCATGGGGCAGAACAGATCGCCGAGGTTCTCGGCGCCAAGTCGCGCTCCGAACTCGACTATATCTGCTCGGGCATCAATCATCAGACATGGTTCGTCGATCTGCGCCTCAACGGCCGAAAGATCGGCAAGGACGAACTCGTCGCAGCCTTCGAGGCGCATCCGGTTTTCTCGCAGCAGGAGAAGCTGCGTATCGACGTCCTGAAGCGCTTCGGCGTGTATTCGACGGAAAGCAACGGCCACCTGTCCGAATACCTGCCCTGGTATCGCAAGCGGCCGGAAGAGATCACCAGGTGGATCGACATGTCCGACTGGATCCATGGCGAGACCGGCGGTTACCTCAGGCACTCGACGGAAACCCGCAACTGGTTCGAAACGGAATTCCCGCAGTTCCTCGCCTCGGCCGAAAAGCCGATCGATCCAGCCAAGCGCTCGAACGAGCATGCGAGCCATATTCTCGAAGCGCTTGAAACCAACCGCGTCTATCGCGGCCACTTCAACGTCAAAAACAACGGTATCATCACCAACCTGCCGGCCGATGCGATTGTCGAGTCGCCCGGTTTTGTCGACCGCTTCGGTATCAATATGGTCTCCGGCATCACGATCCCGGAAGCCTGCGCAGCGACCTGCATCGCCTCGATCAACGTGCAGCGCATGTCGGTGCACGCAGCCATCAGCGGCGATATCGACCTCCTGAAGCTGGCGGTCCTGCACGACCCCTTGGTCGGCGCCATCTCGACGCCGGAGGAAGTCTGGCAGATGGTCGATGAGATGGTCGTCGCCCAGGCCGGTTGGTTGCCGCAATATGCCGATGCCATTCCTGCGGCCAAAGAGCGGCTGGCCAAATCGACGGTGAAGACCCGCGATTGGGCCGGGGCGGCACGCCGCAACGTCCGCTCGATCGACGAGTTGCGCGCCGAAAAGGCGGCGCTCAAGCAGGCTGTCTGAAATTTCGGAGGATGGGCGGCGATGGGGCTCCGGGAGGGAGCCTATTGCCGCAAGCCCGCATCCGGATCGTTTGAGGAGAACCGGGGTATTGCAAAGTGCTCCGCAACAAGAGGGAGAAACGATGACAAATTTCCGCAACCTTGGCAGTCTTGCCGGACTGGCGCTGAGCGTCTCGGTCTCGGCTTTGAGCGCCTATGCCTCCGAGCCCACTGCTCCGCCCGTTCCGGCGCAGTTCCCGGCGGAAGGCAAGATCAAATACGTGTCCAGGGATTCCATTGAGGAGTTCAAGGCGCTGCCCACCTATCATGAGCCCGATTGGGTGACGAAGAACTTTGTCGACAGCGGCAAGCTGCCGCCCGTTAAGGACCGCCTGCCCAAGGTGCCGCTCGTCTTCAAGACGGAGAACATGGTGGATGGCCCCGGCGTCTATGGCGATACCCTGCGGCATGTCATCGGCGGCCGGCCTGAAGGGTGGAACTATGGCGCCGGCCAGACCCAGGGCTGGGGCGGCATCGATATCGGCCTGTCCGAGTGCCTGACGCGCACCGCGCCGCTCTTCCAGGTGGAAGCCAAGGATACCGAGCCGCTGCCGAACCTTGCCAAGAGCTGGGACTGGTCCAAGGACGGTCATAAACTCACCATGCATCTGGTCGAAGGCGCGAAATGGTCCGACGGCGTTCCCTTCAATGCCGACGACATCATGTTTTACTGGGAAGACGAGGTCATCGACCCGAATGTCTCGCCGCTCGGCGGCGGCGCATCGCCTGAAGCGTTCGGCCAGGGGACAACACTTCAGAAGATCGATGACTATACCGTCGAGTGGACCTTCAAGGAGGCTTTCCCCAAACAATATCTCTACACGATGGCCTATCCGGGCTTCTGCCCGGGCCCGTCGCATATCCTGAAGCCGCAGCATCCGAAATATTCGAAAAATACCTACGATCAGTTCAAGAATGCGTTCCCGCCGGAATTTTTGAACATGCCGGTGATGGGCGGTTGGGTGCCGGTCGAATACCGTCCTGACGACATCATCGTGATGCGCCGCAATCCATACTACTGGAAGGTCGACGAGAAGGGCAATCAACTCCCTTATCTGAACGAACTGCATTACAAGCTGTCGACCTGGGCCGACCGCGACGTACAGGCCGTTGCCGGATCCGGCGACATTTCCAACCTCGAGCAGCCGGAAAATTTCGTGGCATCGCTGAAGCGCGCCGCCGAGAAGACCGCCCCGGCACGTCTTGCCTTCGGCCCGCGCCTGATTGGCTACAACATGCGCATGAACCTGTCCGGTAACGGCTGGGGCGAGCCAGACGCGCGCGGCCAGGCCGTTCGCGAGCTGAACCGCAACGAGGATTTCCGCAAGGCGATCACCATGGGCCTCGACCGCAAGGCGATTGGCGATTCGCTGGTCAAAGGTCCGTTCACCGCGATCTATCCGGGTGGCCTGTCCTCGGGCACCAGCTTCTACGACCGCAACTCGGTGGTCTATTACCCCTTCGATCTGAATGGCGCCAAGGCGCTGCTGGCGAAGGCCGGCCTCAAGGATACCGACGGCGACGGTTTCGTGAACTTCCCCGCCGGAACCGTCGGCGGCAAGGACGTCGAGATCGTCCTTCTGGTCAACAACGGCTACGCGACCGACAAGAGCCTCGCGGAAGGCGTCATCGGCCAGATGGAAAAGCTCGGGATCAAGGTCATCCTCAATGCGCTCGATGGTCCGAAGCGCGACGACGCTCACTATAGCGGCCGTTTCGACTGGCTGATCCAGCGCAACATGCCGGAACTTGCCTCCGTGGTTCAAAACACCGAGCAGCTTGCACCTGTCGGTCCGCGCACGAGCTGGCACCACCGCGCCGGAAAAGACGGCAAACTCGACCTGATGCCCTACGAAGAAAAGCTGGTGGCTATCGTCGCCAAGTTCCAGACCAGTCAGGACAACAACCAGCGCGTCGACCTGATGAAGCAGTACCAGAAGATCGCAACCGAGAATGTCGATACGATCGGACTGACGGAATATCCCGGTGCGCTGATCATCAACAAGCGCTTCTCGAATGTGCCGGAAGGAACACCGATCTTCATGTTCAACTGGGCCGAGGACTCCGTCATCCGTGAGCGCCTGTGGGTCGCTGCCGACAAGCAGGGCAAATATGAGCTGTTCCCCGAGAGGCTGCCCGGCAAGCCGGGCGAAAAGGGCCCGATCAACTAAGAGCTCCCCTCCCAACCGAGGACTCCGGCCGCGCGTGAAGCGCGGCCGGGCAAGATCAACAAGCCGGCCGCACCGACAGGCGCGACTGGCGGCAAGGAGAAGCGAACCGTCCGATGTTACGATTCCTGCTCGTGCGCATAGCGACCGCAATCCCCGTCCTGATCATTCTGAGCATCGTGACCTTCGCGATCATCCAGGCGCCACCCGGTGACTATGCCGATTACATCCGCTCGCAGCTGATCAACCAGAGCGGCGCGTCCTTCGCACAGGCCGACGAACAGGCTCGGGCCTACCGCATCGCCCACGGCCTCGATCAACCGATGGCCATCCAGTACTTCAACTGGATCAAGGGCATCGTTACACAGGGCGATTTCGGCTACAGCATGTTCTACAACAAGCCGGTGGCCGACGTCGTCGGCGAACGCCTGCCGCGCACGCTGCTCCTGGCGCTGGTCTGCCACATCCTTGCGTCGGTGCTCGGCATCGGCTTCGGCATATGGGCGGCAACCCGGCAATATTCCTGGATCGACAGCCTGCTCTCCGGCATCTCATTTCTCGGCATGACGGTGCCGCGCTTCCTGATGGCGCTGATCATCGTCTACCTGCTCGTCTTCCAGCTCAACGTTTCTGAAATCGGCAGCTTCTTCTCGCCGCAATATGGCGGCGCGCCGTGGTCCTGGGCGAAATTCGCCGACCTTGTCAAACACGTCTGGCCGGTCGTCGCGATCGCCACCTTCGGCGGGCTCGCCTACAACATGCGCGTCATGCGCGGCAACCTGCTCGATACGCTGAACGCCCAGTATGTCGAGACGGCAAGGGCCAAGGGGCTTTCGGGCGGTGCGGTCGTCATGCGCCATGCCGTGCCCAATGCCCTGCACCCGCTCGTCATGTATCAGGGCGTCGTGCTTCCCTACATGCTGACCGGCGAGATCGAGACGGCGATCATCTTTTCGCTGCCGACCGTCGGGCCGGCGATCGTCGGTTCGATGGCCGTCGGCGACGTCTATGTGACGGCGACCTTCATGATGGTGCTTTCGGCCACGCTCATTGTCGGCAACATCATCGCCGATATGCTTCTGGCGATGCTCGACCCGCGCGTCCGTGCCTACGGAGGAGCCTGATATGCTCGCCTTCGACTCCTCCCCGCCATTGCCCCACGGGCAGATGTCCCTCGAACAGACGGCCAAGAACGCGCCGCACGGCAATGAGAGCTACACGGCGCTCGTCTGGCGCCGGCTGCGGCGCTCCTGGACCGGAATGATCGGCCTCATCCTCGTCGGATTGCTGCTGATCATGGCGATCGTCGCTGAGTTCTTTGCGCCGATGGATCCGAAGGCAACGGATGTCGGCTTTGCCCCGCCGCAGATAATGAGCTTTCACGACAAGGACGGCAACATCGTCTTCCAGCCGCGCGTCTATGGACAGACCGAGTCCGCGGAGCTCGACCCCGTGACATTTCAGCCGGTCGTCGGTCCCGACTACGACAACCCGAACCGTCTCGGCTTCTTCGTGGCAGGCGCCGAGTACCGGCTGTTCGGACTGATCCCGGCGAACCGCCATTTCTTCGGTTCCACCACCGGCCAGCCGGTGCATTTCCTCGGCACCGACAAGTTCGGCCGCGATGTGCTGTCGCGCGCCATCGTCGGCTCGCGGATTTCGCTGACGATCGCGCTCACCGTCGTCTTCATCGTCACGGTGATCGGCACCACGGTCGGCATGGTATCCGGCTATTTCGGCGGTTCGTTCGATACCTGGGTGCAGCGCTTCGTCGAAGTCGTCCTCGCCTTTCCGCAGCTGCCGCTCTATCTGGCGCTGACCTCGCTCATCCCGGTGACGGCGCCGACCAACGTTTTCCTCGGCTTCGTCATCGTCGTGATGTCGGCGCTCGGCTGGGCGCAGATGTCGCGCGAGGTGCGCGGCAAGACACTGGCGCTCGCCCGCATCGATTATGTCCGGGCGGCCATGGCCGTCGGCGCGACCGACCGGCGGATCATCTTCCAGCACATCTTTCCGAACGTCATGAGCCACGTGATCGTCGCCGTCACGCTGCATATCCCGAGCGTCGTGCTGCTCGAGTCCTTCCTCGGCTTCCTCGGTTTCGCCGTGAAGCCGCCGCTGATCTCCTGGGGACTGATGCTGCAGGATACGGCAAACTATTCCGTGATCGGCACCTATCCCTGGATCCTGGCGCCGGTCGGCTTCGTGCTCATCACGGTTTTTGCGTTCAATGCGCTCGGCGACGGGCTGCGCGACGCAGTCGATCCTTATTGAGGTGGTCCAGATGGCTCTCGCACTCGTCAACAGCTTCGCCCCGCCCATCCGCCTCGACCATGCCGGCCGTACGGAACAGCCAATCATCGATGCCCGCAACGTCGCCGTGAACTTCAAGGTCGAGCACGGCACGGTAGAGGCCGTGAAGGATATCTCCTTCCAGCTCTACCGCGGCGAGACGATCGCCATCGTCGGCGAATCCGGATCGGGCAAATCGGTAACCGCGCGCACCGTCATGGGGCTGCTGTCGAAACGCGCCGTGGTGTCGCCGCAATCGACCGTCGCCTATGACGGCGCCAATATCCTGAAATTCTCCGAACGTGAGCGCCGCAAGCTGCGCGGCGATCGTATCTCGATGATCTTCCAGGAGCCGATGAGCTCGCTGAACCCGATCTACACGATCGGCAGCCAGATCATTGAAGCCATTCGCGTGCATCGCCGGATGAGCCGGAAACAGGCCGAGGCCCGTGCGCTTGAACTGCTGAGGCATGTGCAGATTCCCGATCCGGAAGCTCGCCTGCGGCAATATCCGCATCAGCTCTCCGGCGGCCAGCGTCAGCGCGTGATGATCGCCATGGCGCTGTCGAACAATCCGGACGTGCTGATCGCCGACGAGCCGACGACGGCACTCGACGTCACCGTGCAGGCGCAGATCCTCAACCTCATCCGCAACTTGCAGAAGGAATTGCGGATGGCGGTGATCCTGATCACCCACGACCTGACCGTCGTGCGGCAGTTCTCCGATTATGTCTATGTCATGCAGCATGGCGAGATGTGCGAGCACAACATCACCGAAAAGCTCTTCGCCAATCCGCAGCATGCCTACACCAAGCACCTGCTCGCCTCCGAGCCCCGCGGCCAGGCCAATCCGCTGCCGGAGGGCTCTGACGTCATTCTCGACGCCAAGGGGGTGCGCGTCTCCTTCATGCTGCGCCATGGCACCTTCTTCAAGCCGGAGCTGAAGGAGCTTGTCGCGGTCGACAGCCTCGATCTGACGCTTCGCCGCCATGAAACGCTGGGAATCGTCGGCGAGTCCGGTTCGGGCAAGACGACGTTCGGACAGGCGCTTCTGCGGCTGAATGACACCGACAGCGGCGAAATCTATTTCGACCGGCAGCCGATCCACGACCGTTCGCGCATCGAAATGCGGCCGTTGCGCTCGCGCATGCAGGTGGTCTTCCAGGATCCGTTCTCGTCGCTCAATCCGCGCATGACGATCGGCCAAATCATCGAGGAAGGGCTTGTCGTCAACAAGCTCGGCGCGACGAAGGCCGAACGGCTCGACCGCGTGCGCGAGGCGCTCATCGCAGCTGGCATGCCGAGCAACATCCTGTCGCGCTTCCCGCACGAGTTTTCGGGCGGCCAGCGGCAGCGTATCGCCATTGCCCGCGCCATCGCGCTCGAGCCTGAGTTCATCCTGCTCGACGAACCGACCTCGGCTCTTGATCTCTCGGTTCAGGCGCAGATCATCGAACTCTTGCGCAAGCTGCAGGACGAGCGGGGCCTCAGCTACCTTTTCATCTCGCACGATCTGAAGGTCGTGCGTGCCCTCTGCCACCGGGTCATTGTCATGCAGCACGGCAAGATCATCGAAGAGGGTCCCGTCGACGAAGTTCTATCCCACCCCAAGACCGCCTACACCGAACGGCTCGTCAAGGCCGCTTTCGAGGTAGCATAATGATTGCCGAATGCCGGAGGTTATAATGGCACGAAATCCCAGGATCGCATTTATCGGAGCAGGCTCGACCGTTTTCATGAAGAATATCATCGGCGACGTCCTGCAGCGCCCGGCGCTGTCGGGCGCCACCTTCGCCTTGATGGACATCAATCCGCAGCGTCTCGAAGAAAGCGCAATCGTCGTCAACAAGCTGATTTCAACACTCGGCGCCAAGGCGAAAGCCGAGACCTATTCCGACCAGCGAAAGGCGCTGGCGGGCGCGGACTTCGTCGTTGTGGCCTTCCAGATCGGCGGTTACGAACCCTGCACGGTGACCGACTTCGAGATCCCCAAGAAGTTCGGCCTGCGTCAGACGATCGCCGACACGCTCGGCATCGGCGGTATCATGCGTGGCCTGCGCACCGTGCCGCATCTGTGGAAGATCTGCGAGGACATGCTCGCCGTTTGCCCCGAGGCGATCATGCTGCAATATGTCAACCCGATGGCGATCAACATCTGGGCGATTTCGGAGAAATACCCCGCGATCAAGCAGGTCGGCCTCTGCCACTCGGTGCAGGGCACGGCAATGGAATTGGCGCATGACCTCGACATTCCCTATGAGGAGATCCGCTATCGCTCGGCCGGCATCAACCACATGGCCTTCTATCTGAAGTTCGAGCATCGCCAGGCGGATGGCTCCTACAAAGATCTCTATCCGGATCTGGTCCGTGCCTATCGCGAAGGCCGCGCGCCCAAGCCCGGCTGGAACCCGCGCTGCCCGAACAAGGTACGCTACGAGATGCTGACCCGCCTTGGCTATTTCGTCACCGAGAGCTCGGAGCATTTCGCCGAGTATACGCCTTACTTTATTAAGGAGGGCCGCGAGGACCTGATCGAGAAATTCGGCATCCCTCTCGACGAATATCCGAAGCGCTGCATCGAGCAGATCGCCCGCTGGAAGGGGCAGGCGGAAGCCTACCGTTCAGCCGACAAGATCGAGGTCGCGCAGTCGAAGGAATATGCCTCGTCGATCATCAATTCGGTCTGGACCGGCGAACCCTCCGTCATTTACGGCAACGTGCGCAACAATGGCTGCATCACTTCGCTGCCCGACAATTGCGCAGCCGAGGTTCCCTGCCTGGTCGACGCGTCGGGCATCCAGCCGACCTTCATCGGCGACCTGCCGCCGCAGCTCACGGCATTGATCCGCACCAACATCAACGTCCAGGAGTTGACGGTTCAGGCACTGATGACCGAGAACCGCGAGCACATCTACCACGCTGCAATGATGGACCCGCATACAGCGGCGGAACTCGATCTCGACCAGATCTGGGCGATGACAGACGAGCTGCGTGCCGCTCACGGCGACTGGCTGCCGGCCTGGGCCCGCGCCAGCCGCAAGGTTCAGGCTGCCTGACCAACTCCCTCCCGGTCCAGCGCCTCAAGAAGTCTCGCGGCCTTGCCGCGGGACTTTTTGTCCTAGGACCGGAGGATCACCACGTCTGGCGCAGCGTCGCGTAGATTGCGCGACCGGGATTATAATAATAGGCGCCGCCGTCATCGTTGGCGATATGCTTCTCGTCAAACAGATTGCTGGCATTCACCTGGAGTGTCGTGTTCTCCTGGATCTTATAGGTAAAGGCGGCATCGAAGACGATGGCACCGTCCGATTTTCGGCTATTTGCGTTGTCGAAGTAATACGAACCCGTATAACGAGCCCCGAGCCCGAACGTCATATCGCCGCGGCTTCCGTTGCCTTCTACCGTATAAGTGCCCCAGATCGAGGCCAGGTGCTGCGGAACCTGGGCGAAGCGCTTGCCATCGTAGGAGCCGCCGTTCTCGACGATCTTTGAGTCGATATAGGAATAGGATGCGATGAGGTTGATATTACTCGTCACCTCCGCCTTGGCCTCGAGATCGATACCACGATGCCGGATCTTGTCGACCGTCGCCGGCAGGTACGTCGGAGCTTCATAGGTCGTGATGTTCTCCATCGTCAGGTCGTAGACGGAAGCGGTGAACAGGGCGGGGAAGGCATCCGGGCGATATTTGATGCCGGCTTCATACTGCGTGCCGAGCGTAGGCTCGGTACCCGCGCTCGGCGGCGCGACGGATTCGGCATAGCTGACATAGGCCGCAAGTTCCCCGGTGAGCTTATAGCTCAGGCCGAAGCGCTTGGTGAATTCGCTAAAGTCGCCAGACGCCGAGGTGCCTGTAAGCCGGTCTGTTTCCTTGAGGTCAAGCCAATCGTTGCGCAGGCCGATGCTCGCCGTCAGCTTGTCGAAAAAGGTCAGATCCTGCTGCAGATAGATCGCCTTGGTCTTTTGGTCGCTGGCCACGCTGGCGTACGGCGACAGCGATCCGGGTCCGCCCGAATAGACCGGATTTTGCCAGTTTATGGCCGGAGCAGCGGTGTAGAAGCTGTCATTCTTCGACTCGAACTTGTTATACTCGACGCCGAGCAGCGTACGGCTTTCCACATCGTTAAAATTCGTCTCGTAGAGCAGATGCGCATCGACGATGAATTGTTCGGATGACTTGTCGCTGCCGAAGTAATTTCGGTCAACCATGCCCGTGGGATCGTTAGCACCCAGCGCATCGTAGATATAGGCATAACCGAATCCGGTATCCGACTTGCTGTAGCGCGCGTTGGCGTTGAAGGTCAGGCCATTCCCGAAATCGTGGTCGAGCGTGACACTGTAGGTGTTCCTGTTCGTCGTATCGTAGTTGTAGTCCGGCTCGCCGAAGAAGCGATCCCTGTCGAGATTCGTCCCCCTCGGATGGCCGCCGCTGCTGGGTGTGCCGTCCTTGTCGAGATGATCGAAGACGAATGAGAGGCTCGTCGCAGCCGTGGGGCGCCAGGTCAGGCCACCCATGATGAAGTTTTCGTCATCCTGCGAGTAGTCGTACTCGGCGTCCGACCGCTGCAACTTGCCGGTCAAGCGGTATGAGAGGGTATCATTCTCGGTGATATTGTCGCCGAAGTCGAAACCGGTCTCCTTGTGGCCGAAGGAACCGCCGGTGCCGTAAATCTCGCCGAAACGTTCGCTCTTCGGCCGCTTGGTGACATAGTTCACCGAACCGCCGGGATCGGAAACCCCGAAGCCCGTCGAGTTGGCGCCCTTCAGTACCTCGATGCGCTCGAAGGCAAAGGGTTCTTCCCGGATCCCGCTCCAGGTTCTGCCGATGACTAGCCCGTCGCGATATGTAAAGGGCGTGAAACCGCGGATCTTGAAATAGTCGTAACGGTCGTCCGAACCGTAATAGTCCGTGACCACGCCGGCGGTATATTGCACGACCTGCTCGATGCTGTCCGCACCGCGCTCCCGGACTTCCTTGGACGTGATGACGGAGACGGACGCGGGCGTTTCCAGAATATCCGCCGGCATCTTGCCGACGCCGGTCGTCTTCGTCGCGACGATCGACTTCGAATCGTTGTCGGTATCGAGGCTGGCGCCGCTGCCCTGGATGACGATCGGTGCGAGTGTCGTATCGGCGTTCGAGCTTTCCTGGCCAAGCGCTAAGGTCGGCGTGAAGGCGACAAGCGCCGTGCAACCCAGAAGGACCGCATTCCAGTAGCGGATAAGGGCCGGTCTCGAGCGAGCGCTTGTTCTTTCGTTGTCCATATTCACGTTCCAGAAGTTGATTAGGCGAGAGATCGCCGAGACTGATGCCAGATCTGGGGGAATCATCCCGAACGACATCCTGGTCCGGTACGCCCCCGGGCCGCTATTAACTTGAGCATGATTGTCCAGTATTGTAAATTCTTCAAGCTTTGTAGGATCCCACGGGAATCTCAGTGCTCTTGTCGGTGCAGGCCTGGAGGGCGGTTGACGTGGCTCTCTTAACCTGAAAGTGAAAGTCCACTTGAGGTCTGCGGAGTTTGACGATGCTGCGGTTACTGCTTTCGGCCGTGAAAATGGCGGCGATAGCCATCTGGATTGTTGCGTTCGGCAGCGCCGGGGCAGGCGCCCGGGCTGCCGAAGGAACAACCTATCCCGTCACCATCAAGCATGCGTTCGGCACGACGATCATTCCCCAAAAGCCTGCGCGGGTAGCGACCGTCGCCTGGGCGAACCATGAAGTACCGCTGGCGCTCGGTGTCGTGCCTGTCGGCTTCGCCAGGGCCAATTTCGGCGACGACGACGGCGATGGCGTGCTGCCCTGGGTCGCCGAAAGGCTGGCAGCGCTCCACGCCGCCAAGCCCGTGCTTTTCGATGAAGGGGACGGTATCGATTTCGAGGCGGTCGCCGCCACAAGGCCCGATGTGATCCTGGCGTCCTATTCCGGCTTGAGCCAATCGGACTACGACACGCTGAGCCAGATCGCCCCGGTCGTCGCCTATCCCGAGGCGCCCTGGTCGACCGACTGGCGTGACATGATCCGCCTGAACAGCGCTGGCATGGGCATGGCCTCCGAAGGCGAGGCGTCGATCGCAAGGATCGAAGCCGACATCGCCAAAGTGGTTGGCGGGCATCCTGAGCTCCGGGGTAAATCCGCGATGTTCATTACCCATCTCGATGCGACTGACCTGAGCACCGTCAACTTCTATACGACGAACGATACCCGGGTGAGGTTCTTCGCGGATCTTGGTCTGAAGTCCCCCGGAAGCGTCGTCGAGGCTTCGAAGTCGGGGAAATTCGCAGGCTCTGTCAGCGCCGAGCGCATCGACGTCTTCGACGACGTCGATATCGTCGTCACCTATGGAAACCGGAAACTGCTCGATGCGCTGGCGGCGAACCCCTTGATGTCCAGAATGCCGGCTGTGGACAAGGGCGCTCTCGTCATGCTCGGCCGCAACCCGATCGGCACCGCGGCAAATCCGACACCGCTTTCGATCTCATGGGTCTTGAAGGACTATGTGGATCTGCTGTCGGACGCGGCCAGAAAACCCAAATGACGGTCGGCAGCATACGATCGTTCTCTCGGTCGCTCGTCTCTCGACGTTCGAACCGGACCCGCGGTCTCTGGCTAGCCGGATTGGTCCTCACCCTTTCCGCTCTCTGTGCGCTCTCCGTCACGGTCGGCACCCGTGAGGTGGCCTGGAGCGATATCGTCGCGGCACTCGCGGGGCGGATCGACAGCATCGGGCAGGCAGCAGTGAGCGTGCGTATCCCGAGGACCGTGCTTGCCGTACTTGCTGGAGCCGCGCTCGGGCTTGCCGGGGCAATCATGCAGGGCGTCACCCGCAATCCTCTCGCCGATCCGGGCATTCTCGGCGTCAATATGGGGGCATCGCTGGCCGTCGTGACCGGCGTGGTCTTGTTCGATATGTCCTCCGCGCAGGGTTATATCTGGGCTGCGATCCTCGGAGCCGGGTGTTCGGCGGTTTTCGTCTACACGATAGGATCGCTCGGGCGCGGCGGGGCGACGCCGTTGAAGCTGGCGCTGGCCGGAGCCGCAACGTCGGTTGCCTTCTCCTCCATGGTGATTGCCGTGGTGTTGCCGCGCGCCGATATCGCGGGCGGCATCCGCTCCTGGCAGATCGGCGGCGTGGGCGGCGCGACCTTCGAGCGCATTGTTCCGGTCCTGCCGTTTCTTGCCGCCGGTTTCGTGGTTAGCCTTCTGTCGGCGCGAAAGCTGAATTCACTGGCTTTGGGCGATGATGTCGCGGCAGGGCTCGGGGAACACGTCGCCGTGGCCCGCGCTGTCGCCTCGCTTGGTGCCATTCTCCTGTGTGGGGCAACAACGGCAGTCTGCGGGCCAATCGGCTTTCTGGGACTGGTCGTACCGCATGCCTGCCGTCTGCTGGTCGGGATCGATCATCGGTGGTTGCTGCCGTTTTCCGCGCTTGGCGGCGCTTGCCTGCTGCTGGCGGCGGATGTCGTCGGGCGTATCGCCACCAGACCTGCCGAAATCGACGTTGGAATTATCACGGCCCTCGTCGGGGCTCCGTTCTTCATCTGGATCGTCAGGCGGCAGCGGGTTCGAGAACTGTGACAGTGCTTTCCCCAACTATTGGTCTCATCGTTGAAAATCGCCGCCGGCGCACGCGCCGGCATGTTCTCGTGACAACCATTTTATTGGCTGTCCTCGTCATTCTTTTTGCGGTGACCCTGTCGCTCGGCCAGTCCTTCACGCCGCCCGGTGACGTCATGCGCGTCCTGCTCGGGGAGGATGTCGCAGGTGCTGCCTTTACGGTCGGCAAGCTGCGGCTGCCGCGCTCGGTCCTTTCCGTTCTCGCCGGACTGGCCTTTGGGCTCGGCGGCGTCACGTTCCAGCTCATGCTGCGCAATCCGCTGGCCAGCCCGGACATCATTGGCATCACTTCGGGCGCAAGTGCTGTGGCCGTGTTTGCCATCGTTGTCCTGTCATTGAGCGGGCCGATCGTTTCGGTCCTGGCGGTTGGCGCCGGCCTTGCCGTGGCGCTGCTGATCTACGCATTGTCATTCCGCAACGGGGTTGCGGGGACCCGGCTCATTCTCGTCGGGATCGGCGTCTCGGCCATGCTGGAAAGCGTCGTCGCCTATATCCTCTCCAGCGCTCCCGCCTGGAACCTGCAGGAGGCCATGCGCTGGCTGACCGGCAGCGTCAACGGCGCGCAGCTCGGCCAGGCGCTTCCGCTTCTCCTAGTGCTGGTCACATTTGGCGGACTTCTGCTCAGCCGGGGGCGCGACCTGGAGGCACTTCGCCTGGGCGACGACATGGCTGCGGCCTTGGGGGTCAAGGTGGCAAGGACCCGAATGCTGGTCATGGTTGCGGCGGTCGGGATGATCGCATCCGCGACGGCGGTGGCGGGGCCGATCGCCTTTGTCGCCTTCCTGTCCGGACCGATCGCCGCCCGGGTCATCGGACGTAACGGATCGTTGCTGATACCGGCGGCATTGATCGGGGCGATACTCGTCCTGGGCGGGGACTATGTCGGTCAATTCCTTCTGCCAAGCCGTTATCCGGTGGGTGTGGTGACCGGAGCACTCGGCGCGCCCTATCTGATCTATCAGATCGTGCGCGCCAACCGGATGGGAGGCTCGCTATGACTGTTCATTCTCTGACCGCGAGCCGGCTTTCGGCCGGTTATAACGATGCCGAAATTTTGCACGCGCTGGATCTTACGGTGCCGTCCGGCAAGATTACCGCTGTCGTCGGCGCCAATGCCTGCGGCAAGTCCACGCTCTTGCGCACCATGTCCCGGCTCATCTCGCCCAGCCAGGGGCATGTGTTGCTGGACGGCAAATCGATCCATCGTATCCCATCCCGGGAGCTGGCCCGGACACTGGGGCTACTTCCCCAGTCGCCGATCGCGCCGGAGGGCATTACCGTCGTCGATCTCGTCAGCCGCGGGCGGCATCCGCATCAAGGCCTGCTTTCACGCTGGACGCGCAAGGACGACGAAGCCGTCGAGAGTGCGCTGACGGTGACCAGAACCGTCGAGCTTGCCGAGCGGCCGGTGGACGAGCTTTCAGGTGGGCAGCGCCAGCGCGTCTGGATCGCCATGGCGCTGGCGCAGCAGACGGAGGTTCTGCTGCTCGACGAACCGACGACCTTTCTCGACATCAATCACCAGGTCGAAGTTCTCGATCTGCTGACCGATCTCAACCAGACACGGGGAACCACCATCGTGATGGTCCTGCACGATCTCAATCTCGCGGCGCGTTATGCGGATTACCTCGTCGCGATCGCCGAGGGGCGGGTGCATGTCGCCGGCAGGCCCGAGGACGTATTGACGGAAAAGAACGTGCGGCAGGTCTTCGGGCTTGAGAGCCGCGTCATTACCGACCCCACATCGGGCCGGCCGATCATGCTGCCGATCGGCCGCCATCGGATGGCGGAGGGGCAGGATCTAAAGGAGAACCGGTCATGAATGCAGTTCATCCGCTCAAATTGTCCGGCGTCGCACTGCCAAAGGATGCCGAACGCATGCTCGACGAAATCTGCGAGCACTTCATCGAGCATGCCGACGTGCAGCGGAGCAAGGACCACGCTCTGCTGAAGAGCAAGAACAGCACGACGAGCATTCGGCTGGCAGACAGCAAGCTCCTGATCGAACTGGCATGCGAGTCGCAAGCGGCGTTGCAGCTGAATCAGACGATGATTGCAGAGCACCTGTTCTATTTTGCAGGAGAGGATTCTCTTGAATTGACGTGGTCCGAGCATTCGTCCCTCGCGGTGCTGCCGAATATCCACGAGGTGACGGTCGTCTCGGCGGAGGATGTCACCCCTCACATGCGGCGGGTGAAGTTTGCTTGCGCCGATATAGCGCCGTTCGTCGGTGGCGACATGCACGTCCGCCTTCTGGTTCCCCCGAAGGGCAGGCCGCCGGTGTGGCCGGGGATCCGCCAAGACGGCCGTGTCGCCTGGCCCGAGGGAGAAGACGAACTTCTGGTTCGCATTTACACGATCCGCGCCGTCGATATCGAACGCCGGGAATTGTGGATCGACTTCCTGCAACATCCGTCCTCCCATGTGGCGACACCTGGAGCCGAATTCGCCCGCGACGTGCAGCCCGGAGAAAAAGTAGCGCTGCTCGGGCCGGGAGGAGGAAGCCTTCCGGCGGCACAGTCCATTCTTCTGGTCGGCGACGAAAGTGCTCTTCCCGCCATCGCCCGAATTGCGGCCGAGGTGACGCCGGGCACCCGGATGCAGGCCATCATCGAAGTGCGGGATGAAGCGGAGGAACAGCCGCTTCCGTCGGCGGGTTCATTGGAAGTCCGCTGGCTGCATCGGCGGAGTTATCCGGCTGGAGCCAAAGGCATTCTTGCAGAGGAAGCCAAGAAGGCGATCGCCTCCGTCGATGACGAGACCTTCGTCTGGGTCGCCTGCGAAAAAGAGGACGTCCGTTCCATCCGCGCCCTCCTGAAAAGCCGCCGGCACGACAAAAAGATGATGTATGTGGCCTGGTACTGGGAACAACATTCCGCCTGATGCTTTGTGGGGCGGGCGAGCCTTTCGAAAGCCGTCCGGCATACCTCGGCGGCCCCTCTTGAGGCTTGTCCGCCGCAATCTATATGATCTTGTTCAAGGGTTTCCACTGCAAAGGTTGAACATGACAGAACGGTTCGAAGAGGCGGAGTTTGTCGACCCTCCGCGTATCTCGAGCGGCGTGCCCGGTCTCGATACCATCCTCGACGGGGGCCTCGATGAAAACCGGCTTTATCTCTACGAGGGCCGGCCTGGCACGGGCAAGACCACGATCGCCCTGCAATTTCTGCTCGAAGGTGTCCGCCAGGGAGAGCAGGTGCTTTACATCACCCTTTCCGAGACGGAACGCGAGCTGCAGCTTGTCGCCTCCCGTCACGGCTGGTCGCTCAAGGGTATCGAGGTCTTCGAACTCGTCCCTCCGGAGACCACGCTCGACCCCGACCGCGAGCTGACGGTCTTCCATCCGGCGGAAATGGAGCTCAACGAGACGACGAAGCTCATTCTCGATCGCGTCTCCGAACTCAACCCGAGGCGCGTGGTCATCGACAGCCTTTCCGAATTGCGCCTCCTCGCTCACAGTCCGCTGCGTTATCGGCGCCAGGTCCTGGCGCTGAAGCACTTCTTCGCCAGCCGGCAGTGCACCGTCATCCTTCTTGACGATCTGTCGTCTCAACAGAACGACCTGCAACTCCATTCGATTTCCCACGGGGTCGTGCTGCTGGAGCAGTTGGCGATCGACTTCGGCGCAGAACGGCGCCGCATGCGGGTCGTCAAGATGCGTGGCATCAAGTTTCGCGGCGGCTACCATGATTTCACGATCGAGAAGGGTGGTCTCCACATTTTTCCGCGCCTCATCGCTGCGGAGCATCATCAGGCTTTCGACGACGAGTTCACCTCCAGCGGGAACAAGGAAATCGACGACATGCTGGGCGGCGGGCTCGAGCGAGGTACCAACGTCCTGTTCCTGGGGGCCGCCGGGGTAGGAAAGTCGTCACTTGCCCTGACCTATGCCTTGGCGGCGGCAAACCGCGGCGAACATGCCGTCATTTATGCCTTCGATGAGGGGCGTGGAACGCTGCAGGCGCGGGCCAGGAACTTGGGTTTCGATCTTCAAACCCATCTGGACAGCGGGTTGATCCGGTTGCAGCAGATCGATCCTGCGGAACTATCTCCAGGGGAGTTTACCGCCAACGTCCAGAAAAGCGTGGAGGTCGACGGCGCGCGCGTCGTCGTCATCGACAGTTTGAATGGCTACATGAATGCGATGCCGGACGAGCGTTTTCTGGTCCTGCAGATGCACGAACTGCTGACCTACCTTGGCCAGCGTGGCGTACTGACCATCCTTGTCCTCGCACAGCATGGGCTCGTGGGCCCGCTCGAGGCTCCGCTCGACCTGAGCTATCTCAGCGATTCCGTCATCATGCTGCGGTATTTCGAAGTGCAGGGCACCGTGCGCCGAGCGATATCCGTCGTGAAAAAGCGAAGCGGCAGGCACGAGCACAGCGTGCGCGAGTTCAGGCTGTCCGACAATGGCATCAAACTCGGGCCGCCGACGCTCGAGTTCACCGGCGTGCTAGCCGGCTCGCCGTATTTTTCAGCCGCTCCTGTAACGAGTTCAGCAGACGGAAATGATGGCGCCAGGTGAAGACCAACCAGAACCCGTTATTGTCTTTGCTCCGGTCGGCAGAGATGCGGCCGCCTCAGTCGGCTTGCTCAATCGAAGCGGCATCGCGGCAAAGGCCTGTAACGATCTTCAAAACCTCACGGGAGCACTGCAGACCGGCGCTGCAGCCGCATTTATTGCCGAAGAGGCCCTGTTCGGAAAAGATGCGAGTTTGCTTTTCAAATGGGTTGCCGACCAGCCGCCATGGTCGGATCTTCCTTTTATCCTGCTGACCAGCCGCCAGGAGCAGACCGGCATCGAGGCATGGCGGCAGAAACTGATCGATTCCTTGCGCAACGTGTCCCTTCTGGAGCGCCCGATCCAGGCTCTGACCCTTGTCAGCACGATCCAATCGGCGCTTCGCGCGCGAGCCCGACAGTTGGAACTGCGTACGCTGCTGGAAGAGCGCGAGCAGGCCGCCCAGGAACTGGAGAAGCAGGTCATCGTGCGCACCCAGGAACTCAAAGCAGCAAACGAGGCCCTGCGCGACCAGATGACGGTGCGGGCGCATGTGGAGGAGAAGCTTCGGCAAGCCCAGAAGATCGAAGCGATCGGCCAATTGACTGGGGGCGTCGCTCACGATTTCAACAATCTGCTGATGGTGATTTCCGGAGGACTGGAAATGCTCGACCGCCAGACGGACCCGGCCAGGCGAAAACGCTTGATGGACGGCATGCGCCAAGCCGCCGAACGCGGATCGGGCCTGACACGGCAGCTTCTGGCTTTTTCCCGCCGGCAGGAACTCCGGCCGCAGACAGTCGATCTCGCCCGCCAGATCGGGGGGATGCGCGAACTGCTCGACCGCAGTCTGAGGGGCGATGTCCATGTCACCCTCGAGTTCTCACCTGATCTGTGGCCCGTCGAGGTTGACGCAAGCGAGCTGGAACTTGTTGTTCTCAATCTTGCAGTCAACGCCCGCGACGCGATGCCCAAAGGGGGCACGATAGAAATCCGCGCGGAAAACGTTCCTGTCTCGGATCAAGCCGGCCCCGCCAAGGACTTCGTCTGCCTTTCCGTCAGCGACAACGGCTCCGGAATGACCCGAGAGGTGCAGGCGCGCGTGTTCGAGCCGTTCTTTACCACCAAGGACATTGGCAAGGGATCCGGCCTTGGCCTTGCGCAGGTGCACGGTTTCGTCCAGCAGTCGGGCGGGAAGATAAAGATCGAAAGCGAAATCGGCCGGGGAACGAAAATAATCCTCTTGTTGCCGCGTTCTTCGAACCAGCCTGGACCGGATCAGCACAATCTGGTCGATCTGCACGTCGCGCGGCGACGCCCGGCTTCGGCGGGCAGCATCCTGCTGGTTGAAGACGACGACGAAGTCGCGGCTCTTGTCAGTGAAATGCTGGATGATCTTGGATTTCAGGTCGTCCGTGCCGCGACGGCTGCCGCTGCTCTCGGCGCGCTTGCGAACGGGCGGCGGGTGGACCTGGTATTTTCCGATATCATGATGCCTGGAGGAATGAACGGCGTGGAGTTGGCAAAGGAAATTCGCGCCCGCCGCACGGACCTGCCGATCCTGTTGACGAGTGGATATTCCGAGGTCGCCAAACAGGCGGCAGACGCGCAAGGCATCAAGATCCTGCGAAAACCTTACCAGCTTGCCGAACTGTCAGAGGCTCTTAAAGGAGCAATATTCAAGAACGACATCAACTGATGCCGCCAGACCGTGGATTGACAAACAATGCGAGGGGAGTTTTTCGTTCGGCCGAGCGAGGTGCGTCCGGCGACATACTTTTGCCGGCGCCGAATCTATCATTCTTCTGGCTAAACTAGAAGGAAGCACAACCGGGAATAACAAATCCTTTAATTATTTCTCCTAGGATCACGGAGTTGGAGGGGTAGATGAAGGATTTTCTGGAAAGCAAAGCCGGCAGGCAGCTGGCGCAAGTGACGGCAGTCGCGATGGTTTTGCTCATCGGCTGTATAGCTTATGACGACCTGCTGCTGGAGCTGGTTCAGTCGATCAGTGCGGGAAAAGCCCATCTCATCATTATCGTACTCATCGTTGCAGGGCTTGCGAGCTTCGCCTATTCGGTGCTGCGCATTCTCGATATGCGCAGTGAAATGATGAATCGCCGGAAGGCCTTCAATGAGGCTGACCATATCGCCACGCACGATCATCTGACGAAACTTCCCAACCGCTATGCCTTCGACAGGTTCGTCCTTTCGCACCCCGATGAAAGGCAGCAGGAAACGGACGAGGATAACGGGCGGCAGACCGCAACGGTGTTTTCGATCGATCTCGACGGCTTCAAGAAGGTCAATGACCTTCTCGGCCATCAGGGCGGCGACGTCCTGCTGAAGGAAGTGTCACGGCGCATCTGCGCATTGGCTGAATACGAATGCGTCTTCCGCTTCGGCGGCGACGAGTTCGTCGCCGTGGCTCGTAATCTCTTGCCGGAAAAGGAGGAGCTCTTCGCGCAGCTGCTCATCCACTCGGTTTCCCGACCGGTCCGCATCGGCACTCTGTTGACGCAAGTCGGTGCCAGCGTCGGTTATGCGCGCCTGCCGGACCACGGTAGCTCGCTCGAGGAAGTCTGCCATCGGTCGGACGTCGCGCTATACGAGGCGAAGAGCCGAGGTCACAATCAATATTCCCTGTTCCAGCCTGAAATGCAGGAAAAGGTCTCTGAGCGCGCCAAACTCGAAGGCGACCTTCGCCGGGCCATCGACGAGGGCAAGATCGAACCCTTCTACCAGCCGCTGATCAATCTCAGGACAGGTGAACTCTGCGGTTTCGAAGCGCTTGCCCGGTGGAACAAGGACGGCGTATTCGTCTCACCGCAACACTTCATTGCCGTGGCCGAAGAGACCGGCCTCATTACCACGCTCTTCGAGCAGCTTCTGTCGAAAGCCTGCCGCGATGCGCAGCTTTGGCCGGGAACATTGTCGCTCTCCTTCAACGTGTCGCCGGTCCAGATGGAAGACAGGCTGCTCGCAAGCCGTGTTCTCCACATCCTGCAGCAGACCGGCCTACAGGCGTCCAGGCTGGAAATCGAGATTACCGAAAATGCTCTGATCGACGACCCGGACCTTGCCGCCGCGACGATCGAGCAATTCCATGCCGCCGGCATCCAGGTGGCGCTGGATGATTTCGGAACCGGATATTCAAGCCTGGCGCAGTTGGCGCGCTTCAAGTTCGACAAGATCAAGATCGACAAGAGCTTTGTCTCAAGTTTTACCCACAACGACAAGAACGCCAAAATCATCGACGCCGTGCTTGGCTTAAGCCGCAGTCTCAACCTCAAGACCACGGTCGAAGGGATCGAGGAGAACGCCCAGCTCGCCTACTTCCTTGGCCAGGGCTGCGATATAGGGCAGGGCTATATCTTCGGCAAGGCAATGCCTCAATCGGAAGTAGCCGGCTTCGTCAACAACCGTAGGCAGGCATTGAGCGCCTGAGCGAAGCCTGTCCGAGAAGAGGCGAGCGGAAGGTCCTGGCCGAGAAGTATCGGCGGTGTCGCCATCTTCAGGGCCAGGGGATTTAATGTGGCGCGGGAGCTATACGGCTGCCCGTGCCTCCGGCTCAAGCTGTGAGCGAAGCACGAAGCCGTTCTGCGGGCGCTTGAGGCCGAGGTTCTCCCGCAGGGTCGTTCCTTCATATTCATGTCGGAAAAGGCCGCGCTTGCGCAGGATCGGCACGACCTGGTCGACGAAGTCCGTCAATCCGGCGGGCAGGATCGGTGGCATGATATTGAAAGCGTCGGCAGCGCCATTCTCGAACCATTCCTGCATCGCGTCGGCAATCTGTTCCGGCGTGCCGATCACCGTTCGATGGCCGCGAGCGGTCGCAACCGCCAGATAGAACTGGCGCAGCGTCAGATTGTTGCGCGATACCAGATCGGTGACCAGCTTGAGGCGGCTTTTGTTGAGTTCCGTATCCTGCGGCAGGGGCGGAGCGGGATCGTCCAGCGAATAACCGGAGAGGTCGACGCCCTTGTAGTGGCGGGCAAGGATGTTCCAGGCGATCGAGGGGTGAACGAGCGACTGGATATAGTCGTAGTTCTCCTGTGCTTGCCTTTCGGTGCCACCGAGAACGGGGAATATGCCGGGGCTGATCAACAAGTCGTCCTGGCTGCGTCCATAACGGGCAAGCCGCCCCTTGACGTCGGAATAAAATTCCTGGGCGTCCTCGAGCGTCTGGTTGGCAGTGAAGATCATCTCGGCGGTTCTGGCGGCCAGCTCGCGGCCGGGTTCCGATGCGCCGGCCTGGACAATCACCGGATAACCCTGCACCGGACGGCCGACATTGAGCGGACCGGTGACAGAGAAGAACTGACCCTTGTGGTCGACGAGATGCACCTTGTCCGGGTCGAGATAGACGCCGCTTTCCTTGTCGCGGATGAAGGCGTCGTCCTCGTAGCTGTCCCACAGCCCTTTCACCAGATCGACGAATTCCTCGGCGCGCGCGTAGCGGTAGGCATGGGCGGGATGACCGGGGATGGAGAAGTTTTTGGAAACATCCGCGCCTGTCGTCACCACATTCCAGGCCGCCCGGCCCTTGGAGATATAGTCGAGCGAGGCGAATTTGCGCGCCAGAAGGTAGGGGTCCTCATAGGTGGTGGATGCCGTGGCGACGAAGCCGATATGGCTCGTGGTCTGCGACAGCGCGGCCCACAGGGTCACCGGTTCGAAATGGGCACCCTGCGAGGAACGGCGAAGCGCCTCCGGGTCCTTGGCGCGCTCCCAGCCGGCCGGGCTGTCGGCCACGAAGACCAGATCGAACTTGCCCCGTTCCGCCGTCTGCGCCAGTTCGCGGTAGTGATCGATATTCAGTCCCGCGTCGGCCTGCGAAGCCGGATGGCGCCAGGCTGCCACATGATGGCCCGTCGCCATGATGAAGGCCCCTAGCCGCATCTGTCTCTTCTGTTTACTCATTGACGTGTCCTCCGTTCGAGGCGTTGAGATTGAGCTGACCCTTGCTGGTCATGATGACAACTTCCGTTGGATTTCAGGCGACCCGCCGTCCGGGCGTTTCAACCCCCAGCCGGCTCAAAAGCTGGGTGCGGATCTTTGCAAAGCGTGGATCGCCATGATCGCGCGGCGTCGGCAGATCGATCCGCAGGTCCTCGATCAGATGACCTTCGTCGATAACCAGTATCCGGTCGGCGAGCGAGATTGCCTCGTCGACGTCGTGGGTGACGAGCAACACGGCCGGCCGATGTCTTGCGCACAATTCCCGCAGCAGGTCGTGCATCTTCAGCCGGGTCAGTGCGTCGAGGGCGCCGAACGGCTCGTCGGCCAGAAGCAGGGACGGCTGGCGGACCAGCGAGCGGGCAAGAGCGACCCTCTGCTGTTCGCCGCCCGAGAGCTGGTTTGGCCAGGCCGCTTCGCGCCCCTCGAGCCCGACTTCGGCCAGTGCTTTTCTGCCTGCTTCCTGCCCGGCAGCCCCCGGCAGACCGAGAGTGACGTTCTGGATCACGGTGCGCCAAGGCAGAAGACGTGCATCCTGGAAAACCACGGAAAGGTTTTCCGGAGTTTCAAGCGTGCCGGTTCCCTGGACGTCGTGATCGAGGCCGGCGAGCGCCTTGAGGAAGGTGCTTTTGCCGGAGCCGCTCCTGCCGAGCAGGGCAACGAACTCCCCTTCGGCGATATCGAGATCCACGCGATCCAGGATCGTCTTGGTGGCGAACCGGCGCACGAGGTTGCGGACATGCACGGCTCTGGATGCGGACTTCAGTTGGCTAGAGTGCGGCGCCATGAGAGGACCCTCCGTTCGAGCAGGCGGACAAGACCGTCCGAGACAAGGCCGAGCAGTACATAGACGACCAGGCCGACGAGGATGACATCGGTTTGCCCATAGTTGCGGGCGAGGTCGATCATGTAACCGAGCCCGCTGGTGGCGTTGATCTGCTCGACCACGACAAGCGAAACCCAGCAGAGAGTGACGGCAAACCGCAGGCCCAGAAGAAAGCCGGGCAATGCGCCGGGCAGCACCACCTGAAAGATGAAATCCTTCTGGCTCATGCGCAGGGTCTCGGCCAGTTCGACGTAGCGGCTGTCGATGCCGCGCAGCGCATTATGGGTGTGGATGTAAATGGGTATGATGACCGCAAGGGCGATCGTGGTGACCTTCATGCCTTCGCCGATGCCGAACCACAGGATCAGCAGAGGGATCAGAGCCAGCGTGGGGATGGCGCGCTTGATCTGAACAGGGCCGTCGATCAGTGCTTCGCCGATCCGGGAAAGACCGGCGGTGACGGCCAGGATCGTGCCGATGACCAGACCGATGCTGAGCCCAAGCAAGGCACGCGTCGCCGATGTCACGAAGTTGTCCTGCAGCCGGCCTTGCTCGATGAGCCTTCCAAAAGCCTCGACGACCGTCCAGGGCGCAGAGAGGATGCGCGGATCGATCCACCCGAGAGCCGAGCCGCCTACCCATAGCAGCACCAGCAATGCCGGCCCGATTTGAAGCCCGAATGGTATCGCCGGTCCCGGCCCCAGTCTCCGGCGGCTCCGGGACGTGACGGGCCTCGCCACGGCTGGAACGATATATGCACTTTCACGGCTGGAAGACCGGGATGATTTCGCCTCATCCGCATCCCAAATGGTTGCCATGCTTCGGATCTCCTCTTGGATGATGCAGGGGGATTACTGGCTCTTCGCCAAGGCGGCGGAGGCGGTCTTTTCGAACCGGTTGTCGAAGATCTTTTCCACGTCGAAGGGCTTGTAGCCGAGCTCCGCCGCCAGCAGGTTGATCGTCTCCTGGTGCCGCTTTTTCACCTCGTTCCAATCTCCCGAAACAACCTGCTCCCCGGTCAGCTTGACCAGATATTCGCCGTCATCCTGGCTCAGACCCTGCTGGCCGACATAATATTCCTTGATCCAGATCTCCGGATTCTTGTTCACCCACTCGGTGGCGCGTGCCCAAAGCCCGACATATTCGGCGAGAGCCGCGGCCTTCGCCGGATCGTCGAGCACCCATTGCGGTGCATAGAGATGGCCCGGATCATCACGCAGTCCGTGTTCGACGAGCGTCGCGCCATCGCCGCCGTACTGGGCGATATAACGCCTTATATAGACGCCCCCGAGCGGCGCGACATCGACCTGCTTGCTGGCCAGCGCCTTCGGATAGACATCGCCGGTGCTCGGCAGTTCGACCAGGGTGACGTCGCTTTTCTTGAGGCCTGCGGCATGGAGGGCGCGCAGAACGAGTGCTCCCTGGGCCTGGCCGGGGCTGAAGGCGATGCGCTTGCCGCGGAAATCGGCCAGCGTCTTGATGCCAGCGCCGGGCGCCACTCCGAAGCGGTAGATGGGATTGGCAATCGGGTCGCGGCGTTCGCGATAGGCGATGTTGCGAACCGGCAGGTTGTTCCAGTTGGCGAAGATCGAAGGGATTTCGGCCACCGACCCGACGTCGAGCGCCTTGGCACGGAATGCTTCCGAGGTCTGCGGGCCGCCACTGATATTGGCCCATTTGACTTCAAACGACAGTTCCTTGATCAATCCGGAGACCTCCAGCGCCTTCTGCGTCACCGGATCGCCGACCGTCAGGACCGTTCCGGGCGGCACCTTCGGAAGAAGGGGCGCGTTCGTCTGGGCCGCGACCACCCCGCTCATGGTGCCGAAGGCAAGCAGGCCGAGCAGGACCGTTCTCACAGTTTTTACCAATGTCATCGTTGATCTTCCCCTCATCGGTTGCAGGACACGAAAGTCGATGCACGGAAGGGTGGGATATTTTCTATAAAAGAAATAGACTATTTAATTTAAGAATGCGGCGGATAGTGAAATATCATCCCAACATGTCGACCGAGGACACGAGAACCGGCGACCCGGTGCGGCATTTCGTTTTCTTGCTTGGACGCTACAGGGCCTGCCCATGATACGCCGAAAGCGCCGGCACATCATCTATAAGCCTCTGCGCCAGGGTCTGCTGCGTGGCGACGTCGCCGCGATAACGTGCCTCAAGAAATTCGCGATGGACGTTCCGTGCCGCCTCGGAAGTTTCACGAAGCACGGTGCAGACGGGAACCTCTTCCGTCTTGCCTTTAACCGTGATGCGGTCGAGTTCGAAGACTGCGAAAATATCGTCCACTGCCTGTGCGGTCCTCTCACCTAGCAGCAGTGGCACGCCATAAGCCTTTGATGCGGATTCAAGTCGAGCTGCCAGATTGACGGCGTCTCCAAGCGCGGAATAGTCGAAACGGCTCGTCGAGCCCATGTTACCGACCACGCATTCGCCAGTATTGATGCCGATTCCGATCGCCAGCGGATAATAAGTCCGTCCTGCCGCCTCCGCTTCGGCCTCCAGATCGTCGTTCAGCGCCTGCATCGAGTCGAGCATATCAAGCGCGGCGGCTACCGCATGGGCCGCATGTGCAGCGTCGTCGAGCGGCGCATTCCAGAAGGCCATCAGGCAGTCGCCGATATATTTGTCGATCGTGCCGCCATGCGAAAGCGCAATATCGGACAGCGGCGTCAGCAGCCGGTTAATCAGCATCGTCAACTGTTGCGGATCGTCCTTGAGTTGCTCGGCAATGGTGGTGAAGCCCCGTACATCGCAGAACAGGATCGAAAGCTCGCGCTTCTCGCCGCCGAGCTTCAGCTTGGATGGATCGCGAGCGAGTTGATCGACCAGGGCAGGCGCCAGATATTGCGAGAAAGCTCGGATGATCTGCCGGCGGCTCTTCCGCTCCTGGGCGTAGTCGAGCGCTGCCTGTGCCGCGGTCATGCCGGCAAAGGCGAGGGACGCCGCTATAGGTGACAGGAAGACGCGGCCGAAACGCAGGGTGACGTAGCTGCCGATGAACAGCACGACGATCACCACCGCGCCGCCCGCCACCGTGTGCCAGCCCGTACCCTTCCAGATGAGCACCGCCGCCGCCACGACCGCGACCAGAAGCAGCAATTGTCTCATCGGGCGACTGGCTTCGGTGATTGATTTCTTGAGCCGCAGGTTGTCGAAAATGGTCGCCTGAACTTCGGCGCCGGCCAACAGCTTGCCGTCGTGAATCGTATGGGAGGTCGGGAAGGCGTCGGCTCCGCCATTGTCGATCGACGGTGCATTCTGCAGGCTCAGCCCGACGATGGCGATCCGGTCCTTGAACAGCCCCGGCGGCAGGAAATTTTCAGGATCCAGAGCCTGATAATAGGACACCGTCGGATAGGCGCGGGGACCGCCGAACACCTGAATAAGGCTTCCAGGCTCCGGCTGATCCACCTCGATGCCCGCGGCCGTCGCGACCACGGCGGCAAAGCCGTCGACAAAGTCCGGCATGTCCCGCAGCACGCCGTCTCGATGCAGGCCGACCGAGGCGATGCCTGTTGGCGCTTGCCTGTCGGAGAACATCTGCAGCGGCATGACCCGGATGAACTGGTCGGCCTGGTTAGAGGTTACGAGCGTCTCGTCGCCCGCCAGCACGACATCCGGCCCGAGCGTGGCGGCAAGCGCCTCGTCCTCGGCCGGCGCAGACGGTTCGGAAAAAATGATGTCGAGGCCGATCACTTTGGCGCCGGCGGCGCGCAGCCGGGAGACCAGCTTTGCATGCAGGCCGCGTGGCCACGGCCACTGCACGTTGACCTCCGCGAGCGACGGCTCGTCGATCGCCACGACGATCGGCCCTCCCTGCGCAATCGGCTCAGCCGGGACGGTCGAAAGATAGTCGAATGCCCGATAGTCGATCAGCGGCCATCCCGGCAGGCGCGTGAGGAGCGCTGCCGCAGCGAAGAAGAATGCCGCCAGAATGGCAACCTGCACGCTGCGCGACGAGAAGAAGCGCAGCGTTGAAAAGGAGAAACCGCGCCGGCCGGCCATTAGAACCGAACTTTGAGCGTGCCCCGGAAGGACCGGCCCCAACCGGGTGTGTTGCCGTTGAGCTGAATGTTCTCATCCAGAAGGTTATAGGCGGCGAGTTCTAGTTCAAACAGCTTGTCAAACGGCTCCCAGGTAAGGCTTGCATCGAGCGTCCAGAAATCATCAAGATTGAGGCCGGCCTCGTTGACGCGTTCCCCCACATAGTTTGCCGCGATTGTCGCCTTGACGTTCGCTTCGTTCACCCAGGTGAGCGCAACCTGACCAGCCCATTCGGGAATATAAGGTATTTGCCCGCCGGCAAGGGGCACGCTGCTTCGGTCGTCGGTCTCAGAATAGGCGATGGTTGAAGACAATCCAAAACCATGACCAAGCAGAAAGTTGGCGCTCAAGCTGGTGCGATTGATTGTCCCTCTATCTATATCCGCTGTGGTAGCCAGCAGAGGTATGGAAATGCTCGCATCACGAACCTCTTGATGCTGGAATTCTGCTGCAGTGAAAACATTTGGCGTCCATTCTGCATCCCAACGGACCGCGTAGACATCGGAATACCCCGTCGGATTGATGCTGGCCTGGTTCTGTTGCAACCCCACAACTCCGATCGGCGACAGCGTCGGAGTTGTCGTATCCAAACTGTTGCGCATGAAGCCCCCGCGGAGCCATTGGCCTTCGCTGGGCGACCAAGCGGCACCTATACGTGGCCCCAACCGGAATTCGCTCGTCGCGTCGTTATCGAGATATGTTCCAAATAGAGCATACTCCAACTTCAGGTCGGGACCAACCTCATGAAGAAGATCAACATAGACGCGGCCGATAGTACTGCGGTTCGACGCTTCACCCTCCGCAAATCCTCCGAACAAAAGATCTTCATCTCGTTGGAACTGGCGCGCGTCCACCCATCCCCCCTCGATCCCATATCGCCAAGTGAAATCGCCAACCGCAACATTGTGGTTTGCTGCCGCAATGTAGCTGTTTTGCTCCAGTTCGCCTGTCGAACGTCGAATAGGCAGAGGGAGGCCGAAGACATCGGCCTCCTGATAGAATTCCGAATCCCGGCGGAAACCGCTGTACATGATCGCCAAATTCACCACATCCCGGTAGCCAAGCGTATGGCTCCAACCAATTCCGGCGTTCGTCCCCCTTGCGTTAAAATCCTGCCTGTCGATGGCCGGGAGACCGAAAAAGGGATCGATATCCGGGAACTCGATATTCAAGTCGGCTTTTGAGTGGTTGAAATAAGCCACTATCCGATCGTATGGGGTCGGGCTGGCGGTGAGATAGCCGTTGCCGCCGATGACCTTATTCTCGGTGTCGAGGTCCGATGGGCCTAAGAAATCCCGGCTGTCCGGCACCTTCTGCCATTGCAAATTCCCATAGAAGCTGATCGGGAACGGCAGGTTGCTGTATCCCTGGATCTCCCCCTCACCGATATATCCGAGTTCTCCGCCGGCAGTGTTGATCCCTCCGCCGATCGAACCTTCGAAGAACGGCCGTCTCATGATGTTGGCGGAGCGCGAGCGGCCGGAAATGATATGCGGCTCGAGCATCAGGCCCTGCAGGAAGGACGAGAACGCCTGCCCGTTCGGCGCGTTGGTGATGACGTTGTCGCCGTAGAAGTAGTTGTTGACGAAGGGGTTGGCGCTGCCGTGGATGCTCTGGTCGATATAGGCGGTGCCGGCGAACGGATCGAAGGCGGCGTCGCTGTAATATTCGCCCCAGGCGTTCATGCCCTGCAGTCGGAACGCATCGTTCAGCGTCGACCCGGCCTGCTGGTTGGCGCCGAGCGAGGTGAAATCGCCGCCGCGGGCTTTGGAGCGCTTGAGATATTCCTGCGCGTTGCGGATGGCGCCTTCCGAATCGTAATTGTCGATCGCGATTGCCGTGCGCAGGGCGGATATTATCGGATCGTTATCGTCGAGCCGTTCGGCATTTTCCGTCGCCTGCTCGGCCGGCACCCGGTCGCCTTTTTCGTAATTCGCGGCCGCAAGCAGCAATTGCGCTTGCGAATAGGCCGGATTGGCCACGCTTGCCGCGAGCAGGTCGTCGACGGCCTTGTCCAGCTCTCCGGTCTGCAGATAGTAGCGACCGCGCGCCACGAGCGTGATGTCGAAGGCCGGATCGATGGCGAGCGCTGTGTCGATCTCGCGCTTGGCATCCTCGATCCGGCCGATATCAAGATAGAAGATCGCCAGGTTGGAATGGGCGAGCGGGTCCTGCGGATCGAGCTCGATCGACTTCTTGAAGGCGGCTTCGGCCTCGCGGTTGGCGTTTCGTGCGGCCTGGATGTTGCCGATCGCGTTCCAGGTCGTCGAGCCCCCGGGTGCGACCTTGATGGCCGCTTCGAGGTCGGCGAGCGCGCCCTGATAATCGCCCTTGAAGCCCGCGCGGAAATGCGAACGAGCCTCGAGCGCCGTCGGCTCAGCGGGATCGATCGCAAGCGACCGGTTGAGCGCCTCCTCCGCCTGGGCGCGATCGTTCAGCAAGACCGCAAGCCAGCCGCGATAGGCAGGCAGTTCCGGATCGTCCGGATACTGGCGCTCAGCCTCCTTGAGGACCTTGATTGCCGCCCCCAGGTCCTGCAGGAAGCCGAGCGCGTAGGCGCGCAGAAATGCGCCGTCCGGTCCCCCCACCTGCGGCGGCAGTGCTTCGACCCGGTTGGGATCGGCAAGCGCCCGGGCATAATAGCCGCCGTAAAGTGCGATGCCCCGTCGTTTGGAATCCAGGCCGCGCTGCGCCTTCTCGAACAGCTTCGCGGCTTCCGCATAGCGGGTTTCGCTTGCGGCGAGGACTGCCTCGATCAATGTCACTCGGGCCTTCTGCGAGGCGGAAAGCCGCTGGCCCTTGGCCTTGGCAAGCGTCTGCCGCGCCCGCTGGCGACCCTCGAGCGAAAGCTGGGCCTCGGCAAGCGAGACCCAATCCTCCGCGCTGCGCCGTTCGGCGGGGATCGCCGTGATGCGATCGGCATTGCGGCGCATTTCGGCAACCGGTTGGGCTGACGGCGGCATCCGCTCGAATGCCTGGCGCGGCGGCAGGAAGAACAGCATCTGCTCGCGGTCGTCGGAATCGACGATGACGACCTTGTGCGGCGCCTGGCCGATCGAGGCGACGGCTCCCTCGCCCTGGCGCACTTCGACGCTGCCCTGCGGATTGCTGAGCTGCACGATGCCCTCGAGGACGTTGAGCGAGGTTTGGTCGCCCTTGACCGTCATCGTCCAGTCGGTGCCACGGATCGCCGCGGCCGCCGCCGGCGTCTCGACCCGGACACCAGGCCCGCCGCGTTCCGCGCGTGCCCAGATGGTACCGGACTGAAGCTCCAATATGGTGTCGGCGCTGGTGCTGGCGGTGATCTGCTTGACAACCAACGAGGAATTGCGGCCGAGCCGGACCTGCGTCCGATCGGAAAAGAGGATCGCCAGCTGGCCGGTCGCATTGGTACGCAGCACGTCGCCGGTGACGAGGTCTTGCTTCAGGTCGACGAACTGCCAGCTGGACACGTCGATAAAGCGGACTTCCTCGCCTGCCTTGCGCGCAATGACTGCCCCGGCAGGCTGCCCCGATCGTTGCACAGGCTCTGCCGCTGCCGGCGACGCTAGTCCGCCAGCAAGTATAGGCAGCGCGACCGCTGCAAGATAAAAACGATTGATCGCCCCCGACATGCTTCACCACTGCTTTTAAACCTGGCAAGTGTCAAGATAGCCTTTAGAAACGGCATTGCTTTTCGGCCAGAGTGTATTAACAGGGAAACAGTTCGGAACTGAGGAAAAGCAAGTTGAGCGACTTCGACAGCGCGCCGATCGAGATGCTCGAAATGCCGATGGCGTCCGGTGAGATCACTGAAGAGTATTTCAATCACGTCCGTAAGATAAACGACGTGTTTTATGACCAGATCAAAATATCCGATCAGAAGGCTGCCTATATTTTTACCTTCATGCTGGCATTTTTGATCTCTTCGAGCGAGGGGCGCGGCGTCTTCACCTTGGCGCGGTATACCGGGGGCACGTGGCTTGCGGTGGTTGTTTCCGCATTGCTCGCCATCGCGTCAGTTTCCTCAATTCTTTCAGCCATCCTCGTTGTGTTGCCTCGGCGGGTGGCGAAATCCACCTCGCTTTTTTGGGGGACATGGCCGCAGCACCGGGCAATATTCGAGCACGCGGCGCAGCGCAGCGACGTCGGTTATCTTTTCAAGGAATACCTGGACAATGCCGACGTGTTGTCCCTCATCGCCCGGCAGAAGTACCGATGTGTCTCCTATGCATTCCGCGGGATGCTCTTCACGGTAGTTTCATACGTCCTGCTTCTTCTGATCACCTGAAGGACGATGTCCAAGCCTGCCCCGAGCGCAAGCCCGATGGTTCCGGCCCCCGATTGCGGCCGCCACGATGAGGCCAGGCTTTGTGCCGCGCGGCAGTTCGCGCTCTTCAGGAAGAAGTCCCGTGTAGCGACTGGATTTCTCGCAGGCGCCAGGCGCGCGGTGTCTCCCCGGTCTGCTTCAGGAAAAAACGCGAGAAATAGGCGGGATCGGCAAAGCCGAGGCGATGACCGACTTCCTGTACGGATGCGAGCGAGAAGACGAGCTCGCGCTTCGACTCCTCGATCAGCTTGGCGGCGATCAGATCGTGCGCCGTACAGCCCGCCATCGACCGGACGATGCGGTTGAGATGGGTCAGCGAGATGCCGAGTTCGTCCGCGTAAAAGGATATCGGCTTATGCGAGCGGAAGTGCTGCCGGATCAGGCCGCCCAGCATCTCCATCCGCCGTTCGCCTTCGTTCGCCGGGAGCTGGTTGAGGTCGTCGGCGCGAGAGATGCGCGCCGTCAGCCTCAGCGCGAGCTTTACATAGGTAGCCAGAAGCTCATTGCGCCCGCTGTTGCGGTGGTCGAATTCCTCGCCAATTCGTTTCACTGTTTGCATCACGTAGGCAGCATCGGCGTTCGACGGGTCGAGCGGGGTGAGGTGCGGTGTGGCGAGCCATTCGCCGAAGCGGCTGCGCTCCCCCGGCGGATGGTCCAGATGAGAGCTCAGGATCGTGACGACCAACCCCTCGATATCGCGGGAGAACCGGAAGCCATGGTTGAGGGCAGGGGGAACAGTGACGATCGACGGCGGGCGGATGGCATGCGTCTCGGTGTCGAAGGTCGCGTCGCCCGATCCCGCCTCGATGTACAGTATCTGAAAGAATGACTCATGCCGATGCAGGCGGATTTCCCATTGGTGGCGGCTGCTTCTCGCCTTGATGGTTTCGCAATGCAGCCAGAAATCATGCCGCTTGCCCGGATCCTCTCCATATAGCTGGTAGGTCGGTATGTGCCTGTTCATCGGATGCCTCCGGTCGCAATGTTCGGTTTGTCCAATTTTTTGGCTTGAATGTCCATTGCCGCCAACGCGGAAGCCGAGCACAATTTACCAAAACAAAAACATTCGGGAGGAGACGCATGAGAACGCAGGTCGCCATTATCGGCTCTGGACCGTCGGGTCTCCTGCTCGGCCAGCTTCTGACGGAAGCGGGTGTCGACAACATCATCCTCGATCGTGTCGGCAAGGAGTACATCCTCGGCCGCGTCCGCGCCGGCGTGTTGGAGGAAGGCACGGTCGAGCTGATCGACCAGGCCGGGGCCGGTGCCCGGCTGCATGCCGAAGGTCTGCCGCACGAAGGTTTTTCGCTCGCCTTCGACGGGCGCGACCACCGGATCGATCTCCATGGGCTGACCGGCGGCAAGCGCGTCATGGTCTATGGCCAGACCGAAGTGACCCGCGACCTGATGGAACGTCGCGAGGCAGGCGGAGCCCAGACGATCTATGAAGCCGGCAATGTCACGCCCCATGATTTTGACACCCGCTTACCCTTCGTCACCTACGAAAAGGACGGCAGCACGCATCGCATCGACTGCGATTTCATCGCCGGCTGCGATGGTTCTCACGGCCCCAGCCGCAACGCCGTGCCGAAAAGCGCAATCCGCGTTTTCGAGAAGATCTATCCGTTCGGCTGGCTCGGCATCCTAGCGGAGGTCGCTCCGGTCAACCATGAACTGATCTATGCCAATCACCCACGCGGTTTCGCGCTCTGTTCGATGCGCTCTGCGACCCGCAGCCGTTATTATCTCCAGTGCGCGCTCGATGAGAAGATCGAGGACTGGAGCGACGACCGGTTCTGGGACGAGCTTCGCCGCCGCTTGCCGGTGCATCACGCCGAAGCGCTGATCACCGCGCCGTCCTTCGAGAAGTCGATCGCACCGCTGCGTTCGTTCGTTGCCGAGCCGATGCGGTTCGGCAACCTGTTCCTCGTCGGCGACGCAGCCCATATCGTGCCGCCGACAGGAGCCAAGGGGCTGAACCTTGCCGCAAGCGACGTGCATTACCTCTTCGACGGCCTGCGGGAGCATTATTTGGACCATTCCGATGCCGGCATCGACGCCTATTCCGAAAGAGCATTGGCCCGCGTCTGGAAGGCAGTGCGCTTCTCCTGGTGGATGACGACGATGATGCATCGTTTCCCCGATACGGGCGAATTCGATCAGAGGATCCAGGAAGCCGAGTTGGACTATCTGACGCATTCGCGGGCGGCCTCGACGGCCCTTGCAGAGAACTATGTGGGCCTGCCTTTTTAAGGACGCGCGCCCCACGAAATCGGCAATCAAGAGGCTTTGGTTTTTCGTGGCGGGCCTGCTTAAATTTTTTTCGGATTCCCTCTTGAATCGAAAATCGCTCAAAACCAGATCATTTTCGTCGGCAGCCTAAAAGGGGCCGATCGAACCGGAGGCGCAGGTTTCCGACGCGTCTCCATTCCATGTTGCTTTACGGAGGATATGGCTATGAGAAACGAACTTGATTTCGCACCACTCTACCGGTCCAGCATCGGCTTCGACCGCATCTTCAATCTCCTGAACAATGCGCAGCGCCTGCAGGCTATCGATACTTGGCCGCCCTACGACATCGTCAAAACCGGAGAAGACGACTATCGCATTCAGATGGCCGTCGCGGGTTTTGCCGAAGGCGACCTTGACATCACCCAGGAGCGCAACGTTCTTGTGGTAAAAGGGCAGAAAGCCGAGGAGAAGGACGGTGAATACCTGCACCGCGGCATTGCCGGACGGACATTCGAACGCCGCTTCGAGCTTGCCGACCATGTCAGGGTCGAGAACGCCTCGTTGACGAACGGCCTTCTCTCGATCGCGCTGAAGCGCGAAGTGCCCGAGGCCATGAAACCGCGCAGGATTGCGATCGGAGACAGTTCCTTTCAGCAGGCGCCTCTTCAGATCGAGGCCGAGCGCCAGGTGGCTTAAGGAGCACGTCTCGATGAAGTTTCTGACAAAGCCGTTCACGGTTCAGATCAAAAAACGTCGAGGCCTCAAGTCGAGGGATGCTCGAAAGAGCGTGTTCTCGAAGCTGCTGGACAAGGTCCGTTCCGAAACAGCGGCTCCGGCAGCACGATCCTGAAGCGACTTTTTCGACGCAGAAAAGGGGCCGGCATCTCAGGCCGGCCCTGCATCCGGCTTCGATCATCCTCGAACCCATCATGGATCAAGGATCATTCCGGCTCACATGCTCAGGCGCTTACCGCTTCCAGCGTCGAAAAGATGCAGCGCAGACGTGTTGCCTCGGACATGCATGACATCGCCCACACTCATCTCCTGGTCTCGAGGAAACTCTACCGCCAGCATCCTCGTGTGCCCAACCTCAATATAACCATAGGTCTGACTGCCGAGCTTCTCGGCCACCATCAATTCGCCGCTGAACCAGGCCTGTTCGGCCGGACATTGCATCAGGTCTTCCGGCCTTATCCCGAGGACGATGTCCTCGGCGCCATGGCCTGACAATTCAAGCCCGTCCAGCTTCACGGTTCTTCCAAGCACTTGAGCCTCGCCTCCCGATCTGGAGAGCTTGGCCGGGATGGTGTTCATGGTCGGACTGCCGATGAAGCGGGCGACGAACAGGCTCGACGGCTTGTGATAGAGGTCGAGCGGCTTGCCGACCTGCTCGACCACGCCTCCGTTCATCACCACGATGCGGTCCGCAAGCGTCATGGCCTCCACCTGGTCATGGGTCACGTAAACGGTGGTCGCCTTCATGCGGCGATGGAGCTTTGCAATTTCGAGGCGCATCTCCACGCGCAGGGCGGCGTCGAGGTTGGAAAGAGGCTCGTCGAAGAGAAATGCCGCGGGCTCGCGGACAATCGCGCGTCCCATCGCGACGCGCTGGCGTTGTCCGCCAGACAGTTGCGCAGGGCGCCGATCGAGGTAGTCCTGGATCTTCAGGATGTCCGCCGCCTGGTTGACGCGGTTGTCGATATCAGGCTGATCGCCGCCGCGCATCTTCAGGCCGAAAGACATGTTTTCCCGCACGCTCATATGGGGATAGAGCGCGTAGTCCTGAAACACCATGGCGATGTTACGCTCGGCCGGTGGTAGCAGGTTCACAGTCCGGCCTCCGATATCGAGTTCACCGCCGGAGATTTCCTCCAGTCCGGCAATCATGCGCAGCAGGGTCGATTTTCCGCAGCCGGAAGGGCCGACGAGGACCAGGAATTCGCCGCTTTCTATCTCGATATCGATGTCGTGGATGACCCGCAGAGCACCATAGGATTTCTGGATTTTCTTCAATGCAATGCCGGCCACGTTTTTCCTCCTCCACACGACTTTGGCGCTTGACGCCAATTATCGATATCAATATCAATAATGATAAGTTTAGAAATGCGCAACCGGCTGGATCGACTACATGGCGTATTTTTCGTCTCGACCGACATCGACCAAACCCCCCAAGGCAGGCGCCGCCTTCAACGCCTTGAAACGCGACATCATGCTTGGAACGCTGGCGCCGGGGACCGGGCTGACCGAACTGGAGTTGGCGGCGCATTTTCAGTGCAGCCAGGGAACGGTGCGTGAAGCGCTGCTTCAGCTCCAGGAGGAGGGACTTGTTCGTCGTCAGGGGCATCGGGGCACGCAGGTTTCGGAATGCACCGAGGACGAGGCGATCGAAATGTTCCGGCTGCGCCAGCAGATCGAAGGCAGCGGCATGGCGCGCGTGATGCGTGCGCCGAGCCGGACGCTGGTCAGGGAGCTCAATGGCCTTCTTGAGAAGATGCTTGTCGCGGCCGGAGCGGGAGACGAACTGGAACTCGCTTCGTTCGACCGCGACTTCCATCGCCGAATTTTCGAGGATGCCAATCTGCCGGCACTCGACCCGATCCTGCATCGCTGCCTGGTGCATAATCACCGCTTCAAGATTTCCCGCAGCCCGATGGCGCGGGATCTCGAGGCGACGGCGCTGCGCCATCGCAGCATCATCGACGCGATCGAGGACGGCGACGTAAGGCGCGCCACCGCCGCCATGCATCATCATATCGCGACCATCGTCGACTTCGGACCGGAAGTCTTCCCGGAGGTGATCCAGTGAGCAACGATGTCGAATTGTCGGGTGTCTTGTCGGACGAAATGGCGGCGCTCATGGAGCGGGTTCTCGCCGAACTGGGGCCATTACCGGATCCCACAATGCTGCCGCCTGCGGAAGGTCGGGCGCAATCGCTTGCCGCCAATGTCCGCTGCAACGTCAATCTGCCGGCGATGGAAAGTGTGACCGAGGTCATGGTGGCGGAAGACCCGGGCCTTGGTTCCGCGCGTTGTCGCCTCAAGGTGCTCGTGCCTCCCGGCGGCGGGGCAGGCGCCATCCTTTTCGTCCACGGCGGCGGTTTTGCCTTCTGTTCGCCCGAAACCCACGAACGTTGCGCCCGGGTCCTGGCACTCGAAAGCGGCTTGCCGGTGGTCATGCCTGATTATCGCCTGGCGCCGGAAAGCCCCTATCCGGCAGGCCTCAAGGACGTCGTTGCCAGCCTGCGCAACTTTTTCGAAGTGACGGCCGATGCTGGCGTCCGCCGCGGCCCGTTGCTGATTTCGGGCGACTCCGCGGGCGCGAACCTTGCTCTTGCGGCGATGCTGCATGAGCAAGCGGAAGGCCGCGCATTGCCGGATGCAGCGCTGCTCTTCTACGGCTGTTACGCACGGAGCTTCACGTCGCCGTCCTATGTCCGCTTCTCCGAAGGTCCCGCGCTGACGCGCGGAAAGATGCAGCGCTACTGGTCGTTCTATTCCGGCGAGTGCGCGATCGAGGAGGATCCGCTCGCCTGTCCTCTTGTGGCTTCCGATGCGGCCCTGGCCGCGCTGCCGCCGCTTTATCTGATGGCGGCCGCCGTGGATCCGCTGCTTTCCGACACATTGGGCCTGAGCCAGCGCCTCAAGGCTCTTGGCCGTGATGACGAGTTGCACATCGTGCCGGGCGTCATCCACGGTTTCCTGCAGAACACCAACGAACTTTCGGCCGCAAGGGAGGCTCTGGCGGCCGCGGGCAATGCAGCAAGGCGACTAACAAGACGTCCATGACGTAAACAATCAGGAGGAGGAGACTATGAAATTTCTGAAGACACTCGCGCTCGGGGCCGCTCTTGCGGCTTCGGCCGCTTTCAGCGAGGCCAAGGCGGAAACCGTCCGCTTCTGGTACCATTTCGACAATCCGGCGAACCCGATGTCGGATCTGGTCAAGAAATTCGAGACAGCCAATCCCGGCATCAAGATCGAAGCCGAGAACGTGCCGTGGAACAGCTACTACGACAACCTCTACACCGCGCTGGTCGGTGGCAACGCGCCTGACGCGGCCATGGTGAAGCTCTTCGCCCAGCCGCGGCTCGCCGAAATGGGCGCGCTGGAACCGATCGGCAAGCAGATCGACAGCTGGAAAGGCAAAGCAGACCTTCTGGATAACCTGCTCGAGCTGAACAAGGGTCCTGACGGCAAGCAATATTATCTGCCGATCCAATATGTCGTCCTCTATCTCTACTATCGAACCGACCTCTTCCAGGCAGCTGGCCTGCAGCCGCCGAAGACCTGTGAAGAATTCCGCAACGCGGCCATCAAGCTGACCAATGCGCCGCAGACCTATGGTTTCGGCTTGCGCGGCGGCAAGGGCGGCTGGGACCAGTGGGGTGCGTTCGTGCTCTCCCAGGGCGCCGAGCTGAAGCCGGGCGGCTTGACCAAGCCGGAGGCGATCGCCGCAAACCAGTGGCTGGTGGATCTCTTCCAGAAGGACAAGGTCATTCCGCCGTCCGCACCGAATGACGGTTTCCAGGAAATCGTCGCTGCCTTCAAGTCCGGCAAGACGGCGATGACCATCCACCATATCGGTTCGTCCAAGGATCTCGTCGCCGCACTCGGCGACAAGGTCTCGGCCGTGCCGGTTCCGAAATGTGGCAATGGCCAGTGGACTTCCTACGGCGACGAGTCGCTCGCGATCTTCTCTTCGTCCTCGGTGAAGGATGCGGCCTGGAAGTGGATTTCCTTCCTCGCAGAGGGCCAGAACAACGTTGCCTTCAACAGCGCGACGGGTCAGTTGACGGTCACGAAGAGTGGTTCCGCCGACTGGAAACTCCATGAACGCCGTTTCGTCGAAGCGACGGTCCAGTCCTTGCCATTCGCAAAGGTGCTGCCGCAGACCTCGGCGGTTTCGGAATTCGTCAACACGGCCTGGCAGACGAACATGCAGCAGGCGCTGACCGGTCAGATCACGGCGAAGAAAATGATGGAACAGCTGCAGACGCTGTTTGCTCAGTAAAATCTCCGGTCCCGGCAGTGATGTGCCGGGACCTCCTTCTCCGCCGCGGTCCACAGGCAGGATAAGCATGTCCCTATCGATCTCTTCCCCCACGCAGCGCCGCACAACGTCGATATGGCGTTCCGAGCGGCTGCTTCCCTACCTGCTGCTTGCCCCCGCCGTCGTGGTCACCGTCGTCATCGTCTTCATGCCGATGGTGCAGGCGGTGTTCACCAGCTTCTACGATCTCATCCTGTTTCGGCCGAACGCCAGCAGGTTCGTCGGTTTCGGAAACTACGTAAAACTGTTCAACGATCCGGTCTTCTGGACGGCGCTCTGGAACACGATCATCTGGATCGGGCTGACCGTGCCGCTGCAGATGGGGTTGGGGCTTGTCGCAGCGCTGCTTCTCAACCGCGAATTTCCCTGGCGCGGTCTTGCGCGCGCCCTCATCATCATTCCCTGGGCATTGCCGAGCGTTGTGATCGCGCTGATGTGGCGCTGGATCTATGACCCGAATACCGGCGTGCTCAACGACATCCTCATCTATCTTTCGATCGTTCGCTCGGCCGTGCCGTGGCTGGCCGATCCGAGTGTCGCGATCTACGCGATCATCGCGACGCTGACCTGGCAGGGTTTTCCTTTCTTCGCGGTGATGATCCTTGCCGGCCTGCAGGGCATTCCACGCAGCCAGTATGAGGCGGCCTCGATCGACGGCGCTTCTACATGGCGGCAATTCGTGCATATCACCTTGCCGGGGATCGCGCCGGTGCTGGCAACGGCCGGGCTGCTCCGGGTGATCTGGGTCGCCAATTCCATGGATGTCATCTTCGTCATGACCGGCGGCGGTCCGGGTTATGCAACGCACACGCTGCCGCTCTACGCCTTCGTCAAGGCGCGCCAGAATCTCGATTTCGGATACGGCACGTCGATCGCCGTCACCTTCACCATTCTTCTGGGCGCGTTCGTGGCCCTCTATCTCGCTCGCACCATGCGCGAGGTGGAACGATGAGACAGCAGAGCACGCTTCGCCGGATCCTCACAACGGACCTGCCCGTCCTGGTGATCGTCCTCTTTGCCATGGCGCCGTTCGCCTGGATGATCCTGACGTCGCTGACGCCGACCGCCGCGCTTTCTGCGACCGGTGTATCGCTCTCGCCGCGTGGCTGGAGCCTCGACAACTATGTGCGGCTGGTCGAGCAGACGTCCTTCCTCAAGAACATGCTCGACAGCCTGATCATCGCCGGCGGCACGGTCGTCGTCGGACTGATCGTCTCGGTTACGGCCGCCTATGCCTTCTCGCGGTTCCGCTTCCCGGGCCGCAAGCTGTTGATGCTGCAGTTCCTGCTGATCAACATGTTCCCGATCGTGCTGCTCATCCTGCCGCTCTTCGTGCTGATGCGGCGCTTCAACATTCTCGACACCCATTTCGGCTTGATCCTTGCCAATGCGACGGTGGCGATCCCCTTCGCGGTGTGGATGCTGACGAGCTATATCGGCGCCATCCCGAAGAGCCTCGACGAAGCAGCCATGACGGATGGGTGCTCGCGGCTGACGGCGCTGCGCAAGATAGTCCTGCCGCTGACCATGCCGGGCATCATCTCCACCGGCATCTACATCTTCATCACCGCCTGGAACGAATATCTCTACGCCCTGACGCTGGGCGGGCGAAACGTACGGCCGGTCACGGTGGCGATCCAGACGTTGATCGGCGAGTACCAGATCGAATGGGGCCTGCTGGCGGCCGGCGCCGTCGTCGGCGCCATGCCTGCAACCATCCTGTTCCTTCTCGTTCAGCGCCGCCTCGTCGGCGGCCTGACCCAGGGTGCGGTGAAAGGGTGAGAAATGGCCGGCGCTGAAAGAGTTCTGCCCTCATTCCTGTGCTCGTCACAGAGATGAGGGAAGCAAACATTCGCCAGAAAGAACAACAGAACTATCGAGGAATTTGAAAAGGAAATGACAATGAACCCCATCGGGTTGATTTCCATGCAATATGCGAGGCCTTTTACGGCCGAGCATTTCCCGCTGTTTGAGAAGATGCGTGAGCACGGTTTTGATTTTGTGGAGCTTCTGGTTCCGGAGGTCGGCGAACTCGACATCGGGAAAACAAAAAGGGCGCTCGACGATGCCGGCCTCGGCGTGGTGCTCGCCGCCCGCGTCAATCTGCAGCGCAATCTCGCATCGGCGGATGCCGAGGCCCATCGCGCCGGTATTGACTACCTGAAATACACGGTCGATTGCGCCGCCGGCCTGGGTGCGAAGATCGTCGGAGGCCCGCTGACCGGAAATCCGCTGGTTTTCGCCGGACGCCCCCCTCAGCCGGTCGACGAAACCGAAAGGCTGGCCCGGAAGGAACGCTGCGTCAGGGGTCTGAAGGAGGCTGGCGATTATGCGGGCAAGGCCGGCGTGCTGTTGGCCGTCGAACCGCTGAACCGTTTCGAAAGCGATGTGCTCTGCACAACGCAGCAAGCGATGGAATTGCTGGACGCGGTCGATAACCCGGCCGTCAAACTGATGCTCGATACCTTCCACATGCACATGGAAGAAAGCTCGATCGCCGAGGCGATCCTCCTTGCAGGTGACCGTCTCGTGCATTTCCAGGCCAATGAGAACCACCGCGGCTTCCCGGGAACGGGAATGACCAACTGGGTCGAAGTCTGCCGCGCCCTTCACGAGGTCGGTTACAAGGGACCGGTATCGCTCGAGCCGTTCCGGCGCAGTGACGACCGTTTCGGCGTGCCGTTTGCCCAGTGGCGCCCGCCGCACGAGGACGAAAGCAATCGCCTCGCAGCCTCCAGCGCATTCATGAAATCCCATCTCCTGCTTACGGAATATCGTCGATGACTTTGAAAATCGGTTGGATCGGTTGTGGTATCCACGCAACCCAGATGCTGCTTCCCCAGCTCGTGCGCCATGATGTCGAGCTCGTGGCGATGTGCGATATCGACGGCAAGCGTCTGAAGGATGCCGGCCGGCAATTCGGCGTCGCCAATCTGACGACAGATGCCCAGACGCTGCTTTCGACACCCGGAATCGATGCGGTCGGAATGGCCGTCGGGCCGGATCAGCACCTCGCTTTCGGCAAGGCGGCGCTCGAACGGGGCCTGTCGGTTTTCATGGAAAAACCGCCATCGGGTTCCGCCGCCGGTGCGCGGGAGCTTCTGGCCGCCTCGGAAAAGGCAAAGAAGCCGCTGCTCGTCGGGTTCATGAAGCGATATTCGATCGGCAACCGCATGGCGGCGAACATCGTGAAATCCGGACGCTTCGGGGACGTGCTGGGCCTGACCGGCTACTACATGACAGCCCCCGGCTATTTCGTCGGCAACGTCGATTACACCGGCTTCTTCCTGCACCACTGCGTCCACTACATGGACCTTGTGTCCTTCCTGGTTTCACCGGTTCGTTCGATCTCCACCCGCAAGGTCGAAAAGACCCCGGGACGCCTGCTTTTCCATGTGGCTTTCGAATTCGAATGCGGCGCGATCGGCAATATCGCCATGGGTACAGTCCAGTCGCGGGGCACGCCGGTCGAGCGGATCGAGCTGATGGGCGACCATCAGCGCATCGAGGTGGATGACGTGATCGAGATCCGCTGGCACCGCAACCCGCCCTTCAAGATCGACGACCTCGGCGCGACGCTGAAGGAGGATTGCGATACGCTGACCTGGAAGCCGAACTTTACCGCGGCCGCCAACGAGGACCCGAAAGGATATCACGCATTGCTGGCCGACGTCGTCCCGGCCCTGGGGGGAGCTTCGACGCCCGCTCCGACGATCGCCGAAGGCGTCATCGCCATGGAGCGGCTGGAAACGATGCGGCGCGAACTGGCACTTTGATCCGACGCGGCCGGCACGACGAGAATTTCCCCGCCCGACGGTTTGGGATCTGTGAAAGATTTCGGCGAAACCTCTACCGATGCCGCTTGTGCTGCCGGTGAAGGATAGCGTTGCCTGTCGTCTGCATGTGGTCGTCTCCTTAAATTGGACGCCCGGCTTTCAATCGAGGATCGCCGGGCGAAGCGTCGTTTCGCACCATTGGCGGAAGCTCGTGGGTGTGGTGTTGTCAGCACTTCGCGCGACGCCGAGGTCGAGGCCGCGGTTCTTCGCGTCTGCCATGTCTGTCATTCCCTGGGCCATTGCTTCGGAATACCCGAACTGCAAGAACTGGGCTTTATAGGCGTCGAGCGGAATCTGCTGGAACCGTATCGGCCTGCCGAGCACATCGGACATGATGTCCGCCATGTCATTGAAGGAGATGTTCTCTCGACCGAGGACCGCGACTTCTTCTTGACCTGTCCAGGTCTCGTCGAGCAGCAGTCGCGTTGCGACGGTCGCGATGTCGCGGGTAGCGCAGCTCGGCAATTTCAGGTCGCCGTCGATCGGCGAAAAGAACGCTCCTTGGGCCTTAATCACCGCAGCCTGCATGAGGGTGTTGTCCATGAACGACGGCATGGTCAGCGCCCTAAAATTCACACCAGTGGCAGCGATCAGGTCGTCCATCGCAAGCGAGGCCGTGACATAGCCGGCCTGGTTGGCGAGCGGGGTCGTTCGACCGAGCGCACTGACGCTGACGACGCGTTTGACGCCGCAGGCCTTCAACGCTTCGGCAGCCGGCTTACTAAAATCGACATAGGCGGCCGTGACGCTGTCTGCCTTCGAGTCGGCAGGCACCAGCCAAAAGACTGCGTCGGCGCCCTCGAATGCCTGGTTCACGACATTGGCATCGGCATGGGAACCCGAAACGATCTCAACCCGGTTGCGAATGGCATCGGATAGCCTGGATGGATCGCGGACGATGACGCGTACGGCGGCGCCGTTCTCAAGCAGATTCTCAACGAGCTGATGGCCGATATCGCCCGTAGGGGTCGTGACTACAATCATGGCAGGCTCCTTATGTCCTCGTGGGGTCGACATCGTTCCTGGTCCGGGACCAACGCCGTAGCTCGCCGAAACAAATAAGGCGTTGCTCGCAGACGATCCATGCTCCATGGTCTTGATTATCGTCGCGATCGTCCGGAAAACGTATGGATCCCCTGTCCGAGCTTCTCACCCTGCTAAAACCCAGCAGCACCATTTCGTCCGGCTTCGATGCCGGCGGGGATTGGTCGGTCTGGTTCGGCGACCAGCAACGCCAGATCAAATGTTATGTGATCCAGTCGGGCGGGTGCTGGTTGGCCGTGGATGGCGTCCGCGATCCGGTACGCCTCGAGCAGGGTGACTGCTTTGTGCTTCCGCGCGGATTGCCGTTCCGGCTTGCAAGCGACCTCAATCTGCCCTCGATCGATGCCTCCACGATCTTTCCGCCAGCCCGTGCCGGCGGAATGGTGACCATCAACGGAGGGGGTGGGTTTTCCCTGACGGGATCCCGCTTTGCGGTCGGTGGTCATCATGCCGAACTGCTGCTGGAAATGTTGCCGCCCATCGTGCACCTCAGCCAGGAAGCGGAGCGGGACGCCTTGCGCTGGTCGATCGAACGCATGATGCAGGAAGTTCGTTTAAACCAGCCTGGCGGCTACCTCATGGCGCAACATCTTGCGCATATGATGCTGCTCCAGGCGCTTCGCATGCATCTCGCAAACGGTCATCAAGGCACGGGATGGTTCTTTGCCTTGTCGGACAAGCGTTTGAGCAGCGCAATTCGGGCCATTCACGCCGATCCTGCAAGACATTGGACGCTGACGGAGCTTGGCGAGACAGCTGGCATGTCACGCTCGGTATTTGCGGAACGCTTCAGGGCAACTGTCGGCGAGACACCGATCGACTATCTGTCGCGATGGCGCATGCTTCTTGCCTGCGACCGGCTCGAAAAGGGAAATGATCCCATCTCCGTTGTCGCGCCGGCGCTCGGCTATCAGTCCGAGAGCGCCTTCAGCAAGGCATTCAAGCGAGTGGTCGGGTGCTCGCCGCGACAATATCGCGGACAGGTGGACACCTCTCCTGAAACACAGCTCGCACCCTGATCCGGATAGACAGCGTCTTTCGCTACGGCGGAGACGTCGTCGGCTCGGAGTGCACGGTGCTACAAAAAACTTGCGTCGAACAATTCGTGGGAATAGCTCGCGTGGGTCACGCCCGCCTGCAGATCCGCCTTGGTGAGTTCGTCGACGAACACGCCATTCTGCATGACGAGGACCCGATCGCACATATGGGAGATGACGGAGAGATCGTGACTGACGAGAATGAACGTCAGATTGCGCTCCTCCCGCTGGTCCGCCAGAAGATTGAGTACCTCCGCCTGGATCGAGACATCGAGCGCCGAAGTCGGCTCGTCGAGAAGCAGGATCGGCGGTGACAGGATCAGCGCCCGTGCAATCGCTACGCGCTGACGCTGGCCGCCGGAGAGTTCATGCGGGAAACGGCTGGCGAAATGCACCGGCAGGCCGACCTGTTGCAGTGCCTCCGCGACCCTTGTCCAACCGTCGCCAGCGCCCATCGACCTGATCGGTTCGGCGAGTGCGGTGCCGATGCGGTGGCGCGGATGCAGCGAGCCGTAGGGGTCCTGAAACACCATCTGGGCAAGCTTCAGCTCGTCGCGTGTCCGCACCTTGCCGACCGGTTTGCCGTCAAACGATATCGATCCCGTCCATGCGCCCTCGAGGCCGGCAAGCGAGCGCAGCACCGTCGATTTGCCGCAACCGGATTCACCGACGATGCCGAGCGCTTCGCCGCGGCTCACGGCGAAACTGACACCGCGAACGACATGATTGCTTTTATCCTTGGAGCCATAGACGACATCGAGGTTTTCGACCTTGATCATGGATTGGTCTCCACTTCGATCGATTTGCGATCGAGGACTTTCAGGCGTCTGACGGGATGTTTGGGATCAGGCATCGCAGCGATCAGGCCCCGGGTGTAGGGATGCGCTGCATCTTCGAGCTTGCTCAGCGTTTCGACGACGCGGCCAGAATACATGACCAGAATGCGCTCGCAAAAAGCAGCCACCATACGGATGTCGTGGCTGATGAGGATCAGGCCGGAATTGTTCTCCCGCACCAGTTCATCGAGCAGCGTCAGAACGTCCTTGCGTACGCTGACGTCGAGCGCAGAAGTCGGTTCATCGGCGATCACGAGCTTGGGGCGCGCCAGAAGCATCATTGCGATCATCACGCGCTGGCCCATGCCGCCGGATATCTGGTGCGGGTAAAGAGACAGGACACGATCGGGATCGTTGATGCGCACCCTCGCCAGCATGTCGCGGGCGTGCGCAACGGCAGCCTTGCCACCGACGCCAAGATGCAGCTTTGCAGCCTCGGCAACCTGTTTTCCGATGGTCAGGACAGGGTTCAACGAATAACGCGGATCCTGCATGATCAGGGCGATGTCCTTGCCGCGAAGAGCGCCCATCTGCCGTTCGGTCTTTTCCAGCAACGGGCTGCCGAGGAAATCCATTCGCTCGGCGGTCACGCCGGCGCGCTGCGGCAAGAGCCGCATGATAGCGCGGCCGGTGGTCGATTTGCCCGAACCGGATTCACCAACGATGCCGATGCGCTCCCGCCCTACGTCAAAGCTGACATTGGAGACCGCCGGAATGGAGTTTCGGCCGAAGCGGACGTTCAGGCCGCGAACGGACAGGACAGGCATTTCCTCAAGATCTGGCATGGCGCGGGTCCAATAGATCGCGAAGCGTGTCTCCGGCGATGTTGAAGGCAAGGCTGGTCAACAGAATGGCGACGCCGGGCATCACCGCGACCCACCAATAATCGAGCATGAATTTTCGCCCGCTGGAAATCATCGCACCCCATTCCGGCAGCGGCGGCTGCGCGCCGAGACCGAGGAAGCCGAGGGACGCGGCCGTCAGGATGATGCCTGCCATGTTGAGCGTCAGCCGCACGATCACCGAGGGGATACACATCGGGGCGATGTAGAGAAACAGGATGCGCAATGGCGAAGCGCCATAAAGCCTTGCGGCCGCCACGTAATCCGCATTGCGCACGACGAGTGCTTCCGCGCGTGCAAGTCGAGCGATCGGCGGCCAGGCCGTCAGCGAAATGGCAACGATCGCGGTTCCCAAGCCTGCCCCGAGAGCCGCGGCGAAGGCAAGCGCCAGGATCAGTGACGGAAACGACAGGACTATATCCGTGGCCCGCATCAGAATGGCATCGGTGCGTCCGCCGAAAAAGCCCGCGACGACGCCGATGACGAGGCCGATCGGGCCGACAATCACCGAAACGGAGAGGACGGTCTGGATGGTGATGCGCGTGCCGTAGACGAGACGGCTGAAGATATCACGTCCGAATTCGTCCGTGCCGGCGAGATGCGCGAGGCTCGGAGGCTGAAGCGCGTCGCCCAATGTCTGGGCCGCGGAATCGTAAGGTGCGATCCACGGCGCAAAGATTGCGACCACGACCAGAATGGCGAGGATGATGAAGCCCACCATGCCAAGTGGTTCGTCGGCGAGTTTGTGCAGAATGCGAGAGGTCGAGTTCCATATCCGGGTGCCGATTGCCGGCGGCTGAATGATGGCGTCGTCCTGAACGATATTGCTCATCGTGCGGCCTCCCGGGTGCGCGGATCAAGAAGCGCGTAGGCGATGTCTGCAATGAAATTCAGGAGCATGAAGATGAAACCAACAATGATCGTCGCCGCGAGAATTGCGTTCATGTCGCCGATCATGAGCGCATTGGTCATGTACTGACCGATGCCGGGCCATGAAAACACGATCTCGGTGACCACGGCGCCTTCCAGCAGGTTGCCGTAAGAGATCGCGAGGACCGTGATCAATTGAACCGCGATATTGGGCAGGACGTGGCTGATGACGGTGCGGACCGGGCCGACGCCCTTGGCGCGCGCGGCGATGACATAGTCCTGGTTGAGCTGCTCCAGCGTGAATGCCCGGGTCATGCGCGTGATATAGGCCATGGCCATATAGGCAAGGATGCAGGCCGGTAGGATGATATGCGACAGGGCGTTCCAGAATATGTCCGTCTCGCCTTCGAGCAGGCTATCGACGAGCATCAGTCCCGTAGTCGGTTCGATCAAGCCTTCATAGAAGACATCGACGCGACCGGGGCCGCCGACCAGATTGAGGCCAGCATAGAAGATAACCAACCCCACGATACCGAACCAGAAGACCGGGATCGAATGCCCGACCAGCGCAAAGACACGGGCAAACTTGTCGATCGCGCTATCCCTGAAAAGACCGGCGGCCAGGCCGAGAGGAACGCCGATCAGCGTGGAAATCAACACCGCGAGTGTTGCAAGTTCCAGCGTCGCCGGGAATGCCTGCGACAGGTCCTTGGTGACTGCGTTACCGGTCAGGATGGCTGTGCCCATATCGCCGTGCAGCAGTCCCCAGACATAGACGAAGAATTGCTGGTAGAGCGGCAAATCGAGGCCAAGCCTGACGCGCATGGCCTCGTAGGCTTTCGGATCGGCGAGTTCGCCGACAATGGCCCCGACCGGATCGGTCGGCATGACGCGACCGATCACGAAGGTGACGCACAACAGGATGAACAGGCTGACGATCAGATGGATAAGTCGTCGTCCCAGCTCGGCTAACGAAAGTTCCTTCATGATCGGCTGCCTGATCTGACGCTAAGTTACTTATCGGTCTTCGTGACGCCTTCGAGACGTGTCGTCTGGCTCGGATGCCCGACATAACCCTGCACACGGCTCGTCAGAACGATCGGCTCATATCGTTCGAAGAGCGGCAGAACAGCAGGCTTCTGGGCAACGAACATTTCCTGCATCTGAACGTAAAGGGCGCCGCGCTTCTTCGCATCCGGTTCCAGCGCAGCCTTGGCGGTGATGGCCGTCAGTTCGGGAATGTCCCAGCCGGAGCGCCATACGAAGTTGCCGGCATTGTTGGCCTTCAGCGAATTATCCGGGTTGCTCGAGAATTGCTCCATCGCGCCCAGGACGTTCGGCATATAGGCACCCGTCTGCGGGATCAGCAGATCGAAATCGCGCGCCCGGTGTGCGGCGATGATATCCGCACCATTACCCTGCATGATATTGACCTTGACGCCGATCTGGCCGAGCGACGCCTGGATCGCGGTCGCAAGATCGATGCGCGGCGTCTGGGCAATCGTCTTCAGGTTCACCGTGAAGCCGTCTTTGTATCCGGCTTCGGCCAACAGCGCCTTTGCCTTTGCCACGTCCAGCTTCCAATCCGGGCTCGGAATGGCAAATTCGAAGTTTTCCGGAACGGGAACCGTGCGTGCCCGGCCGTACGGCCCCATGATGGCCTTTTCCATGCCCTTGTAGTCGATGCCGTAGGCAATCGCTTCGCGGACCTTGGGGTTGGAAAGCGGCTCCTTGCTGGCGTTCATCGACAGGACGTAAAAGCCCCCTGTTGGGACGCGCTGGATTTCATAACCCTGCTTGCCGGTGAAGGTTGCAAGGTCGGTCGCGGTCAGCGCACTTGCGATGTCGATATCGCCACGCTCGAGCATCAGCCGCTCGACCTGGCTCTCAGGCACATGGCGCACGATGACGCGGCGCATCTTGGGCGGCCCTGCGACGTAATTCTTGTTCGCATCGAGGATGACGATCTCGTTCGGCGTCCACTTGTTCAGCGTGAAAGGGCCCGAGCCTGCCGAATTGGTGCGCAACCATGCATTACCCCAGTCGTCGTTGACGACGTGGCTCTTCAGTTCCTTGCTGTCGACAACGCTCGCGATGACCATTGCCAGGCGATAGAGCAGGAGCTCGGAGGTGACCTCGCCGGAAAGGTCAATGCGGACGGTCTTCTCGTCCGGCGCCGTTACCAGCTTTTCGACATTGCCGCCGTTGTAGCCGACGCGCTTGAGATTGGCGGCGGCGGCCTGGTCGAGTTTCAGGAGGCGGGTAATCGAGTAGACCACGTCCGCGGAGGTGACCGGGTTGCCCGAGGCGAATTCCGCCTTGCGCAGATGGAACGTGATGCCCTTGTCGTCGATCTCCCATTTTTCGGCGAGCTGCGGGGAAATCTTTCCCGAACCGTCGGTGGAAACCAGGCGATCGTAGAGGTTTGCCATGATCTCGTTGGCTTTGGCTTCCGTCGCCTGATGCGGATCCAGCGAGAGAACCTGGGCAAGCGAAGTCGCAATAACAAGCTGATTGGCCGGCGTCTCGGCAAAAGCTGCTGGCGTGCCGAACGACATGACAGCGAAAGCGGCGCCGACGAGCAATCGAGTGCAAAGATATTTCATTGTAACTCCTCCCAGAGCTGACCAAGGGCATCGCCGCTTGTTTTAAGCGTTGTATGATGACTTAGCGGACTTTATGGGGGATGGCAAGCATTGCCGAAATAGCCCATCAGGCTGACTTCCGGACCTTCGGCGAGCCTCCCCGAAGATCTTCAGGGCAAGCTATCCAAGGATAACCGTTTGATAATGCGCGTTATCACGCGATCTCTGGCGAAAAGCCTGAAAGACTATCTGCCGGTGGCGGGAAGTGGCCCCGTAATATGTCCGTCCGCCCGTCTGAACGCCGGACCGCACGAAGATGCTCGACAGTCGATAAAAATCATAATAGGTCGTATGATATGTGAGAGGCTCGGGAGGACGTTAAAATGTATGTTGGCACACAAGTTGGCGCGAGAGATGATGACGACTACCGTGTTTTCGCTCAATTGGGGTTGAAACACATCTGCGCAGACCCGCCCGGCGCGCCTTCGAGCTGGAAGCTGGAAGATCTCGAGCGTCATCGCGACAAGATCGAAAGCTTCGGGCTGATCCTCGACATGATCCAGCTTCCGCTTCCCTCGCAGCCCATCGAGAAGGCGTCCTATCCGGATATCCTCCTCAAGGGCCCTGATCGCGACCGGCAGATCGACGCCGTGTGCAGGTTGATCGAGGAAACGGCGAAGGCCGGAATCCCGTCGGTGAAATACAATCTCAACCTGATCGGCATCCCACGTACCCAGATGGAATCAGGGCGAGGCGGGTCGCTCAACGAAGCATTTCGATGGGACAAGGCCGACCAGCAGGCCGAGCCAGGCCTGGCGGGCGTGCTGTCCGAGGACGAAAACTGGGAGCGGATCGACTATTTTCTGGAACGCGTGGTGCCCGTTGCAGAGAGCAACAAGGTGCGGCTTGCCTGCCATCCGCATGATCCTTACACCCCGCCCGGTTACAAGGGCGTTACTCGTGTGCTCGGCACTGTCGAGGGTTTGAAAAAGTTCGTGCTGATGCGCGAGAGCCCCTATCACGGTCTCAATTTTTGCCAGGGCTCGATCGGCGAAATGCTCGACAATCCCGGGCAGGAAATCGACGATATCATTCGTTGGTTCGGGACACGCGGCAAGATCTTCAATGTCCACTTCCGTAACATCGCGGGCGGAAAGCTCTCCTTCATGGAGACCTTTCCGGACGAGGGCGACATGGACATGGTGCGCTCTCTCAAAGTTTATAAAGAGGTCGGCTATCGCTACATGATCATGCCGGATCACGTTCCCACGATAAGCGGCCGCGACCCCACGGGCGTAGCCTTTGCTTTTTGCTACGGTTATATTGTGGCCTTGCTCGAGGCGATGAAATAGCGACTTCGACGGCCACTCATGTGGCACGTCGTTGATCGAAGCTGCCGAGCTCAGCGGTTCTTCGGGCTCAGCCCGTCTTGCAACAGAGCTCGGACTTCCATGCCGGCAATCTAACCGGCTCCGTATGGAGCCGGACGGGACTGAGACGAATGCCCACTTGGGCGGCAGACTGGAATAACTGGCAGCCATTGCCAGGTTTAAGTGTGCAAAAGATGCTGCCTGAGCAGACGTTCGCCGGCCAGGCTGCTATTTCCAGCTTGTATAATCGCTTGCGACGCAGCCAAACGGCGCTCGATCATGGCCGAACCGTTTCTTCAGCTGGCCGCATCCCCATTCGTTCAACGGCGCCGGCATCAGGTTGTTGATGTCCATCCCCGGGCTTTGAAACTGCGTGCTCGAACTGGTCACATACCAAAGCCAGAAACCGAACACGCCGACCACGATCACCAGCAGCGTGCCGAAAAACATTTGCAGCCGCTTCCCGACTGAAATGGTGTTTTTTGCCTCGTCGAGCAACACCGATCTGCTCTGGCCGCCGTTAAACTGCGCGAATGGGGCAAGCGCAGCGTCACGCTCGTCTCCGGTCAGCCCGATACGCTGCAGACGATCATCCAGAAGTACCGGCAAGGCGGTATTACCGTGCCTGACGGCCAGCCCAACGGCCTTTCCATTCGCTTCGCCGACGATCAGCGGCTCTTCGCCGTCCCTCATCCGCGTGTAGACCGAGCGCCCCGTCTTATCGCCGGCGAGCTTGTCATTGTAGGTGATATTGAGGAGGTTTCGCTTCCGGTCGAAAGCGGTGATTTCGACCGGCACAGGCTTTAGGAGCGCTGGCCGTCGCAGCTGACGTTTGACATGCCAGATCCGCAGAGCCAGAAACAGCATTCCCAGGCTCATGCCGCCGACCAGCGCGGTGAACAGGCCAAGGGTGATGATCCGATTCCAGAGCTTGTCCAGGCCAAGGCTCATGGTCGCCAGTTCCGGGTGATCGATGGAGATCACAAGATCCGTCTCGTAGTCTCCCATATGAAAGTCTACGAACATGATCTCCACATCAGAGCTGTAGTTTCGTCCGTTGTAGCTGTAGACGAGCCGCGCCTCGCAATCGGTGAAGATGGCCCTGCGGGTCGTGCATCGCCCGTTTTGCACATCCCCATCGTCCATCACCAAGGGGTTCCGGCTGATCTGGAAATCGCGCAGGACCCCCGGCGCTTGCCAGAGGACCAGGAAAACAGCCAGTGCGAGAATGATGGGGGCCAACCAGAAGTAAGCTCCAGGTGTCGAGATAACGTTGCGGGCGATTGAGAGCGGGCGGTTCGGCAAAATGAGAGCGGGCATAATGGCGGCTTTCAACTATGTCGTTCGACGGTTGATCGGACTGATCTCTAGTGTCGCATCGGTGAAGCAATCTGCTTGTTATAGTGCCTCTTCAAAAATCCCGCCTTGGTTAGGACAATTCGTCGATTCGCGGAATAGATGTTTTCCCGCTTATTCGCCTATAGGTAGCCGCCGCCCGTCGGCACCACGAAGACCGACAACACGATTGTGGATGAAGGGATGCCGATCTTGCAAAGCTGGTGGTCATTGGAACGCCGGCTTGCCGTTGCTTTCGCACCGACCGGCCGGGCGGCCGAAGGCACTCGAATCGGAATTTGATTCGACGACCTCGTTATCGGCGTCAGTCAAGAATGTGCGGCTACGCGGCGGCAATGTCTCGCGCGCCGATGCCGGCGATCCGTTGCAGGTCTTCGATTGCGCCGGGACCGGCTGCAAGAACCGGAGCGCCCTTGGTCAGCCGTTCGCCCTCGACCGGAAACGGCAGGTGCCAGCCGCCCGCTTCCTTGACGATGCAGTAGCCGCCGAGGCAGTCCCAGGCGTGCATGTAGGGCTCGTAATAACCGACGAGACGACCAGCGGCGACATAGGCGAGCATCAGCGCGCCGGAGCCGAGCCGCACAAAGTTGCCGCCGGCGTCAAGCAGGTCGGAGACGATCTTGGCAACCGAAGCGGGGGTGACGTGATGGTTGGCGCCGATCCCTGTCAGCGCGTTGCGGACGGTCTTTTTCGGATCGAGCGACAGCGGCTTGCCATTGAGCGTGGCGCCCTGTCCGGTAGAGGCAGAATAGAGTTCGTTGTGACAGGGCACGTAGATCACGCCCACCACCGGCACCTTGTCGTGAACCACGGCGATCGAGACGCACCAGTTCGGCATGCCGCTGACGAAGGGGCTTGTGCCGTCGATCGGATCGACTACCCAGGTATAGCCGGAGCTTCCCCCGACCAGACCATATTCCTCCCCCAGAAATCCGTCTTCGGCGAAGTTTTGGGAAACGCGATCGCGAATGAGGTTCTCGACTTCCCGGTCGGCGATCGAGACGACATCCTGGGGATCGCCCTTGGTTTCGATGACCAGGGTCTCGCGCTTGCTGAAATAGTCGAAGGCGACCTTGCCGGCCGCCAATGCGATCTCTTCGGCCAACGCGTGTCGGTCCCTGATTTCCCGTTCATGTATATTCATGACAATATCCTTGTCGTCATTCCGCGATGATGGCGATCCCCCGGTTCTTCAAGCCGATCGCGACTTGAGTCCCGGGGGCAAGGGGACGGTCGACCGACGGGTCGACGATGAACAACGTCCCGCCGCTCGTTTCCGCCTCGTATTCGATATGATCACCGAGATAGGCCGCATGGCTGATCCGCCCGGAAAAGGCAGCGCTCTCGGCCGGCTCCAGGGTGATCGCGCTCGGTCGCACGGCGAGCTTGCCGCGACCTGTCTTTGCGCCGCGCGCCGGCACGACATGCCGCAAGCCCTCGATGCTGACCGTCGCGTGCGCGCCCGAAATGTCGATGATCTCGCACGGCAGGACATTCGCCTCGCCAATGAAGTCGGCGATGAAGGTCGAAGCCGGTGCTTCGTAAAGTTCGCGCGGGCTGCCGGCCTGGGCAATTTCTCCGTCTTTCATGACGATGATCTTGTCGGAGACGGCCAGCGCCTCGTCCTGATCGTGGGTCACGTAGACGGCGGTGAACTGCAGCCGCTGCTGCAGCTCGCGGATTTCCGTGCGGACGCGCCGGCGAAGGCGAGCGTCGAGATTGGACAGCGGCTCGTCGAGCAATAACACCTGCGGTTCGAGCACCAGCGCGCGGGCAACGGCGACGCGCTGTTGCTGGCCGCCGGAGAGCTCGGCCGGGAGGCGGCGACCCATGCCGGCAAGGCCGACGAGCTCGAGCCCGTGCTCGGCCTTCTGGCGTGCTTCCTTCTTGTTCAACCCGGAGGATTCCAGCCCGTAGGCGACGTTGTCGAGCGAGGTCATATGCGGAAACAGGGCATAGGACTGGAAGACCATGGAGACGTCGCGCTCGTTGGCCGGCAACATGGTCACGTCCTTGCCGCCGATCAGGATGCGACCGGAGGTCGGATGTTCGAGGCCCGCCAGCATGCGCAACGTCGTCGTCTTGCCGCAACCGGAAGGTCCGAGCAACGTCACCAGCGTGCCGGGCTCGACGGTCAGCGACAGGTCGTGGATGGCGGTAAAAGCGCCGAAGGTCTTGCGGACATTTTGAAAGACGACCGAACCAGGACTTTGCATCATGCGGCTTTCTCCTCGGAAAAGGCGGGGATTGTTTGGCTGGCAATGCCGGCGACGCGGTTTTCGCGCCTCAGCCGCCGTTCGCCGACGATCAGCTGGAAGCCGGCGATGACGCCGATCATCACCACGATCAGCATCGAGGAATAGGCGATCGCCACACCATATTCGCCGTTCTCGACCAGGCCGACGATATAGGACGTCGCCATGTTGTATTGGGCGCTGACGAGGAAGACGACGGCGCTGATCGAGGTGATGGCGCGCACGAAAGAATAAACCAGTGCCGCGGTGATAGCCGGCCGCAAGAGCGGCAGGATGACCTTGCGAATGGTACGAAAGCTGTTGGCGCCCAACGTCATCGAGGCCTCGTCCAGGCTCTTGTCCAGCTGGCTCATGGCAGCGATGCCGCCGCGCACGCCGACCGGCATGTTGCGGAACACGAAGCAGGCCACGAGAACCAGCGCCGTGCCGGTCATTTCGAGCGGCGGCAGGTTGAACGCCATGATGTAGCTGATGCCGATAACCGTGCCGGGAATGGCAAAACTCATCATCAGCGCGAATTCGAACAATTCACGGCCGGCGAATTTCTGCCGGACGATGACGTAGGCAGTCGCAAGTCCCACGGCGGCGGTGAGCGGAGCCGAGATGAGAGCGATTTCCATCGTCGTCCAGAACGAATTCCAGGCGACGCCCGTCCAGGCAATCGATCCGTCGCGCATGGTGACGGAGAAGGCCTTGGTGTAGTGGGCGAGCGTCAGCGTGTTGTCGAGACCCCAGGTCTTCACGAAGCCGCCGAAGATGATCATGCCGTAGACGACCAGCGTGAAGATCATCCACGGAATGACGATCGCATGGACGCCGATGGAAAGGCCGCGGGGTAGCGCAATGTGCGAGCCGCTATCGCCCTTGCCGGTGACGGTCGCGAAATTCTTGCCGGAAAGCCAGACACGTTGGGCAAGGAAAGCCGACAGCGTGAAGCAGAGCAGGATCATGGCAAGCACGGCGGCGCGGGACGGATCGTTCTGCGAGCCGACGACAGCGAAAAAGATTTCGGTCGAAAGCACGCCGTGGCTGCCGCCGAGGACCAGCGGGTTGCCGAAATCGGCCATGCTTTCGATGAAACCGATCAGGAATGCATTGGCGAGGCCCGGCTTCATCAGCGGCAGCGAGACCCGCCAGAAGGTGCGCCAGCGGTTGGCACGCAAGGTCTGCGAGGCTTCCTCCATCGACGGGCTGACACCCTCGACGACGCCAATCAGCACCAGGAAGGAGATCGGCGTGAAGGAGAGGACCTGGGCGATCCAGATGCCGGTAAGCCCATAGAGCCAGCGGCTCGGTTCGACGCCGAGGAGCGACGAAAGCTCCTGAGTGACCACGCCGGCGCGCCCGAAGAGCAGGGTGAGTGCGAGGCCGATCACGAAGGGCGGCGTGATGATCGGCAATACGGTCAGGAGCCGCAAGCCTTTCTTGAACGGAAAGCGGGTACGCGTCGCAACCAGCGCAAAGGCGAGCCCGAGGGTGGTCGAGCCGGCCGCGGTCAGGATCGCCAGAAACAGCGTACGCCAGGCAATCCCGCAGCGTGCCCCGCCAATCAGGCAATCGAGGCTCCAGATCGACGAGTCCGCGATATTGCGGCTGAAGCCGTCGAAGTTCGCCGAACCGTTGAAATCCTGGAAAGCGCCGATGAACATGCTGCCGATCGGGTAGAAGACGAAGACGGCGACGAGGAAGACAAGCATGGAAATGGTCGAAACGACGAATGCATCGCCACGCATGGCGCCGCGTTCCGCAAGGCCGAAGGAGAAGATCAGCACGAAGGAAATCGAAGCAAGAACCGCACCGGCGCCCATTGAGGACTGGCCACCCACAATCTGGCCGAACAACGTTTCGCTTATGGTCCAGGTCCATCCGGTGGCGCCGATCGCAAGGCCCTGCAAGGAGAGAAACAGCACGCCGAATCCGCCGGCCCAGGCGAGAATTGCGCCGCGCCCCATGGGATCGGCAACGAAACGTGCGACGAGCGCCACGGCGAGGGCGAAAAGCACGGCCAGCAACCACCAGCGGCCGTAGATGGTCATCTGCAGAATGCCCGGCGCGACCGCATCCGTGCGGGGAAAGTCAGGCAGCCACGAGAAGGAAAAGAACCCCTTCTCGATCCGGTACCATGGCAGGACAATCGTGGCCGCGATGGCAATGGCCAGCACGATGTCCAGTCTGCGGTTGCGATTGTCCATGGCCGACAGTGACCTTGCTTAACAGGAGAACAGGTCCGCCGCACCGGGACGAGCCCTGGCGCGGCGGAACGATTGACGTCAGTTGGCGTTCGCGCCGATTTCCTTGTCCCAGCGCTCCAGGAGCTTCTTGCGGGTGTTCGGATCGCCGTATTTGGTGAAGTCATAGTCGATCAGCTTGATGTCGGAGAACTTCGGCGATTCCTTCGGGACTTCTGCCTTGGAATTCGACGGCAGCTGGAACGACTTGGCTTCCTTCATATGCGACTGCACATCGGCCTTCAGCGCCCAGTCGTACCACTTCTTGGCGTTTTCCATGTTGCGGGCGCCCTTGACGATCGACATGGAGCCGATTTCGTAGCCGGTGCCTTCGCATGGCGCGACCGACTTTACGGGGAAGCCTTCCACGGCCACAGCCACGGCATCGTGCATGAAAACGATACCGATCGCGGTTTCGCCGCGGCCCGCGGCCTTGACCGGAGCCGAGCCGGACTTGGTGTATTGCGAGATGTTGGCGTTAAGCTTCTTCAGGTAGTCATAGGCCTTGTCCTCGCCCATGATCTGTACGAGCGTCGCCAGCGCGGTATAGGCGGTGCCGGACGAATTCGGATTTGCCATCTGGATCTCACCCTTGAAGGAAGGATCCAGCAGGTCGGCCCAGCACTTCGGCTCTTTGTAGTTCTTCTGCTTGAAGCGGTCGGTATTGTAGCCCCAGCCGAGCGCGCCGGCGTAAACGCCGACCGTGCGGAAGCCCGAGGCCTCCGCCTGCTTTTTCGCCCAGTCGTTGAGCTCTCCGAGCAGCGGCGATTTGTACTCCTGGGTCAGTCCCTCGGCGGCCGCCTGCAGATGCGGGTCGCCCGTGCCGGCCCACCAGATATCGGTTTTCGGGTTGCGCGCTTCGGCGCGTATCTTGGCATAGGTTTCGCCGGACGACAGGCGGACCATGTTCACCTGGATGCCGGTTTCTTTCTGGAACATCTGCTGCATCATTTCGCAGATGACGACATCCGCGGAACAGATGAGATTGAGTTCTTCAGCCGCACGGGATGCCGTGGCATTCGTCATAAGGCCAGCCGCGAGCGCAGTCGCAGCCATAAGAGCAAGGCGCATGATTTATCCTCCCAGATTTGGTGACGCCTCCACATCACCCGCTTTGCAAGCGTGTGCAATGGTTCCACGTACTTGCATCGCTTGTCAATAACCTATCGCTGAAGAATTCCAGCAGCATTGGTTGCCCCCATCATATATTTGTTGCACTCGTTTGCAAAAATAGGCATGAGATGGGCAAGGGAGGGGTGGCGATGAGCCGCAAGATTTTCGTCAGCGCCAAGGAGGTCGCCGATCGGGCAGGGGTGTCCCGGTCCGCTGTGTCGCGCACCTTTACGCCCGGCGCCAGCGTGTCGGACGAGACGCGCCGCCGCGTTACGGAGGCCGCCGAAGAACTTGGTTATCACGTCAACCACCTCGCGCGCGGGCTGATGCGCAATGAAAGCGGTATCGTCTGCCTGATCGTGTCGGAAATGGACACGCCCTATCGCGCCAGGCTCGTCCGCGCGCTGACCCAGCAGCTTCAGGTCACGTCGAAGATCGCCATGCTGATCAATACCGACCGTTCGGACGATAGCGTCGATCAGGCATTGCGGCAGGCGATTAGTTATCGCGCCGATGCCTCAATCATTCTCTCCGGGATGCCCGACAAATCGATCACCGACCTCTGCCTGAAGAGCGGCCAGCGCCTCGTGCTCATCAACCGTGACGAGGATCGGGAGGGCGCGCTGATGATCAACCTCAATGACCGGCAGGCGGCGCGACGCGCCTTCATCGCGCTGTTACGCGCCGGTTGTCGCAGTTTCGCCTTTGCCAATTCAGAGGCGATGACACCAAGCCTGATGGCGCGCGAGGAGGGGTTCTGCGCCGCCGGCCGCGAACATGGGTTCGAGGTTACGGTGGAGCGTTTCGGCCCGACGACCTACCAGAGCGGCGCTGTGCTGGCGCAGCGGCTTCTCACCCGCGAAAAGCGGCCGGATGCGATCTTCTGCGTCAACGACCTGCTGGCCTGTGGGCTGATGGATGCGGCCCGCCACCAGTTCAACCTCGTCATCCCCTCGGATGTCTGCGTCATCGGCTTCGACGACATCGAGCAGTCGTCCTGGTCTTCCTACAACCTCACCACATTTGCCCAGCCGATCGATCGAATAGCGACCGAAGCCGTAGCCTGGCTTGACCGCCTGCCCGCGGAACTTGGCAACTCTCAGAAGATGCACGCCGAACTGGTTTGGCGCGGATCGGTTCGGGGCGGCTGATTGCGATGCCGCGTTTAAGAGCAGAGCGAAAGATCGAAGCAATCAGACTGCAAGTTGGTTCGAGAGGCGATCCAGATCCTCCGAAATTGCTTTTGCCGCGGATTTCAGGATGGGGGCATACCGCTCGCAAGCTTCCTGCTCCGACTTGAATGCCGATTTGAAGTAGGTCAAACCGATGCTCGCCAGCACCCGATCGCCTTGACCGATGATGGGTACGGCAATCGTGTTGGAGTTTTTCGGCTCCACCAGCGATGACCTGACGGCATATCCATTTTCGTGCACCCTTCCCACGAGCCTCTTCAGCTCGTCGGGATGATGGCTAAGGGCGTTCTCCGGATCGTCCGAGCGCTTCAGGACACCGATGATCAGTTCGAATTCTTCCTTGTCCAGAAAAGCCAGATAGGCAAGGCCGAGGCCGCGGGTGAGAAGGTTCAACCGCTTGTTGACCGTGCTGTGGAACGGCGAAATGAAACTGTCCGGCACGGTGCTGAAACGTACCACCATCCTGTCATAGTCCGGCAACGCAATCGCCACCGGCCACTTGTGCTGCCGGGTCATTGCGATCGCCCATGCGCGCCCGGCTTCCACGACCAGAGGATCCTTGTGAAAACCGGAACTTAAGGAGGTTACCAGCGCGCTGACATGGTAGCCGCCCTGCCGGGGATCGTTCTCGACATATCCCGCATCTTCGAGAGTGCGCAGGATACGCACGAGAGTGGGCTTGGGGAGTTTCGTCCGGGCGTGCAGTTGCGCGATCGTGTTGATGGGCTGCAGGTTGAGTTCCTGCAGAACGGTCATCGCGCGTTCGACAGCTCGAATGCCCATGGATCCTCCTCCCGTAGCATCTTGGCGACCGTTTCGTAACGCGGAACGACAGCCAAGACAAGTTGTCGTTTCCCGGGGTCACGCTTTACCAGAGCCTAGTTGATTACAGGGGAAGATCATGGCTTCGGCAGACGATGCAAACCGCAATAGGGAACAAGTCCGGCAGCTTATCGCGGGCATAGACGACGGCGTGGCCAATGGTCTGTTGAAGGGTGCAATCGACCTTCACGTCCATTCCGGCCCGTCGACCATGCCGCGGAAGCTCGACCACATGGAGGCAGCCGACGAGGCGGCGGCGGCCGGGATGCGCGCTTTGTTGTTCAAGGATCACCACTATTCGGTGGCGCCCGTCATTCCGATGATGGAGCGTTTGTTCGGAGACCGCGGGCTGTCGATGTTCAGTGGCCTGGTTCTCAACAATTCGACGGGAGGACTGAACCCGTTCGTCGTCGACGCCCAGTTGAAGATGGGTGCCAAGCTGATCTGGATGCCGACGGCGCAGGCGGGCAACCATATCCGCAGCGCGCATCGCAAGACGCGGTTGGCAACCAATGTCGAGCTCCGGCCCTCTCCGGCGCTTACGGTTGTCGACCCCTATGGAAAAATCCTCGACGAGGTGAAGCAGATTCTCGACCTCATCGCCGAGTTCGATGTGATCCTCTCGTCGGGCCACCTGCATGTATGGGAAATCTGGAAGCTCTTCGACGAGGCGCGGTCACGCGGCGTCAAGCGGTTGCTCGTCAACCATCCCATGTACGGCCTGCATTTTACGTATGAAGACGTCCGCGACCTGGCCAAGCTCGGCGCATTGATCGAGCAGTCCGCCGGGCTTTATGTGGATTCCCGTTTCAACACCTACACGCCCGAGGAGTTCAGGGAGCATATTCTTGCGGCCGGCGTCGAACACTCCTCGATCGGGTCCGACCTCGGGCAGGTGGACAATCCGACGCCGGTGGAAGGCATGCGTCAGGCCATCAAGCTTTGCCTGGCGCTCGGTTTCAGCGAGGCGGAGGTGCGGACCATGGTCGCAGACAATCCCGCCCGCCTGCTTGGATTGACCGGCTGAACGTGGGTGCCGCGGTCGAAACCATGCAGGCTGTCCTGATCGAGAAGACCGGCGGGCCGGAAGTTCTTCAGATCGCTGAACAGCCGCGTCCGCGGCCAAAGCCGGGGGAGGTTCTGATACGGGTCTTCGCCGCCGGGGTTAATCGGCCCGACGTGCAGCAGCGGCGAGGGCTTTATCCAGCCCCGCCGGAAGCCTCCCCGATCATCGGCCTTGACGTCGCCGGCATGGTCGAAGACGTGGGCGACGGCGTTGATGCGCTCCAGATTGGAGACGCGGTCTGCGCACTGGTCAACGGCGGAGGCTATGCGCAATACTGCGTCGCTCCGGCGGTCCAGTGCATGCCGATTCCGCGTGGTTTCAGCTTTGTCGATGCGGCATCGCTGCCGGAGGCCTTTTTTACCGCCTGGAACAACTTGATATGGCTTGCCCGGCTCGGGAACGGGGAGACGCTGCTGGTCCACGGCGGGACGAGCGGAGTGGGAATGGCTGGCATCCAGATTGCTCGACACCTGCGCAATGCCACGCTTTTCGCCACGGCCGGCAGCGACGAGAAACGAGCCGTCTGCAGCGCTCTCGGTGCGCGGGCGGCATTGGATTACCGCGGCCGGTGGGACGAGGAAATCCGTGCGTTGACAGGAGGCGAGGGGGTCGATGTGATCCTCGATGGTCAGGCCGGACCTGACACGCAACGCCAGCTGAACCTGCTGAAAAACGACGGCCGCCTGGTTTTCATCGCAAGCCATCAGGGGCCGACCGCGGAGGTGGACATTCGTGCGCTTGTGCGTCGAAGGCTGACGATCACCGGTTCGACGCTGCGGCCAAGGCCCGCTTCCTACAAGGGGAAAATCGCCAGGGAATTGGTCGATCAGGTCTGGCCGTTGCTCGAGAGCGGGCTTATCGTGACCCGTATCCACGAGATCGTCCCGTTCTCGCAGGTTCAGGCCGCCCATACCATCCTCGACGAAAACCGGCAGATCGGCAAGGTTGTGCTGGTGGTCGATCCGGCGCTTGCCGAGACCATTCCTGTGCCCCGCGCAGGATCATGATGCTCCAGAGATTGGTCGGGCGGCAGTGGATGCCGCCGCCCGACCAATCTTCAGCTTTCGGGCAGCGGATAATCGTCTTCGTTCAGAACCCAGCCCGGCTTTGCCGAGAAATCCGCGCGCGGCGGTGCAAAGATATCCACCAGCTGATTGACGCCGGCAGATTCCGCCGTCGTCGTGTGGATGGCGGGTGGCGGGATGACGCAGATCGAAGGCGACTCGCAGTAGAGATGTTCGTCTTCGCGCCAGATATTCATGTTGGTCGCCCACGGCCAACGTAGATGATGGGTAAAGCTGCCGCTGAGCGCCAGAGAGCATTGTTCGAAATCATCGTGATGATGGGGCGAGACCTTGTCGCGCTCGCGGGGACCGATCCGCGGGGTAAGATAGTTGATCATGAAGGTCGTGCAGCGATAGATCCGCCCGAACCGCGACGGATCTTCGGGCACGTCCAGGGTATACCACTTCAACTTGAGTCCGCCGGGCGGTTCGGGCCAGGCTTCGAACGGCGGCACGTTGGGGTGCGGCCCGTTAAAGGCATCGGCGTTGGATGCCGCCTTTGCCAGGTCCTCCGACTTCGGAGTGAATAACCGGACGATCGTGCCGGAGGTCAGCAGTCGGATCGAGCTTGCCCCAGGCGGCACAAAGGCCACGGAATAACCCGGAACGATCGTGCTTCCTTCTGCCGTCGTAATCTCGACCGAGGTCTCCCTGTCCGGGATGATCAACGCATATTCGTCAGGCTGGGTTTCTCTTGAAAAGGTGCCGCCTTCCTTGCCGTTGCTATAGACGACGACGAAGTTCTGCCCGCGACTGATCCAGGTGTCGCCGTTGGCATCGCTGACCTGTGGGTCTTCCCGATAGAAAAGGCCGGTCTGAGAGCCGAAGTAGCTGGTACGCGCCACGGCATCCTTCTGCGCGGCACTGCCCTGCAGGCTCGACCGCGGGTCGCTTTGGACGTACATCTTTATCTCCCTTGCTTTGGATGTGTTTCAGATCGCCATTGGAAGCTGTTTTTTCAGCTTCAGGATCTCGCGCGTCTCACCGACCGTGGCGATCGTGCCTCCGAGTTCCTTCACGATTCGCACGGCCTTTTGGACAAGGACCGTGTTGCTCTCGGCCAGCACGCCTTTTTCGAGATAGATGTTGTCCTCCAGGCCGACGCGGACATGTCCACCCGCCAGCCACGCCTGCGCCAGCATCGGGAACTCGAAGCGCCCCACGCCGAAAGCGGCCCAATGCGATCCCGTCGGGAGAAGCGATTTCATATAAAGAAGGGTTTCCGGTGTGGCGATGGCGCCGTAACGAACGCCGAGCACGATCTGGAAAAGCGCCGGGCCATCGAGCCGCCCCTCCTGCAGGAAATGATTGGCAAGCTGTATGTCCCCTGTATCGAACACTTCGAGTTCGGGGAGGACGCCGGCATTTTGAATGATATCGGCCATGATCGCCAGATTGCGCGGCGTGTTGATGACCACCGATGTCCCGGAATACATCGTGTTGAAGTCGAGGCTGCAGATCTCCGGTCGCAATGCGGCGATATGTTCGACGCGAAGTTCCGGCCGCAGCAGGGTCGTCCCCGGCGCGGCAGTCTTCGGGTCGTCTTCGCTCGGGATGAAGCGACCGCCAGGACCCGTGGTGAGGTTGATGATGACGTCATCGTCGGCCGCCCGAAGGCGCTCGACGACCTCCCGGTAGTGGGAAAGCTCCATGCTCGGTCGGCCGTCGGGATGCCTGACATGGATATGGACGATGGCCGCGCCGGCGCGGGTCGCCTCCAGGCAGGCATTGGCGATTTGTTCCGGCGTGATCGGCAGGTAGGGCGTCTGCGAAGGGCTCGTTATATTGCCGGTAACGGCACAGGTGATGATTGTGGGATCGGCCAAGCGTCGCCTTCCTTGCTGAGTGCGGTCGTCTATCGACCATGAGGGTTCGCGTATTCGCTCGCACCGGAAGCCGCCGATCACAATTCTTATCGCCGGCCGTTTCGCGCCTAGAAACGTACAGGCGGCCGCAGCCGGCGTTCCGCAGCGAGAAACGGTACGGCTATTGGCTTCGTAGTTGCGTCCGCAGCGTATAGGCAGCAGCTATCGAAAGGCAGGCTCAATGACCAACCAACGTCCTCACTTCAGTTCCTTCCGCGATCGTTTGCTGGCGCGAGATCGGATGATCGGCACGTTCCTCAAGCTTCCGACCACCCAGGTGGTCGAGATCCTGGGGGCGGTTGGCTACGACTTCGTGGTCATCGATCAGGAGCATGCGCCGCTTGATCGCACCATTACGGATATGATGATCTTTGCGGCGAGGGCATCGAATATCGCGCCGATCGTGCGCGTCGGCGACTTCAGCGACGCGAATATCCTCTCCGCACTGGATTGCGGTGCCTCCGGCATCATGGTCCCGCATGTGACGACGGTCGAGAAGGCTCAGGCGATTGCCAGAGCCTGCCGGTATAGAGGCGGCAGCCGCGGGTTTGCGGGGCTCACGCGCGCCAGCGGTTGGGGCGTGGTTGGCGGTGTGCAGCATATGGCGATGCAGGATCGACGGGTGACATGCATTGCGATGATCGAGGATGCCGAAGCAGTCGAACATGCAGGCGATATTGCCAGGGTCGACGGCATTGACGCATTGTTCGTGGGACGAGGCGATCTTACCGCATCATTCGGCGACGATCCTGATGCCGGCGCCAAGGTGGCCGAAATCGCCACCACGGTGGCCGCGGCCGCTCGGGAGGCCGGCGTTCCCCTGATGCTGTTGCCGAATGGTAAGGCAGATCTGACCTTTGCCAAGGAGCTCGGCGCCAGCGCCATGTTGGTGTCGAGCGACCATGGCTTTATCCGATCGGCGGCCACCGCGGCGCTGAAGGACTATTGCGACTAATTGGCTGCCGCCGGCGAAACCCCGGCGAAACCGTTGTGGATCGCGATCCCGACACCGGCCGCTTTGGGGCGAGGGGCTTTTCGTGGGGGCGTCGACCGGGCAGATTAGCGACGTCCCTGCTTGATCGGGTTCGACCAGCGGGGGATGGCTGGATGGATACGCATTTTCATCAAGCTTTCGATAATGGGCAGGAACCGCAGAGGTCTTGCCGGGAGGGGAAATGACTGCCATCGAAATCCCGGAACTGAAAATTCCGAAAGTCGCGCTCGTCACCGGTGGAAACAGCGGGATCGGTCGGGCGACAGCGGCACGTCTCGCCAGCATGGGCAGCACCGTCATCGTCGGCTACAACAGCCGACGCGAGATGGCGGAGGAGGTCGTGAACGGCCTCCAGGGCAGCGGTCATGCTGCAATTCGCATCGCGATCGACGATCCGGCCTCGGTCACCGAGGCCGCCGCCGCCGTCGGCGAGAAATTCGGTAGCCTCGATGCCCTGGTGAATTGCGGAGGCGCCACCACACCCGTTGCGGCAAACGATTTCGACGCGTTGACGGATGATATCTTCGATCGAGCGTTGACGGTAAATCTGAGAGGCCCATTTGCCATGATCCGCGCATTTCGACCCTTGTTGGAACAGGCCGACAGCGCGACGATCGTCAACATCTCTTCCATTGCGGCGCGGACGGGGGTGGGAAGCAGTCTCGCATACCTGGCCGCCAAGGGCGGCCTGGATGCGCTCACCATTGCGCTTGCCAAGGTTCTGGCGCCCAAGATTCGCGTCTTTTCCGTTTCACCTGCCGGCGTGGACACGGATTTCGTTCCCAATCGGTCCCGAGACCAGCTGCAGAAGGTTGCGGAAAGGCTGCCTCTTGCGAGGATCACTGCCCCGGATGATGTTGCGCGAGCAGTTATCGCCTGTATCGTTCATCTCACCAGTTCGACCGGCATCGTCGTTCCTGTCGACGAGGGGCGCCATCTATAACGCAAGCATGCAAATTGCCCGAAACGTCGCGCGCTATTCTGCGACACGCCGCTTCGGCCGTCTTCGTCTGGTGAAACATCGTCATTGCCGCGTTGCCAGCCTTCACCAGCTTTGTATTGATCAACCATGTGAGCACGTTTCGTGGTGCGTTGATGATCATGGTCCATTCTCAAGAGATGGACCATGCATCGGGTATCTTACGATAGCGTGCCACTTCTTCTGAGGTGAGGAGCTCGGATGAAGCTTAGCCAGGACGTTTTACTGGGACTGTTTTTTACCACCATCGGTGTCGGGTCGGCAGTGATGGCGGCAAGCTATCCGTTCGGGACATCCAGTCGGATGGGGCCGGGTTATTTTCCTGTCATCGTATCGAGCCTGCTCGTTCTCACGGGCATTCTGGTTCTGTTCCGATCGCGGCTGACCCTTGGAGCGATACCGGAAATCGGCTGGAAGCCGATCGTCGTGGTTTCCCTCGCGATCCTGATTTTTGGCCTGGTCGTCGAACCGCTCGGTCTGCCGATCGCCGTCTTCTTGCTGACGGTCGTCAGCGCCACGACGAGCGAAAAATTCCGGCTCGACTGGAGAGCCTTCGCAGGGGCGGCTGCTTTTGCCGCGTTCTGTTCGGTCCTTTTCGTGGAACTGCTCGGCCTGCCTGTTCCGATTGTCGGAAACTGGCTGCAGGGCCTTGGCCTATAGACATCGCAGGAGTTTGACATGGATATATTCAACGGACTTCTGCTTGGATTTTCGACGGCGACCACGCCGGAGAACTTCCTCTACTGTTTTTTCGGCGTGTTTCTCGGCACGGCCGTCGGTGTGCTGCCTGGCCTTGGCCCCATCGCCACCATTTCGATGCTGCTGCCTTTCACGTTCGGACTGCCGATCGACACGGCGCTGATCATGCTGGCGGGCATCTTCTACGGTTCCCAGTATGGCGGCTCGACCACGGCCATCCTGATGAACATTCCCGGCGAGGCTTCGTCCGTCGTCACGACGCTGGACGGCCATGAAATGGCCAAGCAGGGAAAGGCTGGACGGGCATTGGCGGCGGCAGCGATCGGTAGCTTCTTCGCCGGTACGGTCGGCACGCTTTTCATCGCGATATCGGCGCCGCTTCTTGCAAGTTTCGCCCTGACGTTCGGACCTGCGGAATACTTCTCGCTGATCGTGCTCGGCCTGATCACGTCGATGGTGCTGACAAGTGGTTCCCTGCTCACGGCTTTTGGCATGGCGCTGTTCGGCGTTCTTCTCGGCATGATCGGAACCGACGTCAATTCCGGGGCCGCGCGCTACACATTCGATTCCGCCAACCTCCTGGACGGGCTGGATTTCGTGGTCGTCGCGACCGGCATATTCGGTCTGGGCGATGTTCTTGCAAATCTGGAGAATGAGCGGAACCGGGTCGCCAGCGTGGCGACGGTCAGCAGCCTGTTCCCGACTGCTGACGATTGGCGCCGAATGTCCGCGCCGATCCTGCGCGGCACCGGCATCGGCGTATTGCTCGGCGTGCTGCCGGGCGCTGGGGTCTTGCTCGCCTCCTTTTCAGCCTATGCGCTGGAGAAGAAGATTTCCCGGCATCCCGAGCAATTCGGCAAGGGAGCGATCGAAGGCGTTGCGGCACCCGAGGCTGCCAACAATGCCGCGGCGCAAACCTGTTTCATCCCGATGCTGACGCTCGGCCTTCCCGGAACCGCGACCATGGCGCTGATGATCGGTGCGCTGGTGGTTCAGGGCGTCCAGCCAGGGCCTGAAATCCTGACGCAACAGCCAGCCCTGTTCTGGGGCCTTGTCGTTTCCATGTGGCTCGGCAACCTCATGCTGCTGTTTCTCAACCTTCCGCTTGTCGGCATGTGGGCAAGGCTGATCTCGGTGCCTTACCATTTCCTGTTCCCGGTGATCTGCGTCTTCATCGCGATCGGCGTCTACAGCATCAACAACAGCGTCTTCGATGTCTACATGATGGCCCTGTTCGGCGTGCTCGGATACTTCTTCAAGAAAATTGGGGCAGAACCTGCGCCTCTCATTCTCGCGATGATCCTCGGCCCGATGGCGGAAGAGTATCTGCGACGGGCGCTTCTGATCTCCCATGGCGACGCGACGGTCTTTTTCACGAGCCCGCTCAGTCTCGGCACGCTGATCGTTGCCTTCCTGCTCCTCCTGTCGATTGTATCGCCGCGCTTCCGCAAGGTGCGTGAGGAGGGGCTGCAGGAGGCCGACTGATGGCAACAAATGAAGCGTCCGGCGCCTTCTGCCGGAAGCGCCTGACTCTGACCGAACCAATCGATCAACCTTCAGGGGGTTATGATGCAGCTGGACGATGACAAACGCCTTCGAGCTCTTCTCGATCGTGAAGAATTATTCGATCTCGTGCGCCGCGAGCGATTTGCCCGTGACCAACGTCGTTTCGACACCATGAGCGCATGTTTCCACAAGGACGCTTACATTCGTACAAGCTGGTATGACGCCCGCGGCGGAGAGGCCTATGTGGAGGCGACCCGCAAATGGATGGGCGCGACCGGCAACAGCAAGCACTGGGTGTTTCCGGCTTTCGCGCAGGTCAACGGTGATCGAGCAACCGTTGAAAGTCCGGCGATGATTTTCAACCGCGCACGCCCGGACGATATCGAAGTCGACGTTCACGTCTTCTGCCGCTTCTTTTCTCGGGCGGTCCGGGAAACGGGGACGTGGAAGCTGATGAGTTTCGAGGTGCTTTTCGAGAGGGACATCATGAAACCGGTCAATCCGTCGGATTTGCTGCCTGTCGATTGGTCGCTTCTGGCGACGATGCGGCCGTCCTACAAGTTCCTCACCTATATCCAGCACAAGCGGGGTGTGACGGTCAGTCCTGACCTTTTGGGGGACGATCGGCCCGACGAGCTCAGCGCTTTCCACGCCGGCGAAGAAAGCTGGCTTGCCGGCCATGAATGACGGCCGGCGCAGGAAGGCCATGCCGGCCGTTCCAAAGGGCGGAACGGCGATAGTCAGCAGTTCGCCCTGAAGAGCAGACAGGGTAGGGCTTTAGCCAAGGAACTCGATTTAACGAGTGGGAGGAGGAACAGAATGAACAGACGAGAATTCATCGTGCTGGGAGGCTCAGCTGTCGCGCTGGCTTCAGGCAGAATAGCAATTGCTGCCAATTGGCCAAGCAAGTCGGTGGTGGTGATCTCGGCTTACCCTCCGGGCGGCACGAGCGACATTATCGCCCGTCTCGTGGCAGACCTGCTGACGGCGAAATTCGGCCAGCAGTTCGTGATCGAAAACCTGGCCGGCGCGGCCGGTGCACTCGCAGGCGGAAAGCTCGCCCGCTCGGCGCCGGATGGCTACACGATCCTCATCAGCGGCAGCGCACCGATCGCCGCCAACAAGGTGGTGCAGACCAATCTCGCCTATGATCCTCAGGTCGACTTCACGCCCATCACGGTGGTTGCGGAAAGCCCGGCACTGCTGACCGCAAGCGCCAAGGCGCCGGCGAAATCGCTTCAGGAACTGATTGCCTACGCGAAAGCCAATCCCGGAAAGATAAATATCGGAAACCCGGGCGCCGGAACGAAAGGTCATATCTGTGCTGCCATCATCAGCCTGCAGACCGGCATTGAGATAAACCACATCCCTTACAAGGGCTCGCCACCTCTGCTCGCCGATTTGCTCGGCGGGCATATCGATTTCGCTCTCGACGCGCCGTCCAATTACCTGCCGCATATCAAGGATGGGAAAATCCACGGCGTTGCCGTGACGTCAGCACAGCGCATCGGCGAATTGCCGGATGTAAAGACGGTCGCCGAACAGGGGCTCAAGGACTATAATCAGACCCTTTGGTTTGGCGCGGTAGGCCCGAAGGGAATGTCTCCCGAGATCGTCAGTGCCATCCATAAGGCCATCAAGGAGTGGAGCGACACGCCCGCCGCCAAAGCCAAGCTGGCATCGCTCGGTCTAACGGCCGTGGTCAATACGCCGGACGAAATGCGCGGTTCGATCGAGCGCGAGATTGAATCACTCAAACCCTTGGTCAAGGCGGGCCTCGTGCAGCCGAGCTGATTTCGATTTGAAGGAGGGCGGCAAAGAGATTGCCGGGTGCTGAAGTTCAACGCCCGGCATTTTTCAGAGCAGGCTGGGCGGACTCGCCAGCTGCGGTCCTCAGCGACCGGATATCTCGTTAGGCAGGCAAAGAAGAGACTACATTGCATGAGCAAGCCCTTTACTCTGACCGTCAATGGTCGGGATCACGATCTGGATGTTCCTCCCACTATGCCTCTGCTGGACGTGCTGCGTAATCATCTGGGGCTGAAGGGCAGCCGATATGGCTGCGGGCTTGAACAATGCGGCGCGTGCATGGTGCTGATCGATGGTTCTGCAGAATATTCCTGCAGTCGTGAGGTCGGTACGCTTGGCGGCCGCAGCATCACCACCGTGGAAGGTTTGGGCTCGGCTGAAGCGCTGCATCCGCTTCAGCAAGCTTTTCTCGATGAGCAGGCAGGACAGTGCGGATATTGCCTGTCGGGTATTCTCATTTCGGCCAAGGCTCTTCTGGATCGTAATCCTGACCCCACGCGCGCCGAAGTCGCTGCGGCGCTCGATGCAAACCTCTGTCGCTGTGGATCGCATCCCCGCATCCTGCGCGCTGTGCTCAAGGCAGCAGCCGTGTTGCGCCATGAGGCTGCTTGATGACCGGGCTTGTCCACAGTCTGAAGGACAACCCGCGTCTGGACCGCTGGCTTCGCTTCCTCAGCGACCGCACGGTACGGATCGGCACTGGCAAGGTCGAGCTTGGCCAGGGGGTTCTGACGGCGCTCGCCCAAATCGCTGCGGAAGAGCTGGATCTGGGCATCGGCCAGATCAGCATGATGTCCGGCAACAGCGTGGAGGGGCCGGGGGAAGGCTATACCGCCTCCAGCTGGTCGATCGAGCATTCAGGCGCTGCAATTCGCCTCGTCGCGGCGGAGGTCCGCGCGCTTGTCTTGATGCATGCTGCCCTGCGTCTGAACGCCTCGCCGGATGAGCTCACCATCGTCGAAGGTTCCTTCTTCAGAAACGGCCTGCCGAGCGGGATCGACTATTGGACGATCGCAGGCGAGCTCGATCTTTCTGCCGAGGCGACAGGCATGGTTTCGCCGAAGCCTGCGGATGCCTATCGTCTCGTCGGCACTTCCGTTGCGCGGCTCGATCTTCCTGCAAAGCTGACCGGATCAGGCTTCATTCAGGACATGACGCTGCCCGGCATGCTGCATGCCCGCACCCTGCGCCAGCCCGGCCGCGGTGCTGTGCTGACGCTGCTCGACGAAGCGGCCGTGCGGCGCAAGGCCGGCGGCGATATCAACGTCGTCCGCATCGACAACTTCCTGGCGTTCGTGGGGGGCGACGAGACCGCCGTTCGCGCGGCGGCCGTCGCTGCGGCGGAATATTCCGTCTGGGCCAACGCTCGGACGCTGCATCCCGAACAGGCCACGGCTGAATGGGTGGCCGCACAGCCTTCTATTGACCGAGTGATCGGCGATCCTCCTGCTGACCCCTTATCCGATTGTATATCGGCAACCTTTTCCCGCCCATTTCTGTCTCATGGCTCGCTAGCCCCGTCCTGCGCGGTCGCAGTTTACCGCGATGGCATGCTGATCGTCTGGTCCCACGGCCAGGGCATGCATCCGTTGCGGGAAAACATTGCAAAAACGGTCGGCCTGGCCCTCGAAAAGGTCGCATGCCACCACGTGCAAGGCGCCGGTTGTTATGGCCATAACGGCGCCGATGATGCCGCGTTGGATGCCGCTCTTGTGGCATTGGCACTACCGGGTAAACCCATCCGGCTGATGTGGCGGCGGGAAGAGGAGTTCGGCTACGAACCGCTCTCCTCAGCAATGACCGTCACCGTCCACGCGGCAGTCGACGCCGCCGGGCGACCTGCCGATTGGACGACCGAGATATGGAGCGCCACGCATGGCCAGCGTCCCGGAGTTGGGGGCGCCTATCTTCTGGCCGCCGAGGCGATGAAGGAGCCACCGCCCGAACGCAATCCCTTCGACATTCCGCTCGAGCGGGGAGGAGGTGCGGTGCGTAACGGAATTCCGCTCTACGACATGGCCGCCAAGCGGATCAGCTACCACCTGATACACGACGTGCCGGTGCGCACCTCGTCGTTGCGCGGGCTCGGGGCGACTTTGAATGTCTTTGCCATCGAAGCCCTGATCGACGAACTTGCCGCCCGGGCCGGCGAGGATCCGGTGAGATACCGCCTGTCCAGCCTTTCCGACCCGCGGGCCCGCAGAACCCTTGAAAAGGCCGCGGCGATGGCCGGCTGGTCGTCACGTGACGCTGGCGGCGCCGGGAAGGGCTTGGGTATCGGCATCGCCCGCTATAAAAACGCGTCGGCCTATGCCGCGGTCGTTGCAGCCGTTGAGGTCGAGGAGGCGGTGCGCGTGACCGATATCTGGTGCGCCGTGGATGCGGGGCTCGTCATCAATCCCGATGGCGTCGTCAACCAGATCGAAGGCAATATCGTTCAGGCCATCAGCTGGGCCCTGATCGAAGAAGTAGGTTTTGGTCCGCAAGGGATCTCGACCGTTGATTGGCATAGCTATCCCGTCATTCGGTTTTCGGACATACCGGAAATTCGTGTCGAACTTATCGAAGCGGACCAGCATGAGGCGCTTGGAGTGGGCGAATGCGCCGGTGGGCCGACCGCCGCGGCCATTGGCAATGCCGTCGCCCATGCGTTGGGCATGCGCATCCACGACATGCCGATGACACGGGAACGGATCATGGCCGCCGCTTTGAGAGCTTAGGCGTCCGGCCGGCGACTTGGAGATCAATAGGGAGGAACGGGATATGGAGAATGTTGAGCGGCTTTCAGGCGGGCTCTCGGCTCTGAAAGGTGAAACGGTTCTTTTCTATAGTCCGGGAGCATGTTCGTTTGCTCCCCATATCGCTCTCGAGGAGACCGGCCGGCCGTTTCGACCGATCGAGACACTGCTCGGGAAGCAACAGCACCTCGCTCCCGAATATCTGGCGATCAATCCCCGGGGGAAAGTCCCATCCCTTGTGACGCCGGATGGCCAGGTGATCACGGAAAACACCGCGATACTGGCCTATATCGGCCTCATCAATCCCGAACTGCGCATGTTTCCGACAGATGTTGTCGAGCAGATGCAATGTATCGCGCAGATGGCGTGGTTTTCGAACACGCCGCATATATTTCAGAAAGCCAAATTCCGGCCCTATCATTTCGCCGATGAGGAAGAGGTTCACGACGCTATCCGGACGAAGGCAGCGGCAAGATATTGGGAGAGCATGGTAGAAATCGACAGGTTGATTGCCGATCACCATTGGATCATGGGCGAACAATATACGGTCGTGGACCCCTATGCGCTCGTCTTTTACGGCTGGGGCACGAGCAACGGCTTGCCGATGGAGACGCTCGAGCATTTCACCCGGCACAAAAACCAGATGCTCGAAAGAACAGCCGTGCGAACCGTGCTGGAGCGCGAGATGAATCCTCATTTTAGAACCGCTATCTCGACCAATGCCTAACCAAAGGCGGGCGACAGGCGGTTCAGCACATTATAGGGAAGCTCAGCGCAGCCGTGAAATGGCGGCGCTTCTGCCGATGTCCGCGTCTGCTTGGGGAAAGGGCAGTCCGTACCGCTCGCGGACAGTTTTTTCCTCGTACCGGGTACGGTAGACGCCGCGATCTTGTAGGATCGGAACGACCTTATCGACAAATTCCTCGATATCGTCTGGCGCGCGAGGCGGCTGCAGCGTATAGCCGTCGACGGTTCCATCCGCCCAAAGATCGATGATCCCGTCGGCCACCTCCTCGGGCGTACCGAGCAGGAGGCGGTGATGCCCTTCCGAACGCCGCACGACCTCTCTGGCGGTCAGCTTCTCGTGGGTGAGCAGATCGACAAGCCCAAGTCCCATGCCTACCGCCTGCAGGCGATTTGGATCGGGAATGAAACGCTCCGCATCCAGAACCGCGTCCGGATCGAAACCGTCAGGATCAATGCCGTTCTCCTTGACGAAGCGGGCGATCAGGCCGTCTTCCGAGCCGGCGCCGCTGAAGAGTTCGTGTTTGCGCAGTGCTTCCTCGCGGGTCTCGCCGAGAATGACGACGAGGCCGGGCACGATGCGAATGCCCAAGGGGTCGCGGCCGAACGCAATTGCCCGGTCCCTGACCTTCTTGCCGAAGGCTTGGCCGGCGGGACGCGAGAGGATGTTGCAATAGATGATCTCTCCATGACGGGCGGCGAGGTCGATGCCGCCTTCAGACGCGCCTGCCTGCGCGATGACCGGGTGGCCTTGCGGCCCGCGCGGAACATTGAGCGGGCCCTTGACGGTAAAATAGCTGCCCTGGTGATCGATCGCATGGGCGCTGGTCGCATCCCAGAAACGGTCTTCCGGCACTTTGCCTTCGCGAGAGGGGTCCCAGCTCGCCCAGAGCTTTTTGGCGACGTCGAGGAATTCCGATGCCTTCGCGTAACGTTGGTTGCGCGGCGGTAGCGGCTCCGAACCAAAATTGGCGGCGACGTTCGGATTGAAGGAAGAGACGATATTGATAATCAGTCTGCCGCCCGAAATGATGTCCGTCGATTGGGTGCGGCGTGCGAGGTTATAGGGCGAATTGTAGGTCGAGGACATGGTCGCCACGAAACCGATATCCGGCACTTGGGCGGCAAGCGCCGTGCAGAGGATCAGTGGATCGATTGTGTGGAAGGGGCGGCCATTCGGATCGGTCATCAGCGCCGGATGGTCGGAGAAGAACACCGCGTCGAACAGGCCCTTGTGGGCAAGCTCGGTCAGGCGCCGGTAATAGTCGGGATCGGTGATCTCGTGCCGGTTGCCCGTCCGGTATTTCCAGGCATTGCCGAGATAACCGGTCGTGTTGATGCCGACATTGAGGTTGAGCTTGCGCGGGGTGTTGGCCATGGGTCTGGGTATCCTGGTTGGGCGGGCCGGTCAGTAGGCGGCAGTGAAGCGCCGGCGGACGAACTGGCCCCTGTCGAGTTCGTCGAGAATGGCGATGGCGAAGTCGGCCTCCGAGATGCGGCTCTCGCCGGCTTCATCGCGCAGCAGACGGTCTTCGCCCAGTTGGAACTTGCCGGTGCGTTCGCCAGCCTTGATCGAAAGCGGTGGCGAGACATAGGTCCAGTCGAGATCGTGGTCACCGCGCTTGAGGCTCCTCAGGATCTCGCGGTTGCGCAGCGTATGGGCCTTGTGTTCGGCTGGGTAGAAATCGCTGTCGACCACATCGACACCCGGACTCGCCTCCAGACTGCCGACGCCGCCGACGATGATGAGGCGGCGGACGCCTGCGTGTTTGATCCCCGCAAACAGCGCGTCATGCGCTCTGTGGATGAGTTCGGCCGCTTCCTCCGCAGAATAGCGGCGCAGGCCGGGACTGTAGGCACTGATCACCGCATCATGGCCGGCGGCAATCTTTGCGACGTCGTCGGCATTGGCGATATCCGCCTTGAGGACAGCCAAGCGCTCAGCGGGTTCGATCTCTGTCGAGCGGGTGACGGCGGTGACGCGGTGGCCGCGGGATAGCGCTTCCTTTCGAATATTGCTGCCGATGTTTCCGGAGGCGCCGAAGACGACGATGGACATGAGATTATTTCCTTGAAGCTATTGGGGAGCGGCCACGGCCGAAATCGGCCGGCCGGCACCGACATTGCGTAACATTGCCGAAAGAGAGGAGCGCACGGCCTCGTAGCCGTGCTCGCGCATGGCATTTTCATAATCGTTGACGGCAGCCGCCTGGAGTTTGCCGTGGCGGCGGGCGGCGACGATCTGAGGCACGAGAAGGCCGGTATCGTAGAGCGCGGTATTGCCGCCCAGCGCGCGAAAATAGGTCATGGCGTGGATGGCGTCGCCAAGCAGGGTGACCGGTCCCGTCTGCCAAATGGCGCCGGGCGTCGAACTCTTCACCTTGAGGAAGGCGACGGTCGAGGGATCGGTATGCCGGATAAGCTTCAGGATGCGCTCGTCCCAATGTGCGATACGCGCGAGAAGCACCTCGAGCAATGCAGCGCCGTCCAGCTTTTCCAAGGCTTCGTCCGGTCCGAGCTCGCCGGTGTCGTAGGCCGTGTTCCACCAGGCATAGCTGGCGGTGTTGTTGAAGTGGAACCCGGGGATACCCCGATGGCTTGGGTCCTCGGTGCCAATCAGGCCATGGCGCGCGTAAGCAGCCGGATTGACCCGGTGGCTGGTGATCATCAGCGTGCGGCCGTCGCGCGGGCGGATATGGGTGTTGAAGTCGGTGAGCAACGGCGAGATGCCATGGCGTTCGGCATCCCTGAGCGTGATCTTTCCTGCGAGACGACGTACGCCGGTATCGATGCTGGTGAGATCAGGCAGGAGCTGGCGTCGCACCGCCGATCCCGCCCCGTCGGCACCGACCAGCAGATTGGCGCGCACTGCCGAGCCGTCGGCAAAATGAGCGATCACCGTGCCATCCGGCTGAAGAGCGTATCGTTCAAAACGTTTGCCGGTTTGAACGATATCGTCGAGGCCGGAAAGCAGGATCTGTCGCAGCGTGATGCGGCTTACGGATTTTTCGATATGCGTATCTTCCGGCTCCCCGCTGCCACGCCCCGTGTCCTCCAGCCGATTAAACTGCGCGTCGAGTACAAGATTTTCCGTTGGCGCAAGGCCGAGAGTATCGAGAAAGGCGTCGTACAGATGCGGCGGCAGGTTGGCCTGAAGCGCATCGATGCCGCGCTGGCGGATACGCATGCGAAAGCCCTGCACATAGTCGGCGCGGACCGGATCGCGCTCGAAGACGGCGGTATCGATGCCGTTTTTCTTGAGGCCCTGAGCCAGGGCGAGGCCTCCAGGGCCGCCGCCGATGATGGCGATGTCGACGAAGGGAATACTCATGGGTTCTATCCAACCAGGGCCGCTTCGGCGGCGAGATAATCTGACACGAAGGCCTCGACGCTTCGCGGTGGTCGCCCCAGGATCGAGGCGACGAGATCCGTCGTAACGGCCGCGCGGCCGGCGGCGATAAGGGTGGCGAATTGCGCGACGGCCCGATGTTCAAAATCAGTATCGGAAGGGCCGATGGCAGGCCGCTTCTCGATCGCCGTGACCCGTCGCCCAAGCGCTGTCGCGATGAGGCTTGCGATCTGCCGCGGCGTCCTCACGTCAGGGCCCGTCAGGTTGAACGCGCCGGCGTCGGCGATACGGTCGGCGAGAAGAAGATGGACGGCGACATCGGCTATGTCGCGGGCATCGATATATCCGACGCCGGCATCAAGGTTCGCGGCGGTGACGGGATTGCCGGCCAGGACGTGTTTGATGGTGTTGGCAAGCGACACTTGCATCCACGCATTTGGACGAAGGGAAACCGATTCAATCGAAAGGCGGCGGAGGTGTTGCTCGACGGCCGCGTGGGCGTCACCGGAAATCGAGACGCCGGGCGGATCGATCGTCCAGTCCGAACCGGAAATCTTGACGATGCGCTGCACGCCCGCGGCCTCGGCGGCGTTGGCGACGGCAATCTGGTCCGCTGCCAGCCTTTCACTGATCGGTGACAGGAGGAGAAGCCGCCCGACGCCCCGGATGGCGGCATCGAGCGAGTAGCGGTCGGCAAATTCGCCGGCGGCGATCTGGACGGCGGTGCCGAACAGGTTGCGTGCCGTTTCCGGCCGGCGGGTGAGGATCCGGACCGGCCGGTTCTGCGCGACGAGCCGTTCGACGATAAGCCGGCCCAGCCTCCCGGTCGCGCCGGTAACGAGGATCCGGCTCATGCGGCTGCCCGCCGGTTTGCAGCTTCCAATGGACCGCTGTCGATCCAGGCCGAAACATCGAAATCGGCGGGAATGAAGCCCCATTCGAGCAGGAAATTCTTGAAGTGGTCGAAAGCGGCGATCTGGTCTGCATCCAGCGAGAGCGTCAAGTGCTTGTGCACGTTGGGGCCATTTGCCGCCCAGACCGCATCTTCGCCAACGCCGATCTCATTGGCGATCAAGCGTACCGCATCTCCCGGATTGGCCTCAGCCCACGCCGCCACGCCGCGGATGGTTTCGACAAGCTCGGTAACGAGGTCGAAATGCTCGTCGAGGAAGCGCGCATCGACCGTCAGGGGCCGCGGCGTGCCATTGTTAATGCGAATCTTCGCGTCGGGATGGAAGCCGAATTCCGAGACGACGACGGCGCCGATCTGGTTGGCAAGCACGATGCCTTCCGCACCCTTGACGAAAAAGGCGTCGATGTCGCCGCGGGCAAGGGCCAGAAGTTCGTCGCCATAAGGGTAACGGCGCTTCAGGCCGAGAAAGGCGGTGTTGCCCCGCTCGATCAGGTCGGCCTCGGTGCTGTCGAGATAGACGAGTTTGACGTCATCGTGCGTCAGGCCATCGAGCGAAAGCGCCGAAACAATCCCTTTCAGAGCCGTGGCTCGCTGGAAATCGACGATCTTCTCGTCCGGCTTGCGCGGCACGCCGAGGCGACGGCCCTTCAAGTCGGCGCCGGTCTTTATGCCGGAGGAGGGGAGCGCGATGATCGCCTGGAACTCATCGGTGCTGGTGATGCCGATGACGCGGGTCTCGCGTCCGCCGGAGCGTGCCCAGATCGGCGGGATATTGCCCCCCTGCCGGAAAGAATAGTCGAGCGTATGGGTGAAATGGCTCTGACGAGCGACGGGATCCTTGCTGTCGCGGATCGAGCGGACAACGACCCCGGAGGATTCGAACTGCCGGTCGATCCAGCCGAGCTGGTGGGCGATGGAGAGGGGCGTCGGCGCCGGGCAGCGCGTGTACCAGACGGAGGAGAGAAAAGACATGATGGCTCCTAACCGCGGCCGACGACGGCGAGGCGGGGTTGCGGGTGAGGGCGCACCGGCACCGGTTCGAGCACGACCGCGGGTGCAGCGGCGTGCCGGCCGAGCGCGGCCTTGGCGAGCATGGTGCGGATAAGGTTGTTCTGGGGCGCATGGGCCTTGCCGGACAACGCATCCCGGTGATACCGCTCCAGTGGGTTGTCGCGGCTGATGCCGGGATTGCCGCCGAGTTCCAGTGCCAGCGTGGTGACGGCGATGGCGTTTTCCATGACGGTATGTTTGACCGCCGCCGCATCCGCACCGAACGGCCGTCCTGCATCGAAATCCTCGGCGATCGAGCGGAGCAGGCGGCGGTTCACCGTCAGCCAGACCTCGATCTGGCCGAGGCCGTCCTGAATTCGGGGTACTGTCGAGAGGGGAGCGCCAAGGCTTGCCGGCGCCCTTGATGTGGTGAATTCGATCAGCCAGTCGCGGGCGCCTCGGGCGGCCCCGTCATAGATCGCCGGGACGAGGCTGAAATACCAGGCGCCCAGGCGTTCGTCACGTTTGATGCCCTCACTGGCCGGCGCGATGTCGAGCACGTCCTCCAGCGGGATCGCCACATCGTCGAGGATCAGGTCGTCGCTGTTGGTGGCGCGCATGCCGGTGGCGTTCCAGGTCTTTTCCACCCGGATGCCATCGGCGCTGGTCGGCACCAGGAATGAACCGAGGCGCGGCTCCGGCTCGTCGGTAATGGCGAGCACGGAGACCCAGCGCAGAAGCGGAATCCCGGTCGCATAGGTCTTGTGGCCGGTGATCCGCCATTCGTTGCCGACCTTGCGGGCCACGGTTTCCGGCGGCGTGCCGTGCGAAGGCGAACCGACACGGGGCTCCACCTGCGCGGCATTGATCAATGCGACGCCTTCACGATTGGCTTTGGTTACCCGCTCGACCAGATGTTTCGGCCATTTGCCCGACGCGCGGATCGAATAGTGCTGGTTGTAGTGCATGGAGAGCACCAGCGCGGTGGAAGGCTCGCCGTGGGCGATGGCGGAAACGACCGCAAGCGCTTCGGTCAGGCCGCCGCCGCGGCCGCCATGTTCGACCGCCGTCACGAGGCCAAGAAGGCCGGTTTCGTAGAGAGCATCGAAATTGGCGAAAGGAAATTCGCCTGTCTCGTCATAATGACGGGCAGTCAACGCGAAGCGTTTTCCCAGTTCCTCAGCTTTGGCAATCAGCGACGCGAAATCGATCGAAGCGGTCATCATGTTCTCCGATCAGGCGACGGCACGGGTTTCGAGCAGTGCCCAGGGACGATGATCGACCCAGGCGTCGATATCGAAATTGGAGGCGAGGAAGCCCCATTCGTGCAGAAAATCCTTGTAGTGGCCGATCGCTTCGACCAGCTCAGGCTCGAGCCCGATACCCAGATGCTTGTGGAGGTCCGGTCCGTTGGCGGAGGCGACGACCTCTTCCGACGCGCCCACCTCGCGGGCAACGAAGCGGCGCACGTCGTCCGGATGGCTCTCCGCCCAGGCGCTGGCGCGCTTTAAGGTTTCGATGAGCTTCGCCACGAGATCCGGCCGGTCTTCGGCAAACCGTTCATCGACGGTGAGGATGCGCGGCGAGCCGGAATTGATGCGGATCTTCGGGTCGGGGTGGAAGCCGAATTCGGCGACCGTGTGGGTCGCGAAGAGGTTGGCGACACCGATGCCGGGCGTGCCTTTCACGTAGATCGCGTCCACCTCGCCGCGCAGCAGGGCGGCGATTTCCGGCCCGTAGGCCTGCCGGTTGCGCAGGCCGTAGAGCTGCGGGCCTTCACGATTGTCGAGTACCGAGTCGGGAAGCGCAAGATCGACAATCTCCACGTCCTGGTGGGCGAGGCCTTCCAGCGAAAGTGCGGAGACCAGGCCTTTCAGCGCGGTGGCGGCCATGAAATCGACGATGCCAGGCGGGCGGCGGGTGATGCCGAAACGGCGGCCGACGAGATCCTTCGTCGTTCTGATCCCGGTGCCGGGCAGGGTAATGATCGCCTGGAACTCGTCTGTCCAGGTAATGCCGACGAGGCGCGTCGGATTGCCCTCCGACCGGGCTCGGATCGGCGGGACATTGCCGCCGTGGCGGAAGGAATAGTCGAGGTGATGATCGAAATGGCTGGACCGGATGTTCCGGTCCTTGCTGTCGATGATCGAGTTGAGGGTGATTCCCTCCCTGGCGAAGGTTTCGTCCAGCAGACCGAGCTGGGTCGCGAGACCCACCGGAGTGGGCACCGGGCAGCGCGTGTACCAGATTTGAGAAATGGCGTTGCGAATGGTCATCGTATCCTCCTATGCCTCGTCCGCGTCTTCAGACCTGCGGAAGCCTTTTTCTCCCAATCGCAGCAAACGAGTGCGTTCTTGCCTCTCGCTCGCGAAACGTGGGAGATAATTGCGACTATCGACCAATATTGAGCATTAACGAAAACCTGATTTCGAATAATGATCGTTATCTGGTTTTATTTTGCGCAAACAGATTTGACAAAGCCTATAGAATTAGTCAACTATCAAAATTACCGGATACCAAAATCAGTGTTTCCGGAAGCTTTGAGCTGTTCTGTGCAGCTACCTTGAACCTGAAAGGCGGAGCACGATGCCGGCGCTGCTGAGAATTGCACGAACACTGCGACGCACGCTGTTGCAGGCGATCCCGACCGTGCTTGGGATCGTCATCCTGAATTTCTTTCTGCTGCAGCTGGCACCCGGTGACGCGGCCGACGTGATGGCCGGCGAGGCGGGATCGGCGACGGCGGAAAGCATGGCGGCACTGCGCTCGCGCTTCGGCCTCGACAATCCCGTCCTCGTGCAGCTCGGGCACTATCTCAACAATCTCGCGCATTTCAGCCTTGGGTTTTCGCCACGCTACGGCATGCCGGTCGCCGACCTGATCGCCCAGCGCCTGCCGGGTACGCTGACCTTGATGGCGCTCGCGCTGACCATCGCCATCCTGCTCGGCGTCGTCCTCGGTTCGCTGATGGCAAGCTTCGCCGGCCGTATTCCGGATCGCTTGCTGTCGATCTTTTCGCTGCTTTTCTATTCGATCCCGAGCTTCTGGATCGGCCTGATGCTGATCGTCTTCTTCTCGGTGAAGCTCGGCTGGTTGCCGAGCGGCGGCGCCGGGACGATCGGTTCGCGGCTGACCGGTCTGCCGGCAATCCTCGACAAGGCGCGCTACATGGTGCTGCCGGCGACGTCGCTCGCGCTGTTCTACGTGGCGATCTATGCCCGGCTGACGCGCGCTTCGATGCTGGAGGTCAAGAACCAGGATTTCGTGCGCACCGCCTATGCTAAGGGGCTGACGCCTTTCGGCGTCACCGCACGGCATATCCTGCGCAATGCGCTGATCCCGATCACCACCATGGCCGGCATGCATATCGGCGGCATGCTGGGTGGCGCGGTAGTGGTCGAGACGGTCTATAGCTGGCCGGGACTCGGTCGGCTCGCTTTCGAGGCTGTCATGGGCCGGGACTTCACAGTGTTGCTCGGCATCCTGCTTTTGTCTTCGCTTCTCGTCATCATCGCCAATGCCGCCGTGGATATCATCCACGCCTGGCTCGACCCCCGTATTGGAGCCCGCTGATGTCCACGACCGATGTCGGAAACTTTCGCAGCCTTGTGGCCGAACGCGAGGCGACCGCCGAGCCGGAAACGGTTGCCGCGAGTGCTGCGGCGAACGGGCCGGCTTGGTCCAACATGAAAGCACCCGATGCCCGCTCGCAGCAGAGCGCGGCGGTTGCGGTGACCAACGGGCGGCGGGCGCTGAAGGTCTTTCTGTCGAACCCGAACGCCTTGTTCGGCACGGGTTTCCTTGCCTTCGTCATCCTCGTCGCTCTTACCGCCCCGATCCTTTATCCGGACGATCCCCTGTCCATGGTGGGCCGCCCGTTCCTGTGGCCGGGGCAGAACTCCGCCTATCCGCTCGGCACGGATTCGCTCGGTCGCGACGTGCTTGCCGGTATCCTGCATGGTTCCCGTATCTCGCTGTTCGTCGGGCTCATGGCAACCGCACTGGGGCTGACGTTCGGCGTCCTGGTTGGCTCGACGGCGGGTTATTTCGGCGGCTGGATTGACGATCTCCTGGTTCGGCTTATCGAAATCTTCCAGACGCTGCCAAGCTTCGTGCTGCTGGTCGTGCTGGTGGCAATCGCGCAGCCCTCGGCGACGACGGTGACACTTGCGATTGCCGTCATCTCGTGGCCGACGGTCGCACGGTTGACCCGCGCCGAGTTCCGCGCCATCCGCGAGAAGGATTTCGTCATGGCGGCCCGCAGTCTCGGCTACGGCCATGCCCGCATCATCTTCCGGGAGATCCTGCCAAACGCGCTGCCGCCGATCATCGTCACCTCGTCGGTCATGGTGGCGACGGCAATTCTCATGGAATCAGCGCTTTCCTTCATGGGGCTCGGCGATCCGAACGTGGTGAGCTGGGGTTCCATGATCGGTACCGGTCGCGAGCTTGTCCGGACGGCATGGTATCTGACCGCGCTGCCGGGACTGGCAATCGTGTTCACCGTCCTCGCCCTCAATCTTATCGGCGACGGCTTGAACGACGCACTCAATCCCCGTTTCTCGCAGGATCGGTGAGACCATGGCCCCGCTGCTTCAAGTCGATAATCTGACCATCCGTTTTCCTCGTGCAGAACCGGTCCGCAATCTGTCATTCGAAATCGAGCAGGGGGAGACGCTGGCGATCGTCGGCGAATCCGGCTCTGGCAAATCGCTGACGGCGCTGGCGCTGATGCAGCTTCTTCCACGCGCCGCAAAGATCGCCAATGGCCGCATTACGTTCGGCGGGCGCGACCTCACCAAGCTCGATGCGCGCGAGATGCGGCATCTGCGTGGCCGTGAGATCGCCATGATCTTCCAGGAGCCGATGACCAGCCTCAATCCGGTCATGACCATCGGCCGGCAGATCGGCGAGGTGCTGAAGGTGCACGAAAAACTGTCGGGCAAAGCGGCGCGCGAACGGGCGATCGAGCTTTTGAGGCTGGTGCGCATTCCGGCGCCCGAAAAGCGGGTCGACGATTATCCGCATCAGCTCTCCGGCGGCATGCGCCAGCGTGTGATGATCGCAATCGCGGTTGCCTGCAAACCGAAGCTGCTGATCGCCGACGAACCGACCACGGCGCTCGACGTGACCATCCAGGCCCAGGTTCTCGACCTGCTCGACACGCTGCGGCGAGAGCTGCAGATGGCTGTCGTGCTGATCACCCATGACCTCGGCGTGGTAGCGCAATGGGCCGACAAGGTTGTGGTCATGTATGCCGGCCGCAAGGTGGAGCAGGCGCTGCCGGGCGATCTTTTCAACGATCCGCTGCATCCTTATACGCGCGGCCTGCTCGCCGCCTCACCGCGACTGAAGCACGATTTTCATTATCGTGACGGGGCGCTCGCCGAAATTCCCGGCTCGATCGTCTCGGCGGTCGGCGAAGCGGGATGTCCGTTCCGGCCACGATGCAATCAGGCGCGCGCCAGCTGCGGCCATCACGTGCCTCAGCTCATCGTTCCGGCCGCAGACCGGCTGGTTGCCTGCCCTTTCACGACATCCCTCAAGGCCGTGCCCCATGCCGCTGCTCTCAGTCTCTGATCTCAAGACCCACTACAAGAGCCGGGACGGCCTGTTGCGTGCCGTCGACGGTATCGATCTCGTCGTCGAACGTGGCGAGACAGTCGGGCTCGTCGGCGAGAGCGGCTGTGGCAAGTCCACGCTCGGCAAAACGGTGCTCAGACTGGTCGACCCGACGGCAGGCCGCATCGAGTTCAAGGGCGAGGATATCACCGTGCTCGACCAGCGAAACCTGCAGCGGGTTCGCAGATCGATCCAGATGATTTTCCAGGATCCGTATGCCTCTCTCAATCCGCGCCAGACCATCGGTGAAATCCTCGAAGCGCCGCTTGTCGTCCACAAGGTCGGCGATCGCACCGAACGGCGGCAGATCATCGCCAATATCGTTGCCAAGGTCGGGTTGCCTGCGGAATCCATCAATCGTTATCCTCACGAGTTTTCCGGCGGTCAACGTCAGCGCATCGGCATCGCACGGGCGCTGCTGCTCAATCCCGAACTGATCGTCTGCGACGAACCGGTCTCGGCGCTCGACCTCTCCATCCAGGCGCAGATCCTCAACCTGCTCGTCGAGATGAAGAAAGAATTCGGCCTTTCCTACCTCTTCATCAGCCATGACCTTTCGGTGGTGCGCTATTTCGCGGACCGGGTTATGGTCATGTATCTCGGGCGGATCGTGGAGAGCGCCGACAACGCGACACTCTGGTCCGATCCGCGGCATCCCTATACGCGGGCGCTGATGGAGGCAGTGCCGGATCCGTCGCGGCCACGCCAGGCAGCCCCTCTCGGCGGTGACCTGCCAAGCCCCAGCGACATTCCTTCGGGCTGTCGGTTCCACACCCGTTGCCCGCTCGCGACAGATCTCTGTCGCGCCGACGAACCCGAATTCCGCGCCATCGCACCCGGCCATCAAGTCGCGTGTCATTTCGCGGACCGCATCAACTGAAAACAAGGGAGTTTTTGAATGGTTGACTATCGCTATCTGGGGCGCAGTGCCCTCAAGGTATCGCCGCTGACGCTGGGAGCCATGATGTTCGGCAACCAGACGCCGGACGACGTCGCTTTCCGGATCATCGATAAGGCGCATGAACAGGGTATCAACTTCATCGATACCGCCGACGTCTATCATGACGGCAAGTCGGAGCAGGTGGTCGGGCGCGGCATCAAGAAGAACCGCGACAGCTGGGTGGTGGCGACCAAGTTCGTCAACTCCCACAACAAGGGTCCGAACCTCGGCGGTTATTCCCGCAAGTGGGTCTATCAGACGGTCGAGAATTCGCTACGCAATCTCGATACCGACTATATCGACATCCTCTACTTTCACCGCGCCGTCTTCGACGCACCCCTGGACGAGCCGGTTCGGGCGATCGCCGATCTGATCAAAGCCGGCAAGCTGCGTTATTTCGGCGTGTCGAACTTCCGCGGCTGGCGTATCGCGGAGGTCGCCCATCTTGCCGACCAGCTCGGCATCGACCGGCCGATCGCCAGCCAGCCGCTCTACAACATCGTCAACCGGACCGCTGAAGCCGAGCAACTGCCGGCCGCTGCCGCATATGGTCTTGGGGTCGTTTCCTACAGCCCGCTGGCGCGCGGTGTTCTCACCGGCAAATATAATGTCGGAGAAGCCCCGGCCGCCGATACCCGTGCAGGTCGCGGCGACAAACGCATGCATGACGTCGAGTTCCGAGAGGAATCGATCGGCATCGCCAAGCAGATCGCGGCGCATGCGCAGGCCAAGGGCATTTCGCCTGCCGATTTCGCGTTGGCCTGGGTGCTCAACAACACGTTGATCACTTCGGCGATCGCCGGCCCACGCACCGAGGAGCAGTGGGACGCCTATATCCGCGCACTCGACGTGAAGCTCGATGCGGAGGATGAAGCGCTCGTCGACCGGCTGGTCGCGACCGGCCATCCGTCCACGCCGGGCTTCACGGATCCGGGTCATCCGGTCGAAGGTCGCGTACCCCGCTCGGTCGCCGCATCCGGCGAAGTCGTTCCGCTCGCCCGTCCCCAGCGCGTTGCCTGATCGGGAACTGTGCCCAATTGACGGACACAATTCTTTAAAAGAAGCCCCGGATTCGGTCCGGGGCTTTGTCGTCGGCCAAGGTCTATTCGGCCGCTTGAGCTTGCGCCTCTCGAACCTCAAGCAGACGCCTGGCATTGCCGCCGGCCACAAGGCGTGCTTCCGCTTCGCTCAGACCTGCCTCGGTGAGGCTGGCGGTCAGGCTCTTTCTATCGAGTGCCGCCAGGATCGGCCAGTCGGTGCCCGCCAGCACCCTTTCTGCGCCAAAGAAACCGGTCAGCGTGCGGATGATGGCCGGGTCGTGCCCCATCGTGTCGAAATAGATGTTCGGGCGCTTGCCTGCCGCTCTTTCCGCGCGACCATAAATGCCGCCGCGTGCCGCCTGAACGATCGCGCCGAGGCCGAGGGTCGCAAAGATGAGGTGAAGGTCCGGCAGGTCGTCGAGCAGCGACGATTGAATGACCGACAGGAAGGCGACACCATTCATCAGGCCGCGGCCAAGGGAATTGCCGAGCGTACCGGCGCCTGCGATCAGCACCTGCGAATTCGGATGGGCGACCGGGTGTACGAAGACGGGCACCTTGTAGCGTGCGGCAACTTCGAGGGTGGGCCTGACAGACGGATCGCTCAGGAATTTGCCGTCGCGCGAGGAATCGATCACCAGGCCCGACAGGGCGAGTTCGCCGATTGCGCGTTCGGCTTCGCGCGCACCCTCTTCGCCGCTGAACGCGTCGGTGACGGCAAAGCCGACCAGCGACGGATCGTAATGGGAGACGGTGGCAAGCCAGTTATTTGCCTCGCGAACCGCGGCAGGATCGACGGCCCCCTCGGCACCGAACAGACTTTCGATCGTGGCAGTGACAATCGCGAGCGATATTCCAGCCGCCTGGAATTCGTCCACCAGCGCCTGCGGCGTGGTGATCTTGCGATAAAGATCGGGGGCAAAGCCGCCTGCGGGTTTGGCATATTGGCCGCCAGGTCCCCAGGCCGGCGGCCAGAGATGCGTATGAATATCGACGATATCGAGCGGCGTGGTCATTCTGCAGCTACCTTCCTGGCTTCGCGTTCGGCAATCCCCGCTTTCACGAGCGGCACCACATCGCGGCCGTAAGTGACGGTGTCTTCCGTCGGATAGAAGCCGCGCACGAGAAAGTTCGAGACGCCGGCGTCGTAATAGTCGAGGATCGCATCGGCCACCTGTTCGGGCGTCCCGACCAGTGCGGTAGAATTGCCGCCGGCGCCGCTTGCTTCTGCAACCTCGGTCCAAAGCCGCTTGTCGAGCACCTTGCCGCGTTTGGCTGCTTCGCGCAGACGCACCGAGCCGACATTCGAGGGCAGCTTTTCGCCATTGCCGCCGGCCACGCGGGCGACTTGCGATTTCACCTTTTGCAGGATATCGGCGGCTTTTTCCCAGGCCGTGTCCTCCGTCTTGGCAACAACGGTCCGGAAGGCGAGCGTGAAGCGGATGTCGCTCGCCGTGCGGCCGTTGGCAACGGCTGCGGCTCGCACCTTGGCGATCGTCTCGCGCGCGCCGTCCAGCGGTTCGCCCCAGAGAGCGTAGATATCGGCATGCTTTCCGGCGACCGCGATCGCGGCATCGGAGGAACCGCCGAAGGAGATCGGGATGCGCGGCTTCTGGTATGGCTTCACCTGGCTGAAGGCGCCCTTGAACTTATAGAAGCGGCCTTCGTGGTCGAAGGGCTGGTCGCTTTCCCAGACCTTCTTCAGCACCGTCAGATATTCGTCGGTGCGGGCGTAACGGGTATCGTGGTCCTCGAAATCGCCGTCGCGAGCCTGGTCGGCCTCCGAGCCGCCGGTGATGATATGGACCCAGACACGCCCTTCGGAAAACTGGTCGAGGGTGGCGAGCTGACGGGCGCCGAGCGTCGGCGCCATCAGGCCGGGTCGGTGGGCAAGGAGCGCGCCGATGCGTTCCGTCTGGCTGAAGACGTAAGACGCGATCTGGTTGTTGTCCGGCCATTGCGCGAACTGGCCAATCAGCAGCCGATCGATGCCGGCGGCTTCCGCAGCCTGAACGTGGTTGCGGATATAGGCCTTGTCGATGACCGGGCCGGAGGCGGGGACGATGTCGGACCCTTCCCGGTTGGACGTGTGGCCGATGAATTCGGGGTGCATCAATAAGCTCCTGAACGCGATCCAGTTTGGTGACCAAGCTGCGGCTGAACCGGAGTTCGAGCGGCTTGGTCGGTTCGCTTTAGTCTATTTCGTTGATAGACTTTGTCGATTGCGTTTTGCGAAGCTATCTTGGGAAGGATTTCCAATCGACGGGCGTTCCGTGGGATTTCCTTCGTGTGTTGAGCGGCAGGCTCGTTCAAGCCGGAACATCCGTCCTGTTTGGAGGACGGCATTCGTGCTGAGGTTAAATTTGCGGCGAGGGACGGCGTTTTGTCGGGCTCGCGCGAAAAATTCTCCAAAAGGCGGGAAAAACCTCCGCCTTTTTCCATTTCTCCATATCGCTTTAGAAATCCAGTATCTCGATAAAGTTAGTAGATTTTATATTCTCAAAGTAACCACGCTCGATCGGGTGTTGGACGAAATCCAGGTCGTTCCTGCTTGATGAATGGCTGCTTTGGGGGATATTTCATGACGATCAAAACCGCTCGTGTGCTGACGCCGACACGCCGCGCCTTCCTGCTTTCCACTGTGGCGCTTGCGGCTGCGGCCGCCGTTCCGCATATGTCCCAGGCACAGGACGAGACACCGCGCGGCGGCAGCGTTTCGATCAATATCGGCACCGAGCCTCCGGTTCTGGTGCTCATCGCCCATAGCGCGGGTGCCGCCTATTACATCAGCGGCAAGGCGACCGAGAGCCTCTTGACCTATGACCGCGGGTTCAATCCGCAGCCGCTTCTGGCGACCGAATGGAAAGTCAGCGAGGATGGCCTGCGCTACTGGTTCAAGCTCAGGCAGGGCGTGCGGTGGCACGACGGCAAGGATTTCACCGCCGAGGACGTGGCCTTTTCCATTCTCGCACTGAAGGAAAACCATCCACGCGGTCGGGCGACTTTCGCCTCTGTCCAGAAAGCCAACGTGCTCAACTCCCATGAGGTCGAGCTCCTTCTGTCCAAGCCGGCGCCCTATCTCCTCAGCGCCTTCGCCAGCTTCGAGGCGCCGATCGTGCCGAAGCATCTCTACGAAGGCACGAAGGTTGCCGAAAACCCGCACAACGTTGCGCCGGTCGGCACGGGACCCTACAAATTCGTCGAGTGGGTGCGCGGCAGCCATGCGCTCTTCGTCCGCAACGAAGATTACTGGGGCTCGCCGAAGCCTTATCTCGACCAGATCATCTTCCGCTTCATCATCGATCCGGCCGCTGCTGTGGCGGCGATCGAAACCGGTGAAGTGCAAGTCTCGACCGCCAATCTGCCGCTGACGGATATCGACCGCCTGAAGGCCAATCCGAACCTGGTCGTCGACACCACGCCGGCCGCCTATTCGCCGAGCATTGCCCGCGCCGAGTTCAACCTGGAAAACAAGTATCTCGCCGACATCAAAGTGCGTCACGCGATCGCCCATGCGGTGGACAAGGATTTCATCGTCAACACGGTCTATCTCGGTTACGCGACGCGGCTCGACGGGCCGGTGAGCCCGGACCTCGCGAAATTCTACAATCCCGATCTGCCGAAATACGAGTTCAATCCGGCAAAGGCGAACCAACTCCTGGATGAAGCCGGTTATAAGCGCGGCGCCGACGGGTTCCGCTTCAAGCTCTTCATCGATCCGACCCAGCCGTCTGGTCCTCCCAAGCAGACGGCTGAATATTTCGCCCAGGCGCTCGGTAAGGTCGGCATCAAGGTTGAGCTTCGCAGCCAGGACTTCGCGACCTTCGTGAAGCGGATCTTCACCGATCGCGATTTCGACATCGCCATCGAAGGTATGAGCAACCTTTACGATCCGACGGTCGGTGTCCAGCGGCTCTACTGGTCGAAGAATTTCAAGCCCGGCGTGCCCTTCACCAACGGCTCGAAATATTTCAACCCCGAGGTCGACCGTCTGCTCGAGACGGCCGCCGTTGAGGTCGATCCGAAGAAGCGGCAGCAACTGTTCAACGATTTCCAGAAGCTCGTCGTGCAGGATCTGCCGACGCTCGACATCGTCACGCCTTCGGTGATCACCGTCTACGACAAGCGGGTGAAGAACCTCAAGATCGGTGTCGAGGACCTCTGGAGCAACGGCGCCGACATCTATCTCGAGGGATGATCGATCATCGAGGCGGCCGGGTTTTCTCCCGGCCCCATGCCTTTTTCTGCGTTTTCGGAGACAATCGCTTGAGCATCGCCAAATTGCAGACCACCAGAAGCCCGACGCGCGCGGAGCTTCTCGCGCGCGTCGCCGCTTTCGCCGCCGAAATCGCCAGGGGCGCCGCGCAGCGTGATCTCGACCGCGAATTGCCCTTCGAAGCCTTCCGGCTGTTTCGCGAACTGGGTCTCGGCACCTTGCGCATTCCGGTAGCACTTGGCGGACCGGGCGGCTCGGTGGCCGACTATATCGAAATGATCGCGGCGATCGGTGCAGCCGATTCCAACGTGGCGCACGCTCTGCGCTCGCATTTCAACTATGTCGAGAACGTTATCCTCAGCGAACCACGGGAGCGGGATTCCGGTGCGGTCGAGCTGATCCTCGCCGGAAAACTGTTCGGCGGTGCCCATACGGAGCAGGGAACCGCACGACCGGGGCAGGTGACGACGACGATCGTGCGCCAAGGCGACACCTATCGCCTCAACGGCCGCAAATGGTATGCCACCGGCACAGCCTTTGCAGATTTTGCGTCTTTCAGCGCTCTGGACGAAGAGGGGCAGACGGTCGGTGTTCTCCTGCCGGTCGATCGCGAGGGTATCAAGATCCTCGACGACTGGGACGGCATGGGCCAGCGCCTGACGGCGAGTGGCGGCGTTCTTCTGGAAAATGTCGAAGTGTTCCCGCATGAGTTCGCGACGCGGGGCCTCGACAATCTCGTCGGCCGGCACTGTTCGGCGCTGCGTCAATTGCATCTGGCAGCAAGTGCGGCTGGAGCGGTTCGCAACGTGCTGACGGACGGGCTTGCCTATGTGCGCCGGCAGGCGCGTTCGGCGGCACACAGCGTGGCGGAAACAGCAAACCAGGATCCGTTCGTACAGCAGGTGATCGGCGAGATAGCCGCCAATTCCTTCGCGATCGATACGGCCGTCGCGGCCGCCGCCGTGGCTCTCGATCGGACCGTGGCTGCCTTCGGCAAAGGCGACGAAGCAGAGATCGAGGAGGCCCTGGTCGCAAGCGCGCTGGCGACGGCACGCACCCAGCTCGTGCTCGGCCAGCTCGGCCCCCGCAGCGCCGAACGCATGTTCGAACTCGGCGGCGGCTCGGCGACCTCCCGCAACAACAATTTCGACCGTCACTGGCGCAATATCCGCACTGTCCTCAACCACAATCCGCTGCTGCATAAGTCGAGGGTGGTCGGCGATTATCTCATCAACGGTACGACGACGCATCTCAAGGAAGGAAAGGTGTTCTGAAATTGACTTCGGCGCGGTTGCAATAAGTCCTGGAGGTTTACATGTTCCCGACCCTGATCTTGCCCGGTCTCAACGGCTCGCCCGAAGGACACTGGCAGCGCCATTGGGCAACGGAGCACTCCAGCGCCTCGATCGTCGAGCAGCAGGATTGGAACTGTCCCGTCATCGAGGATTGGCAGGCGGAGCTGGACAGGGCGCTTTCGGTGGTGGAAGGCGCCTTCCTCGTTGCGCATAGCCTCGGATGCCTGCTGGCGGCGAGCTATGCCGGACGCGGCAATGTGGAGAAGATACGCGGTGCCTTACTTGTCGCACCGTGCTCCCTGGAAGTGACTTTGCGGCGTCATCCCTGCATGATCGAGTTCGGGCACGAACCGCTTGCCCGGCTTCCCTTTCCAAGCCTCGTCATAGGCAGTCTGAACGATCCCTATATGAGCATGCCGGATCTCGAACGCCATGTCCGTGGCTGGGGCAGCGATCTGACAACGATCGGGTTTGCGGGACACATCAACATCGCAAGCGGTTTCGGGCGCTGGCCCGAGGCGTATTCCTTTTTCAACAGATTGAAAGGAGGAAGATCGGATGCCCACTCAAAGGGAACCAGCGCGGCGCATACCGATCGGGCCACGGTCAACACCGTCGATGGCGGCCGCCTGCCGGTGACTTAGGTTATCAAACTCCAGAAGCCGTGCTTTTTACCGTGCCGGTCCTTCAGTCCCGCGACATACGCGTGATGAGATTCGACGCTGCCGAAGTCGTCGACATGCGGCGCAAGCGATGCGCATGCCATAAGATGCTGCGCTGCATAGCGATTGCGGCTCGACCGCGCTCTATCGAGCGTGAAGTCGATCATCGAACGCAGAACGATCGTCGCCGCGAGCGGGTGTTTCTGAGCCAGAGCGTCCGCTGCCGCCGTCATCAGCTCATAGAGATCGCCATCGAGTTCCGCCTTGCGCTTCAACACGAGCCTGGCCGCCTCGCCGATCGCTGGCCAGCACAGGAAAAAAGTAAGGGCTCGATGGACCTCCGGAAAAGCCTGGGCATAAGCGAACGCCTTTTCCTCGGCCTCCATGTCGTCGAAGTCCGGCAGCCGGCGGATAAACGCGCGCAGGTGTACGTCGTTCAGCGAGTGCTCGAACCACTTCCATCGATCCGTCTGGGCTTCGTCCGCGCGTCCCAGGGTTTCGAGCACCTCGGTGCGGGCAAGCTGCCATTCGATCGGAGTGTCGGCATGGCCTCGTTCATCGATGGCGTCCAATATTTCGAGCGCTTCGGCGGCTCGTCCCGCGGAAAGCAGCCGGCGGGTGATGTCCGTTGCCACCAAGGGCGACCTGCGGGTCTTTTCCGGCTGCTGGGCGATATACGCATCCACGTCGCCCTGAGCATCAGCGATTTCCTGCAAGGCGATACGTACCAGCAGTTCCTGGTGATTGCCGTAGACCTGGTCTTCGTAGATCGGCCCATTGCTGCTCCAGCCGATGACGCGGCGATCGCTCTTGGCGACCTTGTCCTCAGGCTCCTTCGACCATTGCCCGAACAGGAGCTTGAGCCGTTCAAGACCGTCTCCGCCGAGCGCAGGCGCCATAACGGCAATCAGCGGGTCATACTGGCCATAGCCGTTGTTCAGCACCGCTGCGAAGATCTTGTCGGCAAGGGCGTCCTTCTCGACGCCTGAAGACTTCGCGATCGCGCCGGCATCCGCGCACGCGTCGTGAAAGCTCTCGATGATCGAGCCGCTGCCGTCGTCGGATCTCTCAAACACCGGATCGGCAAGCGCCAGGAATTGCCAGATAAGCTCCAACGCCTCCTTCGGATCGTCGCGGGCAACGACATCGACGATCGTCTTGCGCTGCGTTTCCAGGTCCGTCTTGAGCCCCTTCACCTTGCGCCAGTTTATGAAGGTTCGGGAACGGGCGATGCTTGCGAGCCGTTTGCGCACTTCGCGGGCGACCTCGGCGCTGCTGTGGTTGCCGGCAAGCTCCATGCGAAGCCGTCGTTTGTTTGCCGCGCTGCCGGTGCTGATCTCGATCAGCAATTCGGCCAGGCGCGGCGCGCCGAGTGCTTCCAGGTTCTTCGCATTGAGTGTGGTCTTGGCTGCCATCGATTTCCGCTGTCGTTTGTACCCAACACTAGCCTCGCGGTCGATTGGTGCAAGACGGCTTGGCGTGGCCGACAGATTTTTAGACACCTGAGAAAAGGCATGCGGCTGTTTAGCTCAGATGCAGGGATCACAGCACCATGGCTTACCCGGTCACTTGCCGCCGGCGAGGTCGAAGGCGGGGACCATGTCTCCTTTCGCGCGGAACAGCCGCTCCAGTTCCGCCAGATCCGGGCAGACCGGGACGGACTGCAGAAAGGCCGGGTCCATCTCGGTATTGGGGAGCGCGATGACCGCTGCGGCGAGCAGCGTCGTCCCCGCCTCGATCTGGCCGCGGAGTTGGGGAAGAAGCGTCTTTGCGTGAATGAGATTGGTATTGGCGATCGGGCTCATGGCATGGCCCTCCCGCCTGAAGGCAGGTGAGAGGTCGATGATTGCACTTGTGTCGGTTCGGCCGTGCCAAACGGCGAAACCTTCGCCCCGGCTGGCGAAGTCGGCCTGGAAATCCGCCTGTTCGATGGTAAAGCCGCCCTCCGTCGTTTGCAGGGCACGGGGCGTGACAATGCGGTGGATGCGGAGATGCCAGGGATTGGCCGGCACCAGCCAGGTCTCCACAGTGACATCGCTCCAGGGCTTCCAGCGGGAATAGAGCCTGTCGCCGGCGATCAGCGCCTGCTCGAGCGTCTCGCGCATGCGGAAATGCACGCCGTTGTCGGAAAGGCCCAGCATGCCGTCAAAACTTGCCGCCGCGAAATGCCGGTCGTTGGCCTCGATGTTGAAGGCGTAGCGCGTGGAATAGACGAATTTCGAGTACTTCTCGTTGGCGCCGCGCATCTTGTCGTGCTGCTGGCCGGAGGCGAGGACAACGATGTTGCCGGGCGTATGCATGGCGACCATGCCGGGTTCCTTGAGTGGTACAGGATCCGCAAAGGAGGGTGCTGGCGCTTCTTGCGCCAGCCAGAACGGATGGTCGGCGGGCAGAGCCAGGGGCAGAAAGAATTTCAGCGCCCAATAGGGCGAGCAGGCAGAGTTGTAGCTCTCGCTCATCAGGAGATTGGGATAACCGTAGCCGATCGACAGAACCCCGTCGCGGTCGGCGATCGGAAGCTTCGACCACCAGCGGATATGGCGCATGTAGTAGCCCTTGATCTCGGCCCAGGGCAGGGCCTCGACGCCGGCAAACGCCAATGCGCCCCAGAAGCCGCCTGCCGCAAACCGGTATGTCTGGCTGCGCCCGAAGGCGAGCGCGGCACCATCCGGACCGAACCAGTGGCGGATATCCTGTGCAAAGACACGGGCACGTTCGCGATAGGCATCACCCCGCGCAGTATCGGCCTTCGCCAGCACCGTATAGATCAGCGCATAAAAATGCAGGGCGAAGGGGATATAGTGATCGACGCGCTTGACCGGCCCGTCGCGATACCAGCCTTCGCCGAGCCGGAAGGCCTCGGTCTCGTCGAGATATTTCTCCGTCATGGATCGGTCGAAGCTTATGCCGACGCGTGTCAGGCCGAGATCGATGAGAACCCGGAAGAATTTCCAGTTGTTGTCGATGAATTCCTTGTCGCGGGCCGACAAAAGATAGGCTGCGACGGTTCTCTTCTCTCCCTCGCCAAGTGGATTCCAGATGTGTTCGGGAACCATGGCAAGCGCAAAACCCACCGCCGCCAGTTCCACCTGACGCTGGTCGCGGTCGGAAATGTCGCCCCAATATTCCGGATGAGACGGATCGGTGCCGTTTGCGAGGCCGCGGCGGTAGAGGTCCCAATGCGGGAAATCATGGCCTCCGGCTGCGAGCGGTACGATCCCCCAGAGCGGTCGGGCAAAACCTTCAAGATCAGCCGCAGCGCGATCGAAATGCGCGCCGGTCGCACTCAGGCGGACCCGTGCGCCGCCTTCGGAAAAATAGGGAAGAAGCGGTTTGAAGAGATCCAGCACCGCCTTGCCAAGATCATCTCGGGAAAGAAGAGGGTTCCCCCAAAGGGGATTGGCTCGGACTGGGTCGTAGATCACGGGCAAACCATTTATTTATCGAAAGAGGGACCCGCGGAGGACGTGGCCTCCGCGGGTCGGGCTGTTACTTGATGGCCTTCACGCCGTCGGTCATTTCCTTCAGGCCGTCGTCGATGGAGATGTTGTCGGTCATGATCGAGTCATGCGCACGGTTGAGAACAACCTCGATCTTCGCCGCATTCGGATTGACGGCCATCTCCAGGAAGGACTTGCCGGACTGCAGCGCGTCCTTGCTCGCCTGATCCTGGGGGAAGCCGGGCAGGGATGCGATCTTGGCGGTGACTTCCGGCGTACGGACGGTCGGGATCGTGCCGGTGCCGGCGATGATGGCCGCACCTTCCGGGCCGGTGACGAACTTGATGAAGTCGAGCACCTCGGCCTTGTGAGCGGAGTTGGTGTTGACCGCAAGACCGGAAATCTGCGCTGCGGTTGTGCCTGCTACGACGCCGTCCGGATGCGGGAACTTGACGATCCCCCAGTTCTTGCTCTTGGATTCGCCGGAAGCGACCTTGGCGATCTGGGTGCCGACGAACCAGGTACCCATCGGCAGCATGCCGATCGTGCCGTTGAAGAACAGCGCCGAATAGTGGGTATTGGAGGTCTTCAGCGACGCATAGGACGGAACGACGCCGGCCTTCTGCAGAGCAAGCGCGCGCTCATACCACGGCTTCAGGAAGGCGTAATCCGGCCCCGCCAGCGTCTTTTTGCCGTCGAGGATGCCCGGAAGCTGGACCGTGGAGCGCCATGTATGGAAGAGTGCCCCGTAGGTCTTGTTCGCGCCCATGCCGCCGGCGAGTTTTGTGGCGATCTGGTCGAACTGCGCCCAGGTCATGTCGTTGGTCGGGTAGGTAACCCCGGCCTTGTCGAAAATGTCCTTGTTGTAATAGACGACCCAGAAATCCGAACGGAACGGCAGGGCATAGATCTTGCCGTCGATCTTGAGTTCGTCGACGAGGCCGCCGAATGACGCGGGGTCGATCTTCTGTTCCGTCATGAAGCCCGAGAGGTCCGAGATCGAGCCGGCGCGAACGAGGTTCGTGTAGTTCGGAACGTCCTTGACGGTGACGATGTCGATATCCTTGGAGCCGCCGGCGAGCTGCGTGGCGATCATCTGCTGGTAGTCCTGCGAACCGAGGTCCACTGATTCGAACTTAACGTTCGGATTCTTGGCCTGGTATGCCGCTATGAGCGGCTTGTAATAAGCCACCTTGTCCCAATCCCACAGCGCCCATTTGAGCGTCACGGCATTGCCCGACTGTGCGTATGCCGATCCTGCGATCGACGTCGCCATGGCGAGACCCGCCATCGCGAACCTCACCGATCTCCCGAATTTCCCCAAATACATTTCCGTTCTCCTTCCCTGAAGTGTCTCTGGATTAGATATGTTTAGCGTCACCAGCCTGTGGTTCGCGATGCGCCTGTATTGCCATTGGCAGGGCTAGAACCATGACCGCTGCCCGATGGACGCCGAATGTGACGGCGAACATTCCGAGTGAAAAGTTGAGGGTGGCCGGCATGAACACGGACACCGGATAAAAGACGATATGCGCGAGCCAGAGCGCGGTCACGAATGCGAGCGCGCCGAGCGCCGGCAGCGGACGGACGACCGATGCGATGGCTGCCAACCGCAGCAGCACTGGCGCCGAAAGATCGCGCATCACCATCAGCACGACGAGGTGGCAGGCCACCACGACGATGAAAACCGTTGCGATCAGCGCGATCGTCAGCGGCAGGGCCAGGACGAGATTGTCTTTGGCGGCCGCCGCATAGGTGATTAGCGAATAGACGCCGAGTCCGATGGCAAGGGTGAAGGCCAGCCCCCATGCGGTCGCACGCCAGAAATATCGGAAAAACGCTTCGGCGAAATCCCGCAGGAGATAGGTGTTGCGGTCTTCGAGGAAGGCGACCGAAATGCGGGCGGTCGCAGCGATTGCAGCGGGGATGGTGACGACGAAGAGTGCGGCCAGAATGAACAGGATGTTCAATTTGACCATCTCCCACCACTCGCGCGCGAACGTGTCGGCGAAAAGGGCAAGACCGGTCTTCTTCGGCGCATTCTTTGGAATGCCCGGTCCCTCCTTCGTCCACATGTTGCGCAGCCACTGCATGGCCGTTTCCTCCCGCTCGCCTAATAAAGGATCGAGCGCTCCGTTTGCCTGTCGAACAACTGCATATTGGTCGTGTCGGCGACCAGCTTGACCTCGTCGCCGATCGCGCCCTTGAACCGGGGCGACACGCGCGCGATCAAGCTGCGTCCTCCCGCGATGATATTGAGATGGATTTCCGAGCCCATCGGTTCGGCGAGTTCCATGACGGCGCCGAAGGGCGCCAGGTTTTCCGGCGCGATATCGGCCGGCGGCAATTCGTGGAAATTCTCGGGCCGTATGCCGACGATCAGCTCGCGGCCTTCGTAGGGGGCGATGCGGCTTTTGTCGAAATGCGCCGGCAATGGCAGTTCCCGCCCGTCGAACGCGGCAAAATATCTGTCGCCGCGCCGCTCGATCACGGATGGCATCATGTTCATCTGCGGTGCGCCGATGAAGCCGGCGACGAACATGTTGACCGGCCGATCGTAGAGGTTCTGCGGCGTGTCAACCTGCTGGATATGCCCGTCCTTCATCACCACGATGCGATCCGCCATGGTCATCGCCTCGATCTGGTCGTGGGTGACGTAGATGAAGGTGGCATGCAGACGCTTGTGCAGCTTGGTGATCTCGGCGCGCATGGTGCCGCGAAGCTTGGCGTCGAGATTGGAGAGCGGTTCGTCCAGCAGGAAGACTGCCGGATTGCGCACCATGGCACGCCCGAGCGCGACGCGCTGGCGCTGGCCGCCGGACAGAGCCTTCGGCTTGCGGTTGAGAAGGTGCGTGATGTCGAGGATTTTTGCGGCGTCCTGAACCTGGCTGTCGATGAAATCCCGGGACACTTTCCGAAGCTGCAGGCCGAAAGCCATGTTCTTGTAGACGGTCATATGCGGATAAAGCGCATAGTTCTGGAAGACCATGGCGATGTCGCGGTCCTTCGACGGCACATCGTTCATCAGGTCGCCGCCGATCTGAAGCTCGCCGCCGGAGATCTCTTCCAGCCCGGCGATCATCCGGAGCGTCGTCGATTTGCCGCAACCCGAAGGCCCGACGAGAATGATGAATTCCTTGTCGGCGATCTCCAGATCGATGTCATGGACAACGGTGAGGGCGCCATAGGACTTGTTCAGTTTTTTCAGTGAAATGCTGGCCATCGGATTCTCTCACCAATAGGAAGACCAGGCGCGCGAGAGGCGCGTCAGGGCTTCCATGTAATAATAGTCGCCCCAGGAGACGCACTCGTCGACGCCTTCGCCGCGGCAGGTGTTGTAGGGCGATTTTTTCGAATAGGTTCCGTTAAGGACAAGGCCGTTGGACATGGCCGGGTCCTTGACCGCGTAGTGCTCGGTAAGGCTTTTCATCATGCGCCGCGCCAGCTCGCGATAACGCGCGGCGACATCGGCCTCGACAAGGTCGGCCATTTCGAGCAGTCCGCAGGCGACGATCGAGGCCGACGAACTATCGCGCGGCTCGCCATCTCCGTCGGAAAATACCAGGTCCCAGTAAGGCACCAAGTCGGCCGGCAGCTTTTTCAGATAGAAATCGAGAAGCCGGTCGAACGTGTCACGATACTCGTCGATCGGTTCGTAGCGATAGGAAAGGGCCATTCCGGCAATGCCCCAGGCCTGCCCGCGCGCCCAGAAGCTGTCGTCCTTGTAGCCCTGTTTCGTCGCGCCACGCACGGGCGCACCGGTAACCGGATCCATGTAGAACGTATGATAGGTGGAATTGTCCGGCCTGACCGAATTTGCCAGCGTCGTGCGGGCATGGATGAGCGCGATGTCGCGGTATTTCGCATCACCCGTCTCGCGGCTTGCCCAATAGAGCAACGGCAGGTTCAGCAGGCAGTCGATGATATATCTGTATTCGTCCGCGACACCCTTGCGGCCCCAGGCCTGGATGAACTGGCCGATCGGCTGGAAGCGCTCGATAAGCTGGTCCGCGGCCAGGATGGCGGCCTTGCGCCCGTCCTCATCGCCCACCAGCTTCCACGCCGCGATGCAGGAGGGCGAATAGAGAAAGCCCATGTCGTGGTGGTCGGTCTCGATGCGGTTCTCGATCCGGCGCAGGAAGCTCTGCACCTGGATCTGCGCCGCATGCTGAAAAACCTTGTCGCCCGTATGCTCGAACGCCAGCCAGATTTCTCCCGGCCAGAAACCGGCGGTCCACTGGGTATTCTCGACGGCGGGATAAAAATTGCCGACACTGGAATGGTTCTGGCACGCGTAGGTGAAGGCCGGCAGATTGCGCCGGATCTGGGCGACGGCGAGATCGAGCGCCGCCTTGACCTCGGCATCGGTGATCGGTTGGGGAGCGATCTGCGTTACAGCATTCATGACATTAACCCTTGAGGCCCGACGAGGCGACGCCTTCGACGAAGAAGCGCTGCAGCGACAGGAAGACGATCAAAACGGGAATGAGGGCGACGACCGATGCCGCCATGATCAGCCCGTATTCGGCGGAATATTGCGAGATGAACATGCGCAGGCCGATCTGGATCGTCTTCAGCTCCGTCTTGGTCAGGTAGATCATCGGACCGAGAAAGTCGTTCCAGGTGGTGACGAAAGTGAAGATGGTCAGCGTCGAAAGTGCGGGCTTCGACAGCGGCAGCATGATGCGCGCCCAGATCTGATATTCGTTCATGCCGTCGATGCGCGCCGCTTCGCAAAGCTCCGTCGGGATCGACATGTAGAACTGCCGCATGAGGAAAACGCCGAAAGCGGTGAAGGCCTGCAGGCAGATCAGCGCCAGATGGGTGTTGTTCAAGCCGAATTCGCGCATCAGCAGGAACTGCGGCACCATGTAGACCTGCCAGGGCATGGCAATGGTCGCGATATAGCCAAGGAAAAGCGTGTTCTTGTAGGGGAAATCGAGCTTGGCAAAGGCATAGGCCGCAAAACTCGACGTCAGCAGCTGAAGCAGGGTGACGATGATCGTCAGCTTCGATGTGTTGTAGATGAACAGCCCGAGCGGGATCTTCGTCCAGATGTCCACGTAGTTCTGCCACTGCGGTTGCGACGGAATCCACTCGATCGGGAATACGAAGACGTCGCGGCTGAGCTTCAGCGAAGCTGACAGCATCCAGGCGAAAGGCATCAGCATCACGGCGGTGATGACGATGACCGTCGCATAGACTGCAATGCTCTTGGCGGTGACCTTGCGACCGGCAATCTTCACGGATCAATCCTCCCTCTGTCGGCGGAACTGGACGACCGTGACCGCCAGTACGAGAAAGAAAAGAACGAGCGCAATCATGCTGGAGTAACCGAGGTCCCAGGAAATGAAGGCTTCGTTGTAGATGTGATAAACGAGGACCAGCGTCGAGGTGCCGGGGCCGCCCTGGGTGATCATGTAGATCTGATCGAAGACCTTGAACGACTGGATGGTCAGCATGACCGTGACGAAGAAGGTGGTCGGTCCGAGCTGCGGCACGGTGACATAGAGAAATTTCTGCCACGAGCTGGCGCCATCGAGATCAGCCGCCTCGTAGAGTTCGGAATTGATGCCCTGCAGCCCAGCGAGATAGATGACCATGTAATAACCCATGCTCTTCCAGACGCCGAAGAGGATGACTGTCACCATCGCCCAATGCCGGTCGGCTGCCCAGCCCGGCATGTCCTTGGGGTCCAGGCCAAGCGTATAGAGGATCATGTTCACCGGCCCCATTTCGGGATTGAAGATCATGTTCCAAACCACGGCGACGGCCACGAGCGAGGCGACGTAGGGAAAGAACATCGCGGTGCGGAAGAAGTCGCGCCCGAAGATCTTCTGGTTCAGCAGGATCGCCAGACCGAGCGCACAGGCGAGCGTCGCGGGAACCGATACGACCGTATAGATGATCGTGTTCCAGAATGCGGCAATGAAGACCTTGTCTTCGAACAGCCGCCAGAAATTGTCGAGACCGGCGAAGGTGATCGCATTCGAGCCGTCCCAGTGCATGAACGCCAGCACGAAGGCGAACAAGATCGGGCCGAGCGTGAAGACGGCAAAACCGAGGAAATTCGGGGCGATGAAGGAGTAGGCGACCAGCGCGCTCTGTATCTTGCGCCGGCGGCGCGACAACACCTTGCTCGACGGCCGGGACGCTACCGGCGCATCACCTGCGGCGATGGTCGAATTCGATATGGACACTTTATCCCTCCTCGAACCAGGATGCTCCGATCGACGCCCAAGGGCTATCCACGGCTCGCCATCGTGTCACGAGCGTGCCGCCTCCCTACCGAGGGGATAGCACATCTCTCACATTGGTCAAACAAATTTATGGATAAATCATATGAATTCTGTAGTCATCTTAAAATACGTATGATAGGTGGCGAATGAGGTCGTTTATCGGTCGCATGGAGGAAGGTTGATGTTCAGCGAGATCGCCGGGTCGTTGCCGCCGGTTTTGGCGGACTTCATGCCCGGCGCGCCGATCGGCAACCGGGCCGCCTGGGATGCCGTATCGGATGATATGCGCTCCGCGGTCATCCGGGATGCGGAGGCGGCGCTTGGCCGGCCGTGGTCGATAATCAAGGCGTCTGACTATCGCGAATATTCGCTGAACGGGAACCGCTCGCGCTTTGAAGCGCTGTATTTTTCGCGGCGACGGATGTTGAACGACCTAGTTCTCGCCGAGCTTCTCGAGGGCACGGGGCGTTTCATCGATGCGATCATCGACGGTGTCTTCCTGATCTGTGAGGAAAGCGGCTGGCAGCTACCGGCCCACAACGCGTACGAACGAGGCGGGCAGCGGTTTGCATTGCCGGATGCGGAGCAGCCGGTCATCGATCTGTTTGCTGCGGAGACCGCTGCCCTGCTGGCAACCGTGGCAGCTCTCATGAAAGATCGGCTCGACGAGGTCAGCCCGCAGATCGTCGCCCGGATCGAGCGGGAAATCCGGGTGCGCATATTGTCGCCCTATCTCGACCGGCATTTCTGGTGGATGGGCAACGGCACTGAACGAATGAACAACTGGACGGCGTGGATAACGCAGAACGTCCTGCTTTCGACCTTTGCCCTGAAGACGGAACAGGACCTGCGGCGGCAGATCGTCGGGAAAGCCCTTTCCAGCCTGGATGCCTTCATCAAGGATTACGCGGAGGACGGGGCCTGCGAGGAGGGAGTGGTCTATTATCGCCATGCGGCGCTTTGTATGGCCGGAGCGATGGCCATCCTCGACAAGGTTGCGCCGGCTTCCATGACACCGCTCTGGAAGGCTCCAAAAATCCGCAGCATGGCGGAATATATCGTCAACATGCATGTCGCCGGTCGCCGGTATTTCAATTTTGCCGATTCCGCCGCGGTCATAGAGCCGTGTACCGTGCGCGAATATTTGTTCGGCAGGGCCGTTGGGTCTGATGTCTTGGCGGCATTTGCCGCGCGCGACCGGCTGTCGTCGGAGCATAAACATCTGCCGGAGGAGTGGAACCTCTGGTACCGCGTGCAGGAACTGCTGGTAACGCCGGCAATCGGTGGACAACCGAAGCCGGCAGGCGATGTGTTCTATCCGGGAATTGGCCTGTTCGTTGCCCGCGACGACCACTTTGCGCTCGCCGTCAAAGGCGGCAACAACGGCGAAAGCCATAACCACAACGATGTCGGCAGCTTGACGGTCTATAAGGACGGCAAGCCGTTCCTGATCGACATTGGCGTCGAAACCTACACGGCAAAAACATTCTCTTCCGAGCGGTATGACATCTGGACCATGCAGTCCGGCTTCCACAACCTGCCGACTTTTGGCGATATCGGCCAGGCACATGGCGCGGATTTTTCGGCGCGGAATGTCCAGGCCGAGTTCGCCGAAAAAGAGGCGCGGATATCGCTGGACATAACGTCCGCCTATCCGGTCGAGGCCCGCGTCCAATCCTACCGGCGAACCGTCACGCTTCGGCGCGGGCAGGAGATCGAGGTCGTGGATATCCACGAGGGTGGCCTGCCGGCGGTGCTTTCTCTGATGACCTGCGTCGAGCCGTTCATCGGCCGTGCCGTTCATTTCGACGGTCTCGGCCGCATTGACCTTGAAGGAGCCGGCGAGATCGAGGTCGATGCAATCGATATCGACGATGCCCGCCTGCGTCTCTCCTGGCCCCCAAGAATTTATCGACTGCGCATCCCCTTTGCCGGGACCTGCCTGAAACTGCGGATCGTCTGAGGAGGACGAGCATGGAACTGACACTGAAAGTCGTGGATGTGGCGGGCGAGGTTCGCGCCAGGGCAACGGGCACGGACGAGGCGTATCTCGTTTATCGCGATAGCTACAATGAAGGCGATCAGGTTGTCGTCGAAGCGTCCGCGCCGGGGTATCTCGTGCTCGCCCTCGACGACGCGATGACGCCCGCGATCGTCTATATGAAGGGGCCGACCTATGCGCTCGCGGTCCCCTTCGGTTCCAAGCGCGTTCCCTATTCTCCGCGGGCCTTCGACGGCAAGATTCATAGATTATGCGTGCGCAAGGCGCGGCCGGACGAAATCGCGGCACGTCGGAACCTGGCATTCAATCCATGGGATGACCACGCCAATGCTTCCGTGTTCCCACACGCCAAGGCGAATGTGGAGACGCGCGGGGAGGCGGTCTTCGCCGCGCGCAACGCCATAGACGGCGAAAAGGCGAACGACGATCATGGCTTCTGGCCCTACACGAGCTGGGGGATCAATCGCGATCCCGAGGCGACGCTGACGCTCGATTTCGGCCGGCCGGTGAAAATCGACGAAATCGTCCTCTACCTGCGAGCGGACTTTCCGCACGACGCCTGGTGGGAAAAAGTAAGCGTCACCTTTTCCAACGCCGAGACCGCATGTTTCTCGCTGGTCAAGACGGGGGCGGCTCAGTGTTTCCCGGTAAGGGAGCAGACCGTGGAATGGATCAGACTGCACAGCCTGATCAAGGCCGACGACCCGTCGCCCTTTCCGGCGCTGACCCAGATCGAAGTCTGGGGACGCGAGGCGGATTATGTGAATTAGCGGCGAAGGTTGCTCCCTATGATCGGTCGCGTAAAGCCTTGATCTACGGAGATGAAATGCAGATCAGGTGGCTGACGATCGGTGCCGATGATGGCCCCGCCCTGGTTGCGAGTAAAGTCAGGCGCAGGCGAGCATCGGATCGATGCACATGAGAGAAAGTGCGCTCCCCTCCCCTGGACGTCCATCGGCGTTGCAGCGTGAGGAGGCCGGCGTGCAAGTGAGAAGGCCGCGTTGGATGCCGGAGCATCCGCCCCACTCGGTCCACGATAATTTCGGGAGGCAGGCGGAATGGCCTCTGCTTCTTTGCCAAACGGTCTCGCCACAGCCCTCATCTAGCCGGAACCAATATCCCGACTGGAGCTGGTGTCCTCTTTGAGACGGTGATGCCCGCTTATTTCTCTGTTCCCGCTGGCTTTGAAAATCGTACGCCAGCACCTCCACCGTTTTCGGCGATGAACTCGAGGCCCGCATCCTGGAAGACAGATCGAAGCGCGTCAATTGTCGATTGTTTGAGTTCCGCGCCGGTTTCGAAGCGAACGACGGTGTTAGTGGAGACACCGGCTAATTTTGCTAGGTCAGCAATAGCTAATCCAAGGGCTGCACGAGCCATCCTGCATTGAACCGGCAGCATTAAAATCGCCTATTTTAGGCGAATATTGTTGATCCGCCACGATTACACGATATAGTTGGGGCCTGCATTGATGCAGTCGGCCAAAGGAAATGCGGTAACATCCCCTCTGGCCTGACCACAATCTAGCTGTTTGGAGCTTGGATCATGGCTGATTCTGAGAATAGCAGAACTTTGTCTGCAATCACCCGCCGAAAATCACCTGCGCCGTACCCGGGGGCGATGCTCACGGACGTCGTTTTGATCGGAGGCGGTTCCAATGGCCTCCTCCGGGAATAAGGATGTCTCCCCCGAGACCATGCGCAGAAACTTTCTGTCCCGTGCTGCGGCTTCGATCGCAGCCGCGCCCGCCCCGGCAGGTGCGGTGGTGGGGACGGAGAGATCGGAGCAAGGCGATCCGGTGGTATCACTTTGGAGAGATTGGATGGTTGCCCATAGGCTCTGCGGAGAAGCCTGCCGCCGGCAGCAAAAGCTTGAAACGGAGTTAATTCGAGAATTCGGTAGTTTCCCCCGCGCCAAAGTCCCACTCTCCGAAGACTGTGGTTTCATATGGGCCTATTCCGGTCGGGAGATCGACCGTCTTTTGCCGAACACTGATCAGGATGAAATGCGGCGGCAAGCAAGGGCCGCGTTGGCGGCAAGCCGGAGCGAATGGAAGAAGGCGGACAGGCGGGTCGGATATACCCGGGCGAAAAAAGCAGAGGAGGAAATCGCAGATGTCGAGGAGGCTTTGGCAAAGGAATTGTGGAGTGCGGTGCCTCAATCTGTCGCCGGCGTCGCGGTGAGGCTGCATTCACTCCTGGAAACGGAGGATCCACGCTCTGCCCTAGAGGAAGCGCCGTGGCCGGAACTGCGGATGATCCTTGCCGATCTTGTGCGGGTTTGTGCAGGTCCGCCTGCGATGCAAGTAAAAGAATAAATAAGAGGGGGAAGATGACCCGGACCGGTTTCAGGCCTTAGAGGCGAGCCGCTCGTCGTCTGGTCGGGCCTCTGGCGCGTCAGTGATGAGCGAGGCACCAACACATCCCTGAGGGGCGGACGAAAGCCGACTGGCGCAGGGCGATCTCAGATGCTCGGCGCTCCTTCGATTCCAGACGCCTTCGAGCTTGAGCTTGGCGAAGGCGGATGATTTGCGGGAGCCGTTCGGCCCACCGAGGATAATGCACGACAGTTCCGGCATGAAGCGATTACTGCCTCATGGAAGCATGCGCCGGTTCTTCGTATTTCTGTTCCGCCCGATCCTTGGCCTCGGTTTCGAGATCCTTGGCAGAGATCGGCAGACCGAGGAGACGGCTCTCGGCAAGAGCTTCCCGACCGATCTGCATCAGGACTTCGTAGCGTCACCAGCATCCCTTGTCGAGGATGTTGATCCAGCCACGGCCGTCTTCGGTTAGGTCGCGGCCGCAGTCGAGCTCGACGATCTCCGAACGGCGTAGGCCGCCGGCAAAGCCGATCAGCAGCATGGCCCGGTCACGTAAGCCGCCCCATCACGTGCACCAAAGCTCATCGATCCACCGAAAGCCATCGCTATCGTCAGCATGGTCGGCGCCATTCCGGACCTGTTGTCATAGGCCACCGCATCGATGACCGCGAAGACCGATCTTTTCCAGCAATTGGTTCAAAGCCGGCTTATTGGATGGAAATGGATGGATTAATGGATGCCGTTGTGCCATACCCTTTGTGGATGGAAATGGATGGACTAATGGATGCCGGCGCTCGATCTATTCAAACTGCGCATCACGCCCGAAATCCTGTCGCTGATCGCCGAGATTGACGAGTTCAAAGGCGCCTGGCGAGCGTTGGGACGGATCGCGCCCGACCGACTGTCCAGCCTGCGCCGGGTTGCAACGATCGAGAGCATCGGATCGTCAACCCGTATCGAGGGAGCAAAACTGAACGACCGCGAGGTCGAGAGGCTACTCTCGAATCTGCGCATCGGCTTTTTCACCAGCCGTGACGAACAGGAAGTCGCAGGCTATGCCGAGGTGACGGAAACTATCTTTTCCGCTTTCGAAGAGATCTCCCTGAACGAAAACCATATCCGCCAACTCCATCGGGACCTGCTCATTCACTCGACCAAGGATGAGCGGCATCGGGGAAGTTGGAAGACGCTCTCCAACAATGTCGAAGCGTTCGACGAAGACGGCCATAGCCTTGGCATCGTCTTTACGACGGCATCGCCTTTCGATACGCCGGGCCGGATGGCCGACCTGATGGCCTGGCAACAGGCTCAGGAGAAGGATGGTACGTTTCATCCGTTGCTCATCGTGGCGGTTTTTGTCGTCGTTTTTCTGGAGATCCATCCATTTCAGGACGGCAATGGCCGGCTCTCGCGCGCCTTGACCACCTTGCTCCTGCTTCGGGCCGGTTATTCCTATGTGCCCTATAGCTCCCTCGAAAGCGTCATCGAGCAAAACAAGGAAGCGTATTATCTTGCTCTGCGACGGACACAGGGCACGATCCAAACCGATGAGCAGGATTGGAATCCGTGGGTCGAGTTCTTCCTGCGAAGCCTGCAGCGGCAGAAACAGCAGCTGGAGCGCAAGATCGAACGCGAGCGCATCCTTCTTGGTGATCTGCCGGAGCTGTCCATCGCAATTCTCGAATTGGCCCGCGAGCGTGGAAGAGTGACCGTGATGGACGCGGCCAAGGCCACAGGTGCAAGCAGAAATACCGTCAAGGATCATCTGCGCGCATTAAACGAGCAGGGACATCTAACCCTTCATGGAGCGGGCCGCGGTACCTGGTACGGCCTGAGCTGACCAAGAAAATGAATGGCGGACCGCCAGTGAGCTGAAATTGGCGTTAACGGGACCCCGGGGTGCGGTCCGATCGTCCCCCGGCCTTCGCTACTGCCATCGAGGCTGTGAATCAGCGTCGATGGTTGACCCCTATGATCGGTCCCGTAGAGCCTTGATCTACTGAGATGAAATGCAGATCGGGTGTGGTCACGATCGTCGCCGATGATGTCTCCGCCCTCGTTGCGAGTTTGCAAGTGAAGTCAGGCGCTTGCCGCATTTTCAAACGGTCAACCTTCGGTGCTGTTCACAGCGGATTGGGCCCCGAAAGCCGGGTCGGCCATGCGGCTGGCCTACTGGAGCATCAGCTTGAAAACGCTTTGAAATCCCTCAGTACATCCCGATAGCGGATCTGGCTTCCTCTCAGGTGGTCTCGCATGGCATTGCGCGCCGCCTCCTCGTTGCGATCCGAGATCGCCACGACGATCGCTTCATGTTCCGTATGGATCATGCGGCGGTAGGCGGTCTGTTCACCGGACCGTTCGCCGGGCGTCGCCCGCGATTGCGGAATGGCCGCAGTGCCGTGAAATTCCAGATGTTGCCGGAATAGCGGGTTGTTCGTGGCGTCGGCGATGGCAAAATGCAGCGCAAAATCCGCCTCACGGATCGATTCGTTCTGCTCGATGCATTGCAGAATATGCCGATGACAATCGAAAATTGCTTCTTCCTGCGCCGGAGACCGGCGCATCGCCGCCAGCCCGGCAGCTTCGATCTCCAGCGGAGCCCGCACCTCGAGCACCTCCAGGTCGGACGATACGCGCGCCCGGTCGATTTTTCGGCCGGAAGGGGCGGGGGCCTCCTGGCTGAGCACGTAAATTCCGGCGCCCTGCCTCACTTCGACAAGCCCGTCCGATCTGAGAGCCGCGACCGCTTCCCGGACCACCGTACGGCTTACGCCGTGGGTTTCCGTCAGTTCGACTTCGCTTGGGAGTTTGTCGCCGGGCGAATATTGACCGCTGGCAATTGCGGTCCGAAGACTTTCCCCGACCCGTGACACCAGCGACCCCGGTCCCTTGTTCCGATCCTTGATCTGGGTTGTCACGCTCAATCCCCGCTGCAACGACGCGACGCGTCTGCGCCGTATTCATCACACGTGTATGACAAATTCAGGCTCATATCAATGCGGGAGTGAATTCCATTTGTCTTTAGAGACATCGATCAGCGCCGAGGGAGGTCGAAAACAAAAGCTGGACGCTTAAATTCGTCTGCTATATTTCGTCAATATGGCGAATGTCAAAAATTGGTATGATGACATCGATCCACCGAATTCCGACCTGTCGGCATTTTTTCGAGCATGGAAACCGGCGTGCAAACGAGTGACGAGATGCGGACACATCAAGACGTTTCCGAATCCGAGATGGATCGGGAAGCCAGGCTGCAATTCCTCCCCTGGGAGCGCAGGCCTGCGGATATCCAAGGCGATCCTCAAAAGAGGCTGAAGGAAAAACTGGCGCGGTCCGCCGGGGCGCAGATCGCAGACAGCGCTTACATCGCAAGCGACGCCCGCATTTTCACATCATCGCTGATCCTCGGCGATCGTTCCTGGATTGCGGGGCACGCGCTCGTGCGTGGAGACGTGGAAATCGGCTCCAATTGTTCGGTCAACCCATACGCATGCATCTCCGGAAAGGTCCGGTGCGGAAACGGCGTGCGTATTGCGTCGCTGGTGTCGATCGTCGGCTTCAATCACGGCTTCGACAATCCGAACGTACCGATCAACGATCAGCCTCACGAGACACTCGGGATTACGATCGGCGATGATGTGTGGATCGGTGCCAATGCGGTCATCCTTGACGGCGTGACGATCGGGAGGGGTGCCGTTATCGCCGCCGGGGCCGTTGTAACCAAGGACATTCCAGATCTGGCGATCGCGGCGGGGGTGCCGGCCAAAGTCGTGCGCCGTCGTGGGGAAACGACAGCCGCTGGAAAATCGCGTCGTGCGGAGGTGAAGCAGGCGCTGCTGCGGATCAGCAAGGTGGCGGAAGCTGAGTGGCGGGATGTGCGGGAACAGCATCTGACACCGGACGGCTATCTGTCGATGGACGCCGACGGCATCGCGCGCATGAGCGTCAGGCATGAATGCGATGCGATCGAGATCGCCGCCGGTTTTGGAGAACAGCCTTCGGGGAATGAGGCGAAGGCGATCATCGCTCGTCTGCAGGCGTTACAGGACCCAGCGACCGGCTTTTTCCCCGATCCGTTTCGGTCCCCTGGTCCTGCGAAGAACATCCGCGATGATTCTCCTTCTCTCTATAACGTGCTGGCGGTCGGTTATGCGCTGGAGATACTCGGCGCCCATCCGTCTCACCCGATCTCCGGCGTCGAAATGGATGCCGTTGCGCTATGCGACTGGCTGGAAGCCTTGCCCTGGAGCACCCGCGCATGGTGGTGCGGCGACCGGGTGGACGCTATCGCCACTGCGCTCTATTTCAACGCGCGGTATTTCAGGAGCGGCAGGGGTAAGGAAATCCTCTTTGGCTGGCTGACGACCCGTGCGGATCGTTCGACCGGGTTATGGGGAAAACCGACCGCGGAACAAGGGCTGCTGCAACCGGTCAACGGCTTTTATCGCCTCACCCGTGGAGCCCATGCCCAGTTCGGCATTCCTGTTCCTTTTCCCGAAGCCGCGATCAACTCCGTTATTTTGCATTACCGAAACAATGGTGGTTTTTCCGGCCCAACCTATACGGCCTGCAATCTGCTCGACACGGTCCATCCGCTTTGGCTGTGCCTCAAACAAACGGATTTCATGCGCAGCCACGCGGAAACCGTGGCCGAGGACATTATCCTGCATTCGCCGGACCGGTGGCAGCCGAAACGAGGTTTTGCCTTCGCCGACGGTCAGGCAGGAAGCTTGCAGGGTACCGAGATGTGGCTTTCGGCGCTGCACCTTGCTGCGGACCTGTTGGGCATTGCCGAGCAATTCGCTTTCGTTCCAAAGGGGGTGCATCGGACGCGGCCGGCGGGAATGGGGCTGTAGCCATCTGAAGCGCCATTGCCGCTCGTTAACGGAACCGCGGTGGTCGCGGCGGAGAGTTCGAGTGGATCTCATGGGCAGGGGCGTGCTTTCCCAGCAGCCTCAGCATCTTCCTCTCGTCTTCCGGCCTCATCCCATTCTTGCGGCAGTGTTCTGCGACGTCGTGATCGCGCGGCCCAGGGATCCTGACCTGTCGATTGCTGTCCTTTTTCATGGCCGTTTCCTCCTGGCTACCCAACATTCCGAACCCGAAAATGTTCGTTAGGAATGGCTAAAATTCAATCCAATGAAAGCAGCCAACTCGACTTGTCGCGGGGGAGGAGGAACGTTGCGCGCGCCCTACGGTCTCGGAGACGTAATACCGGTCATCGCAGCCGGCGTGACCAAGAAAAAAGCCCCTCTGCAGAACAGAAGGGCCTTTTTCATTTCAACGCCAGTCCCGGCGATCGCGCCAGTAACCTCGGCCTTCCCAGCGCGGCGGTCCCCGGTCGTCCCATCGATCACGACGGTCCCACCGATGGCCATAATAGCGCGGTGGCGGTGGCGGGCGCCAGTGGTTGGGGCGGCAATCGCCCCACGGGTTCATGTGGTAACCACGGCCGCAAGCCCAATCGACTTTTTCGGCGATTGGCTTCGCGGGGACGACAATGTCGCCAATCGGCATGGCGTTTGCCGCGCCGCCGAACAGACAAGCTGCGGCCAGACTGGCCGCCAAGATAATCCTGCGCATCGGTTTCCTCCAGAGTGCACACGGTGACAGATTGCGGCAGGGTCGTTGAACCGTTGCTGAAGTCCGTATTCATCTGTGCTTCAGCTTCTCTGTGGTCGCTTCCGCGCCGCCTTAAGCTCAAACGCCTTGGAGAAGATCCGCTATCTTAGCCCGCTTCAGCGATCACGTGAGCGGTCCCGGCCGTAGTCGCGAGAGTCGGAATCGTATGAGGAGTTTCCTCGTTGCAGCCGGTCCAGCACCTGCAGGAGAAGATCCGCGCAATCCTTCGTCGGTTCGCCGTCGGCACAACGCAGGTCGATCGTGGTCCGGCCGTTCTCGATGCGGAACCGCGCTCCCCGCTCCCGCGGCGGCGAACGGTCTGCCATGGGTGCCATCCGCCATTCGTTTCCGTCCCTGTCTGCGTCAAGTTCTCGAGTGACAGGCGACGGCGCCTTCGGGGAGCGATCCGCCTCGGCCGGCGGTGGTGTGCCCGGAGACGCGTTGGGCGTCTCCTGCGCTGACGTGAGGTTAGCCGACAGCGAAAGAACGGCTGCGGCCGTGATGACCAGAAGTTTCATGTCGTGACCTCCGATTGCGGATGGCCAACAACAATCACCGGCTTGGTTTGTTCCAGACGCCCTTGGAACAGAGAAGCTGCAAAGCTTCGAACATCATCAGATGTCGGCATAGCTGTCTTGGGGCCCCGGTTCCAATGCCTTCACACGATCAGACCCTTTGCCGCCTGAACGCTTTCCGAGCCGGGGAAAACCACGTCGCGGAGATGGTTGGCGTTCGCGCCGAGGAGATCGCTTGCGACACCCTTGATGATCGCCCGGATGTCGGTGGTTGGCGCAAGGTCGCGGCCGTCGCGCAACTGCGCTTCCTTCAATCCGGGCCAGTCGGTGATGACCCGGCCGCCGCGGATCGCGCCGCCGGCCAGAAAGGCCGTCGTGCCCGTGCCGTGGTCGGTGCCCTCGGTTCCGTTGATGCGGGCCGTGCGGCCGAACTCCGTCGCGACCAGGATCGCGGTATCCTTCCAGACCGGGCCGAGTTCCTGCTCGAACGCGGCAAGCGAGTTGTCGAGGCCGGTCAGCAATTTTGCCAGCCGATCGGTTTCCTGAGCGTGGGTATCCCATCCTTCGAAAGCCAGAGCCGCGACGCGGGGGCCTTCAGGATGAGCAATCAGCCGGGCAGCGCCTCTTGCCATCTGTTCCATGCCGTTCGGGTCTCCCGGACCTCCGCGCGCCTTGATGTCGATGCCGGAAGCGATTTTCCCGGTGTCGATCCCTTCCTGGAGAAGGCGGGCGAGAACCGGATCCTTCTGTCCGTAGAGATCGGCCAGACGGGGAGCGAGATCGCCGTCGGCCGGTTTCAGGATGGAAGGCGCCCAACCGAGCACCGGCGCCTTGCCGCGGATGAGAAGTGCCGCAGTCGTTCCGACCGATAGCCCCCGCACGCGTTCGGTGGCGCCTGGCGCCACCCTTTCACCCGCCGGCAATCCTTCGAGCAATCTATTGAGCCAGCCGGTTTCAACATGGCCCGGCGACGGAAAGCCGGACTCGAGGACGTCCTGCCCGTCGAAATGCGAGCGGTCCCTGTAGGCGGTTGCACTGGCATGCACGACGGCCGCCTGCCCCGCACGGAAAAGACGCTGAAAATTGCGCATTGAGGGATGCAGGGCGAAGAAGCCGTCAAGCGGCAGTGCCGGATTGGCGCCATCAATCCGCATGGCGCTCTGTTGCCTCAACGCTTCATAGTCGGGATCGCCGATCGGCGGGACCGCCGTCAGGCCATCCAGCGCACCACGCAGGATGATCGTCACGAAACGCGGGTCTCGCCCTCCGGCGGCATGTGCGAAGCGGGGCATGAAGGCCCAGGCGAAGAGCGCGCCGGAAGCGCCCAGAACGGCACGACGGGTCGGGGAAATATGTTCGCACAACATGATCAACGCCTCTGAAATTCGGGGGAAAGGAATGCGATCGACAGGCCCTGCGCCTTGGTTTCGGCCCGGGCCACCGCCTGCAGCGTTTCGGCAGAAAGAAGCGGTCCCAACCGGTCCTTGACGAACTCTCTGGGATCCGTTGTCCCGCTCGCCTGATGGGCGAAAATGCTGGCGGCGTCGATCCGGGTGGCAAGACCTTCAGACGAAGCCCAGCCATCCGTGACATCCGAGAAACCGTTCGGGCCGGAAGGGTTCCAGAAGGGCTGGCCGAGTGCGTTGAGGGTGGACATGATCTGCTCTGGTTTTGGCCTGAGACCTGTTGCCCGGATCATCGCCACCACGTAGTCGAGCGGCGGTCGCATCTTGGACAATTCAGGGTTCCAGGCTTCCTCGCTGTCGATCAGCGCCTTGTAGACGGCAGAAAGGTCGCCGTGTGTCTTCGTGTAAGCCGCAGCGACTTTGCGGACGATACCGGCCGGTGGCTCGTCCGCGACGAAATGCCGAACGAGCTTGAAGGCGATGTGTTTGGCCGTGGCTGGGTGGCGGGCCAGGTCGCGAAGTGCGGAACGCCCCTGTTCCACGCCGTCCTCGGCATAGGTCATCCCCATCACCGGATGGTCGCCGGGCTCGTGCGCAGAGCTATTGAAGACGAAACTGCCCATCGGGCCGGGACGTTTTTCATCGCGGTAGATCGTCCAGCCGGTGATGATACGCGCAAGCGATGTCACGTCCGCCTGATCGTAACCGCCATTTACCCCCAGCGTGTGCAACTCCATGATCTCGCGGGCGAGGTTTTCGTTGAGCCCACGTTTTCCGTTCTTGTTGGCCTGCGAATTCGGGCCGATCGATTGATGGTTATCGAGGAAATACAGCATGGCCGGATGGCTCTCGACCGCAAGCAGCATGTCTTCGAAGCGGCCGAAGACATGCGGGCGTATCGCTTCGCGTTCGAAGGCTCCGGCCATGATATGCACGTCGCCGCCCTTGCCGGTGGCAATTGCGAAATGGTTTGCCCAAAACATCGCGAGCCGTTCGCCGAAACCGATCAACGGCTGGTGTATCGTGCCGTTGAACCGGGCATCAGCCTCGGCAATGAGGATCTGCTGGGGAAGATACGGGCGTTTCGAAGCCGGTGTTGCTTTCTTATCCGGTTGCGAGGATGGAGCTGCCATCGCCCCCGGATCCATCATGCCGCCGGTGGGGCGGGTTGCCTCCATGGCGTTGCCGGCGGCTGTTGCGACCGGCTGCGGACCGGGCATTGGCGCCGCGGCAGGACGGTCGCGCTCGGCCTGAATTTCCTTGTTGTACTCGATCAGGGACATCAGCAGATCGGCGCTGGAACGCAGTGCCGGCCCGACGGGCGTCGGCGTATAACATTCAACCACCTCCTGCCGCAGAAGATCGCGGGGGTCGTCCTTGATCGCCTGCAGATCGCCTTCGCGCGCGCCGAGGCCAAAGCGCCAAAGTGTCAGGGCGGCGTCAATGTCTTTGGAATTGGCCATAACCGATACGAACTCCGTTTCGTCATAGGCTCTTTAACGGCGGCAGGCGGCAAATCCGTCGCTTTCCAAATGCGGTCATTTCGTGGCTGGACGGGGAGCCTCGCGGGCCAGCAGCCCCTCGGCCAGCCGCCGGCGGGCTTCGAGAGGCAGTCCCTGCGCAAATTCCACGGCCCGGTCTTCGGTGGCGGCGCGCACGGCAATCTCCGCCCGGCGCGCGCGGTCCAGCGCACTTGCCAGAGCCTTTGCGTCGAGTTCCGGTTCGCCCATCAGCGCGGCAGCCTCTATACGGGCCTGGCGCGCTTCCAGTGAAGTCTGGCGTACCGTGCGGCGAGCATCGTTCATGGCGCGTTGAAAGGCCTCCCGATCATCCTTGGAGAGTTGCTCGCCAGCGAGCGGCATTCGGGTAACGGCGGGCGGCGGGTCTGTCCTCAGATAGACCAGCCCGGCACCTGCAAGCGCACAGATGAGGAACGTGTTGAGCGCAAGCAGTGAAATCACCAGCCTTCTGAATTGGATGTCGGTCATGGTGCCTCCTGCGTCCACTCACTGTCGGACTGCAATTCGCCGAACGCGGTCATGGTGCCGTTCAGGGAAAGAGCAGGCGGGGGCGTGACGACGACGACCGCGACGGCGCCCGTCAGGCCGCCGGCAAGCCCGACCCCGATCAATCCGGCGCTGATCGCCCAGCGACGCAATCTCGTCCTCCTGGCGAGCCATGTTTCGCCATCGGCGAGAATGCCGGCCGTCAGGCGGGTTGAAGGCGAGGGCGACTGCAGACGGGATAAGACCGCGTCGAGCTGATCGGCATCCGTCATCAGCACGCGGCCTTCCTCGGTTTCCATGAAAGAGACCGCGCCATCCCTGACAGTGTCGGGCCAACGATGGGGGCTCGATCCATAGGCATCGATCAGGGCCCGAAAGGCTTCGCGATCGATCGAAGGTGCTTTTTTCTCGGTCATGTCATTTCTCCGTTCAAGATCACCCGTAACGTTCGGCGTCCCCTTGCCAGCAAGCTCTCGAGCGCATCGACCTTGATTTGCATCACGTCCGCCGCATCGCGATTGGACATGTCCTGATAATACACCAGAATGATCGCTTCCCGCTGGCGTGGCGCCAGGCTTTGCAGTGCGCGCTGCACCGTTTCGCCATCCCGGTCGTCGGACAACAATCCGGCGTCGGGCAACGGGCCATGGTCAACCATCTCCGGAGCCTCCGCGACGAGGATATCCCTTCGGCGGCGAAGTCGGTCGTAGCATAAGTTGAGCACGACCCGATGAGCCCAGGTGTCAAACTTCGCTCTTCCCTGTCGCCAGCCACCTGCATGTTTCCATATGCGTAGAAAAGTTTCCTGAGCGACATCTTCCGCCTCGCCCTTGTCGCCCAGCATGCGCGTCGCGACCAGCAATATTCTTGGCAGTTTTGCCGCCACCATCTTGCGCATCGCCTGGGGGTCGCCCGAAGCTATGCCTTCGACCAGGTCTGCATCAGGGTCGTCCATCATCAGTCCGATTCTTTACGGTCGATCAGCACGCGAGAATCTATCCCACTATCCGATCGAAGGATGAACAACGTTCATGACAACCCTGTCGAGGCAATCCTTGGCTTCCATACCGCTTAAACGCACCGACCTGGCAAATCCGTCTCTGGAATTCTTGAAAATCTGCCAAGCATCCGGAGCGTGACAGAGGGGGCGGCGCATGCGCCTTCGCGATCGTTACGCTTTCGTCGCAAGGGAAATGATCAGACGAGGTAATGAATATGCGGCCGCGAATGATGCGGTGACGCCTCGACCCGCGCCTCGACGGAAAATACGTCCCTGAGCAGAGCTTCGGTCATCACCTCTTCCGGCGCCCCGCACGCGACGATCCTGCCATTTTGCATGATGATCAGTTGGTCGCAGAACATCGCTGCATGATTGAGGTCGTGAAGCGCGATGATGCTCGTCATCGGCAGGCCGGAAACCAGCCGCATCAGGCCGATCTGATGCTGGATATCCAAATGGTTGGTCGGCTCGTCGAGGATGAGTTCCTTCGGCGATTGCGCCAGCGCCCTGGCAATATGGGTCCGCTGCTTCTCGCCGCCCGAAAGCGATTGCCAGCGATCGTTGCGCTTGTGCGCCATCCCGGCACGCGCAAGCGCGGTCTCAACCGCTTCGTCATCGGTGAGCGTCCAGCCCGAAAATATCGACCGGTGCGGAAACCGCCCGAGCTTGACCACGTCGACGACCTTCAGATTGGCATTGGTGGTGGCATGCTGTTCGACGAAGGCGACCCGCTTTGCGATCGAACGCCGCCCGATCGTCTTGAGATCCTTGCCTTCGAGCAGGATTGAGCCTGAATGCGGCGGTTTCAACCCGGCGAGCAGACGCAGGAGCGAGGTCTTTCCCGAGCCGTTGGGTCCGAGCAAGCCGAGCGTCTTACCCGGCTGTGCCTCGAAGGAAACGCCGTCGAGGATGGTCTTCCTGCCAATTTTCCAGGTGAGGTTCTCGGTCTTGATGCTCATGACGCGCGTTGAAACCGGTAGAGGATGATCGAGAAGAAGGGCACGCCGACCAGCGCGGTGACGACGCCGATCGGCAGGACCTGCTGCGGGATGAGAGTGCGTGACGCAATGTCCGCCACCACCATGAAAACGGCACCGACAACCGCGCAGGCCGGCAGCAATCGGACATGCAGCGGCCCGACTAGGAAGCGCGCCACATGCGGTACGACAAGGCCGACGAAGCCGATCGAGCCGACCATGCTGACGATCGTCGCGGTCATCACCGCCGTCAGCGCGAAAAGAACGATGCGTGCCCGCCCGACATTGACGCCGAGCGACGCCGCCGCCTCGTCGCCGAAGGCGAACGCATCCAGCACCCGGGCATAGAGCAGGCAGGCCACAAGCGCGATGCCGACGACGATCGAGACCAGCGTCAATTCCGGCCAGCGTACACCGCCGAAACTGCCGAGCAACCAGAACATCACGTCGCGCGCCTGCTGGGCGTTACCCGATGTCGTGACGATGTAGGAGGTCGAGGCATTGAAGAGCTGCGACGCGGCCACGCCGGCAAGAATGGTGCGGTCCGCGCCGCCGCGGGTTCCATTCGAAAGCAGTGCGACGAAGAAGAAGGCGGCGAAGGCACCCGCAAAGGCCCCGGCCGAGAGTGAAACCGTGCCTGCGCCGACACCGAGGATGATGACCGCGACCGCGCCGGTGGACGAGCCGGCGGAGATACCGAGCACATAGGGTTCGGCCAGCGGGTTGCGCAGCAGCGATTGCATGATCGCTCCCGACAGCGCAAGGCCCGCGCCGCAGAACGCCGCGACCAATGCCCGGCTGAGGCGGTAATCCCAGATGACGGTTTCGTGGATACGGTTGAGCCCCACCGCGGTCCATCCCAGCCGATTGGTGACGGCTGAAAAGGTCGTTGCGAGCGGGATCGGCAGATCGCCGATCCCGACGCTTATGCCGACGGCAAGCCCGATAGCTGCAAGCGACGCCACCAGCACAGCCGCGAAGGCGGAAAACTGTCGAACTGGGTTGCGCCTCACGATCACTTCAGACGACCGAGGGCCTTCAGCTGTTCGGCCACCTGTTCGGCGCCATAGATCGTCCGCACGGTCGGGTTCATGGCCTGGCCGTCCATCACCACCATTGCCTTGTTCTTCACGGCGGTGATCTGGCTGACGGCCGGGTCGGTGGTCAGGAACTTGATCTTGGCTTCCGGCTTGTCGAGTTCCCAGCGGTTGCGGTCCAGGTTGGCGACGACGATCACGTCCGGATTGGCGGCGATGATGCTTTCCCAGCCGAGTGTCGGCCATTCGGCTTCGGCGGTGACGGCGTTCTTGCCCCCGAGAAGGTCGGCGATGAAGCCCGATGCGCCGTTCTTGCCTCCCAGATAGGCGTCGGATGAGGGCGACTGGCTTGAGAACCAGAAGACATAGGAAAGCTGCTTGCCATCCTTTGCCACGCTCGCACGCAATGCCGCTTCACGCTTCTTGAAGTCGGCGATCAGCGCTTGGCCGCGATCGGAGACATCGAAAATCTGCGAAAGCTCGTCGATCTCCTTGTAGAGCAGATCCATGTTCCAGAGTTGCGCGCGGCTGCCGTACTGGTCCTTGACCTCCTTGGTGCTGAGGCAGGTGCTGGGCGAGAGATAGGTCGGGACGCCGACCTTGTCGAAGTCCTCACGTTTGGCGACCTTGCTGCTTGGGCCGAGCAGGCTTGGCAAAGCGGCCGCTACGAAATCCGGGTTCTCCGCCAGGATCGATTCGAAGGTCGGGAATTCGACGCTCAGAAGCTTGACCTTCGTATTGGCCTCGGCAAGCTGCGGCAGCACCTTGCTCGGCCAGAAGGCAGTACCGGCCATCTTGTCCTGAAGGCCGAGCAGCAGCAGGATCTCCGCGCTGTTCTGACCAAGCCCGATCGCCCGCTCGGGAGCCTTCGGGAAACTGACCTGCGCCCCACAATTTTCGAGGGTCAGGGGGTATTTCGTCGACGCGAACGCCGGGGAAACGGTCAAGCTGGATGCTGCAGCGATCAGCAGCGCGGTCAAGGTGGATTTTAGCATGAGCATGGCAGGTCCTGGTTCAAGTCTGCCACGGCGAATAGCCGTTCTTGCTCGCTATAACAAGATAAACGCAGTCACCTTTAATGTCGCAAGCTCATATGCGGCCAAGGCGCGTCCTCGCCTGCGTTGCAGATATTGGCCGCAGCTGAACAGGCTTCGTCAGATCAGGTTGCGCCGTTTTGCCTTTATCAGTGCCGCCAGTTCGTCACCGCTGATGATCGGCTCGGGGACCTGTCCGCAATGCACGAAGACCTCGATGGCCGGGAGCTCGCCGATATTCTTTTTGCAGTAGGCCAGGGCCTTTTCCAACGAGACGAAGGTCTGGCTTGGGACATCTTCTGACCAGCAATGGACCGTGGCTGGCACACGCGCATTTCCCGGAATTCGGTCGGGCATTTTTGGGGTTTCCTCGGCGTCTCGTTCTGATGCGAATTTTGATCACAATTATCATATGACAAGAATATGCGATGGCTTAGCTGGTTGGGTGGTTACCGATCTCAAAGCCGGAACGGAGCAATTTGAACGGTCGGCTCCTGATGAACGATCAGGCGCAAACCCCAATCTGGCGGTGCTTAGGTGCTGGCATAGATCCCGTAGAGCGCGATGAGGACGTAAAGGCAGAAGGCTGCGACAGCCACGCCGGCGACGAAAATGGCCAAGCCGCGACCGACAACGACCTTGCGCTTCTTTTGAGGCTCGGGATCTGCCGAGGGCGACAAACCCGTCGGGGTTTCGCGTTGCTTCATGGTTCGTTAGTTCGTCTGATCAATGGCGTGGGGAGAGGGCTGTGTTTGCGGACCTGTCGGCTGTCCGGGTGTCAGCAAGAAGAAATAGATAGCACCTATGACAAGCGCCGCTGTCAGGATCGTGGCGACGAACTTCATCATGTTGTTGCCGGCTTTTCTGGACGTGTCGTTCATGAAGGCTCCAACAGGGGGATCGGCAAATAGTTCCTTCGCCAGCTGCCGTAAAACGAAGAGGACAATGCTCCTACAGCGCCGTCCGGCTCGACATCGATCGACGGCTTCTTGGAGCAAACCGAAGCTCAGATCGTTGCCGCGAGCAAGATGCTGGCTGCGATCAAACAGGCGAGGGCCGCGTTGAGCCCAATGTAGAACACCAGTTCGTGTTGATGGGCGGGTTTGCGGTGCATCTCGTTCTCCTCCTGCGTGCCCGAACCGGCCGCTGGGCTGAAAGTTCCGTTCCGGATTGGCGACGCGGTTGAAAAAGGCGGCGCGCACGAACGAGAGAAAGCGCGAAGCTAGTCTCCCGCTGCGCCAAGCCCCAGCGGGCCATTGATCCTGTTCAAGGCTTCCCCCAGGGATTTGACCGCTTCCATTGTCACGGCCTGCGCCGACATCAGCATCGCAAGATCGGCATCCTTTCCCTGGTGGGACAGCGCGAGGGCGCGTTTCTGCAGGTTCTGGCTCATCGAGCTGAGCTGCGCAAAAGTATCTTCGTCCATCTTCATCCTCCGAAGTCTGCGCGGTTCAAAGCTTCAAGCCGCCGTTCGGTTCCAATCAGCGAGCAGCGGACTGAACACGCGGGGATCATCCGCTTGCGCCGCCGGCGCCGGCTCCCGCTCTTTCGCGGGAGCCGATCCATCGATGACCAAATCACTGCTGCGGCAAAACGACATTGCTCTCGGTGTTGCTTTTGACCGGCTTCTGCCCCGGTACGTGGGACATGCTGCGCGTCTTGCTTTGCAGCTCGTCACCCTTAACCCGAGTCTTCGTCTGTGATTTGCTGAAGGTGCCTTGGTCCATGGCCTGCGCCCGCGACTGCGCCTTCAGCTGGTTCGGGTTCTCGTTGATCTTGGTCTGGCTTCGGGCTTTGCCATCGGCCGTCGCCGCACTGCCTCCGGAGCCGATCGAGGATGTCGTGCCGCTGTCGGTCCGACAGGCTCCGGCAGTGCCGAGGGTACTTGCCGATGTGCCGCCTGCGGCGGCGCTGCCGCCGGAGCCGACCGTGCCGGCAGCGTTGCAGTCCTGTGCAAGCACCGGTGTGGTAGCAACCGAGACGATCAGCGCCAGGCACGCCAGTGATAGTTTCTTCGACATGTCCATCTCCTTCATTTCTGCGGTTTGGTGACGTCACAGGTGCCGTCTGACCGACGGGTGATAACGGTTCCATCGGGGCGGGTGACGCTTGCCGTCGAGAAAGCCTGATTGCCGGCCGTTCCGGTTGTGACGGACGAACCGGCGCTGGACGAAGCCGAGCCGCCGCCCGAGTTCATCGTTGTTGTCTTGCCGTCGATTGTCGTCGAGGACGAAACGCTGCCGCCGCCTGCGGTGACCGATGTGGATGTCCCATTGCCGGTCGAGCCCGTGCTTTCGATGACGGTGCAGGTGGTGCCGTCGTCAAGCTTGATGGTTTCGGTGGCAAAGGCCGAGATCGCGATAAAGGTCGTCAGGATCAGCGGCAGCGCGAAGGTTCCCTTATATACGATTGATGCCGAGGTCATTTCGGCTCTCCTATTGATAGGGCGAAGGCGGAACGATCCGCCCTCGTCCGATGGATGGAACTAGCAGGAAGCGCCGTCTTTTTTGGCTTGGCCCGGAGGACATGCCTTCTTGCCCTGTCCGTGTTCCGAGCCGGCCGCGCCCGCCGAACTGCCGCCAGTTCCGACGGAGCTGGTCGACATGCCGTCCTTGGCCGACGTACCGCCGGTGCCGAGCGTCGAGGCGGAACCCGAGCCGCTACCCGAGCCAGCCGCAGATCCACCGGTGCCGACCGAGCTGCTGGACTGGCCATCGCCTGCGGACGTGCCACCGGTGCCGAGCGTCGACGCCGAGCCGGAGCCGCTGCCCGAGCCTGCCGCCGAACCGCCGGTGCCAACCGAGCTGCTCGACTGGCCGCCGCCTGCGGAAGACCCGCCGGTACCCAGGGTCGAGGCGGAACCGGAGTTGCAGTTGGTGGTGCCCGGCGCACAATTCGTTCCTCCGGCAGAACTGCCGCCGGTACCAATCGTGCTGCTGGACGTTCCGCCGCCGGCGCTGGTTCCTCCGGTTCCGACGGTGCTGCTGGTTTGCGCGAATGCGGACAGGGTTGTGCCCGCCAGAAGGGCCGCGGCAAAGGCCGCGCGCATGATCATGTTCATGTCTTTTATCTCCTTGAGTTTCCACATGCTTCTGACCGCGACCGCGTTCCCGAAGCTGTGGAGAAAACTGGCTTCCGACGGCGCATGTTCCCGCCTTGGGGCTTCAGTCCGATCCAGGCTTGGACCTTTGACCATGAGCGACATCGACCAAGGTCCGGTGCGACGAGGAAAAGGCCGCGAACGCGGAACTTGGGCCGCAATCGCGGCGTTCACGGCGGCTTCAAAAGGAGGTTCAGATGGAAGAGAGCGTGTATCAGGCGCGTTGGCTGCTGATCATCATGGCTTTGCTGGTGGTCGGCATGACCACTGTCGGTGCCGCAGCCGGGTGAGCCGGCCTGAGGGCGACTGGCGCGTGGCCCTTGGAAATTGATACCGGGGCGGGCCTTTAGCTGCCGGTCTGAGAGACAGGCAGCCGAGCACCTGTCACCCGATCGCAGCAGTTCTTACCTCAGGTCTTCGGTAAGGCATGCCGGGCTGCATCGCCACCCGGCATGCCTGATCGTCACTTTGCTGCCAGCGCCTCATTGATCTTGCCGGCGTCGGCCTCGAGATTCTTGTAGGTTTCCTCCAGGCTCAATTCGCCAACGATGAGCTGGCTCATGCGCTGGACGATCTGCTGGTAGATCGCCGTCCCGCCCTTCATGCGTTCGAAATCGCGCGCGGCCTGCGGAACGTTCTTCTTGTTGTCCAGAAACACCGCCATGGATGCCTTGGCGTCGTCGCTGGAGATCTTGTATTGCGGGTTCTTGATGTCCGCTCCGGTCAGGATGACATAGCTCTCGGCGATTTCGCGCTGCACCTTTTCGGAGCCGAGAAATTCGATGAACTGTGCTACCGCTTCGGGATGTTCGGTGCGCTTGAAGCCGACGATCGCGGTCGCGCCCGGCATTGCATAGCAACCCGCGTCGCCGCAGGGTGCATTGATGGCCGTCCACTGGAAGGCGTTGCCGATCTTCTTCTGGAAGGGGTTCACCATCCAGTTGCCGGCGAGATAGGTGACGACATTGCCGTTGACGAACTCGTCGCCCATGTTCTTGTACTGCGAGCCGCCGGCCGCGCCCCACATTTCCTTCGGGAAACTGCCGTTCTGGGTCCAGGAATAGAGGTCGGCGATATATTTGCGCGCGCCTGCATCCGGGAAGTTGAACTTGCCGTCCTTGACATAGACCGAACCGTAGGAATAGGCACCGCCGGAAAAGCGGTGGCCCGACCGGTCCATGGTGAAGGGGATCTGCGCGCCCGTCGCCTTTGCGACGCGGGCGGAGGCTTCCACGATCTCCTTGAGCGTGGCCTTCGGGCCGGGCAGCGGTTCGCCGGCCTGCTCGAACAAGGTCTTGTTGACGAACGGCAGGTTCAGTGTCTGGGACGCGACGTAGCCGTTGATCGACTTCGGATCGTTGATATTGGGCAGGCGGAGTTGGTTGAGGCTGTCCCCGTGGAGCTTGGCGAAGGCGTCCGGGTCCTTCATGTAGGAGCGCATGTCGAGATAATAGGGCGCGAGCTGCCAATCTGTGATCTTGGCGAGGTCCGGTCCCTTGCCTGCCGCCAGCTGGACCGGCAGCTGCTTGACCACCGCGTCATAGCCGGACGATACGAAATTGACCTTGACGTCGGGATGTGACGCCTCGAACTCCTTGCTCAAGGCGGCCATGCGCTCGACATAACCCTGGTCGTCGTCGGTGAACAGGAAAGTAATGGTCTTGGCGTCCGCCATGGCCGCGCCGGAAAGAGCGAAGGCCGAGAATACGAACGCACCTATCCCTGATAGAAGTCTCTGCATTTTTCATCCTCCCAATGAAAATATTTTCACAATTCGGAAGATTTCCTTTCGGATTTTCCTTCGAATTTTTCCTTTTTGAAGCTTGACAATCCAAACGTCAAGCTGTCTTGTCGCGTTAAATTCGAAACTGCTCACAAAGCTGACGTGCGAATTCAATTTATGAAAAGATTTTCATGATCTGAGGGAGGCAGTCATGGAGCACTCACCTGCAGCCGCAGGCCGTTCCGGCGGCGCCAGCTATCATGTCGCCCCGGGCGAAACCGTCACCGCATGGGTCGTCTCGGATTTGCGCCAGGTGTATTTTCCAGGTGAGCCGGCGCCGGCGGAAGATCGCGTCAATTACCGCTTCATCAACGGCTTCGTGGATGTCGGCGACCTGCCTTGCAGGAAGGCCTTCCAGGCGCAGATGGTCGGACGGGAAGTCCGTGCCGAGCACGACTGGAAGCCGGCCTCCCTGAACCTGCCGGGGCCGAACCGCCGCGTCGAGTTCACCGGCTTCTGGCACGTGCCCACCCATGTCGGCCGCTGGCTGCGCGGCAGTTTCTGCGCCGAGGCTGCCCGCCACGTCCCGATGCGGCTGCGAACCTGCGGCGGCGTGCGGATCTGGGTCAATGGCGAGGAACAGGTGCGGTTCGAGCCTTTTCGGCGCAACGTCGAGAGCGAGACCGGGATCGTCCTGAGGCTGAAGGCCGGCGACAATGACGTCCTTGTGCTGACCGAAGACCTGGCGGAGCGGGACACGATCTGGTTCTTCGAGCTGGAGTTGGCCGATACCCAGCCGCTGGACATCGCCCTGCCCACCGCACTGGACCGGCAGGAGGTCCGGGGGCTCGAGCTCCTCGCGCGCGCCATCCGGCCCGCCGCCGACGTTTTCGTCGACCGCCCGCTGGAAATTCTCTTCGACACCCCGCCGGGGGCCGATCTGCCGGTCGGCATCGAGGTCTACAGCCATGGTCATGACCGGGCGGTGCTGGCGAAGGCGGATCTGATATTAGGTGCCGTCGAGACGCGGCTTGTCGCTCCCGCAATCAAAGGCCTGCCGGACGGGTATCACGGCATCAGGCTGAAGATCGGTTCCGGCGCCGCGGCCGTCGCCCGCCACATTGACGCGGCCTTCATGAGCGGCCTCGTCCTGCCGCAAGCCGCCGCCACCCTTGCCGATCGCAAGCGTGAGGCGCTGATCTTCAGCGCCCGTTTCGGCGCCGAGCGGATCGGCCGCGTGCTCGCCATGGCTGCAGCGGGCGAGATCGAACGCGAGGCGATGGACAGGATCATCGCCGCCACGCTCGAGATCATCGACCGGCGGGAGGACTGCTCGGATTTCGTGATGGTGCCGCTCCTCTGGCTCCTCGGCGAATATGAGCATGTCTTGCCGCCGGAGACGGCGGCAGACATCCGCGCCTCCGTCGCCGGCTACCGCTACTGGGTGGACGAGCCCGGCAACGACGTCATGTGGTTCTGGAGCGAGAACCATGTCCTGTGCTTCCACACCAGCCAGCTGATCGCCGGCAAGTTGATGCCGGATACCGTGTTCTCCGCTTCCGGCAGGACGGGCCGCGAGCAAGCGCGGCTGGCGGAAGGCCGGCTTCGCCGCTGGTTCGACAGCGTCGAGGCGCACGGCCTCGCCGAGTGGAATTCCGCAGCCTATTATCCGGTGGATTTCATCGGTCTGCTCGCCCTCGAACGCTGGGGCGGGGACGATATCGCCCCGCGCGCTCGCCATCAGCTGGATCTGATCTTCCGGATGATCGCGCTGCATACGCTGGCGGGCGTTCCCGCCGGGTCGCAGGGGCGCGCCTACGACAAGGAGCTGCGGGCCGGGCCTCTGACGGAGCTGGCGCCATTCGCCCGCGTGGCGTTCGGCAGCGGCTGGCTGAACGGCGGCGTCGCTTCCCTGCCGATGTTCTGCGCCGGTTCCTACGCGCCGCCGGCCGACCTGCCGGAATTTGCCCAGCTGGCGCCCGGACGCTCGATAGAAGCGCGCTACGCCCAGGGGCTCGAAAGCGGCAAGCTCGTGCTTTTCAAGACGGAAGCTTCGCAGCTCTCGACCGTGGTCGATCACAAGACGGGCCGCCGGGGGCACCAGCAGCACGTCCTCGATATCCGGCTTGCCGGCCACCCGATGGCGAGGCTCTGGGTCAACCATCCCGGCGAAGACGACCCCTGGGGCACGCAGCGTCCGTCCTATTGGGCCGGCAACGGTATCCTGCCGCGCGTGATGCAATATCGCGACGTCGCCCTGCTGATCGCCGACACCGAAGGCACGCGCCATGCCTGGACCCATGCCTATCTTGGTCGCGACGGCCTGGATGAGGTCGTCATGGACGGAAACTGGCTCATCACCCGCTCGGGCCGCGGTTTCGCGGCGCTCTACGCCACGAACGGGCTTGATCTCGTCACCGACGGAGCGACCGCCGGGTGCGAGGTGCGCTCCGAGGGTGCGCTCACCGGCTGGGCGGCCGTCGTGGGCGCCGGCGACGAAGCCGCTTTCCGTCGTTTCGCCGAACGTATCCGCGCCACCTCCGTCTCGTTCGACATCGACGACAAGGTGCTGAGCCTTTCGCCGCCGGACCGCGAAATACTGACGCTCTCTTATGCCGGCGAATTCACCGTTGGCGGAGAGCCGCGGCCGTTCATTCACGACCAGCCCGTGCCGGTCCTGACCTATGACAGCACGACCGCCGGCGACGGCGACCATCCATTCTATGCATAAAGGACATTCCGACCGATGGATTCGATGACCCTCAACAAACCGGCCCTGCAGGAGACGATCGATCAGGTCGCGGTTGCGTTCAGCCGCCTCAAGGGCATCAAGGAAGGCCTTGCCGGTGCCGATGCGGACGGCGGTATCCAGTTCGACGAATGGGACTGGGAGGTCGGCGTCGGCCTCTACGGCTTCCTGCGCCGCGCGCTTGCCGCCGACGACCGGAAGGCCATCGACGACCTCGTCGCCTGGTACGGCCGGCAAATCGGCCGGGGCCTGCCGCCGCGGCAGATCAACAGCACGGCACCGATGTTACCGCTCGCCATCCTTATCGAACACGTCGACCGGCCGGATTTCCGTGCGCTCGTCGAGGATTGGGCGGACTGGCTCGTCCACCGGCTTCCGAAGACCGAGGACGGCGGCTTTCAGCACGTCGTCAAGGAACGGCTGAACGACGGCGAGCTCTGGGACGATACGCTGTTTATGGCCGGCCTGTTTCTGGCGCGGGCGGGCGTTGCCTGCGGACGTCGCGACTGGATCGACGAGGCCGTCTACCAGTTCATGGTGCACTCCCGCTATCTGTCCGACCCCGTCACCGGCCTGTGGTATCACGGCTGGACCTTCAACGGCCGGCACAATTTCGCCAGGGCCTTCTGGGCGCGCGGCAACGCCTGGATCACGGTTGCCATTCCCGAACTGTTCGAGCTCGTTCCCGACCTCGAGGAAAAGGACAAGCGTTTCCTGTCGAACGTGCTTGCGAGCCAGGTGCGCTCGCTGAAGCGACTGCAGCGCCCGGACGGCATGTTCCATACGCTGCTCGACGACCCGACATCTCCCCTCGAAACATCGGCGACGGCCGGGATCGCCTACGGCATTCTGCGCGGCATCGATGCAGGCATCCTCGATGCCTCCAACCGGGTGCATGCGGAGCGCGCGCTGGCGGCCGTGCTCTCACAGGTCGATGACGAGGGCGTTGTCCAGGGCGTTTCGGATGGCACCCCGATGGGGCACGATCTGGATTTCTATCGTCGGATCCCCAACCTGCCGACCCCTTATGGACAGGCGCTGACGATGCTGCTTCTGACGGAAGTCCTGCTCGAGGGCGAGGAGGGCGCATGAACAGGTTCCCGCCCCTTCTCATCGAGCCCATGCAGGAGGACGAGACGGCGCGCATTCAGGCGGCAATCGACCAGGTGGCCGCGCGCGGCGGCGGCTGCGTGGAACTTGCCGAAGGTATCCACAATACGCGCGGCCTGAGGCTGCAATCCGGCGTCGAGCTTCATCTGGCGATGGGCGCGATCCTGCGCCCTGCCGCCGACTACGGAGCTTACGCGCAGACATCGGTTTCGGTTGTCGCCGAGAAGTCGAACCGTGCCATGATCGTCGCAGGAAACGCGACGGACATAGCCTTGACCGGCCCAGGACGGATCGAGGCCGGAGGTGAACATTTCATCGCCGGCAGCGATGAGGCGATGGGCACCTTTGTCCCGGCGGAATACCGCCCGCGGGTGGTGGTCTTCGAATCCTGCCGCGGCGTCCGGATCGAGCGATTGGAAATCGTCGATTCGCCGATGTGGACGCTGCATTTGGTCAATTGCGACGACGTTTATGTCGGCGGCGTAAAGATCTTGAACAACCGGCGCATGCCGAATACCGACGGCCTCGTGCTCGACGCCTGCCGGCATACGGTTGTGGAGGACTGCGACATAGCGACCGCGGATGACGGCATCTGCCTGAAGACCAGCGCCGGACCCGACAGACAAGCGATCGGAGAATGCGAAAACGTGCTCGTGCGCCGCTGCCTGGTCGCAAGCAACAGCTGCGCGCTCAAGATCGGCACGGAATCCTACGGCGATTTCACCGGCGTCGTCTTCGAGGACTGCCGCGTCCACGATTCAAACCGGGGACTGGGGCTGTTTTCGCGCGACGGCGGCCATATGACCGATATCCGCTTCTCCCGGATAGAAGTCGATTGCCACGAGACGCTCGACGGCTTCTGGGGATCGGGCGAAGCGCTGACGGTGACGGTGGTGGATCGCATCCCCACCCGCCGGGCCGGCGCCGTTCGAAATCTCGTCGTCGAGGACCTGCGCGGCCAAATGGACGGCGCGATCGCGCTCGTTTCGACTTCCGCCGCGAAAATCCACGGCGTCAGGCTCTCGCGGCTGCGACTGCGGCAGCGGAAGGGCCCGCTCGGCACCGGACTTCGTTATGATCTGAGGCCGACCAACGCGGATATCGCACCGAGCGCGGACGCTGCCGGCCGGGCGAATGCATGGACGAAGGGCGCGGACGGGCGGGTGGTCGGCCTTATCGACTACCCGGGCGGCATGCCGGCGCTTTTTACCGCCGGCATAGAGGAGATTACGATCGAGGAGGCGCATTTCGAGAGGCCGCAACCGATACCGGAAGGCTGGAACGTCGAGAGCGTCGTCCATAAAGTGACTGAACCTGACGGGAGCAGGGAATGGGAAATCTGAAACTTACGAATGTCACCAAGGCGTTCGGCGCGCTGACCGTTCTGCACGGCATCGACCTGACGATCGACAACGGCAAGTTCGTCGTTTTCGTCGGTCCATCCGGCTGCGGCAAGTCGACCCTTCTGAGGATCATTGCGGGGCTGGAGGACATCAGCGCCGGCGGCATCGAGATCGGCGGGCGCGACGTGGTCCAGCTTTCGCCGGCAGAACGGAAGATCGCCATGGTCTTCCAGTCCTATGCGCTTTATCCCCATATGAGCGTGCGCAAGAACCTCGCCTTCGGGCTCGAAAACCTGAAATTCAAGCGCAGTGAAATCGAGACGCGGATCGGGGAGGCGGCGCGGATGCTGGCGATCGAGCCCTATCTGGATCGCAAGCCACGGCAGCTTTCCGGCGGCCAGCGCCAGCGGGTCGCGATCGGCCGCGCCATCGTGCGCAACCCGGACATCTTCCTCTTCGACGAGCCGCTCTCGAACCTCGACGCGGCGCTGCGCGTACAGACAAGGGCGGAAATCACCCGGCTGCATCGCCAGCTGAGAACGACGATGATCTACGTCACCCACGACCAGGTGGAGGCGATGACCATGGCCGACGAGATCGTCGTGCTCAATGCCGGCCGGATCGAGCAGGTCGGAACGCCGCTCGAACTCTTCGACAACCCGAGGAACCTCTTCGTGGCGGGCTTCCTGGGATCCCCACGGATGAACATGCTCAAGGGCCAGGTGACGGCGATGGGCGAAACCGGGGTGACGATCGACGCCGGCTACGGCGCTCCGCTCACCGCGTCGATCGACCCCACCGCGGCGAAGATAGGCCAGGCCGTGCTTGTCGGCATACGGCCCGCGCATTTTTCGGTCGGCGATGAAGGACTGCCGTTCGTCGTCCAGTATCACGAGAGCCTCGGGACCGAGACCTATGTCTACGGGACGCTCGAGGGACGGGACGAACAGATCATCGTCCACCAGACCGGCCATTTCGCGCCGCGGCCCGGCGACCTTCTGCGGATCATGCCGCTATCCGGCCGGGTGCACGTCTTCGATCCCGATAGCGGCCTGGCTCTGCCGCAATCCGTTCGCCAACGGAGTGATGTCCATGAGCACGCCTAAGGCGACCGATCTCGGCGGCCGTGCCCTCGACTTCGTCATGGGCATCGTCGAGGCGCCGATCAACGGGTTCGAGCGGCTGATGGGCAGGAAGCGGATGCCCTATCTGTTCCTCGCGCCGAACCTCATTCTTTTCGGCATCTTCACCTTCCTGCCCATCGCCATCGCGGTCGGCTACGCCTTTACCGGCGGCACCGGCCTTTTCGTGTCGGAGCGGCCTTTCGTCGGCTTCGACAATTTCCGCCAGCTCCTGCAGTGCGAAGACTACCTTCGTCCCGGGAGCTGCCGCGAATCCCTGTTCTGGACGGCGGTCTGGAACACGCTCTGGTTCGTCGGCTTCAACGTTGCCGCGACCCTCCTCGTGGCGTTGGTGACGGCTCTCATCCTCAACCGGGCGATGGCCGCGCGCGGTTTCTTCCGGGCCATGTTCTTTTATCCCGTCCTGCTGTCGCCGGTCGTCATCGGCCTCATCTGGAAGTGGTTCCTGGACCGCAACGGCCTGCTCAACGCCTTCCTGCAGATGCTCGGCGTTCCGCCGGAAATCTTCCTGCTGGACGTCGGCTGGTCGCGTTTCTTCGTAGTGGTGGTTTCGGTCTGGTTCCACATGGGCTTTTATACGCTGATCCTTCTGGCCGGCCTGCAGGCCATTCCGAAGGATCTCTACGAAGCGGCCTCGATCGACGCTGCCTCGCCCCGACGCACGCTGTTCCGGATCACGCTTCCGCTTCTCGGGCCGAACCTGCTCGTCGTGCTGATCCTTCTGATGATCCGCTCCGTCCAGATCTTCGATGAAGCTTGGGTGCTGACCAATGGCGGCGGGCCCGGCACCGCGAACAGCTTCATCGTGCAGTACATCTACCAGATGGCCTTCGGCAGCGACCTGCGCCTTTTCGGCCTCGCCTCGGCGGCGTCGGTGCTGATGGGCCTCGTGTTGCTGGCCCTGACGCTCATACAGCTGCGGCTTGGCCGCAAGATGGAGTCCTGACCATGTCGCAAGGCCTCTCACCCATCGCCTTCCTGACCCGCACCCGCCGGCCGGGCCGGATCGGCGCCACCGACATGCTCTCCTGGGCTTGGCTGATCCTGGGCACGCTTGCCGTGCTCATTCCGGTAGTCTGGGCGGGCCTTTCCTCGTTCAAGCCCGCCGCCGAGATCACCCGCTTTCCGCCGACGCTGCTGCCGCGTGCGGCGGTTCAGCAGACCGTACCGGGTTTCGACGCCCCGCTCAGCCTCTGGACCGTCGACGTCGACGGCCAACGGCGCGAGATGGCGATGGTGCGGCGCATCGGGCTGAAAGCCCAGATGGTCGATCCGAGCAATCCCGGACCGCCGGTCAGCGTCGACGTCAAAAGCATGTCGCCGGTCCAGCGGCTTACGATCGCGACCGAGAACTATACCGATCCGCTCACCAGGTTCGACTTCCTCACCTTTCTGAAAAATTCGGTCTTCGTCACCTTCGTCGCAACACTGCTGACGCTCGTCGTCAACGCGCTTGCGGCTTTCGCGCTGTCGAAATACCGCTTCCGGGGCGAGAAGGCGATCTTCGTGCTGATCATCTCGACGCTCATGATCCCCCTGACGGTAGTCATGGTCCCGGCCTATCTGGTCGTCGTCGGCGTCGGCCTGGTGGACAGTCTCTGGGGCATCATCATCCCGACGATCGCCTCGCCGACCGGCGTCTTCCTGCTGCGCCAGTATATGCTCACCATTCCCGACGAACTCATCGAGGCGGCCCGTGTCGACGCGGCAAGCGAGTTCCGGATCTTCTGGCGCATCGTCCTGCCGCTGACGGCGCCGGCCCTCGCGGTGCTGGCGATCTTTTCCGTCCTGTGGCGGTGGAACGACTTCCTCTGGCCACTGATCGTCTTGAGCAGCCGCGAAAATTTCACCCTGCAGGTCGGGCTCAACGCCTTCCAGGGGGAGTTCTCCGTGCAGTGGAACTACATCCTCGCCATGACCTTCCTGAGCCTGGCGCCGGTGACCGTCGTCTTCCTGTTCCTGCAGAAATACATCACCACCGGCATTGCCGGCACCGGAATGAAGTGAGCTTCACCTGCGGGGCGGCGCGACGCTGCCCCGCAGCACCAGCTTGCAGCCGAGCTCCAGCCGGTAGGCCGGCCGCAGTGGATCGTTGGCGACGAGCCGCTGTTCCAGAAGGCTGATTGCGGCCGCCCCCAGCCGGTCGGTCGGCAACTGGACCGTCGAGAGCGACGGCGTGCTGAACTCCCCGGGCACGATATCGTCGAAGCCGAGCACGGACATTTCCTCCGGCACGCGCATGCCGAATGCCGCCAGCGCCCTCAGGCAGCCGAGCGCCAGGTTGTCGGCGGCGCAGAAGATCGCCGTCGCGCCGCGCAGCCTGCTATCTTCGGAAAGCAATTGGCGGATCGCCTGCTCGCCCTGGTGGGGCTCGTATCCCTCCGCCTCGACGATCATCTCCGGCGATACGGCAAGGCCGGCCGCAAGATGCGCATCGGCGTAGCCATCATACCGGCGGCGGATGGTGGTCCTGCCCTTCCAGGTCAAATGCAGGATACGGCGATGGCCGAGCGAAAGCAGGTGCTCGGTTCCCTGGCGGGCGCCGAAGCGGTTTTCACCGGTGACCGTATCGACCAGCATCGAAGGGTCCTCGCCATTCAGGATGACGAGCGGTATGCGACCTGCGGCAAGGACACGGATCAATTCCGGCTGGTCGTCGTTGAGGATGACGATGCCGTCGACGTTTTCGGCCTGCGCCATGCGGCGCACCTCGCTCGCGTCGATCCGGCTGCCGGCGCTGACGAAAGGGACGATACGGATGCTGAGGCGGTCGCATTCCTGGCGCAGGCTGTTGAGCATCGTCCAGCTGACGAGATTGACGTCGCTGTGAGGCGCCGCTTCGCTGGTGATCGCCAGGAGGATCGTGCGAAGCGTGGCGATCGTCGCCCGGCTTCGGCGCTTTTCCAGATATCCCAGCCTTTGCGCGGATTTAAGCACCCGCTCCCGAACTTCTATGGATATGGGCGCTGTTCCGTTGAGAACATGGGACGCGGTACTGAGCGAAACACCGGCATCCAGAGCCACATCTTTCAAGCCTATCGTGGCTTTCAACCGAATTTCTTTCAATTAAGCCGGATTTTGAAGCGCCAATACGAGCAACCAACGTCTCACATTGTTCGTGTCGGCCATTTGGATATCTCCGCGCAGGACCCGTTGCCGGAGCGATGCCTCATCCCCGCTGATGCAATGAACTTCTCCATCATGCATGTTTGCAGCGGTCCAACGCAAGACAATCTTGACGCTGCCTTCCGCCGAAAATCTGCGTCGGGTTGTTGTGGAATCGCTTCGTCTCCACCCTAAGCACCGTCTTTCTATAGGTGGCTCGTCGGTCCGCGTGTGATGGGAGCTCAATTAATTATAGCAGCTTTCTGGCCGTCGATGATTACCAACGGTGCGGAGCCTGGAGGTCAACAGTGACATCGTGACCGTATCGCACGGAAGTGTCGAACGCTCTGCACTTTTTCCTTCCGTCCGCGCGCCGGTGCTTTATCTGATGACGGCGAGTGAATATACAGGTTTTAACGGTGCCGTTCAAAGCTAGGAGCAACCGCGATGATCGCAACCTATATCGACGAGTTCATCATGTTTTGCGCCGGGCTGTGGATGACGTCCCTGGGCTTTGGCTATCTGTCCTTGTCGCGAAATCCGGCGCACAAGTTGCCGGTGGTTCGTCATTTCAGGTGGATGGGGCCCTTGCTGCTCGTCATCGCCGTTATCCTGGCGATCGCCTCATGACCTCATGATCAGAAGCAATGTGCGCGGTTAAATTTGGGCCATGAATAGTATGTTACTCTGTAGGGCTTGCGGATTGGAGAAAACGGAATCGGTCGTCCACGGCGGCTCGTATATCCTGCGATGCGCTGCCTGCGGAGAAATGATTGTCGCGACATCGTTCATAGCAATGCTGGAGTTGGATCACGAATGTTCGGCCTTCATTGATCCGGGTCCGGGAAAACACCCGCCGCCGGAGATGCTCATCGCCCGCGGACCTCTCCGGCAGATCGCAGCGGCGATCATTGCTGCGGCGATGGACGGAACTTTGATACGGTTGTCTCCCTAGCGCACAGGATTGACGCCGCCCGGGTTCGATAGCTTTCCCCTCGGCTTTCAAGCCTGCGGCGTCGTTGCTTCCGGATCCGGCCGCGGTCTTTCGGGCCGTTGTTCCTGGATCAGCTGCAGGGTGCCGTCATTGGGGCACGGTTGCCGAGTGCCCACAGCCTGCTGATCATCTAGCGTTAGATGTCCAGTCTCCTGGCAGCGTCAGGTTCGGATGTTCAGCAATGTCATCAAGGATTTGGAAGCCAGGCAGGCCCCACCAGGACACTGTCTACATCTCGGTTCGGGAGTTGGGGCGTCCACATTGGAACTCCCACAGCGGTGGCGTAGTTCGGCGTCTTCAGTGATCACAGCATTGGAAACGGCATGGAAACGCGGAAAACGAGTCGTGGCAGTGACCGTTCGAAAGCATAGTTCGGAGCTGGTACGATGATCTGATCGGATGCTGCGTCGCATTGGCGATAGCAGGGCTCTTCATTGGAGCCATCGTCATTTATGGCGGGATCCACGCTTGTTAGCGGTCTTGTCGCGAGGGCAGGGGTCGCCTGCTGCGCCAAGGCTATAGATTGCCGGCGCGAAAGTGGCTATTTGCAAGCCTTGCTGCGATACCGAACGCGTCGCCGAACACATCACCGCAGACACCCGAGGCCTCTCAAAGTGAAAAAAGTCCAGCGCAGCTTTGCCGTCGAGTACAGATCGGGTCGGCGAAAACTCAATTCCAATCCGAACTCGATCTGGGGAGACATGGACCTCAAATCCGTGGCGCAGGATCTGCGGGACGAGGCAATGCCATTTATGTCTTCAACTCCTCAGACCAGAAGCAGCGAAATGCTTGTACCCGCAGAACAACAGGCGGCAGTGTTGTTGACACTGCCGAACGAGCAGGAGACAAATGCATCGGCTTTACAGGAGACCATAATGGCCGACGATATTGACACGATAAGCGATGCTGACACGCCGGCCGTAGCGGCGCCCGCGCCGAAGAAAGAGCGCAAACCTCGCGCCAAAAAGGCGGCGCTTGAGACGGCCTCAGCTGCAGTTTCGGCGCAACCGGCAGCGGCTTCGAATGCCGTAGCTGCAAAGCCGAAGAGAGGACGCAAGGCAAAGTCCGACGAAGGTGCGCCAAGCGCCAAACGTGCGCCTGTCAAACGTGCTCCGAAGGTTGTGCAGGTGGCGGCTACTCCTTCGACGGCGGTCGTTGACGAGTTTGCGGATCTCCTGCAGCTGGAAGAGGAAAACCAGAGACTGCGCAAGCAGCTGGCCGAGAAGCTGCGTGCTGAAAATGCCGATCTGCGAAAGCGGCTCAACCTCGGTTGATCGACAGCCGTCGGTCAAGCGCCGGCCGCATTCTCATGTTTATCGAAATGAACATTTTGGCGGCGGTTCGTTCTGCCGCCAAGGCTTTTGGCCGCAGCCTGGCTGTGGGGTAGAATACGAGGTCGAATAAAATGGCGTCTCCATGGAAACTTCTTGCCCGGCTGGTGTCGCCGCGACGTCAGCAGAGGCAAGAACAGGGGCCGGCCGATGACGTGAAGCCGAACGTCTTGGCTATCGCCAAACCGACAGAAACCGCTGCTGAAAACGGATTGAACACAGCGGATCCTCCGATCAACGAAGAGCCGGTCGCTTACGGTCGATCGGAGGCGGTGTCGGCGGACCCGGATCATTCCAAAGAAACGGCAGGCGGTGTTCACGGCACGGCAGATATCGAAGGCGCCAAGCCCGTGGAGGCGGCTGATCCGGCCTTATCCGATAACGCCAACCCGGCCGCACGCGACGCACCGAAACCCTCGCAGACTGGCGAAGGTGCAACGCGAAAGCGCAAAAGCCGGGGCAAGACAGCGGCAGGGGGTGAAGCCGTTCCGCCAGCCTCTCCTGGCCTTCCCACCGTTTCTGGTGACGCAATCCGCCTTGATGAGGAGATCAGGCTGCTGCGCGACCAGCTGACGCGCAAGCTTCAGCTGCAGAATGCACAACTGAAGAGGATGCTGGAACGGTTCGACCGCTGAATATGTCACCGGATCCACCTTTCCGTACTAATTCCAATCCGACCGCCGTGCCAGTCTAAGCTTGTAAATCCAGACCGGGGAGATCTGTGTGTCCGCTAAACCAAGGCAATGTAAATTCTTCAATCGACCGGATCTCCAGCGTTTGTTGAATGGTTTTTCGCTTGCGATCATCCGATAGGAGCTACTTGGCGCCCTGCGATTGCAATTCATCCAGTATGCTGTAGCGGCCAACTAAGATCCCCAGTGGCAGTATCGTGAACGCTTGTGTTCCGTCCTGGACACGGACAAGGCGCTCAACGATTAGCGACCTCAGTCGGTCGTGGCGGAAGTTCGGCGGCATGGTACTGCCCTTGGCCGCGATCTCCTCAGCGAGGGTAGCAAGCCCGTTCACGAGCGTCTTGTTGCTCCGCCACCCTTCCTAAGCTGCAGTGCGGTATTCATTCTGGGCGGCCTCCCAGACTTCCCTCGCTGCATCCATGTTCACTGCAGCGATGCCCAGGCCGACGATTAGGTCGGGCCATCCCGAGTTCCAGACAAAGTTTATGACGAAGCCCGCCCCCATGATGGCAATGTTGGCGAGGGCATCATTGCGTGCGGAAAGGAAAGCCGCCTTTGTGAGACTGCCGCTCTCGTGACGGAACGCTGCCAGCATGAGGGCACAGGACAGGTTGATCGCGAGTGCTCCTGCACCGGTAATGGTCAAAAGGAAGGGCTGTGGAGGGGCTGGATCGACGAAGCTCTGGTAGGCGGCCAACAGCGTTGCAATGCCGGGAACCATTAGTGTCAGCGATAGCGCGATCCCAACGCGAGCCCGGTTCTTGAGCGACCATCCAAGCGCGAGTAGGATCAGCAGGTTGACTGAAGCATCTTCAAGGAAATCAACGCTGTCCGCAAACAGCGACACGGAGCCGATTTTGAGCGCTACAGCGAACTCGATCCCGAAGTATCCCAGATTCAAGAGCGCCACAAGGGCGGCGATCTTGCGTAGTGGAGTGTCGAGGTATCGGTTCAGCACTGGCCTGGCTCCGCAGCAATTGACTTGTAACTTTATCCCGCAACCATTGAGCCCGCGATACCGTGGACATCGCCTCTAGAATCCTTGATTGTCCCCGCTCATGTCATGAGTGAGGATCTGCTCGAGTTGGGTTTGGGTGAGGCCGCGGCTTCGCCTGATATTCGCAGCCAAGCCGAGCGCCTTCTGTCCGATTTCGCTGTCAAGCGTCTTCTCGTTCTTCCGGCACCAGTTTTCAACAGCTCCCATCACGTCCTCCAGTTGATCGTCGGTCAGGTTGAGAAGCGATTGCACGAGCATCGTTTGCTGCCAATCAGAGGAAATCGCATCACGTAAACGAGGATTCAGGTGACGCCTGGCGGATGGCTCTGCTCTGCAGCAATTCGCCCTGCCGTTCGAGGATCGGATAGGCGGTCGCTGCCACAAGATGTGAGTTGATCTGCTTGAAGTCGCGGAGCAGGTCGAGGTGGAGCGAGCTTGTTTCGGTGGTATCTAGATCGCCCGTTCGCATGCGCCTGAAATGGTCGCTCATCCCTTCGCGTTCCGCCTTGCGGAAGACGATCTTTTCATCCGCAAGCATTCTGGCCACACGTTCGTCCTGAGACATAAACAATGCGGAGGCGGTCCTGAGATTTGTGGAGAGGCGGTCAATCAGATCTGACAGTTCGCGCTGCCCCTCTTTCGAAAACTTAAGGCCGCGGCGCAGCCTTTTGGCCAAATGGGGAAGGACGTTCTGGTCAAGCACATCGCCCGCGTTTTCGAGGCCGGTAGAAAAAATCAAAATTTCATCGAGCCGATGTTGATCGGACTCACTGAGTTCATCTCGATCAATCGAGGTTAGATATTGTTTCACTGCCCTGTTAAGTCGGTCCAGGATCGTGTCCATCTTTCGCAAGGAAGAAAGTGCACGTCGATCGTTGCTTGTCAGAGCTGCTTTCGTTCCCGCCAACATGTCGCCGAGTATGTCCACAAGCCGCAGCACTTCTCTAGCGGCAGCTTGCAACGCGACGACCGGCGTCTCTTTGGCAGATGCGTCGAGATAACGGGGACGGCCAGGATCGGTCGCGTCGATCTTCTGCGGCAATAGTCTGACCAAAAGGTTGGCGAAAGGCGTAAGGAATGGCATGACTGCGACGGCGACGATGAGATTGAATGCAGTATGAAAATTCGCGACTATCCGAGCGCCGTCGGTATCGATTGCCGTCATCCAACTGACGACAGGTGAGAGTGCTGCGAAGACGATACCAATCCCTGCAAGACGCGTTGCGAGGTTTCCCAAAGGCAGCCGTTTGGCGGAATAATCACCCGTGGTATTGCCTTCCACAACCGGATTTATCGCTGTGCCGAGATTGGCCCCGAGAGTGAGTGCGAAGGCCTGATAAGGATCGATCAATCCTTTGCTGCATAAAGACATGACGAGCAAGACTACGGCAACGCTCGAATGTGCTGCCCAGGTCAGAATGGCGGCGAGTATCACGCTTGATGCGGGCGTCTTGGAAATTGCCGAAAGCACGGCTTCGAAAGCCGGCGTGTCCGCGTATTCAGTCAGCACCGCAAGCAATTGGTGTAGCGCAAGCAGCATAAAGCCGAGACCGACAAAAACACGCCCCAGGTCGTGGATTTGCGGGTTTTGACCACGGCGAAACATCAGCGCACCCAGGAGAATGAGCGCGGGCGACATAGCGCGCGACGTCGAAGGACAGGGCCTGAACGATCAAGGTCGTTCCAACGTTCGCGCCAAGCATAACAGCGAGCGCCGGCACGAGATCGACTAGCCCGCCAGCAGCAAAGCCCGATGCCATCAAGCCTGTGGCCGTGCTGCTTTGCAAGATCGCGGTCACACCCAGTCCGGCCAGAAATGCTTTGAAGCGGTTGCTCAGGGCATGACCCAAGAACGACCTCAGGCTGGGACCAAAGGCTCGCTGGATCCCGGTCTGGACCATTCTCGTGCCCCAGAGAAGAAGGGCGATGTGTCCTGCAAGTGCGAGGATGGCGATGATGAAGGTCATTTTGGAGGCACCGGCCACGAATTTCCCTCGATATCCAGAATCCACGTAGCCGCATGCCTGGCGGCCTCAATGAGCACCGGCTTCGGCGCCTTGTACCACTCTTTTTCGGGAAGCCTTCGCTGTGTCCGGACAAACGCGATGGCACTTTCGAGCGTGGGGAATTCCTGCGGCAAAGTCGCGTGCAGGAAAAGCGAGACGACGACGACGGAGCGGGATCTCCCCCCTCGGCAATTGATAAGCACGCCGCCTTGTTCGCGGCGCGGATAGGATGGCTTTTCGGGCAAAACTTGCTCGAGCGCCGCTTTCAGAATGTAATAGGCGGCGAGCATCTGTGTGTCGGGATTTCCGCTGCCGTCAATGAGGCCGATTTTGTAGTAACGGATTTCCCCCGGCCCGTAGACACTACCCTCATGGTCCGCAACCAGTGTCGCTGGCTGCACGTAGTTGAAGTCAAGATTGACTGCGCAGTTGACGACAGTGGTGATGCCGTGCTCGCGCAGCATGGGTAGATCGCTCGCACCTTCCTTGCCGGAGATGTAGAGGTCCACACCATAGGCCGGATGCTTTTCATAGATGAGGCTCAGCTTTTCGAGCGATTGCGCTTCATCTTTTTCGGCAATGAATTCGTTCTTTGTGCTCAACATGTCCGTCACGCCGCCCCGTTGCTCCCCGAAACCTTGCCGTTGCGAGCGTTAGAGATTTCCCGCGCGATCCGATTGAGGGTGGGGTAGTCTCCTCCATTGCCGGTAGCGACATAACCTGGGCACATGAAGTCAGCGCTGCCTGGCGGCACCTTTCCTAACGTCATGGGCTCGTAACGACCACCCGCGTTCTTCAGGATCAGGATTGCGGCCGCCACATCCCAGGCGTTGACGCCGAAACCTGCCGCCGCGTCGATAAAACCGGCCGCCACATGTGCGATGCTAAGTGCCGCGCTACCCGGCCGGCGCACGGTTGAGAATGTGTCAACGAGATCGCCAAGATGGGCCAGAGCAATGTCTCGTCCGTCGAGATGAAAATCGCGCGACACGGGATAGCCGGTGATCAGCGTCGCACGCCGCTCGTCGTCTGCGGCTTTTGATTGTATGAGCCGGCCGTTCAGGTAGGAATGCTCGAGATCGGCTGAGAACAGTGCGTTCGCAACCGGATCGAACACCACTCCGGCCATGAGGGTGCCATCCCGAACCGCCGCAATAGATACGCACCAGAAAGCAAAACCGCTGGCGAAGTTCGCCGTGCCATCGATGGGATCGACATACCATTGGATGTCGCCATCGCCGATCTGTCCGCCTTCTTCCCCAAGGATGGCCGAATTTGGCTCGTTGTCGAGAATGATGTTGCGGATGGTAGTTTCAGCGTTCTTGTCGTGCACGGTGACGACATCGTGCAGGTCGCGTTTGTAGCCTATCTCCATATCCGATCTGAAAGCAGCCATGAGCGGCGCCTGCACCGCGCTGGCAGCCATCATCGCCACAGCCATGAGGCGCTTTGCCTCCGCCACGCGCTGTTCTCGAGTTTCTGGAAAATCGTCCGAAGCTTTCTGCAAACTGGTCATGTCATCTTTCCATCATCAAGGTCCCGACACGCGGACAGGGTCGACCGCGTGCCGGCATGGGTCATTTGCTGTAGTTCAAGCGCCAGAAGTCCTGCCATTCCTCACGGCGTTCGAAATCCGTCAAGCCGGTCGATGCTTCATAGGCAAAGAGACGGTTGGAGACAGCCGCCAATCCCGACGGCTCGTTGGCAAGCATTTTTACATCGATATTGGTAGGCAGCTTGCCATCCTTCATCTGTGGGGCGATGCCCTCTTCCGTCAGAGCGTAACGAATGAAGAGCTTCGCCATATTGGGGCTCTTCGTCTTGGAGGCGATCAGACCGAGTTTGGTATAGGTCCAACCCACCCAAGGCTGCAGATCCTTGCAAAGACCGAGCTTGTAGCCTTTGTCCTTGTTGTCCCTGAACTTGGCGGAACTCAGGAGCCCGAAGAATGGTGTCCTCTGCCCCGGCGCACCGATCGCTTCCGAAGCAGGATCGTCACCATCGACCAGCAATGGCGCATTTGCCGCGACCGCCTTGATCCAGGCTGCGGATGCGCTTTTTTCCTTGGTCTCGAACGGCTTACCATAAAGCATCTTATAGGCGTCTGAGACCTTGCCGTCGGCATGCTTCTCCATCTGGCTGAACCAGTCCGTGTAGGTGCTCTTGGTCAGCGGATCGACAAGCACGACCTTGCCCTTCCATTTCGGACCAGTAATCTCCCAGATGTTTTCGACCGGGCATTTATCATAGACCTCCGTATTGTAAGCCCAGACGTTGGCATTGGTGGAGATCGCCAGCGGATTCTGGAACTCCGTGGGAATCTTCGCCTTCATGTCATCCGGCAGGTAGCTCTGCGCGAAGCCCTGCGGCAGCAACTGCGCGAGCGCTGCCGGAGTGTCGGTGATTAGCGCGACGTCGCCCTGAACATTGCCGGCCTGGCTTTCGCGGATGATCATTTCGAGCTGGTTGTTTGCCGAAACTTTCACCCCAGTCGCCTTGAGCCCGTATTTTTTGGTAAAGCCTTCCGCCATTTCGACAATCTTGCCGGTGCTGTCATAGACGTTGATCGGCTTTTCCGTCTTCGCGGCTTCGATCAACGCGTTGAGATCGTCTGCAGCGCGTGCGTGCGGAACACCGAGCCCCACTGCAAGAGCAAAGACCGAAATTTTCATGCGTTTTTTTGCAATCACTTCGTTCACCTTCCCCTCCCAAGGAATGGCGCGAACAGGGGTTCGCGCTTGTTCATTTCCTGTAGTTGACGCGCCAGAGGTCCTGCCAGCTTTCGCGCCTGTCGAGATCGTCGTCTGACGTTGTGGATTCGAAAGTCATCAGCCGGCCGAGATATGCCGAGACCCCTGACGGCTCATCCGCAGACAGGCTGATCTTGGAATTGCCGGAGAGCTTTCCGTCCACTGTCTGTGGCGCGACGCCTTCCTCCGTCATCAGATAGCGGATGAACAGCTTGGCTGCGTTGGGGCTCTTCGTCTTTGCAGCAATCAGGCCGAAGCCCGGATAAAGAAAACCTGCAAACGGCTTGATATCGGTACACATACCGAGCTTGAGACCGCTCGTGATATTGTCACGGTATTTGGCCGTGGAGGTGATAACGAAGAAGGGGTTCGGCTGATTGGGCGCACCAGCGGCATTGGCAACCGTGGCGGAGTCCGACAGCAAAGGGCCGTTCTTGGCAAAGGCTTTTACCCAGGTAGCGGTTGCGCTTTCCTTGCCTGTATCGAGCTTCTTGCCGTAGCGGAGTTCATAGGCACGCGCCATGTCTCCGTCATGATGCTTTTCCATCTGGTTGAACCAGTCGGCATAGAGCGGCTTGTCGAACAGGTCGAGCATGGCAACCTTGCTCTTCCACTCCGGTTCGGTCAATTGCCAGACGTTGTCGATGGGGCATTTGGCATATCTCTGGGTGTTGTAGGTCCAGACATGCGGGTCAGAGACGACCACGAGCGGGTTGCGGTATTTTTCCGGGATGTCGGCGGCAATATCGGGCGGCGTCCAGCTTGTGGCGATGCCCTCCGGCAAGAGCTGCCCCATGGCCGAGGCGACATCGGTCGCGACGCTGATGTCGCCAACGACGTTCCCCGCCTGATGCTCGCGGATCATAAGTTCGATCTGCGTGGCCTCATTGACCTTCTTGCCGGTCGCCTTCACTCCATATTTCTCGGAAAATGCCTTCGCCGTCTCGACGATCTTTCCGGTTACGGCATAGACCGTGATGGGCTGTTCCTTGCGTGCCGCCTCAATGAGGGTATCGAGATTGAATCTATCGTCTTGCGCCGCCGCGATGCCGGCAGGCAGCAAGGCAGCCAATGCCCAACCCGCCACACCGGGAGTCCTATGCTTTCTCCACGTCTTCATTTGTCCCTCCCGTTACTTTCGATAGTTCAAGCGCCAGAAATCCTGCCATGCGTCCCGTTCATCCCAGTCGTTAAGGCTTGTCGCCATCTGGTAAGGAAGAACCTGGCTAAGCAGGGCACCGACCCCTGACGGTTCGCCCGCAGGCAGGGAGACGTCACGGTTGGTGGATATCTTACCGTCTTCTGCCTGGGGTGCGATGCCTTCGGCAGTCATGATGTAGTGGATGAACAGCCTTGCGGCATTAGGGCTCTTGGTGCCCTTGGCGATCAGGCCGATCCCTGGATACATCCATCCCAGCCACGGCTTCAGATCCTTGCAAAGACCGAGCTTCATGCCCTTGTCCTTGTTGTCACGAAACTTCGCCGAACTGATCATTCCCATGAAAGGCTGGGTCTGTCCCGGTGCGGCGACGGCATCGGCCGCGCCGGCGTCGGCGTCGGTGAGAAGCGGACTGTTGGCGGCGAGTGCTTTGACCCATGCAGCGGTGGCACTGCTTTCGTCCGGAGCCAGATCTTTGCCGTAAAGCTCCTTGTAGGCAGCGGCGATCTTATCGTCGCCGTGCTTCGACATCTGGTTAAACCAATCGATGTAGGATGACTTTCCCAGCGGATCCTGCATCGCCACTTTGCCCTTCCACTTGGGCTCGGTAAGCTGCCAAATGTTGGTCACGGGGCACTTGTCAAAAAGAGCGGTGTTGTAAGCCCAGACGTTGGCGCTCGTGACGACTGTCAGAGGGGCCTGATATTCCGCCGGGATTTTGGAAGCCATGTCCGGCGGCAGCCAGCTTTCCGCGAAACCCTGCGGCAGAAGTTGAGCCATGGCCGCTGGAGCGTCGCTTACGATCGAGACGTCGCCCTGAACGTTCTTCGCCTGGGCCTCACGGATCATCATTTCTAGCTGGGCCGCTGCCTTGACCTTCGCTCCCTCTGCGCGAAGCCCGTATTTGGCCGAAAAGGCTTTCGCCATGTCTACGATCTTGCCGGTGCTGTCGTAGACAGTGATCGGGGCCTCCTTTTTGGCCGCTTCGACCAGGGCCTGCAGATCAAAGGCGTCTGCTGCGATCGATCCTCCAGCCGTTCCAGTCAGAAATGCCGCCGAGAGAAGCATCGCCTGCGCCCTTCGGTAAAATGTGTTGTTCATGCGAGAAATCATCGACCTTTCCTCCCTTGAGTCGTCGTTTTCCTTGCAGTGATTCAGTTAATGGCTGCGTCTCTAAGGAGGCTGTCCGCTTCGGCGATCCTCCTGCCGGCCTTGTCAAAAACGTGCAGCGCGCCCGTTTCCGCATAGAAATGTGTTTTTGTGCCAAGCTCTACCCGAGGCAGTACCGACGTCGTCAGAAAGAGCGTGTTGTTGTCGCTTCTGAGCTCGAGGATCCAGCTTCCGCCTGTCGGCAGCACGCCCGTCACGATCATCTCGCCGCTGAAACTGCCGGACGGGATCTGCACCTTGTCGGCAGTATAGCCGATTGCCTCTGGGCGGAGACCGATCGCACCGATTCCCTTCAGCGACGGATGTCGCGCGGAGAGGAATACGGCCGCCTCCCGGGCGACGTCGGTCATGTCGGCGGTGTCCAGATCGAGGATGTTGATCGGGGGACTGCCGACAAATTCCGCAACGAAACGATTGGCCGGGCGATCGTAGATCTCGTTCGGAGTGCCCATCTGCTGAAGAGTGCCATTGTTCATGACGGCGATCGTGGTCGCGAGCGTCATTGCCTCCCATTGATCATGGGTGACGAAGACGATCGTCGTCTTGAATTCCTTGTGAATACGTTTGAGCTCCGCGCGCATTTCAAGGCGCAAGCGGGCATCAAGGTTGGAAAGCGGCTCGTCGAGCAAGAGAACACCGGGATTGACCGCGAGCATTCGGGCGAGAGCCACGCGCTGCTGCTGGCCCCCCGAAAGCTGGGACGGATAGCGGTCCCGATATTTGGCGATGTCGAGCGCCTGCATGACCTGTTCAACCCGCGCTTCGCGCTCGGCCTTCGGCAGCTTGCGCAGACGCAGGCCGAAATCCGTATTGCGTTCGATCGTCATGTGCGGCCAGAGTGCATAGCTCTGGAAGACGAGGCCCATTTCACGCTTTTCCGGCGGTACGAAGACACCCTCCTGAACTGAGTCCACAACCCTCTCGCCGATCCTGATTTCGCCACCGGATAGGTTCTCCAATCCGGCGATCATCCGCAGCGTCGTTGTCTTTCCGCAGCCCGATGGTCCCAGAAGGCACATGAACTCGCCATCGCCGATTTCGAGATCCAGATCGGAGACTGCATTGGCTGAATTGACGCCGTAATTTTTCTGTGCGCCGTTGAGATTGATAGTCGGCATCAGCTTCCGAGTCCTTCTGCGAGATTGGTTTTGGTGAGTTTTTGGGCCGCCAGCGTTCCGAGATAGGCGATCGTCGCGATCATGAGCACGACAGCATTGGCCGCCTGCGTGTAGTGGTAGTCGACGAGGCGCAGCGAATAGGTCGTCAAAACGTCGGTGCTTGGCACGGCGAGGATGACGAACAGGCTCAACCCCTTGATGCCGGAGATGAACGGCAGCAGAACGCCGGTGACGAGCGACCCCTTCTGGATCGGGATGACAATCAAAATCATGCGGCGGAGCCACCCTGCGCCAGCGATCTGCGCAGCCTCTTCAGGCTCCTTGCCAAGCTGAGTCATGGCGGAGATGCCCGCACGGGAGGCGTAAGGCATCTGGTCGGCGATCAGCGCCAGCACCAGGATGGTCACCGTGCCGTAGAGAGCCGGCATGGGACCGCGCGGGACGGCAAATAGCGACAGATAAGCAGCAGCAAATGCGATGCCGGGAACAAGATAGGGCAAAAAGGTGACCTGCCGCAGATATATCGACAACGCGCGGACCGGCGTGCGGATGACGACATATCCCACCAGCAGGCCGAGAATACCGGAGGTGAGCGATGCAAGACCGACGATCGTCAGGGTGTTCTTGGCGGCAGACCAGAGGTCCGGGCTCAGGAGCACGCCTGTCTGCAGCGCGACGGTATTGAGGTTGGTGCCAATCCAGTAGTCGAGTGTGAAATTGTCGAGCGTGAAGCGCGCCGGCATCTTCATGACCGTCGACAGAAACAGGGTCACGAGCGGCAAGCCGACACTCAGAACAAAAATAGCCGCCGCGAATACCGTCGCAGGAAGTCGCATCTTGCCAAGGCGGTTCTGCCGGTTCATCGACCCCTTGGAGCCGACTGTGACGAAGCGGCGCGCTTCCCGCACAAGCCGCGCATCGATTATCAACGTTATGATGCCGATGATCATGATCGATGCGGCGACGACGCCAGCGACACCCGTCTGACGGGAGGCAATGCTGCGGAACAGCGATGTGGAAAGGACTTCGAATTTTACCGGCAGGCCGAGTACGTAAGGCACACCGAATTCGCCGAGGCATTTTGCAAAAATCAGAACCATCGACGAGAGGAGTGCCGGGCGCATCAGCGGCAGGATGATCTTGAGAGCGACCTGATATCGCCGGGCGCCCAGAATTCGAGCGGAGTCCTCGAGCTGCGAATCGAAGCGACGAAGAGCCGAGCCAAATAGCAGAAGGACGAACGGCGTATAGTGGAGGGCCAGGATAATGGTGATCGGGAAGCGGCCATAAGCGACCCAATCCGGCGGCGTGAAGCCCGTGGCCTCGAACCATCCCGGCTGGCCGCCGACGGTACGGTTCTTGAAAAGGGTCGTCCAAGCAAGCGCAAACGTCCACGCAGGCAGCATGTAGGGAACGATCAGGGCGGTTGCGAACCAGCGTCGGCCAAACATATCCGTCCGGCTGATCAGCCAGGCGAGAATCCCGCCAATGACGAGAGACAGCAATATGGCGCCGACCGCCACCGTCAATGTATTGAACAACGGCCGCCAGAAGAGATCCACCGAAACAGGCGACATGAAGACGCGGTCGAGATAATAGCTCGTTAGATCACCGATATCCTTGCCGAGCCGCCGTTCATGCCCGAACTGTACGCGAACGGCGTCCAGTACGATCGAGACGATCGGTACGGCGATAAGGTAGGTGAATAGAAGTGCGGTCAGCACGCCGATCAGCGTTGTGGGTTCGCGTGATGCGACCTTCGCCCGGTAACGCCACCCCTGCCAGGCGGTAGGCTGGCGCGTGCCGCCACTGGCGGGCGACGCCTTCGCTGCTTCACTGAATAAGGCCATTCTCTTCCCCTTTGGAATTCGGAATGCGACGATCGGGTAGCGAGCGGCGACATTGCGTGCAGGGAAGTGGCGCGAGACTGTCGTCCGATATACCGGGCAGGACCGGCATCTGCAGGACAGAAGTCGCGTTGATCTATACCAATCCTCCCTGCTCGCATCCATCGTCGGCATCGCTGCCCACCTGGATATCGATCTTCGCAAACTCCCCAAGCGAAGGCCGACCATCGCGAACCTGCGCAGAACAAAAATTCTATTTAAGTCCCGCTCATGGAATGCATAATCTGCTCGCGTGGAATTTTTGTCAATAAAAAAATGCACACGTGATCATCGAGTTAAGCCACTGGTTTTTATTGATTTTTTTTTAATGTCTGACAAGATTTTTGTACGCCTCCGTCCTGACGCAGACAAATTTGCTGCGATGGGCTTTCGTATGCCGAGTGCCGATAAGCAGGCTTGTTGTGAGCGCTTGCAGACATCTTGATTTCCGGACACTTATGTAAGCGCCGCCACGCAGGTGGCGCAGGATGAACGAAACGGGAAGTTCGGCGACAGGAGGGTGTATGGCGCGAGCGTTCGTGACGGCTGAAGAAGTGGCAAGGCGGGCCGGGGTCTCCCGTTCCGCAGTCTCGCGGACGTTCACCGAAGGCGGAAGTGTTTCGCCCGCGGTCAAGCGCAAGGTCCTTAAGGCAGCTCGGGAACTCGGTTATCGGGTGAACCGGTTGGCGCAGGGCCTGAACAATGACCGGTCGAACTTGATCGGCGTCGTCGGTGCCAATCTATCTTCGCCCTTTATCGCGAAACAGCTGGATCTCCTGAGCATCGCGCTTTTGCGAAAGGGCATGCAATGTCTTCTTCTCAATGCAGCCGATGCCCGCAGGGACATTGCGCCGCTGATCGAGCTTCTGTTCGAATTTCGGGCCAGGGCAATTGTCGTTCTCTCCGGCGAGCCACCCTCAACCATCATTGATCAATGCACGGCAAACGGCGTCAGGCTCGTTCTTATCAACCAGATGCTCGAACGCACTGACACGAGCCTGGTGCTGACGGATGATTCTCGCGGCGCGGATCTCGCGGCGCAACGCCTGCTGCAGGCGAAATGTACGAAAGTCGCGCTGGTGACAAGCGGTAGCAACACGCCCGCTCAGGTCCGCCGCGCGACGGCATTCAGCCAGCGGATGAAAGCCTCAGGCGCCGAGGTCATCCCGTGGTCGGAAGGACCGACGAGCTATGACAGCGGTTACCGGGCCGGCTGCGCGCTTCTCGAAGATCGCTCGATTAATGGCGCATTCTGCGTAACTGATCTTCTGGCGCTCGGATTTATGGACGCGGCCCGCAAGGAAGCGGGACGCAAGGTGCCCGAGGACCTGTCAGTCATCGGTTTCGATGACATTCCACAGGCCGCATGGAAGAGCTATGAATTGACGACTGTGGCGCAATCGTTCTCGGTCCTTACCGAGAGCGTGGTTGCGGCGCTCGAATCCGACGATCAGGAAACACGTCTTCAGGTCGTGCCGGTCGCAATGGTTGAGCGCAAGACAGTGCGGTAATGCCTGGCGATTGGCACCATTCGGTCATGCTGCAGAGCGGATTCAGGTTAACACGTCGTCTCGAATTCCTGCTTCAGAGAAATCTCGAAAGACTTGGCACCGCGCTCGGCACGATCCAGAAAATCGGCAAATGCACCGAGGAAAATAGCCAGAAATGTTTCGACCGTTCCGTCGCTGCCTTGAGCGGGGTCACGACCATAGGATTGCGCCAGCTTACGGTAAACATCACGCCTTTGCGCCGTGACGTCGCCCAAGGCCAGCACGGCCGCCTGCCTCAGGCAATACCAATCGACGATCGCGTCGATTATGCCGATTGCTGCCAGACCGTCATCCGCAGGCGCTTTGCCATCAATGATCCGGCAAACCTCTAGCAGATTCAGGTCCGATACCGCGTCGACGACATCCTCCGGCCATTCCTTGGGAAAGTAACGGTGATGGATGAGGGCCTCCTTATGTGCCCGTAAGTAGGCGCCGTAGTTCTTCGTGTCGAAAGCCGCATCCTGTGATGTGCCCGATCGATTGCTTTCCTGCCGATATGCGGCGAAGATGTTTTGATCAAGCGTCAGGCCAGAGAGTTCCACGGTTTCGACTTCGATGCTGTCGGGGCTGAGCCGCGCAACCTTGAAAGCGGCCGGATAGGCGACTATCGAGGGAACGGCAATGTTGACGATCTCACGCTCGCCGCGGCTCCGGCGGGTAATGCCCTCGACATGCAGGTGTCCGCTGAAATGCACGACCAGTCCAGCGTCCAGAAGTCCGTCGGCTACGGCGGCGCGCGGTGTTCTGCGAGCCACGTTTGTTTCTCCGAAAAGCACCCGTTCCGCGGCGGTCGCACCATCGAACGGATCGAGCGCAGGATAATGTGAAAACGCAAGGAGCGTCTTGCCCAGGGCTTTTGCTCGCGAAGAGACGTCAGCGATCCAATCGATGATGAAAGGCTTGCAGCGCAGAAGCGCGTTCCACCCCGCTGCGGTACTATCGACGAAGGCCGCTTCTTCCCCTGCAACGTAGGATCCGTCACGCGGCTCGAAAACGTTTGCGTCTATCATCAAAAGCCAGAGTCCGTCCTCCGGCTCGACGAGATAGGAGGCATCCATGAGGTGATAATGGTTGCGGCCATCAGGCGAAACGGCATCATATCGCCGAGCCTCGATCGCATCGGACGCGCCGAAGGGCGTTTCCCAATGCAGATAATGCAGTTGGCGAAAGTAGCCGAACTCAGCCATCGCGTCCAGCCCAGCGGGATAACCTTCGCAAAACATGCCAGCGCTGAAAATGGTGCCAGGTGCCATATTTTGGCTATCACTGGTCACCTGCACGGCGTCGGCATTTTGCCCGACAAATTCCTTGGTGTGATGGCGGCCGGCGGGGCCGAAAATATCATGATTGCCGGGTAGGGCGTAGAAGTTCGTCCCGTTTTCGCGAACATGCCTGGTCAAGATCTTTCGAAGGCTTGCGAGCGTTTCACGCTGGCCATCGTCCGAATAGTCTCCGAGCAATACGACATGTCTTATCTCGCGCCGTTTCACCTCATCCAATGCGGCGAAGAGGGCCTGCGTACTTTCATTGAATACGCGCGTGGACTGGCGTGTGTCGACCCAGGTGCGAAGAGCCATCCGATCGCCTTCGATCGTGATGCCGGGAAAATCAAACCCGGCTTTGACATCATGAAAGTGCGCATCGGCGATGATGGCGATGGAAGGCAATTTAGGCATTGGAGATCGCATTGTCCGATGGAGCCGTCGTGATCAGGTCAATCCATTTCGATGCAAGACGAGCAGCCTCGTAAAGCATAGGCTTTGGCGTTTCGAACCACTCGTCGGGACGCAGTTGGCGATGCTCACGAATATGGGCAACCGCCGCGTCCAATGTCGGATAAAGGTGCGGCTGCTGTTTGTGAAGGAACAGTGCCACAAGCGAAACAGAGCGACTGCGACCGCTGCGGCAATTGACGAGAATATTGCCGCCGTCGGGAAACGGATAGGTGTGCCGCTTCGGCATGCTCTGGCGCAGGGCGCCGTCGAGAATATAATAGGCGCCCAGCATCATCGTGTCCGGGCTGCCCTGGCCATCAATCAGTCCGAGCTTGTAGTAGCGGATACCTGCGTAGCCGCTCCCGTAAATCTCGTCGGATGCGGGCTCGTCCGGTGCCGTGACAAGATTGATGTCGAGATTGACGGCGCAGTTGACGACGACCGTGATGCCATGGCGGTTCAGCAATTCGCGATTGCTGGCGCCTTCCCTGCCGCCGATGTAAAGATCGGCGCCGTGTGGCCCGAGACCACGGCCGATTAGGCTGATATCCGGGCGAGTATAGATTGGGGCATCCATATCGTTTCCTTTCCGCCGGCAGCTTCAAGCCTCCCGACGCTTTATTGTTATCCTCTGGCGCGATGCAGGTCAGTGGTGAGGAGATGCGGCGCGGCGAGCGGAATTCGGCTTGCCTGGCTTACGCCAACGGCAATAGCCCTGGTCGAGGCGAGTACCGGACCGCCCTCGGCGAGAGTGCCAATTTCCATGAACGGGCAAACGGCACCGCCGGCTTCTTCAACCAGCAAAAGCCCGGCAGCACAGTCCCAGGAGTTCATGTGCAACTCGACATAGGCATCGGAACGTCCATCGGCCACATAGGCGAGTGCCATAGCGCCGGATCCGGTTCGCCGGACGTTCGTGCCAAGTGCGAGAAGTTCGCCAATGGTCCGGATGTAGATTTCGTTCGGCACGCGGCCGGACCAACCCAATTCGACCGAAGCCGAATCGAAGCTTCTGGTGGCCGAAACGCTGATTTGCTTCTCATTCAGCGTCGCGCCGGCGCCACGGCAAGCGAAATAGAGCTCGTCTTGGGCCGGATTGTAGATCGCACCGATTTTCCAGTCGTAGTTCTCCACATAGGCAATCGAAATGCAAAAATGCGGAATGCCTCTGGCAAAATTGGCAGTACCGTCGATCGGGTCGACGACCCAAAGCCGATCGGTAACCTTCCCGCCTCCTTCTTCTCCGAGAAAGCCATCCACCGGAAAATGCTCGGAAATCGTGCTCCGGATCAGTGCTTCGGAGGCCGCATCTGTTTCGGTAAGAAAGTCCTGCGGACCCTTCATGGAAGTGGCGCGCCCGGTATTATCCTGAAAGCCCTTCAACACGAGCGCGCCGGCAGCCTTGATCACGTCCTTGCACAACAAGGCGCGACCCGACAGATCATTTGAATAGGAGGATTTGGCTGGCAATTGGGTTGTCCACTTGGTGCACACGTGTGCATTTACACGCAAGGTTAGAATTACCGTCACTCGTGAGCGGACGGAGGCCGGAAAATGATTTCATCGGCCTCGAGCGTTTTGCCGAGGCCGACATTGAGCGGACTATCCGCCGATTACGATGGTCTTGCTTTCCTTGACTGCGCGCAATGCCGCGTCGGCAAGCGCCAGTGCAATCAAGCCGTCCTCAGCCGAAGGCGAGGGCCCCGAGCCGCTTTCGAGGCTGTCGATGAAGGCGGAGATCTCCGCCGCATAAGCCTCGGTATAACGGGTCATGAAGAAATCATGCAGCGGCGGGCGGATATAGCCGTCCTTGTTGGCGACCTCAATCGAGACCGGCCGCTGGTTTTCGGCGGCCACGGACCCGAGCGATCCGTGCACCTCAATGCGCTGGTCATAACCGTAGCTCGCCCGGCGGGAGTTGGAGATGATGGCCTGCCTGCCGCTTTTCGTGGTCAGGATGAGGCTTGCGCTGTCATAATCGCCGAGCTCGCCGATTTTTGGGTCGACCAGGACGGCGCCGGACGCCATGACGCTGTGGATTTCCTCACCGAGCAGGAAACGCGCCATGTCGAAGTCGTGGATCGTCATGTCGCGGAAAATGCCACCTGAAACCTTGATATATTCGGCCGGCGGCGGGCCTGGATCGCGGCTGGTGATAGTCACCATTTCCACCTTGCCGATCCTGCCGTCGTCGATCGCCTTACGAACTGCAAGGAAATGTGGATCGAAGCGGCGGTTGAAGCCGAGCATCACCTTGGCGCCGGTCTTGCGCACCGTTTCCAGGCAGGCTTTGGCGCGGTCCACGTCGAGATCGATCGGCTTTTCGCAGAAAATCGCCTTGCCAGCCTTGGCGAAGCGCTCGATCAGGTCGGCATGAGTATTGGTCGGCGTGCAGATAATGACCGCGTCGATATCCTTGTCCGTCTCGACGGCTTCGATCGTGCTAACGGCGCAGCCGGCGCTATCGGCGATCGCCTTTGCCGCATCCGCCATGGCGTCGACGACCGCGACTAGGTTCGCACGCTTGTCTTGCGTGATGGCACGCGCATGCACTTTGCCGATACGGCCTGCGCCGACAAGCGCCAGTTTCGTGACCATGATGTCCTCCCATTGTAGCTCGACGGATCCCATCGCAAGCGTCCGGCCCGAGTCATTTCGGCCTTTTCCTTGGTCGCTGCGAAGATCATTATCGCTTGTCCAAAGCAGATTTGGAACATATATTCTATTTTGCTAGATCGTCATTGTGTTTATGTCAAGCGGGATCAAGGAGGAAAGCGTGGCGAATTTCTCACCACCGGCCAATGTAAAGGCTTTCGAGGAGCGGCTTCTCGAGGTTTCGGAAAACCTGCCGAAACGCTTACGCCAATGTGCCGACTACGTCGCGGCAAACAAGGATAGGATCGCCGTCTCAACCGTTGCCGAAATGGCCGAAGGTGCAGGGGTGCAGCCTTCAGCTTTCATGCGCTTTTGCCAAATTTTAGGGTTCTCCGGCTTTTCCGAAATGCAGCGGCTGTTTCGCGAAACCTATGTGGGTGGGTGGCCGGACTATTCCACCCGGCTACTGCATCTGAGGGAAAAACCAGAAGGAAGCCCGTCCGCTCTGCTGGGCGAATTTGTCGAGGCCGGCAGGGCATCGATTGAAAGTCTGCTGAGCACGGTGGACCCGGTCGCTCTCAACGAAGGCGCCAATCTGCTTGTGGCTGCGGGAATGATCCATATCATTGGTCTCGGACGTTCGTTCTCGGTGGCGACATACGTTGCCTATCTCTTTGAGAAAATGGAAGTTCCTGCGGTTCTGCATACTTCGCTAGGTAAACTGGACAATCGGCATGCGATTCGAGAAGGCGATGCGCTGTTGGCGTTCACCTTTGCGCCTTATTCGGCGCCGACACTTGAACTTGTCGAAGACGTGGCTGCACGCAAGATTCCAATTGTAGCCGTAACTGACTCTGCGATTGGCCCGCTTGCGAAATTTCGCCCAACGACGCTTCTGGTTTCCGAGATTGATTTTGGGGCTTTCCGATCGCCCGCCGCAACGCTCTGTCTGGCAACTGCGCTCGCCGTCATCGTCGGTACGGCAAAATCGCAGAGGGCTTGAATTTTTATGTTGTGCTCTCTTAAAATGGAATTTATGATCCATTTTAAGTCTCGATAAAATGCCGCGGAGGGTGGCGCTATCTTGAGAGGGAGGAAATCTTGGCGTCACTGGATCTCATCACGATCGGCCGCTCGTCCGTTGATCTCTACGGCGTGCAGGTTGGCGGGCGTCTGGAGGATATGGCCTCCTTCAACAAATATATCGGCGGCTCGCCGACGAACATCGCCGCGGGTGCGGCAAGGCTCGGGCTGAAATCGGCGCTGATCACCCGCGTCGGCGCCGAGCATATGGGCCGGTTCATCCGCGAGCAGCTCGTCCGCGAGAAGGTCGACGTGCGCGGCGTCAAGACCGATCCGGAGCGGCTGACGGCACTCGTTTTGCTCGGCATCCGCGACCAGCATCAGTTTCCGCTGATCTTTTATCGCGAGAACTGCGCCGATATGGCGCTTTGCGAGGACGATATCGATCCCGGCTTTATTGCAGAAGCGGGCTGCGTCTGCGTCACGGGCACCCATCTTTCCCATCCGAACACCGAGGCTGCCGTCTTGAAGGCGCTGCGGCTCGCCCGCGAGAATGGCGCCCGCACGGCCCTCGATATCGACTATCGTCCGAACCTGTGGGGCCTTGCGGGCCACGAGGCGGGCGAAAGCCGCTTTATCGAGTCCGGCAAGGTGACTGCCAAGCTGCAGTCCAGTCTGCATCTGTTCGACCTGCTGGTCGGGACGGAAGAGGAATTTCATATCGCCGGCGGTTCGACCGACACGCTCGAGGCGCTGAGAGCGGTTCGCGCCGTTTCCAAGGCGACTCTGGTCTGCAAGCGCGGCCCGATGGGCGCCGTCGTCTTTGAAGGCGAGATTCCCGACAGTCTCGACGAGGGCCAGACGGGGCAGGGTTTTCCCATCGAGGTCTTCAACGTGCTCGGCGCCGGCGACGGCTTCATGGCAGGCCTGCTGAAGGGCTGGCTCACCGGCGAGGACTGGCCGACCGCGCTGAAATACGCCAACGCCTGCGGCGCCTTCGCCGTCTCGCGCCACGGCTGCACGCCGGCCTATCCGAGCTGGGAAGAGCTGCAATATTTCTTCCGCACCGGCATCCGGGACAAGGCGCTGCGCAAGGACGGCGCGCTGGAGCAGGTGCACTGGTCGACCAACCGGACCGGCGAGTGGCCGCAATTGCGGGTCTTCGCCTTCGATCACCGCATGCAACTCGAAGCGATCGCCGATGAGGCGGGACAAAGTTCGGAGCGGATCGACGAGTTCAAGGCACTGTGCCTGAAGGCCGCGCTCGACGTCTCGGACGGCAGGCAGGGCTACGGCATTCTTTGCGACGGGCGGCTCGGACGCGAGACGCTTTACAAGGCGACGGGCACGGGATTGTGGATCGGCCGGCCGGTGGAATGGCCAGGCTCGCGCCCGCTGACCCTGGAGCCAGAGCTTGGTCCCGATCTCGGTGGCATCACAGAATGGCCGGTCGAGAATGTTGCCAAGGTTCTTTGCTTCTACCATCCCGATGACCCGGCAGAGATGCGGGAGAAACAGGAAGAGGTGATCCAGCGCCTGTTTGCCGCCACCCGCCGCAACCGGCTGGAAATGCTGCTGGAGGTGATCCCCTCCAAGGTCGGACCGGTCAACGATCGAACCGTTGCCGATATCATCGAGCGTTTCTACGAGATCGGCGTTTACCCCGACTGGTGGAAGCTCGAACCGATGACGAGCGAGGCCGCCTGGGCGAATGCTTGCGCCGCGATCGAGAAGCACGATCCCTATGTGCGCGGTATCGTCGTGCTCGGGCTCGATGCGCCGATGGCGGAGCTGGAGGAAAGTTTTGCCACCGCGGCAGGCTTCGACCTTGTGAAGGGTTTTGCCGTTGGCCGGACGATTTTCGGCGATGCGGCGCGGCGGTGGTTTGCCGGCGCGATCGGTGATGACGAGGCGGTGGCCGACATGGTGCGAAAATACCGCGAACTCTGCACGGCCTGGGACACGGCACGCGCAAGAGCCGGCAGCGGAGGAGGAAACGGCCAATGACAACAGTGAGACTGACCGCCGCGCAGGCGATGGTGCGCTATCTCGCAAACCAGATGACGGAGGAGGGGGTGCCCTTCATCGCCGGTGTCTGGGCGATCTTCGGGCACGGCAATGTCGCCGGCATGGGCGAGGCGTTGGCGGGCATCCGGCCGGACCTGCCCACCTATCGCGGCCAGAACGAGCAGTCGATGGCCCATGCGGCGATCGCCTATTCTAAACAGCTTCGCCGCAGCCGAGCGATGGCGGTGACCTCTTCGATCGGACCGGGCGCGCTCAACATGGTCACGGCGGCAGCACTTGCGCATGTGAACCGCCTGCCGGTGCTCTTCATCCCAGGCGATGTCTTCGCCAATCGCGGGCCCGATCCCGTCCTGCAGCAGATCGAGAATTTCGGCGACGGCCTTGCAAGCGTCAACGACTGCTTCCGGCCGGTCAGCCGTTATTTCGACCGCATCAGTCGGCCGGAACACCTTCTGACCGCGCTGCCGCGCGCCATGCGAACCCTGACGGATACTGCCGATTGCGGCCCAGTGACATTGGCTTTCTGCCAGGACACCCAGGCCGAGGCCTATGATTATCCGGAAAGTTTCTTCGAGTCGAAGACCTGGCATTGGCGCCGGCCGCGGCCGGATGAGAACGAGCTTGAGCGTGCCATCGAGGCGATCCGGGGCGCAAAAAATCCAGTCATCGTCGCCGGCGGCGGCGTGCATTTTTCCGGCGCGACCGGGACGCTCGCGGCATTTGCGAGCCGGCACAATATCCCGGTCGTTGAGACGCAGGCGGGTAAGTCAGCGCTGCCCTGGGACCATGTTTCGAATTTCGGCCCGGTCGGCGTGACGGGTGCTTCGAGCGCCAATGCCGTTTGCGAAAATGCCGATCTGGTGATTGGCGTCGGCACCCGGTTCCAGGATTTCACCACCGGCTCCTGGGCGCTCTTCAAGAATCCGACGCGCCGTATCCTGTCGCTCAATGTCCAGCCCTATGACAGCGCCAAGCACGAAGCGATCCCGCTCGTCTCGGACGCGAAGGTCGGGCTGGAGCTGGTGAGTGCGGCGCTCGGCGATCATCGTTTCCGAGGAGTGGATGCCGGCCTCAAGGAGGACTGGTTCGCCAAGGCGGATGCCATCACCGCTGCCCCCGAGGATGGCAATCTGCTGCCGACCGACATGCAGGTGATCGGCGCAGTCCAGCGCGCCTCGCGCGACAATACGGTCGTCATGTGCGCCGCCGGCACCATGCCGGGCGAGCTTCATCAGCTCTGGAAGGCAGGCAAGCCGCTCTCCTACCATATGGAATACGGCTTCTCCTGCATGGGCTACGAGATCGCCGGCGGGCTCGGCATCAAGATGGCGGAGCCGGATCGCGACGTGATCGTCATGATCGGCGACGGCTCCTACATGATGATGAACTCCGAGCTTGCGACGGCCGTTGCGATGGGCGTCAAGATCACCGTCGTGATCACCGACAACCGCGGTTACGGCTGCATCAACCGGCTGCAGATGGCGACCGGCGGTGAGCAGTTCAACAATCTCTACGCGCACACCAACCAGGCGAATCCGATGCAGATCGATTTCGCCGCCCATGCTGCCGCAATGGGCGCCGATGCCCGCAAGGTCTCCTCGATCGCCGATCTGGAAGCGGCATTGAACGGTGCGCGGGAAGCGAAGGTCGCAACCGTTATTGTCATCGACACCGATCCTTATCCGACGCCTGAAGGCGGGGGATACTGGTGGGACGTCGCGGTGCCGGAGGTCTCGACCCGCGCTGAAGTCACGCAAGCTCGCGCCGCCTACGAAGCCGCACTTAAGGAAAGACGCTGACATGATCCTCTACGGTACCAATCCCATCGCCTGGTCGAACGACGACGACCGTTCGCTTGGCGCCCATATCAGCCTCGACCAGTGCCTGGACGAGACCGCCAAGATCGGTTTTGACGGCATCGAGAAGGGCCACAAGTTTCCGCAGGAGCCGGCGGCGCTCAAGGCCGTGCTGGAGCCGCGCGGGCTGCGCTATGTTTCCGGCTGGCATTCGCTGAACCTGCTCGTCAACTCCGTCGAGGACGAGAAACGAGCGATGCAGCCGGCGCTCGATCTCCTCAAGGCGATGGGTTCGAAAGTCATCATCGTCTGCGAGACGTCGAATGCCATCCATGGCGATGACGGCAAGGCCGTCAACGACCGTCCGAAACTCCCCGACAGCGAGTGGAAATCCTTCGGCGCCGGCGTCGAGGCGCTGGCGGAGTTTGCGGCAGGGCAGGGCATCAGCCTCGTCTATCACCACCACATGGGCACGATCGTCGAAAGCGAAGACGAGATCGACAGGTTGATGGCCCATACCGGCCCGCATGCGAAACTTCTGCTCGATACGGGCCATTGCCTGTTCGGTGGCGGCAATCCCGAGCGCGCCGCAAGCAATCACATGGCCCGCGTCGGGCATATCCACGCCAAGAACGTGCGGCCCGACATCGCCGCGCAGGTGCGGAGCGAAGGTCTCTCTTTCCTTGAAGGCGTGCGCCGTGGCGTCTTCACCGTCCCGGGCGACAAGGACGGCGGCGTGAGTTTTCCCCCGGTGCTGAAGGTCGCCGCCGACCATGGTTATGAAGGCTGGCTGGTGATCGAGGCCGAGCAGGACCCGGACGTGCGCAATCCCTTCGAATACCAGAGCATGGGTCTTTCCTCGCTGAAGGCGATGGCGCAGGCAGCCGGCATCGACAAGGGGAGGGGCGACGCATGACGAACCTGCTGCGCAAGCCGAAGGGCGTATCCGGCAAGGTGCATGACGTCACGCCGAAGGATGCCGGCTGGGGTTATGTCGGCTTTGGCCTCTACCGCCTCAAGCCGGGCGAAAGTGCTGCCGAAACGACCGGCGAGACGGAAGTCATCCTCGTGCTGGTCGAGGGCAGGGCGGATATCTCCGGAGGCGGCAAGGCTTTCGGCGAGCTCGGCGACCGGATGAATGTCTTCGAGCGCAAGCCACCGCACTGCGTCTATGTGCCCGCTGGTTCCGACTGGAGCGCCAAGGCGACCACCGAATGCACGCTCGCGGTCTGCACCGCGCCGGCCAAGCCCGGACGCGAAGCGGCAGTGATCGGGCCGGAAGGGCTTTCCCTTAATACCCGCGGCAGGGATGCCAATACCCGCTACATCTTCCCGATCGCCATGGAAGAGCGGGACGTCGCCGACAGCCTTCTGGTCACCGAGGTGTTCACCCCGGCCGGCAACTGGTCCTCCTATCCGCCCCACCGGCACGACGAGGATAATTTCCCCGACATGACCTATCTGGAAGAGACCTATTACCACCGGTTGAACCCGGCGCAGGGGTTCGGCTTCCAGCGGGTCTTCACCGAAGACGGCTCGCTTGACGAGACCATGGCCGTTTCGGACCACGATCTCGTGCTGGTGCCGAAGGGCCATCATCCCTGCGGCGCGCCTTATGGCTACGAGATGTATTATCTGAACGTCATGGCCGGCCCGATCCGCAAATGGCGGTTCAAGAACCACCCGGACCATGACTGGATCTTCAGAAGGGACAATCCTTAAGCCGGTTGCCTAAATCAGTTCTCTGGGATGCTCGGCGATGTCGCCGATCTCGGCCATATAGGTGTCGAGCTTGTCGAGCATCTCGCGGAAAATTCCCGCATAGGCCGGATCGTCCGCAACGTTTCTCAATTCGTGCGGATCTTCCACGCAATCGAATAATTCCCATTCCGGGGGGGCGCCATTCGGTCTGGCGCCTGGCTGTCCCAGATCGTCATTGTACCAGTAGATGAGCTTGTAGCGGGCGTCGCGCACCCCGTAATGCGCCCAGGCGCCGTGGATGGCATCGTTGTGCATCCAATAGCGATGGTACACCAATTGCTGCCAGTCACTCGGGGTCCGCCCCTCCAGCACAGGTCGCATCGACCGCCCTTGCATGAAGGAAGGCGTCCGCACCCCGGCATAGTCCAGGAAGGTGGGCGCAAAGTCGACGTTGCAGGCGAGATCACGACTGGTCGTGCCACCCGGAATCGCCGCCGGATAACGCGCCAAAAACGGCATCTGCAGACTTTCCTCATACATGAAACGCTTGTCGAACCAGCCGTGCTCACCAAGGAAGAAGCCCTGGTCGGATGTGTAGATCACCAGCGTGTTCTCGGTCAGGCCTTTTTCGTCGAGGTAGTCGAGGAGGCGGCCGACATTGTCGTCGATCGATTGAACCGTCCGGAGGTAGCGCTTCATGTAGCGCTGATATTTGAATTCTGCGAAAGCCTGTGGATCGGTGAAGGTGTAATTCCGGCCGGTCGAAGCGCATACCACAGTGATGCTTTCGCCACTTTTAAGTTCCGGCACGCGGCGAATCGGGATCTGATCCAGCATCAGTTCTCCCGTGACGGTGGCAGGCCCCTCCGGCTGCACGAGCCCGAGATCCTCCCAGTTGAGATCGGAACGAACGCGCATGCGGGCGGCGGCGGCCGCTGCCGCACGGCCGGAATAATCGTCGTTGAACGTCGACGGCAGCGGAAGATCCTCTTCCGCCCAGAGATGATTGTGTTTGTGGTCGGGCACGAAATTACGATGGGGCGCCTTGTGGTGGCACATCAGAAAGAAGGGCCGGTCGTCGCCTTGTTCGATGAAATCGATCGATTTGTCGGTAATGATATCGGTGACATAGCCCGGAATTCGGCGCCGGCCATCACGATCGATGAAGGCCGGATCCCAATAATCACCCTGCCCTGGAACGACAGCCCAGTCATCGAACCCCTTCGGCTCGTGGAGAGGCCCTTCGCCGAGATGCCATTTGCCGAAGATGCCGGTGCGGTATCCTGCCGCTTTCAAAAGCTTGGCCACGTTGGGGATACGATTGTTCATGTGCGTCACGAGCGTCGTGACGCCATTGACGTGGTTATGCGTGCCGGTCAGGATCGCGGCCCTCGACGGCGTGCAGATCGAGTTCGTGACATAGGTCGCGTCATGTCTCACACCCTCCTTCGCCAGCCGATCGATATTGGGGGTGTGGTTGAGACCTGCGCCATAGGCCGAGATTGCCCGCGCGGCATGGTCATCCGACATGACGAAAAGGATATTCGGTCGCAAGTCTTCCTCCCTCGCACGCGGCAGGAATACGTATGATCGCAACCATCGAACCCGTCCGCCTTGGTCAAGGATACAGCGTCAGGTCATGCGCAAATAATGCAATTTCAGAAGCAAGCGATGCGAAAAACTGATCACTGCTGACCGCTTCGCCCGGTCTCCGGTGACTTCTCGAGATGAAACCGCTCCTTGCAGAGTGCGATCAGCTGGCGCACCGGAGCCCAGTCACCGAGTTCTTCGCGATAGATCACCCCCGTCCGCGTATGCCTGTAATTGAGGTTGACCGGCACCGGGACGATGCGTGGGCAGGAGGTCGCAAGAACGGCCGCGTCGGGCAGCAGGCAGAGGCAATCGCTCCGCTGAAGGATGGACAATGTCGAATGCAGGCTCTCGCAGCTCAACCGGATATCGGGCTCCCGCCCCAGCCGCTCGAAAAGGCCGTGCTGCGTAGTGGCCTGATAGATCGGAAGCTCGGAATGAACGAGCCAGGGATAATCGAGCAGGCGCTCCGGCGGAACCGCTCCTGCCGCATCACGGGCGGCGAAGATCGGATGATCCTCGCGCGCCATGACATTGTTGATCACCTTCGTCAGCGGAAGCGCAACGAGGCGGAAGTCTTGCGGATCATCGACCGTCATTCCCGTGAACAGCATATCGAGGCGCCCCTCCAGGAGATCGGTGATCGAGGTCGCATAACGGCTGTTCCTGAGCTCGAAGACGATCTTGGGGAACCGTCGCTGCATGTCGACGAGCAGCTCCGGCAGGATTGCGGGGCGCCACATCGGTCCGGCGCCGATCCGCAGATAGGCCTTGCCTATTGCCCTGTCGGACATGAGTTCCTGCTCGGCCACTTCCCAGTGACGCATCATCCGCAGCGATTCCGACAAGACCCTCTCGCCGAACAGCGTCGGACGGACACCACGTGCATGCCGCTCCAGAAGCGGCCGCCCGAAATGGGCCTCCAATTGGGCGAGAGATCGAGACAAGGCGGGCTGCGTGAGGTTCAGCCGTTCGGCGGCACGACGGAGACTGCCTTCCTCCACGATCGCCTGGAGACGGAAGAGGTGGGTGATCTGATCCAGCATGGCAGTGATAAGCTTCGTTTATCGGTCACGCCGTTAATTGCATTTTTCCTGCATTGCCTCAACTGCTATGGCATTCGGAATGCCAGGAATGCGTATTTGGCAGGATCTTATTCGCTACATGCAGCCTGTCTGGCCGGGGAGCGGGCAAGTCAGGCTCTCGGGGAGGAGAGCATGCGAAACCGATTGATTTTGTCCGCCTTGACGGCGGTTTTTTTATCCGTGCCGCCAGTCGCCAAAGCAGAAGTCGGGAACAACCCCGAGACGCTTGCGCTCGCCGGCATTCTGGATAACGACACCTTCGACCGTGCCGGCCTTTCCATCGGCCATCGCGCCCAGTACTGGATGCCGGTCTTCGACACGCTGCTCTATACCGCACCGGACGGCAAGACGATGCCAAACCTGGCCACGGAATGGCACTTTAACGGCGATGGTACGGAGCTGACGCTCAAGCTGCGCGAAGGCGTCAAATTCACCGACGGAACGCCTTTCAACGCCGAGGCGGTGAAGGCAAACCTCGAATATCTGCGCGATGGCGTCGGGCAGAACACCTGGATGGCTGGCGCCGTCCAGAATGTCGAGATCGTAGGCCCGGCAGAGCTGAAGCTGCACCTCAAGGAACCAGATCCGGGCATGCTCTTCAACCTGGCGACCGTGGGCGGCGCGATGGCGAGCCCCGCGACGCTCGGCAAGGCTGATTCCAAGATGCTCCCGATCGGCTCCGGGCCTTACATCTACGACACGGCGCGCTCGGTGACCGGGCGGCAATACGTCTACAAGCGCAATCCGGATTATTGGAATGCCGGCGCCTTTCCGTTCGAAACCATGACGATCACGCCGATCAACGATCTCAGCGCGCGGATGAATGCGCTGAAATCCGGTCAGGTGGATGCCGCCGCGGGTGAAGGACAGGTTGTCCCCGAGGCCGAGGCGAGCAAGCTGACGGTCTCCAGATTGCCGGTGGACTGGCTGGGTCTGTTTCTCTCCGACCGCGACGGCAAAATGGTAAAGGCGCTGTCCGACGTCCGCGTCCGGCGCGCGCTCAATATGGCATTCGATGAAAAAGCGATCCTGAAGTTCGTCGCTAGGGGTTATGGCGAAGTCACGGATCAACCTTTCGTTCCGCCAAGCGAAGCTTTTGATCCATCGCTCGACGGGACCTATCACTATGACCCGAAGGCGGCCCGTGCCCTGCTTGCCGAAGCGGGTTATCCAAACGGCTTCAGCGTCACGATGCCGGATATCGGCACGCTTGCTGCCTATACGCCGATCATCACGCAGCAGCTCAAGGATATCGGCGTCACCGTCAACTGGGTGAAAGTCCCGCCGAACGTCACGATCGCCGAGTTGCTGTCGGGCAAATATCCGATGTTCCTCTTTCGTCTGGGGAGCCAGTCGCCCTGGGCCGACTTCAACAAATTCGCCTTCGCAAACTCCCCCTGGAACACCTCCAAGGCAAAGGACGAAAAACTGGAGGCTCTCCTGAAGACAGCCCAGTATACGCCTCCAGGCAAGGAGCAGAATGCCGCGATGCAGGCCGCCAATCGATATATGGTCGAGAATGCTTTCTTTGCGCCGTGGTTCCGGATCGACAGCATTTACATTTCCAACGCTGAGGTGAAGGTCCAGATGCAGGCGCAGAACATCGTGCCTTGGCCGCGCAATTATGCGCCCGCAAAGTGAGCTCGGATGCCGATGGTACGTTATCTTCTGAGACGGGTGGCTTCCGGCATCGCGCTGCTTTGCCTGGTCTCGACCGTAACCTTCATGATGGTTTTCGGCGCCACGGGCAACGTCGCCCGTAACATCCTCGGTGAGAACGCGACGGTCGACCAGCTGAAGGCGCTGAACAGCCGGCTGGGGCTCGACCGACCGCTGATGGTCCAGTTCGGCGATTGGGTGAGCCATGCCGTCCGCGGCGATCTCGGCCCGTCATGGACGATGAGCGAGAGCGTGGCGTCGGCACTTGCGAGCCGGCTGCCCGTCACCCTGTCAATGGTGACCATCGCCGTGGCGCTGATGGCGCTCCTTTCGGCGATGCTCGGCATTGCCGCGGCCGTCCGCGGCGGCTGGGCCGACCGCGCGATCCAGATCGTCAGCGTCGCAGGTTTCGCCATGCCGAATTTCTGGCTCGGCCTGCTGCTGGTCCTCACCTTCTCGGTCAAGTTCGGCTGGCTGCCGGCGACGGGTTATGTTTCGTTCAGTGCCTCGCCGTCCGCATGGGCGGCTTCCCTGGTACTTCCCGTAACGGCGCTGGTGCTTTCGGGGATAGCCTCGGCCTCCCAGCAGATCCGGGGCGCAGTCATCGATGCGCTCAAGCAGGATTACGTGCGCACACTCCGCGCCCGCGGCGTCAGCCCCCGTTCGGTGCTCTACCGCCATGCGCTGCGCAATGCGATGCCGGCGGCGCTGACGGTCCTTTCGGTTCAGTTCATCGCCCTTCTCGGTGGTGCCGCCGTCATCGAGCGCGTGTTCGCCATTCCCGGCATGGGTTCGTTGACGGTCTCGGCTGCGCTGATCGGCGACGTTCCCGTGCTCATGGGAGTGGTGGTGACCCTCATCATCGTGGTCGTCCTGGTGAACATACTGGTCGACCTCCTCAACGCATGGGCAAATCCGAAGGTGAGGATGTCATGAGCGATATCAACACCGCCCAGCCGCCAATCCCCGCCGCTTCGCAGCGCCGTCATTTCGTCCGTTCGGTGCTCACCAATCCGACAGGCCTTGTCGCTGCGCTGGCGCTGCTGATCGTCATCGCATCGGCGATCTTCGCGCCTCTGCTTGCCCCCAACGATCCGTCCGCCGTCCAGATATTCAAGGTCAATGCCGTCGCCGGTGACGGTTATCTCCTCGGCGGCGACGGTTCGGGACGCGACATATGGAGCCGTCTCCTCCATGGTGGCCGCAACACATTCCTCGGTGCCCTGATCACGGTTGTCATCGCCGCATCCATCGGGGTGACAGCGGGGCTCTTCGCCGGCTTTTACGGCAGGAAACTCGATCTGGTCGCCCGCTGGATTTCCGACGGAATCATGGCACTGCCGGCGCTGATCGTATTGCTCGCCTTCTATCAGGCGCTTGGGGCCTCGATCTACCTGTCGATGGCGGTTTTCGGAGTGATGCTGTCACCGGGTTTCTTCCGGCTTACGCGCAATCTCGTCAACGGGGTCAAACACGAGCTCTATATCGACGCCGCGCGCGTCTCGGGCCTCAGCGATCTCAGGATCATCACGAAGCACATCCTGCTTTCGGTACGGGCACCGGTGGTGATCCAGACCTCAATCGTCGCCGGGATTGCCATCGTCGTCCAGTCCGGTCTCGAATTCCTCGGGCTGGGCGACCCCAGCACGCCGACCTGGGGCGGAATGCTGCAGGATGCCTTCTCCAACATCTATGTCACTCCGCAGGCTATTCTCTGGCCGGGGCTTGCAATCACGGCAACGGTCGCTTCGCTGGTGTTGCTTGCGAATGCCATTCGCGACCGCATGCAGCAGGGCGGCGTTCAGGTGAGAGCGCCCAAGATTCTCCCCCTGGCGGTGAGCGAATCGCTGCCGCAAACCGCATCCGACGTGCTCCTCGACGTGCGGGATCTGGTTGTTGCCTATCCCGCGAACGACGGTTGGCGCGAAGTCGTCAAGGGCGTGAGCCTCAGCCTCAGGCGCGGCGAAGTTCTGGGGCTTGTCGGCGAAAGCGGATCAGGCAAGAGCCAGACGGCGTTTTCCATCCTCGGACTTTTGTCGCCCGGGGGCCGTGTGCTTTCCGGTTCCATCCAGTTCGACGGTATCGAACTGGGGAAGTCTTCCGAAGATGAGCTGCGTACCCTTCGCGGCAAGCGCATCGCCTATGTCCCCCAGGAGCCGATGGCCAATCTCGATCCGGCGTTCCGGATCGGGTTCCAGCTCGTCGAGCCGATGATGACGGTGCTCGGAATCTCTCGGGCGGAAGCGACGCGGCGGGCGCTGAAACTGCTTGCCCGCGTGAAGCTGCCGGACCCCGAACGGGTATTTCGCGCCTATCCACACGAGATTTCGGGGGGCATGGCCCAGCGCGTCCTCATTGCCGGCGCCGTCGCCTGCAGTCCCGACCTTCTGATCGCCGACGAACCGACGACGGCGCTCGACGTAACCGTGCAGGCGGAGGTGCTCGACCTTCTGCGCGACCTGCAAAAGGAGTTCAACATGGCGGTCATGCTGGTGACCCACAATTTCGGTGTCGTGGCGGATAGCTGCGACCGGGTAGCCGTCATGAAGGACGGCAGGATCGTGGAAATCAACACCGTTGCTGACCTCTTCGCCGCGCCGGCGCACGACTACACTCGCATGCTTCTCGGATCTGTCCTCGAAGATGGCAGGACGCGCACATATCGACCACCGACGTCGGAAGGAATGCGGGCATGAACGATCAGATCCTTGTCGATTGCCGCAACGTCAACGTCCATTTCGGCGCCCACCATGTCCTGAAGCACGTCAATCTGACCATCCGCCCCGGTGAAACCGTAGGGCTGGTGGGCGAGAGCGGATCGGGCAAGACGACGCTCGGACGCGCCATTCTCGGCATCGGCCCGGTCAGCTCCGGCGAGATAGTGTTCGACGGCGAGAATATCGCCGGAGTTCCGCCCCGCGCCCGCAAAGGCCAGGCCGCCATCCAGGCGGTCTTCCAGGATCCCTACAGTTCGCTCAACTCGTCGATGACGATCGACGACATCCTGACGGAACCGATTGTTGCGCGCCGCCTCGCCTCGCGTGCCGATGCCTCCCGGCAGGTTCGCAAGCTGCTCGATCAGGTCGCCCTGCCAAGCGACGCGGCGGACCGGTTCGCCCGCGAGTTTTCCGGCGGCCAGCGTCAGCGCATCGCCATTGCCCGTGCGCTGGCGCTGTCCCCGCGCCTCATCGTCTGCGATGAACCGGTCTCGGCACTCGATCTTTCCACCCAGTCGCGGGTCATGGACCTGTTTATCGAGATCCAGGAGCGGACGGGCGTCGCCTATCTTTTCGTTTCCCACGATCTGGCGGCGGTGCGTCACATCTCGCATCGTGTTGCGGTCATGCGTTTCGGCGAGATCGTCGAATTCGGAGAATGCGATCAGGTGACGGCGCGCCCCGCTCACGACTACACCAAGCGCCTGCTTCTCGCCGCGCCCGTCGCCGATCCCGCAAGGCAGGCGGAACGGCGCGCGGCGTTCCGCGCCCTCGCAATGACGGCTTAAACCATGCGCGCCATCGTCCTGATGTTCGACAGCCTCAACCGCCGCCTTCTGCCGCCCTATGGCGACAGGACGGCCCATGCCCCGAATTTCGGGCGGCTTGCGGAAAAGACGGCCACGTTCGACCGCTGTTATGCCGGTTCCATGCCCTGCATGCCGGCCCGGCGCGAAATGCATACCGGCAGGTATAACTTTCTCCACCGGTCCTGGTCACCGATCGAGCCGTTCGACGACAGCGTGCCGGAATTGCTGAGAAACGCCGGTATCTACACCCACCTGGTCACCGACCATCAGCATTATTGGGAGGATGGGGGCGCGACCTATCACACGCGCTTTTCTTCGCACGAGTTCTTTCGCGGCCAGGAAGGCGACCTCTGGAAAGGCATTGTCGAAGGTGTGGATCGCACGCGTCTTGTCGACTTCCTCTACCAGATGAAGCGGCAGGACCCGATCAACCGGACCTATCTCAGAGACGAGCGAGACCACCCGCAAACCCGGACATTCGATGCCGGGCTGCAATTCATCGAAACCAATGCCGGCCAGGACGATTGGATGCTGCAGCTCGAGACCTTCGATCCGCACGAGCCGTTTTTCAGCTATGCCGAATATCACGCGCTCTACCCGGATACCGGCGAGGATTTCGACTGGCCGCCCTATGATCGCGTCACCGAGGCGGAAGAACAGGTCCTCCAGGCGCGGCATCGCTATCTGGCACTGCTTTCGATGTGCGACCGCAATCTCGGCCGGCTGCTTGACATGATGGACGAGAAGAACATGTGGGACGATACGATGCTGATCGTCTGCACGGACCATGGTTATATGCTCGGCGAAAAGGGCTGGTGGGGTAAATCCGTTATGCCGTGGTACGACGATACGATCCACACGCCTTTCTTCGTCTGGGATCCGCGGGCCAGGGTTGCCGGCGAACGGCGCTCCGCGCTCGTTCAGACCATAGACATTGCGCCGACGCTCCTCGACCTGTTCGGCCTCCGGCCGACGCCCGATATGCAGGGAAAACCGCTTCTTGAGACGGTCAGAAACGATGTTCCGGTTCGCAAGGCCGGACTGTTCGGGAATTTCGGGGGGCACGTGTGTGTCACCGATGGCCGTTACGTCTACATGCGATGCTGCGCCACGGAGGACAATTCGCCGCTCCATGAATATACGCTGATGCCGACCCACATGCGCGCCCGCTTCTCCCCGGACGAACTGTCGAAGGCGGAGCTCGCGCCGCCTTTCTCTTTCACCAAGGGAGCCCCCGTCCTGCGCATGCCGGGATGGACGATCCGGGGCCCCTGGGTTTTCGGGACCCTGCTCTACGATCTTGAGACGGATCCCGAGCAGAAAAATCCGCTCAGAGATGATAGAATTGAAATGCGGATGGCCGAGCTGCTCGTCAATCTGATGCGTGCCTCCGATGCACCCTCCGATCAGTTCGAACGGCTCGGCCTTCCCGAGACGGGACCGGTGCGCGGCGAACACCTGCTCATCGAAAAACAATGGGCGCAGGTCGTTTCCAGCCAGCGCAGCGTGGCGCGGGCAAGTGATTTCCCACAAGGGGCTCGGGTGGCGAATATCCCCATCGCGAAGCTTATGGCCGACGAAACGACCCGCCGCATCCTGATTGCGGAGGTTCCTCGTCTTGCGTCCAAGCCGCTGCCCGCGCCACTCGCCGCAAAGACGCTGGTGCAGGCAGCAACGGTTTGGCAGGAACTGGACCTGGAAAAGCTCGAGGCGCTTGAGCGTGCACTCACCGAGCAGGTTTGAACGGAGAGATCGATGCCATCGACACTGGATCATCTGACGAAATCGCCCTTCAACCTCGATCGTGAAGCCCTCGACTGGGTGACCCGGACGTTCCAGGCCCTGGACGATACCGGGCGCGCAGCCCAGCTTTTTAATCTCAATTCGCGCGGTGACGACCGCGAGACGGAGATCGTCCGCCTCGGCGAGCTGCAGCCTGGCGGCATCACCCGTTATTTCGGCGCGGATGGCACGAGGGAACGCGCGCATATGGCAGCGGTTCAGGCCGGGGCCACGGTCCCTCTGCTCGTTTCCGCCGATCTTGAAGGCTCACGCATGAGCCTCTCCTTCGGCACGGCCGTTCCCAACCCGCTGGCCCTGGCCGCCGTCGACGATGTCGAACTGACCGAGGCGATCTCCGACCTGATGGCGCGCGAAGCCCGTTCCGTCGGGATCAACTGGTCCTTCACACCGGTGCTGGATATCAACGCGGCCTTTCGCAGCCCAATCGTCGCAACGCGGGGATACGGCTCGGATCCGGCGCTGATCGAACGTCATGCACTGGCGCAGATGCGCGTCTTCCAGCGCCTTGGCCTTGCCGCGACCGTGAAACATTGGCCGGGCGAAGGGTATGACGAACGCGACCAGCACCTGGTCACCACCATCAATCCACTGTCGATGGAAGAATGGCGAGCCACCTTCGGTCTGCTCTACAAGGCCGCCATCGATCAGGGGGTCAAGTCGGTCATGTCGGCGCATATCGCGCTGCCGGCTTATGTCCTGGAATGCGATCCCGATGCGGGCGAAGAAGCCTATCTGCCGGCTTCGGTCTCCGCGCCGCTCAATACCGCGCTCCTGCGGGGCGAGTTCGGCTTCAACGGCCTGATCGTCTCCGACGCCAGCGAGATGGCAGGCCTTTCGGGCGTGATGCCGGCGCATGACGCGAAGATCGAGATCATCGCGAGCGGCTGCGACATGGTTCTTTTCTCCTCCAAACCGGAGGCGGAAATCGCTGCGGTGCGTGACGCCGCCCATTCCGGGCGCATTCCAGCGGAGCGTTTCCACGACGCGGTCACACGCGTCCTCGCCCTGAAGGCCTCGCTCGGCCTGCATCGCGGCGTCGCGATGCCGGTCCATGTGAGTGAACCGTCTGCCCAGGAAGTGGCCAGCGAGGCTTTTGCTCGCGCGCCCACGCTGGTGAAGGACAGGAACGGTACGCTGCCGCTCGATCCTGAAAAGCATCGCCGTATCCTTGTCGTTTCCGGCGGTATCGTTGAGCCGATGCAGAATGCGAGGCTGGATTTCAAGCTGCCGGAAATGCTGGCCGCCGAGGGCTTCGAGGTGACCCTTAACCCCTATGGCACGCCGCTCGATACGGACGGGCACGACCTCGTCTTCTATCTGTTCGGCGAAGAGACGCTTCTGACGCGCGGGCGTATTTTTCTGGATTGGCGGGCACTTCACGGGGACTTCAGGGCCGCCATGAAACGGCCTTGGACGAGCCTGCCGACGGTGATGATTTCCTTCGGTTTTCCCTATTATCTCTACGATGCCCCACGGGTGCCGACCTATATCAATGCCTATTCCACCCATGAGGCGATGCAGGCCGCTGTGGTGGAGGCGCTGATGGGGCGCAGGCCGTGGAACCGGAGGAGCCCCGTCGATCCCTTCGCTGGAGCGTTTGACGCGCGATATTGATCGGCTTGGAATGCATGTGGGGCTCAGCGATCGACGAGGCGCCATCTGCGATCAAGGACTATTGTCCTTTCCAGCTACGACGTCATAGGCAACCCGAAAGCCTGTATTGCTCGAGGCGCTATCCGGGGAAAGGCCCATCCGCGCCGCGATGCGGTACCGATAGCAGTAGCTTTTGTGGCAGAGGAACGAGCCGCCCTTCAGCACCTTGTCGGAAAAGCGCTTGGCATGCTCGTTTCGCGCCTTTGCCTGTTTCGACAGTGAGCGCACCTTGAAAGGGTCGGCGGTCCATTCCCAGACATTGCCGGCGAGATTATAGAAACCGGCCTCGTTGGGGGCGAAGCTGCGCGCCGGCGCGGTGCCGAAATATCCGTCCTGCAGCGTGTTGGTGTCGGGAAAGCGGCCCTGCCAGATATTGCAGAAGATCGCCTCGTCGGTCGGCTCCTCCTCGCCCCAGGGATACCGCCGGCGGCGGTTGCCGCCGCGTGCGGCATGCTCCCATTCCGCTTCTGTCGGCAGACGGCCGCCGACCCATCGCGCGAATGCGAGCGCATCGTTCCAGGAGACGTGGGTGACCGGATGGTCAAGCCGATCGTCGATCGAACTGCCGCGGCCTTCCGGTTGCCGCCAGGTGGCCCCGTCGACGCGCGTCCACCACGGGGTTCCCACGACACCACCCGTCGCAAGACTGCTGTCACCGAGCAGCGATGCGAACACGGCCGACGAGCCGAACCGCTCCGATTCCGTCACATGGCCGGTCGCCTCGACGAACTGGGCAAACCGACGGATGGTGACCGTCTCGACCTCGAGGTGAAAATCCTGCAACGAAATCCTGCGCTCCGGCCCCTCGCCATCGGCGGAGATTACCGGGTCATGGGTTCCAACGAATGTCTCGCCCCCCTTGATGGCAATCGCTTCCCCTCGGATGCCGGCAGAGACCGTGTTTGCCGGTGCGACAGATATTGCCTGCTCCGTCTCCCGCCTTGATCCTGAACAGCATCCACTCATTGCGTCTTCCTGATGTATCTTATTTCGTCTTGCGGATTTTTCAGGCCGCCAACCTTCTGATCTTCGGTGGTCCACGACTTCGCTTTGGCAAACATATAAACGCTCCATTGCGGGAATGCCAAAAGCATTTGGGCGATCGAATGATAGACGGACTTTCGTCCTTTCAGCGGGCCATTGTTCCTTGAGGGAGCTCTGTTGACTAATTGATCAACTCGGCTGACAAAGACGGCGATAAAGAGAGGGAACATTCATGGCCGACGAAGAAAACATCGAGCTTTCTACCGTGTCTGCGACGGCTGAATCCGCGCCGGCGCCGTCCGTTGCCAAGAAGGCGGCCTCTCGACGAAAAAAAGCTTCGGTCGAACCTGTTCGCGCCACATCGAAGGCGGCTTCATCAACGAGGTCTAAAAGGCATACGGACGAAGGCAAGCTTGAAAAGCTGGGACAGATCGACGCCCAGCTGGCAAACGGGGTAACGCTCAAGGACGCAGTCAAGACCGTCGGTATTTCGGACCAAACATATTACCAATGGAAGAAGGCCGTAAAGTCCGAGGGCGCCGTTCGGAAAGCGCCTGTTTCTGTTCCCGTTACCGACGATCTTGCCGAGTTCACCCAGCTCGAAGAGGAGAACCAACGGCTTCGCAAGCTGTTGGCGGAAAAGTTGCGCACCGAGAATGCAGAACTGCGCAGACGACTCGGTCTTGAGTGAAGCCGACACCGGAATCTCGCGTCATGTGCCCAATTTGACTACAAGGTTCATTGGCTAGCCGATAAAGACAAAAGGCTTGTGGGACCCGCTCGATAGCGCAGGACTCGGCAATCGACATATCCACGCTGAGAGACAGATGAAGACCACACGGCGCAACTTTGTTGTCGAGTACAAAACCAATCGACGGCAGCCGAAGACCCCAGCAAACTCGATCTGGGGTGATACGGATTTGAGGGCACTGGCCCGGGCGGTGGAAAGCGACACGTCGCTGCCACATCGCATCCAGCCGATTGAGGAGCGCCCGCGAACCTCCGCCAATGCCGCGGTCACGTCCGAACGAGTGAAGCTGGAGCCGAGCATTGAAAACGGCCATCGCGCCGACGATCCAGGAACAATCCTTTCATTGGACGGCGAAGCCGGTTCATCGCCGCCGCCTCAAATCGAATTGCCGGCGGCAATTGATGCTCAGCCATCCCCCGAAATGGTAGCGGTAGTAAGAGATCACGTACCGTTGTCGAGCGCCGAGAAGCCGCACGTAAACGTTCAGACCATCGAAATTGTCACGCCGTCCGGAAAGGACCATCCTCAGCGATGGAGTGTCCATCTGCCGGACGTGGTTTCGGATGACGATCTGGCGGCGCTCGACGCCGAGAACAGGCGGCTCAAAAAGCTGCTGGCCGACAAACTTCGGACCGAGAATGCTCGCCTGACGAACATGCTTCAGCGGCTCGGCAGCTTATAGTCGGCTTGAGAAGTCGGACCCAGCCAACCGGACATCGCCAACACAGGTTCCGAACTACCGTCAATCGGGAACCACGACCAGTTTGCCGACGAAATTCTTGGCCATGAAGTCCGTTTGGGCGTTGTGGAATTTCGACAACGGATAGACGCCGCCGACGAGCGGTCGGACCTTTCCGCTTTCGATATAGCCGACGAGGCGGCGAAAATCGGCGCGGCTTCCCTGGCTGGAACCGTGCAGCTCCAGCTGCTTCAGATACATCGTCCTGAGATCGAGCTGGACGACCGGACCTGCGATTGCCCCCGCGGTCGTGTAACGGCCCTCGGGGCGCAGGATTTTCAGAAGATCGTTGAACATCGGGCCGGCCACGAGATCCGCGACCACGTCGATCGGCGCCCCGCCCGTAGCTTCGGTCACCGCCTCGGCAAGGTCGCCTTCCCCGCGCGTCACCACGGCCTCGGCGCCGATCTCGAGTACGGCGGTTTCCTTGCCAGGGCCGGCGACGGCGATCGGGATCGCGCCGCGCGCCCGCGCAAGCTGAATGATTGCCGAGCCGACGCCCCCCGAGGCACCGGTGACGAGTACCCGTTCCCCGACCGAAAGCCTGGCTCTTTCCAGCATTCTCTCGCCGGTCAGATAGGCGCAGCAGAAAGTCGCAAGCTCGATGTCGGTCATGGTGGTGTTGATCACGTGGGCGTTTTCTGCCGGCAGCGCCATGTATTCGGCATAACCGCCGTCGCGTCCGTGGCCCATGTAGTCGATGTAGGCAAGGCTATCGTCCTCGCGGTTGTAGATGGAGAAATCGACCATCACCCGCTCGCCGATCCGTGTCGGATCGACACCCTCTCCGACGGCAACCACGTGACCGACGGTATCGGCGCCCTGGATGCGCGGAAAGGTGAGCGTATTGCCCTGCCGTCGCCATGTGGAAACGGCGCCGGGATCCTCCTCCGTACCGTAGGCGCCCTGGCGCACCCAGACATCGGTATTGTTCATGCCGCAGGCCGCCACGCGGATGAGGACCTCGCCGGCGGCAGGTCTGGGCACCGGGACGTCTCGGCTATAGACGAGTTTGTCGAGCCCACCATGGCCGGTCAGCAGGACAGCTGCCATCGTTTCGGGGATAGAGGCCATGTGTCTTCTCCCGTCAGCGGTTGGGGAAGACACTGTCGATCGCCTCGGCCGTCGTCTTGACGACGATATCCGCTTCCTCGCGGGTGAGGCAAAGCGGTGGCGCAAAACCGAGAATGTCGCCCTGGGGCATGGCACGGCCGATGACGCCGCGTTCCAGAAGCGCTGCTGCGATTTGTGGGCCGATCTTCTGGGAAGGATCGAAGAACCTGCGATCGTCCTTGTCCTCCACGAATTCCACGGCCGCCATGAGGCCATCGCCCCGGACGTCGCCGACATGCTTGTGGCCGGCAACGGCCTTGGCCAGTTCGGAGCGGAAATAGGCTCCGGTCTCGGCAGCATTCTGCACCAATCCCATCTCGTCGATCAGTTCGAGGTTGGCGATGCCGGCCGCCGCGCAGATCGGGTGCGAGGAATAGGTCCAGCCGTGGCCGATCGCGCCGAGCTGGTCCGAACCCTGCACCAGGACCTGCCAGAAACGGTCGGAGACGATCGTGCCGGACAGCGGCGCATAGGCGGAGGTCAGGCCTTTGGCGATGGTGATGAGATCCGGTTTCATGCCGTAATGGTCGGAGCCGAACATCGTGCCGAGGCGGCCGAAACCGGTCACCACCTCGTCGGCGACGAGCAAGATGTCGTATTTCTGGAGTACGGCCTGGATCTTTTCCCAATAGCCCCTGGGCGGCGGCACGATGCCGCCGGTGCCGAGGATGGGCTCTCCGATGAAGGCTGCGATTGTCTCCGGGCCCTCCGACAGGATCATCTCCTCCAGCTTGTCGGCACAATATTGCGAGAACTGTTCCTCGCTCATCGAGCGGTCCGGGCGGCGGAAGTAATAGGGCGCTTCGGTATGCAGGATCGGCACGCGCGGCAGGTCGAAGGCCTTGTGGAAGAGTTCGAGGCCGGTGAGACTGCCGGTCATGACGCCGGAGCCGTGATAGCCGCGCCAGCGCGAGATGATCTTCTTCTTTTCCGGCCGCCCGAGGACGTTGTTGTAATACCAGATCAGCTTGATGTTGGTCTCGTTGGCATCGGAGCCGGAAAGACCGAAATAGACCCTGGACATGCCTTCCGGGGCCCGGTCGATGATCATCTTCGAAAGCGTGATCGACGCTTCCGTGCCGTGCCCGACATAGGCATGGTAATAGGCCAGGTTCCGGGCCTGTTCGGCGATTGCATCGGCGATTTTCTGTCGGCCGTAGCCGACATTGACGCAGTAGAGACCAGCAAAGGCATCGAGGCTGGTGCGGCCGTCGCGGTCAGTGATGTAGACGCCTTCGCCGCTGCCGATCACCCGCGTCGGCGTTTCGCCGCGCGCATGCATGCCCATATGGGTCGACGGATGGAAGAAATGATCGCGGTCCCAGGCGGTGAGTTCGTTGTTTCTTTCGAGCATTGGCTTTTCCTTCAAGATTATGGGATCGGTCAGCAGGCGGTGTCGATGCAGAGGTATTTGAGCTCCGTGAAAGCCTCGATGCCGTGGCGGGAGCCCTCGCGCCCGAGGCCGGATTGTTTCCAGCCGCCGAAGGGAACCGGCCCGCCGGTGATCTTCACGCGGTTGATCGCCACCATTCCATATTCGAGCGACCGCCCGAGGCGCATCTGCCGTGCGCCGTTTTCAGTGACAACGTAAGCGACGAGCCCGTATTCGGTGTCATTGGCGCGGGCGACGACCTCGTCTTCCGTGTCGAAGACGGCGACGGCGGCAACCGGCCCGAAAGTCTCCTCGCGCATGATGACCGCATCGTCCGGTACATTGGTGATGAGTGTCGGCTCGAAGAAAAGCGGACCAGCCTTGTGGCGTCTGCCGCCGGCAAGCAGCCTGGCGCCCTTGTCGAGCGCATCCTTCACCTGTGCCTCGATCTTCATTACGGCTCGTTCGTGCATCAGCGGGCCTATGTCGACGCCATCAGCCAATCCGTTGCCGACCGTGAGGGCGGCGATCCGTTTGGCAAAGGCCGCGTTGAAGGCTTCGAATATGGATCGCTGCACGAAAATCCGGTTGGCTGCGAGGCAGTCCTGGCCGGAGGTCGCGAATTTGGCGGCGACCGCGATATCGGCGGCGCGATCGATGTCGGCGTCGTCGAACACGATCAGCGGCGCATGGCCGCCGAGTTCCATCACCAGCCGCTTCATCGTCGGCGCACATTGCGCGGCGATCAGGCGACCGATCTCGGTGGAGCCGGTAAAGCTCATCGCCCGCACCCGCGCATCTTGGCAGAGCCGGCCGACGATGCTGGCGGCATTGCCGGTCACGACGTTGAACACGCCCGCTGGCATTCCCGCCCGTTCGCCGAGCTCGGCCAGCGCCAGCGCCGAAAGCGGCGTTTCGCAAGAGGGGTGCGCGACGACCGTACAGCCGGCGGCAAGTGCCGCAGCCGCCTTGCGGGTGACCATGGCGGAGGGAAAATTCCAGGGCGTGACGATGCCGGCAACGCCGAGCGCTTCCCGCCGCACGATCATTTCGACGCCCGGAAGATGGCTGGTGACGCTCTCGGCGTTAACCCGTTTGCCTTCCTCGGCATACCATTCGATGAAGGAGGCGGCGTAGTCGATCTCCCCGCGGGACTCGGCAAGCGGCTTGCCCTGCTCCAGCGTCATCAAGAGAGCCAGATCCTCCCTGGCTTCGAGCATCAGCCGATGCCATTCCTTCAGGATTGCGGCCCGCTCCTGCGGCAACTTGGCCCGCCAGACGGGAAAGGCGGTCGCGGCAGCATCGATCGCTGCATCGGTTTCCTCAGCGCTAAGACTCGCGACCCACGCGAGGGTTGCGGAGGAAGCGGGGTCGGTGACCTGGAAGCTTTGGCCGTTGGCGCCGGCAACCCAGCGCCCATCCACATAGGCAAGGTCGCGCAGCAGGTGGCGGTCGGCGAGCCGCGTCAGGGCCTCGTGATAGGCGGGGCGTGCAAAAATTGCAGTCATGGCCAGATCCTCGTTCGGTCGTGGCGCAAGTATCGCCTTGCCGATGCGAGAGATTGTCCATTCGCGAGGGGAAAAAGAGAGAGATGGTCTAAACTGGCCGGGCCTTGCGGAGAGATTGTCTACGACCGCTGGTCGATATCCGGCTCGAACAGGGCGGTAACGGGCACGCCCGTTTCCTCCTTCACCGTCTTGGTGACGATATAGGTGAAATAACGTTCGATACCGAGTTCGCGATCGAGCAGGTCGTCGATCAGGCGTTGATAGGCGTCGATGTCGAGGGCCACGATCTTGGCGATATAATCGACGCCGCCGCCGACCGACCAGCAGGCGGTGATCTCAGGGATAGCAGCGATCACCCGTTCGAAGCGCTCGAAATCGCCCTGGCGATGGTTGGCGAGCGTGATCTCCACCATGACGCTGGCGATCGGCGCGATCTTCCTTGGCACGAGCCGGGCATGATAGCCGGCGATGATGCCTGCCTTTTCCAGCTTTCGAAGACGCATCCAGCAGGGCGTCGGCGAAAGGCCGACCTTTTCGGCGAGCGCTAGCTTGGTGATCCGGCCATCACCTTGGACCGCCTCGAGAATGCGCAGATCGATGGCGTCGAGTTTCATATGGTTTCCTGTCGTGCGGTTGTTGAGGAAGACAATGAAAATTCGTTTTGCCATTGTCAATTGAACTGATTTTAAGCACAGTAAAATCATGACAAATTGGCGCCCCGATCCCTCCCAGCTCCGCCGACCGGCCTATCTTTCGCTCGCCGAGCAGATCGCCCGCGCCGTCCAGGAAGGAAAGCTCGTCAACGGGACCAAGCTGCCGACCCACCGCCGTATGGCGGATGATCTCGGACTGTCGATCCAGACGGTCAGCCGGGCCTATGACGATCTTATCCGCCGAGGGCTGATTTCCGGCGAAATCGGGCGGGGCAGCTTCGTGCAGACGCAGGCGCGGGAGCCCGAACCGCCTTACCTGCCCGAACGGCTGGGTGAGGTCATTGACCTTTCGATCCTGAAGCCGGTCTGCGAGCAGATCCATGTCGAAAAATTCCGGCAGGCCTTCGCCTGGCTTTCTGAAAACCTGCCGGCGAGTTCGGCCCTGTCGTTCCGGCCGAATATGGTGTTCCCCCGCCATCGGGCTATCGCGACCGAATGGCTGGCACGCTGCGGCCTGGATGTTTCGCCGCTGAATGTCAGCGTGACCAACGGCGCAACATCGGGAATGACGGTGGCCCTGATGAGCGTCGCACCGCCCGGCTCGACCATCGCCACGGAAGTGGTCAGCCATCATACCCTCGTTCCGCTTTCCACCTATCTCGGCCTGCATCTGGAAGGGCTGGCGATCGACGAGGAGGGCATGATCCCCGAGGCGCTCGACGAGGCCTGCCGCAAAGGTCCGATCCGGGCGATCTTCCTGCAGCCATCCGTCATCAATCCCATGGCGGCTCTGATGAGCGCCGGTCGCCGCGAGGCGCTTGCAGCCGTGGCCGCCAAGCATGACATAGCGATCATCGAGAACGACGTCCTCGGGCCCATGGTGGAGGGCCGCGCGCCGCCGATGGCCGCCTTCGCTCCGGAACGGACGCTCTACGTGACGAGCTTCACGAAAATCACCGTTCCTGGCCTGCGCATCGGTTATCTCGTCGCGCCGGACCGTTATGTGGCGGCGGTTGCCAACCGGCATCTAGTCTCCAACTGGATGGCAACGCCCGCAATGGCCGAGATCGCCACCCGCTGGGTCAGCGACGGCACCGCCATGGAACTCGTCAACTGGCAGCGCCGCGCCCTCGTCAGCCGTCATGCCATCGCCGCCGAGACGCTGGCAGGTCTGTCCTACCGAGCGCATCCACAGAGCCTGCACGTTTGGTTGCCGCTTTCCGGCAGTCACACCGAAGATGCTTTCGTGGCGCAGGCGCGGCTACGCGGCGTCGGCATTGCACCGGGCAAGTCGTTCCATACGACGGATCACGGATGGACGCCGGCCCTGCGCATCTCGCTGGGGTCGACAACGGAAAGCGAATTGCGCACTGGGCTCGCAATCGTCGCGTCGCTGGCGCAGGGAAACCCCGAAGAGCTGCTGCTTGCGATTTGATGCAAGCGCCTGCCGTTTGTGCAGGCGGAGAAATATTGTCATGATATTATTTTCCGAATTGACATGATTTCGTGAGGCCGTCATCGTTGACGCATTGCTTGTCTCAACAGGGAGAGACATGAATGCCATCGCCCATCATCCGCATCGACAGCATCGTCAAGAGATACGGCCCACTGACCGTTCTCGATGGTCTGTCGATGAATGTGATGCCGGGCGAGAAGCTGGCGCTGATCGGCCCTTCCGGCTCAGGCAAGACGACGATCCTGCGCATTCTGATGACGCTGGAATCGATCAGCGGCGGCCATATCGAGGTCGACGGCGAGCAGCTTTATCACATGAAGAAGGGCGCCGATCTGGTTGCCGCAGACGAGCGCCATCTGCATCGCATGCGCAAGAAGATCGGCATGGTCTTCCAGCACTTCAATCTGTTTCCGCACAAATGCGTCCTCGACAATGTCACGCTCGCGCCGATGCTCACCCAGGGTGCGACACGTGCCGATGCCGAAAAACGGGCCATGGATCTGCTGGACATGGTCGGCATGGCGGACAAGGCGAAGGCGGTGCCGGCACAGCTTTCCGGCGGCCAGAAACAGCGTGTCGCAATCGCCCGGGCGCTCGCGCTCTCTCCGAAGATCATGCTGTTCGACGAAGTGACATCAGCACTCGATCCGGAACTCGTCGAGGAGGTGCTGAATGTCATGCGGCGGCTCGCGGCCGAGACCGACATGACCATGCTGCTGGTGACCCACGAGATGGGTTTTGCCCATGATTTCGCAGACCGCGTGTTGTTTTTCGATCGCGGCAAGATCGTCGAGGAGGGCGGACCGGATGAGATTTTCCGGAACCCCAAGCAGGAGCGCACCCAGACCTTCCTGCGCAAGATCATAGCGGCCGGGCACCGCGTCTGACCGCCAAAGGCAGCGATATAGCCCGAAGACATCGGGAAAAAACCAGAGGAGTAGGGAACAATGAAAACGAGAATTTTAGCATCGGCCGTCAGCATTTCGGTCCTCGCCGCCATCGCGGGCGGTATTTCTGCATCCGCAGCGGACCTGAAGCAGTTGAAGGAACAGGGCTTTGCCCGCATCGCCATCGCCAACGAGCCGCCCTATACGGCAGTCGGCGCCGACGGCAAGGTTTCGGGTGCCGCGCCCGATGTTGCCCGCGTCATCTTCGAGCGTCTCGGCATCAAGGAGGTGGTGGCTTCGATCTCCGAATATGGTGCGATGATCCCAGGCCTGCAGGCCGGCCGCCACGATGCGATTACCGCAGGCCTGTTCATGAAGCCGGAACGCTGCAACGCGGTGGCCTATTCCGAGCCGATCCTTTGCGATGCGGAAGCATTCGCCCTCAGGAAAGGCAACCCGCTGAAGCTGACGAGCTACAAGGACATTGCCAACAATACGAATGCCAAGATCGGCGCCCCGGGTGGCGGCACCGAGGAGAAGCTGGCCCTGCAGGCTGGCGTGCCGCGTGAGCGCGTCATCGTCGTGCCGGATGGGCAGAGCGGCATCAAGATGCTCCAGGATGGCCGCATCGACGTCTATTCTCTTCCGGTCCTGTCGATCCACGATCTTCTGGACAAAGCGAAGGATCCGAATCTCGAAGTCGTCGCACCGGTGGTCGGCGCGCCGGTGTATTGCGATGGCGCGGCCTTCCGAAAGCAGGACGTCGCCCTCCGCGATGCGTTTGATGGGGAGCTCAAGAAGCTGAAGGAATCGGGTGAGTTTGCCAAGCTTATCGAACCCTATGGTTTCTCCGCCAAGGCAGCCATGTCGACCACTCGCGACAAGCAATGCACTGCCGCCCAGTAAACGGCCGAACTGAGGTGGACGGAGCGGCTCATGTGCCGTTCCGCCACCGATCGCGATGGCCTTGGGCCGTCTCTGCACTGTCTCGGATGATGGGAAGTTTCCGCTGATGTCGGTCTGGTCCGGCTATTTGACGCTGATCCTCGAGGGGGCGCTGGTAACGCTGCAGCTGACCGTTATGGGTTCGGCTCTGGCGCTGGTGATGGCTTTCCTGGCCGGCCTCGGGCGGCTTTCGCGCTTCTTTGCCGTGCGGGCGCTTGCGACGACCTATATCGAGTTCTTCCGGGGCACCTCGATCTTCGTCCAGCTCTTCTGGGTCTATTTCGTCCTTCCCTTCGCGGGCCTCACCCTCACGCCGCTTCAGGCGGGCGTTCTGGCTTTGGGGCTGAATGTCGGGGCTTACGGGGCAGAAGTTGTGCGCGGTGCCGTGAAGGCGGTCGGGCGAGAACAGACCGAGGCCTGCATCGCCCTCAATCTCTCCCGCTTTCAGCGGATGCGCCATGTCATCCTGCCGCAGGCGCTGCCGCTGATGCTGCCCACCTTCTGCAACAACGCCATCGAGCTTTTGAAGGGCACGGCCGTAGTCTCGCTGATCTCGCTGACGGATCTCACCTTCCAGGCGCAGGTCGTCCGTGCCCAGACCGGCAATACGCTCATTCCCTTCGCGACGATCCTCTTTCTCTACTTCGCCATGGCCTGGGCGATTTCCACGGTGATGCGCTGGCTGGAGCGGCGGGTGACGCGCAGCCTCGACGGCGTGAGGACCTGACCATGGAGTGGGATTGGGATTTCGTCTGGCAGATCATGCCGACCCTTCTCGAAGGGTTTAAGATCACTCTCCTGGCAACTGTTCTCGGTGCGGCGGTGGCGGCGGTGGTCGGTCTCGGTCTGGCCATCGTGCGACGCTCGTCGATCACCGCTGTCTCGCGTACGGTCGGCTTCGTTTCGGAATTCATCCGCGGCACGCCGCTTCTCGTGCAACTCTATTTCATTTTCTACGTGCTGCCGGATATCGGCATCCGCCTCTCGCCGCTGGTCGCCGGCGTCATCGGAATCGGCGTCCACTATGCCACCTATACCGCCGAGGTCTATCGCGCCGGCATCGAGAATGTGCCGCGTGGCCAGTGGGAAGCGGCAAAGGCGGCCAATCTCACGACAAGGCAGGCCTGGATCCACGTCATCCTGCCCCAGGCGGTGCCGCCGATGATCCCGGCGCTCGCCAACTATTTCATCGCGATGTTCAAGGAAACGCCGCTGCTTTCGGCCATCACCGTGCTGGAGCTGATGAACCAGGCAAAGAGCATCGCCAACAGCAACTATCGCTATATCGAGCCGATGACGCTCGTCGGCGTCTTCTTCCTCGTGGTCAGCCTGATCTCGGTCCTGGGGCTGCGCTGGCTGGAGGAACGTTATGCCAGGATGGACGACTGAGATGACTTGCGCTGAGATAAGCCTCGCCGGCCGAAAGCCGCGACTGGACGATCGCCCGCTTCAGAAACGCATCGGTCTGGTGATCCTGGCCACCGACCATACGACGGAGGTCGACTTCCAGCGCATGGTCGCGAGCGACCGCATCGGCGTTTATGTCAACCGCATCCCGTATGCCAATCCGACGACGCCTGAAAATCTCCTCAGGATGCAGCCGGTGCTGACCGAGGGCGCCTCGTTGATCTTGCCGGGCGAGACGCTGGATGCGGTCATGTATTCCTGCACGTCCGCCTCCGTGGTCATCGGCGATGCCCGCATCGAGGAGGCGATCCGCGCCGCCAAACCCGGCGTTCGCGTGGTGACGCCGACGGCTGCGGCCGTAAAAGGCCTGCGGGCTATCGGTGCAAGCCGAATTTCGATCCTGACGCCCTATACCGTGGAGACGAGCCGGCCGATGGCCGATTATTTCGCCGGTCTTGGCTTCACGATCGACAGGTTTACCTGCCTGGGTTTCGACGACGACCGCGAAATGGCGCGCATTGCACCGGACGAGATCGTTTCGCTCGCCCGCGATGCAATCGCACCGGTTTCGCAGGCGCTTTTCATCTCCTGTACGGCGGTGCGCGCCGCCCAGGTCGTCGCCCGTATCGAAGCCGAGATTGGCAGGCCTGTCGTCAGCAGCAACCTCGCCACCGGTTGGGCCTGCCTGCGGCTTTGCGGGGAAACAGCATCGCGTCCTGAACTGGGAACGCTGATGACCAAGCCCTATCCGGAAGGCTGAGACCATGAGCGGGAAGACCTTGCCGATTCAACTTGACGATATCCGCGCCGCTGCAGTCCGCATCGATGGCCGCGTGTGCCGGACGCCGATGGTGGCATCGGTCGTCCTGAGCGAGCGGACGGGCGTACCGGTTCATCTGAAGTTCGAACACCATCAGACCACCGGCAGCTTCAAGCTGCGCGGTGCGACGAACGCCATCCTTTCGCTGACGCCGGAGGAGCGGACGCGCGGTGTGGTGGCGGCCTCCACAGGCAATCATGGGCGGGCGCTCGCGTTTGCCGCGAGAGCGGAAGGTGCCGTCGCAACCATCTGCATGTCGTCGCTCGTGCCGGAAAACAAGGTCGCGGAAATCCGCCGCCTCGGTGCGCGCGTGCGCATCATCGGACGTTCGCAGGACGAAGCGCAGGAAGAGGTGGACAGGCTGGTGGCAGAAGAGGGGCTGGTCATGGTGCCGCCTTTCGATCATCCGGCCGTCGTGGCGGGGCAGGGTACCCTCGGCCTTGAGATCGTCGAACAGGTGCCGGAGATCGGAACAGTTCTGGTGCCGCTGTCCGGCGGCGGGCTTGCCGCCGGCATCGCTGCCGCGGTGAAGGGACTGAGGCCGCAGGCGCGGGTCATCGGCCTGACGATGGAGCGCGGCGCGGCAATGAAGGCGAGCCTGGATGCGGGCAGGCCGGTTCTGGTCGAGGAAGTGCCGAGCCTTGCGGATTCGCTCGGCGGCGGCATCGGGCTTGATAACCGCGTGACGTTCGCGATGTGCCGGGATCTCCTCGATGGCGTCGTCCTTCTCTCCGAAGCGGAAATTGCAGCCGGCATCGCACATGCCTATTCGGCCGAGCGCGAGGTGGTCGAAGGCGCCGCCGCTGTCGGCATCGGGGCGCTGCTTGCCGGAAAGGTCAAAAGCCTTGGGCCCATCGTCGCACTCCTCTCCGGCCGCAATATCGACATGGAACAGCACCGGCGGGTGATCAACGGTGACGCCATCCATGGAAAGGACGCCGCATGAGCCGGATCGTCATTCTCACCGAAAAGGATCTGCGCAAGCTTGTTCCGCTCGACGGCGAAGCGGTCGTCTGCATCGAGGACGCTTTCCATGCGCTCGCCACCAAGCCGGTCGCCATGCCGCCGATCCTACGCCTCGATATTCCCGAGCATCGTGGGGAAGTGGATGTGAAGACGGCCTATGTGCCGGGTATCGAAGGGTTCGCCATCAAGATCAGCCCCGGCTTCTTCGACAATCCGAAGATCGGCCTGCCGAGCACGAACGGCATGATGGTCCTGCTGTCCAGCCGCACGGGCCTCGTGCAGGCGCTGTTGCTCGACAACGGGTATCTGACCGATGTCCGGACGGCTGCGGCGGGCGCAGTTGCGGCAAAACATCTTTCGCGTCCGGACTCGACCGTTGCGGCGATTTTTGGCGCAGGCATGCAGGCGCGGTTGCAACTGGAGGCTTTGGCGCTGGTCCGGCCGATTCGTGAGGCGCACATCTGGGCGCGCGACCTCGGGAAAGCCAAAACCGTTGCCGCGGAATTGACGGCCAGGCTTGGCATCACAGTAACGGCCGAGGCCGATCCTGTGATCGCCGTCGCCGGTGCCGATATCGTTGTCACGACGACCCCATCTGAAATCCCGATCCTGAAGGCGGAATGGCTCCAGCCCGGCCAGCATGTGACCGCCATGGGTTCGGATGCCGAACACAAGAACGAGATCGACCCGGCAGCCATCGCCAAGGTCGATGTCTACGTCGCCGACAGTCTGAAACAGACGCGCCGGCTCGGGGAACTGCATCATGCCGTCAAGGCCGGGCTCATTTCACCGGATGCCGAATTTTCCGAGCTTGGGCAAGTCATCGCCGGCATCCGCCCCGGACGCGAAAACGCAGGACAGATCACACTCGCCGACCTCACCGGGACCGGCATCCAGGATACCGCCATCGCCACGCTCGCCTTCGCGCGGGCGGATGCCGCCGGCGCTGGCACCGCATTTGAAAGCTGAGCCGGCCTTGCGCCGGATAAGAAGGGAAGAAACATGACCCAGCCCAATCTCAAATTCTCGCGTGGGGAATATGCCGCGCGGCTGGAAAAGACCCGGCATGCCATGGAGGCGAAGGGGGTCGACCTCCTGATCGTCAGCGATCCATCAAACATGGCCTGGCTGACGGGTTATGACGGCTGGTCGTTTTATGTGCATCAGGCCGTCATCGTGCCGCCGTCCGGCGAACCGGTCTGGTTCGGCCGCGGCCAGGACGCCAACGGTGCCAAGCTGACTTCCTATCTCAGCCAGGAAAATATCGTCGGCTATCCCGATCATTACGTGCAGTCGACCGAGCGACACCCGATGGATTATCTCTCCGGTATCCTGACGGATCGCGGTTTCGGCACGCTGACGATCGGCGTCGAGATGGACAATTACTGGTTCTCCGCGGCCGCCTTCGCCTCGCTGCAGAAACATCTGCCGAACGCCCGCTTCGTGGACGCGACCGCGCTCGTGAACTGGCAGCGTGCGGTGAAAAGCGAAACCGAGATCAAATACATGCGCAACGCCGCGCGGATCGTCGAGGCGATGCATGCCCGTATCTTCGACAAGATCGAGGTCGGCATGCGCAAATGCGATCTGGTCGCCGAAATCTACGACGCAGGCACCCGCGGCGTCGACGGCATCGGCGGCGACTATCCGGCGATCGTGCCGCTCTTGCCGTCAGGTGTCGAAGCCTCCGCGCCGCACCTGACCTGGGACGACCGGCCGATGAAGAGGGGCGAGGGCACCTTCTTCGAGATCGCGGGCTGCTATAATCGCTATCACGTGCCGCTGTCGCGCACGGTTTTCCTCGGTAAGCCGACGCAGGCCTTCCTCGACGCGGAAAAGGCGACGCTAGAGGGCATGGAGGCAGGTCTTGCGGTGGCCAAGCCTGGCAATACCTGTGAGGACATCGCCAATGCCTTCTTCGCGGTGCTCAAGAAATACGGAATCGTCAAGGACAACCGCACCGGCTATCCGATCGGCCTGTCCTATCCGCCGGACTGGGGCGAGCGCACCATGAGCCTGCGCCCAGGCGACCGCACCGAGCTGAAGCCTGGCATGACCTTCCATTTCATGACCGGCCTCTGGCTCGAGGACATGGGTTTCGAGACAACCGAGAGCATCCTCATCACCGATACCGGGGTCGAATGCTTTGCCAACGTACCGCGCAAGCTGATGGTCAAGGATTGAGACTGCCATGAGCGAGAGCGCCTTGCGACCGTCGCCGATCAGCCCGACGGTGGACTTCGACGCCGACGGCGTGCAGCACGGTTTCCTGCGGCTGCCCTATAGCCGCGACGATTCCGCCTGGGGATCGGTGATGATCCCGCTTACGGTTATCCGCAGCGGCAAAGGGCCCGTGGCCCTCCTGACCGGCGGCAACCACGGCGACGAATACGAAGGGCCGATTGCGCTCTTCGATCTGGCCCGCAGCCTCAAACCGGAGGATGTCAGCGGCACGGTGATCATCGTTCCGGCGATGAACTACCCGGCATTCCTAGCCGGAACGCGAACGTCGCCGATCGACAAGGGCAACCTGAACCGCAGCTTTCCGGGTCGCCCGGACGGCACGGTAACGCAGAAGATCGCCGATTATTTCCAGCGCGATTTGCTGCCCCGCGCCGACGTCGTCCTCGACTTTCACTCCGGCGGCAGGACACTCGATTTCCTGCCCTTCTGCGCTGCCCATATCCTGCCCGACAAGGAACAGGAGGCCCGCGCCTTCGATCTGGTCAAGGCGTTTTCGGCGCCCTATTCGATGAAGATGCTCGAGATCGACGCGGTCGGCATGTACGACACGGCCGCCGAGGAGATGGGCAAGGTCTTTATCACTACGGAGCTCGGCGGTGGCGGCACCGCGACGGCGAAAAGCGCGGGGATCGCCAAGCGCGGCGTCATCAACGTGCTGCGCCGTGCGGGCATCGTCGCGGGCAGCGCCGATGTCACGCCGACGACCTGGCTCGACATGCCGGACGGCAATTGCTTTTCCTTCGCCGAGGAAGACGGACTGATCGAGCCCGTCTTCGATCTTGGAGAGGAGGTTGGCGAAGGCGCCATTGTGGCCCGCATCTACCCAACCGGACGGACCGGTGCAGCTCCCCGTGAAATCCGCGCGAAGATGGGTGGCATCCTGTGCGCCCGGCATTTCCCGGGATTGGTCAAGGCCGGCGACTGTGTGGTCGTCATCGCCGTCGTCGTCAGCTGACGTAATCGAAAACTGTCTTTTCTGCTCCGCCGCTTCGTTATGAAGGCGGCGGAGCCAATATATTCCGAGCTTGGATCAAAGCCCGGATGCGCGCAAATTGCAGGTGATGCCGCCCCGGATGGCGGCCGTGCGCGCAGGTTCTTTCGCACTTGCGAAGGGCACCACAAAACCAACATCATTTCCCGCCAACTAGATCGTCAGCGGTCTTAGGCCTTGGCCATGGCTTCCGGATCGCGCCGCTGAACGAGGTAGACGACAAGGGAAAAATTGCATGGAGAACTCGATGACCGAAGTGTCCAGCAGATAGCCCGCCCTTCGAATGCGGCAAGGAGATCTCACGCGTCATGTGCGCGAAACCCGCGCTTGCGGCAAGACGGCACAGCCTTCTCGCGGCTTGAAAAGGGGCCGAAACTCCACGAAAAAGGGTAGCTATGGAATGATGTCGCTCACATACGATCGGTATTTGTTGCGAAGAGGTCGGCCATGAGCATTGCTGATCGCCTGGTAACGGGAAGTCTCTGGGTCTCCCTCTCGAGGATCATCGTCAACGGGTTGTCGACCCTCAGCACCATCGTTCTGGCGTGGTATCTCTTGCCGTCGGATTTTGGCTTGGTTGCGCTTGCGACGACGATGCTCGCCATCGTGACGACGATAACCGAGCTTTCCTTGAACGAGGCCCTGATCCGCCACGAGGCTCCCGGGGAATCCCATTTCAGCGCCGCATGGACACTGGCTGCAACGCGCGGTCTGATATTGTGCGTCCTATTCGCCGCCTTCGCCTATCCGGCTTCCCTCATCTACGACGAGCCGCGCCTTTTCGGCGTTCTTCTTGTTCTGAGCCTTAGCCTCCTCATAAACGGGTTCGCCAATCCGCGACGGATCATGCTCCAGCGGGAGCTGATTTTCTGGCAGGAATTCGTGCTCAACGTTGCCCAGAAGGTTGCCGGATTTGTGGCGACCGTCGCCATCGCCGTCATCTATCAAACCTATTGGGCGCTTGTGGTCGGCACGCTGGTGATGCAGGTCACCAACGTTGTGGCATCCTATTTCATCCTGCCGTTCCGCCCCCGGGTCACCTTTTCCCATATGCGTGAATTCTTTTCGTTCTCGATCTGGATTACCGCCGGGCAGATCGTCAACACCCTCAATTGGCGTTTCGATTACCTGCTTATCGGCAAGCTGCTGACGGGTTCGGCCCTTGGATATTATTCGCTTGGCGGGCAGCTTGCGATGACGCCCACGCGCGAAGCGACGGCGCCTCTGACCGCCACCATCTACCCGGCGTTTGCCAATGTCCGCCATGATCCTGCGCGTCTCGCCGCAGCCTATCAGCGAACGCAGGCCTTGCTGACGGCGGTCGCGTTACCCGCGGGTATAGGGATGGCGGTCATCGCAGATCCCCTGGTCAGGCTGGTGCTTGGTGAAAAATGGCTTCCGGTGATTTTCATCATCCAGGCGCTGGCCTCTGTTTATGCGCTGCAGACACTGGGATCTCTCAATCAGCCTCTCGGCATGGCGCTGGGGCAAACCCGGAACCTGTTCATCCGCGACGCGCAGATGCTTCTTGTCCGGATCCCGGTGATCACGATCGGCCTGGTGTTCTGGGGGCTTCCGGGACTGATCTTCAGCCGGGTGCTCACCGGCCTCTTCAGCGCGTTTGTGAACATGGTGATCGTGAAGCGCTTCATAAATGTCTCGGTCACCGCCCAGCTATGGGCAAATTTCAGAGCGCTTGCCAGCTCGGCGGTCATGGCTGCCGGCGTGTCGCTCGCTGATCGCTACATGGGAATTGAGACCACGCATACCGGACTTGTTCTACAACTTGCCGCCCTTATTTGCCTTGGAGGCGTTCTCTATTGCGGTTCCAGCCTCTTTCTCTGGCTGGTTATGGATCGTCCAAATGGCCCGGAGACTGAAGTCAGAAAGATCGCTTCCAAGGTGTTGTCCAAAGTCAGTCACGCCTGATCGCGGGACTTGTTGTTCTAACTTTTGAAAGAGAGGCATAATGTCACCCGTTCAGCAATCCGAACTGATCACCAAACTTCAGGACAGGACCCACGATTGCCTTAAACAGTTCATCCGCCCTGATGAACCGATAGCGATACTGGACTTTCCCGATATCAGGAATTGCGGAGATTCCGCGATCTGGCTGGGAGAAATGGCCTATTTGCAGCAGCGCTACGCAAAGCGGCCTTCCTACGTCTGCACGACCGACGATTTTTCACCGGATGAACTCAAAAGCTCTGCCCCGAACGGTCCGATCTTCATCCATGGGGGCGGAAATTTTGGCGATATCTGGGTGTTTCACCAGGATTTCCGGGAGCGCGTGATGGGGCTGTTTCCCGATCGCCAGATCGTCCAGTTTCCGCAGTCGATTCACTACAAGTCTCCGGAGCGGTTGGAGCAGAGCAAGCGCGCGATCGGCAAGCACAAGAATTTCGTGCTGCTGGTGCGCGACGAGGAATCGTTTCAGTTTGCCAAGGAAAATTTTGATTGCCAGGTCAATCTGTGCCCGGACATGGCCTTCTGCATCGGCAGCATAGAGCCCGCTGCGCCGGAATTTCCCGTGCTTGCGATGCTCCGCCAGGACAAGGAGCAGGTCGGGACCGTTGACTTTTCCGCCTATCCGGACATCCCGAAGGAGGATTGGATTACCGAGAACCGGTCGAAGGTACGCGTTGCGAAAGCACTCGGAGCAGCCTCGGCATTGCTGCATTTCACCCCTTCCGAAATGCGGTTGCGTAAGCTGGACGCCGCGGCCAACAACCGCTTCCAGCGCGGCATACGGCAGATTTCCCGTGGCGGGGCCATCGTGACCGACCGCCTGCATGTCCATATCTGCTCGCTTCTCATCGGCCGCCGCCATGCGGTGCTCGACAACAATTACGGTAAAATCCGGCGTTTCATGAATGCCTTTTCGGGAGGCACCGATCTTTCCTACAAGGCGACGTCGCTCGACGACGGCATCAGATGGGCAAAAGAACAGGCGGGTGTCGCGGCATGATCGCGCCTGAGATCAACGACTGGAGGCTGTCATGAGTGTTATCACCTTCATCATTCCCGTCAGGCACCAGGACAACGCACGCGACTGGAGCATTCTGAAGCGAAATCTGACGCAGACGGTGGCGTCCATCGCCAACCAGACCAATCCCGACTGGCGGGGGGTGATTGTCGCCAATCGGGGCGCCGATCTTCCGGTCCTGCCGGAGAAATTTTCGGTGGCATGGGTGGACTTTCCGCCGAACGACATCCACGAGCGCGGCGATGCCACGGAAGAGGATTTTCTCGATTCATTCCGCGCCGACAAAGGCCGCCGCGTGCTTGCGGGCATGCTCACGGCCCGCGATTGTCGCTTCTTCATGATCGTCGACGACGACGATTTTGTCAGCGCTAGAATTACCGAATACGCCGCCCGGCACCAGAACGAGAACGGCTGGACGATCGACAAGGGCTATATCTGGGACGACGGCGGCAGCATTCTGTTGTGCCGCGACCAGTTCAACCACTATTGCGGAACCTCGCTGATCATCCGCTCTGACCTCTACGGACTGCCATCCAAGGCGGAAGACGTTTCACTCCAATGGGTCAAGGACATGCTTGGCAGCCATGTCCGCATAGAATCGGTTTTGGCCGAACGCGGTACGCCCTTGAACGCGCTACCCTTCCGGGGCGCCGTCTACCGCGTCGCCCACAAGGGATCACACAGCAAGGCGCCCAGCCTGATCCATATGTATTTCCTGAACAGGAACGTTCTCAGGCAACCTGTCCGGATTCTCAAAAATTTGACGAAGCTCCGACCGCTGTCGGCGGGGTACAGAAAAGAGTTTTTTGGGCTTTCCGCCGGAAAGACGGAGTAGATATCGCGGCGTCCCGGTCGACAGACACCGGTCTCGCTACCACTTCATGCTGAACCCGACTTTGGCGCCGATGGCGTTGCTGTCGCCGAAGTCCTTGAGGCTGGTGCGGGCGAAGGCTTCTGCGTGGACTGCATATCGATCGTCGGACCAGCTGAGCGAACCGCCCAGGCTGAGGCCGCCCCAGAGCGGCTGGTTTTCGCTGGCGACGCTGATCCCGGAGACATCGACGTTCGAGCCGTCGAGAAAGTCGTAATAGAGATTGGCGATGCCGTAGACCTTCGCGCGGCTGATCTGTCCGGTGGCGTCCTTCCAGTCGCGGTCATAGTCGGCCGAGATGCCGAGGCGTCCGGTCAGACTGTCGGCGTCGTCCAGTGAGACGGCGGCGCCATAAGCGTCGGTAAAACGGTCGAAGCGCACGGAGGAATAGGCCAGTTGCGCCTGCGGCGTCAGCGACCACTGGCGTGTCAGGGCGATCTTCTGTCCGGCTTCGACGCTGAGGCCATAACCGAAGCCGTCATTGCCGCTGGCAAGCGTGGCGTTAAGGGTCGAGGATTTGAGACTGCTGTCATACCAGGTCAAAGCAGCCTGAGTATCGACGTAGAAGCCGCTATTGCCGTACCAGGTCAGGGTGCCGTCGAAACCACAGCCCGTTGTATCGATATTGCCTTTGCCGAAGCGCGAGGAGACGTCCGCAGAGGCCGTATCGAAGTGAAAACTGACGCCGCCGATCAGTGCGCCGGCGGCGTTTTCACGCAACATTCCGTCGATGCCCGCCTGCATCGTCCAGCTGTCCACGTCGTATTCGGTGCCGGTGGTCGAGGTTTTCGGATTGAAATGCGCATGCGTGCCGTCGATGCGGGTCCAGATCGCCTTGGCAGGATCGTTCTCCGCTTGTCCCTCGTCGATCGCCCGCCCGCTGGTGCGCTGGCGCAGCGTGCCGAATTCGTTGAGCGTCTGCAGCACGCCGGCATAGCTCTCGTAGAGCGGAACACCCGGCGCATAGACCATCCCGATCGCGGCGCCGGCGGGATTGAGCAGGGCCGAACGGAGATACCAGTCGCCGTCGGCAGGCGTGCTGACGCCGCCCTGGTAGAGCCGATAGGCATAGGCTCCGCCGACCACGGCCTGATCGCCTTCGAACACATAGTTGCCGAGCAGCGAAAAAGTGCCCGCGGACGTGCCCCCGACATCGACGATCTTGATGCCCTCGACGGTCTGGGCGCCGCCGCCGCCGAGATTGGCGACCGTGACGTTGGTCGTGCCTGCGGTATTGCCCGTCACCACGAGCCGGTCGGTCGGCGAGGCGTCGCCGCCGAGCACGGTTTCGATCGCGAGTGTTCCGCCTGTGCCGGTATAGTTGCCGGCAATCGTCAGCGTGCCGATCGAATTGCCGGGCGCCACCACGCCGGCATTGGTCACATCGCCGAAGATCGTGCCGGTGCCGCCGAGAATGCCGGCCCCCGAGGTCGCGACCGGGCTGGTGATCGAGCCGTTGACGGCGAGCCGGCCACCGCTCACCGTCGTCGCGCCGGTATAGGTGTTGACGCCCGAAAGCGTCTGGCTGCCGCCGGTAACGGTCAGTCCGCCCGTGCCGCCGATGACGCCGGCGAACGTGTCGTTGGCATTGGTGATCGTCAGAGTTTGAGCCCCGAGCAGCACGGTGCCGCCGCCGGCGAGGCTGCGGATGGCTGGGGTCGCGGCTGCCGAAACGTCAAAGGCACCGTCTGCGACAACTCGGCTGGAATTGGCGACGGCACCGGCGCCGGTAAGGGCGAGGCTGCTGCCGAAGTCGATCTGCGTCTCGCCTGAGTAAATGCTGTTTGCCAGTAGGTTGAAAATCCCGCCGGCGCCGGTGACGGTCAGGCCGCCGACGCCGCTGAAGCCCGACGTTGCGTCGGTTCCCACGGCAAAGCCGCCGGTATCGATCGTCAGCCCGCCGGCGAGCAGGTTGAGTTCGGTGCCGGAAAATCCGTTGATAAAGGTCGCGTTCGCGGCGGTGGCGCGCAGAATGCCATTGTCGAAATTGGCCTGGCTTGCGCCGGGGCCGCCCCGCAAGGCTTGAGCCTGGAGGATGCCGCCGCTGCTGATGTTGAGCGTGCCGGAAGAGCCGGCGATGTTACCCAAGACTGCGGTGCCAACGCTCAATTGCCCGCCATTCTCAATGTTGAGAATGCCCGTACCAAGAAAGCCGATATAAAAACTGGTGCCGGTGATGTTCCACTGCGATCCTGGTCCGGTGACGGTGGCGATACCGGTTGTATTGGCTGCACCGCCCAGCCGGGAGTTGGTAGCGCTGGTCAAGGTGCTGCCGTTCTGGATCGTTAAAACGCCGGGAACGACACCCCCTTGTCCGACAGTTGTCACCCCTACCGAAACGCTGGCCGGCCCCGTGACGCCGAGAACGACCGGCGTATTTCCTGGTGCACCCGCCGTACTGATGTTGACGGATGCTCCGGGTGCGGGCGCAACGCCGCCTGCCCAGTTGCTCCCGTCCGTCCAGTCACTGCTCGTCAACCCGCGCCAGTCAACGGCGTGGGCCGCAACCGGCATTGCGAGGCAGAAGCCCAGAAGCAGCGCAGTGCCGCAGACCCCCGAAAGCAGCGCCGGTTTTCTGGTCCCGTGAAGCACACAGCCAGTCCGCATGATGCTGCCCCCGTAATATGCACTCTAAGATTGATTTCGGATAATTTGATCAAGATTCGCAATTAGCTTGATAAGAAATGACGAATGTTAAGAAAACATGAACGACCCGGGCAAATAGGGGGGTCTGAAGGAAGGAGCGGCGGCGATGCGGCGCCCGGTACCGCAAGGCGCCTAGCCTGCGAAAACGGCCGGACCTGACGGCCGGCCGCTTCGGATTTCGTCGCGGTGATTAAACGGCGCCGCGGGTTTCCACGTAGATCGCGTAGACCGAGTGGCTGCTCGCCATATAGAGGCGGTTCTTCTTCGGGCCGCCGAAGACAAGGTTCGGGCACCGCTCCGGAAGCTTGATGAAGCCGATTGCCTTGCCGGCCGGGCTGAATATCTTGACGCCGTTCAGATCCTCGGGCTTGGCGCCTGCAGCGCCGTTCGATCCCCAGCCGCACCAGAGATTGCCATCGACATCGATCTTGAAGCCATCGAGACCCCCGTTGTCGTCGGCCGTCACCAGCGCCGTCTTGTTCGAAAGCTTCACGCCGTCCGCGCCGACATCGTAGCTCCAGATGATGCGGAAGGGCGATGCGCGACCTTCAACAATGTAGAGCTTCTTTTCATCCGGCGAAAATGCAAGGCCGTTCGGGCCTTTCAGCTCATCGGTGACGAGGCCAAGCTTGCCGTCCGGCGAGATGCGATAGACCGAATGTGGCAGTTCCGCTGTTGCCTTGTCTCCTTCCCACTCGCCGGCAATGCCGAAGGGCGGATCAGTGAACCAGATGGAGCCGTCCGATTTGCAGACGATATCGTTCGGGGAGTTGAGCCTCTTGCCGTTGTAGTTGTCCGCGAGCACGGTGATCGATCCGTCATATTCGGTGCGGGTGACCCGGCGTGTCAGATGTTCACAGGAAAGCAACCGGCCCTGGCGGTCGCGGGCGTGGCCGTTGGCATAGTTGGCGTTGGCGTTGTAGACGCTCCAGCTCTCGTTAGCCTCGTCGTAGCGCATGACCCGATTGTTCGGAATGTCGCTGACAAGAAGATAACGCCCGTCGCCGAACCAGACCGGGCCTTCCAGCCAGCGAGCGCCGGTTGCGACTTGTTCGAGTGAGCTGCTGGCGACGCGATATTTCGCAAAGCTCGGATCGAGGATTTGGATAGCCGGATCGGGATATATGGGGCTCGGGGTAAAGCCGATCGCCTGCGCGGATGCCATTTTCGGGAAGGTGGTTGCCAGGGCGGCCGCTGAAAGCGTCATGATGTTGCGGCGTGAAAAATTCACGTTGAAGTCCTTTGATTATGGATAGTTGATTTCATATCAATTTGCCCGGTTTGACGGGGAACCGAGACCATGGTCCGCCTCCCAATTAAAGGCAGTCCATTGTGCGTCGCAACAAACAAGATTGCCTTCTGCAGCCTTTGGTTAAGCAGTGGTGAAAACCACCTGAAAGTTCGAATGTGCCTTTGCCGCGCTGCGGCAAGAGTAAGATTTTATTATGAAAAAGCGCTTATGAAAAACGGAGGATCAAGTTCGATCACCATGCGCATGATGTGCACCGTCCGGCACGGCTCCGGCATTTCTCACTTTTCGATGCACTGTCGCTCTTTCAGCGTTTTTTGAGGTATCTGATGCTCAAGAATTTAAAGATCAAAACGAAATTTCTGATGGCGATTGCCATCCTCGCGGTCATTTCCCTTGCAGGCCTGATGTATGTCACCAGCAGGTTCAGCGCCGCCAACGAGGCTTATTCCGGCTTCCTGCAGAAGGAAAGTAACGCGGCGACCTTCGGACCCCGCGGCGCTGCCGGCATGTGGACCGCGACGACATGGCTGAGCCGCGCGCTGGCCCAGGACCCGGCAAGCGCGGCGTTCCAGGATCTGTCCGGCCGGTTTTCCAAGGAATTTGCCGGCGCCCGTGACCGGTTGACCCAGATCCCGGCGCTGGTGCCGAGCCGCAAGGCTGCGATCGACGAACTGCTTGCCGGTGCGGATGCGCTGAAGGCAGTCGGCGACGATCTTCTCAAGGCCCATACCGCAGGCGACCAGGAAAAGGTCCGTACCCTTTCCGCCAAGCTCGACCAGGCCATCGTCGATCTCTCGCCGAAATTCGGCGCCAATAACGGCGCCATGGCCGAAATCCTCAACAATGGCGCCAAGATGTTGAGCCAATCGGTCTCCAGCACGATCACCTATGCGATCTGCGGCATGCTTTTAGGCATCGCGATCGCCGCCGTTCTGTCCATGACCATCGCCCACAAGGGCATCACCGCGCCGATGGCCCGCCTGCGTGAGCGCATGGCTTCGCTGGCCGCCAGCCAGACGGAAGCTGCCATCGACGGCCTCGACCGCAAGGACGAAATCGGCGAGATGGCCAAGGCCGTCGCCATCTTCCGCGACAACGCTCTGGAGCGTGCTCGCCTGGAACGGGAAGCTGAAGACAATCGCGGCCTGTCGGAGCGCGACCGCATGGAGCGCGAAGCCCAGAAGACGCGCGAAGCCGCCGAGATCAAGTTTGCCGTCGACAACCTGGCAGAGGGCCTGAGCCATCTGTCCGATGGCAACGTCTCCTATCGCATCGAAAGGCAGTTCACCGCGACGTTGGACGGTGTCCGCAACGATTTCAACGTCTCGGCCACAAAGCTGCAGACGGCCCTGGAGCAGGTGGCGGAGAATGCCCGCAGCATCCAGGCCGGTTCGGCAGAGATCAAGGCCGCCGCCGACGATCTGGCCAAGCGCACCGAGCAGCAGGCAGCTTCCGTCGAGGAAACCGCCGCAGCTCTCGAAGAGATCACCACTACCGTCAAGGACGCCACCAAGCGTGCTCAGGAGGCCGGCGCGCTGGTTGCCCGCACCCGCAGCGGCGCCGAAAACTCCGGCGAGGTCGTCCAGCGTGCCGTCAAGGCGATGGAACAGATCGAGAAGTCCTCAGGCGAGATTTCCAACATCATTGGCGTCATCGACGATATCGCCTTCCAGACCAATCTTCTGGCACTCAACGCCGGCGTCGAAGCGGCCCGCGCAGGCGATGCCGGCAAGGGCTTTGCCGTCGTTGCCCAGGAAGTGCGCGAACTCGCCCAGCGTTCCGCCAAGGCCGCCAAGGAGATCAAGGCGCTGATCACGACGTCGAATGAACAGGTCAATGCCGGAGTGCAGCTGGTGGGTCAGACCGGACAGGCGCTGGTAACGATCGTTGCGGAAGTGCAGGAAATCAACCGGCACGTCAACGCAATCGTGGAGTCGGCCCAGGAACAGTCTTCGGGCCTTCAGCAGATCAACACGGCCGTCAACCAGATGGACCAGGATACCCAGAAGAATGCCGCGATGGTCGAGGAATCGACCGCCGCAAGCCATGGTCTTGCCCGGGATGCTGCATCGCTCAACGAACTGCTGGCCCAGTTCAAGCTGCCCGGTCAGCGCCACGTTCCGCGCCCGGCTGATCGCCGCGACGTGCCGGCTGCCTCGCCTGCCCGCAATCTGGGCCGCAGGGTTGCCACCGCCTTCTCCGGCGGCTCCTCGGCCGCTGCGGTCAGCAACGACTGGCAGGAGTTCTAGGCGCGTCTTTGACCGGCGATCTGCGTCCGAGCGCTACTTGTAGCCGCGCCTGAGCGCTTGCGGAGGCTGTCCCAGGCTTCTCAGGAACGCTCGCCGCATTCGGCCGGCGTCGCCGAAACCGGAAGCCTCGGCAATGTGCTCGAGTGGCAGGTGGCCGGTTTCGACCGCCATCCGCGCCGTTTCGAGACGCAGTCGCTCGACGGCCTTGGCCGGTGTCGTGCCGGTTTCGGCCGCAAATGCCCTGGCAAAGTTGCGCGGGCTCATCGCCGCCTGGTCGGCGAGGCGCTCGACGGTCAGCTGGTCGGCCAGATGCTCGCGCATCCAGCCGATCAAGGCCGAGAACCTGCCCGTGTGCCCTCCAAGATCGACAAGCGCTGAAAACTGGGACTGGCCACCGGGCCGGCGTTGATGAACGACGAGCTGTTGGGCGGTTCTGCGCGCGATATCCGCGCCCAGATCGTCTTCGATAAGGGCAAGCGCCAGGTCGATACCGGCAGATATTCCGGCTGACGTCCAGACATGACCGTCCTGGATATAGATACGCTCCGCATCGAGCTCTATCTTCGGGTAGCGGCGAGAAAAGTCGTGCGAACTGCCCCAATGCGTCGTGGCCCGACGTCCATCGAGGAGCCCGGCTTCGGCGAGCAGATAGGCCCCGGAACACACGCTCGTCACGCGCCTTGCGCTCGTGCGTTTCAGCCATTCGAGAATTTCGCGCACTGCCTCCATGGAGCGGATGATCTCGCCGCCCGAGATCATCACCGTGTCGAAAGGCCCATCCCGGAGCGGGGCAGCCGACAGCTTGAGGCCCGACGAGCTCTCGATTTCGCCGCCGCCCGGCGCCATCAGGATCAGGTCGTAGCTGCCCGGCCGGAATCGCTCCGCCATCTCGAAAGCCGACGTCGGCCCGGCCGCATCGAGAAGCTGGAAACCCGGATGCACCACGAGAGCAACTGTGCGAGCCATGGCAGTTTTTGCCCGATTAATGTCATTTCAGTCAGACGATAGCAGCGGTAACTTTCCCTGCAAACAGGGCAACCGATCGATCGGGCGAAACTATCATGACGTGGCGGTTTGTTCTTACAGGCGGGTTGGGGCTTGCTGCGGTCTTCCTGGTGGTCGCCGGGGGCTGGATAGTCTCTCTGCCGTCTGCGTCCTCGGCCGGGACCGTCAAGCCTATTCCCGGCGAGGAGACACGCGCCACAATCGAGGCTTTGAAGCCGTCCAAACGCGTCCGCCCGGTGATCGCGATCGTCGGCATCAACGACGGGACGGAGATCACCGACTACCTGATGCCCTACGGTATCCTGCGCCGCGCTGATGTCGCGGATGTCGTGGCGCTGGCGACACAGCCCGGGCCGATGGTTCTCTATCCGGCGCTGAAGGTTGAGCCGCAGGCGACGATCGCGGATTTCGATGCGCAGCATCCGGAAGGCGCCGATTACGTCATCGTCCCGGCGATGGTCCGCGAGGACGATCCGGCGGCATTGCGCTGGATCAGGAGCCAGGCGGAAAAAGGCGCGCTGATCGTCGGCGTCTGCGTCGGTGCCAAAGTGGTTGCGGCCACCGGCCTTCTCGACGGCCGGAAAGCGACGACCCACTGGTATTCGCTGGAGGCCATGCTGAAGGAACATCCGAGCATCCGCCATGTCGCCGACCGCCGCTTCCTCGTTGACGGTCGCGTTGCGACGACGACGGGGATCAGTGCCTCCATGCCGATGTCGCTGACGCTGATTGAGGCGATCGCCGGGCGGGAGAAAGCCGAGGCTGTCGCCGCCGATCTGGGCGTCGCGAATTGGGATGCGCGACACGACAGCGGCGCCTTCACGTTCACGCGTCCTTTCGCATTGACGGCGATCGGCAATTCGCTCGCCTTCTGGCGCCGCGAAACGCTCGGCATCGAACTGTCGAAAGGCGTGGACGAGGTGTCGCTTGCGCTTGTCGCGGATGCCTGGTCGCGGACCTACCGCTCGCGCGTGATGACCTTCGCAGCCAGCGCGGATGCGGTGGAGAGCCGCAACGGCATCCGCATCATTCCCGACAAGGTGAGCGCGTCGACAACGCGCGCGCCCGCAGCGCCGCTGGGCAGCAAACCGGCGGAGGCGCTGGACGATACGCTGAAGGCCATCGCCGACCGCTATCGGGAAAACACGGCCGATTTCGTGGCCATGCAGCTCGAATACAGGAGACGAGTGACGCCGCAATAGATCGTCGCGGCTTACATCCTGCCGCTCGTCCCGCAAACGAGAAAGGACCAGTCATGAAAGCTCTCATCGCAGGCGCCGGCATCGGCGGATTGACGACCGCGCTTCAACTCCACGAGGCCGGGATCGAGGTCGAGATCTTCGAACGCGTCGGCGAGATTCGTGAACTCGGGGTCGGCATCAACATGCTGTCGCATGCCGTGGCGGTGCTGGCCGATCTCGGACTGCAGGCTGGTCTCGACGCTGCAGGGATCCGTATGCGGGAACTGATTTATACCAACCGTTTCGGTCAGGCCGTGTGGCAGGAATTGCGCGGCCTGGACGCCGGTCAAGAGGCGCCGCAGGTCAGCATCCATCGCGGCAAGCTGCTCGGCGTGATCCATAGGGCGGTGATCGCTCGTCTCGGACCCGACGTCATCAGAATGGGTTGCCGGGTGGAGGGCTTCGAGCAGACCGAAGATGGGGTCGCGGTTCATCTCTGCGGAACGGATGGATGGCGCGGCACGGCCCGCGGGGATCTGCTGATCGGCGCCGACGGCATCCATTCCGCGATCCGGGCGCAGCTCTATCCCGATGAAGGGCCGCCGATCTGGAGCGGGATCATGTTATGGCGCGGCGCCACACGCTGGCCGATCTGGCGCGATGGCCGGACGATGGTGATATCAGGCGGCAATTTCGCAAAATTCGTCTATTATCCGATCGGAGCGGATCCTGCGGAGCCTGAAATGCGGCTGACGAACTGGGCCGTGATGGCCAAGGTGGGCGAGCCCGGCACATCGCCGCTACGCCGCGAGGACTGGAGCCGGTTCGGCCTGTCGGACGAGGTGTTGCCCTTCGTGCGTGACCGTTTTCACCTCGATTTCGTTGATCCTGCCTCCATCATCCAGGCCACCGAAAATTTCTACGAATACCCGAATTGCGATCGGGATCCCTTGCGCCGCTGGTCGTTCGAGCGAGTCACGCTGCTCGGGGATGCCGCGCATGCCATGTATCCGGTCGGTTCCAACGGAGCGAGCCAGGCAATCCTCGATGCACGCTGCCTAGCACGACATCTCCAATCCGGGGACGGTATCGAGGCGGCCCTTTCTCGCTACGATGCCGAACGGCGGCCGGTCACGTCGCAAATCGTTCTCTCTAACCGCCTGGGCGGTCCCGAAGGGGTCATCGACATGATCGAGGCCCGTGCGCCCGACGGTTTCGACGACATCGATATGGTGGCTTCGTTCGAAGAACGTAAAGCAATGGTTCGTGGTTACGCTTCGCTCGCTCGCGGGCGGACACGGTGAGGATGGTTGCATGATTGCCACCGCCGCAATGCTTTTTCTCGCCGAAACGTGTCTCTACGCGATTGCATCGCTGACCCACGCGGGCCTCCTCGTCGAGGGTCATGAGCACAGGCAAGCAATGATCGCCGAAGCCGTGATCGCGGCGATCCTGCTGCTCGGGTTGTTATCCGTCAGGCTCCGCCGGCCCTGGAGCCGCGTGGCGGCAATTTCCGCGCAGTCGCTGGCTCTGCTGGGCACGCTTGTCGGCGCATTCACCATCGCGGTCGGCGTCGGTCCGCAGACCACGCTCGATTACGTCACACATGTTGTGATGATCCTGATCCTGGTCTGTGGTCTCGTCTGGTTGGCGAGGAGCCGAATTGTGTGGTGACCTACTTAATCCTGTTCTGCATCCGCTGAGCCGCATTGGGAAGGGACGACGTCGCCCGCGGTGCCGCCGCGGCGGCTTCCGCCTGCAGGAACGCAGCGATTTCGCCAAGCAGCATGAGTTCGGTTGAGGCGTGGGCGGGGTTTCCCGAAAGATTGACAGTCTCCTGCGGGTCGGTCTGAAGGTCGAACAACTCCCGCTCGCTCGATCCTCCACTCGTATAGAGCGTCAGCTTGAAGCGCTGGTCCCGTGCCATGGTTGCCCGCATCGGCGGGTCCCAGAAACTGCCGTTGTCGTTGACACCGGAGTTGCGGTAGGCGCAGATCGCGCTGCTGCGCCGCGTCGCGTTCCGCGATGCCATGGCCACCAGATCCTCGCTTTCCGGGCAGGATTGCGTATCGAGGCCTGCTGCTGCGAGGCACGTGGCCGCCACGTCGCGACCTTGCGCAAGCGCGGTGCATCGGGTGCCGGCGTTGACGTGGCCCGGCCAACGCAGCAGTAGCGGCACTCCGACGGTAGGTTCGTAGAGTGCAACTCCCTTGACGAAAAGCCCGTGATCGCCAAGCTGGTCGCCATGGTCGGATATGAATACGACCAGCGTTTCGTCGGCCATCTCGGCTTCGTCCAGTGCCGCCAGAACGCGACCGACCTGTTTATCGAGAAAGGTTATGGAAGCGGCATAACCGAGACGAATCCTGCGGATCTCCTCCGAAGAGAAGTCTGAGAAACGTCCGAGATAGGAACCCTGCTGCTCCTGGCGGACGCATTCGGGTTGTATCGTGCGCGAAACGACCGGCTCCGGAATCTTCGCCGCATCTATACAGTTTCCGAAGGTGAGGGGGTAATCCTCATAGGGGTCGTGAGGGTCGAACAGGCTCATCAGGCAAAAAAAGGGCTGTGTTTCTGCTTTCATCGACTGGATGAAGGCAATGGTCCGGTCGGCCGCCCACTTGCTCATGTGTTGCGCTTCGGGGTGATGAAGTTCCTTTCGGCCGTTGCGCTGGAGGGCGGCGAGGAAATCCGGCGCCGTCTCGCGAAGCCAGGCCGCATAACCGTTGAAGGGGCTGCCGATCGAAACCGATGGCTCGAGGCACCATTCGTAGATATCGAAACCGTCATGTGGATGCCGTTGCCGTTCTTCCTGAATGCGGCTGCTGACATGCAGCTTGCCGAAAAGTGCGGTCCGATAACCGGCCTCCCGTCGCAGCCGTTCGGTGAACAGCACTTCGTCCGGTGGCAAGTTGTCATGCACCCGCTGGACCGCATGATCCGGCACGGGTTTGCCGGTGAAGATGCTCGCCCGGGAAGGCGTGCAGATCGGATTGTCGACCGTGCAGTGCTCGAATACCGCTCCGGCTTCACCTAGACGGTCGAGGTGAGGTGTCGGAATCCAGTCGCAGCCATAGATGCCGAGCGTATCCCGACGCTGCTGGTCCGTCATGATCATCAGGATGTTGGGTCGTGTCACGATGCCTTACCTCTTTGCAAGGCGCCCATGTGGATGAGAAGCTGTTTGGGCGCAGGTGATGCGGGTATGGTTGTCATGCTTGCTGCCGTTGATGGTTCAGGTGGCTGGGCCGCCCGCATCACCGCCCTTGATCGACCGCTGATTACGCGCTGCCGTTGATGGCTATGTAAGGCGATGCAGGCGAGACGGGGCGAGCGGTAAAGCCGCAACGAGAGGGAGGCATCATGCGCGTTTCTGTAGGAATTGACGTTGCCAAGGTGGTGCACTGGGCGTGCGCCGTCGATGACGCGGGACGGGTCATGCTTGACCGGGCGGTAGACAACCGCCCGGATCAGATCGCGTCCTTCATCGTCGATCTTCGCGCACTCGGGGGTGACCCCGTCATCGGTCTCGATATTGTCGGTTCTTTCGCCAGTTTCCTCGAAGCCTCTTTGCTGACCGAAGGGTTCAGTCTCGTCCATGCGCCGGGCATCGCGGTCAACCGTGCTGGACAAGGCTTTGCCGGCGGAGAGCGGAAATCCGATCCACGCGATGCCCGCACGATTGCCGATCTTGTTCGCACCCGTGACCTGCGCCCGATCCTGCCGGATGACGCGACGGTTACGGCGATCCGTCTGAAGGTGGGCCGGAGACGCGATTTGACCGAGGAACAGACCCGGCGCCTGGCGCGGCTGCGTGCCCTGCTCTGCGGCGTTCATCCAGGGCTGGAACGTGAGCTCGACGTGACCTGCAAAGGGCCACTCACCCTGCTGACCCGTTACGTCACCCCGGCAGAGATCAGACAGGCCGGTAAACGCCGGATCGTGGCGTATCTGGCCAAGACGCCTCACCTGCGCGCCGTCGAGCGGCTGGCAGATCAGGCGCTTGCCGCCGCACACGCCCAATCCCTGGCCGTGACGGGCGAAACGGCAATCGCCGAACTGGTCCGCGAGCTGGCCATCGAGGCCTTGGAAAGCAAGGCAAAGATCGCCCGTATCGATCACGACCTCGCCGCGCTTCTCGCTACCCACCCTGATAGCGCCCTCATCCAGTCCCTGCCGGGGATGGGGGCGGTGCTCGTGGCGGAGTTCATCGCGTGCATCGGCGACATCAGGCGCTTTCCCTCGGCCGATGCGCTGGCTGCTGCGGCTGGCCTTGCGCCGGTGATCCGACAGTCGGGGAAAAAGGCTGGCTGGCGAAGAACCATCGGTGGAGACAAAGCTCTCAAACGGGTCTTCTTCCAGGGAGCGTTCTGCGCCGTCTGTACCAAAGACCCTCTGTCCAAGGCCTTCTACGACCGCAAACGCCGCGAGGGGAAACATCACACTCAAGCCCTCATCGCCCTCGCACGCAGGCGGGTGACCGTACTCTGGACCATGATCCAGCGCCGACAAACTTTCGACCCGCTCAAAAATGCTGCTTGACTTCCGCATTACGCAGCCACCTCGACGTTTTAGAGCATGATCTCGGGAAGGGCGATCCTGGCCTTCTCACGCAGTGTGGAAACGACCGATGGATCAATCCAGCGATAAGGCCGACGTAGCCGGGTGCCGATCTCCGCCCATCCCCCGATTGCAGCCAGGAGCTTGTCCAACGCGGCGTTGGAATATCCGTGCACCCTGGCAAAGGGCGCTATGTGGTCATCCAGGAAGGTGCGCAGCCGCTGCTCGATATCAAGCGATCGGTCGATGTCATCGGCCATCGACGCGGTCCACCGCTGTGCACCGGACGGGCTCAGGCAGGCAACGTTGGAGAATGCCCCGACCGCAACGCCCTGCTGGACGCCTGTCGCAAGATGATGCCCCGGGACATAAATTCCCCACGCATCGAGATGCTTGCGGGCCTGATCGTACCAGGACGCATCTCCATCCCCAAGCTTGATGCCCACGACTTGCGGCACGCCCACAAGGATTGCCGCCAGTTCCTCCGGGGTAAAGACGCGCTTGGCATGCGGCGGCTGGTAGAGCACCAGCGGAACCGGGCCGACAGCGTCAGCGGCCATCTGCAGAAAATCGGTCGCCTCCGAGGCCGTCACCGGCCACCAGTCGGGAAGGATCACCTGGATTGCCTCCGGTTCGAGCGCCGCCGCCCGGCGCACCCGGTCCAGAGATATGCGGGGATCGGGCTGACACGCACCGATGACGAATGGCATCGCTGCAGGGCTGCAGCGGTCTGCCAACACTTGTTGAATCTGGTCGAATTCCGCTTCTGTCTGATTGTGGAATTCGCCGGCGGTGCCGTTTGAGTAGATGCCGTCCACCTTGGCGGCAACCAGCCGGTCGATCGCATCGGCCAGACGCGGGAAATCGATTGAATCGTCTTCATTGATCGGCAGCAGGAGCGTTGCCCAATTTCCGCGAATGCGGCCCCAGCGGCCATTCCGCCGTTCGAACTTTGTGATTATCACACCCCACCTCCCGTTTACCGCAGCCGGATCCCGGACTTGTTCAGCTGCTTTCTGCATTTATCGACTTGCTAGATATCCTACAAGTCGATATACCTCAATTATGTTGATTGTCGAAATGTGCATGGAGCAGCATTGGCCAAGCCCATAAAACCTCTGGAGCGTCCGCCGCTTCTGCATGTCAGCGTGCAGGAAAGCCTGCGCAGCTATATCGAGGATAATGACCTGACGGCCGGCGCGGCTCTGCCGCCGGAGACTTTCCTGGCGCACCAATTGGGCGTGGGGCGCAATTCGGTTCGTGAAGCGATCAAGGCGCTGGAATCCGTCGGCATCCTCGAAACGCGGCGCGGCATTGGCGTTTTCGTCAAGGAATTCTCGTTCGCGCCGCTTCTGGACAATCTCGCCTATGGGCTGCAGGCGTCGCTGCGTGATGTGGAGGAATTGCTGGAGATTCGTCGCGTATTGGAGACGGGCCTCATCGACAAGACCATCGAGATGATCAGTGACGATGACGTGGCCGAGCTTCGACGCCTTACCGATCGCATGCGCCAGCGCGCTGAGCGCGGCGAAAGTTTCGCCGAGGAGGACCAGCAATTTCATCAGCTTCTGTTCCGTTGCCAGAACAACAAGATGCTGAGCGCGCTGATCGATATCTTCTGGTCCGCCTTCTACAAAGCCTCGGGCTTCGCAAACCTGGCAAGTCCCACGCCCCTGGCGACCTGGCAGGATCACCACGAGATCGCGGAAGCCGTGGCGGCGAGAGATGTCGAAGCGGGCCGCAAGCGCCTGAGCGCACACTATTCCGGCATCCGGAAAGTCATCGCGATCAACCGGCCCGAGGAGGTCGATCCGGTTTAGCGATAGTCGAAATATAAAAGAGGAGGAGAGCATGCATCGACGGAATTTCGGTCGCCTTCTGGCGGCGGGAGCTTTGCTTTTTGCCACGACTGCCGCAATGGTGCCCGCGACGGCCCAGGCGCAGACGGGCAAGACCATTGTCGGCGGGTTCGACGTGGGTCCAGGCGGTTTCCAGGGCAATTTCAACCCGCTGACTGCCACGGCCGGCTTCACCTGGCTCAATACCTATTTCGAGCCGCTGGTCATCTACACGTCCGATCTGTCGAAGCTTACCGGCGCGCTGGCTTCAGAGTTCACCCTCGGCCAGGACAACCTGACATATACGTTCAAGCTCGCCGAGACGAATTGGCATGATGGCAAGCCTTTTACCTCGGCGGACGTCAAGTTCACCCTGGAGCTTGCCAAGAATGCCGAGAGCGGCAGCATTTTTGCCGCGCGACTTGCCGATATCGCATCGGTCGAGACACCGGATGCGCACACGGCAGTCGTCAAGCTCAGCAAGCCGAACTCGGCGTTCCTCTCCGTTCTGTCGCAGGTGATGATGCTGCCGCAGCATGCATTGTCGTCGGTGAACGTCAAGGAGGTTGCCAAGAGCCCGTGGTGGTCCACCATGCCGGTCGGAACCGGTCCATTCAAGTTCGTGAAGCATGTCAGCGACCAGTATGTCGAATTGGCTGCCTATGACGGCTATCGGGGCGGAAAGCCGAAAGCGGATCGCCTGATCAACCGCTATTTCGCCAATCCGGCCGCAGCCGTCGCGGCCCTCAGGGCGGGAGAGATCCAGTTCACCTTTGCCGAACCCGACGACGCCAAGACCTTCAAGGGCAATGGCGGTTTCCGGGTCATCGAGGGCGATTCCTATGTGGTGAACTATATCGGCTTCAACCACCGCGCCGGAATCTGGGACGACCTTCGCGTCCGTCAGGCGGTCATGTACGCCATCGACCGGAATGCCATCGTCTCCAGCCTGTTCGGCGGTGCGGCCAAACTCGCCAACTGCGGCTATGTCGCGCCGCAGCTTCTTACGAAGGATCTGGCCGGCTATGCCTACAATCCGCAAAAGGCAAAGGACCTGCTGGCGGAGGCGGGCTGGGAGAAGATCAACGGCGGCAAGCCGATTCCGTGGCTGACCTACTACAATACGCCGCAGGTCGCCAACGTCATGGCGGCGGTGCAGGCGATGCTGGCGCAGGTCGGCGTCAACGTGGTTCCGCGCGCGCTCGACGTTCCGAGCTATAACGGCATCGTGCGAAGCGAAAAGTGGCAGGATTTCCCGCTGGTCTATGCGGGGCTGCAGAACGGTCCCAATCCCGGATCGCTCAATGTCGGGCTGAATGCCGCACAGATACCTCCGTCCGGCAACAACATCATGCGCGTCGAAATGCCTCCGCTGACCGATGCGTTGAATGCGGCGATGGCGGAAACCGACCCGGCCAAGGCCGACGGCAGATGGCAGAAGGTCTGCAAGGAAATGAACGCTGCGCTTCCCTGGGCACCGATGTGGGTGGCGAGCCGCTATGGGGTCGTGTCCAGCAAGCTCAAGGACTTCTTCTGGACGCCCGCTCCAGGCGGTGGCCCCTACGTCTCCCATCCGGAAAAATGGGATCTTGCTCCTTGATGTGCCCGTGAGCCGGGATGCGGTCCGGCGAGCAAGCCGGACTGCATCCTCTGCGGACCCTGTTGGTGAAAACATGCTGCAATACATCCTTCGCCGTACGGCTGTCGGTCTGCTGATGCTGCTGGCCCTGACGGTTCTCATCTTCACGTTGCTGCGGCTGACGCCGGGCGATCCGATCGATGCCTATGTCAATCCGTCTGTGCCGATTTCCGCGTCCGATCTCGAGATGCTTCGTACCCGGCTCGGTCTCGAGCGGCCGCTGCCGGTGCAATATTTCGCCTGGCTGGGTGCGGCGCTGATGGGGGATTTCGGCTATTCCATCCAGTATAATGGCGAAGGGGTGCTGGCGCTTGTCCTCAGCCGCATCGGCCCGACGATCCTGCTGATGTTCAGCGGGCTTGTCATCGCCGTGGTCGTCGGCATCTCAACCGGCATCTTTGCGGCCGTCCGCCGCAACAAGCTGGCCGATCTTTCACTTTCGACCGTGGCTTTCGTCGGAATTTCAAGTCCGGCTTTCCTGACCGCCCTGCTGGGGCTCTACGTATTTGCGGTCAATCTGCGCTGGGTGCCGGCCGGCGGCATGTCGACGCCGGGCGCGCCTTTCTCCGTCGGTGACTTGCTGGCCCACCTCATCCTGCCCGCCACCCTGCTTTCGATCGGCCATGGCGCATTGATCATGCGATACATGCGCTCGTCGCTGCTCGAAGTGCTGTCGCAGGACTATGTGCGCACGGCGCGCGCCAAGGGTGTCCGGGAATTCTGGGTCATCGTCAAACATGCCGTCCGCAACGCCCTGCTGCCGGTGATCACGCTGATCGGCTCCACCATCGGCATCGCGATCGGGGGCGCGATCTTCATCGAGAGCGTGTTCGACTGGCCGGGCATGGGTCTGCTGATGGTCAATGCAGTCGTCCGGCGCGATTACCCGGTCATCATGTGCGCTACGCTGCTGACTGGCGCCTGCGTCATCCTGGTCAACCTGCTGACCGACATCGCCTATGCCGCTGTCGATCCGCGCATCAAGGTGGCATAAGATGGCGAGCTTGACACATGCCAGCTCCGCCGGTCCCATCCGACGCGCACTTTCCCGCTTTTTCGAGAACGGTGCAGCCGTGGTCGGCTTGGCCATCCTGATCCCGATCCTTGTCCTGACCCTCACCTACGATCTCTGGTGGCTCTACAAGCCCAACGACATCGACCTTTTGGCGATGAACCAGGGGCCGTCGTCGGCCCATTGGCTCGGCAGCGACGGGGTGGGGCGGGATATCATGGCGCGGCTGCTGCAGGGCGGGCGAATTTCGCTGCTGGTGGCGACGGTATCGATGGCGATCTCCACGTTCCTCGGTTTCTTCATCGGAGCCATCGCCGGCTTTGCCGGACGTTTCGTGGATGGTGCCACGATGCGGTTCGTCGATCTCGCAATGACCTTGCCGCCGGTCATTTTCCTTCTGGTCCTTGCCTCGATCGTCGGCAGCGGCATAGTCCCCACGATCTTCGTGATTTCTCTGCTGTCGTGGCCGGTTCTCTCCCGCATGGTCCGGGCCCGGCTGCTGGAACTGCGCGAACGTGACTTCGTCGTGGCGTCCCGGGGCATGGGCGCAGGGCTCTGGCACCTGCTGATCCGGCATGGTCTGCCCAATACGATCGATATTCTCGTGGTCTACGCCACCCTGCAGGTGGCAAATGGGATCCTGCTGGAGGCCGGTCTCTCATTCCTGGGGCTTGGGGTCACGCCCCCGGAAGCGAGCTGGGGCAATATGCTGAACGCTGCCCGCGCCACGCATGTGCTCGAAAATTATCCCTGGCAATGGATGTTTCCGGGCGGCGCGCTCGTCGTGACCGTTCTTGCCATCAACTTCGTGGGCGATGGGCTTCGCGATGCCTTCGATCCGCGCTCCGAACTCAAGTGAAAGGTTGCACATGCCCCTCTTTACCGGCGTCATTCCGCCCGTCGTCACTCCGCTCACCACGACTTTCGCGGTGGATTATCCTTCCTTCGCGCGCGTCATAGACCATCTGCTCGATGGCGGTGTGCACGGCCTGTTCGTTCTCGGCTCGACCAGCGAAGTCGTGTTCCATGACGAAGCCACGCGCCGCCACATCATCGAACATGCGGTCGAGCAGGTGCGCGGCCGGGTGCCCATCCTGGTCGGCGTGATCGACCCCACAACCGAGCGCGTGATCGCCCATGCAAAGGTGGCGCAGTCGGCGGGCGCCGACGCGGTTGTCGTCACGGCGCCGTTCTATGCCCGGACAAACCAGGCCGAAACCATCGATCACTTCCGCTATATCCGGGCGGCGATCGACATACCGGTCATCGCCTACGACATCCCTGTCTGCGTCCACACCAAGCTCGAACGCCGGACCACCGTGACGCTTGCCCGCGAAGGCACGATCGCGGGCGTCAAGGATTCGAGCGGCGATGACGGCAATCTTCGTTATGTCATGGCAGACACGGCCGATCTGCCGGATTTCTTCGTCATGACAGGATCCGAGATCGTCGCCGACAGCGTCGTGAACATGGGCGCGCACGGCATCGTGCCGGGCCTCGGGAATGTCGATCCGCACGGTTATGTCCGCTTGTGGAACCTCTGCCAGGCGGGCGATTTTGCCGGTGCACGACAGGAGCAGGAACGCCTGTGCCGGCTTTTCGAGATGGTCTGGGTCAGCTTGGGCCGGACCAGTGCGGGTTCGGCCGGAGTGGGAGCCTTCAAGACCGCCATGCGCAGGCTTGGGGTTATCGACACCAATGTCATGGCTCGTCCGCAGCGATCCCTGAACGACGAAGAGGCGGCCGTCATCGACGGCATCCTGCGGCAAACCGGGCTTCTGGATTGACGATGAGCGCTGAGCCGATCCTCGAAATTTCCGGGCTCAAGACGGTGTTCCGCATCGGCGATCGGGAGATCGTCGCCGTGCGGGACCTCAGCCTTGCCGTGGCGACGGGAGAAACCGTGGCGCTGGTGGGCGAATCCGGCTCGGGGAAGTCGGTGACGAGTTTGTCGATCATGGGTCTTCTGCCGCGTGGCGTGGGCCGTATCGCTGCGGGTACGCTGCGGCTGAAGCGCAAGACGGGCGAAGTCGTCGAACTGCAGACCCTTGGCAGCGACACCCTGCGCCGGGTGCGCGGCAATGATATCGGCATGGTCTTTCAGGAGCCGCTGACCAGCCTCAATCCGGTTTTTACGATCGGCGAACAGATTGCCGAACCGATCCGCATCCATATGGGCAAATCCCATCGGGAGGCCATGTCGGATGCCATCCAGCGGCTGGAGGATGTCGGCATTCCCGATCCGCGCCGACGTGCCCGGCAATATCCGCACGAACTTTCCGGCGGCATGCGGCAACGAGCGACCATTGCGATGGCGCTCGCTTGCAATCCAACGCTGTTGATTGCCGACGAACCAACGACGGCCCTCGATGTCACCATCCAGGCGCAGATCCTCGACCTGCTCGGGCGGCTGCAGAAGGAACGCGGCATGGGCATGTTGTTCGTCACCCACAATCTCGGGGTCGTTGCCGAGATCGCCGACCGCGTGGCCGTCATGTATGCCGGTTCGCTCGTCGAGACCGGTAGCGTGGCGCGGGTCTTCTCCCATCCGCGTCATCCCTATACCAAGGGGCTGATGCGTTCGGTGCCGCAGCTTGGAACCGCGACGCTTCTCAGGGAGGCGGGCACCCCGCTGCCGACCATCGCAGGATCGGTTCCGAGCCTCATGGACCTGCCGTCAGGCTGTCCTTTCGCTCCCCGCTGCCCCTACCGCATAGAGGCCTGTTCAGAAGCCTACCCGGCGCTGGCAGACGCCGGCGAGGGACAGTTCAGCCGCTGCATCCGATGGCAGGAGATCTGATCGATGTCACAGGAATTTCTCCTCGAAGTAAGCCGGCTGGGCAAGGATTTTGCCCCGGTGGCATTTGCCCGCGGACCGGTCGTCCGCGCCGTCCAGGATGTCTCCTTCAACATCAAGCGCGGCGAAGTCGTCGGCCTGGTTGGAGAATCCGGCAGCGGCAAGACCACCATCGGCCGCATGGTCGCGCAACTGATCGAACCCACCTCCGGCAGTATCCGTTTTGAAGGCTCGGAAACGACGAGCCTGACGCGCCGCGAGCTCCGCGGCCTGCATGCGCGGGTCCAGTATATTTTCCAGGATCCCTTCGCCAGCCTCTCGCCGCGGATGACGATCGGCGAAATCCTCACGGAAGGGCTGGATATCCAGCGGATCGGCAGCAGATCGGAGCGGGCCGCAAAAGCTGCCCAGGCCCTCGCCTCGGTAGATCTGCCGCCAGATGCGATTTCCCGCTACCCGCACGAGTTTTCCGGCGGCCAGCGCCAGCGCATCGGCATCGCCCGGGCGCTGACGCTTGCGCCCGAGCTGATTGTCGCCGATGAACCGGTGTCGGCGCTCGACGTGTCGATCCAGGCGCAGATCGTCAACCTGCTGCGCGACCTGCAGACGCGGCTCGGCCTGACCATGCTGTTCATCGCCCACGATCTCGCGGTGGTCGAATATGTCGCCGATACGGTGATCGTGCTCTATCTCGGGCGGATCATGGAGATGGCGCCGAGCCGCGAGCTTTATGCCAGCCCGCAGCATCCGTATACGCGCGCCCTGCTTTCGGCTGTTCCGTCGCCCGACCCTTCACGGCATGCGAACCGGCAGATACTCAAAGGGGATATCCCAAGTCCCGCCAATCCCCCAAGCGGTTGCGTCTTCCGGACTCGTTGCCCGGTTGCGATTGAAGCCTGTGCGAGCGTCGTGCCGCCACTCAGGGAAGGGGGGAAAGGACACTTCAAGGCCTGCATCCGCGACGATCTCGGCTGATCCGGCAAGGCAGGCAAATCATTGGTCATGAAAACGGGCCCCTGTCGGCGTCTGGCTTGTCCGACGCGGTCCAGGCCTCGGCGTAAGTTTACGTCATTGGGCGTAGTACATCATCACAAAGAGTTTCTTCCTTCCCGGTGCGATTTGCTGTTGGCTTCCAATTCCGAAGCGGAGCCGTGTTCTCGTGTTGTCTCATTGAAGGGCGGAAGCGGTGAAGCCTTGAACCGTCGATGGCCCGAATAGCGTGTTGGTGCACATTAGGAAGGCCAGCGAAGCGAGTGGCGCGCATGAGCTTGCTCTTGAGAAAATCGGTGAAATCGATGGCGCCAGCAGCGTTGGCGCAGATGACCATTGCCTCGATTGTCTTTGGTATAATTACATATGATTACCAAGGAAATTTCCTGAATTCATTGGTTTATACTTCGTTGTGCTTTATTTTGATGCAAGCTGGCTATTTCGCAGGTATCTTCTACATGGTGTGGTCCGAGTTTAAGCGGAAATCACCGTAGGTCGATTCTTTGGGAATGACGGATTTTATCCTGATCGAAGGGTGAGTTATGACGAGCGACATCTGGATATCCATCAGGCTGCGGCTTGAAAGAGAGTGGCGGTTGCTTGATCCGGAGCGGATGACCTCTCCGCTGCTGTTGGAAGGAAACCAGGACGATCACATGCCGGCTTTGCCCAGACGGCGTCTGCGCATCGGAAGGGTCGATTGAGCCTCGGCCGTCGGCCCGCCCCGTTGTCGCCGGATGGCGTCAATAGCGGGGAGCAGGGCAATTTCAGCCAAGTCAGCTCGTTTTCCGAGTGATCCTGTTGATCGCCTGACCCTGGTGTTTCCTGATGTGTTCCAGGACAGAATCGCGTGCTGCTACGGAGCCTGCCATGTCTTATCTCAGCAATGCCAAACAGTGGCTGTCTGCGCTATCGGATGGGGATGTTCGTGGCATCGCTCATGAAATCAACAAAGACGGAATTTTTTGCGCCCCCAACTTCCTGGCAGCCGAAGATCTCAGCCAGATGCAAAATTTTGTCTCCACCACGATCACGCGCGAGGGTCGCCAGACGATTTCGCTGAAAAGCGATGAGCTCGCGGGATCAGGCCTCGACGACCTCGGCAATTCCCCGGAATTCAAGGCCCTCTTTTCCCGCCTCTATTCCATCGGTCTAGGCCGGCCAGCGCCTGACGTTAAATTCTATCAGATTCTTCGCTGCCTCACGGGTAAAAGCGTCACGGAACATTCCTTGATATTTCACTACGATTCCTACGCGATCACGGCACTTCTACCGATCGAAATCCCGAAATTCGGCAAGCGCGGCGACTTCTTGATTATCCCCAATACCCGTGGAATCCGATCGAATTACCTCTTCAATCTCGCCGACAAAGCGATCCTCGACAATGCGCTCACCCAGCGGATCCTGCGCAGTCGCGCATCCGGCGGAAAGGGCGTGAAGCATGTGTCGTTGGTTCCCGGCAATCTCTATCTCTTCTGGGGTTACCGCAGCATTCACACGAATGAGCCTGTCGATGAAGGCGCTGTGCGGGCGACGGCGCTGTTCCATTATGCCGATCCACACGCCGACAGTTACCTGAAGCGGCAGCTCGGCCGCGGTTAATCCGATGCGTCCCCCGACGACTAGGCCGGGACGACCTCTGCTCCAGGTGATAAGGCGGACTTGTAGACGCTGAGCGTCTCGCGGGCGACGCGCTCGATCGTCAGATTGTTGATATGCAGCTGACTTCTTGCCTTCCACATATCCAGCCGCTCGGGATCCGCCAGCAGGTCGCAGAGAACGGCTGCCAAGGCTTGCGGATCGCGCGGTGGGACAAGGATCCCGGCCTCTCCGAAACCGAGCAGCTGCGGGATGCCATCGACGTCCGCGCCGATCACCGCACAGGCCGCCTCACGCGCTTCCGACAGGACGAGCGGGGCAGGATCGGCATGGGAGGGAAGGACGAAGATGTCGGCGCCTAACATGTAGGGAAACGGTTCGTCGATGGCGCCGACGAATGTGATGGCGCTTGCGCAGCCCGTTTCGCTGGCCAATTGCCGGTAGGCGTCCTCAAAGGGCCCGCCGCCGGCGATATAAAGGTGGCTGTCGGGATATTGCTTGTGCGCCAGGCGGAAGGCTTCCAGGAGGTCGGGTAACCCTTTTCTGGGATGCAGCCCTCCGACGAAAAGTATGCTTGGGTTGTGAAGGGACGCGGGCGTCCTGTCGCGCCCTTCGAACCGTGCTGATCCGATTGTGCCGTTGAGAACGACGCGAAGTTTCGATGCCGATATGCCGCGCTCCTGCATCGATTTCCCGACGGCGTCGCTAACGGCAATCACGCATGTGCCAAGCCCCATCAGCACGGCGCTTTTTTCAAACGCATTGTGAACGGTGGTAATGAGCGGCGTCGACGATAAACGACAGGCAGGAATCGAAAGAACGGCGCTCGTCATCATATGCGCATGCACGATATCCGGCTTCCAGTCGCGGACGAGGCGTCGCAGCGCCCAAAGCGACTTGAGCACGGTGAGAGGCTTTCTCTGCTGATCGACGAAAACCGTTTCCACCCTGTTGCGTGCAAGCAATCCGCCGAAATCGCCTCCACCGCTTGCCATGCAGACAGTGTGGCCGAGCTTTACCTGAGCGCAGGCAAGGTCGACAGCCGCATGCACATTGCCGTTCAATCGCCGGGTGTGGTTCAGAACATGCATGATCCGCATATTGGGCTCACGGGGTTGTGGGAGAGGATATCAGAAGCGGCGAGGGTGCCGGCTCCGTCTGGGGAGAAGTCTCGACCGCTCCCGGCGGCTGAGAGACCTTCCGTTCGAATCCGAGAGCGGCTTCCGCATCGAGGGTGGAGACACGGGCTGTCGGCTGGTAGTTGAACCCGCCGTGGCGTCCGTAGGACTGGATTCCAAACGCACGCAGTGCAGCGATGGCTTCATCCGCCTGGCGCGCGGCGTCCCGGCTGTAGACCGGATAGGCATTGGTCAGGACTTGGGCGCCTTCGAGTTTCAGATCCCCTCGAAACAGCCCGTTCGCCGCAACGTGCGCCCGAAAATCCAATTCGGCCATTTCAACCGGGCTGTCCGGTCGGTCGGCAACGACTTCGACGGCGAAATATTCCCGCCCATGGGCCTGGCCGTAGAAGTCGGAATAGACCGTCAAGCGCTTCCATGCACCATCATGTGAGAAATTGTAGATGATCGGCTGCTGAAAGCCACGCTCTCCGCTGAAGCTGAAATAGAGGCTGATGAGGGTGGTGGTATTGAGAACGTGGCGCCGCTCGATGGCACACAGGGCCTGCACCCGTTCGATCGGGATCGTCGAGAACAGCCGGCCTGCAGTAATCACCCGGTCCTCCAGCCTCAATTGAAAGCCGTTCTCCAATCGGTCGATTGCGACTGGTTTGACGCCCAGGGCGAATTGCACCCCTCGGTTCTCCAGGTTTTGTTGAGCGAGCCGGTAAAGGGGCGCAAATCCGGATTTGGGGCGGGCGAGCTGCTTGTTGGTCGGACCCTGGCGTCGGCGACGAAAAAGGCGATGGGCGAGGTTGCCCAGCGAGGCATGTTCGCTGATCCACAGCATCCTTTTTTTCGCCAGATCGATATCGATCTGATCAAGCGCGATCCCGTAAAACCTCCGCATATAGGATTCCAGGCCCGACCGCCGGAGAAGCTCGGCGCCAATCCAGTAGCGTGAAAAGTCTCTTGCGTTGCGCATTTCGCGCTGGAACAGCCGCGCATAGAACACCGACCCGAAGATGCGCATCATCCCCTTGGCGCCGGCCCGCAAAATGTCGTCGCGCAGCGAAATCGGATAATCCGTGACCATCTTCTGGGGATTCAACCGTCCCCAGCGAGGCTCGATCGGCACATAGAGAGGGAGGAGTTCGGGAAAATGCGTCAGCAGAGGGGAATCGTCCTGGAAAATCAGGCTTCCGATGTCGAATGTATATCCATTCGTCGACCAGTCCATGTGGTTCCCGCCGATGTGGCCGTATTCATCGACGACCAGGATTTGCTGACATCCCTGGTTGGCCAGCACGGCAGCTGAAACGAGACCGCTAACCCCCGCTCCCAAAACAATGGCATCATACTCCAGATCGGCCGCCTTTTGAGGGGTGGGGAACGTCGCCTCCTGCATGCAGGTCTCCATCGTTTGATCTAGTACTTCCGAGTTATTACAGAACGGGAAATCCAATATATATTACGTTTGCCTCGTTATTGTTCAAATAAATACCGGAGTGGTGATATTTTTGGCAGATATACTAATTGGTATATAGTAATTTAACTTGAAGGCATTTGTCTATGTCTGTTACACTCTGCCATCGGCACGAATGCGTTCTTCTTCTTCGGATGCGTTCGGGGGAAATTTTCTATCAGGGATTTGGATTGGCGCTGGCCCGTCAAGGCGCGCTGGTTCCGGTAATTTGCGAGGGGTATGCTGGATGCCGCGACGGAGCCTCGACGATCTCAATCGGCCCCTTCATTCCATAGATCTGATTGCGACAGACGTGTTCGATACCCTTTTGTTGCGCAACGGCCTGTCCCGGCGGTCGCGCATCATTGCGGGTGAAAAGATGTTTGCCCGTTTTCTGCAGGGCCAGGGTTCGCCCATGTGTCCCGACGAACTGATCCGGGCCAGGCTGCTTGCCGAAAAGATGGCATATCGTGCCTTGAACATGGGAGGCGGTCGGGGCGAGGTGTGCCTTTGCGATGTCATCAGTCGCCAAGTCGCCATTCTAGGGCTGCCGCGTTCCGTGATAGAGAAGCGGATCGCTATCGAGATTGAAGTCGAAAAGCGGGCGCTTTTTGCGAATGGTGATTTTGCCATGCTGTTGCGGCGTCATCGTCAAGCCGGTGTGAGGGTCGTGGCAATCACCGATACGGGGCTGTCCGGTGAAAAAGTCGGCGAGCTCATCGACCATTTTCACGGCCCGGGCCTCCTGGACGAGATCTATTCAAGCGCGGATCTGAAGGCCAGCAAGCGGCAGGGCGACCTGTTTTCTCTGGTTCTAAAGGCTGAAAGCGTGGATGCTTCGCGCGCCCTGCACATCGGTGATGACCTCCTCGCCGATTGCCTCGTCCCAAAGAGCATGGGGATACAGACCATCCATATGCCGAAGAACCGCCTCAAGCGGCTCGTTTCACGGGGCAACGGAGCCCTGGCGGAAGGGCTGCGGCAAGTCAAAAGTGGATCGGGCTCCCGCGGGGCCATACCGCCAATCGGCGATCAGGTTCACTTCGGCGAACATGTATTCGGTCCGATCGTCGCAGAATTTTGTCTCTTTTTATGGCTATATGGTCAGCAGGCGAGTTCGGACCGTGATGCGACAATGCTCTTTTGCGCGCGCGGGGGACTTGGCATACGGGAAGCTTTCGAACGCCTCCAATCCGTGCTCGACCTGCCTCTTTCGTTGAAGCGCGAGAACATCCTGATTTCGCGTCTGATTGCTGCCCGCTCAGCGGTGGCGGCCAGAAGCCCGGCTGTCCTCGACGAACTGGCGCGCGAATTCGAATGCGCAAGTTTCGCCGCCGTTGCCCATGCGCTCGGCAACGGTTCTTATAATCTACCTGACGAGTGGCAGCAGGTTTTTGATGCGAGCCGCTTTTTCGGCATGCTCGATACGACAGCCGGCAGCGCCGTCGCGCAAGACATCGACAGTCAGAATGACTGCTTCAAGATCCATATCGCGCAAATCGCAGGTGGTGCCAAACGTATTATCCTCTGCGACACCGGGCTCTACGGCAGCACCCAGAGGCTTCTGTCTGCCGGGCTGCCGGAGCATCGTTTCGAAACGGTGCAGTTTGCGCGATGCAATTACAAGGGGCTTAGCGAAGACCATTTCCCCAATGTGGCGGGTCTCGTGGTGGAGGATCGCTTCTACAGTCCCTTCAAGACGAGGACAGTGGTCCTGCGGTACTGGCACATCATCGAGAGCCTTTTTGAGCCGGCCATACCTTCCGTCAAAACGCTCAGCATGGGACATGACGGCACGGTGATCGGCAATTCGGGAGAGATTCGCTTCGGCAGGCTCGATCCGGCCGTTGGCAATCCGCTTCTCACCGGCGCGCTACGCTATATCGATGGTCTCTCCAGCGGCGCTCAGGTTTTGGGCGATGCGGATCGGGCCTGGTTGAGACTTAAGCAAGCGATCATAAACCCGTCCAAGGCGGATGTGATCGCCTTGGGTGTCGCTCCCCGATCGGTTGATTTCGGGCGAGGTGAGTTCATAGCGACTGTCGCGCCGGCGACACGGGCCGGAATGGCACGAAAGTTGATGGCCGTGAAATCTCAGCTGTGGCGCGAAGGAGCGATTGCGCAGGAGTTTCCGCGGTTGAAGCCAGCCTTGCTCCGCGCCGTCGGAATGGCGCATGTCCTTCGAGGCTTCTCGGCCAAACTGAACCGTTGAAGAGCATTCGAGGACAATACCAACGACGGAAAAGAAGCCGGGCCTCCTTGTTCGTGGAGCCGGCGGTGAGACAGGGGCGTGGTGAAGAATGCTTGCGTTCGCAGCTCTCAAAGGTGCCAGTTGGCTCGTCTTTTCCCGCTTCGTCGGGCGGTTTATCGACTTTTTCAACGTACTCATTCTCGCCCGCCTGTTGTCCCCGACGGATTTTGGACTGGCGGCACTCGCAATGGCGCTGGTCGTCGTCATCGATACGGTTCTGGAGGTTCCGGTCACCCAGGCACTGGTGCGACTGCCGGTGCTCGATAAGAGCCACCTTGATACCGGCTTCACACTCGGCGTGTTGAGAAGTTCGGCGATCGCCGCGATCTTCCTTGTTGGGACCTGGCCGTATTCTCTGGTCAATGGAAATCCATTGCTCGTCCCGGTGATCGCCGCCATGGCGCTCGGCCCTATCGCGAAGGGATTCATGAGCCCCGCCATGGTGCATTTTGCCCGCGCGCTCGAATTCCGTCCGACATTCGCGATCGAAACGATCAGCAAGCTCTGCGCTTTTGTGGCCGCTGTCATCACCGTGGTTGCCGGAGGCGGTTATTGGGCGATCGTCGTCAATTTCGTGACCACCGCATTTGTCGCCACCATGGCCTCTTATGCTGTGGCCCCTTACAGACCTGCCTTCTCGCTGAAGCGGCTCCCGGATTTTGCCGGCTTTATCGGCTGGTTCAGTTCGGCGCAATTGGTGTCCGCCTTGAATTGGCAGTTTGATCGTTTCCTGATCGGCTCTGCCGGAAACAGCGCCATGCTCGGCCGCTACGCCGTTGCAAGTGACATCGCCGTCATCCCGACCCAGAGCATAATCGGTCCGGCGCTGCAGCCGGTCATGGCAGCTTTTTCGCAGATTAGTTCGAATGCAGACCGAATGAGGACGGCCTTCCTCAAGGCAAGTCGTTTCGCGATGCTGATTTCGCTTCCCGTTTGCGTCGGCCTCTCCCTGACGGCAGATCTCGTGACCGCTATCCTGCTCGGAGCGCAATGGAGCGACGCGGCTCCCTATCTCAGCCTGCTCGCCCTTTCAGTCATTCCGATACCGTATTTCCAGACGCTCTATTCGGCGAGCCTCGCTCTCGATCGACCCTCCGTCATTTTCAGGCTCAATACGATAGACCTGTGCTTCCGGGTCGTTCTGATCTCCATTGGCTTCTATCTGTTTGCCGCCCATGGAGCGAGCATTGCCCGAATTCTGGTCGCTTCCGTCATGGCTGTTTTCTACATTGCCGAGGCACGGCGGCTGTTCGGGCTGGGGCCATGGCAGCAGATCCGGAACCTTTGGAAAGTTCTGGCTTCCGCTACTGTCATGGCAATTGTCGTCATCTGGTTGCGAACGGGAATGCCGGCGTCCGGTCTGCCCGTTGTGATACAGCTTGTCGTGGTAGCGGGCGCGGGCGCAGCCACTTATATCGCGACACTGTTCGGGCTGGGCATGCGGATTGCCCTTGCATCTGGAAGACCTGACCTGGTCGATCGCTAATCCGCTCAGGTCAGCGCCCGAATGAGCCCGCGCGTCGAGCGGGTCCCGGCGCCCAGACGATAGGCAAGCGCCTTTCGGGCGCGATCTCTGGGAAGCAGACTGACGGCCGTGAAAAACAGTGTCATGGAAACCTTCATCCGCAGCGGGTTTTTGTCCCGCCACAGCCGCCCAACAAGTCCAGACAGGCTGGCAAAGGAAATCTGTTCATCCTCCGCCACGGCTAGATAAAAGCGCCGCTCGCGATAGAAATAGGCGTGCTCGGTGGATACGAGACCGGACCGATAGCCATAGCCTGGCAGGATCCGGCGCAGATGCTCCGTCCTGGCGACGAATCTCTGAAGATCCCGATGCAAAGCCTGCGTATTCAATTCGTCACCGAAGCCGGAATCGTTGCGGTCATGGACCCGGTAAAGACCCAGCGGCTGCGGCAGGCTCACCACGTCGCCGATGAATGGAGCAGCGAACAGGATAATGCCATCGACTGCCCTGTCATAGTCGGCGTCCTTCAGGAGCTCGCACACGTCGCGTCTAAAGACGTTGCCCGAGGTCGGGGGCGTCGCGTAGACACCGGTGCGTAAGACGCGCCCGGCCAGTTCACGCCCTCTGAACGCCTGGAGTTCGGGTATCGGGCCGCTGATGACATTGCCGTCGACATCGATCCTCTTCAAAGGAAACTGAAGTTTTGCAACGCCATCGTCCAGGTTGGCGATGATCACTTCCAATGCCTCGGGAAGGAGCTCATCATCGGCATCGAGGAATAGGACGAAGGGTGCCTGTGTCTGCTCAAGGCCAAAAAGACAGGCCTTGCGTTGACCGCCATTTGCAAGCCGAAACGCACGCACTCCCAATCCGCGGATTACCTCCCACGAACCATCGGTGGAACCATCATCGATCACGAGGATCTGGCACTGCCTACACTTTTGCGAAAGGACGCTTTCAACCGCGCGCCGGATGAATTGCGAATAGTTGAAGCAGGTGATGATGATCGCGAGCTTGCAGATACTGCCTTCCGGATCATCCGCGGATCGGTGAGCTTCGAAGGAATCCTGCACTTGTGGAGGCGGTTCTCGGGAAACCACGGGGTCTGCGGTCATGACCTGACCCTGTTGACTACAGTGCCGATCACCGGCGCGCCAGCGCGCCGCAGCTGATTGTGAACGTCCTTCACCTCGTCAATCGTCGTGCGTCCACTTTTTGCGACGATCAAGACGGCATCGGCATGAAATGCCAGTGCCAGCGCATCCAGGGAGTTATCAAGGGCCGGAAGATCGAAGATGACATCTCCCTTCAATCGAGCAGTTTCCAGAATCCGCAACACGCTGGAATGACGGAAATCTGCAAAAATGTTGATATGCGGTTCTATCGAGTGGATCGGCAGAGTGGCAATGCCATCGAGATTGCCGAACGACAGCTGATCCGCCTTCAGACCTGAGATTGCGACGTCGGCCAGGGAAGTTGAAGAACTGGATGTCTCTTCGACCATGGACGGTAGCCCCGAATAGAAGAACGTCACATGGTGGCCGCTTCGGCTCAGAAGCTGCGCCATGCTGAGAGACAGGGTCGAAACGCCGGTCGCAGCGGTTGCCCCGATAAACGCGATCACGATGTTTCTTTCCCGCCGTTGTGATGCGCAAGCGACATCGACGGAGGTTTTCAAGTCACGAATGACGCTGGCGTATCGTTGAAGCGCCGGGCTATCGAAACGCCACCCGATGCCTGCCGTTTTTCCGGTGTCCGGAACCATCGCCAAGCATGGAATGCCAGATTCCTGCGAGAGTTCCTTCGCATCGCGTACCCGGCGATCAAAGGCCACGTTGATGGCTATGGTCGACATACCGATCAGGAACCCCAACAGCCCACCCAATGCGGCGATCAGTGTCTTGCGCGGACCGGAGGGATCGAGTGGCGGAAGTGCGGCGCCGATGATCCGGGCATCGGCATCCGGTGTGGCCACCGCCGGCAACGTGCCGTTCCTCATTGCCTCCCGGGCAGCATTGACCTGGATAGCCAGCGCGTCCAGTCGTCCTTGCAGCGTGTCCGTGCCAGCTCGGGCCATTTGTTCTTTTGAGGCAATCGATTGCAGGATATATCCCGACACCATGGCGTTTGCGACGCGGGCAGGGAGGTTCTGATTGTATGACCAGAATTCGATTTCGACGACGTAAGATTGCCCCACCCGCCGCGCGCTCAGCCGTTTGACGAAATTAGCAAAAGCAATGCGGCGTGCGTTTTCGCGGGGATCTGCGGTCGGATCCAGTGAATCCTCGGCCCGCCTCGACGTCTTCCCAAGCGTCGTCAACCCATTGTCCACGAGCGTCGACATCGTGTCCTGCACCTGAACCGCCAGGCCGCTGAATTCCTTGGGCGGCCGGGGGCCGAGTTCGGCGTCGCCTTGAAGGACAAGGCTTTCGAACACGGCGGATAGAAGCCGCTCCGAACGAATAATCTGCAATTCGCTCTCGGCGCTGTTCAGGTCCAGGTTCTGCTGCCCGCTGATGTCACGGCCTGCGGAAGCAAATTGCCGCGGCTCCAGCAGAAGCGTTGCCGTGGCATTGTACACCCGGGGAAGAGAGTTCGCATAAAGAAAGGCGAGCAGGAACCCCGCCGCCGTACACGCGATAAGCCGTATCTTGTTGCGCCACGCAAGCGCGATCATCAGGCGCAACAGCGCGAGTGGGCCCTCTCCGGCATCGCCCATCGGTTCGCGATCCATGCGCCACAGACGGGAAGCGTCCTCCAGAGGGCCGGGCCTGTTGAAAGTCATTTGGCCTTTCCTCCGGTCCGCAGCGCAAGAGCGTCGAAAACTGGCAATCGAGCAGCACGCTCAGGCTCCAGGCGTCCCCGCAAAACATCGGCAAAGCCCATGAGATTGCCTTTGACCCTCCCGCGTCGATCGATAAACGGTTCCGCCCATAGCAGCCGGCCGAAATTGCTGGCGATGTTGCGCAGAACCTGGTCGGCGACCTGCGCAAGCGTCATGGTGCCCTTGCGCATCATGTAAAGCGGGTTGACGATCTGAGAATATCCCAGCCGCTCACCGCTCACGCGGCCGCTCTTGACGCCCATATGTACGCCACAGGCCTCGTCCGATTTGACGAAGCGTCCACCCTGCCTGGCAAGTGCGGCCGCGAAGTCACGATCCTCCAGCCAGCCGTACAGGACCAGCCGTTCGTCGAACCTTGCGTCGCCGATGGCCGATATGCGGAAGGCCATGTTGCAGCCATAGGGACTGTAGGGCTCATGCCACCTCGAACCAGGGGATGGCGCGCGATCCAGAAGGCGAAGGGCCTCATCGAAGGGGATGCCGGGGCCTTTGATTCCGTCGGCGATCACGTGCCCCGTCAGCCCGACGAGGCGGCTTTCATCGCGAAACGCGCAAAGGGCGGACGCCAGCCAATTCCTATGGGCGACGAAATCGTCGTCGAAAAAGACGACCACCTCCGTTCCGGCGGGCAGGTTGGCGAGCGCTCGGTTGCGTTGGGCTGCAAGGCCGGCCTTTCCCGTGACGATCGTCACTTTGGGATCGGAAACCAGATCGCCGACGTCGGACGTATCGACGCAGGACACCACCAACGTATCCGGCCGAACCGTCTGGGTTGCGAGAAGATGGCGCACCGTCGCGCTGACGATGGCCGGGCGGCCGCGCGTGGCGATGACAACCGCCAGGCTGAGTTCCGTCGAATTGGGGGATTTACCGGGAACGAGGCCTTTCGCAGGGTCCTGGAGCAGTTCTCGATAACCCGCTGCGGTGTTCGTCCAGGAGAAGTTGCGAACCTGCTCCAAGCCCCGGCCGCGCAACTCGCCTTTGAGCAGATCCGAGCCCTTCAGGGCCGCTATATGCCTGATCCACGCCTCCGGCTGGAAGGGAGAGGCCATCAGCGCCGCCGCGCCGCATACTTCGGGCATGCTGGCGCAGTCGGACGCCACGACGGGGCAACCCAAGGCCATGGCTTCGACAATCGGCAGCCCAAAACCCTCGGTGATGGAGGGGAATGCCAGACAGAGTGCGTGTTTCAGGAAATAGGCAAGGTCGTCGTCCGACACCCGCCCCACGAGGAGGAGATTCGGCCGTTTTTCGAAAAGGTCGGAGGCAAAAATGCCGGCACTTCCGCCGGCGACGACAATGTCGATATCCAGGTCGTCCAGAGCCTCCGCAGCTTTCATCAGCAAACCAAGGTTCTTGTGCGGGGCACGGGAGGCGAGCGCCAGGACGAACTGGCGGCCTCTTGCGCTTATGGCACCGACGATTTGCGGGGCGACCTTCGCCAGCCCGGCGTCCCACTCGAGAGCGTGTTCATGGCCATTGGGAAGGACGGCAATGTCCTGCTGCCGGACAGGCAGGTAGCGGGCAAGTTGCCGCGCTGATGTGTGGGAGACCGTGGCGATGCGAGCGGACCGTCGAACCAGAAGCGGATGCAGCCGCGAGTAGGCTATACGGAAGGCGCGGCTATAACTTTCGGGGGCGGCAAAAATGTTGGCGTCATGGATGCAGACGATCTGATCCTTCTTAACAACGGGTGCCGAATTGCAAAGATTGAGCAGCGGCCCCCGGCAAGTCCGGGCAAGCACGGTCTGCTCCCACGCGTGCCCGCCGAAATCACCGGAGGTGACCAGCGGAAGTCGGGCAAAACCTGGGTCCGGCGTGCCGACGGGCGCGATTATCGGCAGGCGCTCATCATGACCGAAGGTGCGGTCGAGAGCCTTGACGACATTCATCGCATAACGTTGAACGCCGGTCGCACTTTGCGTCAGGAACCGCCCGTTGATGGCGCAGTGCTCGATTGAGCTCACGACTGCCCCCCATCATCGTTCGCGCGGAAAGGGGGGGCAATGTGCGGGTACCAAGGGCGATGGACGAGGAGGCCCCGCTCATCTGCCAATTTTCCGGTTTGCGAAAAACGAGGCCGCAGCGAGAAGCAGATGGCGGTCTCTTTTTGCTGAAAGTTTATGCTTACGATCTCAAAACTGGCTTGCAAGATGTGCTGATCCCTCGATGCTATTGCATTGCGTCTGCCGTATGCGCTCGATCCCGCGGAACGTCCGCCGTGTCTTAACCGCCCCCGCGGGATCGGGTGATTGATCAATAGCTGCCGTGTGCGCGCAGGACCGCCGGGACGGTCTTGGCCATGATGACGATATCCCCCCAGATGCTTTGTTCCCGGACATAACGCATGTCGAGTTCGACGCGCGCGTTGTAACTGATGTCGTTGCGGCCGCTGATCTGCCAAAGCCCAGTCAGGCCCGGCCGAACCCGGATGTAATCCACGAAGTGGCGACCATAGAACTCCGCCTCGCTCGGTACGATCGGGCGCGGGCCGACGATGCTCATCTGCCCGAGTACCACGTTCAGGAGCTGTGGTATCTCGTCGGCACTGCTCTTGCGCAGCAAGGCGCCGAGCGGCGTAATCCTGGGGTCGTTCTTCAGTTTGCGCGTGGCGGCCCATTCCGCCCCGTCCGATGGATTGGCGGAGAGATGCCGAAGCAGAGCCTCGTCGGCATTGGGTACCATTGTCCTGAACTTGAGACAGGGGAACATCACCCCATTCTTGCCAATCCGGCGGTGCCCAACGAAGATCGGGCGACCCTGAACGGCATAAAGCAGGGCGATCAGCATCACGATCATCGGCGTGAGAACGATAAGGGCGATAAGGGAAATGACCGTGTCGAGAGCCCGTTTCAGATAGACTGAGAGGCGATGAGAAGCCTCGTTTCCGATCCTCGGGAAAGCGAATTGTTCGGGTGCCTGAAGATGCGTGCCGTTCATCGCATTCAAATTACCACTGACATTCATGTCATTCATCTGCGGGCTCCGTACTCTAGGAAAAAGACGAAAGGGTATGGGCAGACAATCTATAGCGGCATCCACACCACGTTAGCTCTTGGTATTTCATTTGACAATACTTTTATTGCGGCGCACTATTTAGGCAATCATGGAATGTATCGTAATATTTACCGATATATGTGCGAATTAAACTGCACATTCTGGGGTAGATAATTATATTTACTTCTTTCGATCTAGAGCGTGAGCCAAATTGCTGCAATGGCTAAAGAACTTGGCCTATTGCTCGGTCATTGGGGAGACTTCATGCGGGTGGCAATCATCCATTACTGGTTGGTCGGAATGCGGGGCGGTGAAAAGGTCCTGGAGGCGCTCTGCCGGATTTATCCGGGCGCCGATATCTACACCCATGTGTATGATCCTGCTGTAATTTCAGCAGAAATCCGGAAGCATCGCATCCAGACGACCTTCATCGATTCCCTGCCCTACGCGAAGCGGATGTACAAAAAATATCTGCCGCTGATGCCCATGGCATTGGAGCAGCTGGACCTCAGCGGGTATGACCTCGTCATTAGTAGCGAGTCGGGACCCTCAAAAGGAGTAATACCTACCTCGCCGGCTATCCATATTTGTTACTGTCATTCTCCGATGCGATACATTTGGAACATGTACAATAAGTACTATGAAACCTCCGGCAGGTTGACGCGAATAATGATGCCGCCGCTGGCCCATTATTTGCGGACCTGGGATGTCGCGGCGGCCAGCCGTGTCGATCAATTCATCGCCAATTCCACGACGGTGGCGCAGCGGGTGAAGAGCTACTACCGCAGGGATGCGCAGATCATCCATCCGCCCGTCGATACCCAGGCTTTTCGACCGGTCGCCACCTGCGACCTCGAGGATTATTATCTGATGGCCGGGGAACTGGTGAGTTACAAACGCCCGGATCTTGCCGTGGAAGCGTTCAACCAGATGAAGGCGAAGCTGGTGGTCATCGGCGGCGGCGAAATGCTGGCTCGCCTGCGCAAGATCGCCGGGCCGACCGTGACGATCATGGGTGCCCAGCCATTCGATGTCCTTCAGCACCACTACGCACGCTGCAGGGCACTGGTATTTCCGGGCGAGGAAGATTTCGGCATCGTGCCTGTTGAAGCGATGGCAAGCGGTCGCCCTGTCATCGCTTATGGACGGGGCGGAGCGACAGAAACCGTCGTCGCCGGCAAGACCGGTGTATTTTTCCCCATCCAGTCGGTCGAGGCCGTCATCGATGCCGTGGAACGTCTCGATAAAATGGATCTCAATCCCGCCGATGCCGTGGCGCGGGCGCAGGATTTCAGGACGTCGGTTTTCATCGACAAATTCAGGTCTTACGCCAATCATCTTACCGGGCAGGGGCCGATCTGGGATGACGTGCGAATAGCGTAAAGCCAACCGGAGAAGCAGGAGTGACCGGATGCAGCAACTGAGTTTCTTGCAGTGCCCGTTTGCGACGGATGTCAGTGCATCAGCCGCACCAACCTCCCGGCTCTGTTACCTGGCCAAGCTTCTCCTGGTGCTGATGGCCTGGTTTGCGGTTTTTTTCCCGGGCATTCCGGCAGGTGCGGCCGACTACACGCTCGGGCCGCAGGACGTTCTTAAAATTCGCGTTTTCGAATGGCGGCCGAATGCCGGAGTGGCGTTCGAATGGGTGCCGTTGACCGGCGAATTCGCCGTTTCCGCTGCAGGCACGTTATCGCTTCCGATCATCGGCACCGTTCAGGTCGCCGGCAAGACGCTGGATGACGTATCAGGCCTGATCGGGGAACAGCTTCAGAAACAGGTCGGCTTGCAGAAGCGGCCCAATGCTTCCGTGGAGGTCTCGGTCTATCGGCCATTCTTCGTCACCGGCTTGGTGTCCAAGCCGGGGAAATACGGCTACGTCCCCGGCCTGACGGTGATCCAGGCAATCAGCATGGCTGGCGGGCTTGGGCAGGGAGATCCTGAAATGCTCGCTCTTCAGCGCGATGCGCTGGTCAGTCATGGAGACCTCGGCCAACTGGAATTCGAACATTATGGCCTTCTGGCGCGTCAAGCGCGTGTCGAGGCGCTTTTGGCCGGCGCCACCACGGTCTCGTTTCCGCAGGATCTGACATCGCAAGCCTCCCGACCGGCACTGGCGCGCGTGATGCAGGATGAGCAGGCCTTGTTCGAGACCCGGCAGCATCTGATGAACACGGAGCTCGACAGGCTTGGCCAGGCCAAGATTCTGGCCACGAACCAGCTCGAAACCCTGCGGCTCAAGGAAAGCTCGCTCGCCAGGCAGACCGAAATGGCGGCAAAGGATCTGAATGCCATCAACAAGATGGTGTCCCAGGGTTTGACGGTATCGTCTCGGCAGCTTGGCGCAAACCAAAGCGTCGCGGATCTCGAAAGCCGCAGCCTGGATGTCTCGCTTGCAATTCTCAAGACGCAGCAGGATATCGCCAAGCTCGATCAGGAAATGGGCGATTTTCGCCAGAAATACAGAGGTGACGCGCTCACCGAGGCCGTGGATCTGCGCGATCGATTGGCGGCCAACTCCGAAAAGGCGAAAACGGCGCGTGCGCTTCTGGCGAACATCGAGTCGCGCGCTCCCGCCGCCCTTGCCGCGCTGGAAGCCGACGGCGAGCCGGCGTTTGTCATCAAGGTCAATCGGACAATCAATGGAGCGATGCAGACCCTGGTCGTCAGTGACAATGACGAGGTAGGCCCCGGCGACGTCGTGCGGGTGGAAAGACGAGCGAGAGATACTCGGCCAAAGAATTTCTAGACCGCAGCCGGAGCTGATAGCACAAAATCGCCGTCCGGCCCGAAGCTGGAAGCTAGCCGATTCCCGCTTGCTAGGGACATTCAGCACATGTTAGAATAAAATTCTCAAATACCGGAGACGAAACTGGTCAAAGGACGCTGATGACTTGGGACTTGGTCATTGCATTCATCGTCGGCTTGCTTTGCGCAGCCCGATTGCCAATTTTGATCTTCACGCTTGTCGTTCTGGCAGTCGTCATCATTCTGGCGACAGCCGCAATTGTCCTCGATTATTCGGTATCCGATGCGCTGACCTGGGCGTCCCTGGTGGCAGTGGCGCTTGAGGCGGGTTGTGTCGCCATGAATGGAATCTTCTATTTTCTCTATGTCCGGAGACGGGTAAACGAGCGGGAGCAATCCTCTTTGGGCGTGAATTCGAAATACTCGGGAGAATGAGAAGCTCAAGACCCCGCATATGAGCGCAGCCACGCGATGCTTCGTCACCCGGCTTCTCAATTTTCGACGTCCTTTTCGAGGGCGGAAAGCGCAAGCCGTTGGGCCTCTGCCATGCCGTAACGAAAGCGATAGCCGGCCTCCTTCAGGCGCTGGTTGGAAAAGCGCATTCGCCACAGAGGGTTTCTCAAAGGCAGGGTTCTGAATCTCAGGAAATCGTGAAGCCAGTCGGCGACTGCCGGTATTGGCATGCTTCTGTAGCGTCGGTCACGGCTGACGGCGAAAGCCTTTCGCATAAAATCGATATGCCGTGGGTCGGGGCAATCGTCCTCCGCGAGGTTATAGACCTCGACCTGACCCGGCTGGCCGTGTCCCGCCAGGCTACGCACGATAAGCCAGATCATCGCATCGGAGACGTCGCGAACATAGATGTGATGCGCATGGCGGTGGGCGCCGAGCAGTCGCTTGATCGGGTTCCAGTCACGAATCCCGATGATCTGGTTGATGTCGACGACCACGGCAGGCCGCACGATCGTAAAGCGGGTCTGTCTTGCAACGGCGCGCAATGCAAGCTCGCCTGCCAGTTTGGTCCGCCCATACATTCGAACATAATCGAGAGCCCAGTATTGCGAGGGGATATCCCGATCAGCGGTCAATACCGGCGAGGCCTCCTCGATCTGGCGCTTTCGTCCACTCCCGTAAACCGAAACGGTGCTGACGTAACAGAAGGCGGCGATACCCTGACGCTCGCAGGCTTGCGCAAGTTGCCGGGTGGCCTCCACATTGACCCGCTGCATGCGCTCCATCTTGCCGAGCTCGGCCGCAAGGTGCAGAACCGCGCAGCAGCCCTTGACGAGCCCGTCCCAATTGTCATCCGTCATGAAGTCGAACCGCCGCCACTCCAGGAGATCGTCAACCTCGCCCCTATCCGTCGCCAATGGCTTCGATGTGGTGGCGCGTACGGCATAACCGCGTTCAATCAGATCCGTGACGACGATCCTGCCGATCCTGCCGGTCGCGCCAGTCACCAGAACTGGCTTTGCCTTAAGCAAATCTGGCATCGGCCGCCACCGGAACTGGTTCTCGATATGTGTGCTTCATCTTGATGTGATCGGCGAGGCGAACAGCCAGTGCGACGATCATCTGGGTGGGATTGCAATGCCCGGCCGTTGGGAAGACAGAACTGCCCTGCACGAAGAGACCGCTGACGCCATGTACTTCGCAGTTGGCGTCGACGACGCCATGGCTGGGCTCCGTGGACATGCGCGTTGTTCCGGTCGGATGAGCGACATCGACGAATGTCGAGGGAATTTCGGCGCCGTCCTTGACCCATTCCTCCAGCTTCGGCGCGGGCAGGCCGGCTTTTGGCAGTTCCTGGACAGCCAATTCCGCCATTCTGCGCATCGTGCGGGACTCGTCGCTGTGGCTGCGCCAGTCCACTCGCGGCAAGCGCATGCCCAGCCGATCGCGTCGTTCCGACAAGGTCACGCGGCTATCAGGATTGGGCACCTGCTCGCACATGCATTGCAGGTCGAGTTCGGTCAGCTTGCGCGGGACCCCATTCTTGGCGCCCAAAAAGTCCTTCACCCCCCTGACGATCAAATTGCTGTTCGCGATGATATGGAACAGGTCCTGCGGCAGTCTCGGAGTGCGCCCCGCTACGCGCCGCAAGGCATCCCAGGGATCATCCTTTGCCAACACCTCGCCGAGCCAGCCGGCGCAGTTGAGCAGCTGTTCGCGCCGTTGGATATCGGGACTCAGCCGAAATCCGGCGCGAAAGAAATGGCGACTGACATTGTATCGGCCAAAGCGTTTTTGAAGAACATCGGAACCCGGCAGCGAAAAGGTCGCCACCGAACCCCTGAGATGGTCCATGAGATAGCGTCCCACCTGGTCATGGTCGTTTCCCACTCCATGAGGTTTCGTCTCGTCGGAGTTCATCAGTATGCGGGCGTTTTCTATGCCTCCGCAGCACAGGATCACGATGGATGCGGTCAATACCTGCTGGCTGCCATCGGCCGCCGCAAATCGCACGCCGCGCACGGCATCCCCCGACGCCGATACCTGGACGCTCTGCACGGTCGCCCCGGTAACGAGTGTGACATCGGGGCCGATCCGTTTGGCCACATGACGACCGAAGCGCATATATTCATAAGGGTAAGCTTCTTCCGTGTCCCGGCTGAACTGCCAGAAGAAAGGGATCAGGATTGCCGGATCGAGGTCCGGTGCCGGCCGCTGGCGGTTGGCAATCACCCAGAACCGTTCATCATTGTAGCCATTGCCGAGAGCCAGGCCGAGATGGGAGGCAGTGCGCGCCAGATAAGGTTCGAGATCCGCGCCATCGATCGGCCAGCCGGAATACGGAACCCAAGGCCGTTCTTGATAATCGATGGCGTCGAAGGGGCCGCAACGTCCACCCCAGGTGTGGGAGCTTCCGCCGACGATACGATTGCGAACGGACCACTGGTCACCCGCCCGCGGACGACCGACATTGTCGATCTCGTCAAGCGCATCCATCAGGGGATCACGGGCCATGCCGCCGCTCTCCAGAAGAGTGACGCGCAGGTTCGTATTCGACAATTCCTGCGCAAGCGTCGTGCCGGCAGGTCCTGACCCGACAATGCAGATGTTGCAGGCTGGTAGCGGAAGTACAGTTTTCCCCGAAATCGCGTTTAATTCGATGACGGACATCTAGAAAACCTTTGCTGTTGCAATCTCATCGACATTGTATCAATGTTATTGCGCTAGGCGGTGAAGAGTTTCTTTGTATTCCGCCAGTTTTAACTTAATGTTTCAGCAGGGATGTTTCCGACGTTTTTTGTAGGAGATTTTCCTTACTATACATGGTCTTCGGAAAATTCAAAGAGGTTAGGTATATGCAAATAGCAACCATGCCCTACTCCGAAAGACTTAGTGCCCATACACCTTTGAAGATCCTCTACGTCCAACCGGGTACGAGCGCTTTCGCCGGTATCGAAAGGGTCGTGGATACGATCTGCTCCGGCCTGACGGATCAGTACGGGAGCGACTTCGAAGTGGACGTCCTCTACACGTCGGTTCACAAAAATCGCCCGGAGGGCAGGAACTACACGATTATCGACCGCGTGGCTTCGAGCCGGATCGAGCTGATGCGCAACTTCCGGAAGGTCATTGCGAGCAAGGATTATGACCTTATCGTCGTGCCGCAGATCGAGCCGACGGTGATCTGCATGGCCTCCTGCATCGGCATCCGGCGCCGGTTTGCCGTCCATCTTCACGGCAATCCGAAGCTGGAGCGCAGCCACATCAAGGCCAAGATACTCTTCCTGTTGATGAAGACACTTTTCCTGCCGAAGATCGCCTCGGTTTTCGGAACCTCGCCGCGGCAGCTCACCTCATTCAATGTGATGTTCAAGAGCAAGCGCCCGCATTATTGGGTGCCGAACCCGGTGCGAAAGTTTGACCTTTCCGATGCCGGCCAAGCACGCGTCGACGATAACGTCACGTTCATCAATATCGGTCGCTTCTCCTTTCAGAAAGGCCAGGACATTCTTTTGGCCGCGTTTTCCGAGCTGAGGAAAAAACGCAGCAATGTCCTGCTGAAAATCGTCGGTTATGGAGACGGGGAGGCGGCCCTGCGCGCCGAGATCGACCGTCGCGGCCTCGCGGACGTGGTAAGCCTGGAGCATCATCCCGAAAATCCCCAGCCCGCGCTGGCGGCAAGTGACGTCTACGTCTCCACGTCCCGATGGGAGGGATGGTCGCTGGCAATCTGTGAAGCCTTGCGGTTCGGCCTGCCGGTCATCGCGACGGATTGCGAATTCGGCCCGAGCGACATCCTCGTCGACAGCAGGCTTGGCCTGCTCGTGCCGGTGGATCGTCTCCAGGAGCTCGTGAACGCGATGATCTATTATTGCGACAATCTGCGTGCCGAGCAGGCCCACGCCGGCTTCCGGCAGGAGTTCATTGACTGCTACAGCCCGGAGCGGGTGCTTGAGGTGCATGCCAACGCGTTGCGGCGTGCGGCAGCGGCATAGGTCTTTGCGGGCCAGCCTGAATGAAACGACGTGAGGTGGATCATGACGACGTTATTGTCCCGCCGCTCATTCGCCGTCGGCGCCCTGGCCTCGGCGGGCCTCGCCGGCGGTCTCGTTTGGCGGTCGGCGGCATCTGCGCGCCTGGAAGACCCCACCAGCGGGCGAGCCCTGATATTCGAGGACAATTTCACCAGGCTCGATTGGTCGACCTGGAGCGCCGGTCCGAAGCCGACGACCTCCGATCCGGGCTTTTACGGCCGTTCGGCTTTCGCGAGAGATCGCGGCGAAGAGGGGTTCAACCCCTATGCGATCGTCGACGACCCGAACGCGAGCGATGGCAAGGCGTTGGAAGTGGCCGCAAAACACATCGGACAGCCGATGAAGGTCCCCAATTATTACGGCAACGACCTCGCCGAATTTCAGTGGATATCGGGCAATATTCAGACGGCCAAGCGCGACGGCACGGTCCTCAAAGGCTGGCGGCGCGGCTATTTCGAGGCGCGGATGCTGTTTCCGAGACACCCGCTGAGCTGGCCGGCTTTCTGGATGATGAACGGACGCAGCATCCTTCGTCCTCAGACGAGCATCGAAATCGACGTCGTCGAGCACAAGGGCTGGGAGCCGACGCTCTACGGGGCCTATCTGCACGAATGGGGGCAACCCGGCGAGCATAATGAAGGAACCGGCGTGCCCACTCCAATCGACATGACCGCCGGTTATTGCCGATACGGGGTGCTGGTCACCGACACCGAATGCACCATCTATTTCGAGCGGCAGCCCATCGTTGATACCAAGACCGGAATGCCGGCGGTCTGGACGATCAACCGCTCCGCGCAACTCGATGCCGATCAGGACGTGTTCTGGCCGGTCCTCACGCTTGCCTTGCGTTCGGATGTCCCTTATCCGCAGCCGCTCTTGCCCGCGGACACGCTCACCCGCATGCGGGTCGATTATTTCCGGGTCTATGCCTGACGGACAAGCTTTCGGTGCGCAATCAACTCACCTTTGCCGTCATGTAGCGGGTCGATGGAGCGGTCAGCGTTTCGCCATCCGGCTCGGCGCTCGAAAGGCCAGCCAGGATGAAGAACACAAGGCCGAGATCGACGGTCGGTCCCGCAACCATGGCCCCGATCATCAGGCAGGCGCAGCCGTTGCGCGCGGCAAGCCGGATATCCGAGGTGAAGGTGCGCGGCGTCCCGCGCCGTTTCGAGAATGCCGAAATCGCAAAGAGCGAAAACATGATCGTTCCGGGTATTCCCACATTGGAGAGCAGAGCGAACAGGAAGCTCGACGTGCGGGAGGTACCGAGGCCAACCCCGAGACCGTAGGAATCGAGAAAATTCTGGTATCCATAGGTGTTCCAGGAGCCGCGTTCGACCGCGGAAGACGAGGTGGACTTGCTGAAGATGAGCAGGTCAAAATAGTCGTAGAGCTGCCGGAAAAGCGCATCGTTGAGGGCAATCACCAAAGCGACGAGACAAATCAGCGGCAGTGTAAACAGCACGATCGCCGAACTGTTCCGGGTTCCGGATTGCCCGCCGGAACGGAAGAAGGCGGTGATATACAGGATCACGAAACATAGCGGCAAAGCCAACAGGCCCGCCGACGACGTGGACCGTATCACCAGCAGGGTCGTGACAAGGAAAAGTGCGCCGCTCCATCTCAGGTCGCGCCCGCAGAGCCACAGCGTGCCGGTAAACCCGACTGAGGCGAGGCTGATGCCGGCAAATGCCGACGCCTCCGGCCATGAGCCGACGATACGCTTGACACCGGCGACGACGTCATCATCGTGAAATGTGTATTGCGCGTTGCGGATGTAGAGAAAGACGTCCTGAGCCCCAGTGCCATAGGTCGCGATGTCGAGCAGGGCAAAGAAGGCATTCGCGCCGGCGAATACCAGAACCCCGACGGTAATCGCCCTGAAGCCGGCCATGGTGGATCCGATTGCCAGGATCAGGACATAGGCAAGAAGATCTGCGGAAACGTAGACCGCCTGGGTAAAATTGCTGGAGACCGGCCCCAAAGGCACAGTGCGGCCGGTGGATGGATATTCGGAAACGCCGAGCGGGATGATGTCCGTCATGCGGGCAAACAGGCGCGGCGCGAAAAAACCCAACGCTGTTCCGTAGATCAGCAGACACGCCAGCCAGAATCCGGGCTTGGGGAAGGACAGTGCCTTGAGCGCGATGTTGAACTTGTCTCGATAGGTCAGGACGCTGAGGGCAAGGAATGCGAGAAAAAGGTGCGCCGGCTGGATGTTTGCGGATCCGATCAGGATCGCGGCTGCGGCACCGAAAACGGAAAGGCCGATGAACACGACGATGCTCGTATGGTATCCTGCAAACAGGCAATAGAGCCCCAGAACGAGCGTGAATATTCCGATGGGCTCCAAACTCATGCGCGATACCTGTCGTTGCCAGCGCCCATCAGCCGATCGTTCCGCTATTTGATGCCGGCGAAGGAGATCGTGGGCCGATGGCGGCCGGAGCCGAACCGGCCGTATCGGCGCCTTGCTCCGCCCTCTTCTGCGTTTCGATGATGAAAGTCGGCGTGTCCCTTTTGGCGCCAGGCTTGGCACGGGCGTCGGGGCGCACCTGCGCGACAATCGCCTTCCAGCTCCTCAGGACCGGATCGAAATAGGCTCCCTTGAACGTATTGAATTTCTGCAATGAGGCGTCGCTGTAGCCGGAGATGCCGAACACCGCCTTTTCTCCCCTTTCAGGCCGGTAGCCGGTTCCAAACATCCAGTCGAAGATCGAAAGGTTGGTTCCGAAATTTTTGTCCCAATGGCGCTCGACCTTGCTGTGGTGGATCTGGTGCATGTGGGGGCTGATCAGGAATCGGTCGAACCAACCCAGACTGACCGGAATATGCGAGTGCTTGAGGGGATCGAGCGTCCAGATGGTGAATATCTTGCTCGCCACGGCCCGCAGGGCGACGGCTTCGACGAGGCTGATGCCGAACAGGAACATGAACAGCCCGGCAAATGTGCCGGTGATCACACCGGCGGCGATCCCACCATAGACCAGCGGGAACGAGTGGCCGCGCTTGGATGTCAGGGGGTTGAGGAAGTCGGCCGAGTGATGGACTTTATGCAGCTCCCACAGGGCGGGCACCTTGTGTTCGAGGTAATGCACCAGATAATCGGCGAACTCGGCGGCAATCAGCATCACGATCGTGCACGAGAACGTCACGACGTAATTGATACCCAGCGGCGAAAAATCTGCAAAGACGGATTGCAGGCCAAAATCCGTCGCGCTGGATACCAGAGCCGTGACCGCGAGCCCTGGGGCGACGAAAACGAGATCCGTCAGCTTTCTCCAGACATAGATGATGACATCCATGTGGAAACTCTTCGATGTGAGCACATTGAAAGGCACGCAGTGTTCGAACATTTCCCTGAATGAAAAGTCCGAGCGGTCTCTCCACAGCAGGAAGAAGAAGCTCAGCAAGCCCGCCCCGAAGAAAATCCCCCACGTGACGGCGAACTGCGGAAAATTCAGAAAATATGCCTGTAGATTTTCCATCGTGATCCCTTTCACTCGTTGCGTGGAGCCGAACGTGCTTCACGTCAGGACGCATTGGGGGACTGTGTATGGTCGCTATGGGTGGCAAGGCATGCAACGCAGCGACGAACTGCCGGACGATCCGTTCCAAGGCTCGTGCCCTATCCGCCCCAAGGCTCGAGCCTTCGCCATGCTTCGTAAGTTACGGCAAAACCCAAGGTCGGTCGTTTTCCGAGCCGAGCCCTAGGTTATCTCCGTATCGCCGGTGGATCGTATCGCGTTGAGCCGTCCTGGCAACAGGATCAAAAGGTTTAAGCCTTGAGCGGCTTTCCATGGGTTTCTTGGGCAAATGGCAGACGATCCTGCCGGCGGTCTGCGGAAGCCAGCCTGTCCATCCTCCGAAAGGCGTATTTTGCAGAATTGCGGAAGGATCGGCTACTTTCGCGCGATCGGGAACAGTGGTTCTGTGAAGCTACTCGGGCTGGCGTCTGTAAAACGCCTAGATCATCCGCTGACCAAGAGTATCGCCCGGTCTTCGAAAAATTTGCTCTTAGTAAATCAAAATCTCTGATACAAAGGGAGGGCAACTGCATGATCATGAAGCATGAAGCCCAATTTTCTCACCGTCTCGGCCAATACCGGCAGCTTGGTTCTCAAGGGCCTGGCTTCACCTATTCGGGTCAACATTCTTCAGCTCCTCCATGATCGCGGCAAGCTCAACGTCAATGAAATCAGCGCGGCCTTGTCGCTGCCGCAGTCGACGGTTGCCGTGAACATTCTGACCCTTGAAGAGGCCGGTCTCATCGAGACCTATTCTGTCAAGGCGACCAAGGGCAATCAGAAGGTCTGCAGCGCCAAATACGACGAAATCATCGTTCGTTTCGATACCGCCGAGAAAGCAACGAGAAACAACCAGATCGAAGTTGCGATGCCTCTGGGCCTCTACACGAGCTGCGAAGTTTCCGCGCCCTGCGGACTTTGCTCGCCAGACGGCGTCATCGGGCTGCTGGATGTTCCAGATTTCTTCCTCGATCCCGGCCGGGTGCAAGCGGCATTGATCTGGTTCGGCCGCGGCAATGTCGAATACAAATTTCCGAACAATGCCAAGCTTGTTAACTCGGCGGTCGAGGCCATCGAATTTTCGATGGAACTTTCGTCGGAAGTGCCCGGCACGAACGTCAACTGGCCTTCCGACATAACGCTGTGGATCAACGAGCATCGCATCGGGACCTGGACGTCACCCGGTGACTATGGCGACAAGCGTGGGGTCTATACGCCTCACTGGTGGAAGCTTGAAGGCTCTCAATACGGCAAGCTGAAGACTTGGCGCGTCACCAAGCAGGGATCATTTATCGACGGCGTATCGATCTCCAATATCACTATCGGCGACATCGGTTTGGCCGAGCATCATTCGATCAGGATGAAAATCGGCATAGAAGAGAACGCCCCCCATCCGGGGGGCATCAACATCTTCGGTCGCGGCTTCGGCAACTACGACCAGGACATCATCATGCGGCTCTATCTTGCCTGACGGCGGATGGGGCCTGTACGGGCCGTCTTCGACTTCGGCTTCACAGGGAAGCGCTGAACCGAACGACGCTCCATGACGCCGGAGGGACGGTGATCGTGACACTGTCACTCGTCACCTCTATGTCCTTCAGATCGCGAGGCGCCACGGTGTTCGGCGCATTTTTGGTGTTGCTCGCCTTGAGATCATGGTGATGCAGCGAATGTGCTCGCTGCAGCTTTAGCCCGCCGAAGCCGGTTGCCGCGATATCAACCTGCATATCGTCGGAAAGATGCCGGTTCAGGATGAAGAGGGTGACCGTCTTGTTCTCTTCCGAATGCACCGCCGAGAACTTGAGGTACGGAACCGAGTCGATCTTGTCGTACAGGTCTTCCGTGTGAGTGGGGTCGTAGTAGCGGGTGGCATAGGTCGGCGTATCGACGCGGGTTCTGAGGACGCTGCCCCTGCCGAGATTGCTGAAGTCCGAGAAGGGCCAAAAGATCGTTTGCCGCCAGGCCGGTCCACCGGTTTCCGTCATGATGGGGGCGATGGCGTTTACGAGTTGGGCGAGGCATCCGGCCTTGACGCGATCGGCGTGATTGAGGAGTGAGATGCATGCGCCGCCGAAGGCAAGCGCATCCTGCATGTCGTATTCCTCCTCCAGGATGGGTGGGGCGACGGGCCAGCCTTCCTTCACGCGGTTATGTTCGCCGCGCCGAGTGCGATACCAGACGTTCCATTCATCGAAGCTCAGCATGATGCGCTTGTGGGAGCGACGTCGCGCCGCGACGGCATCGGCAATCGAAACCACCTCTTCGATAAAGCTGTCCATCAGGTCGGGACTTGCCAGGAACGATGGCGTGTCGTCGGCATAGTTGTTGAGATAGGTGTGCAGCGATATGAACTCGACGTGATCGAACGTGTGCTCGAGGACGATCCTCTCCCATTCGCCATAGGTCGCCATTTTTCGTCCGGAGGATCCGCAGGCCGCCAGTTCGATGGTTGGATCGGTCATCCGCATCATCTTTGCGGTTTCCACCGCGATGCGGCCGTATTCGTCGGCCGTTTTCGCCCCCATCTGCCAGCCGCCGTCCATTTCGTTGCCCAGGCACCAGAATTTGATGTCGTGCGGTTTTTCCCAGCCGTGCTGTTTCCGAAGCTCAGAAAGATGGGTGCCGGAAGGATGGTTGCAGTATTCGAGCAGATGGCGGGCTTCGTCTGGCCCGCGCGTGCCGAGGTTGACGGCCAACATCGGTTCGATACCGGCCACCCGGCACCAGTCCATGAATTCGTTGGTTCCGAAATGATTGGTGTCGACGGATTTCCATGCCAGGTCGAGGCGGCGCGGGCGCTGCTCCACCGGCCCCACTCCATCCTCCCAATTATAACCGGAAACGAAGTTGCCGCCGGGGTAACGCATGATGGTGGGATTGAGCTCGCGCACGAGCTCCAGAACATCCCGCCTGAACCCCTTTTCGTCGGCCGTCGGATGGCCGGGCTCGAAAATACCGCCATAGACGCAGCGGCCAAGATGTTCGACAAACGCGCCGAACAGGCGGTTGTCGGTGTCACCAATGATAAAGTCCCGGTCGAACCGGGCTTGGGCCTTGATCATCTCTCAAATCTCACTTTGCTTCAGGAAACGGTAATTCGCCGCTAATGCGACTGCAGCTCTGTCTCTTCGATCGACGAATCCGGCGATGCGCGCGCTTGCTGAGATGCGGCGCTGTCGCCGGTCAGCACGCCGCGACCGTTCGGGTCGGGAGACAGGATGGCGGACTTCAGGAGCTGCGAGTACGGATGCTGGGGGTTATCAAGGACCGAGCGTGCGTCGCCGCTTTCGACGATTTCACCCTTGCGCATGATGATGATCCTGTCGCTCACGTAATAGGCCGTCGCAAGATCGTGCGTGATGTAGATGATCGAAACCTTGAGGTCATCGCGCAGTGCACGAAACAGATTGACGATCGACATTCTCAGCGAGGCATCGACCATCGAAACCGGCTCGTCGGCGACAAGCATCGAAGGGCCGGGGATCAGCGCCCGGGCAATCGCCACCCGCTGGAGCTGACCACCGGAGAGCTCGTGAGGAAACCGCCCGCGCACTTCGGCAATCGAAAGGCCGACATTGTTCAGCGCCTTGTCGGCCACGGCTTCCAGCTGTGCGGATGAACGGGCGTCGGTGAAGTTTCTTGCCGTCATGAACAGATAGCGATCGACGCGTTTCAAGGGATTGAACGCCTCGAAGGGATTCTGGAAGATCGGCTGGACCTCTTTCATGAACCTTCGCCGCGCTCCGGTCCCGCGGATCGAAACCAGGTCGCGGCCCTTGAAAAAGATCGTCCCGGCGCTTGGCCGGACCATGTTGAGGATCATCCTTGCGAGCGTCGTCTTGCCGCTTCCGGATTCGCCGATGATCGTGAAGACTTGAGGTTCATCGCCCTCCAGGCAGAACGATACATTGTCGACGGCCCGGAATTCCTGGCGGCCAAGCAGGCCTCCTCGTTTGTAGAGCCTGGAGACGCCGTCGAGCTGCAGAAGAGGAGCCGTCATCGCTCGGTCTCCAATTCCTCGGGCTGGTTCGGCTTCTCGTCAGGTGTTGGCAGGACGTCCGAACTCGCCGCGAAACATGCCACCCTATGATCTTCCGCGAGGGTGGTAAGGGCGGGGTTCTTGTGTCGGCAGATCTCCATCGCCAGTGGACATCGCGGATGGAAACGGCACCCTTTCGGAGGATCGGCCAGGTTCGGCGGGGTTCCATGAAGCCCATCGCGTGTATGTCTGTCGCCGATCGTCGGCAAGCTGGCGATCAGATGGGCCGTATACGGATGCAAGGGATTGGCAAAAACGTCAGCGGTTCGCCCTTCTTCGACAAGACGGCCGGCATACATGATGCCGAGCCTGTCCGTGATGTTTGCATGAACAGTCAGGTCGTGGGTAACGAAGATCATTGACGAGCTGAATTCATGCTGTGTTTCCCGGATCATCGCCAGGACGTCTTTCTGGACGACGACATCGAGCGCGGTCGTTGGTTCGTCGGCGATGATGAATTCCGGCCTGCAAAGCGTAGCGAGGGCAATGCAAACGCGCTGCCGCATCCCGCCCGAGAGTTCGTGCGGATAGGACCGGAGTATCTCGGGAGGAAGGCGCAGCCGCTCCAGATGGCGCCGCACCTCCTGGTCGAATTCGGCGCGTGGCAAATGCATGTGCCGGAACGCGAAGTCCTCAAACGTCTTGTGAACGCGACGAACGGGATTGAGCACGTTCATCGACCCTTGCAGGATGTAGGAGAGGTGGCGCCAGCGAATGGCTGCACGTCGTGCCGGGGGCAGTGCATAGAGATCATCGTCGATGAAGCTGTATTTCACGTGCCCGCCAACAATTTCCAACGGGGGCCTGATCGCAGCCGCGATCGCTTTGATGAACGTGGTCTTGCCGCAACTGGATTCGCCCGCAATGCCATAGATCTCGTGCTTGCGCACATGCATCGAGATCCCGTCGACAGCTCTTACTTCGCGGTCGATCCCGAAATATTTCATCCGGTAGTAGGCGCGGAGATTACTCGTTTCCAGGACGTGCGCGTGTCCGTTGCCGGCTGAGACGGGGATCTGCGTCATCAGGAATTCCCCATCCGATCGAGCCGGCTGCGCGGATCGATGTATTCATTCATCGAGATGGCCAGAAGGAAGAGGCCGATGAACGTCAACGTCACGAAGAGGGTGGGAAAGAAGTACCACCACCAGACTCCGGACACCATTGCACTGTGCTGGTTGGCCCAGAAGATCATGCCGCCGACGGTCGGTGTGTCGACATCGGTAAAGCCCAGGACTGCAAGCGTGACTTCGAGCCCGATCGACCAGTTCATGTTATTCATGAAAGTCGAGAAGACGATCGGCAGCACATAGGGCAGATGTTCCTGCGTGACGATCCTCGGCATCGACATGCCGGAAAAAACGCTGGTGTTGGTGAATTCACGGGTTCTGAGGCTTATCATGACCGATCGAATAAGCCGCGCATCATAGGCCCATCCGAGGCCCGCCATGACGAGTGCCAGCACGAGCCAGGTCATGTCGTCACGCAACACGAAATAGAGCAGGACCAGAAGCGGGAACAGTGGAATGACGATAAACGTGTCGTTGATCGACATCAGGATGCGATCGACGATCCCGCCGACATAACCGGAGATCAGTCCGATCGTCAGGGAGAGTATGCGACTGATGAGCGCTACGATGAAGCCGAAGGCGAGGGTATTGCGGATCGCAAAGGTCAGTTGCCAGAAGATGTCCTGACCGCGCGAATTGGTTCCGAATATATATTCCAGCGACGGTGGCGCATCCAAGGCCACAACGTAGGAGTCGATCGGTTCGTATGGCGAGAAAAAGGAAGCTACGGCAAGGCCGAGGATGATCGCCATGATCACGCATCCGATTGCGAACTCGCCGTTATAGCGGAACAGGTCTCTCAGGACGGCAATCATTGGCTCACCTGTACGCGCGGGTCGATCAGCGGATAGATGATGTCGATGATGAAGACGGCCGCCGAAACTGCGATGATGGCAATCGAGGTGATGCCCAAAACGAGCGAATAATCGGCAGCATGGACGGCCTCAACCAGAAGGCGGCCGATCCCCGGATATCCGAAGACCTGTTCGGTGATCACCGCGCCGTTGAAGATCGCGCCGATTGACATTGCAAGGCCAGTGATCTGCGGCAGGAATGCATTGCGCATGACGTAGGACGTTACGAGCTTTTTGTCCGGTACGCCGGCGAGCGCAGCATAGGTGACGTAGTCGTCGGTCACGATATTCGAGACCAGCGCCCGCATTCCCATGAACCAGCTTCCGACACCGACAAGGATGAGGGAGAGCGAAGGCAGAATGGAGTGGATCAGGACACTGCCCACGAATTGGGGCGTCCAGCCAGTCCGAAGGTTCATCTCGTAGCCGCCGCTGCTCGGCAGGATCGGCAAGAGGAATGTGAAGACGATCAACAGAACGAAGGCAACAATATAGTAGGGTACCGGATGGAGCCCCATCATGATCATGCCAAGGACCCGAAGGATGCGATTGCGGCTGTAGTAGCCTGCCAGTCCGCCAAGGACATTACCAATAAACCAGCTCAATATCGTCGACACTGTAAGCAGACCGATCGTCCATGGGATGGCTCTTCCAATCAATTCACTTACGGGCGTCGGAAATGCCGATAGCGAGGGGCCGAAGTCGAGCATGGCCAGTCGTCGCCAGAATATGAGATACTCCTCCCACAGATTGTCGCCGACGCCGTAGAGTTCCTTGAGGGACTGCCGAAGAAGTTCGATGGATTCGGGGCTGGAAAAGCCAAATGTACTCACTTGTGCGACGGCATGCTCGACCGGATCTATCGGCGTGAGATGCGTGATCAGAAACGTGATGCTGATGCCGACAAAAACGACCAGCGCGAACTGCAGGATGCGCTTGGCCACATAGATGGCGTAGGATCGCATTGATGCCTCGTATATCGGGATGAGGTCTCCGCCCGGTGCCTTGGAGGCTCCGGGCGGCAGTTTCTCACTTTGCCGGCTTGGTCGGCTTCAAATTGACCATCATATATTTAGTGTTGCCCCAGTTGGGGACCGGGTCCGTGTAAGGCTTTGTTGCGAGGCTTGGGAAGCCGGTCCAGTACGTCGTGTCCATGGTCGTGAAGACGTTGTAGGCCATGAGCGGAATGATCGGCATCTCTTCGGTGGCCAACTTCAGATAGTCGAGACCGAGCTCGACCCCGCGCGGATCGTCGAAGTCGATGGTGCGGATCTCCTCGATGATCTTGTCCAGCCTCGGTTCAGCCCATCGTTGCCAGTTTCTCGGTGGTTGCACCTTGCCGACGTCGACGACAAACTGGGAATGCCAGCTGTCGAGGAAGAACGACAGGTCCGGGTGACCGCCCCAGGTCTCGACGCTCCAGCCTATGAAGGTGTCGAAGTCGCCGACACCTCGCCGGTCAATCATCGTTCCCTGGGCGACGTCGATAACCGCATCGATGCCAAAACGCCGCCATTGCTGCGCGATGATCGATCCGGCACGCGTCATGACCGGCCGGAGATCGCCTTCGACCATGACCTTTACGGAAAACGGCTGCCCGTTCGGCTGGAACCAGCGCTCGCCCTGTTTGGTGAAGCCGGCTTTCTGGAGAAGTTCGGTTGCCGCCTCCGGATCAGGTTTCCACCATCCCTTGCCAAACGCGGTGGCAATATCTGCCGGGTCCGATGGTATCTGGTCCTTGAGGGACGGGCGCAGCATGTCTGCGATCTGCTTGCCCGTCGTCGGGTCGTAGGGCTTGATCTTCCGCTTGCCCGTGTCGAGTTCGAAACCCGTCAGCCACTGCTCCATCGGTTCGAAATAGTATTTCGGATAAAGACCGGTGGGCGGCACGCCGATTGCGGAGATGGTGGCGGCGCCTCGATAGGAAGCCATGCTGACAGCCTTGATGTCGATCAGCAGCGCCAGCGCCCAGCGGACGTCCTTGTTCTGGAATTTTTCCAGCCGATGGTTGAAGATGACCGCAGGCAGGGTCGGGTCAGGATGCGCATAGGGAAACCCCTTGAACCAGCTGACCGAGGACGGCGAATCCTTGGCAAGCGTGAACATGCCTTCGGGGGACAGGTCGTGGATGACGTCGAGGCGATGATTGAGCTGCTCGATAACCCGTTTTTCGGGTGGTCCCGGGTCAATATAGGCTAGGTAGCCAGGGCCAGGTTCACCGAACCGGGCGACCGTGGTCCGCTTCCAATCCTCGCGTTTCTTCCAGATGAACCACTTGCCGCCGCGGTCGAAATTGTGGAGCGTATAGGCACCGAGCCCAACCGGCGGGTTGAAGTCGAACTTGAGAACGTCGCCGACTTTCTCAAAGACGTGCTTCGGCATCATCCACATGGCGTTCCAGCGAACCGTGAACAGTGCATGGAAGCGCGAATTGGGCTTTTTGAGCTTGAAGAGCACTTCTGTCGGGCTCTTCTTCTCGATCGCCGCGACGTTGATCTGAACCGGTGCACTCCAGCGCAGGCCGCTGGTCTTCATGTGGGTCTCGATCGTGAACACCACGTCGTCCGCAGTGAACTCCACGCCGTCGCTCCAGAAGATGCCGGAGCGGAGCTTCACGGTCATCTCCGTGAAATTCTTGTTATAGATCGGCTTTTCTGTTGCGAGCGAATTGTCCCAGACACCATCGACACCGTGGTCGGGATCGATGTACCAGAAGGTGTCCATCATGTTCTGGTGGAGACCCGTCGTCTGCCCGCCGGCATTGATGGCCCAAATGTTAAACCATCCGGCGTTTTTGATCGTTCCTTCAGGGTTTTCGAGAATCAGCAGCTGTTCTCGGGGTAAATCGTTGCTTGGCACTTGCCCAAGCGCCGGCCTGGTCGCGAGAAATGTCCCCGCGAGCCACATAAATGTCCTTCTCGAAAGCATGCCGTATTCCTCCCAGTTTCCAGCGTGCTGATCGGCTACCCGACTAAACGAATACTGCCTGGGCGGTGCGGAAAGTCAACCGTTTTCGTGATTTGTATCAAGTTTCGTGATATATTCGGTCGTCCGCCGATGAGCTCGAGACCCGGGAGTTGGCTCGCGAGCGTGGTACGCTGTGCAAAAATCGGCTGCCCCCGACTGTCGGTCGCTGGTTACCTTCGGCGATGCCGCGAGGTCTGTCGCCGACTATTCTTATGAAACGCCGGTCGAACCCCGCTTGATGAGCTCGCCGGAAATGCGGCGGATGACCGGCGGTTGGCCCGGAGCGCATGAACCGTTCTCCAGCATCGTCACCGCCACATCGACGATCGTATCGATCGGCTGACGGAACGTAGTTAGATCGTAATGCGGCCAGGCGGCCATGCTTATATCGTCGAAGCCTGCGACAGCGATATCTTCGGGCACGCGTACACCGCTTTCCTTAAGCGCGTCGAGGCCACCGGCCGCAAGTATGTCGTTGGCAAAAAAGATCGCGTCAGTTTCTCCTCGCGCAAGAATGTCGAGTGCAGCGGACCTTCCGGCATAGTAGCTGTATTCATTGCCATCGATCAGGGCGGAAAGCGTCATGCCATGCTCGGCGACGCGGGTGATAAAGGCGTTCTGCCGCTCCCGATTGGTTGTTGTGTGCGAAAGGCCTGCGACATAGGCGACGCGACGGCGGCCGATAGCATGAAAATGGTCGGCGATGGCCCGCGCACCCTCGGCATTGTTGCAGATCACACAACTGAGTTCGGTGTCTTCCGCCACGCGGTTGATCAGGATCGCGGCCCTGCCGTCGGTTGCCCATTGCAGCGTCGGGCCGGACAGGATGGTCGCGGAGATGATGATGACCGCATCGACATTGTAGCGCCTCAGCGCCGAAAGCTGCTCCTCGAGATCGGTGCCCCTGGTGATGTTGAACATCAGGCTCTGCAGCCCGATGCGCTGCAGGGCGCGCGATAGCTGCTCGATCAGCGCCGGATAGAACGGGTTCTGCATATCGGAGATGACGATGCCGACGATATTCGTGCGGCTCTTCGACAGCATGCTTGCAATCGCATTGGGATGGTAATCCACGTTCTCGGCAAAACGGACGATCTTTTCCCGTAACTCGGGGGCGATGCTCGCGCCCGGCGTAAAGGCGCGTGAGACCGCCGATTGGCTGACGCCGAGCATGCGGGCGAGTTCACGCGCCGTCATCGGCTTGCGTCTGCTTTTTTCGCTGGCGGTCTCATTCCTGCTCAATGACGGCTCCCCTTGGTTTGGCTGCAACCGATGCGCGCTTCTCACTATGCCTCAAACAGCCGGCCATCAATATGAAAAATTGAGACAGTTCCAGATCTTGCATCCGTATGCAACGCGCGTTAGGTTCGGCATCGTTCGGGAGAACACCCGACCAGACAATCGGATGGTGGAGACGCGGATGTCCAAAGCCCTGGACGGCCTGCGGGTCGTCGATTTTTCGGATACCCTGGCGGGACAGTTTTGCGCGCGGCTGCTGGCGGATTTCGGCGCAGAGGTAATGCTGATCGAACCTCCGGAAGGCTCACCTATCCGGCATATGCCGCCGTTTTCCTTGACCGATCCGACCCTCTCGCTGCGATTTTGGCATCTGAACACCGGCAAAAATTCCGTCGTCATCGATCGGACAGGCACTGGTGGGCAGGAGGTGTTGGACGCCATGCTTTGCGGGGCGGACATCGCCATCCTGCCGGAGGATTTCGATCCTGAGAAGGTCATGCGCCTCAATCCCGCCTGCATCGCGGTCTGTGTCACCGCCTTTGGTTGCGACGGGCCGCTGAAGGAGTGGCGCGCGCCGGAGATCGTTCTTCAGGCCCTGTCCGGGATGATGAACAACAATGGCGCCTACGGGCGGGAACCTCTCTATGGCGTCGGCGAGCGTGCATCCTTTGCCGCAGGGCAGGCGGCCTATATCGGCATCATGACGGCGTTGCACGAACGCCATTCCAGCGGTCTCGGCCAGATCGTGGCGATCGATGCCGCCGAAACCGCTGCGGCCATGTGTTTCCCTTATGTCATGCGTCACATCTATAACGGTTCGATCCATACGAGGCAGGACCAGACGATCCCGGCAGGGCAAGTGAAGTGCCGCGATGGTTGGGTTTGCATCTGGATCTACAATCACCGTTGGCGCGCGGTCTGCACCGCGCTCGATCTGCTCCCTCTGGAAACCGACCCGCGCTTTTCCGAACCCCAGGTGCGGCGGGCAAATTGGGATACCCTTTACGAGATCATCCAGGACAAGGTCGAGAACTGGTCTGCTGAGGACCTGGTGGATCGGCTGCAGAAAGCCCAGGTCATTGCCGCAAAAGCCTATCGTCCATCCGAGCAGATCCATAACCGTCACCTGAACGGCCGACACTATTGGGAAAAGGTCGAGGACCGGCTGATCCTTGGCCCGCCGTTCCGCTTGAGCGCCACGCCGCGCGTGGTCAGATCCGGCGCGCCCGCACTTGGGGAGCTGAAGATCGATCCTGCGGTCTGGGAGGCCAAAAGCCGGCAGCCGCGGCAATCGTCGCGATCTTCAAAAGTGCCGCCGCTCGATGGTCTGAGAGTGATTGAGATCACCACGGCCTGGGCGGGCCCGATGGCGGGCCGGGTCCTTGCCTATTTCGGTGCGCAGTCAATCCATGTGGAATCACCGAACCGGGTGAATTCCTGGCGGCTCAACAAGGAGAGGCCGAACCCGATTAATTTTCCGGATGGCGAACCGGGCGCCCGCCCGTTCGACCGGTCCTTTCTCTTCAACTCCCAGAATGTCAACAAACTCTCCTGCATCCTCAACCTGAAGACGGAGGAGGGGCGCAGTACGCTGCGCCGGCTCGTCGCCGTCGCCGATATATTGATCTGCAATTTCAGGCCCGGCACGCTCGCAAAACTCGGGCTCGATTACGAAAGCCTCACAGCAATCAAGCCGGACATCATCGTTGCGGAGCTCCCTGCTTTCGGAGGCAGCGGCCCGATGTCGGGATACGCGGCGCTTGGCCCAACCATGGAGATGGCAACCGGCATGTCGGCAATGATGGCCTATCCGGGTGGGCAGCCGGAAAACAGCGGGCCTTCCTACCTCGATCCGATCGGCGGCTTCAACGCGGCTGCGGCGATCCTGACGGCGCTTCATTATCGGGACCGGACGGGCAGGGGCCAGTATGTCGAGGTGCCCCAGGTCGAAGCGGCGATGCAGTTCATCGGCGCGGAACTCCTGCTGGCGGCCGAGAGCGGGGTCGACCCCCTCCCGGATGGCAACCGCGTTGCGAACATGTCGCCGCATGACGCTTTTCCGGCAAGGGGCGAAGACCAATGGGTGGTCATCGCTGCCGAAAACCAGGCGCAATGGCAGGCGCTCTGTTCCGCCATCGGGCATCCTGGGCTCGCAACCGACCCACGGTTCTCCGATCTTGCGGCACGCAAGCGCCACGAAACGGAACTGACTGCGATACTGTCCGAGTGGACTGCTGTGCGAAACAAGCACGCGGTCGCAAGGCTTCTTCAATATGCCGGGGTCGCCGCCGCCCCGGTTGCCAATGCCGCCGATGTCGCCTCCAGCACCTATCTTGCCCATCGGGGGTTCTTCACGGAGCTTGATCATCCGGATGCCGGGCGGCATCGTCATCCGGGCCTGCCGATCCACCTCAGCCGGACGCCGGGCAGCCAGCGCCGCCCGGCCCCGCAGTTCGGCGGAGACAATCGGTATGTCCTCGAAGATATCCTCGCCCTGCCTGCCCTTGAAATCGCCCGCGTTTCGGCAGGCGATGTTATGGCCACGGTCCCTTTTCCGGATAGTTGATGGATGGATCAGGACGATATGCCCCCAGTTTTCCCCAGAGATCTGACTGTCGATATCAAGCTCGACAACGACCCGCGTTATATCGGCACGATCCACGATGATGCCGTCGCCCGGACGCGGGGTTACAAGGCTGCGCTCATTCCGGGGGCTTTCGTTTACGGTCACATAAGTCGCGTTGCACTGCAGGCCTGGGGAGAGGCTTGGACGAGACGCGGCGGCATGGGTGCACGCTTTCGCCGGCCCGTCTATAACGGCGATCGTCTCCTCATCCGTGCCGGAATCCTGGAGGGCGACGCAGCCATGCGCCGTGCGCAGGTTTTGGTGACCAACGAGGAGGGCGAAGAGGTGGCCAGCGGCTGGGTCGGCCTGCCTGACGAGGCTCCGGTCGTGCCCGATATATCGGCGTTTGCGCCCATTCCGAGACCGGCGGTTCCCTCGAAAGGCGACGTGGGAAGCCTCCGTCCGGGCATGTCACTGACCACGGCCAACCGGGTGCTGACCCAGGGTGATTTCGAGGCATCTCTGCGCGCTTTCGGAGAGGGCGAACCTTTCTACAAGCGTGAGGGCATCGTCCACTCCGGCTGCGCCATGCGTCTTGCGATGGGAGATGCGCATAATAGTTTCCGGTTTCCCTCGCCGGTCGTCTTGACGGAGATCGAGACCCAGCACTTTGCGCAGGTCAGGCCCGGCCAGCGGCTTGCAACGGTAGGGCAGGTCGCCCAGGTCTATCAGCGCAAGGGCAAGCATTATCTTGGGACCGAGGAATTCCTGCTGGCGGATGGGCTTCTCGTCGCGCGCTTTCGGCGCACCCAGATCTATGCCTATGACACTCCCGGCCCATGACTGCCTCAACCATATTTTTCGGAAAGCAGCGCTTGCATACGGATGCAAACTGCGCAATGCTGCAACGACGGAAGAGGGTGACGGCATCAAGTCGGTCACATGATCGATGCGGCCGGGGAGGGGCGTACGATGTCAGCGAACTGCATGTCGGCATCGGGCTAACGGCCATTATGGACGGACATGGCTCCTATCGAGATTTTGGGACCGGCTTCGACCGGGTGATTTCGTTTTAATGAGGTGCGCAGTGGCGACGGCGACGACGATCAAATCCATCGAGGCTTTCCAGGTTAGCTGGGAACCGAACGAGCCGCCGGGTCGCCGTAGCGCCATCGTCCGCGTGACGACCACCGACGGCATTGTCGGGCATGGAGAGGCCTCGCCGATGATGGGTGGCGAGCACTCGCTCGGGGTGGTTCGTGATTTTGCGTCTTCGCTGGTTGGCGTTGACGCTCTGGACCATGCGGTCCTCTACGACAAGCTGCTGCATAAATATGTGAAGCTTGGCCCGGAAGGGGCCGTCACCGGTGCGCTCGCGGCTCTCGATATTGCGCTCTGGGACATCAAGGGCAAATATTTCGGCCAGCCGGTCTTCAAGCTGCTCGGCGGTGGTTGGCGCACGGAAATACCGTTCTATGCCTCGATCGGGGGAAATGCCGGACGCACCGTCGACGAGACCGTGAAGGCGGTCGAGGCGCGCTGGAAATCCGAGACGCCCGCTGCCATCAAGATCCGCTGGGACGGCGACCGCACTCGGCAGGACTATGACATTCCGGGCGATATCGCCAAGGCCAAGGCAGTGCGCAAGCTGGTCGGCGACGATTTCCCGCTCGCCTTCGACGCCAACAATCAATATTCGGTCGGTGGAGCGATCCGGGTGGGCCGGGCTTTGGAGGAGCTCGGTTACCTCTGGTTCGAGGAACCGGTCCAACACTATAACGTGCGCGCGATGGGAGAGGTCGCGCAGCGTCTGGACATCACCGTGTCGGCGGCGGAGCAGACCTACACCACCCAGGCACTGATCGACATCATCAATGCCGGTGTCCGCATGGTGCAGCCGGACATCATCAAGATGGGCGGCATCACCGGGCTGATGCAATGTGCTGCGATCTGCTACGCATACGGCGTCGAACTGGTGCCGCATCAGACCCAGCCGACCATCGCACACGCTGCCAACCTGCACGTTCTGGCAACCATCATGCATCTGACGAAGCCGGCGGAATTCGCCGATCCGTCGACGCGCATGCATGGCGCGTTTGCCAATCCGCCAAAACCGTCAAATGGAAAATTCGAAGTTCCGAGCGGTCCGGGTCTCGGTCTGGTGATCCACGACGCCGAATTGGACAAACGGCGAAGCTGAAAAGCGAAGCTTGTCTTTGGGAGGAGATAATGAGCTTGAACAGAAGAGAATTTCTTGAACTGGCGGCAGCCGCCACGGCGCTGAGCGCGACGGGTATCCCCAGCACCGCCAATGCCCAGAAGAGCACCGATGTCATTCGCATCGGCATTGCTGCGGGCGGCCCCCGCACCAGCGACCCCAACTTCACCACACAGGGTTCCGACAACTGGGCGACGGAGCAGATGTACGAACAACTCGTCCGGCCGGAAGATGGCGATTTCGCCACGACGCCCGACAAGTACGTGCCGACGCTCGCGACCGAATGGAAATCGTCGTCGGACGCCAAGACCTGGACCTTCAAGCTGCGTCAGGGCGTGCAGTTCCACAAGGGTTACGGTGAGATGACGTCGGAGGATGTTGTCTTTTCCTACAAGCGCGCTATGGCCGATGGTACCAATAAGACCATCATGTCGAATGTCGCGGATGTGGTCGCCAAGGGGCCGTACGAGGTCGACGTCGTCCTGAAGACGCCGGACGTGAACCTGCTGGGTACGACGATCTTTTCCAACAATACATCGATCGTTTCGAAGAAAGCCTTCGACAAGATCGGTGCCGAGAAATTCATGACGGATGCGGTGGGAACCGGTCCCTATGAACTCACCCGTTTTGACAGCGAGTGGGGCGAAGCCATGAAGCGCCACGAGGGCTATTGGGGAACCAAGGCGAAGATCACCGGCGTCGAATGTGTTTTCATTGCCGATACCACTGCCCGGACACTGGCGCTTCTCTCCGGCAATGTCGACATGATCGAGGCCGTCCGCGCGCCTGGCTGGGTGGATTCCATGCTTCAGCGTGACCCGACCCTGCAATTCGACATGACGCAGCCGGGGTCGTTCAACACGCTCCACATCAACCTGAAACGCAAGCCTTTCGACAACATCAAGGTCCGCCAGGCGTTGATGTATGCGATCGACCGTCACGCTGTCGCCGACGCGCTGAAGCCGATGGGCGGGTTCATGGCCGGTCTGCAGCCGGACTTTTTCCCGGCCGGTTTCAAGACGGAGGACCTGCCGCCGGAATTGCAGTACAAGCCCGATCCGGCAAAGGCGAAGGCGCTGCTGGCGGAAGCGGGCTTCCCCAACGGCTTCGATTTCGACAGCAATTGCAGCCAGCGCGAAGACTATGCGTCGACGATGCTGATCGTGCAGGAACAGCTGCGCGGTGTTGGCATGCGCATGAACCTGAAGATCGGCGATCATACCGCCTATCACGCCGACAATCGCAGCGACAAGAATACGCTTGCGATGCACTCGTCCAGTTATCCGCCGATCCCGACTCAGCTCTATTTCCAGCAGCTTTCGTCGAAATCGGAAGCCAAGCCGGATGGCAAGGGCGGCGGTGCCTATAGCCACTACGGTGTGGTGATGCCGGGTATCGATGATCTGCTGAGCCAGGCCCTGCAGGCGACCGACTACAACACCTATCTCGAACTCTGCAAGAAGATCGAGCTGCAGGTCCTGCGAGATCTGCCGCTGATCGCGCTATCGAGCCTTTCCTTCACCGTGGCTCGCAACAAGCGCGTCAACCTCGGCTATCCGGTCAAGAGCGGTTACGCCCGCTGGCGTTTCCATCGCGCCACCAAGACCGCCTGACCTCGTCGATCGGGTTCCAAATCCGCCATCCCCCGCAAGCGCGTCGCACTTGCGGGGGATGGCTTTTTGCTGCTCGGAACATGACGGCAATCCTGAGGCTTGCCGTGACGCGCCGTCAGCCCGGGATGGCCGGAGACGGCCTGGTGAGCGGGATGGGAAACGGCTTTGCGAAATGACAGGCCGCCAATTGGCCCGGTGCGACTTCGCGCAGTGGCGGTCGCTCGATGCTGCAGATCTCCTGCCGGATCGGGCATCGGGTATGGAAACTGCAGCCCGGTGGCACGCGTTTGGGGCTCGGGACGTCGCCTTCCAGAATGATGCGCTTGCCCTTGCGTTCGGGATCCGGTTCAGGCGCTGCCGATAACAGCGCCTGCGTATAGGGATGCTGCGGCATCCCGTAGATCTGTTTCTTCGGTCCGATCTCGACGATCCGGCCAAGATACATGACCGCTACGCGATCGGCGATGTGGCGAACGACAGCAAGGTCATGGGCGATGAACAGGAAGGAGAAGTTCTTCTTCCTTTGAAGGTCCTGCATCAGGTTGATGATCTGCGCCTGGACGGAGACATCCAGAGCGGAGACGGGTTCGTCGGCCACAATGAATTTCGGATCGACCGCGATGGCGCGCGCGATGCCGATGCGCTGGCGCTGGCCGCCGGAAAACTGCCGCGGGTTGCGGTCCATGAAGCTCGGGGAAAGCCCCACCTGGTTCATCAGGTCTGCAACGCGTTCCCGCCGGTCGCGCCGGGACCTGACCAGGCCAAACACATCCAGCGGCTCGGCAATGATCTGGGCCACCGTGCGACGGGGGCTGAGCGAGCCGTAAGGGTCCTGAAAGATCATCTGCAGGTGGCGGCGCATGTCGCGCATCTGTGCAGGCGCCAGCCCGGTCAGCTCGGTATTGTCGAAATGGACCCTGCCGGCTGTGGGATCGATCAGCCGCAGCAGAAGGCGGCCGAGGGTGGATTTCCCGCAACCGGATTCGCCGACAAGCGCCAGCGTTTCGCTGTGATTGACCGAGAAGGAACAGCCGTCGACGGCACGCACCTCGTCGGACCGCTTCCCGAGGCTGAAGCCGAGGCCGGAACCGAACGTCTTGCCGAGGTCTTCGACGCGAAGGATGGGATCGGTCATTGCAGGGATGCCTCCTCCTTTTTTGCATCCGCCTGTCCGGCGGTCACCCAGCATGCCGCCCGTTGGTCCGGTCCGAAGGAGAACATCGGCGGCATTTCCCTGGCGCATTTTTCAATGCGCAAGGAACATCGCTCGTAGAAAGGACAGCCTGTCTTGATCGATCCGGCCAGCGGCACCGATCCCGGGATCTGGTAGAGACGATCGCGGTCGTCGTCGAGCCGCGGGATCGATTGCAACAATCCCCGCGTATAGGGGTGACTGGGCGTGCGGAAAATCGAAAGGACATCCGCTTCCTCGACAACCCTGCCGGCATACATCACCACCACCCGCTCGCAGACATCCGCAATAACGCCGAGATCGTGCGAAATCAGCAGCACCGCGGTGTTCAGCGTGCGACGCAGCTTGTGCATCAGGTCGAGAACCTGTGCCTGGATGGTTACGTCGAGCGCCGTCGTCGGTTCGTCGGCGATCAGTAGTTTCGGATTGCACGCCAATGCCATGGCGATCATCACGCGTTGACGCATTCCGCCGGAGAACTGATGCGGATAGGAATCCACGCGCCCGGCCGGATCCGGTATGCCGACCAGTCCCAGCATTTCGATGACACGCGCGCGCCTTTGCTCGCTGGTCATTGCTTCGTGGAGCATGACCGCCTCGCCGATCTGGTCGCCGATCTTCATGACCGGGTTCAGCGAACTCATCGGCTCCTGGAAGATCATCGCGATGTCCCGACCGCGGATTTCGGGCATTTTCGAGCGCGGGAGGTCGAGCAGGTTGACCCCGTTGAATTCGATACGGCCTTGCACGATGCGTCCCGGCGGTTCGGAGATCAGCCGCAGGATGGAGAGCGAGGTGATCGACTTGCCGGATCCGGATTCCCCGACGATTCCGACCGCCCCTCCGGGTGGGATTTCGAAACTCACGCCATCGACCACCCGGATCGGGTTGGCCTTCGGGCCGAATTCGACGGCAAGATTGTCGACCTTCAGGAGGGGCACCGTCATTCGGAGATCTCCGGATCGAGCACGTCTCGCACAACGTCGCCCAGAAGGTTGAACGAGAGGACGACGCAGGTGATAGCGAAGCCGGCGCCGATAATCGGCCATGGCGAACCGAAGAGATTGTTGAGGCCGTCGCGGATAATATTGCCCCAACTCGGGTTCGGCGGTTGGGTGCCGATGCCAAGGAAGCTCAGCGACGCCTCAAGGCGGATCGCGGAGGCGACCCAGAGCGTCATCAGGACCACGATCGGTGCTGCGATATTGGGAATGACGTGACGGAAGATGATGACCGGTGTGCGCAGGCCGATCGCCGTGGCCGCCTCGATATAGGGCTCCTGCTTGACCGCGAGCGTCGAAGCGCGCGCCACGCGGGCGAAGCCGGGAATGAAGGCGACGGTGATGACTGCTATGACGTTCCAGAAGCCGCCACCCAGCACCGCCGCAATCATGATGGCGAGCAGCAGTTCGGGAAAAGCCAGCAGCAGGTCGATCAGGCGCGAGATCACCCGATCGATAATGCCGCCGAAATACCCTGCGACGACGCCGAGGACAGTCCCGCAGATCGCCGCCAGTACCGGAGAAATCAGGCCGAAAATCAACGAATTGCGGGAGCCGTGGATCATTCTCGAGAGCACGTCGCGTCCGAACTGGTCGGTGCCGAGCCAGTTGCTGGCAGAGGGGAGCCGGTTGATCTTGAGGATACTCTGGGCAAGCGGATCATATGGCGCGAGGAGCGGCGCGAAGATCGCCACTACAATAAAGATCAGCACGACCATGAACGCTATGATGGTCGAGGGGCGCGAGAACAACGTATAGCCGATCTGGCTGAGCGGCTTCGGTTCCGGGGCAAGCAAGGGTGAGGAGAGCTGGGAGTTTTCGGTGGTGACGACCATTTACTGCACCCGGATTCTGGGATCGACGACGATGTAAACGAGATCCATCAGGAGGTTGATGAGCACGACAAACAGCGCGAAAATCACAACACCGCCCTGGATGACCGCGTAGTCACGTTCAGCAATAGCGCTGATGAGCAGCTTGCCGATCCCCGGCCGGTTGAAAACCAGTTCGATCGCGACCGACCCGGACAGGGTCGCAAGCATGCTGAGGCCGATACCTGTGGTGAGCGGAAGCATCGCATTGCGCAGGCCGTGCCGGTAGATGACCCGACGTTCCCGTGCGCCCTTGGCACGTGCGGTGCGAATATAGTCCTTGCCGAACACCTCCAGCAGGGAGGTTCGCGTCAGTCGTCCGATGAACGCGGCCTTGACCATGGCGAGCGTTAAGGCCGGCAGGAAGACGTGATGCATGCGGTCGACAAAACCTTCGCCGCCGCCATTGATCGGAAATAACCCCATGTTCAGTGAAAAGGTGATCAGCAGCAGGGCGCCGAGGTAAAAGTCCGGCACGGCATAGCCCAGTAGCGAGAAACCGCGAACGGCGGCGTCCGGTGCCTTGTTCCTGTGTGTCGCGGCCAGCACGCCGAGTGGAATCCCGACGCCGACCCCCATGATCATGGCGACGATCGTCAGCTCGATCGTGTAGGGCAGGTTATAGGCAATCAGCCTGAGCACCGACTGGTTGTTCATCAACGACGTGCCGAAGTCGAGCGTCAGCATCCCCCACAGGAAGCTGAAATATTGCATCCACAGCGGGGCGTTGAGCCCCATCCGCTCGCGGAAGATTTCCAGCTGTTCGGGTGTTGCCATGTCCCCCAGGGCCGCGATCGCCGGGTCGCCGGGCAAGATGCGCATGGCGATGAAGACGAGCGTCAGCACAAGCAGAACCGTGGGAATGGCATCGGCCAGTCTCAGCAGCAAATATCGCGCCATGGTGTGTTCCTCCTCCCTGGTCGCGGTTCCGATCCTGCCTCCTCGCATTCCGGAACACGCTATTTTCACGCAGCAAACCGCCGACAGCCAGCCTCAATTTTGTAACGACGTGAAATAAGGCTCGTTGGACAGGTTCGGCTGCAATCCCGGCGACAGACAAGAGCGCCCATTTTGCCGAAAGCTGACGAAATATTGCAGATGATATCGCGATTGCGTGTAGGTGCCCGGCACGGTGGCGGCAAAACCTCCGGCCTGGTCCTTCATCGGAAGCGACTTCCACCGTTCTGCCTGGTTGATGTGACGGTAGTGCAGGGTCGGTTCACCTTCCGCCTTTCCATCGAACCGGACTTCGAAATCGGCGCCCGGCTTGAAGGTCGGCGCACCGGTCACGCCGGAGGGGCGGGACAGAACCGGAAAACGTGCTTCCAGCGCGGCGATTGCCGCTGCGGCCTTCGGGCTCGCCTCAACGCTCTCATAGCAACCGCCGCCGCGGAGCGACTCCAGATCGGCCACTTCCGCCTGCATTTCCGGCAACCTCGAATGCCAGGATCCACGCAGCCATGATTGCGGACCATAGGTAAGGTCATCGGCGTAAAGATCGCGCGAGATATCGGCAATCTTTTCCCATGCCATCAGCGAACGTCTTGCATGGTCGATAACGCGGTCCATCAACGGCGTGACCTTGGTGGCGACGAACAGTTCAGCCCAGCATGCTGCCCGGAAGCGTTCTGCAAAAAACCGCGCCAGTCCGGCGCAGATCCGGATATCGACGAGCATTCTCTGGACGGCAATCCTGCCGAAGCTGGATGTGCTGTTGGCCTTCAGGACTTCGCTTTCGCAGCCATTTGCCATCTCGTCCAGCCAATCGGCGACATCCAGCGGCGTAAAGCGATGCGACGGTTCTCCGGCGAGCAGCAATTCGGCATATTCACGCGCATTGGCAAACAGCGTTGGATCGAATGTCGGTGCATTGCCGAACCGAACCGGACCTTCCATGTCGAACCCATAGGCGCGTCGACCGGAGCCTTCGACGAGCGCAAGGTTGGTGTAGACCTCCGGCCAGTAGTGGTTGTTCGAGGCGGATGGCCCATGCGCGAGAGTGACCAGCGGCAGAACACGGCTTGCCCAGGACATGCCTTTTTCGCATTCCTCGGCGGCATCGCCGCAGACCTGCTGGAGATAACGCATCCAGCTTTCGCGCGGCGCATCGGGGTTGTAGAGCAACCGGCCCCAGACCCGATACTGATAGTCGTATTTCTGCCAATCGTACCGCGTGGCATAACCCTGTTTCTGGTAGTTGAAGCGTCCGCCCGGAATGCCTGTCCCCATGCGGCCCTTGAAGCCCAGCGGCTCGCACCATTCCACGCCGTCCGACCCGGCAAACATCGAGCTGCGGCCGTAACCCGCTGCAAATTCGGGATCTCCCCACAGGAGCACGCGCTGCGTGCCCGGCCAGATGCGGTAGATGACCTTATAGTCCTTGTCGACCGTCAGCAGATCGCCATACGAGTAACGCAGGAATTTTCGCGACCCCTCGCTCAGTTGCTCCCGTTCGCTGCGAGCAACCTCCGGCGGGTATTCCTTCTCGCGGATTGCCGATTGGTGGTAGGGCGGTCCCATATGCTCCGCGAGATATTTTGGCGAGGCGGCGATCGGCATGCCGCTGTCACGGGCAATCCCGATCATCTTGTGGTCGAGACCCTTGCCGTGCATGTCGATTTCGACGGGCCGGCCGGCAGCCGCAACGCCGGCGAACGCGTCCTCCCAAAAACCGTATTCGCCCTCGGCGATGCCACCTTCCACATGCACCCGGAAAGTAAGGCCGGTGATTTCCGGTACTTCCTTCAGAAGCGTGGTGATCGCGTCGCGGCAATAGGGTGCGAGATTGTCTTTGGTGACGCCGCGGACGGTATAGTTGGCGCGTGGTACGTCATCGAAATCATATCGCTGGGTCCACAGCGCAAGCTGGAATTCAAGGCCGCGCCTGGCGGCTTCCCGGCCGATGAATTTGAGCATGTCGAGGTTCCGCTCGCGCTCGTCCTCCGGCAGTTCCACCACCTTCACGTCATGGCCTGGAAGGTCGAGCAGATATGGATAGGGGAAATAGAAGTAGACGTCGGTGATCCAGGGGTTGTGATAAGGGTAGTTGTATCCGAATCCGAGCGCGAGCGAGAAGCGGTTGAAACGATTTGTCGCGAGCATCGAGAGATAATCGCGCCACTGCTGGCGGTCGTAAAACCAGACCTTGTCTTCCTGTTCGCTGCAAAACATCCGGCTCATGCTGCGCACGCGGGCGGATGGCCGCTCGACAAGGGGATAGGTTCCCTCGAAGAGATCCACTCCGGACGCAAACTGCACACGGTCGGCGAGTTCGGTCAAAGCGAAGACCAGTCCGCGGATGTCGGAGCCCCAGGCCGAGATGCGATCACCTTGCCGGGTAAGAACGAAGCTCTCCGGTGTCTCCGGCAGGTCGACCGCCATGTCGGGGCTCCCGGGGAGGCCGGCTCCGGAGACGGTGATGCTCGTTCCCGATTGTGCGACGCTTGCGATTTGAGCCTGCACATTGCGGCGGGCAAGGGCTGCCTGCAGTTCGGTCGCTGCCCAACGGACCGGATGAAACGCGGCGTCATCCGCATCTGGCAGAACAATGGTGACCGAAGTCGGTGCAGTCATAACGTCATCCTTAGAATATGAAACCATTCGGCGTTGCATGCGGCGGCGATTGCCTGCGCTCCGCGGCCTTCGCCGTCCCGGCAAACGAATGTCTTGAACTGGCCATGGTCGGACCAGCCGGGAAGGGTTCCCGGCCGGCGTCGTCGTTTGGAAGTCACGCGGCGTCGATCAGCCGATTTTCGCTCTTGTCAGACGCCAGTGGGCGTAACCCGACTTGAGTTCGTAACCGAGGTCGACATTGGCCGCGCGCACGACCAGATAACCGTTGTCGCTGATCGGCAGGAGCGGCATGTCGGTCAGGAACTTGACCTCGATCTCCTGGACCAGCTTCACACGCTTCTCGAGATTGGGCTCCTGCATCGCTTTCTTCAGCATCTCGTCGATGCCGGGAATGGCAACGCCGTAGTGGCTGAAGTTCGGACCGCCCGAGCCGTCGGACTTGACCTCAGCGGCGGCCGTCAGCTGCTCGATGATCGCCTGGGTCGGGACCGGAGGATAGGCTGCCGAGCGCTGGAACATCGTATTGGTGCCCTTCGCCTGGTCGGCATGGAAGGCCGTGTGGTCCTTGATGTCCAGCTTCATCTCCACGCCGCCGGCGCGAAGCTGTTCCTGGATGATCAGCATCACCGAGGAATAGTCTTCTCGCTGCGAGGTATAGGCGTTGAAAGACAGCCCGTTCGGAAAGCCTGCTTCGGCCAGCAGTTGCTTGGCCTTTTTCGGATCGTGGTCGTAGCGCACGGCCGCCGGTATGGTATCGGCGGTGAACCCGCCGAGAAACGACGGCGGATTAAGGCCATACGTGCGCTGGCTGACCGGTGCCATGGCGCTCGCGAGTTCGTCGCGATTGATCAGATAGGCAATGGCCTGCCGAACGCGGATATCGTCGAAAGGTTTGACAGTCAGGTTCATGGACACTGTGAAGAAGCTGCCCGGTGAAGCCACATCGAAATGCAGCTTGGCATTCCGCTGCTGGATCGACGGCACCCAGCCCGGCGCGCGCACCCCTTCGATCATGTGGACGTCGCCGGACAACAGGGCCAGCGTCCGGGCCGTGGTATCGGCGATATAGCGGATCTGAAGATTGGGAGTTGCCGGCGCGTCTCCGAAATAGTCCTTGTTGACGGTCAGCTTCACGCCCTGTGAGGGATCGCTTTCGACACTGGCGAGCTGGTAAGGCCCGGTTCCGATCGGATCCTTTTCGAAGGCCGGCGCCCCCTTTTCCTCAAGCGCCTTGCGGGAAATGATGCTCGACGAATAATGGCTGAGCGGGCCCATGATGAACAGCGGGTCCGGCTGGTTGAGGGTGAAGATCACTGTCGCCGGACCGTCCACCTTGACGTCCGCGATATTGTCGAACAGGACGCGGTTGCCGCCCAGTGCCTTGTCGTTGCGCAGGCGATCGAACGTGAATTTCACATCGTCTGACGTCAGGTTGCCGTAGCCCTTGTGGAATTTCACGCCCTGGCGAAGCTGGAATGTCCAGCTCTTGGCGTCCGGTGTCACCGACCAGCTGGTCGCAAGGCTTGGCTGGACCTCGGCGACGCTGGTCGGGAAATGCCCGAGCGGCACTTCGACCAGTTTGTCGAAGATATGAATGATGGCCCATTCGTCGGCGCCCTGAATCGAACGTGCCGGATCTATGGTGCGTACGCCGCGGGCGGCAAAGGCCAGCCGCAGCGTGTCTGATGCCTGTGCGAAAGCAAATCCGCCCAAACTGGTCGCTATGCTTGCACCAGCAATAGTTGCAGCCGTGCGGCCGATAAACATGCGCCGAGATATTGCCATGTCACTCCCTCCCTGGGCGTACCGAACCCTGTTCCGCCTCCACGGCACAAGACGGTTGACGAACAATGCAATCCGATGGTAGCGCTGCCATCGACGGATCGTCAAGCACTGAAGAGCGATTTTTTAGCATGCGCGGAGACAAAGGCCGAAAGGTCCGGCAGGGCAAATGGATTACCTCGGGCAACGCGGATAACATCCCGGCCATCGCAAACATGGCCGTGCGGCAAACATCTCTGCAGATGCGACGCCGTCGGACATTCACTTGATGGAGCCTTAGATGTCGAAACGCCGGACTGACGGTAGACCCACGATAGCCGACGTCGCCGCACTGGCAGGTGTGGGAGCGATTACGGTCTCCCGGGCCCTGCGTGATCCATCGCTGGTGTCCGAAATGCTTCGGGAAAAGATCGATACCGCCGTCCGCGAGCTTGGCTATGTTCCCAATCTCAATGCGAGGGCCCTGGCATCCACCCGCAGCGATGTGGTCGGCGTTCTCGTTCCCTCACTGACCCAGCACATCTTCGCGGATGTCCTGCGCGGCATCTATGACGGGATAGGCCATACGAGGCTGCACATCCAGGTCGGCAACACGCGTTACGATCTGGACGAGGAGGAGCGACTTCTGGCTGAACTTCTCCGGCACAAGCCGGCCGGCCTGATCGTCTCGGGCATTGACCAGAATGCCGCTTCCCGGCGGATGCTGGAAAAAGCCAACTGCCCGGTGATCCAAATCATGGATCTGTCCGACAATCCGGTCAACAAGATCATCGGATTTTCCCATCACAACGCCGCCAAGGCGATGACCCAACATCTCATCGAAGTCGGATATCGCCGTATCGGTTTTCTCAGCGGTTGGATGAACAGCCGTTCGAAGGGGCGTCTGTCGGGTTACGTCGAAGCGCTCGAGGAGGCCGGGATATTCGATCCGCGATTGACGAACGCAGCCGGTGATCTTGGTGCGCTGGCGCTGCGGGGCAGTTGGGACAAGCATCAATATTCGACACCTGCAATGGGTCGGGAACTGCTTAGCGAGCTTTGGAACAGGGAGCCCCGTATGGATGCGGTTTTCTGCAACAACGACGTGCTGGCGCTTGGCGCTCTCTTCGAGTGCCAGGCCCGCGGTTTGTCGGTTCCGAATGATTTCGGCATCGCCGGGTTCAACGACGAGGATTTCATGGAGGCGGCGTCGCCCGCCATGTCGAGTGTCAGAACACATCGCTGGACCGTCGGACACGACGCGGTGGTTGCCCTGCGCCGACAGCTGGACGGCGAGCCGGACGATGAGCGCATCGTTGACGTCGGGTTCGACATCGTCAAGCGCGCCAGCACCGATCGCAAGGCGCAACCGGTGCGGGATGACGATGCTGCGGCTCCCCAACAGACGCGTACTGCAGGCGACGATCGCTGAACCCTTGCCGCGCGAAAGACCTGCTGGGTGGACGAATATGATCTGAGCAAGCGCGTCGAGGAGGCGCCGCGCGGATCGGCAGACAAGAGGTTGATCGCAGAGGAAGCCGGCAGGCCAAGGGAGGATATTTAATGGCTGAAGAACCCTGGTACAGAACCACAACACGTTGGGGACAGACCAACCTGGTCGAGATCGATCCGGATCGCTACGATGGCGCCTGGTGGCGGGCCCACTGGAAAAACACGCGCATCCAAGGCGTGATCGTCAATGCCGGCGGCATTGTTGCCTATTATCCTTCCGCTTTCCCGCTTCATCATCGCGCTCACACGCTTGGGGAAAGGGACCTCTACGGCGAAATCGTCAAGGATGCACGGGAAGCGGGGCTGAAGGTGATAGCCCGCATGGATTCGAACCGGGTCGCGGAAGACTTTTACCGCGCTCATCCGGATTGGATCTGCGTCGACGCAACCGGAAAGCCATATCGTCAGGCGGACAAATACATCACCTGCATCAATTCGCCCTACTACTGGGAATATCTGCCGCAGGTCATGCGGGAGATTATCGAACACAGCAATCCGGACGGTTTTGCCGACAACAGCTGGGCCGGCATTCCGCGCAAGAACATCTGCCATTGCCGGCATTGCGCAGAGCAGTTCCGCGCCCATGCCGGCATCGACCTGCCGTCTGCTCAAGACTGGTCCGACGAGCGTTATCGGCGATGGGTGCGCTGGAACTATCAGCGCCGCACCGACATCTGGGAACTCAACAACTCCGTCACGATGAAAGCCGGCGGCAAACATTGCCGGTGGATGGGCATGATCAGCGGCGACGTGCTGAACAACAGTTCGCGCTTCATCGATCTGAAAGCCATTCTCGCGCGCACCGAAATCGTCATGCTCGACCACCAGCGCCGCAATCCCGTGGATGGGTTTGCCGACAATACGGAAGCGGGCAAGCGGCTGCATGAAGTGGGCGGTTGGGAGAAGCTCATTCCGGAAAGCATGCCGCAATACCAGCTCGGAAGCCCGGCCTTCCGGCTCGCAAGCATGCCCGCGGCAGAGGTGAGGTTATGGTCGTCGGCCGGCTTTGCCGGGGGCATCCAGCCGTGGTGGCACCATATCGGCTCACTCCACGAAGACCGGCGCCAGTACAAAAGCGCAGAGCCGATCTTTTCCTGGCATGAAGCCAATGAGGATATTCTTCTCAATCGCAGGCCGCTGGCCGACGTGGGCGTGGTGTGGTCGCAGGACAACCACGACTTCCACGGCCAGGACAAAGCCAACGACCGCACGATGAATCCCTACAGGGGAGCGATCCGTGCCCTCGATCGCGCCGGGATCACCTATTTGCCGATCCACGCTGATGACGTGGCTGGTGCGATCGGCCGCGTCGGCGTCCTCATTCTGCCCAATCTCGGCGCGATGTCAGACGATCAGGTGAACGCCGTAAAGGCATTCGCGCAAGCGGGTGGCTCGGTAATCGCCACGTCGGAAACCAGCCTCTATGATGTTTCAGGCGATCAGAGGCGAGATTTTGCACTGGCGGATCTTTTTGGCGTGCGCCGTGGCAGCGGGTCACGGGGCGGGCAGGAGCTCGCCAACCCGGATATCGAGGTCGCCGCAAGACATACCTATCTCCGCCTTGTCCCCGAACTGCGGGCTGCCCTCTATGGCCCGATGGATAACGCCGCACCGGCTGCCGTCGGAATACGTCATCCGCTGTTGAGCGGTCTGGAAGGAACGGACACGATTCCGTTCGGCGGCTTCCTTCCCGTCGTCGGCGTCGATGATGACGTGGCGGTCCTGGCGACCTTCGTTCCCGAATTCCCGATCTATCCGCCGGAAACCTCCTGGATGCGCCAGCCCCGGTCGGATCTGCCGATGATCACGCTCCGCGAACCGGCCAGCGGCAGCAAGCTGATCTGGTTGGTTGGCGATCTCGACCGGTGTTTTGCCCGCGACGAGCATCCGGAACATGCGACGATCATCGCCAACGCTGTTCGTTGGGCTCTCCGTGATCGGCAACTGGTGTCGCTCGAAGGTGGGCACGGTGTCATAAGCCCGGCGCTTTACGAGCAGCAAGGTCGCTATATCCTGCATCTCAACAACCGCCTGATCATGGCCAAGATGCCGGGACGACAGGACGAACTTCTACCCGTTGGTCCGATCACGGTCCGCCTGCGCATCAGCTCGAGAATAATATCCTCTAACATCCGCCTGACCGTAAGCGGCCGCTCTGTTCCGGCCATAAAGCAGGGCACCGAGCTTGTTTTCGAGGTGCCGGCCATCGCGGATCACGAAGTCGCGGTTATCGACTTTGATCCGGCATAGCCAAATCCGGAACCGCAGGCTGCCGTCGGGGCGGCGCCAATCGTCCTTCAGGCAGGTCAATCGGAGGCCTGGCCGGTCTCTGGAGAATGGACCACCAGGCAGTTGCGGCCGGCCTTTTTGGCAAGGTAGAGGGCCGCATCCGCCTGGCGCTGAAGATGTTCCGCCGACACCAGCCCGCAATCTTGCATCAATATCGCCACTCCAATGCTGACGGTGACATAAGGAACGACGCGAGAGGTGGGGTTTGGAAGAGACGCAGCTTCTACTCTGTTGCGGATTCTCTCGGCGATCACCCTGGCCTCCTGTTCGTCGGCGCCCGGGAGGAAGACGAGAAATTCTTCGCCTCCATAACGGGCGACCTGGTCTCGCTCGTCTCTCATACTGCTTTGGATGATGCCGGCGACTTTCACAAGGCATCGATCGCCTTCGGCATGCCCGAGATTATCGTTGAGGCGTTTGAAGTCGTCGACATCGCACATCAGCATCGCCGCACCGCTCGTTTGTTTAAGGTCGGCATTCCAGAACTGATGGAGCGTCTCCATCATCGAACGCCGGTTGGCGACGCCGGTCAGCGGGTCGGTTCGTGCCAGCAGTTCGAGCTGGGAATTGGCGTCGGTTAATTCCGCGAGGCGACTTCGATCTCGTAACTCGAGCAGGAAAGTCTTGTGAGCCAGGATCGTTGCGGTGCGTCGGGCAACGATGGTTGCTACGACACCGCTCGCGAAAAACAGCGTTCCGGCGAGAGCACTTCCCACCTGGATGTTCGGATTGTGCAGTTGAAAAACAAAATAGATACCGAGGGCAAAAGCACTGATCGCCATCGCCCAACCAAGCGGAATGGGAAATATAATGATGGCGGTGACCGCCACAAAAAGCATGATGGTCAGATGGCGTTCGTAGAACTCGCCACCGGCGTGAACACCTACCAAAGCGACGGACAGGAGGATGAGAAAGACCGCCGAGAGAATGATAACTCCCTGCAGCCACAAAGCATGCGGTCGCAGGAAGACCATCGCGGCGACAAGAGCTGCGGGCGGAAGGAGGGATGCCGGCCACAGCATCGTCATCACGGTTTGGATCGGGAGCAGGATTGCGTAGAGGCCCAACGTCAGGACGTCGAGCACGATAACCCAGATCATCCACGCGCGGATGATCTTGGCAGTCTGCGGCCAGGAACGTTCGCGAAAAAGCCGGGCCAGATCCCCATTGAGCCGGATATCCCGCGTGCGTCCGCCCAGGAGGCGCTCGACCTGTTCCACTATGGCCGGACTCAGCCTCGGCAGAGGTTTCCGCGAAGACGCTGTTGCCGATTTGGTAGAACCTATAATTCGCTTGGCGTCCATGTGCCGGATCTAGGGTGCAGATGACTGGGGACAAGACGGGCTAGCGAGCCGACCGGACTCGGGTCGCCAGTTTTACTTTTACGCCTGGGCCTCGATCGGCAGGTTTGTCCGGTCGATCGTCCCGGCCATGTCCACCTCCATCTGCTCGGGCCGCGCGATCGGCAGATTGACTGTAAACACCGTTCCTTCGCCCTTCACGCTGTCGACGTGAATTTCGCCGCCGTGCAACTGGACCACCTGCTTCACCAGGTTCAGGCCGATACCCGTGCCAGCGATGCCGGACGAACTTCTCGCTCGGAAATAACGTCCAAACATCTTCGGCAAGTCATCCGCATCGATGCCAATGCCTTCGTCGCGAACGGTAATCTGGACACAGTCGTTTTGCTGCCACCCCGTGACATGGACGTTCGGAGAGTCCGGCGCGTATTTCACGGCGTTTGAGAAGAGATTGGTGAACACTTGCTCCAGCGCCGCACCGTCGCCATAAATAGTCGAGGGAAGCTGCTCCAGATCGAGCAGGAACCGGTGCGATTTGCGTATGCTCTCTTGCCGCGCACTGCAGGTCCTGATGATATCGCCCAGTGCGCATGGCTTGCGAACGATATCGATATAACCGTGATCCAAGCGCCCGACCGCCAGAATGCTTTCCATCAACTCAAGCATTCGCGAAACTGCGCCGCGGATCTGCTCCGTCTTCTCACCGATAAACTCCGGTGTGACCGCGTTCTTGCGGCGGACGAGACGCTGCGCCGCGCCGTCGATGATCGAAAGCGGAGTCCGGAATTCGTGAGACGCCATCGAAACGAATTGCCGCTGCAACTCGTTGACCTGCCGTTCTTGATCAAGCATCCGTTCGAGTTCCGCAGCCTGGCGCGCGATTTCCGCGGTTCTGCTGCGCACTGTTTCCTCGAGATCATCGCGGTGCTGAAGCAGCGCCCGTTCCGCCCGTTTCCGCTCGGTGACGTCGACAGCGGCAATCAGCGACGCCGGACGACTGTCGAAGGCGAGTTGGCTTGAGTAGATAAAGACCTCGATTTCGGCTCCGCGAGCGGTCCGATGCCGCTGAGACCGATTGGCTTCGCGGCCATGCTCTGCGGCGGTGGCCGCGACCCTCATTCTTTCCCAATCCTCCGGCGGAAGGATGTCCAAGAGTGTCATGGAAAGAAAAAGGTCACGATCATAGCCGTAATGATCAAGAGCCGCCTGGTTGACGTCGAGAAACTGGAGGCTCTCCCGGTCTTGAACCCACATTGGCAAAGGGTTTCCTTCGAACAATAGCCGGAAGGAAGCCTCGCGCATCTTGAGATCGGTGATGTCGACGCGAATCCCCACGCTTCCGCCACCCGAGACGCGTCTTTCCTCGATCCGCACCCAGCGATTCCCCGGCAGGCGCTGCTCATGAGCACTCTTCGGCTCTGCGTGACGGGCCAACCGATCGGTCAGCCATTCTTCCTCACGGCCGATCGCCTCGGGATATTGGCCACGCTGCAGCCCGCTGCGAAGTCTGTCCTCGAAACCCATGCCTTTGACGAGGGGGGCGCCGCTATCGGCGTAAAGTTGCTCGTAGCGGCGATTCCACATCACAAATCGATCGTCTTCATCGAACAGTGCCAAGCCTTCGGGGACGACTTCGAAGGCGGCCAGCAAGCGCGCATGCGCTGCCCGCGCCTCCTGCTCTGCGTGTTCGGCCTGGGCATGAGCCTGAGCAAGGGATTGTTCGGCTAGTCGCGCCTCGGTAACGTCCTCATGCGTCGACACCCATCCCCCGTCGGCGGTGCGCTGATGGCAGCCTCGGATGACTTTGCCCGATCTAAGTTCTTTTACCCAGACCTGCGACGACCCCGCGGCGTTCGTGTCTTCCGCCCATGCGAGATATTCCTCCGTGGACATCGTCGGGACGGCGCCGACTTCGTTCCGCAGCTTTAGGATGTCTTCGAGCGACTGCCCAGGGTGGATCATCGCTGGGTCCACGCCGTAAACCTCGGCGTAGCGACTGTTGGACAGCGCCAGCGTGCCGTCGGCGTTGAAGAGGCAAACCCCCTGGCTCATGCTGGCGAGTGCGATGCGGAGCTGTTGGTCGTGGCCAAGAATCTGCTTGCGGCCGCGGCTTGATGCCAGCTGTGCATTCACGCGCGCGCCAAGTTCCCTGCTGTCGATCATGCTTGAGACACAGTCAACCGCACCCGCCTCAAACCCGGCGATCCGTCCTTCGATATCGCCCTCAGGAGTGACCAGGATCACCGGTATTTCAGACGTCCCCGAACTAAGCTTCAGGCTGCGGCAGGTCTGGACGCCGCACAAATCTGCAAATGTGATGTCGAGCAGGATAAGGTGAGGGTGTGACGCCTCCACGACTGTTTGTAGGTTCTCCAGGGTGTCGCATGGGGAGACAACCGAGAATCTCAATGTTTTCCACCGGCAGCTGACTGAGATCCAGCTTGACTGCATCTGCGCCGATGACAAGAACTGTCGTCCGTCGATGAGCGGTGTTTTGGGCAATTGCCATCGAAACCGCATCTCCATCCGGAGCCGCGGGCAGTGAAGACGAGTGTAACCGAAGGGGAAATGCTGTCGCCAATGAAGATCGCCTACCATTCCGCCGCTGATCTGTCGCAGGCCTACAATACGTATCGACTATTAAGGAGAGCTTATAGAGGCGTGTCGCGATATCCTTAGGCTTAACAGCCTATTGCCGAAATCCGCCGCATCCGCGCGCGGTTTCCGTCGGGGCTGAGATCGATATGGCAAGCTCGAAAATCAGGCCGAAGATTTCTATACGTCAGTCCGATTGAAGCGCCGATCGATATACCTTATCCAATCACCGAGGTTCCCGAAGAGAACGGCGAGATCGTATTGCCATTCGAGCAGAAGCAGTCTCCAGCTCATGCGTTCTGAAGCCAGACCTCGCTGAGCAAGTTGGGCACGAAGGAAATCCATCTTTGCGGTCGGCGAAGATAGGACGGTGGAGCCGTAGCCGGCCTCAACATCTTCAGTCATTCGTTGCAAAACACTGGGCACATTCCTGTGGTCGCTCATACCTTATGCTCCTCATCAATGGATGCCGGGGAGGAGGAGGAGGATGCTAAAACATGGCGTTCTCCTCACCCATCGAATGTATGTCGTGAGGCGATGTATATCAAGAAATTCACGAGCGGACATGTACACGAACGCGGCATTGATCGGGCCGAAGTGGCCAACGGTTCAATCAATTTCTTTTCGTTGCGCGGCTTGTCCAACGCCGGCGTCTTTGCCCATGCTCGCGTGATTTCGCGTCGTCGTCGAAAGATATGGCCGTCGTTCGAATTCCGAGGTTCGCAGCAAACTTCTCAGGCGCAGAAGATCTTTTCGCGCAACGAGCCCGCACAATTTTCCGCTGACGGGATCGACGATCGGAACCCGTCCGGTATCGGTTGAAAGCATTACATCTGCGACGAAACCGACCGTGTCTTCCGGATGGCAAACCGGGACCGAAGCGTCCGAAACCCGTTCGGCAAGCGTTTGCTCCGCCAGTTCGGCTTTCCCCTGCCAGCCAAGTACGTCGCCTCGGGACACAACCCCCGCCAAGCGCCCGGCGCTGTCGATCACGGGGTAAATGCGGTGGGTTTTTTGCGGAGACGCAAAGAGGTCACAGGCGTCCCTTACCGTCATTGTCGCCGGCAGCGTGTCCACCTCCTTGATCATGATCTCACCGGCCCTTGTGAATTCGAACGGATCGATGCCGTATTCGCGGGTGATGTGTTGCCCCCGTCGCGCAATCTTCTCGGTCAGGATCGAACGGCGCAGGAGCAGGACCGTCACGGCATAGGCGACCACTGTCGCTGCCAGAAGCGGCACCAAGGTGTTTATATCCCCCGTGATCTCGACCGCGAAGAACGTGCCCGTCAGCGGCGCGCGCATCGTCCCGCCCATCATCGCCGCCATGCCCAGCAAGGCCCAGAAGCCAGGATCGTGACCCGGCATAACCAGACCGACAAGCCAGCCAAGGGCGCCGCCGAAAATCAGGAGAGGGGCGAGGACCCCGCCGGAGGTCCCGGAAGACAGCGCGAATAGCCAGATACAGGTCTTGACCACGAGGATGGTCAGGACGGTCGAGGCGAGCAACTTGTTGTTGAGCAGGCCGTCGATAATGTCGTAGCCGACGCCCAAGGCGCGAGGTTCGATCAACCCCCCGACGCCAATCACGATGCCGCCGAGCATCGGCCACCACATCCAGTGTATCGGAAGCTCTTCGAAGAGGTCCTCGATCTTGTAGAGCAGAGTGGTGAGCAGCCCGGATTGCAGACCCGATACGATGCCGATCGCGGCACAGGCCAAAATGCCCCACCATGGCAGAGCGATGTCATAGTGCGTGGGGAACAGCGGCCCCGTGCCGAACAACATCGGCCGCCAGCATATCGAGACGCACGCTGCGACGGCAACGGGGATGAAGCTGCGAGGTTTCCATTCAAACAGAAGGAGTTCGACGGCGAGCATGACTGCTGCGATCGGCGAACCGAAGATAGCCGTCATGCCAGCCGCTGCCCCCGCCACCAGCAGCGTCTTGCGCTCGGCGGCGCTCATATGGAAGAATTGCGCGAACAACGATCCGATTGCTCCGCCCGTCATGATGATAGGGCCTTCCGCACCGAAGGGGCCACCCGTGCCGATCGAAATCGCCGACGACAGCGGCTTCAGCACCGCGACCTTGGGCGACATCCGGCTGCCACCGATGAGGATCGCCTCGATCGCCTCGGGAATGCCGTGACCTCGGATCTTCTCTGATCCGAAGCGGGCCATCAGACCGATGACAAATCCTCCCAAGGGAGGAATCAGCAAGATCCACGGGGACCGCGGCACGCCTGCGAGCGAGGCCGGTTCTATACCGATATGGCCGAACCAGACGATGTTGGTGACCAGCGCAATCAGGCTCACAAGACACCATGCCGCGAACGCGCCGCCGGTGCCCACGACAATCGACATCCCGACTAGGATGAGAACGCGCTTGTCGGTGGTGAAGTCTCCTGCCTCGCGCCTCGAAAGTCCTCCTGTGAAGTCGTGCGGTCGGTTGCCGGGTTGATGCTGCGACATGGCTTTCCTTTGGCGGGTCGGAAACGGGCGTGGCTTGAGCATGTCGAATATATCGTGATACGATGTAAATCAAGCCGTAAATCCGGGAGCAGCATGGCCGTGAAACATCAGGAACGTCTCACTGCGGGAGACTACGAAGCACTCGCCGACTTGCGTTATAGCATCCGCCGGTTCCGCCAGTTCAGCGCGAAAGAGGCGGACAAGCTTGGTCTTAAGCCGCAGCAGCATCAGGCGCTGCTGGCGATTAAGGGCTTGCCGAGCGGCAGACAGATGACCGCGCGGATGCTGGCCGAGCGTCTTTTCATGACAGGTAGACTGGTGGATGACCTTATTCAGCAACTGATCGACGAAGGTTATGTCGAGGCAGGGCCGTCAACAGTGGGGCGCGCCAAACACGTCATTCGTCTCACGCCCAAGGCGGAGGATGCCCTTGACCGACTGGCAAGTGCCCATCTATTCGAGATCCGGAAGATGGCGCCGGAATTGATGCAGGCGCTTCGGGTCCTGCAGGACCGCCAGAAGATGCAGCGCATGACATGGATGCTTTGATTACTGCTGACGAAAACGGAGAGCAGATGAAGAAGCTCAGTAGGCTCAGGCAGGTAGACTACGAAACGCTCGCCGACCTTCGTTATGCGCTTCGGCAGTTCATGGATTTCAGTGCATCCGCCGCACAGGTAGAAGGATTGCCGCCCCAGCAGCACCAGGCGCTTCTGGCGATAAAAGGCAATCGCAACGGCAAGCCGATGACGGTCGGAATGCTCGCCGAACGGCTCATCATCGCCCCTCATACCGCGACGGAACTGATCAACCGGCTTGTGGATGGGGGGCTCGCAGCGCGACAAGTGGATCAGGAAGACCGACGGCGCCAGACCGTTCGGCTAACGGACAAGGCCGAGGAACTGCTAGGCCGCCTAAGCGAAGCGCATATCGTGGAAATCCGCGAGATGACACCGAAGCTGGTGGCGCTGCTCTCTCAACTCGAAAAGATGCCATTGGCATCTGCCGACGACGAGTAGGCAGAAATTGGCCTGAACGCACTTGGTGTTCGGTAATGGCGGGAGACAGCGGCTCAGACTGAGGCCGTTCAGCCGCTTGTGCCCTCGATCAACGTCATAGGCCAGATCACGCGGGATGTCTGTCCAACGTAATGGGACTGATAGTCGGGTATGACTGACAGCAGATGCTCGGCCAGGCTGATCCCCAGATCACGAAGAGACAACGTAAAGCAGGTCAAGGCCGGAGAGAGGTACTGAGCCTGGGGACTGTAGCGACCGATGATCGCAATGTCCTTGCCCGGCTTAACGCCAGCGTCCTCGAACCCCTTGTAGAGCCCTGTAACCAGGATCTCATTGACCAGTACGATCGCCGACGGGCGTGGAGATCTGGAGGCGATCTCATGGGCTACTGCATAGCCCCCCGCTTCGCTCGGTTTTGCCCGGAAGATATGATCCTCGTTAAGGGTAAGCCCATGTTCTGCCAGCACCTCGCGGCATCGCTCGGCGAACACGTAACCCAGGTTGAGATCGCCATGGGGCCAGATGATCCCGATATCTCTGTGGCCCGCCTTGACCAGCCGCTCGATCGCGACCTCCGCCATTCCTTCGAAGTCCAGATCGATCCAGGGTTGGCCGACATCGGTCAGGCTGCGGCCAAGCGAAATGAACGGAATGTTGTGCCGGTGCAGCAGCTCGAACCGCGCATCGTTGCGCCGAGTGGCCGAGAGGATGATGGCATCGGCAAAGCCGCGCGCCACGGTGCGTTGCAGATAGGCATAGGGATCTTCGTTGGAAGAGCAGAGCAGGGCGACGAGATCGAGCTTGTGGCGGCTAAGCACGGTCTGCACCCCGTCGAAAACGCTCATGAAGAAGGCGTCTCCCTGGCTGTTGATTTCCGGCCCGGTCTGCATCATGAAACCCACGACGCCGGTCGAGCCCTTGCGCAGAGAGCGGCCCGACTGGTTAGGGACATAACCCAGCTTCTCCGCCGCCTCGAGCACGCGCCTGCGGGTTTCCGCATTGACATCCGCCTTTCCATTGAGAGCGCGGGACACGGTGCCAATGGAAATATCCAGATAATCGGCAAGTTGGCGGATGCCTGTCACAGGGAGCCTCTTGAGGGTTCGGTATAAGACCGTAATCGTTTTCGGAAGCAGTATTGACAAAAAAATCGATGCGTTCATAGTACCGTAAACGTTTACGGATGCACAGGAGGTGTCGTGCCGTAAACATTGCATGGGAGGAAATTGGTGACATACAAGGTCGTTTTGTGTGGCTGCGGAGCAATGGCCAAAGGATGGCTGCGCGCACTTCAGTCCACGCCGGCGCTGAAGCAGGCGCTGACCGTCGTGGGTCTGGTCGATCTCGACCTCTCGGTTGCGCAGGCGCTGGCCGTCGAATTTTCGCTTCAGCCGGTCTCTATCGGATCCGATCTCGCCGCGGTGCTGAGCGAAACCGGAGCGGACATTGTATTTGACGTCGTCATTCCCCCCGCCCGCCATTCTGTCGTCAAGGCAGCACTTTCCCGCGGATGCCATGTGTTGAGCGAAAAACCCATGGCGACCTCGATGGAAGAGGCGGAAGACCTGATCCGCGCCGCAGAGGCTGCCGGGCGCATTCATTCCATCGTGCAGAACCGGCGGTTTATTTCGGGTGTGCGACGCATGCGGCGGTTTGTCGAAAGCGGCGCGATTGGCGCGATCACCGCGATCCATTGCGATTTCTTCATTGCCCCGCATTTCGGCGGCTTCCGGGAGCAGATGGACAATGTCCTGCTTCTGGACATGGCGATCCACACTTTCGATGCGGCCCGTTTCGTCTCCGGCAAGACGCCGCTTTCCGTCTACTGCCTGGAAACAAATCCACCCGGCTCCTGGTATGCCCATGGCGCCAGCGCCAATGCGGTGTTTCAGCTCACCGACGACGTGGTTTTCACCTATCGCGGCTCCTGGTGTGCGGAAGGCCAGCGCACGAGTTGGGAAAGCGAATGGCGCATCGTCGGCTCGAATGGAATGCTGACTTGGGACGGAGAAGACACCTTCCGCGCCTCCGTTGCGGGAAGCGAGAGCGGACTGCTGCGCGGCGCGACGCCGATCGAGGTTCTGCCGCCCGCCCGTGAGGAGGAAACCCACGGCCATGCCAGCGTCATCGCCGATTTCCTCTCAGCCATCGAAACCGGCGGCGTGCCGGAAACAGTGGGGCGGGACAACATCAAGAGCCTTGCCATGGTGTTTGGTGCGATCGAAAGCGCCAGATCCCGACAAACCATCGACCTTGCAGCATAAGGGCCAGCACTATGACCGGACAGCGAAACCATTCCATCCGCATCGGCACCATGATCAGCGCCACCAAGGGCCAGGCGGCCGAGCGGATTTCCCAGATCGCCGATATGGGCTTTGAAAGTTTCCAGCCCTTTTTCTGGCAGACCACCAACGGCCAGGACATCGCCGAGCTTGGCAAACGTTGCCGCGAGGCGATCGGCGAGCGGGACATTACCATTTCGACCGTCGGCATGTTCGGCAATCCCCTGGAAGAAACGGAACTCGATCTCCAGACGCTCCAGGGCTGGAAGGACTGCATCGACAATGCCCATCACTTCGGCGCCACCTGCGTTGCCGGCTTCACCGGGCGCATCCGCAATAGGCCGCTGACGGAAAGCCTGCCGCGTTACCGGCAAATCTGGAGCGAGCTTGCCCGCCGCGCGGCCGACAAGGGCATCCGCATCGCCTTTGAAAATTGCGCCATGGACGGCAACTGGGCAACCGGCGACTGGAATATCGCCCATAATCCGGATGCCTGGGAACTGATTTTCAACGAGACGCCGGACGAGCATATCGGGCTTGAATGGGAACCTTGCCACCAGATGGTCTATCTCATCGAGCCCTTACCGCAGATCCGCAAATGGGCGCAGCGGATTTTCCACGTCCACGGCAAGGATGCCACCATCCGCTGGGACGTGATCCGCGAGCACGGCATCTTCGGAAAACATCCCTTCGTTTTCATGCGCACGCCAGGTTTCGGCGACAGCAACTGGACCGACATTATTTCGGAACTTCGGCTGGCCGGCTGGTCGGGCTCCATCGACATCGAGGGATGGCATGATCCCGTCTATCGGGATGCGCTGGAAATGACAGGGCAGATCCACGCCCTGAACCATCTGAAACAGGCAAGGGGCGGCACATTCGTCGTCGATCCGGTCTGATGCGCAGGCCGGCTGGCCATAGAAGGAGCTCTGCGCCAGCCGGATGAGAATTGAGGATAACCAAGAAGGAGGAGAACCATGGGTATCCGCAGGACTATGATTTCCATTGCATTGGCTCTAGCCAGTGTCTCACTTGCCGGCATAAGCGCCAGAGCGGAGGACGTGAAACTCGTCCTCTGGTCGCTGGACCGCGATATCCAGCCCGCGCCAAGCCTCATCAAGGAATTCAACGCGCAGAATAACGGCATCCAGATCGAATATCGCCAGCTTCAGTTCGACGACGTGGTGAGCGAGGCGATGCGCGCCTATTCCACGGGCAAGGCACCCGACATCATTGCCATCGACAATCCCAACCATGCGATGTTCGCCTCCCGCAAGGCCTTTCTGGATCTCACCGACATGATCCAGCAATCCAAGGTCATCAAGCCGGAGAACTATTTTCCCGGCCCGCTGAAATCGGTGATGTGGGACAACAAATATTACGGGGTGCCGAAGGCGACCAACACGATTGCGCTTTATTACAACAAGGATCTGTTCAAGGCCGTGGGCCTCGATCCCGAAAAGCCGCCGCAGACCTGGACAGACCTGGTGGCGACGGCGAAAAAGCTCACCAATCCTTCAAAGAACATCTACGGCATCACCTTTTCCGCCAAGGCCAACGAGGAGGGCACTTTCCAGTTCCTGCCCTGGGCGCAGATGGGCGGCGCCACCTATAAATCGATCAACAGCGAAGGTGCCGTCAACGCGCTTACCATCTGGAAGCAGATGCTGGATGAAAAGCTGGCCTCGCCGGATACGCTCACCCGAAGCCAATGGGATTCGACCGCCACCTTCAATGCCGGAAATGCGGCCATGGCGATTTCCGGTCCATGGGAAATCGACCGGATGTTGAGCGATGCCAAATTCCAATGGGGCACCGCTCTTCTGCCGGTGCCGGGCGAGGGCGCTCAGCGTTCATCCGCCATGGGTGATTTCAACTGGGCGATCTTTTCGAGCACCAAACATCCGAAAGAGGCCTTCAAGGCATTGGAATTCTTCGCTTCCAAGGATGCCACCATGTACAAGAATTTCGGCCAGCTTCCGGCCCGGTCCGACCTTCCTGTTCCGCCCACGGGCAATGCCCTGAAGGATTCAGCGCTCAAGACCTTCGTGGAACAGCTGAAATATGCGCAACCCCGTGGCCCTTCGCCGGAATGGCCGAAAATCTCGAAAGCCATCCAGGACGCGATACAGGCGGCCCTGACAGGCCAGATGGCGCCGAAGGCCGCGCTCGATCAGGCGGCTGCGAAGATCAAGTCGATCGACGGCTGAGACAGCCACCCTCCCGCGACGACGGCCCGGCACCCATCCGCCGGGCCGTCCTGCAGGCTCCAGCGAGGTTTCGATGAAAAGAGTGTTTTCCAGCGTAACGGATGGCCGTGGTTTCGACCTTGTTCTGGTCGGGGTGCCCTTCACGTTCCTCCTGGCACTGGCAGGGCTTCCGCTGCTCTACAACATCCTGATGAGCTTTCAGGAAGTGGACATGTTCAGCCTGGCCAGCGTCATCCGGCCTTTTGTCGGCTTCAAAAACTATGTCGACCTGTTCACCGAGCCTGAAACCATATCCATCCTCAAGAACACGGTCATCTTCGTGGTGGGGTCGATCGCCGGGCAGTTTCTGGTCGGCTTCTCATTGGCCCTGTTCTTCTGGATCAATTTTCCCGGAGCATCCTGGCTGCGCGGCCTCTTTCTGGTTTCCTGGGTCATGCCCGGTCTCGTCGTCGGCGCCATCTGGAACTGGATCCTGTCCGGGGATTTCGGCGTGCTCAATTTTCTGTTGCAGCAAATCGGCCTCGTCGGCGGCAATATCTTTTGGAGGTCCGATCCGAATTTCTCGCTCTGGGCAGTTATTCTGGCCAATATCTGGCTCGGCACTTCTTTCAACATGATCCTGCTCGCCACCGGTCTTGCCGCCATTCCTGCAGATCTCTACGAGGCGGCGGAAATGGATGGCGCCAATGCCTGGCAGCGCTTCTGGACCATCACCCTGCCGATGATGCGCTCCACCATCGGCGCGATCATCGCGCTCGGGCTGATCTTCACCCTGCAGCAATTCGACCTGTTTGCCGCGATTACCGATGGCGGACCGAACAATTCCTCCAATGTCGCGCAATACTGGGCCTGGGATCTTTCCTTCCGGCAGTACGACTTCGGCAAGGGCGCCACCATTTCCGTCATCATGACCGTCTTCGTGATGTTTGCCGCAACCGTTTATGTCCGTTCCACACGCCATGAGGTGCGCGGATGAGTGAAATCGCACGAAACCGGCTGTTGCTGGCCCTGTCGGTCGTCATGGCGGCTATTTATCTCTTCCCGCTCTACTGGATGTATCTGACGGCGCTGAAAAGCGGCTCGGAAATGTTCGCCACACCGCCGACATTCTGGCCCTCCTCTGCCCAATGGCAGACCTTCACCTATGTCTGGGAAAGCCGGAACATGGGCCGCTACCTGTGGAACTCAACGGTCATTGCCTTCGGTGCGGTGGCCCTGATCGCGTTTCTGGGCACCGGCTGTGCCTATGTGCTGGCGCGCTACCGCAATGTCTGGGTGGATATCGGGCTTTTCCTCATCCTGATGTTTCAGGTTCTGCCGGCCTCGCTGATGATAACGCCGATCTTCGTGGGTTTTTCGCAAGTGGGCCTGCTCGAATATCCGCGCTTTGCCGTTATCCTGGCTATTACCGCCAAAAGCATGCCCTTTTTCGTTGTGCTCGTGCGTGCAACCTTCATGGCCGTGCCGATGGAGCTGGAGGAGGCGGCGCTGGTCGATGGCAATTCCCGCATCGGCGCCTTCTTCAACATCGTTCTGCCACTGGCGCGCAACGGCATCCTGGTCAGTGCCATCCTCATCTTCATGCAGGCCTTCGGCGAATTCGTCTATTCCAAGTCGATAATCCAGGACATCCAGCTGCAGCCGGCCAGCGTCGGGCTCAATTCCTTCATGGGGCCGAACACCAGCGAGTGGAACAACATCATGGCCTACGCCACCATGTATGTGACGCCCATCCTCGCCATCTTCGTTCTGTTGCAGCGCCGTATCGTGTCCGGGCTCACATCGGGAGCATTGAAATGACCCACCAAATCGAACTCTCGGCCGTCAACAAATATTACGGCGCCTATCATGCCCTGAAGGATATCGATCTTTCCATTCGCAAGGGCTCGTTCGTCGCGCTGGTCGGCCCGTCCGGCTGCGGCAAGTCCACGCTGCTGCGCTCGCTGGCGGGGCTCGAGACCATATCGAGCGGCGATCTCGTCATCGCCGGAAAACGCATGAACGGGGTGCCGCCCCGAAAGCGCGATCTTGCCATGGTGTTCCAGTCCTATGCGCTCTACCCGCATATGACGGTCGAACAAAACCTGACCTACAGCCTGAAGATCAACGGCGTCAGGAAGGCAGAGAGGCAAAAGGCGGCGGCCGACGTGGCGGCCATCACCGGATTGTCGAACCTGCTCCACCGGTATCCCCGGGAACTGTCTGGGGGGCAACGTCAGCGCGTCGCGATGAGCCGAGCCATCATCCGCAATCCGCAAGCCTTCCTTTTCGACGAACCGCTCTCGAACCTCGACGCAGCCCTGCGTGTTCACATGCGCAAGGAGATCAGGGCGCTCCACGATCGCCTCGGCGCGACCTCGGTCTATGTAACCCATGACCAGGTCGAGGCCATGACGATGGCGGATCATGTCGTCGTCATGCGCAATGGCATTATCGAGCAACAGGGCAAGCCGCTCGATTTATACGACCGCCCGGCCAATCGCTTCGTCGCCGGCTTCATCGGATCGCCGGCGATGAACTTCATTCCGGCGCGATCGACGCCTGACGGAAGAGCCCTGGTTCTCGATCTTGCCGAGCCGCAAACCGTCGATCTCGGTTGTCCGCTTCCAGCTGGACGTGCCCTGATCGTCGGCATCCGCCCGGAGCATCTCACTCTCGCCGCGGCCGATGCCGTCGGCTTCAAGGTGGATGTCGCGACAGTTGAAACGACCGGCGCGGCAACGTTCATTACCACCGCCACCACGCCTGAGATTGTCATCGCCTTGAACGGCAGGAGCGTAGTGGCGGCGGGCGAAACCGTTCGGCTGACATTTGCTGCAAGCAACGTCCATCTGTTCGACGCCGCGACCGAACAGAGCCTCAAATGATCGTGCCGGCTCGCTATCGGGTGCGTCGATTGCCGCTGGGTACCGACTGCCGGTTCATGGGATGTGTAGCCAAGTATTGAAGGCTGACTGAGCTGAGCGCAAATGAGAACGCATCCATCGCCCTGCCCACTTCGATCAGGAGAGCTCGGCATCTTGTTCTTGCCCCGATAAAGCCTCGAACTCCTCATGCAGGATCTCCGGAACCCTGCTGAGCTCTCGCTGCGCGGAGGTATAATCGGGCGCCAGTGGCGGAAAATTCCCAGAGGCGGTCCGGATTCGAGCAAGTTCAATCGCGCACACCGCTGATTGCTCCTTCCACGAAGGCAAGGTGTCTCGTGGATGGCACGCCGGCATCTGCCATCTTGATGGCAGCACGCGATGAGCTTATATTTCCCGCAAAGGAGACTGTAATGGCCGCACCACAACTCTCTGTTCGAAGCTCCAAGGCAAGGGATCTGGCTCATCGGCTCGCGCGCCGTGAGAATCGTTCGATTGCCGAAGTGGTCGAACGCGCGCTTGAAGCCTACGAGATACGCGAGGCGGGTCGCGAACCGGCGGCGACCTTTTACCCGCGGGTCAACGCGCAAGCTGCCACCGATATTGACCTGGATACCCTCATCCGTGAAAGCCGTAGTCCTCACCAAGGCATCGAGCTTTGATATTTCTCGATACCAACGTTGTCTCGGAGACCTTGCGGAAGGATCCTCACCAAGCCGTCATGGCCTGGCTGGTTCGGTTCGACGCGGAATTGGCATTGCCCACTGTGACAATTGCCGAGATTGCTTTCGGCATTCAAAAGATTAGGCCGGACCAGCGGGCCGAGCGTTTGGAACAAGGGCTGGCGGAATGGCGTCGTCGGTTTGCCGATCGGATGTTTGGTCTCACAGAAGAAGCGGCGCTCGCTTATGGTGAGATCATGGGGCAGGCGGCTCGTCGGGGGCACGCAATGTCAGCACCCGACGCAATGATCGCTGCAATAGCTCGTGTTAACGGAGGGCGCTTGGCCACGCGCAATCTTAAGGACTTTGAAACGACAGGTCTCGTACTCCTCAACCCTTGGGATTTTTAACCCGTTCGAGCGGGTGAGCCTTCATAATCAACCTTGCCGCGCGGGTCATTTGATCACCGCCAGATAAAGTGGCAACTTCGAAGGCCGGCTTCGTTTGTTCCAAAATGCTCGGACGAAAGAGTGTAGCTTTCCAAATGATGCAGGATTTCAGCGCTTTCCATCATCCCCGGTGGAATAAACGTCAGCGGCGATAACCGAGCGCCCGGCTGATATCGTCCGCCGCACTGCGCACCATCAGCAGAAAGCCTTCGCGTCGCTCATTGTAGCGCACGGTCGGAACGCCGAGATTAAGCGCTGCGGCGACCGCGCCGGTGCCGTCAAAGATCGGCGCGGCAATGCCGGTCGAGCCGGTGACGAATTCCTGGTCGTTCAGTGCGTAGCCATCCCGGCGGATCTTCACGAGCATCTCGCGGATGCGCTCGATATCGGTCACCGTATAGCGGGTATAGGAGAGGAGCTGGACGCGGGAGAGATAGTGCTCCAGCGCCTCCTTCGGCGTGAAGGCGAGCAGCACGCGGCCGGTCGCGGTGCAATAGGCGGCGATTGCTGCGTCAAGATTGACGTCATAGCGAACCCGATGCCGGCTGACGCATTTCGCCAGCCGGCGGATATCGCAATGAGCGTTCATCGTCGCGAGCAGGATGGTCTCGCCGGATTCGTCGCGCAGTTTTTCCATGAACGGTTTTGCCACCACGACCAACGGCTCTTCATGGCGTCTGAACGGAAAGCCGTGCCGGCTCGCCTCGACGAGCATATAGCGGCCGGCATCGTCCTGGACCACATGACCACGGGCAGCCAGCGTCTGGACAAGGCCGTGGGCGCTGCTCTTCGGGAAAGAAAGATCGCGCACGATCTGGGCCAGTGGCACCGCTTCCCGGCGGGACGCCATATATTCCAGGAGATCGAGAATCCGGCCGGCACTTTTGATTTCAGAGTTCATATATGTGAACAAGACCCCCATTGATGGTTATCGGATCGGCTCATAACAATTCTGCCTAGAAAGCAGCCACTCACGGTTTCGAGTGTCGCGCTGATAAGGATGAACGATCTCATGAATGCGCCGAATAAGCAAAACGATGCCTCCGAACCCTGGACCTGGCCGGATAGTGTCTGGCAGCAAAAGGTTCAGAAGGTACGTGCCGGGCGCAGCCTGAGACCGGCGAAATGGAAAAACGGCGCGCGCATGGCAGTGGCATTGTCTTTCGATTCCGATCACGAGACGATGGAACTGCGCCATGGCGGAGCCTCCTTCGGCACAATGAGCCGCGGCCAGTACGGCGCCCGCGCCGGCATGCCGCGCATCCTTCGCCTGCTGGAAAAATATTCGGTGCCGGCCTCCTTCTTCATGCCGGCCGTCTCGGCGATGATCAATGCGGACGAGGTGAAGACCGTGGTTTCGGCCGGCCATGAACTCGGCATCCACAGCTGGATCCACGAGTTCAATTCCCGGCTCGACGAGGTGACCGAACGCGATCTGGCGCTCCGTGCCTCGGACACGCTCGAACGCCTGTCCGGCATCCGCCCGGTCGGCATGCGCACCGCATCCTGGGATTTCAGCCCCTATACGCTGAAGATCGCCCGCGAGATGGGATTGCTCTACGATTCCTCGCTGATGGCCGACGAGGAGCCCTACGAGCTTCTGGAGGACGGCGAGCCGACCGGTGTGGTCGAAATTCCGGTCGAATGGATCCGCGACGACGCGCCTTATGTGGCGATGGACCGGATGACCGGAGCGCGACCCTATGGCGGCCCTGCCATGGTCCTCGATATCTTCGCCCGCGAACTCGAAGTCGCCTGGGAAGAGAGCGGGTTGTTCCAGCTCACCATGCACCCGCATCACGTCGGACACCGTTCACGCATCTTCATTCTGGAAGAGATCATTCGGCTCGCCAAGTCGAAGGGCGACGTCTGGTTCTGCACCCATGCAGAACTGGCGCGCTACTGTGCCGACGAGGCCGGGCTAAAGACCGCAGAGAAGGCGGCGTAAGCAGTTCTTGAATACAGCAGCAACAACAATGAGGGTAAGGGAATGTCTGCCAAATTCGCATCCATAGCCGCCATGCTACTGGCGCTCACCGCGTCGACTGCACTTGCGCAAACCAAGGATACGCTGACCATCGACCTGCCGAACGATGCGGCAACGCTCGATCCGCATCTGCAGTGGAACACCGACAGCTACTCGATCTACCGCAATATCTTCGACAACCTTCTGACGCGCGACGTGAAGGGCGAGATCGTGCCGCAGATCGCCAAGTCGTGGAAATATCTCGACGACAAGACGATCGAATTCCAGATCCGCGACGACGTGACCTTCCAGGACGGTACGAAACTCACTGCCGAGGACGTCGCCTTCTCGATCAACCGCATCATCGATCCAAAGCTGAAGAGCCCGCAGCTTTCGCAGTTCGACCAGATCGCCAAGGCCGAGGCGGTGAGCCCGACCGTGGTCAAGATGACGACCAAGTCACCTTATCCCGCGCTGCTCGCCCAGCTGGTCAAACTGTCGATTGTGCCCAAGGCCTATGTCGAGAAGGTCGGCGACCAGGAATTCAACCTGAAGCCGCTCGGTTCCGGCCCCTACAAGATGGCAAAGTGGCAGAAGGGCGTTCAGACCGAACTCGAAGCCTATGGCAGCTACTGGCGCGCCAAGCCGCCGTTCCAGAAGGTGGTCTTTCGCACGGTGCCCGACGTCTCCACTCGCATCGCCGACCTGAAGACCGGCAAGGCTGACCTCATCCGCGACGTGCCGCCGGATCAGGCCGAAAGCATCAAGAACGACAGCAATTCGCAGGTCCTCTCGGTTCCGACCGAGCGCATCGGCTACCTGTTCATCAATGCCCAGGGCGGCGTTACCAAGGACGTTCGCGTCCGCCAGGCGATCGCCTATGCGATCGACCGTCAGGCGCTCGTCGAAGCCCTGCTCGAAGGCTACGGCAAACCGGTGGAAGTGCTCGGTGCCGAACCGGTCTTCGGTTACACCGACAAGGTCAAGGGATACGAATACAATCTCGACAAGGCGAAGGAACTGGTGAAGGCCGCCGGTGCCGAAGGTGCGACAGTCGAATTCCTAACCTCGCCTGCCTATAGCCGCGCCACCGTCGAAGCCATTCAGCAGATGGTCAACGAGGCCGGCCTCAAGGTGGAGATCTCCTCCAGCGACCAGGCGACCTTCCTGAAGCGCCGCCAGGGCGATCCGGCCAATGCCGGCGGCCTTGCCTTCGGCGCCTGGTCCTGCGCCTGCCAGGACGTCGACGGGGTGATCTTCCCGCTGTTCCGCACCGGCAGCATCTGGGCCAAGTACTCGAACCCGAAGTTCGATGAAGCTGTCGACAAGGCGCGCGTCATCCTCGACCAGAAGGAGCGTCTAAAGCTCTACGAACAGGCCTACCAGGTCCTGAAGGACGACGTTCCGGGCATGGGCCTCTATCAGGCCTATGCACTCTATGGAGCCGCCAAGAAGCTGAAGTGGCAGCCGACCGCCAACGAAGCCATGTTCGTCATGGACATGAGCTGGCAGCAGTAAAAGACAGGTAACAAGATCATGTTGAGATACGCCGTCGAGCGTTTGATACAGGCGATCATTGCGATCTTCGGCGTTCTCACCATCGTCTTCGTCGTCATGCATCTCTCGGGCGACCCCACCCTGTTGCTGGTGCCGCAGGACGCATCGGCCGAGATGATCGCCCAACTGCGCAGTCAGCTCGGTTTCGACCGGCCGATCTGGGTGCAATATCTCGAATATCTGGGCGGTCTTGCCCATTTCGATTTCGGCATTTCCGTCGTCCAGCGGGTGCCGGCATTCGATATCGTCGTTTCGCGTGTGCCCTATACGGCGATGCTTGCCGCCGGCGCGCTGGTGGTGGCGATCGGCATGGGCATTCCGGCCGGCATCATCATGGCGACCAGACGCGGCGGCTGGCTCGAACGGCTTCTGACGGCGATCGTGGTCACCGGCCAGAGCGTGCCGACCTTCCTGTCGGGCATCGTGCTGATCTTCCTCTTCGGCGTGACGCTGCGCTGGCTGCCCACCTCCGGTTCCGGCGACTTCGCCTCGCTGATCATGCCCTCCATCGCTCTCGGGGCGATCTCGATGTCGACCTTTGCCCGCATGACCCGGATTTCGATCATCGACGAGCTCGGCAAGGACTATGTGCGGGCAGGGCGTGCCCGGGGCCTGTCGCTCGGCTCCGTGGTGTTCCGCCACGTGCTGCGCAATGCCGCGATCCCGGTGATCACCATCGCCGCGCTCGAGATCGGCAACCTGCTCGCCGGTGCGGTCATCGTCGAGACGGTGTTCGCCTGGCCAGGCATCGGCCAACTCGCCATCCAATCCATCCAGTCGCGCGACTTCCTGGTCGTCCAGGTGATCGTGCTTTTGATTTCCTTCGTTTATGTGCTGACCAGCGTGATTGCGGATTTCGTCTACGCGCTCGTCGATCCGCGCATCCGCCTGGTCCGATAAGGAGAAGGCTTTGAGCATCGCCGTCCTCGCCCTCCGCCAACGCCTTCGCCGGGTCCCTGTCTCGGTCGTCATCGTATCGATCATTTTCCTGGTGATCGTGCTTCTGGCGGTCTTCGCACCCTGGGTAGCGCCAGCCGACCCCAACCGGCAGAACCTGCTCGGCCGCCTGAAGCCGCCGGGCTTCGAGATGCGCGGTATCACCTACTGGCTCGGCACCGACGATCTCGGCCGCGATCTGCTGTCGCGTACGCTCTACGGCGCCGGCGTCTCGCTCTCGGTCGCCGTGCTGTCCGTGGTCGTCTCGTCGCTGGTCGGCGTCACTCTCGGCATGATTGCCGGCTGGTTCCGTGGCAAGATCGAGATCCTCATCATGCGCCTCGTCGACATCATGATGTCGATCCCGGCGATCCTGCTGGCGGTGCTGACCGTCGCGGTGCTCGGCCCCGGTTTTCTGAAGCTGGTGCTGGTGCTCGGCCTGACACGCTGGCCACGTTATACCCGCGTCGCCTATGCCCAGACGCTGCAGGTGGCGAACCTGCCGTTCATCAAGGCTTCGGAACTTGCGGGAGCCGGGGCGGCGCGCATTCTTATCCATCACATCCTCCCGAATATCGCAGGCCCGGTGCTGATCGTCGTCACCGCAGAATTCGGCCTGATGATCCTGATGGAAGCCGGCCTTTCCTTCCTCGGCCTCGGCATCCAGCCGCCGGCCTCGAGCTGGGGCTCGATTATGAGCGTCGGCCGTCAATATATCGAGCGGGCCTGGTGGATCGTCGCCTTTCCGGGCGCCTGTCTCTTCCTGCTCGTCTTTTCCGTCAACGTGCTTGGCGACTGGTTGCGCGACCAGCTCGACCCACGTTCCCGCAGCCGTTGAGTCTTTTGGCGCTTTGAGGTTTTAAGTCATGGAATTCGAAAACAAGACCATCGTCATCACCGGCGCCGCCGGCATTTTCGGCCGCTGGATCGCCGCCTATTTCGCCCGGGAGGGCGCACGCCTTTGCCTGAGCGACGTCCGCATGGATGGCCTTGAAAAGGCGGTCTCCGAGCTTGGGCTCGACCGCTCCAAAGTGCTGCTGCATGCGACCGAGCTGACCAGCGACGCCTCGATGCTCGAACTCGTCGATCTCGTGAAGCGCGAATGGAAGGCGCCGGACATTCTCGTCAACAACGCCGGCATCTATACCCGTTTCAGCCTGCTGGAGATGGAATTCTCCGACTGGGACCGCGTCTTCGGCGTCAACCTGCGGGCGCCCTTCGTGCTGTCGCGCGAATTCGCCAAGCTGATGATCGCGGAAGGCAAGGCCGGCTCGATCGTCAACATCTCCTCGGGTGCCGCACGCAAAATGAACCAGAATTCCGTCCCCTATTGCACGTCGAAGACGGCGATTGAACGGCTTTCCAAGGGTTTTGCTCTGGAGCTTGCCGAATACGGCATTCGCGTCAACGTCGTCGAGCCAGGCTTTGCGCCGGGCAGCGAAGTGAGCGAGCTTTCCGACGAATACGTCACCAACATGCTGAAGAACATTCCGCTCGGCCGCGCCAGCGGTCCCGAGGATGCGCCGGGCGCGATCGCCTATCTCTGCTCCGACAAGGCCGCCTTCATCACCGGCGCCGTGATCAGCGTCGATGGCGGCAATTCGATCGGCAATTACAAGCGCCCCGAACGGGCGAAGACGGCAGGCTGAGGAGAGATCATGGACGCCGCCAACCCGCTGCTTTCCGTCGACAGGCTGACCATCGATATCGGTGGCGCCAACGTCGTCGACGACATCTCCTTCACCGTCGCGCCCGGGAAGGTCATGGCGTTGGTGGGGGAGTCGGGCTGCGGCAAGTCGCTGACCTCCTATGCCATGCTCGGGCTGCTGCCGCCGGCCGCCAGACGCACAGCCGGCCGGATCATGTTTGAAAACACCGATCTCGCCGCCCTGTCCGAGCGGCAATTCCGCAAGGCACGCGGCAAGGACATCTCGATCATCTTTCAGGAGCCGAGCGCCTCGCTCGACCCGCTGACCACGGTCGGCTCGCAGATTGCCGAGGCCTATCGGGTCCACCATGGCGTCTCGAAGGCAGAGGCCTACGGGAAGGCGCGGCAGATGCTGGTCGATGTCGGCATTCCCGACCCGACCCGCCGGCTGGATCAATATCCGTTCGAACTCTCCGGCGGCATGTGCCAGCGCATCATGATCTCGATTGCGCTGATCTGCGGCCCGCGCGTGCTGGTCGCCGACGAACCGACGACCGCGCTCGACGTGACCATCCAGGCGCAGATCCTCGACCTGATGAAGAAGCTGGTCGCTGATCGCGGCACGGCGATCGTGCTGATCACCCATGATATGGGCGTGGTCGCCGACATCGCCGACGACGTGGCGGTCATGTATGCCGGCCGCATCGCTGAAATCGCGCCGGTGCACGATCTCTTCCGGCAGCCGAAGCATCCGTACACAGCCCTGCTGCTTGCCAGCGTTCCCAAGCTTGATGATGCGCCGAAGGCGGATTTGGCGACGATCGAGGGGACGGTGCCGACGCCGAACGAATTCGGCGTCGGTTGCCGTTTCGTCGAACGCTGTCCGCTGGCGACCGACAAATGTCGCACCGAACAGCCGCCGCTTTTCGATTGCGGCGGCGGCCATCGTTCCGCCTGCTGGCATATCGACCGCATGGCGGAAATCCACGAGGTGGCTGCGTAATGCGGAAGTCAAGCAGCATTTTTGAGCGGGTCGAAAGTTTGTCGGCGCTGGATCATGGTCCAGAGTACGGTCACCCGCCTGCGTGCGAGGGCGATGAGGGCTTGAGTGTGATGTTTCCCCTCGCGGCGTTTGCGGTCGTAGAAGGCCTTGGACAGAGGGTCTTTGGTACAGACGGCGCAGAACGCTCCCTGGAAGAAGACCCGTTTGAGAGCTTTGTCTCCACCGATGGTTCTTCGCCAGCCAGCCTTTTTCCCCGACTGTCGGATCACCGGCGCAAGGCCAGCCGCAGCAGCCAGCGCATCGGCCGAGGGAAAGCGCCTGATGTCGCCGATGCACGCGATGAACTCCGCCACGAGCACCGCCCCCATCCCCGGCAGGGACTGGATGAGGGCGCTATCAGGGTGGGTAGCGAGAAGCGCGGCGAGGTCGTGATCGATACGGGCGATCTTTGCCTTGCTTTCCAAGGCCTCGATGGCCAGCTCGCGGACCAGTTCGGCGATTGCCGTTTCGCCCGTCACGGCCAGGGATTGGGCGTGTGCGGCGGCAAGCGCCTGATCTGCCAGCCGCTCGACGGCGCGCAGGTGAGGCGTCTTGGCCAGATACGCCACGATCCGGCGTTTACCGGCCTGTCTGATCTCTGCCGGGGTGACGTAACGGGTCAGCAGGGTGAGTGGCCCTTTGCAGGTCACGTCGAGCTCACGTTCCAGCCCTGGATGAACGCCGCAGAGCAGGGCACGCAGCCGCGCCAGGCGCCGGGTCTGTTCCTCGGTCAAATCGCGTCTCCGGCCCACCTTCAGACGGATCGCCGTAACCGTCGCGTCATCCGGCAGGATCGGGCGCAGGTCACGGGTGCGAACAAGATCGGCAATCGTGCGGGCATCGCGTGGATCGGATTTCCGCTCTCCGCCGGCAAAGCCTTGTCCAGCACGGTTGACCGCGATGCCCGGCGCATGGACGAGACTGAACCCTTCGGTCAGCAAAGAGGCTTCGAGGAAACTGGCGAAAGAACCGACAATATCGAGACCGATGACGGGGTCACCCCCGAGTGCGCGAAGATCGACGATGAAGGACGCGATCTGATCCGGGCGGTTGTCTACCGCCCGGTCAAGCATGACCCGTCCCGCGTCATCGACGGCGCACGCCCAGTGCACCACCTTGGCAACGTCAATTCCTACAGAAACGCGCATGATGCCTCCCTCTCGTTGCGGCTTTACCGCTCGCCCCGTCTCGCCTGCATCGCCTTACATAGCCATCAACGGCAGCGCGTAATCAGCGGTCGATCAAGGGCGGTGATGCGGGCGGCCCAGCCACCTGAACCATCAACGGCAGCAAGCATGACAACCATACCCGCATCACCTGCGCCCAAACAGCTTCTCATCCACATGGGCGCCTTGCAAAGAGGTAAGGCGGCATGAGCGATCATAAGAACGTTCTCGAAATCCGCGACGTCGCGGTGCATTTTGGCGGCCGAGGTGGCCTGCTCGGCAAGTCCGGCCCGGTGGTCAAGGCCGTCAATGGCGTCGACCTCGATATCGCCCGCGGCGAGACCGTGGCGCTGGTCGGCGAATCCGGCTGCGGCAAGTCGACGCTTTCCAACACCATCGTCGGCCTGCAAGCGCCGATCTCCGGCAGCGTCCGCATCAGTGGTGACGAAGTGGTCGGCGCCAATCGCCGCCAGCTCAATGATATCCGCCGCAAGGTGCAGATGATTTTTCAGGATCCGGCGCTGTCTCTCGATCCGCGCTCGACCGTCGGGGCCACGATCGGCGAACCGCTGATTGTCCGCGGCGTCGCCAGGGGGAGGGCACTGAAGGAACGGGTCGCGACGCTGCTGCAGCAGGTGGGCTTGCGGCCCGAACATGCGGACCGCTATCCGCACCAGTTCTCCGGCGGCCAGCGCCAACGCGTGGTGATCGCCCGCGCACTTGCCCTCGAGCCGGATCTCCTGATCTGCGACGAGCCGGTTTCGGCGCTCGACGTCTCGGTACGGGCCCAGATCCTCAACTTGCTGGTGGCGCTGCAGAAGCGCACCGGCGTTTCCTATCTCTTCGTCAGCCATGACCTCGGCGTGGTGCGGCATATCTGCGACCGGGTCGTCGTCATGTATCTCGGCCGCTTCGTGGAAATGGCCGACCGTGATACCTTTTTCGCCAATCCGAAACATCCCTATACCAAGGCGCTGATGTCGGCCGTGCCGGAGGCCGATCCGGAGGTGCAGCGCGCCAAGCAGCGCTTTATCCTCAGCGGCGAACTGCCAAGTCCTTCAAACATCCCGTCCGGCTGCGCATTCCATACGCGCTGCCCGCTGGCGACCGAAATCTGCTTGAAAGAACGGCCGGAACTGACGCCGCGTGCCGATGGCGCGCGCGTCGCTTGTCACCACGCCTAAGAAGCCATCGCGCATGAGAGACTGACATGACTGACGCCAAGGCACACGAAACCCTCCGGCTGGCTGGCCTCGATGTCCAGGCAGAAATCCGCATCGACCGCTGGGGCGTCCCGCATATCAAGGCGGCAAGCGACAAGGACCTGTTCTTCGTCCAGGGTTTCAACGCCGCCCGCGACCGGCTCTGGCAGCTTGACCTGTGGCGCAAGCGCGGCCTCGGTCTTCTCGCCGCCGACTTCGGGCCCGGATACCTGGCGCAGGACCACGCCGCCCGGCATTTCCTCTATCGCGGCGACATGGCGCCGGAGTGGACCTCCTATGCGCCGGATACGCAAGCGATCTGCACCGCCTTTGTCGCCGGCATCAATGCCTATGTCGCGCTTTGCGAAGCGGAGCCGGCCCGGTTGCCGCCAGAATTCGCCATCTTCGGCACCAGGCCGTCACGCTGGCAGGCGGCCGATGTGGTGCGGATCCGCAGCCATGCGCTGACCCGCAACGGCATTTCCGAAATCCTGCGCGCCAATATCATGGCGCTTGCGGATGCGGAGACCGACCTGCTGCGCTTCGAGCTCGATCCGCCGGTCTCGCCGAAGCCGGAGGAGGGGATTTCGCTCGCCGATATTCCGCTTTCCGCGACCCGCCTCTTCAAGCTCGCCACGGTGGCCGTCACTTTTGACAAGGCCCGGCTTGCGGCAGGGCTGGACGACGTCTGGAAATGGACTGAGGTCACCGATCTCGGCGATATCGTCCAGGCGATCGCGGAGGAGGGATCCAACAACTGGGCTGTCCACGGTTCGCGCACCGAAAGCGGCCGGCCGATCCTCGCAAGTGATCCGCACCGAGCGCACGCAGTGCCGTCGCTGCGTTATCTCGTTCACCTCCAAGCGCCGGGCCTCAATGCCATCGGCACCGGCGAGCCGACCGCGCCCGGCATCTCGCTCGGCCATAACGACCGCACCGCCTTCGGCCTCACCATCTTCGGCGCCGACCAGGAAGACGTCTATGTCTACGCGACCAAGGACGGCGATCCGGAACAATATCGTTACGCCGACGGCTGGGAGAAGATCACCCGCATCGAGGAGAGTTTCGCGGTCAAGGGCCATCCCGACCAGACGATGACGCTGTCTTTCACCCGCCACGGCCCGATCCTCCACGAAAACCGGAAGATCCGTCAGGTCATCGCCATCCGCTCCGTCTGGCTGTCGCCCGGTTCGGCCGCCTATCTCGGCAGCCTGTCTTATATGCGCAGCGGTTCGGTGCAGGCGTTTTCGCAGACGCTCGGGTCCTGGGGTACGCCCTCGGTCAACCATGTCAGCGCCGATGTGGACGGGAATATCGGCTGGTTCACCGCCGGTTTCACACCGGTGCGCCGCAACTGGGAAGGGTTGCTGCCCGCGCCGGGCCATGGCAGCCACGAATGGGACGGCTTCCTGCCCGCCGGCGAACTGCCGCGCGCTTATAATCCGGCCGATGGTTTCGTCGCTTCGGCCAACGAGATGAACCTGCCGGCCGGCCGCGATCCAAACGCTCCATCGATCGGCCACGAATGGGCGGAAGTGAGCCGCGCCCAGCGCATCAAATCGGTCCTGCGGTCCGATCCCAAGCATACGCTGAAGGCCTCAATGGCGCTGCAGACCGACGTCTATTCCCGCCCGGCCGCAACCATCTGCGCCGTGCTTCAACAAGTTGCCAGCCGTCAACCGCTGGATGACCGGCAGGAACATGCCATAAAGCTTTTCAACGGCTGGGATTATCGTCTCGAAGCGGGGAGTGCGGCAGCAGCGCTGTTCGAAGTCTGGTGGATGAAGCACCTGCGACCCGCACTGCTGGCAAGGTTCGCACCGAACCCGACCGTCCGCCAGTTGCTGCTGCCCGGCGATGTCGACCGCATGCTGGTACTTCTCAGCGAACCCGGCGCGCTCTGGGACGCCGCCGACCGCGACACGATGTTGCTTTCGACACTTTCCGCCGGCTTTGCCGATTGCGAAATCCGGCTTGGTCCTAATCCGTCGGCCTGGCGCTGGGGCGACCTGCACCGCGCGCTCTTCGAACACGCGACCAGCCGCATCAAGACCGAAGAGGACCCCGACTGGAACGTCGGCCCGCTGTCCGTCGGCGGCAGCCGTTCGACGCCCATGCATGCCGGCTACCGGATGGGTGATTTTGGCGTCAATGCGGGCGCGTCCGTCCGACTTGTCATGGATGTCGGCGACTGGGACAATAGCGTCTGCATCAACACACCCGGTCAGTCCGGTGATCCCCGTTCGCCGCATTACGGCGACCTTGCCCACGCCTGGTCGAAAGGTGAATACGTGCCGCTCCTCTATAGCGACGCCCGCATCGAGCCGGAAACCACCCACCGCATCACACTTCTGCCGGCTTAAGTCGGCGGGAGGGAGCTGGGGAGCTTCCCGGTTAGTGAGGCTTGTACAGCTCACCGCGATCAAGCCTGGATCGCCCGTCCTAATGTATAAAGACGATGCGATCGTAGATTTCGGTGGCGTCGTTTGGCAGTTAATTTGAGCCATCGCTGCCTCCTAAAAGCAGCCTTGAATCAGACCCCAACTGATTTGAGAAGGCACTTTGTCAACATGGCCTCGGCAATTTGGGTGAAGGCGCTCATATGTGAGCAGATCGCTGGTTCAGCTCCCATCAAGACCTGGGCTTGGCAGACGATTTTCGGGGTATGAGGGTCGGAGCCGAAATACGGATTCGCTCGTCAGCTGAAATGGTGCCGCTTGTGAGCAGGTCCAAAGCGTTTGAGGCAATCTGCTCGAAGGGCACCCGCAGTGTCGTGAGCGGCGTCGGAAGATGATTGACGATCGGGATGTCGTTGTATCCGACGACTGAAACATCGTTGGGTACGGATATCCCGAGGCGTGACAGGCCGGAAAGAGCACCGATTGCGGTGTTGTCGTTCACGGCAAAGATCGCCGTCGGGCGATCTTTGAGGCGCATGAGCTGCAGGGCCGCATCCGCTCCGGCGTCGATCCCGAAGGTCGACGGCACAATGCAATCCGGGCGGAGCGAGATGGCGGCCTCTTGCAGTGCCTGCCTGTAGCCTTCGACGCGCCCGCGCGAGCTGGAGGCATATGAAGGACCGGCGATCACTCCGATACGACGATGACCGAGATCCAGGAGGTGGCGCGTCGCCAGATATCCGCCCAGCCTGTCGTCGCCCACCGAAGAAAGGCTCCGTCCATCGGTACGCAACGCCAGGACAAAAGGTACCCCCCGGGCCGCGAGCTCGTCAGGAAAATCGTCATCCTCGCGGGCAGTCGAAAGGATCAAGCCGTCGACGCCTCGTTTCAGAAGAGACTCCGCAGCAAGTCTGTCGGCCTTGGGCTTGTCATCCGTCGTTGCGACAATCGCAAAGCGCCCACTTTTGCTGCATGCTTTTGCCAGGGCTTCATAAAGCATTGCCATGACGGTATCGGTCAGCCGGGGCACGATCACGCCGACCGTCATCGTGTTGCCGCGTCGGAGGCTCGCTGCGGAGACGTCTCGGACATAACCCATGTCTTCGGCGATTTTCCGGACGCGGCGCGAAGTTTCGTTGTCGGATCGGGGAAGTCGTTCATCGAGGATGCGCGATACCGTCGATTTCGAAACGCCAGCTGCCGACGCGACATCAAGGATGGTCACCCGTGTCTGGCGGCTCGCTTCTTCGGGCTTTGAATCCATTTCGGTTTTTTCCATCTGCGGCGTTCTCGCGGTCAACGCGCCAACCATGCAACAAAAAAAATGTTGACTCCAGCAAAATCGGAAACGATAGTGGGAACGTTCCCATTAACGATCCCATCGCTGATCGCAAAGGCGGACAGCGGCTATCTAGGAGGAGAAAAACCTATGCCACCGATGGATCTGAGAGGTCTGAGCCCGGCACCCGTTACCGCGTTTACCCGCGACGGAGAGGTCGATTATCCGGCCAATGCCCGTATTGCCAAATGGCTTGCAGGCATGGACGGCGTCAAGAGCCTCGTTATCCTTGGCCATGCCGGCGAAGGCACGTTCCTGACCGAGGAAGAGCGCCTGAAGCTCATCCGCACCTATGTCGAAGCCGTCGATGGTCAGGTTCCGATCATTGCTGGCATCACCGGCGAGGGCACCAAGGTTGCCGCTGAAGAAGCCAAGAAGTGCAAGTCTGCCGGCGCGACGGGTGCTCTTGTCTATCCGAACCATGGCTGGCTGCGTTTCGGCTTCCAGAAAGGCGCCCCGCAGGATCGCTACAAGGCGATCTGGCAGGAATCGGGCCTGCAGTGCATCCTGTTCCAGTACCCGGATGCCACCAAGGCTTCCTACGACCTGGACACCCAGCTTGCTATCGCGACGCAGGATGGCGTCGTCGCCACCAAAAATGGCGTTCGAAACATGAAGCGCTGGTACGTCGAGATCCCGGAACTCAAGAAGGCCAACCCGAACCTGCAGATCCTGAGCTGCCATGACGAATGGCTGTTGCCGACCATGTTCGATGTCGATGGCCTGCTTGTGGGCTACGGCAATATCACACCGGAGTTGCTGATCGACCTGATCAAGGCAGGAAAGGCGCAGAACTATCCGGAAGCCCGCCGGATCTTCGAACGTCTCCTTCCAGTCACCCGTGCCGTCTACCACCGTGGTTCCCATATGGAAGGCACCGTCGCCCTCAAGCTTGGGCTTGTCCATCGTGGCGTGCTTGATCATGCCACGATCCGCGAGCCCCTGAAGAACCTCGGCGAAAAGGCCGAAGCGGAGATCTTTGCAGCCTTTGATGCTGCCGGCATCGGCCGGGTTGAGCAGCTTCTGGCAGCCGAGTGACTGAGGACGCCCCCGCCTCTCGAGCGGGGGCTCCTAGCAGGGAGGGGATTGCGGCCGCATGGGGAGTGATGGGCCGCGGTCGCACCGTCTGTCACGCTGGTGCCTGATTAGCCGATGAGAGAGCCATGCCTTCCGGATCCACAGCGACACCATGCCAAAGGGTCCCGAAGTTTAAGACATCCAACGCGTAGGTTCGACGCCAGGCTGGGAGAGTAGGCCGGGCAGAGGGAGGAAACATGAATATCGAACAACGGATGGCCGCGCCGTCGCCGGCCGTCGATACCCAAGCTGAAATCAGCGCCCGCCTAGAACGGCTGCCAGTGACCCGGGAGGTCTTCTGGGCTCGAAATATCGTCGGCGCAGCGACATTCTTTGACGGCTACACCGTCATTGCCATAGCCTATGCCATGCCGGTTCTTGTCCGCGAATGGGGTTTGACCCCGGGACAGACGGGCATGATCCTGTCGATGGGTTACCTGGGGCAGTTGATCGGCGCCATTTGCTTTGGCTGGCTTGCCGAGCGGATCGGTCGTCTCAAAGTGCTGCTATTCACCATCCTGCTCTTCGTCAGCATGGACGTCGCATGCCTTTTTGCGGCCGGTGCCGGCATGATGATGGCATTGCGTTTCATTCAAGGCATCGGAACCGGTGGAGAAGTTCCGGTCGCGAGTGCATATATCAACGAGTTGATCAGCTCGAAGGGGCGGGGCCGCTTCTTCCTGCTGTATGAGGTCATGTTTCTGCTCGGCCTCGTCGGCGCAGGCTTGATCGGCTATTTCATGGTCCCAGCCTATGGCTGGAAGGCGATGTTCGTCGTCGGCCTGATCCCGGCCGTCCTCATGATCCCGCTGCGCTGGTTCCTCAATGAATCACCTCGCTGGCTCGCCGCCAACGGGCGCTATGAGGAAGCCGACCGCATCGTCACCACGCTGGAGAACAGCGCTCGTGCCGCCGGCAAGGAACTGCCGGAGCCGAAAATCATAGCCGCCCCCGTAGGTCGTCGATCGGACTGGCGCGAACTTTTCCAGGGCATCTATCTCAAGCGCACACTGTCAATCTGGGCGATGTGGTTCTGTGCCTATATGGTCGCCAATGGGACGATCACCTGGCTTCCGACCCTCTATCGCCAGACATTCAACCTGCCGCTGGAAACTAGTATCCTATACGGGTTTATCACCTCGGTCGGTGGCGTGATCGCGGCCGTTATCTGCGCATTGCTCATCGACAAGGTCGGTCGCAAGCGCTGGTACACCGGTGCCCTTCTGATCGCACCGGTCCCGCTTGTCATCCTCGCTTGGCTGGGTGCGACGTCGGCAACACAGGTCCTGATCCTGGCCGGTCTCGCCTACGCCATCGTCCAAACCGTGACTTTCTCGCTCTACCTCTATTCCGCGGAAATCTACCCGACCCGCCTTCGTGCCATTGGCACGGGAACAGGCAGCGCCTGGCTTCGTCTCGGATCCTCCGCGGGCCCTATCGCGGTGGGTTGGGTCATGTCGTCGATGGGCATCCAATATGTCTTCGGCGCGTTCGCAGCGATCCTTCTCGTTGGCGCCCTGGTGACGGCCTTCTTCGCGGTCGAGACCAAGGGTCAGGTCCTGGAGGAACTTTCGCCATGATGCCCTGATGCGCTAGCCATGAATAAGCGTAGGGATCAAAGGCTCGGTGATACGCCCCATAATAGTTGCGTCGGAAGCGCGGCCACTGCCGCCTGCCGAGCCGGTCATCTTTTCGAAATAGGCGACGACGAGGTCATCCTTGGACGGAAAATGATTGTCGAACGTCGATTTGGCCAACGCCGGCTTCCGCGATGTTGCTGTCAGTGCCGACAGCGCGGATGGCTCCTTCGTAAAAGAGCCGGGTCACGGCGTCGAGCACACGGCGACGCGTCGAAGAGAAACTAGTGACGCTCGATCATTCAATGCGGGTTAGTTTTTCGCGAGTGAGAGCGACCTGGAAAGTTCCATCCGACAGAAGCTCAACGAGATACCCATTGGACGTATAGTAAATAACCGCTGGGGGCGCTTGGTCGCCGGCAGAGGGGTCAGCCTCCCGTGTAGCCTCTATAACCATCACCATGGAACCTCTTTCGTTCAAGCAGCTAATCAGTTGCTCCCGTGGGCCCATCATGTCGTCCGTCCTGTTGTCCACCCGGAATGAGCTTAGAGAGCGAACCGGCGGGGAACAAGTACAGGCTTGGAAGAGACGGCTATATTGTCCGTTAGAACACCTCGGCTTCGACAGGCGATGCTTCCTGCGCCGGTTACGCTCGTGATGCTGGCTTGAAATAGGCGGTGAACTTAACCATCAGAATGGTTCGACGGATCGGCCTTGGGCGGCAATTCTCCCGGGCGGATGACGCGCGAGTTGCTGGGATCCGGGGTTGGAGGCTGGAAAACACAGTTCTCACAGCATTTTCCGGCCGTATTCTACCGTTGGACGAGGCGGCAGCCGTCAAGGCCGCCCAATGGCATGTGCCCAATCTCAGACCGATCAATGCCGCCTATATTGCAGCGACAGCCTTCACCCGACGTATGAAGCTGGTGACTCACAACATCAAGGACTTCAAGGATATGGAAGTGGCACTCGTGAACCCGTGGGACACGCCGGCCTAGACCCATCTTCTGCGGTGGTCAGCATTGCTATCGCATCTGAGCTCGTTACGCGGTGCATATAAGAGTAGGGACCGGTCGCAGCGATCAGGCCCCGGTGTCGACGAGGGCGCTCACAAACGAGCTTCGCAACGACCTCTTCTGGGCTGACCACGGCGCAATCCGGAGTCACCGTGCGATGTCTCGCTCCCGCTTTACCCGCTGGCTGATCTGCAGAACTTCCTGAAGACCCAAGGCACCAGGCAGCCTTTCAGCGTGACAGGCGCGGAGCGAGACCTGGTTTGCGGTGGCCAGAAGTCTCGAGCTTCGTCTCTGCAGAGGTTTCTGCTCCGATCACCAAGGACGCCGCCCTTCCGTCGACGACAATGGTCATGTTACCCCATCCGCTCGGAGGCATAGGAACCCGGGCTTGCCGGGAAGACGACGGTACGATGTCCGTTGATGAAGGTGCGGTGGTGGATATGGGCGTGGATGGCGCGCGCCAGCACCTGGCTTTCGACGTCGCGGCCGAGAGAGACATAGTCTTCCGGAGACTGCGCATGGGTGACGCGCACGGTGTCCTGCTCGATGATCGGACCTTCGTCGAGATCGGCGGTGACGTAATGCGCGGTGGCGCCGATCAGCTTCACACCACGTTCGAAAGCCTGCTTATAGGGATTGGCGCCCTTGAACGACGGCAGGAAGGAGTGGTGGATGTTGATGATCTTGCCGGACATCTTCTGGCACATCTGATCGGACAGGATCTGCATGTAGCGAGCAAGCACGATGAGTTCGGTGCCGGTCTGCTTGACGAGGTCCATGATGCGCGCTTCGGCCTCAGGCTTGTTGGCCTCGGTCACCGGAATATGATGGAAGGGGATATCGTGATTGACCACGACCTTCTGGTAGTCGAAATGGTTGGAGACGACGCCGACGATCTCGATCGGCAGGGCGCCGATCTTCCAGCGGTAGAGGAGGTCGTTGAGGCAGTGGCCGAAGCGCGAGACCATCAGCAGGACCTTCTCCCGCCTGGCGGCATCATGCAGGCTCCAGTTCATGCCGAAACGCTCGGCGATAGCGGGGAAGCCCTGTGCGAGCTTCGCTTCATTGGCCTCCTTCTCGGAGATGAAGGAGACGCGCATGAAGAACTTGCCCGTGTCGAGGTCGTCGAACTGGGAAGAATCCACGATGTTGCAGCCTTGATCGGCGAGATAGCCGGAGACTGCAGCGACGATGCCGCGGGTCGACTGACAGGAAATGGTCAAAACATAGGTCTTCATGGTCATCTCGTGAATGGCCTGTGACGGCGTCATCTCAGTTGCAAGACGGGTGCATAAGGTGAGGCGGTGCAGGTTGCTCGGAACCAGCACCGCCTCGGCGCCTGGGGAGGTCCTTCAGGCGCGGGATTTCTTGCGTTGGCGGTGCACGTCAATGACGACTGCCGCGACGATGATCGCGCCCTTGACGATCTCCTGGTAATAGGCGCCGACCTTGAGGAAGGTGAAGCCGGAGGTCACCACACCGAGAATAATCGTGCCGATTACCGTCCCGGTGATCCGGCCGACGCCGCCGGAGAGCGAAGCGCCGCCGATGACGGCCGCGGCGATGGCGTCGAGTTCGAAGGAGACGCCCATGTTCGGTTGGCCGGACTGGGCGCGGGCAGCGAGCATGACGCCGGCGAGGCCGGAGAGAAGGCCGGCGACCGCATAGACCTTGATCAGGTGCTTGCCGATATCGATCCCCGAGACGCGCGCAGCCTGGCTGTTGGCGCCGATGGCATAGGTGAACTTGCCGTAGCGGGTATAGGACAATCCGATGTGGAAGATGATTGCCACGACGAAAAAGACGATGACCGTTCGCGGGACGGGAAAGCCCCAGAGATTGAAGCTCTGGCCGAGCCAGGCGAAGTTTTCGTTGAGCAAAGCGACGGGCTGGCCTTCGGTATACCATTTGGCCAGGCCGCGGACTGAGACCATCATGCCAAGCGTGGCAATGAAGGGCGGAATGCCCGTCTTGGCGATGAGAAGGCCGTTCAGAAACCCCAGGAATGCGCCGAGCAGCACGCCGACCAGAAGCGGCCAGAACGGGCTGGAATCGATGAACCAGTCCAGGCCGAAAGCGGCGTATTCGGATTGCAGGAAGACGGCGCGGGCATTCAACGAGGTCTGGGCGAAGCTTGCAGCCACCATGGCGATAAACCCAACCATGGAGCCGGACGAGAGATCGACGCCGCCGGTGATGATGACCTGTGTCACGCCGACCGCGATGATCCCCGTGACGGCGACCTGAAGGACGATGATGGACAAGCGCTGCTTGTTCGCCAGAAAGCTTTCGCCCACGACGTACCAGCCGATCACTTCAAAGATAAGGGCGATCCCGATCAGGACTGCCAGGATCGAGAATTCCGGCGGAAGTCGCCGAATTTTCTTCAAGCCCGTCTTGGAGGTCTCCCCCAGTTCGTTGATGGCATCAGACATGATATCCTCCCGACTGTGTCGTCAGCGCGACGCCAGCTCCATTATCTTGACTTGATCGGCTTCGGCCCTGTCCAGGATGCCCGTGACCCGCCCCTCGTGCAGCACGACGATGCGATCACTCATGCCGAGCACCTCCGGCATCTCCGACGAGATCATGATGATCGCCACACCTTGGCCCGCGAGCTGCGAGACCAGCCGGTGGATTTCGGCCTTGGCGCCGACGTCTATGCCGCGGGTGGGTTCGTCGAGAATCAGGATCTTCGGATTGGTCATCAGCCAGCGACAGATCAGCACCTTCTGCTGGTTGCCACCCGACAGGTTGATGATCGGCTCCCGCATGTCGGGCGTGCGGACCCTGAGGCGGTTGGCCATGTCGGTGGCCGCCTTCCGCAGCTTGTCTTGCTGCACGAAACCGAGCTGCACATAACGCTGTTGCAGCACCGCCATCTGCGCGTTTTCCTGGATGTCGAGCAGCAGGAAACAACCGGTCTCCTTTCGATCCTCCGTCAGAAACGCCATGCCATTAGCCATGGCGACGGACGGCGATGAGACGGTCAATTGCTTGCCGAAGAGTTCGATCGTCCCGGAACTTGCAGGCGTCACGCCGAAGATCGTCTCCGCGACGTTGGACCGGCCCGAACCGACGAGGCCGGCAAAGCCGAGGATTTCGCCGGCCCGGAGATCGAAGGACACGTCGCGGAAGACGCCGTTCAGCGTCAGCCCTTTTACCGACAGCACGACGTCGCCGATCTGCGCCGGTTCTTTTGGGAACATCTGGGTGATCTCGCGCCCGACCATCATGCGGATGATGTCTTCGCGGGTTACCTCCGAGGAATTGCAGGTCGCAACGTACTTGCCGTCGCGAAAGACGGAGAATTCGTCGGCGATCTCGAAGAGTTCGTTCATCTTGTGGGTGATGTAGATGATGCCCTTTCCTTCTCCGCGAAGGGAGCGGATAATCCGGAAGAGGTGGTTCACCTCCCTCTCGGTGAGGGCTGATGTCGGTTCGTCCATGATGAGGACATCGGAATCGAAGGATACGGCCTTGGCGATCTCGACCATCTGGCGGTTGGCCACGCTGAGCTTGCCAACCTTGATTTGTGGATCGATTTCGATCCCGAGGCGCTCAAACAGCGCGTCCGTTCGACGGTTCATTTCGGCATGGTCCACGATACCGAAACGCCCGAGCGGCTCTCGGCCGATCCAGATGTTTTCCGACACGGTCATGGGCGCCATCAGATTCAGTTCCTGATGGATCATCGCGATTCCGTTCTGGAGCGCGTCGAGCGGATTCTTGAGACGGATGTCTATGCCACGCAGTTTGAATGAGCCGCTGTCGGGCGTGTAGATGCCGGCGAGGATCTTCATCAGCGTGGACTTGCCGGCGCCGTTCTCGCCCAGGAGGGCATGCACCGTCCCGCGTTTCAGCTTCAGCTGCACATTGTCCAGAGCAACGACACCTGGAAATTCCTTGCGCACGTCCTCGACTTCAAGAAGATATTTGCTGCCCGGGACAGCGCCGCTCCTGCGAACGGCCTCCATGGTCTGCGGACTGATGATGCGTTCAGCCGACATGGCGGTCCTCCTCCACGAGAGTGATCCGCTGCCCCGCAAGGCAGCGGATCGGCCTATCCTCGGTTAATTCTTCGTCGTGAACTTGGCCATGTTTTCGGGCGTCACGAGCTGGAACGGGATCCAGACCTTGGCGTCCACTTTCTCACCCTTGGCGAGCTTTATGGCAGCGGCGACCGCGCCCGAGCCCTGACCGAAGGCATCCTGGAAGACCGATACGTCCAGATTGCCCGCCTTCATATAAGCGAGCGCTTCCTGCGTGGCATCGATACCCGCAACGACCACGTCCTTCATATCCCAGCCGGCAGATTTCATGGCGTTGATCGCACCGATCGCCATGTTGTCGTTGTTGGCGATGACAGCAGCCGGCTTGCGACCGGCCGCGATCCAGTTGGTCATCAGGTCCTGCGCCTTGACCGGATCCCATACGGCGGTCTGCTCGTCGAGAATCTTGATGCCCTTGCAGTCCGGCGTCGCGATCACGTCGTGGATGTCCTTCGTGCGCTGGACGGCAGCCTGGTTGGCAAGATCACCGACCATGACAAGGATATCGCCCTTGCCGCCCAGGATGCGACATACTTCCTTGGTCTGCAGCGTGCCTGACTGAACTTCGTCAGAGGCGACGAATGCCCCCTTGGCACCAAGCTTGTCCACGTCTGCCGGCATCCGGTTGACGTAGACGATCGGGATGCCGGCATCGTTCGCCAGCTTCGTCATCGGCGCCGTCGCCGTGGTATCGACGGCATTGACGATGATCGCATCGACCTTCGAGGCGATGAAGTTCTGGATCTGGGAAAGCTGCTTCTGAACGTCATCATCAGCGATTTCGATCTGGACAGGCTGCTTCGCATCGGCTGCAGACTTCTCGATACCCTTGCGCAGAACTGTCAGGAACGTATCGGAATTGGCCATGGACACGCCAATATTGCCTGCATAAGCACTCGATGCCATCAGGACGCCGAACACGGCACTCGCTAAAAGTTTCTTCATCTCTTCCTCCTCTGAAACGGTGCCCGGCGAACACCTCAAAAAGCCGGTCGCCTCCTCCCCGAAGGCAATCTCACGAACCGGTCCGGTCACTCCCACCGCATCGGTGAAGACATCAAAGTCTGTCCCGGATCAGCTCCATGCTGCTGCGGATCATCGTTTGCGGATCGCTCGATGCGTGAACGGATGACGCGAACGGTTCGAACGACAGCGGGCCGGAATAACCAGCGTCGATGAGCGCACGGATTTGACCGATATTGTCCAGCCGGTCCCGTGCCGTCACCATCACGCGATGCGGGTCTCGCATGGCGTCGATGCTGACTTCCTGATCATCGACGCCTGAAATGTGGACCAGCCCCGTCAAGTCCGGAAATATGTCCGGCTCGCCAGCGAGCACGTGGTGAAACGTGTCATGAACCAGCTTGAAGCTCTCGCGGCCATCGATCGCGACAATCGTTTCCGCTGCTTCTTTCTTGGAGCGAAGCGAGCAGATCTGGAAGCCGAGCGGCTCCACGAGGCCGATGAGGTTATTGGCCCGCAGGATAGGTTTCAGCGCCTTGAGCGCAACGCGTAAATTCCCCTGACGCTCACCCTCCAGCCTACCGCTTTCATCGTTGACGGGCACGAGGACCAGGGCTTTTGCGCCGCAGGCAGCGGCATAGGCGGCCAGTTCCCTGGCTTCCGCTTCCCGTTCCGGCGTCCATTCGTTGAAGCGCTGCAGGGCATTGATCGAAATGATTTCGGTTCCGTGCGCCTTTGCAAGGTTGCGGACCGTTTCAGGTGAAGTCCCGTCGAGTATGGCATTCCCGACAAGGTCGTTGCGGATCTCGAATTGCCGAACACCGAGCGATATGCCCAGTTCGAAAAAAACGCCGAGCGGCATGTGTGGCGCAACCATGTGGTTGAGCGCGAAGGTAAGCGCGGCCATGAGTTCTCCCGAAGTTTGGCGCGGCCGGCTTTCCTCCTCCGTCCCGCTGAATGAAGTCATCAGGTTTCGTGGCGTTGGTCAAAGAGGAAATAGCAATATTCCGTTTCATTCATGAAAGAATTTGCGGATTGATATGATGGATTTCCATCATCGCAGCTCAGATGTTTTCCGGCACGTAAATTTCGAGCGGCAGGAAAGTCTGGCCTGGCGCCGTCGCGGGACCGGTATCCACCGCCTCGACCATTAGCTGGACCAGTTCGCGGCACAGATTGGCAAGCGGTGTCGCGATCGCCAGGGTCACGATCTCGTCGGCCAGCGCTGCGCGGGAAATTGGCGTCAGTTCGTTGACGACGATAACATGCTTACCGCCGAGCTTTTCTTCTCGGATGGCGGAGATGGCGCCCTCCATTCCGCCGCCGGCAACATAAAAACCCACCAGATCCGGATGGCGGTGCAGCAGATCCAGCGTTGCTTCGTGGGTGATTTCGACCGTTTCCAGGTTCACCAGCGTGTCCAGAACCTCGAAATCGGGAGCGTGTTCGCGAAAGTAAGACCGAAAGCCGATCTCGCGCAGTTCGTGACCATGAAAGCGGTGACTGCCGACGAAAACAGCCACCTTCCCAGGGCTTTTCGCAGCCTTCGTGATCATCCAGGCTGCCGTCCGACCGGCCTTGCGGTTGTTGAGCCCGACATAGCCCTCGCGGATGCCGGAGGCGAAATCGGACAGGAGTGAGAATACCGGGATGCCTCTTGCCTTCAGTTCCTCCGCGGCCACCGTCAGGGCCGGATAGTCCGGGGATGTCATGGCGACCGCCTGATTCCTGGCGCCAACCTCTTTCAGCTTGTCGGCCAGTTCGCTCGGTGTCTGATTGGCGCAGAATTCGATCTGTGCCACGCCGCGAATGCCGGGATGGTTTTGGACGGCGATCTCCAACTCCCGCTTGAAGCTCTGGTAGAAATGGTGGTTGGGCTTCTGCAGGATGAAGCCCAACCGGTATTGCGGCAGGCCCTCGAACACGCGCTGCCGTAGCAATCCGACGGCATGGAAGCCAATCTCGTTTGCCGCGTCATAGACGCGCCGCGCCGTGTCCTCGCGCACCTTGTGGCGCCCGTTCAACACGCGGTCCACGGTTGCGACACTCACTCCCGCAGCCTTGGCCAGGTCCGCGATCGTTGGTCTCGATCCCATTTGCTCCTCCCTCAAGTGAGATCTTTCTATCATGAAGTAAGTCAAGAATGATAGAGTTTGATAGAATATATCATACGTGGATTGTGATCCGTCAGAACAACGATAATCCTCAAGATCAGATTCCATGCGGCGCCTTTGATGGCAACGCTTCGAAACCGATGGAGGAGATCGATGGCGAGGACAGCGGCAAAGCGTGACTATAGCCTGCTTGGACGCGATGCGCAGGCAGCGGTGGCCAACGGGCTCGCGGCGGCGCAGTGGTATCATACCGAGGTCCCGCGCAAGCAGATGAAGGAATTGATGAAGCGGGAGGATGGGCCAGCCCTCCGGGACACGGCGATCTGGCTCGGCTGTATGGCCGTCTTTGCAGGGCTTGGCATCTATTTCTGGGGCAGCCTCTGGGCGATCCCTTTCTTCCTCGCCTACGGCGTGTTCTACGGGTCCGCCTCGGATAGCCGCTGGCATGAATGTGGTCATGGCACGGCGTTCAAGACGATGTGGATGAACAACATTGTCTACCAGATCGCCTGTTTCATGATCATGCGCAATCCGGTGACCTGGCGCTGGAGCCATACTCGGCACCACACCGATACGGTCATTGTCGGCCGGGATCCGGAAATCGCGGTGATGCGTCCGCCGGATCTCCTGCGGCTGATCCTCAATCTGTTCGGCCTGCTGGATGCCTGGCATGCGGTGATCGACATGGTCCGCAATGCGTTTGGGGTCATCAGCGCCGAAGAGAAGATCATCATTCCGGAGACGGAGCAGCCGAAGGCGATCCGCGTCGCGCGCATCTGGCTCGCGATCTATGTGGCGACCGTTGCGCTTTCGATCGCCGTGAATTCGATCCTGCCGTTGATGCTGATCGGCATGCCGCGCCTTTATGGTGCCTGGCACCATGTTATGACCGGCCTGCTGCAGCATGGTGGCCTTGCCGACAACGTCACCGACCACCGGCTAAACAGCCGCACGGTCTACATGAACCCGATCAGCCGCTTCATCTACTGGAACATGAACTATCACGTGGAGCATCACATGTTCCCGATGGTGCCCTATCACGCGCTGCCGAAGCTGCACGCGATGATCAAGGACGATCTGCCGGTACCGAACCCGTCGATCCTCGACGGTTATCGCGAGATGATCCCGGCCTTCCTGTACCAACTCCGAAACGAGGATTACTTCCTGAAGCGCGAGTTGCCGCCAACGGCAAAGCCCTATCGCGAAGACTTCCACAGCGACGCCATGGCGCCGGCGGCGGAATGACGCCGGCGTCCGAGAAGACAAGTCATAAAGGGGAGGAGAACCCGATGAGCACCTGGATCGACGTCTGCGACAAGGACGAGATCGACGAAGAGGATGTCATCCGCTTCGACCACGACGGCAAGAGTTACGCCGTCTTTCGCAGCCCGGAAGACAGTTTCCACGCGACCGACGGACATTGCACGCACGAGAATGTCCATTTGGCCGATGGACTGGTGATGGATGACATCATCGAATGTCCGAAGCACAACGGCCGCTTCAACTACAAGACCGGCCAAGCCAAGGGCGCCCCTGTCTGCGTCAACCTCAAGACCTATGCGGTCAAGGTCGATGGTGGCCGCGTCTTCATCCAGGTCGGCTGAGATGGGTGACAAAGGCATGGTGATCGTCGGTGCCGGCGAAGCGGGCGTGCGGGCGGCCTTTGCCCTGCGGGAGCGAGGCTACCGGGGGACCGTCACGCTGATCGGTGATGAGCCGCATCTCCCCTACGAGCGTCCGCCCCTGTCGAAGGCAGGCGAGGAAGCCGAGACCGTTCGGCCGATCGTGGCAAACGAACGTTTTACCGAGGCGGGGATTGCCTTTCTGCGAGGACAGCGGGCTATCTTGGTCGAGCCGGCATGCCATGCGCTGCTGCTGGAAACCGGCGAAATGCTATCCTACGAGCGGCTGCTGCTCGCAACCGGCGCCGCTCCGCGCCAATTCCCAGGCCTTGCCACAAGCGATCGCGTCCATGTGCTGCGGACCCTCGAGGACGCATCCGCCATTCGTCGCCACATGCGGGAGGATGGCCGCCTGGCCATTCTCGGCGGTGGCTTCATCGGGCTCGAACTGGCCGCGATGGGCCGGAAACTCGGCACGGCCGTCACCCTGATTGAGGCGCAACCGCGTGTGTTGATGCGCGGCGTTCCCGAAAAGCTTGCGCTCGCCTTGCAGGCACGGCACGCGGCAGAAGGCGTGGAACTGCTCTGCGGCGTGGGCATCGGGACCATCGCCGATGGCGAGAGCGGTGTTGCCATCGGGTTAGCCGATGGTCGCCAGATCAAGGTCGATGCGCTTGTGGTCGGGATCGGCGCCCAGCCCAACACCCGTCTTGCCGCAGAAGCAGGGCTTGCGATCGACAACGGCATCGCCGTCGACCGCTATCTGGCGACCAGCGATCCGCACGTCTTCGCGGCCGGCGACTGCTGCTCCTTTCCCGTCGCCGCCTATGGCGGCCGGCGCGTCAGGCTCGAATCCTGGCGCAACGCGCAGGAACAGGGCAGCGTCGCGGCGGCCAACATGCTAGGAGAGGTCGCACCCTTCGACGCGGTGCCGTGGTTCTGGTCGGACCAATGCGACCTGACGCTGCAGGTAGCCGGCCTGTCCGACGGCGCAACATCGACCGTCGGTCGGACGCTGTCGCCGGAGGCCGAGATCCTGTTTCATCTCGATGCGGACGGGCGATTGCTGGCCGCCAGCGGACTTGGCCCCGGCGGTGCCGTTGCCCGCGACATTCGGCTTGCCGAGATGCTGATCGCCAGGGGCACGCGCCCCGATCGCGCTGCACTCGCCGATCCTTCGGTCAAACTGAAATCCCTTCTGTGAGCGCCTGGCGCCAAAGGATGCACCGATGAAATCCAACCGTCCCACCGTTGCCGATATCCTGGCGCTCAAGGGCAAGCGCCAGCTCAGCATGCTTCGTGTCGTCACGCTCGAGGAGGCGGAAGCCGCCGAGAAGGCTGGGATTGAAATGGTCTCCGTGCCGCCGGCGCTCCTTGGGCCTGCCTTCCGCGAGGTGGCGCCAAGCGTCTTTGCCGTGCCGGGCCTCGAATATGGCGACTTCGTCACCACGGAGGAATATCTGCGGGCGGCCTTCAAAGCGATGCGCGCCGGTGGCGACGCCGTCTATTGCGCGGCAAGCCTCCGGATCATCCGGGGGCTCAGGGACGAGGGTATTCCCGTCTGCAGCCATGTCGGCCTCATTCCCTCGAAGGCAACCTGGACCGGTGGCTTCAAGGCGGTCGGCAAGACGGCCGACAGCGCGATGGCGATCTGGAATGCCGTCAAGGCCCTCGAGGAGGCTGGTGCCTTCGCCGCCGAAATCGAGGTGGTTCCGGCCGAAATTGCCTCGCTGATCAGCGCCCGGACGTCTCTCTTCATGATCTCGATGGGGGCGGGCGCCGGTTGCGATGCGCAATATCTTTTTGCCGATGACGTGCTCGGACAGAACCGCGGGCACGTGCCCCGACATGCGAAGACCTATCGCAACTTTGCTGCCGAGTTCGACCGCCTGCAGCACGAGCGCATCGCAGCCTTCCGGGAATTCCGCCGGGATGTCGAGAGCGGAGCCTATCCGGCAGAGCCGCACAATGTCGGTGTGGCAGGCGAGGAACTTGCCCGTTTCCGCGATATGATCGACGGCTGATCGAGCCACAGGAGGTGGCATGAAAGAGGCCGCGCCCGCTGAGAGAACGGATCACTCCGCGACGATGTTGTTGAACCTGTCAATCTCGTGCTGGGTGAGCGGCATACAGATCAACCGGAAGAAAACGCTGCGTCGCCGAAGAATTCGGCCAGCACCTTCGTCGTTTCGATGGGATACTCTTCAGGAAAAAAGTGGCCGCCCGGCATCGAATGACCGACGACATCGCCTGCGAATTGTTGCCACAACGCCAACGGCCCTCCGTCATTGGTATACCAGGTGGCTAATGCACCGGTTCCGCTCCAGAGGGCCATGAGTGGGCAACGAATACGGCGTCCGGCGATTTGATCTTGGACGTCATGCTGGCGATCGACGCTTGCTGCAGCACGATACTCCTCGCAGATCGCGTGAACATGGTCTGCATTTCTGAGCGCCTCGACATAGGCCTCTCTGATCTGTGGCGGGAACACCGCGGCGGAAGATCCCCAGCCTGTGAGCGCATCGTCGATAACGGCCTCCGGTGCACCTGCGATCAGCCTCTCCGGCAAAGGCTCGGCTTGCGCCAGTAAGACCCACGGCCAAAAGCCTAACGCAAATCGGTCATCAGCTTGATCCCAGACGGTGGAGGTCGGGACAATATCCAGAACGGCAAGCTTTCTTATCACCGCCGGATGATCGAGCGCCATGCGGTAAGCGACACGGCCGCCCCGGTCATGGCCACCGATCATGAACTCGCTGAAGCCGAACTTTTCCATAAGCTCGACCATCTCGGCCGCCATCGCGCGTTTGGAATAGGGGAGGTGATCGGGGGTGGAAGGAGGGCAAGCGCTGGCGCCATATCCACGCAGATCGGCACAGATGACGGTGAACTCGGAGGCAAGCAGAGGAGCGACGTCGCGCCACATGAGATGGGTCTGTGGGAAGCCATGCAGCAGGAGAAGCGGCGGGCCGCTCCCGGCAACGGTGGTGAATATCGATCCACCCGACACGGAAATTATTTGTGCATGGCTGTGGTTCGGCATGTTGCTTCTCCTTGCAGCGTCATCGTCACTCGTGCGCTCAGTTGAACGGCCAGCCGGGTCCCGGCATTGGTTACTTCGATGGAAACGATTTGACCGGTGCCGGCCATCTGATTCATCTTGTCCATACCGAGCCACTGCGCGGTGGTGATGAAGAGGGTCGATCGATCCTCGCCGCCGAGCATACAGGCGAAAGCGCGCCGATCGGCCTTGACCTCGTCAAGCATTTCACCGCCTTCTCGTACTCGGTGGCAATACCCCTAGACGCGATCGATTTTTCCGACCTTGCGAACAGCACGATCGGTTTTCCTCGGCGGTCGCCCGCCTCTTCATAGGCGAGATTAAGATGGGGGCGTTTTGATGTATTTCGTCATGAGCATGAAACCAAAGTCGTCCAACACGTGTTTTAAATCTTTCCCAGGTGAGCCGCAGTGCATCGCTGGTCAGCGATCAGCAATGCCACTCCGCATGTTGGCCCACCTGCCGAAGTCGCAATTCGCTACAACGATCAGGGGAGAGGCTGGTTCCCCTCTCGCCGCGGCGACGCGTTGAAGGGCGAGAGGGAGACGATCATCGATGACACGTGTCGGTGAATGTCGATTGGCGCCAGTGCGCGCTCACCTGGGCGCGAAGCGAGCAAGATTATTCTTCGACCTGTGTGGCCAACGTATTTCAGCGGGCGCCTGAACGCGTTGCGGAAAGGATAAAGGGAATGGCAACACCGTTCAAAGTCGACTGGTCAGATGAGGCCTTCGATGCATTGAAGGCGCGGGTGCGATCATATCGTTTGCCTGACCAGCCGGATGATTCCGATTGGTCCTATGGCTGTGATCCCCAAACCCTGCGCGAACTCTGTGCCTATTGGGTTGACCGCTACGATGTTGATGCGATGGTCAGAGATCTCAACTGCTTTCCGCAGTTCACGATGGAGATTGATGGGCTGAGGCTTCATTTCGTTCACGTTCGAGGCGAGGCTGAGGGCAAGCGGCCACTGCTCCTGATCCATGGCTGGCCCGGCTCGACTTACGAATTCTGGCCGGCGGTGGAAGCCTTGGCGTTCCCATCCCGTAACGGTGGACGTGCCGAAGATGCTTTCGACCTCGTCGTCCCATCGCTGCCGGGCTACGGCTTTTCTGCGAAGCCCAACCAGCCGATCAGCCCGCGGCGCATCGGTGCATTGTTCAACGCGCTGATGCGCGAGGTCCTGGGGTACGATCGCTACCTCGTTCATGGGACTGACTGGGGTGTAGTGATCGGTCCATGGATGGCGCTGGATCAGGCCAATTCGATCCGCGGCTTGCATATTGATTATCTCGGCACTGTCCCTGAGGACGCGCCGCAGGATGACACCGAGCGACGATGGATGCAGCAGTTTGCGGACTATGAGAAGCGGCTGGGTGCCTATTCACACCTTCAGTCCACGCGGGTACAGTCACTCGCCTATGCGATGCATAACAATCCCGTGGCCCAAGCCGCCTGGCTCCTCGAGCGCTTTCACGATTGGGCCGACCTGGGCGAACGATCGATCATCGACGTGTTCGGTCACGACCGATTGATCACCAGCATCATGCTTTATGTCATGACCGACACGTTCGCGACATCGACGTGGATCTACACCGCCTCGGAGCGAGAGAAGAGCAAGATGCTACCGAAAGGCCGCCGGATCGAGGTGCCTACCGGTTATGCCTCCTGGCCCGATCCGAGGCACCCAGCGCCGCCACGGTCCCTCGTCGAGCGCACCTGCAATCTAGTCCACTGGAGCGAACAACCGCGCGGCGGCCACTTCCCACCCACCGAACAACCGGAGGCGTTCGTCGCCGATCTGCGCGCCTGGGTACGCGGGATCGCCGCGTGACCTCCTGTGCCAAGCACAATGCTTCCACGACGCGAAAGCGCGTCAGGACGTTACTCACTACAGAGGAGTTCGTGATAAAATGCGTATCCGTGTTGTCACCCTGAATGTGTGGAATACACAAGGCGATGCGCGCAGGATTTCTCTGATTAATCAGGAATTGCGGGCGCTTCAACCGGATATCATTTCGTTGCAGGAAGTCGTCCAGTCCGAAAATATCCGGATGCTTGACGAAATCCTGGAAGGATTGGACATCGGGTCGATCCATCAAGTGGACCTTCAACGATTTCTTCCGCCCTTTGCCGATCAATATGGTGGGACAGCGATTGCGAGCAAGTGGCCGATGCGGCCGCTAGAGGCGCTGGACCTTCGGCTCGCTGAAGCACCCGATGTGCCTTGGGCGACGCTGGCTGCCGCCGTCGATGTTCCCAATGAGGGCGAAATGCTTTTCATCGCTGCGACGACCGCGTGGCGTCCGAGCGCAGAAGCGGCTCGCGAACGGCAGGTACAGGCGATCGTTGATCTTGATCTCCGCCATCGCCGGGCGCTCCCGACCATTATTGCCGGAGATTTCAATGCCGATCCAGATTCGTCAAGTATGAGATTTCTGACTGGTCGTCAGTCATTGGGCGGCCGAAGTGTGCTCTACCACGATGCCTGGGAAATTGCGGGGGAGGGAGTGGGGTTCACGTGGACCAGTGACAATCCCAATGCAAAGGCAGGCATCGATCAGATCATTCGACAGTCGGAATATCATCGCCGGTTCGACTACGTCCTTGTTGGCTCCTGGGATGGTCACCCGAAAGCCCATGCGCTTGTGCATTCCGCGCAGGTCGCCTTTGACAAACCACGGGATGGAATTTGGTTAAGCGATCATTTTGGTGTGGTCGCCGAAATTGACGTGGGCCTTTGATGGGATGGACGGCAAGGCCGTGACCTTCTCATCGATCTCTTCGCAAATCCGAGATACCTGGCTCTTGAAGATACCACTCATGATACCACTCATGCCCACCGCCTTGACCAGATCGCGCGACACAAGCCCCTTTGAGGCCGCCGGATTGAAAGTGATCAATCCATGGTCCCAATGAAGGTGATATTCAGCTAGGTGTCCTTGAGTCCGATTTCCACCGCGACCGCCGAAGAGGAAATGTCCGAAAACCGTTCGGAAGTCCTACTCATCGCCGCGGAGGATCCAGCGTTGGAAGAGACTTCGCGTGAGCGGCCGCTTCGCCGGAGTAGGGGAAATCCTCACCGAGCTGGCGGTCGCCGTCATAAACTTTGAAGGTCGGTCCCTCGAGCTCAACAATCCTATAACCGTTGACGTACTCGACCTTTGGCGTTTTCCATCCCATTATCAGCTTCCTTCTTAGAATCTTTACAGCCGCAGCTCGGGCTCGCCGGCAGGCTACAGCATTCTTTGTCCCGGAATCGCCAAGACAACTTGCACCCGCCCATGTTTATCAGGAGGGGTGCTGAACGGCTTCGATCTCATCGACCTGGTTGCGAAGTGCGGCCGGCGGATTGCGATCAGCGTCACGCCCGGCCGCCGTACCGACCGCGAACTCCGCTCCCCGCACCTAGTCAGTCTCTCCCGAAACTTTATCAGATCTCGCAGGGCATCGTAGCCCTGTCCTGGACCCTACCCGTCGGGACCTCGCTGGCAAGCTAACGGCTCGCTTGTCCACCCTACATCCAATCTCAGCAGGCTTGCTATTCCGGCGCGCTGATCTCGTCGATGTACCATATGGATCAGCTGGCTCGTTGACGAGACTGCCAGCTTAAGCTGAACAGCGCTTCCTGGCAGAGCCCTGTATTTCGCGAAGCCGAGTTCTTAGTCAAAGAACCGAAACGTTCTCTGCTTTTGATTTCCCGGTCTTGCGATCTTGCCCCAGTTCGAAGCTGACCTTGTCGCCTTCACGGAGCGATCCGCCGCGCTCGAGTGCGGAGACGTGGACGAAAACGTCCTGTCCGCCATTCTCGGGCGTGATGAAACCAAAACCCTTGTCGTCGTTGAAAAATTTCACTGTACCAGTCGCCATGAATACCTATTCCCGTGTTCGCAGAGTTGTGAGCGCACTCTATAGCGGGATCACCGCCATGGATACAATGATCGTCGCGAATATCTCCGCGCGCAGGCGTGCGAGCGACCTGTTCGTCGCCCTGTAGATAAAGCCAGTTTCGAACGGGTGCTCTAGTAGGCAGTCCTGATGAAGCCGCTCAATCGACCGATCGCGCAGCTTCATCCCTGCGTTAACTCGCCCTTTCCTGAACCGCTGGCCGTCCCGTCCGTTCAATGGGGATCGGTATCGTGTCTGCAACTCACAAGTTATGGCTTCCGCCACTTGCTAACTCTCCTAAGCAATCATGGACGGGAGTGCGGGTCGGAGAAGAAGTCCAGCTGGTGTGCCTTCCTGTGTAAAAGTGAGACGCAATTAACCTCTCAGTAACGAAGCCGGAGCATGAGTCTGGGGCTCAATCGCTGAGAGGTTTTGTTATGCGTGTTCCCGGTGGTGCTGTGCTTTTGGTTATCCCGATTATTGCGGTGCTGCTGTTTGGCGCGTCGCTCGCTTGGGACCAGCTCGACAAACTTGATCCCATCGTGACTGGCACGATCCGGTAGAAAGACATTTTCCTCACGTGCTGTTCTTGACACGGCTACGCCGCTGCCGGCGCTCGGTCGAAAGGTCGGGCAGATTGCCATCCAACTGCAGGCCGGTGTGGTCGCGGTCATCCGCCGAGAATTCTCTTTCGATTTCCTTGATCGCCTCGTCGAGCCTGTGCAGTTGGATCAGCAGAGAACCATCCCCAGCAGGCATGTCTGCGCGTGTAAGAAGCCGTTCTACTGCGCGGCGGGCGGAAGCATAGATACGTTGCCGCCCTTCGACCGTGGCGTCGCTGGAGCGCTGGATGGCTTGGCGGAGTACGGAAATAAGTGCTGACATAGGATCCTGGCCGCGATGAGAGCACGAAGCTAGGGCCAGATTGTCAGTCGTCAATCGTGCGAATTCGCGCTAAATCCAACTGTTTACTATTTCCAAGCCCCGATCGACGCATAACTGGCTCGAGGGGCTATTTCCTGAACCAGACATCCCGCATAGGTTTCCGCCGGGCGCTTCGCCGTTCAACCTTTCCTGTTCAGAAAAGCTCGCGGCCTAAAGCGGCAGCCGCAGCTGCGATTCCGCGGCCGGTGCTCGCCGTTCCAGAGAGGACAGGGTGACGCTGAGCAGGCGGATCCCTTTTCGCGGTGGGAAGATTGGGTGCGAGCAGCAGGCCGACCACGTTCCCACCGATCAGGAAGAGATCAGCTCCGGCATGGGGCGGTCACCTCGCGGGATGTATCGCCCCATGCGACGATCAGAGACCGACCCTGAAATCAGCTCTGGTCTTTGCCTTGATTTCTTCCAAGGTCACTCCGTCTGCCATTTCGATCAGCACCATTTCCGGAGCGCCCGTTCTTGCGATCGTGAAAACGCCGAGGTCGGTGATGACGAGATCCACGACGCGCTTGCCTGTCAGCGGAAGATCGCATTCCGGCAAAAGCTTCGACTCGCCCTTGGCCTCATGCTCCATCAGTACCACGACGCGTTTGACGCCGGCGACGAGGTCCATCGCGCCGCCCATGCCCTTGGCCATCTTGCCCGGGATCATCCAGTTCGCGAGGTCGCCGTTGCTGGCCACCTGCATGGCGCCCAGGATCGACAGGTCGATGTGACCGCCGCGGATCATCGCAAAACTGTCGGCCGACGAAAAGAAGCTCGTCATCGGCAGTTCGCTGACCGTCTGCTTGCCGGCATTGATGAGGTCGGCGTCGACTTCATTGTCGAGCGGGAAAGGGCCGATGCCGAGCATGCCGTTTTCGCTCTGCAGCACGACATTGATCCCGTCGGGAATGTGGTTGGCCACCAGCGTCGGAATGCCGATGCCAAGGTTGACGTAGAAGCCGTCCTGAAGCTCACGCGCTGCGCGCGCGGCCATCTGGTCGCGTGTCCAAGCCATTACATCGCCTCCGTCTGTACGGATCTCACGGTCCGCTGTTCGATATGTTTCTTCGCATCGGGAACATGGAGAATTTTCGAGACGAAGATGCCCGGCGTATGGATATGGTCGGCGTCGATCTGGCCGACGTCGACGAGATGTTCGACCTCGGCGACCGTGAACTTGCCCGCGGTCGCCATCATCGGATTGAAGTTCCGGGCCGTCTTGCGATAGACGAGATTGCCTTCGGTGTCGCCCTTCCAGGCATGGACAAGCGATACGTCCGCGGTCAGCGCCATTTCCATGACATGTTGCTCGCCGCCGAACTCCCGGATCTCCTTGCCCTCCGAAATGATCGTTCCGACACCCGTCTTTGTGAAGAATGCCGGGATGCCTGCGCCGCCTGCGCGTATCCGTTCGGCAAGCGTGCCCTGCGGATTGAACTCGAGCTCGAGTTCGCCGGACAAAAACTGTTGGGCGAAGAGCTTGTTCTCCCCGACATAGGACGAGATCATTTTCCGAATCTGTCGCGTTTCCAGCAACAAGCCGAGGCCTATCCCATCGACGCCAGCATTGTTGGAGATGACCGTGAGATCCTTTACGCCGGACAGCTTGACGGCCTCGATCAGCGTTTCCGGTATTCCGCAAAGCCCGAAGCCTCCCGACATGATCACCATGCCGTCCTTCAACACGCCTGCCAGCGCCTCAGTGGCGCTCGATACTATCTTTCGCATCCCGACCCTCCCACGAAATTAGGTTACTGCGAAACTAAGGCTTGATCAGCCCCGGCGACTAGCCGTATTTATACTGCATGCCTGAAGCTCCAGCATCAATCGCGGATCCGGATCAGAGCCATCGGTTTCTGCTGGCCGATATGCCGGTGCCGATGGTTTATGCAAGGCATCGCATTATTCGCGATTGTAACGTCGAATTCGCGACGCTTTTTGGGCTTCGCCGGGAAGAGATCCTGGACACCAGTTTTGCACGGCTCTACCCGAAGATCGCAGACTTTGTCCGCATTGGTCATTTGTGGCGCAGTCATCTGCCTGCCGGGCAGGTTTTTTATGACGAACGGATCATGACGAGGGGAGATGGCGGACGCTTCTGGTGCAGGGTGAACGGCCGTAGCCACCATTTTGCCGATCCGTTCGCCGAAGCACTCTATTGTTTCCAAGCGATCAACCGGCCGATCAAAAGCTCCGATCCTACCTTTACCGACCGGCAGCACCAGATCATCACCCTGGTTGCCCAGGGAAAGAGTAACGCAATGATCGCTGACGAACTCGGACTTTCGAAACGTACCATCGAATCTCATCGCGCCCGGCTTATGCAAGCCGTAGGCGTACGCAATTCGGCCGAGCTGGTAGCCTGGTTTACGGCAGGTCATAAACGGCAAGGATGAGTTCATTCAATCTGGCCGAGTAGAGGTCATATCCTCAGTCAGGCTTCTTTCCCAAACAACAAGGTCGGCGCCATCATCTGCCCAGGATGAGCGCCGAGTTATGCTGGCGGGGCGGTTTTCGTGCGGGACGGTATCAAACGCCATTTTGCCGCTGCCAAATTGACCGGTGTGGACTGCGGTGCCAAGCTTGATGACGGCCCCACAAATCCTCATGCTCCCAAAAATTGCACTTGATGGCCCCCGTCGGTCCGCTACAAAACGACGACGATAGCCGCGAAGCAAAGAATTTGGGATGTATGGTGAAAAAGGCAGATAACGGAACGTCCAGCGTCAATCGTGCGGATGAGCCGCGAGAGCGTATTGTCGCGGCCGCGCGCGAAGTGTTTATCGAGCAGGGATTTGATCTGGCGACCGTTCGCGACATCACGAGGCGGGCCGATGTGAATGTTGCTGCCGTCAATTATTATTTCGGCTCCAAGGAGGATCTCATCAGCGAGGTGCTTAACCTGATGATGGAGCCCTATACCCATGCCCGGATAGAGGCTTTGGAAAAATGCGAGGCCGCAGCTCGGCCGGGATTCCCGGTCTTGGAGGAAGTCGTCGGGGCTCTTGTCCGACCGATGGTACAGTTCAGCCGCGACGCCTCGGGCGCACGCCCTCTGACGCGGCTGATCCTGCAGGTCCGTTCGCGGCCGCGTGAATCGACCAACCGTTTTTTCATACGCCGCGTCGATCCAGCCGTGTTCCGCTTTATTGATGCCTTCAGTCGAGCACTCCCGGATATGCAGCGCCGCGATATTTTCTGGCGTTATAATTTTTCGATTGGCGCCATCATGCAGGTCCTGATCGATTCGGACCCAGCATCGTACCGCCTCAAGCAACTGTCCGGCGGCCTTTGCGATACCGATGATGATGAAGAGATTATCCGTCAGCTCTCGCGGTTTATCTGCATCGGGTTCCAGGCGCCTGCCATCGGGTGATGATCTCGGATCTCGACCTACAGCTGAAAGTTGCGCACGATGAGGTATGCTTCAGTTTCTATTCAAAATCGGATCTACGCTGGATGATAATCTTTTTTATTGCCTTTTGAGAAAAACGTCAGGGCATATATTTCAAGGTTAGACTGTTTTTCCAATTATTCCTTCAATCGCATTCTGGTTTTTCCAAAGTCACCGGCTGCTGCTTGATTCTTGGGCGGTTTGACCGATTAAAATCATTGACTCCAGCTCGTCTCAAATTATGTTTCAAACATTGTTTAACATTCACGGAGTCCTGCAATGACTGCTGCTGCCCCGAAGATCACCGGATCCTTCGTTGCCTTGATCACCCCATTTGACAAGTCAGGCGCCGTCGATATGGGTGCATTCCGCGAATTGCTTTCCTTCCATGAGGCGAACGGCACCTCAGCCGTCTTGATCATGGGTTCGACCGGCGAGGTATCCATGCTGTCGGCCGAGGAGAAGAAGAAAATCATCGTCGAGACGTCGAAAATGAAATCGGCCAAGATGCCGATCTTCTTTGGCTGCACTGGCAACAACACCGACGTTACGATTGAAAATGTGAAGTTCGCCAAGGATAACGGCGCGGACGGTGCCATCCTCGCGGCTCCAGCCTATATCTGCGCCCCGGAAGCCGACATCGAAGGTTATTTCTTGGAGGTAGCCGACGCAACCGACCTGCCCCTCGGGCTCTACAACAACCCGCCGCGCGTCAAGAGCGACCTACACTGGGACCACCTGCTGCGCATCTTCAAGCATCCGAACTACGTCATTCACAAGGAATCTACTGCCCGTGTCGGCCAGGTTGCCCAGGTTCTCGCCGCGCGTCCGGATATTTCGGTCATGTGCTGCGACAGCCCCAATCTCGGCCTCGTCGTTCCAACAATGAGCCTTGGCGGCCATGGCACCGCCAATATGGGCGGTAATATTGCCCCGGCCGAAGTGGCGGTGATGTCGCGTCCGTGGACGAGTTATGTCGAGGCGGAAGGGTTCCGCGACACCTATTTGAACCTTCTGCCGCTGCTGCACTACAATTACTCGGCGATCAATCCGGTGGCCGTGAAATCGCTGATGAAGGCCGTCGGGCTGCCGGCTGGCGAACTGCGGCGGCCATTGACCGGCCTCGAAGGCGAAGCGCTCGCAAAGGGTATCCGCATCGTCCAGGACCTCGGCCTCGACAAGAAATATGGCTGGAAGCTGCAGCCCGCTTCCGCCTTGGCAGCCTGAGGCCCGGCCGATGGATCTCGGGATTTCCGGTCGGAATGCCATCGTTACCGGCGCAAGCCGAGGCATGGGCAAGGCCGCCGCAATGGCTCTCGCGCGGGAGAACGTGGATCTGGCCATCATCGCCCGCACGCCCGAAACACTGCAGGCGACAGCCGCAGAAATCCGAGCGGCTACCGGCGCCCGCGTCACCGCCGTCGTTGGCGATATTACCACGCTTGCCGGTCGTGAGGCCGTTCTGTCCGTCTGCCCAAAACCGGACATCCTGGTCAACAACGCCGATGGCGAACTGCCCGGTGATTTCCGCAACTGGTCTCGTGAGGACTGGTTGCGGGGCATCGATCGGATGATGCTCACGCCGATCGACATGATGCGTCTGACCGTCGACGGAATGATGGCCCGCGAGTTCGGCCGTATCGTCAACATCGTGTCGCGCAGCGTCAAGATTGCCCAGGCCGAGCTTGGCATGTCGAATGCGGCGCGCTCCGGCCTCGTCGGTTTCGTCGCGGGTCTGGCTCGGCAGACGATCGCCCACAACGTGACGATCAACAATGTGCTCCCGGGCATCGTCGCTTCCGACGGCCAGCGCCAGCATGTCGAGGTACTTGCGCAGGAAAGCGGCCGCTCTTTCGATGAAATCTGGGCCGCACGTGCGGCACAGAATCCGGCCGGCCGCTACGGGCGCCCCGAAGAAATTGGCGCCTACATTGCCTTCCTCTGCTCGGCGAATGCCGGCTTCGTCACCGCTCAGAACCTGCTGATCGATGGCGGACAATATCCCGGAACATTCTGACAACCAGAACCAGGCAGATGACCTCCGCCACTGACCGCAGTGAAATATCTGACGATGCATACAATGACTTTCGACTGCATACATCTCTCTTGGAGCCAGAAGGAAATCTATCTATGAACCGCTTCGGAACAGCATTGCTTTCTCTGTCGATGACGCTGCCGGCTGCCGGCCTCGCCAAGGCGGATGACTATCCCAGCCGGCCTGTGTCCATTGTCGTGCCTTATCCGCCGGGCGGTGCAGTCGATGGCGTTGCACGCGTTCTTGCCGCCACGCTTTCGGTCAAGACCGGCAAGACCTTCGTGGTCGATAACCGTGCGGGCGGTGCCGGCGGCGTGGTTGGTTCGTCCGATGTGGTCAAGGCTGCTCCCGATGGCTACACCCTGCTGCTGAATGCGTCGATCCATGTGGTCACGCCGCTGATCAACAAGAACGTGCCTTTCGATGTCGTCAACGACTTCACGCATATCAGCGGCATCGCGGCTGGCCCGCTGCTGATCACCACCAATCCGTCGGACAAGGCGAACACGCTGAAGGAATTCTTCGCGGAGGTGAAGGCGGCTCCGGATTCCTACAACTTCGCCACGTCGGGTTATGGCTCGGCTGGTCATTTGGCTGTGGAAGTCCTGAAGGGCGAAGCTGGCGTCGATACTGAAGTAGTTACCTACAAGGGAGCCGGTCCGGCCCTTACCGACATGATTGGCGGCCAGGTGCAACTGATCGCCGACCCGATCCTGTCGTCCCTGCCGCATGTCAAGGCAGGCAGGCTGAAGCCGCTTGCGGTGACCAGCCTGACCCGTTCGCCCCTGGCACCGGATGTCCCGACCGTTGCCGAAAGCGGCATGCCTGCATTGGAAATGCTCTCCTGGTACGGTGTCTGGGCGCCGAAAAATCTTGATTCAAAAGCGGCGGAATATCTCGGCAAGGTCCTGCAGGACGTTGTCACCTCCACCGAATTCAAGGACAAGCTGACCGTCTTCGGCTTTGAGCCGATGTACAAGAACAGCACCGATCTGAGGGCCTTCGTGGTTGACGAGACACAGCGTTACAGCAAGATCGTCAAGACAGCCGGCATCAAGGTAGAATGAAGATGACGAAGGCTCCGAAAACCACGCAATATTCGGAGCCTTCGGCAGACCGGCGCCATGTCGGAACCCATTGGGGGTTCTACAGCCATGATGGCTTGGACGGCGCCATTCGTCCGATGGCGGGCGATCCCGATCCCGTTCGATTCGGCGGGGAGCTTCCAGCCGACAGGCTCGCGCCGTGCCGCATCCTCAGGCCGGCGGTCAGGCGATCCTTTCTGGAAAAGGGACCGGGTAATCGTGCCGGCCGGCGGGGAGCCGAGGCATTTGTCGAAGTTTCCTGGGATGAAGCACTCGAACTGGTCGCCGGCGAAATTCGCCGCGTCAGGGACGAGCACGGCAACGGCGCGATTTTTTCCGGCTCCTACGGCTGGTCGAGCGCCGGGCGATTTCATCATGCGCAAAGCCAGCTGAAACGCTTTTTCAACATGAACGGCGGTTCCGTTCGTTCCGTCCAGAGCTATAGTTATGCCGCCGGCGAAATCATCCTGCCGCACGTCATCGGCTCCACCGATGGGCTGATTACCGGCCATAGCCCATGGAGCCAGATCGTCGGCCATGCGGATCTGATCGTGATGTTCGGCGGCACGCCGCTTCGCAACGCTCAGGTCAATGCCGGCGGCGTTTCGCGGCATGAAACCCGCCAGGGTCTGCTTGATTGCAAGGAGGCCGGCGCCCACTTCATCAACGTCGGACCCGTCCGGGATGACGCCGCCGGCGAGCTCGATGCCCAGTGGATGGCTCTCAGGCCCGGGACGGACGCCGCCCTGCTGCTGGCCATCGCCCATGTGCTGATCCAGGAGGATCGCTACGACGCCGGGTTCATCGGGCGCTACACCGTTGGCTTCCAGACATTGCGGGACTATCTGTTTGGCAAGGCGGACGGCGTCATCAAGGATGTCGCCTGGGCAGCCGGCATTACGGGTCTTGAAGCGCAGGACATCCTCACCCTTGCCCGGACCATGGCCTCGCGGAAAACCTTCATCATGATGGCATGGGCGCTGCAACGCGCCGACCATGGCGAACAGGCCTATTGGGCGGCAATCGCGGTGGCATCGCTGCTCGGTCGCATCGGTCTGCCCGGTGGAGGATTTGGTTTCGGTTATGCATCCGTATCGGGCATTGGCCAGCCGGCGCCGGCCGTGAAATGGCCGGCGCTACCGCAGGGGCAGAATGCGATTTCCGACTACATTCCGGTCGCCCGAATTGCCGACATGCTGCTTTCGCCGGGAGCGGAATACGACCATGACGGCAAAAAACGGATCTACCCGGACATAAGGCTGATCTATTGGGCTGGCGGCAATCCCTTTCACCATCATCAGGATCTCAATCGACTGGTTGAAGCTTGGCAGAAGCCTGAAACGATCATCGTTCACGAGCACTGGTGGAATGCCCACGCCCGGCATGCCGACATCGTGCTGCCGGCCTCGACATTCCTGGAACGCGACGATCTGGTTGCCAGCGGCCGCGACAGCTTTCTCGGATATTCGACACGAATAACGGCGCCACCTGCGGACGTATTCTCGGATCACGAGATCCTGCGTCGCGTTGCGGCAAAGCTTGGGACTGAAGCGGCATTCACCGGTGGATTGAGCGAATCCGAATGGCTGGAGAAGCTTTATGCCGACGCGCAGGCGAACGCCGTGTCAGGCGACATTTCCCTGCCTGATTTTTCTACGTTTCGGAATGTGGGACTGATTGAAGTGGAAAGCCAAAACGCCGACAGGCCTTTGCTTGCCGCGTTTCGCGGGGACCCGGTCGCCCATCCGCTGCACACGCCGTCCGGTCTGATCGAGCTTTCCTCGGAACTCATTGCCGGCTTCGACCATGTCGATTGCCCTGGCCATCCGGCGTGGGTGGAACCGGCCGAATGGCTGGGGGGCAAACTGGCGGCAGTCTATCCACTGCATCTCCTGTCCTGCCAACCGCATGACAAGCTACACAGCCAGTGGGATCATGCGGCACCGTCGCGCCGGACCAAAAGCGGTGGTCGACAGCCGGTGCGCATTCATCCCGACGACGCCGCGGCTCGTGGACTGGCGCAAGGCGAGGTGGTGACCATTTCCAACGCCCGCGGTGCATGCCTGGCAGTCGTTGCCATCACCGATGCCGTCATGCCCGGCGTCGTGCAGTTGGCGACGGGCGCCTGGTTCGATCCGGCGGATCCCTCGACGCCGGGTTCGCTGGAACTGAACGGCAATCCGAATGTCCTGACGCCGGATCATGGAACCTCCCGCCTCACGCAGGGGCCAAGCCCGAACTCATGCCTTGTCGAGATTTCCCGTTTCATCGGCACACCGCCGCAGGTGCGAGCCTACCGCCCGCCGGATCTGGTCCCCGACCCGCGATTGAATGACGCTCACGGAAAGGAATGCGCATGACCTCACGTTTCAATCCGCAATTGATCGCAGGGCTCGTGTTCGTATTGATCGGCGCCGCTTTTCTGTTGAGCAGTCTCGATCTCTCCTATGGTACCTGGCGCAAAATCGGTCCCGGCGCATTTCCGGGTCTGGTCGCCTCGGCGCTGATTGCCATGGGCCTTATCGTCGCCTTCACGGCCGAGAAACATGACACCAGCAAAGAACAACCGAGCCTTTATTCCTCGAAGGTCACGTTCATCATTGCAGCGATAGTGGTGTTTGGGCTGGTCATTCGTGGAGGAGGGTTGCTGCCGGCGGTCTTCTGTTGCTGCGTCATCTCCTCGTTGGCGTCGCGCCCTTTGCGGCCGGTGAAATCGATGTTGTACGGGCTCGGGCTCGGCACGGCCTGCAGCCTGGCCTTCGTCAAGGGGCTTGGCATGCCGGTTGCCATCATTGGTCCCTGGTTCGGGCTTTAGGACGATCACATGGACACGCTGAACGCGCTGCTACTCGGCTTTGACCAGGCAATCCTGCCGACGAACCTGTTCTGGTGCCTGATCGGCACGCTGCTCGGGACCCTTGTCGGCGTCCTGCCGGGCCTCGGGCCAGCCGCCACAATGGCCATCCTCCTGCCTTTCACTATCGGACTTGAACCGGTGACGTCGCTGATCATGATGGCAGGCATCTATTACGGTGCGCAATATGGCGGTTCGACAACGGCCATCCTCCTCAATCTGCCCGGTGAAGCATCGTCCGTGGTGACAGCGATCGACGGCTACAAGATGGCCCGCAACGGACGCGCGGGCGTGGCATTGTCGACGGCGGCGATCGGCTCTTTTTTCGCCGGCACCGTCGCCACGCTGTTGCTGGCGCTGTTTGCGCCCTCGCTTGCCGAAATTGGATTGCTGTTCGGCCCCGCGGAGTACTTCTCCCTGATGATCCTCGGGCTTGTCGCCTCGGTGGTGCTTTCGCGCGGATCGCTGCCGAAGGCACTTGCCATGGTCTTCATCGGCATTCTGGTCGGCCTTGTCGGCCAGGATGTGCAAACTGCCGTGCCGCGCTTCACGCTCGGTTTTGAAGAGATGTCGAGCGGTATCAATTTCGTCGTGGTGGCGATGGGATTATTCGGCATTGGCGAGTTGATCAAGGATCTGGAAAACCCGGAAAGCCGCACGGCCATCAACGCACCATTCTTCTCGATGATCCCGTCGCGGGAAGACTGGCGCAGGATGGTTGCGCCGATCCTTCGGGGCACCGGGATCGGTTCCGTGCTGGGACTTCTGCCGGGTGGAGGCGCGCTTCTCGCTGCCTTCGCCGCCTACGCCATAGAGAAGCGCGTTGCCAATCCGCCCGAAGGTTTCGGCGGTGGCGCGATCGAAGGCGTGGCATCGCCCGAGAGCGCCAACAATGCCGGTGCGCAGACCTCGTTCGTCCCGCTGCTCACGCTCGGCCTGCCGGCCAACGCCGTCATGGCCTTGATGTTCGGCGCCCTGATCATGCAAGGTATCGCACCCGGGCCGACGCTGATTTCCGAACATCCCGACGTGTTCTGGGGCGTCATCGTGTCGATGTGGGTCGGCAACCTCATGCTGCTGGTCTTGAACCTGCCACTGATCGGCATCTGGACCCGCTTGCTGACGATGCCTTTCCACTATCTCTTTCCGGCTATCGTGGTGTTCTGCTCGATCGGCGCATTCTCGCTCAGCAACTCGGTCTTCGATCTTTGGCTGCTTGGAGCCTTCGGCGTCGCCGGCTACATCTTCGCCAAGCTTGATTGCGATCCGGCACCACTGGTGATGGGCCTCATTCTTGGGCCGATGATGGAAGAGAATTTCCGTAGGGCCATGTTCCTCGCCCGCGGCAATCCCGGCATTTTTGTCGATCGTCCGATTTCGGCGGGTCTGCTTGTCCTTGCTGTGCTCGCCGTCCTCGCGGTCGCACTGCCGAAGATCAAGGCCGTCCGCGAAGAGGCATTTCAGGAATGAACCGGCTTATTTTGGACGCGCAGAGTGAAACACCATGCATGTAGTGGTCATTGGAGCGGGTATCGTCGGCGCAGCGACGGCACTCGAGTTGTTGAGAGACGGGCACCAGGTCACCATCGTCGAACCCGAACAGCCCGGCGGTCGCCACGCCGCAAGTTATGGCAACAGCGGCTGGCTGAGCCCTGCCTCGATCATCCCGATGTCGATGCCCGGCCTCTGGAGGAAGGTGCCCGGCTATCTTGCCGACCCTTCCGGACCGCTGACCATCCGCTGGCGGCATCTGGCGCGTCTCGCGCCCTGGCTGCTGCGCTTCGTGCTCGCCGGTTCGACGGAAGCCAAGGTCGAACGGACCGCGCAAATTCTGGCGAGCCTCCTGCACGATGCTCCATCCCGGCATGCGGCGCTGGCAGAGGAAATCGGACGGCCGGATCTCATCCGGCGCAGGGGCCTGCTCTACGTGTACCAGGACCGAGCGGCTTTCGAGGCAGAGACTTTTGCGTGGCGCCTGCGACGCGACAACGGCGTTTCCTATCGAGAACTATCTTCGGCAGAATTGCATGAACTCGAGCCGAATCTTTCATCCCGCTATTCCTTTGCTGCCTTCGTTGAGGATGGTGGTCATTGTGTGGATCCGGGAGGTTATGTCGCAGCAATGGTCGATCATGCGGTGGATCTTGGCGCCCACCACATCAATGCTAGGGCGACCGGTTTCGATCTTTCCGGCAACCGGCTTTCCGGTATCCGGACAGAGGCGGGCACCGTGACGTGCGACAAGGCCGTCATCGCTGCCGGTATACACTCAAAAAAGCTTGCGGCGTTGGCCGGTGACACAATCCCGATGCAGAGCGAGCGCGGTTACCACGTCGTCATTCCCTATCATCTGGCGAAGGGGGAGATGCCGATCATGCCGAGCGACGGCAAGATGGGCAACAATCCGACGCTTGCCGGACTTCGCATTGCCGGACAGGTCGAGCTGGCAAGCGTTGAGGAAAGACCGGACTGGACCCGCGCCGAAATCCTGCTGAAACACGCCAGAGGAACCTATCCGGCACTATCGGATCTATCCGAAGGCAAGACTATCGATCGGTGGATGGGGCATCGGCCCTCGACTGCGGACGGCCTTCCGGTGATCGGTTTTTCGAAGTCTTCCGAAGATATCGTTCACGCGTTTGGCCACGGTCACGTCGGCCTTGCAGCCGGACCGGTCAGCGGCGCGCTTGTTGCAGGCCTGATCGCTGGGCGCCAATGTGCCATCGATCTATCCGCGCTGTCCGCCGCCCGTTTTCGCTAATCCGCAATCTGCAGGATCGAGTCGGAGAACATCATGCGGCTGAAATGGCCCTAATCCCTGCTTTCATGCGCTTCGACGGCATCCGGCGATCCCCCAGTTCGAAAATCTATGCGGCTGGGCGATCCATATTCGTTGCCGAGAGGATTGGCCGGTCGTATAAGGCGCGATGACGTCTGATTCAAAGATATTTGTTGGCCTGCGGTCGACCCGCAAAAAACCGGCCCCGGACCACGAACCAAGCCGTGCAAAATGCCAATGGGACGGATGCGAAAAGAATGGCACCCATCGCGCTCCCGTCGGGCGAGATGCTGAAGGGCTGTATCTGCTGTTCTGTCCCGAGCATGTAAGGGAATACGGCAAAGGTTATAACTTTGCGCCAAATCTGTCTGACCCTTTAATTAGGCGCTATCAGACGGAAGCGGCAAACGGCAGCCGCCCGACTTGGGGTACTGGTATCAATCGCGCGTCGGAAATGCCGCTCCCCTCGACGGCTCGCTCCGGTTCTGCAAAGGCAACGAACGCACGTAAAAGCGCTGCAGAACGCCAGGCGGCACAGGTGGATCTTCAGCGACGCAAGCTCAAGGTATTGGAGGCCAAGGCTTTCGAGACCCTCGATCTTTCGCCGGATGCGACACCGGAGGAGATCAGAAGCCGCTACAAGCAGAGGCTCAAGATGCACCATCCGGACGCAAACCATGGAGAGCGCAACTCTGAGGACGAGCTTCGGGCGTCGATTGACGCCCATAAGATCCTCAAGCTCAACGGCTTCTGCTAGGGGCGTGGCAAGGGATCTGCGGTAGTCTCGGTGGCAGCGGCGTGTACCTCCGACAAAGGGAGGTGCCACGGATGGCGGATCACAACTAAGGCACGAATCGCTCTAGCACTCTCAGCATAAGAGTGCTAAGGATATCCGATCGGGAACCCGCCATTGGGCTGCGCTCTCGCCAAGGAACCCAAATGAATAATACCATTTTTCGGCCGTTGCACGACCGCGTCGTCGTGCGCCGTATCGAGGCTGAAGCCAAGACCAAGGGCGGGATCATCATTCCCGATACCGCCAAGGAAAAGCCGCAGGAAGGCGAGATCGTCGCCGTCGGCACCGGAGCACGTGACGAGAGCGGCAAGATCGTTCCCCTCGACGTCAAGGCTGGCGACCGCATCCTGTTCGGCAAATGGTCCGGCACCGAGATCAAGTTCAACGGCGAAGACCTGTTGATCATGAAGGAAGCAGACGTCATGGGCGTCATCGCCTGATTTTCGGGCGCTTCTTTATTTCCTTTTGATGACGACTATGGGGCCAATGGCCCGGGAGTTATTGCCATGTCTGCCAAACAGATCAAATTCGGCCGTGATGCACGCGAAAAGTTGCTGCGCGGCGTCGACATTCTTGCCGATGCAGTCAAGGTCACGCTCGGTCCGAAGGGCCGCAACGTGGTGATCGACAAATCCTACGGCGCACCGCGCATCACCAAGGACGGCGTTGCCGTCGCCAAGGAAATCGAACTTGACGACAAGTTCGAAAACATGGGCGCCCAGATGGTCCGCGAGGTCGCTTCGAAGACCAACGACGTCGCCGGCGACGGCACCACGACTGCAACCGTTCTCGCCCAGGCGATCGTTCGCGAAGGCGGCAAGGCTGTTGCAGCCGGCATGAACCCGATGGACCTGAAGCGTGGCATCGATCTTGCTGTCACCGCCGTCGTCAAGGACCTGCTTGCCAAGGCCAAGAAGATTAACACGTCGGAAGAGATTGCCCAGGTCGGCACCATCTCGGCCAATGGCGAGAAGGAAATAGGCCAGTATATTGCCGACGCGATGCAGAAGGTCGGCAACGAAGGCGTCATCACGGTTGAAGAAGCCAAGACCGCCGAAACCGAACTCGAAGTCGTCGAAGGCATGCAGTTCGACCGCGGCTACCTCAGCCCTTACTTCGTCACCAACGCCGAAAAGATGGTGGCTGAGTTGGAAGATGCCTATGTGCTGCTGCACGAAAAGAAGCTCTCCAACCTGCAGGCCATGCTTCCTATCCTGGAAGCCGTCGTCCAGAGCGGCAAGCCGCTGCTGATCATTTCCGAGGACGTCGAAGGCGAAGCTCTTGCGACGCTCGTCGTCAACAAGCTGCGTGGCGGCCTCAAGATCGCTGCCGTCAAGGCTCCGGGTTTCGGCGACCGCCGCAAGGCCATGCTGGAGGATCTGGCGATCCTGACCGGCGGCACCGTCATCTCCGAGGACCTCGGCATCAAGCTTGAAAACGTGACGCTCGAGATGCTCGGCCGCGCCAAGAAGGTCTCGATCACCAAGGAGAACACCACTGTCGTCGATGGTGCGGGCACCAAGGCGGATATTGACGGACGCATCGGCCAGATCAAGGCTCAGATCGAGGAAACCACCTCGGACTACGACCGTGAAAAGCTGCAGGAGCGTCTGGCCAAGCTGGCCGGCGGCGTCGCCGTGATCCGCGTCGGCGGCTCGACGGAAGTCGAAGTCAAGGAAAAGAAGGACCGTATCGACGACGCCCTCAACGCGACGCGTGCGGCGGTCGAAGAAGGTATCGTGCCTGGCGGGGGGACAGCCCTTCTTCGCGCCTCCATCCTTCTGAACATCAAGGGCGAGAATGAGGATCAGAATGCCGGGATCAGCATCATCCGCAAGGCCTTGCAGTCGCTGGTTCGCCAGATTGCTGAAAATGCCGGTGACGAAGGCTCGATCGTGGTTGGCAAGATCCTGGAAAGCAACACCGACAACTACGGCTATAACGCCCAGACGTCTGAATATGGCGACATGATCGCCATGGGCATCGTCGATCCGGTCAAGGTCGTTCGCACGGCTCTGCAGAACGCGGCTTCGGTGGCCGGTCTGCTGGTGACGACGGAAGCCATGATCGCCGACCTGCCGAAGAAGGATGCTGCCGGTGGCGGCATGCCTGACATGGGCGGCATGGGCGGTATGATGTAAACGGTTCCCAATCGGGAACTCGAATAAGCCGTTCGCGGTGAAGGGCTCCGATCGATCGGGGCCCTTTTGTCATATGCTCGCTACGTCTCGCTCCCACGATTGCCCGCTATCTGAGGTTCTGTGATCATCTTGTCCAAGGCAGTGCGGCGTAGCTTCGCCACAGGACGTAGAGGCTGACGGAAAAGATGATCCATCGGAAGATCTGCGACAGCGTATTGCGATGCGTGGAGAGCCGCGTGGCGGTTATGGTGCCGAGCGTCCCGCCACCGACGCCGCCGGCAATAAAATATCCCGCGACCTGCCAGTCCACCAGTCCGGACAAGGCGTAGTTGGCCGCTGTCGTGAGGCCGAACGTGCCGACGGCGAGGAGAGACGAACCGACCGCGTTGATCAACGGCATGCCGGTGGAGAACAGCAGTCCCGGCACGATAAGGAAGCCACCGCCGATGCCGAAGAAACCGGAACAGACGCCGGTCAGCAAGGCAACCAGGCTGGTCTTTCCATGGGTACGGACCGTCAGAGATTGCGGTGTGACGCCGATCTGGCTGCGTGTCTTGCTCATCACGAAGCTGACGAACATCATCAGCAGTCCGAACATGAAGAGGAGGTCTTGGCCCTCGACGACTTTGCCGAGACTGGAGCCGAAATAGGCGCCGAGCGACCCGGCGATGGTGAAGATCAAGGCGCATCGCCACCAGACATGGCCGCGAACCGCATGACCCACGAGATTGAGATAGGCATTGACGGAGACAGCGAGTGCGCCGGTGCCGATCGCGGTATGCACGTCCTTGACGCCAACGACATAGATCAGCAGCGGCGTCGCGAGGATCGAGCCGCCTCCGCCGATCAGGCCGAGGGTGAAACCGATCAGCGATCCTGAGCCGATCGCAAGCAAGACCTGCTCGATTGATCCATCCATGCAGCCGTCAATTCCAGACCGAATGGGGAAACGCGTCGAGCGGAATCTTCAGGTAACGGCACCCATTGTCTTCGGCCGGCGGCAACTCGCCACCGCGAATATTCACCTGCAGCGCGTGCAGGATCAGCTTCGGCATCGGCAAGGTCCTGTCGCGGGCCTCCCTCAGATCGACAAAATCCAGCTGCGACCTGCCGGCGACATGCGGGTTATCGGCTTTCTGCTGCGCGACCGAACTTTGCCACAAGGCTTCGCGGCCACCCTGCCGGTAGTCATGACCCGTGAAGAGGCGAGTTTCGTCGGGCAGCGACAGGATTGCCTGGATCGACGTCCAGAGGTCAGCGGCGCTACCGCCGGGGAAATCGGCGCGGGCGGAGCCGGTGTCGGGCATGAACAGCGTATCATGAATGAAGGCGGCATCGCCGACGACATAGGTGATCGAGGCGAGCGTGTGTCCGGGCGAATACATCACCCGTGCTTCGAGCTCGCCGATCGCGAAGGTCTCTCCGTCCCGCAATAGCCGGTCCCATTGGGAGCCGTCGCAGGCGAGATCCGGCCAGTTGTAGATCTGTCGCCAGATTTTCTGCACCGCCATCACATGCTCGCCGATCGCGGTCGGCGCGCCGGTCCTCGCCTTGAGGTAACGTGCTGCCGAGAAATGATCGGCGTGCGGATGCGTGTCGAGGATCCATTCCACCGTCAGCCCGCGAGAGGCGACGTGGTCGAGGATCGCATCGGCATTCAACGTTGCTGTGGAGCCGGATTTCTCGTCGAAATCGAGGACCGGATCGACGATCGCGCATTTGCGCGTCATCGGGTCCGATACGACATATTGAATGCTGCCCGTCCGCGCATCGTAGAAAGCGGCAACATCAGGCTTGTGCATAGGTCAGGCCCTCTTCGGTCTCCATGCGCGGAAAGAAGATCGCTCGTGCCGGGTCGAAATCGTAGTCGGCTTCGAACATCGGCGCGTCTGCCGCAAGCTGCGCCACGGACTCGATGATGAACCGCACCTTATCATCCGAAAGCAGGACACTGAAGTTCAACCGCGTGAAACCCGGCTTTCTGATTTCGTCGCCGGCGAGAATGGCCTGGCGCATCTCTTCGGATTGCTTGGCATCGATTGACAACAGCCGGTGCACGTAAGGTCCGGCGCAGGCACAGCCGCCGCGCGCCTGAATGCCGAAGCGGTCGCTCAGCATGCGCGTGACAAGCTGCTGATGGACATAACCGCCCTTGCCGTTGCGAATGCGAAAGGAAAAGATCGGCAGCCGATCCGCGCCGGGCAATCCGAGCAATTCCAGTTGCGGCACCTGCCTCCACGCGGCAAATGCCTGCCGGGTCAGCTCTCGGTTGCGCCCAGCCATCTCCTCAAGGCCGATTGCGTGTTTGACGATGAAGGCGAGAGCGGCACGGATGTCGCCGACGACGTTCGGCGTGCCCGCTTCCTCGCGCGCTTCCAGGCTGCTGCTGTAATCGTGGGTCTCCGGAGAGACGAACTTTACCGTGCCGCCGCCCGGCCAAGAAGGTTTGTTCGTCGCCACGCCCTCGCGACGGACGATAAGGATGCCCGAAGCACCAGGGCCGCCGATGAACTTGTGCGGCGAAATGACGATGGCGTCGATCGGTGCATCCGCACCAGGCGACATGGAAATCGGCACATAGGGGCCGGCGCCCGCATAATCCCAGATCATCCTTGCGCCCGCGGCTTTGACCATTCTGGTAATCACGGCGATATCGCTGGTAATCCCGGTAATGTTCGATCCGGCAGACAATGTGCAGACTGTCAGGTCCGGCGATCCGTCATGTAGCGCCTTGTCGAGAAGGGACAGATCGGGCCCGCCGGACGGACACTCGGAAAGCTCGACGATTTCCGCGCCGCTTTCACGCCAGGGGAGAATGTTCGAGTGATGTTCATAGGGCCCGATGATGACGCGGACGGTCTTCCCCGCCGCGACCGCTTCCGTGACGCCAAACAGTTTGACGAGGCGATTGAGGCCGGACGTCGCGCCGGAGCCGGTGAAGATGACGGCATGCTCTTCGGTCGCGCCACAGAATTCGGCGATCAGCGACCGCGCTTCCCGCCGCATCCGGGTCATGAAGCCGCCGCAATAGGAAGCTTCCGTATGGCTGTTGGCGTAATAGGGCAGGATTTCGTCCATCACGAAGTGTTCGATCGCGCGCAACGCCCGGCCGGAGGCGACATAATCCGCATAGACCAGGTTCTTCACGCCGTACGGACCTTCGATCTGTGCCGTCGCGCCGACGAGATCGTCGCGAAGATCGGCGATCAGCCCGGGATGGTTCAAGGCATTGCGAAAACGAGCAAGAGGCGTGAGGGCCTGATTGGTTTCACGACGAATGGCTTGCACGGTCATCTCGCTGTCATCCTCTTCAGTCTCGAAGTTGACAGCGATTGTATTCTGCTTCAGGCTCGAAGAACTCACCTATTTTATGCGAATTTTCCCCCAGGTTGTGTCGTATGATCGAATCTACAGCAAAGATCGATGTGTTTGATCTGAAAATCCTCACTGTTTTGCAAAAAGACGCTAGCCTTTCGCAGCGTGATCTGGCGGAGAAGGTCGGCCTGTCGCAAAACGCTTGCTGGCGGCGGCTTCAGCGGCTCCAGACGATCGGAATGATCCGCGGTTCACACAGCGATATCGACCTCAGCGCGCTGGGGCTGGATCTCACCGTCTTCGTGATGATCCGCACCCGCCATCATTCCAAAGAATGGATCGACGGTTTTCGCAGCCATGTCGAGCGTCTTCCCGAGGTCATCGATTTCTACCGGATCGGCGGGGACTGGGACTATCTGATCAAGGTCGTGACCAGAGGCATGTCCGGCTACGATACATTTTATCAGAAGCTGATCACCAATTTCGACCTTGCGACGGTCACCGGTTTCTTCTCCATGGAAGCCATCATCAACAATCGTCCGGTGGACCTGAGCCGGTTGCGGTAACGACCCTGACCGAGGCGCCCGTTCGCGCTGGTAGCTATCAATGCTTCTTTTGCTGTGTTCGCACCGCGGGTTTTTCAGCGGCATGGGAATTTGTACGTTTGACTCAGAACGTCGCCTCAGGACCACAACTCCCTATCCTGGACCTTGCTCCAACACCTCCTTCAACGTCCCAACGAACGTCTGTGCGGCAAGCGAGAGGGGGCGGCGCTTCGGGATGATCATTCCAACGGAAACCGGGATGCGGGGCTCGAACTGGCGCACGGCGATGTGGTCGAACTCATTGGCATCCCAAACCGAGAAATGATCGACGAGGGCCACTCCGCGCCCTCGCTCGACGAGGCGCCGGATAAGCTGACTCTGGTTCGAGATCAGGCTGTTCGAAGGCCGTACGCCTTCGTCGGAAAGCGATCGGAAGATCGCCGCGCCAAACGGAACCGAGCGCGGATAGGTCACGAACGGCTGGTCGGCGATGTCGCTGGCGAGGATGATGCGATGTTTCGCAAGCTCGTGATCGGTCGGCATGATGCAGACCATCGAAGAGGTCTTGAGTGTCTGCGTCATCAGGTCGGCCTCATGCTCGGGATGATGCACCAAGCCGAAATCGTAATTTCCGCGACTGACATAGGTGTGGATCTTGTCGGAGTCGAGAAGGTCCACCTGGACCTGGATTCCGGGGTATAGATTGTTGAAACGCTCGACAGCCATCGGGATCAGCGCGGTGCTGAACGCCGAAAGTATGCCGATATTCACATAGCCCTGCGACATGGTGGTGAGGTCGAGAGACAGGTTCTCGAACAGCATCAGCTCGTCCATCAGCAGCGTCGCATGCGAAAAAAGCAGCTCCGCCTCGGGCGTCGGACGCAGTCGGCCGGCGCTGCGCTCAAACAGTTTGACGCCGGCAAAATCCTCCAGCTGCTTCAACGACTTGCTCGCGTTGGGCTGCGTCGTGTGCAGCACAAGCGCCGCCTCCGTGACGGAGCCTGTTTTCATGAAGGCGGCCAAGGTGTCGAGATGGCGCAACTTGATCCGGCGCATGATGGATATCTCCAGAGTATTCCAAAATTGAATGGAAAGCTCGAATAATTGAATTTTACAAGATGCGCCATGCCTTTCTAGATTGCTGGTCATTACGGGACAGGCGGACGCGGAAGCCGACGCACAAGCACGAAGATCATCATGGGCAACATCAGGGTTGGCATCGATGTCGGCGGAACCTTCACGGATTTCACCGTACTCGACGACGAAACGGGCGGCATGCGCCACTTCAAGGTGTCCTCGACACCGCATGATCCTTCCGAGGCAATCGAGATCGGCATCGCCAGCTTCGAAGGACGCAGCCTGAGAGCCTCCGACGTCGTCCATTTCGGTCATGGCACGACGGTTGCCACGAACATGGTCATCGAGCGTCGCGGCGGCAAGACTGGCCTCCTCACCACCGAAGGCTTTCGGGACGTTCTTGAAATCGGTCGCCAGACCCGTCCCGACCTGTTCGACATGAGTGTCCGCAAGCCCGATCCGCTGGTCGTGCGGCCGTTGCGCCTGGAAGTCGCCGAGCGCCTCGGTCCCCACGGCGAAGTCATCGTTCCTCTCGATGAAGCCGGCGTGGAAGACGCTGCAAAACGGTTCAGGGCAGAGGGCGTCGAAGCCATCGCCATCGGCTTTCTACATTCGTATCGCAATGCCGCTCACGAGCGGCGCGCAGCCGAGATTGTCCGCAAGCATCTGCCGGATGTCTTCGTCAGCCTGTCGAGCGACGTATTGCCGGAGTTCCGCGAATACGAGCGCATCTCCACCACGGTGATGAACGCCTATCTGATGCCGCGCATGGACGGCTATCTCGATCGCTTCATGAAACGATCGCGCCAGGCCGGCATCGATGCCAAGCCTTATACCATCCATTCCAATGGCGGCTTGATGTCCACCGAGACGGCGCGCAACTACCCGGTGCGGACCTGCCTGTCGGGTCCAGCGGCCGGTGTCGTCGGTGCAGCGCTCGTCGGCAAGGCGGCATCCTTTCCCGACATCATTACCTATGACGTGGGCGGCACCTCTACCGACGTCGCTCTCATCGCCGGCGGCAAGCCCGCCTATTCGGCCGACCGCGACGTGGCCGGCTATTCCATCCGTTGCGCGATGGTCGATGTCAGCGTCATCGGGGCAGGCGGCGGCTCCATCGCATGGCTTGACGATGCAGGCGGCCTGAAGGTCGGCCCGCAGAGCGCGGCTGCGGTTCCGGGTCCGGCTGCCTACGGCAAGGGCGGAACGGATGCCACGATCACCGACGCCAACATCGTCCTGCAGCGCCTGAACCCGATTGCGCTACTTGATGGCGCCATGCCGGTCGATCGCGAGGCGGCACTGAGTGCGATCAGCGCGGTTGCCGAAAAGATCGATCGCAGCGTCGAAGACACCGCCTGGGGCATTATCCGCATCGCCGTGGCCAACATGGCGCGCGCCATTCGTGCCGTGTCGATGGACAAGGGTCACGACCTCAAGCAGTTCGCGCTGATGGCCTTCGGCGGCGCAGGCCCCCTGCATGCCTCGCTGGTTGCGGCCGAGACCGGTCTTAACACGGTCATCATCCCGGAATCGCCCGGCACCATGTGCGCCCGCGGCGTTCTCCTTTCCGACGTTACCCGAGATTTCGTCTCCACTCAGATCAAACGGGCACAGGGCGAAGGCTGGACCGAGATCACGACAGCCGTCGCAGGTCTTGAAAAGCAGGCGAGAAAATGGCTCGAGGCGGAGACCATCCCCGACGACAGGCGCGCATTGCAGCACATCGCCGAAGCGCGCTATGCGGGCCAGAACCACGAAATTCGTGTCGAAGGCATCTTGTCGAGCGCGGAGGATTTCGCGGTTCGTTTCGCCGAAGCCCACCGCGTCGTCTATGGTTATGCACTGGACAATCATCCGGTTGAAATCGTCAACCTGCGTGTCCAGGCGATCGGCCACGCCGGGCGACCGCTGCAGACGGTGGAAAGCGCTTCCGGCACCATGGCGGATGCCAGGGTTGGCGAGCGCGATGTGTATGTCGGCCCCGAAGGCGGCTGGAAAACTGTGCCAGTCTACAAGCGTGCGCTGATGCCGCAGGGGGAAAAATTCGCCGGCCCAGCCATTATCGAGGAACTCACCTCGACCGCCTACGTGCTTCCCGACCAGATCGGCATCATCGACGCCTATGGCAACATCATCCTCAGCTTTGTGAAGGACCGTGTGTGATGCAGCAGCACGTCAAACCACCGCGCGAGTTCGACGCCATCGAAATGGAGGTCTATTCCAACCGGTTCATGTCGATCACAGACGAGATGGGGCTCAGCCTCGTGCGTTCGTCCTTCTCCACCAACATCAAGGAGCGCAAGGACTGCTCCGTTGGCCTGTTCGATGGTAAAGGACGCCTCGTCGTCCAGGCATCGCACATTCCGGTGCATCTGGGGTCACTGCAGGGCGGCGTAGCGGCCGTACTCGAGAACTACAGGCTCGAGCACATCAAGCCGGGCGATGCGTTCATCTGCAACGATCCCTATCTGGCGGGCGGCTCGCACACGCCGGATATTTCCATCCTCACGCCGGTCTTTTATCAAGGCCGCCTTTGTTTCTTCGCCGCCAATCTGGGTCACCATTCCGACGTCGGAGGCGGCGTGCCCGGCTCCTGCGATCCGAGCCAGACCAGCATCTTTGCCGAGGGCCTGCGTATTCCCGTGCTGAAGATCGCGCGCGAGGGCGTGCTCGATGAGCAGATCGTCAAACTCATCAGCACCAACAGCCGCGATCCGCTGGAGCGCATCCTCGATCTCAAGGTGCAGATAGCCACCAACGAAATTGGGCAGCGGAAGCTCGTGGCCCTTGCCGACCAATTCGGCATCGCCACGGTCGAGAAGGCGATCGAGGACCTGATCGCGTATTCGGAAAGCCGGCTGCGCAAGCGCATCAAGGAAATGCCTGACGGCGTCTACAAAGGCGAAGCCTTCATCGACGGCGATGGCGTCGGTTTCGAGCCCTGCCGTATCCAGGTCGCCATCAAAGTGGAAGGTGAGGGGATTACCTTCGACTTCACAGGCACCGACAGTCAGGCGCGAGGCGCGGTCAACATTCCCAAGACCGCCCTCGACGCCACTTGCTACTACACTATCAAGGCGCTTCTGGACCCGTCGCTTCCGCCGAATGAAGGCATGGCGTTGCCAGTCTCGATCATTGCCGAGGAGGGCACACTGGTGCGGCCGAAGTTTCCCGCCGCCGTCGGCATCCGCTCGACGAGTTGCCAGCGGGTAGTGCGCGCTATCTTCCAGGCCTTCTCCGACGTTCTGCCCCGGGAAAAGGTGTTCGCTTCTTCCGCCGACATGAACGCGACGATGATCTTCTTCGGGCCACACAAGACCCGTGAGGGCAGCTTCGTCTATCTCGAAACGGTCGGCGGTGGTGCCGGCGCAAGCCTCGATCATGATGGCATGAACGGCATTCAGGTTCACATCACCAACACGTCGAACCTGCCGGCCGAAGCACTCGAGATCGAATATCCGCTGATGGTCCGTCGTTATGCGCTGGCCGACGGGTCGGGCGGCGAGGGGCACACCACGGGCGGCATGGGCATCGTCCGCGAGGTCGTCGCCATGACGGATGGCATACGCGCCAACGCTTCCTGCGAGGGACTGCGTACTCCAGCCGACGGGGTCTTCGGCGGCGGACGGGGCGAGGTTGCGCGCCTGAAATTCGGCACTGCCGACGGCACTATCACCGAATACGACATCTCGATCACCAATATCCTCATGAACCGTGGCGACAGCCTGTTCCTGCAAACGCCGGGCGGCGGCGGCTTCGGTCGCGCGTCCTGAACTGATTGGAGAATAAAACTATCATGGCTCTCGAAAACCTGACGCCAAGCGACGAAGAGATCAAATCCGCCCCGAACCCGAATTATCTGGAAGGTGACTACCTGAAGGGCGTCCTGGAGATGACCTTCCGTGACGGCAACCCGCTGGCCGAAAAGCTGGTGGAGGACATCTTCTCGTCGCGTGAAATCAACACCGTCTATCTGGTCGGCGCCGGCGGCTCGAATTCCTACATCGAACCGATCAAGTACATCCTCGACAAGTATTGCGACCTGCGCATCGAGCGTATCAACTCGACCGAGTTCGAAACGCGCCGCCCGAAGCCTGTAAACGAGAAGGCTGTCGTGCTTCTCACCTCACATAACGGCGAGACCGAAGACACCGTGGTTGCCGCCCGCTGGGCCAAGACTACCGGCGCGGTTACCGTCGCGCTCACTTCCGGCCACGAAAGCGGTCTGGCAAAGATCTGCGATTACCTTCTGCCCTACAGCAAGGAGCTGCCGGGCATGCCGAAGACGATGATCGCTTATCTGTTCGCCGCCTACCTGCTAAAGCACCTCCGCAGCCCGGTCGGCCCGCAACTGCTGCGTGACCTCGAAGCGATGCCGGCCAAGCTGCACGACATCAAGGATGCCGAGCGCGAGCGTGGCATGGAGCTCGCCCGCCGTTACAAAGACGAGAACATCTACTACGTGCTCTCCAGCGGTATCCTCTCGGGTCTCAATTACCAGTATTCGATCTGCATCTTCAACGAAATGTTATGGCTTGATGCATCCGACATTCATTCGGGCGAATTTCGCCATGGTCCCTTCGAAGTTGCCGATCCGGAGATGGCCTATGTCTTCCTCATGGACAATGGCGAGAACCGCAAGATCGACCAGCGCGCGCTGAAGTTCACCCGCCGGGTTACCGACAAGATCATCACTTTCGACGCCGGCCGCTACGAAGACATCTCACCGCTGCTGTCGCCCTTCGTGATCGGCGTCACCTGGTACTGGTTCGCCCACACGCTGTCGGTATTGCGCGAGCATCCGCTGTCCGTGCGCCGCTACATGTGGAAGGTCGACTACTGATGATCAGGCGCCCACCCGCATGGTTGTTTCTGCCTCGCGCGAGTTCGTCGCGGTTCGGCACGGCATCGCCTCCGCGGGCGGGCGGTTTCTCCGTCGCGCCCTATGTCTCGCATGAAAAGAAGGCGGCCGAAAAATGATCACGCCCGACACGTCTTTCAACACGTTCAAGGTGCTCGGGCTCGGCGATAACGTTGTCGACCGCTATCTCAACACCGGCAAGATGTATCCTGGCGGAAATGCCCTGAACTTTGCTGTCTATGCCAAGATGCTTGGCGCCGATGCGGCATTTCTGGGTACCTTCGGTACGGATCCCGCCGCGCGGCATGTTCGGGCCACGCTTGAAGCGCTTTGCGTGCCGGCAACGCACAGCCGTATTATCGAAGGCGAAAACGGCCATGCGGATGTGCGTGTCGTCGACGGAAACCGGGAATTCGTGTTCTCCAATAGAGGTGGCGTCGCGCGGGAAAATCCGTTCACGCCGGGTCAGGGCGATATCGACTACCTCTCCGCATTCGCACTGGTGCACACGAGTTGCTACAGTCACCTCAACCAGCATCTCGCGACGCTGAAGAATGGCAGCCATCTGCTGTCCTATGATTTCTCCTATCGCTGGCAGGTGGAGGACCTGATCGCGCCGGTGGCGCCGCACCTCGATTTCGCCGCCCTGTCGGCAGGCGATGTCGGGCGTGGCCGTGCATTGGAAGTCCTGCGCGAGGTCGTCGGGCATGGCTGCGGCCTGGCGCTCGCGACCCTCGGGCCGGAGGGCGCTGTTGCCTATAATGGCAAGGACTTCGTGTCCGTTGCGCCCGTACCCACCGATGTCGTCGATACGCTTGGCGCTGGCGATGCATTCATCACCGCGACGCTGCTGACGCTGGTTGCCCGTGGCTGGAAGCGCGGCGAGCATGTAGGGCCGCAGGCCATCCACGCCGCGATGGAAAAGGGCTCGCAGTTTGCCGCCGAGATCTGCCGGATCGAGGGTGCGTTCGGTTATCCGGCACCCATCCACTCGCAAGTCACGGCTTGATCGGAGGCGCGATGCTGGAAGTCAGGAACCTCTCGATTGCTTTCAAGACCCGCGACGGACTGAAGTCCGCGGTGCGCAATATCGACTTCACCATCGGGCCGGGCGAAATACTCGGTCTGGTCGGGGAGAGCGGTAGCGGCAAGACGATCACCTCGCTTGCGGTGATGGGCTTGCTCCCGCCGAATGCGGTAGTCACGAGCGGCGAGGTTCTGGTCGACGGCATCGACATGCTTCAACTCGGACCCGGTGAACTGCGCAAGCTGCGCGGCAGGCATATTGCGATGATCTTCCAGGATCCGATGGCGTCGCTCGACCCGATCTTCCCCTGCGGCGACCAGATCATCGAGGCGATCCGGCTTCACGAAACGGTTGGCAAGGCGCAGGCGTGCCAGAAGGCGATAGAACTTCTTGAGAAGGTCAGGATTCCTGATCCCGAGCGCGCCATGCGTGCCTATCCGCACGAGCTTTCCGGCGGCCAATGTCAACGCATCATGATCGCCATGGCGGTCGCCTGCAAACCCCGCATCATCATTGCCGACGAACCGACCACGGCGCTCGACGTGACCGTGCAGAAACAGGTTCTGGACCTGTTGCGCGGCCTTAACGAGGAGGTGGGGGCAGCCATCCTGCTGATCACGCATGACCTTGGCGTTATCTACGAAGTCGCGGACCGGGTCGTGGTCATGTATTCCGGGGACAGAATAGAGGAGGCGACCACCGCCGATCTCTTCAATAATCCCAAGAGCAGTTATGCCAAGGCGCTGATAGACTCGATGCCGACGCCCGGCGGCCAGCATGACCGCCTGCCAGTGATCGAGCGTGACGCGCTTGGCAACGTTTTCAGCGTCCGACCCGAACCGCGCGTCCGTTCAAGCAATGTCGCGGCGGCACCGGACGCGAACGCTACGCCGCTGCTCGAGATCAGGGATCTCGTCAAGTCCTACTGGATCAAGCCTGCACCGCTTGCGGTGCCGGTCGAAATGCGGGCTGTGGACCGTGTCAGCCTGAGCATTGCACCGCGCTCGACACTTGGGCTGGTTGGCGAATCCGGTTGCGGTAAAAGCACCCTTTCCCGCGCCGTCATGCGGCTCTATCGCCCCGACGCCGGCGAAATCCTGCTCAAGGGACGAGATATCGCCAGACTTTCGGAAGGCGAGATGCGGCCGTTCCGGCGTGAGATCGCCATGGTCTTCCAGAACCCTTATGGCTCCCTCAATCCGCGCCAGACCGTCGCCGAGCTTGTCGAAGCGCCGTTGGTTATCTTCGGGGAAGGCACTGCGCCCATGCGTCGCCGCCGCGTCGCTGGCCTGCTCGAAGCGGTCGGTCTGCCGGCCGCCGCGGCGGCGAAATATCCACATGAGTTTTCCGGCGGACAACGACAGCGGATTGCCATCGCCCGGGCTCTCGCACTCAATCCGTCGCTCGTGATCTGCGATGAGGCTGTCTCAGCCCTCGACGTTTCCGTACAGGCGCAGGTGCTCAACCTGCTCAAGGATCTGCAGGTGGAGTTCGACCTGACCTATCTCTTCATTTCCCACGACCTTTCCGTGGTCGAACATATCAGTGACACGGTCGCCGTCATGCAGAAGGGCCGCATCGTCGAATACGGGTCGGCGAAGGCAATCTTCGCCAATCCGAAGGAAGCCTATACCCGGATGCTGCTCGATGCGGTGCCGACCATCGGTTCGGACCGTGTCGGAAAGGGGGTCGCATGAACGCCTCTGTTGCCGGAGCTTTGCTGCTCGTTGGACGAAAGCTGCTGACGGCCTTTATCCAACTGCTGGTAATCGCCACACTGATATTCTCGGTCATGTACATCATGCCGGGTGATCCGGTGCTGCTGTTGCTCGGCGCTGACAGCAATCCCTCGCCGGAAGCCGTTGCCTCCATGCGCAGCCAGCTTGGCTTGGATCAGCCGGTCATGTCTCAGTATTTCGTCTGGCTGTGGAAGGCGCTGCATCTTGATTTCGGGGCGTCGCTCGCCAACGGCTATCCGGTTTCGCGATATGTGCTTTCCAACCTGCCGCGCACGCTGGAACTGGCCTTCGCGGCGATCATCATCGCGACGCTGATCGGCGTCCCGCTCGGCATCGCCGCTGCCCTCAAACGTGGCAGTCTGCGCGATACGATCCTGACGTCCGTCGCCACGATCGGGATTTCTGTGCCTGTCTACATCCTGGGCACAATGCTGGTTCTGTTCTTCAGCCTTAAACTCGGTTGGTTGCCCGCCAGCAGCTATACCGACATCTCACGGAACGCGCTTGAGCATTTCCGCAAGCTCACCCTCCCGGCCCTGGCACTCGGATTCGGCCTTGCCGCCTCGATCGCACGCATGACGCGCTCGTCGATGCTGGAAATCCTTGGACGGGATTTCGTGCGGGCGCTGCGGGCGAAGGGCATGTCGGAGCGACGCATCATCTGGCAGCACGTGCTGCGCAATGCGGCAATCCCGATCGTCACCATCATCGGGCTGCAGCTCGGCAACCTGATGGGCGGCACGGTGCTCGTCGAAGCGATGTTCAATTGGCCGGGGCTCAGCACACTGCTGGTCGGCGCGGTATCGGCCCGCAACTATCCGCTGGTCCAGGGCGCGATGCTTGCCATTGCTGCGCTTTTCATCTGCATCAATCTGCTGGTCGAACTGCTGTATAGCCTGCTCGACCCGCGCATCAGGAGGAAACGCGCGTGACCTCCCGCACCCTTGGCGTCGCTCGCAGTCAGACGGCATTCGTCGCAAGTCTTGCCGTATTGGCGATCGTCCTTCTGATGGCGATCTTCGGCGGCTGGCTCGCGCCCCACGACCCATTCATGCTCAACCCGCAGGCCGTCAACCAGGGCAGCTCCGCCAGCCACTGGCTGGGAACCGACGAATTCGGCCGCGATCTGCTGAGCCGCCTTCTTATCGGCATCCGTCCGACCCTCATGGTAGCGCTTGGCGCCACGGTGATCGCCGCCGTGTTCGGTAGCCTCCTTGGAATTGCCGGTGCCTACGGACGTTCGTGGCTGTCCTTTCTGATCATGCGCGCCGTCGACATCATGTTGAGCTTTCCGCCAATTCTGCTTGCGCTGCTCGCGGTCGGGTTCTGGGAAAGCGGCGTTCTCAGCCTGACCGTTGTGATCGGCGTGCTCTATATCCCGCACTTTGCCCGTGTCGCTCATTCTGCCACGCTTCAGGTGACACGCCAGGAGTTCATGGAAGCCGAGCATGCCATGGGAGCTTCCACGGGGCGTGTCGTCTTCACGGCGATCCTGCCGAACATCCTGTCGCCGCTGGTCGTCCAGGCGACGCTGACGGTTGCCGCGGCCATTCTCCTTGAATCGGGCCTGAGCTTCCTTGGCCTAGGCATTGTGCCGCCGGAGCCGTCCTGGGGCCAGATGATCGGGACCGCACGCGGCTATCTCGGCCAGAACCCGATGTATGTCATCTGGCCATCCCTTCTTCTCGCGCTGACAGTGCTCGCCATCAACGTGGTGGGCGACCGGTTGCGCGACATTCTCGATCCACGTCTCAGGGAGGAATAGCCGACATGGAAAAGACGAATAAACAAGCACAAGCAAAAAAGGGGTACAGCATGAAGAAATCAGTTCTCGGGCTTATCTTCGCCCTCGCATCCAGCGTTTCCGCGCATCAGGCCCTGGCGGCTGAGGGCGGTACTCTCTATTTCGGTCTCTCCGGTGAGCCTTCCACGCTCGACAGCACCATCAACGCGGGAACGCCGGCCCGCACGATCCGGCTCGCCATTCACCGTGGCCTCGTCAACTATGGCGCTGACGGAAAGCTGGCGCAGGAACTTGCGCAGTCCTATGAGGTCTCCACAGACGCACTGACCTATACGTTCAAGCTGCGGGACGCCAAATTTCACGACGGGTCGCCGGTGACTGCGCAGGATGTGAAAGCGTCCATCGAGCGCATCACCGCAGCAGACAGCAAGGCCACTTATCGAAACGAGCTGGGTGTGATCAAAGCGATCGATACGCCCGATGCCAAGACAGTCAAGCTGACGCTTTCCAAGCCATTCGTTCCGCTCATCCACTACCTGGCGCTTCCGGAATCGGCCATCGTGCCCGCCGCCTGGATCAGGGATCATGGCAAGGATCCGAATGCAACGCCGATTGGCGCCGGGCCTTTCAAGTTTTCTACTTGGGAACGTGGTCGCGAATTGACCGTCGAAAAGTTCGACGGATATTACAAGCAGGGCAGGCCTCACCTCGATGACGTCCACTACGTCTTTTATGCCGACGAAAATACCCGCGTGAATGCGCTGAAATCGAGCGACGTCGACATCATCGACTACGTTCCGTGGAAGGACGCCGCCTCGATCGAAGCCGATTCCAATCTGAAGCTGGCAAGCACGACCGGCCCTTTCATGATGCTGCAGTTCAACACCAAATTCGAGCCGTTTTCGAAGCCGGAGGTGCGGCAGGCCGTATCTTACGCCATCGATCGCGCCACGGTCATCAACACGGCCTTCAATGGTCGGGGCACGCCGATTTACGGAATTGCGGTTCCGGAAGGATACATGGGCTATTCCAAGGAGAAGGCCAACTACTTCAGCTACGACATTACCAAGGCGAAGGCACTGCTGGCGAAGGCGGGTTATCCGAACGGCTTCGAGGCACGGCTGTTGTCGACCGCCCAATACGGCTTCCATAACAATACCGCGATCGCGGTGCAGGCGGAGCTCGCCAAGATCGGCATCAAGGCGAAGCTTGATCTTCCGGACTGGTCCGGCCGCATCGCCAAGAACAACGCCGGCGACTATGATTTTCTTGTCGCGGGCACCGCAGGCGACATCGCCGACCCCGATTGGCTCAGCAACTTCTTCTACGGTGGGCAGCAACTGGTCCGGCTTAACAACTCGGCCTACTTCAACGATCCGGCCATCAACGATCTCCTGGACAAGGGTCGCGTCACGCTCGACACGGCCGAGCGTGGGAAGATCTACGGCCAGTTTGTCGACCGTGCTCTGGAGCAGTCGCCTTTTGTTTATCTGATGTGGCGCGACCAGAGTTTCGGCCTTCGCAAGAACGTCAAGGGCTTTACCAACATTCCCGGCTTTCTGACATTCCAGTCCGGCATCACGGTGGAAGACACCGAACTGGAATAGGCAGTTGAGAATGGCTGATTTATTCCCCCGATCTTTCAGATCGGGGGAACGCACATATTTGCTTGTCGAAGGAGTGACCGTGGTGATGATGATGAACGGTGCTGGTGCAAAATTTAAGGTACCCGCGAGCGTGGGTACCTTCTGCGTCTGCATGGCTCTGTTGCAAATATTACCGACGGCTGGGGAGGAACCGATAGTCTCCGCCTTTAGGCAGCCTGCTGTTTGAGATGTCGAGCGAGTAATGCTGTCGCTTCCGTCAGTGCGCTTGGTCCAATGCCGAAGGCGCGTTCGACAATGCGTGCTTCTCCACGGACGTCGCCCGTCAGGTTGAAAATAGCCGCCTGCCCCTTCCGTAAGGCGCGCATGACCTCAAAACCTTTGATCGTCGCATAGGCGGTTTTCAACGTCTTGAATCCTCGCACCGGCTTGATCAGTTGCTTGAGCTTGCCATGATCGGCTTCGACGACATTATTCAGATATTTGACCTGCCGGTGCACGAGTTCCTCAGGGCATTTGCCTTCGGCCTTCAGTTCCGCAATAGCAACGCTGTAGATCGCAGCCTTGTCGGTGTTGATGACAGTTGGCTTCTCCCAGTCCTTCAGGCCATTCAGGGCCTTGCCCAGAAAGCGCTTTGCCGCTTTGGCATTGCGGGTCGGGGACAGATAGAAGTCGATCGTGTCGCCGAATTTATCGACCGCCCTATACAAATAGGTCCATTGGCCGCGTACCTTCACGTAGGTTTCATCGACGCGCCAGTTCGTTGATTGTGGCCGACGCCAGTGCCAGCGCAGCCGCTTTTCGATCTCCGGCGCGTACTTTTGAACCCAGCGATAAATCGTGGAATGATCGACCGGCACGCCCAGCTCGCCCATCATTTGCTCGAGATCACGGTAGCTGACGCCATAGCGGCAATACCATCGCACCGCCCAAAGGATAATCTCGCCCTCAAAATGACGCCATTTGAACTCGTTCATCAAAAGTCTCGCTGAATATCTTTGTCGCTCTTTCCGACATCAACGCGATTTTTGCAACAGAGCCCGCAATCTTGGCGCGGCAACCCTGAGGATTGCCGCATGGGCCGCTTATCCTCCGCTCAGCGTCAATTCGACGAGCATCGAACGCTCGCGAGCGGGCCGGAGCCCGGCGCGATGCCATTCTGGTTTTGGGCCACGCATGACGTCGACGCCTCGCTGGAGCCGGGGGTAGCCGGCGTGCCATCCTGTCCCTGCGTCGTCGTTCCGGTCGACAGCAGATTGTTGAAGATGAAGGGGTAGGGCGTTACGGGATTGCCGATGATCGGCATGACGACCGAATAAACCAGCGGCTGCTGGGGCGTTGTCGTCGGCGAGGTTGGTGTCGTGGGCGGCGTCGAGGTCCCGACGATTGTCAACGTGCCGGTGCTGGCGTAGGTGATCACGTAATCCAGCATGGAAATTCCACTCACCCCCGAGGGGGTAATCGCGTAGGTCCCGGCGGCGGTCGTCGCCGTCGTTGCTGTAAGCAGCGTGCCACCGATATTGATGGTCTCGGTCAGACCGGTAATGCTGTCGCTGCCTTGCAAACCGCTAACCGTGTAGCCGGTCGATGCCGACGTATCGAGCGCCTGAGCGGTGCCAAAGTTTGTGGTCTGGTCCTGGGCGGCGATCGTCAATGCGACGGGTGTCACGGTGACCTCGCCGCTGCCACCGACGACCGTGTAATTGCTGTTCGACAGCGTCAGGCCGGAGAGCGACGCGATCGCCTCGGTGCCACCGGCAACGACATGGCTGCTCGCCATCGTCGCCGCGCCGCCGACCGTCACGCTGTCACCGGCGATGAGATTGACAATGCCGAGGTTACCGATGTCGACGGCGGTCGATGCGTTGTAGCTCTGGCTGCCGGTCAGGACGACCGCGAGCGGGTTGATCGTAAAGGTGCCTGATGTTGCATAGGTGATTGAGTAGTCGGACGTCGAGAAGCCCTGCACGGCCGAGGGGGTGATCGTATAGGCGCCGGCATCGGTATGGGTTGCCGACGATGAGACCGGTGTGCCGCCGATGCTGATGGTCTCGGTCAGGCCCGTGACGCTGTCGCCGCTCTGCAGTCCGCTGACGGTGTAACCCGTTGTTGCCGCGGTATTGAGCACCTGCGCCGTGCCGTAGGTGGCGGTCTGGTTCGCCGCCGTGATCGTCAAGGAGGCCGGTATGATCGACACTGTGCCCGGCGCATAGGAGATCAGATAGTTGAGATCATTGCTGTTGAGCCCGCCGGGGGTCAGCACGAAATCGCCGACGTGCCGGCTGGAGGTCGTCAACCCGGTCGCCGTGCCAGCGAGCGCCTGCGCCTGCGTATCGCCGTTGAGCAACCCGCCGACGGAATAGCTGCCGGATTGCGTCTGTCCACTATAGACGAGCGACTGCGTGGCGGCCGTGACGGTAAGCGTCGGTTGATAGCCGTAGACGAAACGGTTGCCGCTGTTCGCGGTGCCGGCGAAGGCTCCCGTCGTGAAGTTATAGGCATCGCCGTAATAGCTGAGGCCGGTCAGCCCGGTAAAGACGTTGCCGGTCGCGGCAGCGCCCGATGAGCCCGTCGCCTGCGTATAGATCAGCCAGCGGCCGTTGGCGGTCGAGATCGGCGCGGTGCCGGCATTGTTGACGAAGGCTCCGTTCACCGCGAGCACGACGGCATCGCCACTGGCTGCCGACGACAGCGAGCCACCGGTGCCGAACGTCATCGCGCCCACCGCCTGGATCTGAATGCCGCCGGTCTGGCTGAGGGCCGTATCGATCGTGAATCCGCCCGATGCGATCGACAGGATGCTGAGCGGATCGGCCGTGAGGCTCGTCTCGATCGCGGTTTCGACCAATGATCCGAAGGTCGACGCGAGATTGGCGTCGAGAACGGAAAGGCTGGCGGCCGAGGTCGTCAGGCTGTCCTCGCCGGACGTGATATTCGGCAATACGACATTGCCCGAAGTCAATGTTCGCTGGTCGCTGTAGATCCGAGCGCTGACCGCGGCGTCGCCGGACGGCGTCAGGGTCGTGCCGATCCCGCTCGTGGTGGTCACGGCGCCACCGGTGACCAGTTGATAATATGAGCCGTCGGCGCCGACCGAGGCCGTGCCATAGCCGAGCAACGCGCCAGACTTGTAGAGACCGACCTGACCGCCGACAGCGGCGTTCCCGGCGCTCGTGTAGGCGTAGCCGGAAATGGACTGCACCGGCGTCGAGAAAATCGCCGTCAGGTACGGATAGAGCCCGGTTCCCGTGGCCCAGGCGGAGGTGTCAAAGCCAGTCGGAAGCGCGCCGATCAACTGGCTCGTGGTCTCGCCGGTAACCCCGGCGTAGGAGCCGCTATAGATACCGTTGGATGGGCCGACGCCTGCGGTCTGGCCCGTTGTCTGGGTATTCCAGATGCCGTTGGTGACGGTGTCATTGATGTTGTCGACGCTACCGACGAGGCCACCGACATTGCCGGTCGAAGCAGTCACATTGCCAATGGCAAAAGCATTCGTCAGCGTCGCGTTCTGCATGTAGCCCGCCAGGCCGCCGACCTGATCGTTGCCGGTGACAGACCCCATCGCATAGACATTCGCCGTGGTGTTCTCATTGAGCAACCAGCCCGCGAAGCCGCCGACCTGATTGACGCCGACCACTGCGCCCGTCGCGAAATCGGAAGTCACGTTGCCGCCCTCGATCCGGCCTGCGAAGCCGCCGACTTCGTTGCCCAGGCTTTTGACCGAGCCAGCCGCGAAGTTGCCGGTCATCGTGGCGTAATATTCATAGCCGACGAAGCCGCCGACGAGATTGCTCGTCCCGTAGACCGCGCCCGTCGCATAAGAGTTTGTGGTGGTACCCTGGCTCTGCCCGGCATAGCCGCCGACTGACGAATTGCCGGTGACCGCACCCGTGGCGTAGTTCTGATTTTCCTGGCCGTATTGCAGGCCGGCAAATCCGCCCGTGTAATTGGCGCCGGTGACGGTACCGGTCGCATAGGAATTATTGATCGAGTTGCTGCTGTGCTGCCCGACGAAGCCGCCTGTACCGTCATTCGTGCCGGTGACATTGCCGGACGCATAGCTGTTGGAAATCGCCCCGTCGCTATAGCCGACGAGACCGCCTGTGCGGCTGCTGCCGGTCACATTGCCGGTCGCCCAGACATTGGCCAGCCCATTGCCCTGTTCGACGCCGACGAAGCCACCGGTATAGTTGCCGGTGTTGATGACGGTAGCCGTCGAATATTGCCCCGAGCCGATCGTGCCATAGTCCCAGCCGACGAAACCGCCGACGCCGTCGCCGGAGCCGGTAACGGTCGCGCCGGTCGTATGACTGTTGGTAATGGTGCTCTGGTTCTGGCCGACGAGACCGCCGACGCGGCTGTTGCCGGTGACGGTGCCCGTTGCCCAGACATCGTTCAGGGCGCCGCCCTGTGCAATCCCGACGAAACCGCCAGTGTAGTTGCCGGTGTTGATGACGGTAGCCGTCGAATATTGCCCCGAGCCGATCGAGCCATAATCCCAGCCGACGAAGCCGCCGACGCCGTCACTGTTGCCGGTGACGGTCCCGCCCGAGGAATAACTGTTGGTGATCGTGCCCTGGTTCTGACCGACGAGCCCGCCGACGCGGCTGCTGCCGGTCACATTGCCCGTCGCGAAACTATGGTCAATAGTGTCGTTCTGCGCGATACCGACGAGGCCGCCGGTATAGTTGACGCCGATGACGGTGCCGGATGTGCTGGACTGGCTGATCGAGCCGCCGGTCATGTTGCCGATGAGGCCGCCGACCGCATCGCCGAACCCGGTAACGGCGCCCGACACCATCGCGTTCGTGATCCCGCCATTCGACCAGCCGGCAAGACCGCCGATCTGCGAGTTGCCGGAGACCGCGACGCTGGAGGTTACATTGCTGATCGTATTGCCGCTCGTCGTATAGAAGATGCCGGCTAGGCCGCCAATATAGTTTTCAGCCGTGACGCCACCGGACCATGCCGACGCTGTGACAGAGCCGCTGATGGTGAGGTTGGAGATATTGGCATTGTTGACGACGCCGAAGAGGCCAAGGTTCGCCGAGAACTGATCGAGCGCAAGATTGCTGATCGTATGGCCGCCGCCATCGAACGAGGTGCCGCCGAAATAAGGCGTGAAGAGACCCGGCGTCGATGTCAGGTCGAGATTGTTGGTCAGCTTCCAGCTGAGGCCGGCCGTCTCGGCAAACCCTTGGAAATTGATCAGGTCCTGCACAGAGGCGATACTGTAGAAGCCATTGCTGTCAGGCGTGAACCCATAGGCGGCCGGTGACAGCGTGCGGCCATTGTTGATCCATGACGTATATTGGCTGTCGCTGATGCCGCCGATGCTCCAGAGCGCGGCAGAGTTGATCAGGACCGTGCCTTCGTCGTAGTGCGAATTGGTGACCTGCGCGCCGTTGGTAAGATACCCGATCATGCCGCCGAGCGAAAATGTGCCGGTGACGTCACCCGCGGAATAGCTGTCGGTCAGCGTCGCGCTGCCGTCCATATGGCCGATCAACCCGGCTACCTGCGAACTGCCGGCAGTTGTGGCCGAGACGTCGCCGGTCGCATAGACAGTCGTCATGGCGCCATTGCTGCCGCCGGCGAAACCGCCGATCTGGCTGCCGCCCGCCGTGACATTGCCGGTGCTGTGCGAGGTGGTAATCGTGCCGTCGTTATAACCGACGAAACCGCCGACATTGTTCTGGCCGCTGACGGTCCCGGTTGAGTGCGAGCCGGCCACGCTCGCATAATTATGTCCGATCAGTCCGCCGACCTCGTCGGCTGTCGCGGTGACAGTCTCGGTGGAATAGGAATTGGTCAGCGTCGATGAGTTCTGCCCGATCAGGCCGCCGATGCGATAGCCGCCGCTGATCGAACCGATCGCGTAGCTCTGGTCGATCGTGCCGCCGCAATTGCAGCCGACCAGCCCGCCGGCATAGCCGCCGGCATAGACCGCGCTCGACGACCATGACGAGGTGATGGAATTGTCGGAATAGCCGACGAGGCCGCCGGTCCAGTTGCCATTGGTCTCGGTGACGGTTCCGGATGCCCAGGTGTTGACGAGAGCCGTGCTGCTATGGCCGATGAGGCCGCCGGTCTGGTCGCCATGGGCCGTTACGCTGCCTGTCGCACTCGCGTCGGTGATCGTTCCGTTGAGGCTGTAGCCGATGAGGCCGCCGGTATTTTGCTGTCCGCCGGTGATCGTCCCGCTCGCCGCTACTGTCGTTGCCGAGCCCATGAAATAGCCGGCCAGTCCACCGGTGTAAAAGCCGCTGCCGGTCTGCGTGCCGCCATATTGCTGGCTGGTGACGTTGACGCCGGAGGCCACATTCGAGGCAGCTATTGCGGTGCTGGACGGGTTATACATCGCACCGATGACGCCGCCGACATAGTCGAGCCCCTCAACCGAACCGGTGACCATCAGATTGGCGATCGTCGCGCCGCGCGCATAGCCGAACAGGCCGAGATCGCTGTTCAGCTGATCGATAGAAAGATCGCTGATCGTGAAATTGCCGCCGTCGAACGTGCCGGCGAAATAGGGGATCACCTGGCCCGGCATGGAGGCGAGGCTGATATCGTTCACGAGCTTCCACTTCAGCGTGGAATCCTCGGCGAAGCCCAGAAAATCCTTGAGGCTCTGGATCGTCGACAGTGAATAATAGCCGTTTGCGTCGGCCGCGCCGAAATAGGTCGATGCCGTCAATGTTTTGCTGGGCAGCCAGCTCTGGAACTGCGCGTCGTAGAGGCCGCCGGCGGTGACCATGCTGGCGCCGTTGATCGCCGTCTGATCAATATCGTAATGCGAATTGGTGATCGTTGCGCCGGGGATCATATAGCCGGCGAGGCCGCCGACATTGGTGAGGCCTGCGACCGACGTGCCGGTATAATAGCTGTTGGTGAGCGAACCGTTACCTTCCAAGCGACCGACGAGGCCACCGAACTGATCGCCGCCATTGCCGAATGCAGACGAGTAGCTGACCGTGCCCGTGGCATAGGCCGAGGAGATGGCGCCGTTGGAATAGCCGGCGATGCCGCCGACAAAGTTCATGCCGCTGACATTGCCGGTCGCATAGACCGTGTTCGCGGCGTTGTAGTTTACGCCGATCAGAGCGCCGATATAGTTGTAACGGCCCGTCACCAGTCCTGTCGCATGGGCCGTGTTGACCGTGCCTTCGTTGATGCCGATGAGGCCGCCGACATTGCTGTTGCCGGTGACCGCGCCCGTCGCATATGCGTTGCTGATGTTCGAATAATTATGGCCGACCAATCCGCCGATTTCATCGCTGCCGCTGCTGTAGACCGAGCCAGTGGCATAGACGTTCGAGAGCGTTGACCGATTGTCGGCGACCAATCCACCGAGCCGAAAGCCGCCGGTGACTGCCCCGGTCGCGTAGCTGTTGGTGGTGAACTGGCCCCAGTTCGCGCCGACGAGGCCACCAGCGTAATTCGCGCCATTCACGGTACTCGTCGAATAGGACTGGTCGATCGATCCGTTGCCTTCCGAGAACCCGACGAGACCCCCGGTCCAATCGCTGTAGCCGGTGATCGTCCCCGTCGAATAGGATCCGGTGATCGTGGCCTGACTGTTGCCGACGATGCCGCCTGTGCGGTAATTGCCCGTGACAGCCTGGCTGCTGAACACATTGGCGATGCGACCCGACGATGCCGCAAAGCCGACGAGACCACCGACATAGTTCTGACCGGTGACGCTACCGCCCGTCAGCCCCAGATTTTCCAGCGTTGCATTGTTGGTATAGCCAAACAGGCCGACGAACTGGTTGTTGGGATTGTTGATCGTCAGATTGCTGATCGTGTGGCCGAGGCCTTCGAAAGAACCGCTGAAGCCGCTGGAATTCAGGACGAGATTGCCATTGCCGTCGGTGCCGATCGGTACCCAGTTCGTGGTCGACGAGGCATCTGCGATGGAATCGGCGAGCGCATAGTGGCCGGTGAGGGTGGAGGCCGAGGTATTGATGGAGGCGATATCGGCCATCGAGCGAACGAGCGTATAGTTCGTGCCGTTGATCGTCAGCGCGCCGCCCGATCCGGTATAGCTGAGCGATCCGCTATAGCCACTCGACCCCAGACCGAAACCGAGCGATCCGCCCGTGCCGCCGTCGTTCGTCGTCAGGATCACGCCACCGTTCCCGCTCACGGTAATCGGAGCGGTGATGGCGATGCCGTGGTAGGCGTCGAGGGTCAGCGTGTTGCCGCTCGACCACGTGATCGCCGAGCCAATCGTGATATCGCCGGCGCCGGCCGAGTTGGCGATTCCTGGGCCCGTCGTGCTGTTTGCCGTCGTCTTCAGTGTAACGTTGGTGGTTGCAAGGTTGCTGGCAATCGTCGCCGCGTCGCCCGAGCCGATGGTCAGATCATATGGGTCGGTCAGCCAGAGCCCGGTGGTTCCCGCCGCAGCCGACGTGTCGATGCGCAACCCGGTGAAATCCACGCTCTCTCCCGACGTCTCGATAGTGCCGCCATTGCCTGAGACCGATCCACCTTCGGCCGTCATCATGCCCTGGGCTTGCGTCAGGCCGTCCGACCATAGGACGATCTGGCCACCGCTGCCGGTGCCGATCCCATTCGCCGTGATGGTCGAAGTCGCGTCCATCGTGACGGACTGGGCGTGCGCCAACGTGCCCAGACCCATCGGGCCGCCGCCGATCAGCACCGTGCCGCCGGTCGTACCGGACGCATCGATCGTCGCGCCAGTGAGGTCGACGCTGGTCGCTGCCGTGGCCGTCACGGTGCCGCCGGCTTTTTTCTTCGAGGCCGTGCTGACGCGCGCATTGGTCAGCGCAACGCTATTGCCCGAGACTGCAATGCCGCCCGAGGCTGATTTGAGCTGGCCGGAGACCGTGACATTGCCGCCGTCTCCGCCACTGAGGACGATCGTGCCATTTTGACCGGAGATCGACGAGGCCTGAATCGAGCCGGGGATATTGATGGCATCGCGCACGGCGTTGCGTGCGGTCGCGGTAGTCAGCACGACCTGCCCGCCACGGGCATTGATCTTGCCGGAATTGCCGATGAGCGGCGTGCCGTCCGCATCCGTGGCATTCGTCGGGACCGCAACCTGCAGGAATTGGTCGCCGGTGAAATCGAACGTCGCCTGTTCGCCCGAACCAAGGCCGATCTTGCCGAGCGGCGCGGAAATCAGGCCGGAATTGTCGACCATGCCGCCGAGGAGCGCGACGAAACCGCCGGATGCCGTGGTGATCGTCCCGGCATTGCTGACCGAAGCCGAGGCGCCGGTTCCCAGCAACGACGTCTTGCCGGCCATGAAGTCTTCGTCGCTGATATCGAGCGTCGAGGCGGCGAAACCGCGCGCGACCGAGACGGTGCCGGTCGGCGTGATCTGGATGCCGTTCGGGTTGATGAGGAAGACGCTGCCGTTCGACGTCAGCGATCCCGCGATCGTCGAGGTCGTTGATCCCGTCACCCGGTTCAACGTTGCCGAAGACGCATCGGGCTGGACGAACCGGACCGAATTTCCGGCCCCGATGCTGAAGGATCCCCAGTCGAGTACGGCGCGGCCGGATTGTTGCTGGACCGTCAATGCGCCGTTTGCCGGGGTGCCGATCGTCGCGCTGCCGGCGGCGACAGTGCCGTTGGTCGGCAGGATATCGCCAGCCCTCGACGTGCACGGCGCAGCTACCGCCAGATAGGCCATCAGGCTCGCCGATCCGAGCAATCTATCCTTCCGAAAAACGCTAATCATGCTGAATCCTGAACGTCATTCGAGTGTTCTTGTAAGGAGGCGCGCCTGCAGTCAGGCGAATTCGGCGAGATCTGCCGGTAGGTTCGCGAACGGGCCGATTGCTCTTCTAACGCATGCGTGGGCATGCGTCTTCGGATCGTCGCCCCGATCAGTATTTGAGGATCCAACTTGCCGTTATCCGGGTGCCATCATTGCCGGGCAGGGAGGCGTGCGCCCGGCCCACTTCGATCGTGGCGAGCGACATAATTCCGGTCTCGGCGGGGTCGAAATTGAAGCGAAGGCCGACGCCGAATGACGTCGCCGTCAGACGGGATGCCTCGACCGCAGTCGGGGCATCAATCTTTCCGAGCCCGGTAGCGCCGAAGAGATAGGGCGCAGCAGTCACGGTCGAACCCATATCGGCCAGGCTGAACACGTGACCAAGCTCGCCTCGCAAACTGATGCCGCTGTCGACCGAGAGAGTTCCCGCGTCGAATGCCGACAGCGCGTCGTCACCTTGCAGCGAAAACTGGCCCGCGCCGGGCATCGGGCCGGAGATCGCCTGTTGCGCGTGCAGGATCGCCGCACCGGTGAAATCACCCGGCAGCAGCTGCTCATACCTGAGGCTCGCCTCGATCTTGGTATAATCGGGGCGCGAACCTTGCCGTGACAGCGGAATGCCCGATGCGGCGGCATCGGCTGCTGTCCGCGCGCCGAACCAGTCGGTGCCCTGCGTGACTAGGATGCTGCCGGAGACAGTCGCACTCCAGTCGAGACTGCGCGATCCCTCAAGGCCGGCGGTGAAGACGCGCAGGCGATCGAGGCTCGTCATCACTCCGAAATCAGGGGCCGTCTGTTTCTCGTCGGTGATCTCGAACGAGCCGGTCACCGTGAGTGTCGTCTTGCGCGTCTTGATGAGCGGATAGTGCGAGCGCAACGCCCAGTGATCGAGTACGCCGGTGGTCCGCACGGCGGCCGGCCCCAGCACAGGATTGGTGACCGAGCGGGCGTATTCCGGATTGATCGTCCAGCCGTCGACACCGATTGGCAGGATGACGCCGGCCGCGGCGATCTGGCGGGATGGCGCGCCTGAAAACACGGTATCGGGGTCCGGCCCAGGGATCAGCGAGCCATAAATCGTCTCGCCGAAGCCGAAAACGCTGTTGAGCGAAACCGTTACGGGAAACTCGACGCCGCGGTAGAGATTGCCGATCTTGTTGTCGACGCCGATCGAGGCCGAGACCGGACGCCAGTCCGCCTGAACCAACAGCTTCGCCCCGCCGACCCTCTCGCCGCGCATGACGGCGCTCGCCAGCCGCACGCCCGGCACTTCACCTGCCAGCAACAGCCGCCGCTCGATCTCGCCGATCGTCAGGCCGCGCGCCCCGATGAGCGACGCGACGCGGTCGCGCACGACATCGCGCACGCGCTCCGGTACGGCTGAAACGTCGATGGACTCGATGAAGCCGTCGAGCACGATAAGCTTGAGCCCACCACCATTGACCAATGTCTGCGGCGGGACGATCACACGGGCCAGAACGAGGCCTGCGCGAGCATAGGCCGCCTCGATCTCCGTTGCCGCCGCATAGAGCGTCTTGACGCTGACCGTCTTGCCCTTGATCCGGGCGAGCACGGTGTCGGTCTCCGATTTCAGCTGCGGCAGGCCGCCTTCGACCGAAGACGAGGCGATTAAGACGGTAAATGTTTCAGCGCCGGCCGGCACATTGCCCGGCTCGGTCGCCCCGAGCGTCAGCCCGCCGCTCGGATGTGGCTGAGCCGGCGCGAAGGATTTCGGCATGACATGGCTCGGATCCGTCGATTGGGCGAACGCGGGCGATCCGGTGCAGACGACAGCTGCCCAAAACGCGATCCACCCTCTACACGACATCATCGATCGCTCTCTCGGCGTGAACTGATAATCCACATAGGCTGATTCGCACATCCTTCTCGAGGGCCTGCGGCCTCAAACTTGAAATCCTGTTGATGAGCAGCGCGCCGTTGTATTTTTGCCCCAATTGCTTGTCGGCCGCGGTGCGGCGGCGAATAAGCGCGTTTGTTGATTTGATTGGTTACCTGCGTTCCTGCACTGTATTTGACGTCCGCTTAGTCGAGACGGGTCCGCTTAGGGATAACGCCGGGAAGCCGAGCCTCGGCTTCGTGACGCAAGACATTGAGCCACTTCGGCAGATGGATATTGATATTCCCTCATATGGCACTCTACGCCAACGGAAGTGTTCCGAGCGTCACAATCCCCGACGATCCAAAAAATCATATCTTCCGAAGCTTATCAGAGGCTGAAGTGTTGATATCGTCACAGATTGGGGGGCCACCTTCTCGAGCCTGCCGGATCGAGTCATGGTATCGGTCCTTGTCCCGCAACGACATCCGCATCATGCCTGAAGCTATTTTGATGTGGAGGTCTTCCAGCATCGACCGGAAGCGCGGGTTGCGGACAGCCACGTTCCCCATCAGCAGCATGACGGATGTGAAGTGGTCGCCCGTCGGGAAGCTTTTCGTCTCGATCACTTCAGCCAGTCGCGGGGCGATCTCGCCTTCGATCTCTGCCATGCCGTCTTCGACATGGTTCGGATCGAAGCCCTCGGCCTCGATGCGGAGGAAATTCCGACGGGCACCGATGTTTCGGAACAGTGTCCGGAAAGACCTCTTTGTCGACTGATCGAACACGAAGACCTGTGCCTTCCACTTATCGGCCGCGTCGCTGAAGCTCCGGAGGTAGAACTGGGGAATGAAGTGGTGATTTACGGTATCTGACATTACTGCCCGCAGTGTTTGCAAAACCCTCGTGGGCTGCCACGGGACTAATTAGCATCTCGGCTCATTGTGCGACGAGCGGCTTATGCTGAGACCGACGTTCAATTTTATCAAGTGAATAATTATCAATAGCTTAGAAAATCCAGAGGCTCACGTCTAGGCCGATTTAACGCCTGCTAGAACCGCATCTTCATCGAAGGAGGCGCGCTGCACGGAGGGAAGTTCGGTCTTCGGAGAGATCCCTGCAGCAGGTCGAAATATTGCGCCCAGGCGAACTTGTTGACGATGTCGGCGGGCCGCTCAAAAGTGTAGATCTCTATGCCATCGATGTTGCCGGTCGCTTGGTAGCGTGCTTTGGCAACCGGGGTGACGTAGAGCCGAATCGCGTATCTGATGTTGTTCAGAAACTCAGCGATCGTGCTGGGAGGCCAGTGTCGATGACGGCCTTCAGGAAGAGCTGTTCCATAGCCTCAACCATTCATATAACTTCGCGAAACACTCATCGGCCGGCATGAGTGTTAAAACAGCTTCCCCGTCGACCACATCGTGATAAACATCTGGACCGCAGTTCACAGCTACAAGGTCTCTTTGGCAACATCAGCCCGGAGATGAAGGTTTTTTACGGGATCGTTCAGTCTTGGCGGGTTCAATGGTGGGAAGGCGAATCGGATTTCGAGGAGAGGCTCCTGGTCGCCCACCGCTTTCCCCTGGTCGGCGCCTCGCGTGAGCTGTTTTGTGAATTCGGCCGCGAATTGCTTCAGAAAACTTGGAATGCCCAAAGCCTGTGAAGTTAGTAGCGGCGTTGAAGATCGCCTCTTCAGAAGTTGCCACTGGAATGACACGAGCCAAATCGTAGCGTTTTTCCCCCGCATTTTTTGAAGGTCGGAAGGGGTCTGGGCATGAGAGGAATTCGCGAGATTGCTGTTCAGCGCTGTATTCCATAGATGTGCCCCACTCCATGCCTATATCTTTCGTAACGATTGCATGATCAAGTCAAACGAATTATCGGCCTGTCCGAACAGAGGTGAAAGGTGCCAAACGTCAATCCATTGATCCTGCGATGGGCGCGCGAGACCGCGGGGCTCAGTGTAGAAGATGCTGCCGACAAGCTCGGTATCGGCGATGCTCGCGGTGTTGCGGGCAGCGAGCGCCTTGCCATGCTTGAAGACGGCCAGGTTGAGCCGACCCGTCCGCAGTTGATCAAGATGTCCACACAATACCGGCGCCCGCTACTCACCTTCTATCTTGCCGATCCGCCGGTAGCCGCGGCGCGCGGAGAGGATTTCCGGACTCTTCCCGATGAATATGCGCGGCGCGATGCAGCGCTGGTAGATACGCTGTTGCGCGAAGTTCGGGCTCGTCAGGAAATGGTGCGCTCATTGCTCGAGAGCGAGGAAGAGGCCGAACTACTCGATTTCGTGGCATCTTATGACATTCGCCGCGGACCGGAAGGTCTGGCCACGGTGATCAGCGAGCGTCTGGGTTTCAGCCTCCAGTCTTTCCGATCCGGCAATGGTCGAGGCACGTCCAAAGGGTTTGCCTATCTGCGCGAACGCGCAGAGGCCGTAGGGATTTTCGTGCTGTTGATCGGCAATCTGGGAAGTCACCACAGCGCTCTCAATGTCGAGCTGTTCAGAGGTTTCGCGCTTTCCGACAAGGTCGCACCCTTCGTTGTGATCAACGACCAGGACAGCGAGCGGGCTTGGTCGTTCACTTTGCTGCACGAACTTGCCCATATCTGGCTCGGCCAGACAGGTGTGAGTGGCGGCCGACCGACATCGGCTATCGAAACCTTCTGCAATGATGTGGCGGGGCGTATTCTGCTGCCTTCGGCCGAGATCGCCGGCGAGCTCGCGTTGCGCGGAGCGCGCCAGGACGTCGTGATTGCGCGTATCGGCGAAATCGCGGAGCTACGACAGATCAGCCATTCGATGGTCGCCTACAAGCTCTACCGCGAAGGGATCATCGACCAAGCCATGTGGTCGTCTGTGACGGCTGTCTTCCGGCAGCAGTGGCTGAATAATAAGGCAGCTCAAAGAGCACGCGCGCGTGAAAACGACGGTGGGCCGAGCTACTATCTCGTTCGTCGCCACAGGCTTGGCAATCGCCTTCTGAGCCTTTCGAAACGGATGCTTGCAGACGGAGCCCTGTCGCCTTCCAAGGCGGCGGCGATCCTCGGCGTGAAACCGAACAACGTCTTCTCGCTGACCGACGGCGTGGCTTAAGAGGGCGGTGTGCATCTTCTCGACGCGAACGTTCTCATTACGGCGCATAATCTTTACTACCCGATTCAGCGCGTTCCCGAGTTCTGGGATTGGCTCGTCCATATGGGCGAGACCAGCGCGCTGAAAATCCCGGTCGAAATCCTCGAGGAGATCACCGAAGGTTCGGAACTGGGGCAATGGTTGAATGAGGGGGATAATTATGACGCCCTCAAGCTGGATCAGGATGTCGAACCGGCTCTCGTGCAGACAGTCATCGAAAAATATGCGCCCGACCTCAACGACGCCGAGATTATCGAGGTCGGTCGCGATCCATTCCTGATTGCCCATGCCCTGGCACATCGTGCTGACCGGATCGTCGTGACGGTCGAGGCGTCCAAGCCGAGTACCAAACGGGCAAATCGCAGGATACCGGATGTCTGCAACGATCTCGAAGTGCGCTGGTGCAGCAGCTTCCAAATGCTGACGGATTTGAATTTCAGGACCGGCTGGCGTTCGCAGCTCTGAGCGCAAATAAGAGGAGATATTCGGCCATTCGCGGTAATCGTCGAATCTCCAAGAAAGTGTTGTGGATTCAGCTATTTGAAGGTCTTGTGGATAGTGGCCGTAGGTTCGATTCCTTTCAAGGCGGGAGATGGTCTTGTCCGGGTGATTTTGCGCAAAGTGCTTCCAGTTCCTTGGCGAATGACATCACCACGGGCCGCAAAACGCTCCGGCGCCGGTAGGCTATGCCGATATTGCGGGTCCACGTCCGGCTGTCGAGTTTCAGGGCCACGAACTGCGCGTCGCGTCCCTGCACGAACACGCTTGTTCGGGTGAGATAGCTGAGCCATTTCGAGCCGGCGATCATCGACATCTGGAAGGTCGACGACGTTGTTTCGCAGATTGCAAGAGGGCGGGGAAGCTGCGCGGTAGCAAACAGGGCCTCGAGCGCCAACCGGTCCGGTTCAGGCCGGGCAGGGATCACCCAGCGATATTCCATCAGGTCGGCAAGGCTCACTTTGGGAAGCTTCACCAACTCATGATCGCGGTCAGCGACGATGTCGACTGGAATTTCAAGCAAATTGAGAAACTCGACCTCTTCGGAAATCTCTTTCGGCCGGGCCATCACGGCGATGTCGATGGCCCCGTTGAGCAGGGAAGCGTAAAGCGCTGAGCTGAGTTCCTCGTTGAGTGAAACATCGACTTCCGGCTGGGCTTTAAGAAATCGCTTGATGGCGGTCGGTACGATTTCCCGCATTGCGGTCGTGACCGCACCGATGCGCAGCCGGCCTCGACGGGCACCGCGCATGGCGTCCAATTCGTTCCGCGCCTCGTCCGTCAGGGAGAGCACGAGCTCTCCATATTCGATCAGCCGCAGACCATAATCAGTTGGTTTGACGCCCCAGGGTCCACGATCCAGGAGGCGAACACCCAAGGACTCTTCCAGCGCGCGAATGCTCTTGCTGAGCGCGGGCTGTGTCACATTCAATCTCTCGGCTGCGACCCCGAAGCTGGCGTAACGCGCCACCAGAACCAGATTCCTCAGCTGTCTCAGATCCACTGTTTCTCCGATCGCATGTCCAATAACTTTCGGTTATCAAGGGAGCTTCTGCCATCGCCTCTGCTCTCCCCGGCGGCAGCTTTTTGTCTCTGTCCGATCCCGCGACGCGAGCTTCAAAGCCCCTCCGCGGCTATTCTATTATAACTAAAATTCATCATGGGCGACTAGTTAGTTTCTTGCCGATGCCTGTCCCTTTGGCCATCATCGACCGCAATAACCGGCAACAATGTCGGGTGGGAACGACGATGCACTCGGTGACGGCGCAAAGAGCCTCTCAAATGGGCGACGAAGGAAAACCAGCATTTCGGGCATTGTCCGAATGGGCCGCCGGCGCTTGCCATTTCGGTTCGTCTGCCTACCTCCGCGGTGAAGACGCGTTCGCGGATATCTCTGCGTGTATGATCGCCGGGATGAATGACGTTTCCACTGTTTCCGTCATCAACGCGGTGGCCGAAGGTGGCTTGGGGCAATGCTTCGCGTTCGGAGCGCCTGCCCGGGTGAGCGCGCCCTGGGCGGCCCTGATCAACGGAACCGCGGCGCATGCGCTCGATTTCGACGACAATTTCGCGCCCGCTTTTACTCATGCGACGGCGGTCCTCGCTCCCGCGCTTTTATCTCTGGTGAATGATTGCAGGGTCGATGGGAGTGCGCTGATCGATGCATTCATCGTCGGGTTGGAGCTCCAGGGGCGCATTGGCCGGCTGATGCAGCCTGCCCACTATGAGCGCGGCTGGCATTCGACCTCGACGATCGGAGCTATCGGCGCCGCCGGTGCTTGCGCCCGGCTGCTTGGGGCTATGCCGGATCAGGTGCTTGCCGCAATGAGCGCGGCAACGAGCATGGCAGCAGGTTCGAAGCTGCAGTTCGGTTCGATGATGAAGCCGATCCATGCAGGGCTTGCCGCGAAGAATGCCGTTCTTGCGGCCCGGTTCGCCATGGCTGGTATCGTCGCAAATCACGACCCTCTTGCCGGCGACTGGGGTTTCGCGGCGCTGACCGGGGCGGGCAACATCGATGCCGAAGTCATGATCGAGGGTCTCGGTGAGGCGCTGGAAATCGAGGCGAGCGGATTGTTCGCAAAGCGATTCCCCTGCTGCGGGGCAGCCCATCGTAGCGTCGATGCCTTGGAAATCCTGCAGAGAGAGCCGGGGTTTTCGCCAGAGGCGATCGACCGGATCGAGACGTCTCTGCCCGAGATGGCAAAACGGAACCTTCGCTTCGACCGTCCCGCCGATGAAATGGAAGCGCGGTTCAGCGGCACCTATTGCATGGCGCGAATGCTGGTCGACGGAGCGCTGGAACTCAAGCACTTCACGCCGGAAAGCGTCAGGGATGAGCGGATTGTCGCGTGGCTGCCTCGCATCCGCCTGATCGCTTACGACAATGCTCTGATGGTCGATGGCGCGAATTTCGAGGCGACCACACGGGTCTATCTGAAGGACGGCGGGGTCATGGAGGCGACGGTCAGCCATCCGAAAGGTTCGCCGGAGAACCCGCTGAACGAGGACGATCTGCTGGCAAAATTTCAGACCTGCTGCGCCTGGAGTGGTCACGCGGCAGCGGCGGAGCCGCTTTTCAAACTTACGAGATCGTTGGGAGCGGCAATCGACGTCGGTGAAGTCATGACCGGCGTCGAAACCACCCTTCGTATCCAATAACCGGCCCATCCGGGCCCATCGGTAAAAGGGAACGTCTTCGAAGAAATAAAAAACCGAAGACAGAAAATGGAGTGGAAATCATGAATTTCGTGACAACCGGGCTGGCCACTTCGGCAGCTTTCCTGTTGGCGGGCGCATTGTCTCTTTCTGCGGCGGATCTGAAGATCGGTGTCAAATCGGAACCGTCTTCGCTCGATCCGCAGTTCCACGTTCTCGTGCCGAACGTGCAAGTGACCTTCGCCATGTTCGATCCGCTTGTGATGATGGACGCGAAACTGGTGCCGCAGCCTGCACTGGCCGAGAGCTGGAAGCCGACCAGCGACACGGTTTGGGAATTCGCGTTGCGGAAGGATGCAAAGTTCTCCGACGGCTCGCCGCTGACCGCCGATGACGTGGTTTTCACGTTCGACCGGATCCCGAAGGTTCCGAACAGCCCGACGGCTTTCACGCTGTTCACCCGCCAGATCGCCAAGGTGGAAGCAGCGGATGCGCACACGGTGCGCATTACTACCAAACAGCCCTATCCGCTGCTGGTCACCGACATTGCCAACCTGCCGATCCTTTCGAAGGCAGCTGCATCCGGCCCGGCTCCGGAAGGCAAAACGACCGTCGAGTTCAACCGCGGCGAAGGACTTGTCGGCACCGGCCCGTTCAAGTTCGTTTCCTGGCAAAAGGGCGCGGATCTGGTTCTGGAGCGCAATCCGAACTATTGGGGCAAGCCGGCAACATGGGACAGGGTGATCTATCGCCCGATGACCAATCCGGCGGCCCGCGCTGCGGCCCTCCTGTCCGGCGACATTGACATGATGGAAGACCCGCCGACGACGGACCTGGAGCAGTTCAAGGCGAACCCCAGGCTCTCGGTCGCGGAAGCTCCCGGTACCCGTATCGTCTATATCGCTCTCGACCAGAAGGGCGAACCAAGCCCCGGCATCCCCGGCCAGGGCAACAAGAACCCGTTGATGGACAAGCGGGTCCGCGAAGCGCTTTCGCTTTCCATCGATCGCAAGGCGATCGCCGAACGGGTGATGGGCGGCGTCGCCGTCGCAACAGGCGACCTGCTGCCCGAGCCGATGTTCGGCGCGGTCAAGGCGCGGCAGGCCGCACCGGTAGTCGACACTGCCAAGGCCAAGGCCCTGCTCGCCGAAGCAGGCTATCCAAACGGCTTCCAGATCACGCTTGGCACTCCGAACGGCCGCTACGTCAACGACGCCCGCGTCGCCCAGACGATTGCCGCCATGTGGACGCGTGCCGGCGTCAAAGCCGAAGTTGCAGCCGCCGCTCCGCCGGTGTTCTTCAAGAGCCGCGACAATTTCGAATACAGCGCCTATCTCGCCGCCTGGGGAAATTCCACTGGGGAGATGTCCACGACGCTGCGGTCACTGGTCGGAACCCGTGAGCCGTCCAAGGGGTCGGGCACGTCGAACGGCGGGCGTTATTCCAATCCGGACCTCGATGCGCTTCTCGACAAGGCATCCGCCACGATGGACGACAAAGCCCGCAAAGAGCTGCTGCAGAAGGCCGACGAGATGGTTCTGTCCGACTACGGCATCATTCCGGTACATTTCGAAGTGCCGGTCTGGGCGCTGCGCAAGGGCCTGAGCTACGCTGCTCGCGCCGATCAGTATACCCTGCCTCAGGACGTCACGTCCGCGAAGTAATCAAGTTTCCGGCCTGCTTCGCGATGCGCAGCAGACCGGAACACGCGAAAGAAGGACAGGCGAGTGCCCGTTTTTATCATCAACCGACTGTTTCAGGCGCTCGGCGTGATCCTTGTCATGTCGGTCCTGGTCTTCGTCGGCCTTTACCTGATCGGTGATCCGACTTCGATGCTGGTCAGCCCCGAGGCAACGGAGATCGAACGGCAGGCGCTGCGCAAGGCGCTTGGCCTCGATCAATCGATATGGGTTCAATACCTGACGTTTCTTGGAAATGCCGCGCAGGGTGATTTCGGTCGCAGCTTTCTCACCGGTCAGCCGGCGCTGCAACTGATCATCGAGCGCATGCCCGCCACCGTCGAACTCGTGATCGTTGCCATGACATTTTCCGTCGTCGTCGGCGTTCCCCTGGGAATACTGGCCGGGTTGCGGCCGAAGGCGCCGTCCAGCAAGGCGATCATGACGGGCTCGATTCTCGGCTTCAGCCTGCCGAATTTCTGGATCGGCCTCATGCTGATCATGCTGTTTGCGGTCTATCTCGGTGTCCTGCCGGCCTCGGCACGTGGAGAAACCGTCAATGTCGGTCCGGTCGCACTCAGCATATTGACGATCGATGGCTGGCAGCATCTGGCGCTGCCGGCGCTCACGCTCGGCTTGGCCAAGGCCGCGCTGATGATCCGCGTCACTCGAGCGGCCACCCGCGAAATCCTGCCGATGGATTACATCAAATTCGCCCGCGCCAAAGGTCTGCGCCCCTCTCGCATTCTCAACGTCCACCTGCTGAAGAACATCCTCATCCCGATCATCACTGTCGCAGGTTTGGAATTCGGCCAGGCGATCGCGTTTGCGGTCGTCACCGAGAGCGTCTTCTCCTGGCCCGGAATGGGCAAGCTGCTGATCGATTCCATCATCACCCTCGATCGCCCCGTGGTCGTCGCCTACCTCATCATGATGGTGTTTTTCCTGGTGATCCTGAACCTCGTCGTCGACATTCTCTACATGGCGATCGATCCGAGTGCCCGCGAAAAGGTGCGCGACTGATGAGCACGCCAACCACCGTTTTACCCACGACAACCGTCGAGGATTCGCCTTTCCACCGCTTTGTGGTCCAGTTCAGGGAAAACAAACTAGCTGTGGCCGGACTGATCCTGATGATCCTGCTTGCCATTCCAGCCTTTGCGGCGCCGTGGATCGCGCCTCAAAACCCTTACGATATCGGTGCGCTTGATATTCTGGATTCGCAGATGTCGCCCGGCAGCGTCGCCGAGGTCAGCGGCATCACCTACTGGCTGGGTACGGACAGCCAGGCCCGTGACGTGCTCTCCGCCGTTCTCTACGGCATGCGGACGAGCCTGCTGGTTGCCTTCCTGTCCGTCACGGTTTCACTTCTGATCGGCTCGACGGTCGGCCTTTGCGCTGCCTATTTCGGCGGCTGGCTGGACGCCCTGTTGATGCGCATCGTCGATATCCAGCTTTCCTTTCCGGCGATCCTCGTGGCGCTGGTGATGCTTTCGGTCCTCGGCCAGGGGCTGGACAAGGTGATCATCGCGCTCATCATCGTGCAATGGGCTTATTTTGCCCGGACCGTGCGCGGCACCGCCCTTGTGGAGCGCAATCGCGAATACATTCTCGCGGCCCGCTGTCTTTCCCTCGGTTGGCGGCGCATCATCGCCCGGCACCTGTTGCCGAACTGTCTTCCGCCACTGATCGTCATCGCAACGATCGATCTTGCGAACGCCATTGCGCTGGAGGCGACCCTTTCCTTCCTCGGCGTCGGTGTTCCGGTCACGCAGCCGTCGCTCGGCATGCTGATCGCCAACGGTTTCGAATTCATGCTGTCCGGTCAGTATTGGATTTCGTTCTTTCCGGGTATCGCGCTCGCTCTCGGGATCGTCGGTATCAATCTCGTGGGCGATCACCTTCGCGACATTCTCAATCCGAGGAATGCCCTGTGATGGACGTTAACGGCATGCAAGCAGCGCTGACGGCCAAACAGAAGCCGCTGCTCTCGATCAAGGGGCTGAAAACTCATTTCGCCACGAGGGCAGGCGTCGTGAAAGCGGTCGACGGGGTCGATATCGAACTCGGTCGCGGTGAAATCCTCGGGCTTGTCGGCGAGTCCGGTTCCGGCAAGTCGATCACCGGTTTCTCCATTCTGGGTCTGATCGATCCGCCCGGCCGTATCGTAGACGGGAGCATCGACTATGACGGTTCCGATCTGGTCTTGATGGGCGAGGAGGCACGCCGGCAACTGCGCGGCAACGACATCGCGATGATCTTCCAGGATCCGTCGATGACGCTCAATCCGGTCCTGCGCATCGACACGCAGCTGATCGAAACGGTCCAGGCGCATGCGCAGGTCAGCACGGCCGAAGCCCGGCGGCGGGCCAGGGATGTGCTCGTGCAGGTCGGCATTCCATCTCCCGATGAACGCCTGAAAGCCTATCCATACGAGCTTTCCGGCGGCATGCGGCAGCGTATCGCCATTGCCATCGCGCTCATCAACAAGCCGAAGCTCATCATCGCGGATGAGCCGACGACCGCGCTCGACGTGTCGATCCAGGGCCAGATCATCTATGAGGTGAAGCAGCTTTGCCGCAAGACTGGCACCGCGCTTATCTGGATCACCCACGACCTCGCTGTCGTTGCCGGTCTCGCCGACCGTATCTCGGTCATGTATGCCGGCCGCATCGTCGAGACGGGTACGACTGCCGACGTAATCAAGAGGCCTTTGCACCCCTACACGCAAGGGCTGATCGATTCCGTCCCATCGCATGCCACGCGTGGCCACCGACTTCACCAGATCAAGGGCATGACCCCGTCGCTGCTCAACCTGCCACAGGGCTGCGCCTTTCGCGAACGATGCGAAAGGGCGACACCCGAATGTCTGGTCGCACCCGAACCGACGCTGTTGCCGGGCGGAAAATCGGTGCGTTGCTGGAACCCAGCCTTATGAGACAGGACATGACGACAGAAAAAAACCAGCAGGAACCGATGCTGGAACTACGTTCCCTCGCCAAGACGTTCACGAAGCCGGTCGGCGTGGCCGGGCATATCGCCAACCTCTTTGGCGCCAGGGTCAAGAGGATCGACGTGCGCGCCGTCGCAGGCATCGATCTTTTCATCGGAAGGGGAGAGGTCGTCGGGATCGTCGGCGAGTCAGGCTGTGGCAAGTCCACCGTGGCCCGGATGATCGCCGGCATCAGCAGTATCAGCGCCGGCACCATCAGCTACAAAGGGGTTTCGTCCTCGGCGATGACGCCCGAGCAGCGTCGGGATTTTGCGCTCAGCGTCCAGATGATCTTTCAGGACCCGTTCGCCTCGCTCAATCCGCGCATGCGCGTGGTCGATATCATCGGTGAAGCACCAGTCGCCCACGGGTTGATCCGCAAGGCCGAGCAGCGGGCCTACGTCGTCGACCTGATGGAGAAGGTCGGACTTTCCGGCGCCTATGCCAGCCGTTACCCGCACCAGTTTTCCGGCGGGCAGCGGCAGCGCATCGGCATTGCCCGTGCTCTTGCGGTCAAGCCATCGTTGATTATCTGCGATGAGGCGGTCGCCGCGCTCGACGTATCGATCCAGGCGCAGGTGCTGAACCTCTTCATGGATCTGCGCGACGAGCTAGACCTGACCTATCTGTTCATTTCGCACAATCTGGGCGTCGTCGAACATATCTCCGACCGGGTGGTCATCATGTATCTCGGCCGCGTGGTGGAAATCGCGCCGACCGAGGCGCTGTTTTCCACGCCCAATCATCCCTATACGCGGCTGCTGCTGGAACAGTTGCCGGTGCTCGAAGCCGCCGAGCGCGACTACAAACCGATCCAGGGCGAGCTGCCGTCGCCGCTCGATCCTCCGTCGGGTTGTCCGTTCCATCCGCGCTGCCCGAGCGCGACGGATCGCTGCAGGCGAGATGTTCCCGAACTCAAAGCGATTGGCCCTAGACGCCTTTCGGCCTGTCATCTCAACCAAGCGGCCTGACCATGCAAACCTTTAAAACCACCTCGCTCGCCGGACACACTGCGATCCCGACGCTCCTCGCCAGCGCGTCTTTCAGGGCTGCAACGAACTCTCTCTCACAGACGCATGAGCGTTTCATCAGCGAGCTCGTGACGCTCACCGAAATTCCGGCGCCTCCCTTCAAGGAAGAGGTCCGCGGGCAGGCATACCGGGGCATGCTGGAAGCGGCCGGTCTGGAGGACGTCGCGATCGATTCCATCGGCAATGTCACGGGACTTCGCCGGGGCAAGGCTTTCGGAGGGCGCATGATCGCGGTTTCGGCTCATCTCGATACCGTGTTTCCCGAGGGGACGGATGTTACCGTCCGGCGCGAAGGCTTTCGTCTGTCCGCCCCGGGCGTCGGCGACAACACCCGTGGCCTCGCCACTATCCTGGCCTATCTCCGCGCACTCGATGCTGCCGGAATAGAGACTCGGGACGACATTCTCGTCTTGGCGAGTGTTGGCGAGGAAGGCGAGGGCGATCTGCGTGGCATGCGGCACTTCTTTGCCAACAGCAGCTATCGCAACCGCATTGCGGCTCTCATATGCCTCGACGGCCCGACGCCCGCCAATACCGTCGTTTCCGCAGGAACGGGATCGAAGCGCTACCGGGTGACGTTCCGAGGGCCAGGTGGCCATAGCTTTGCTGACCATGGCATCGTCAATCCGATGATTGCGGCCGCCCGCGCGGTTGTCGAACTGGGGCGTCTTTCCCTGCCGGATGATCCGAAGACGACGTGCAGTTCCACCGTGATCAAAGGCGGCAGTTCCGTCAATGCAATCCCCTCGGAAGTTTCGCTGATGGTGGATCTGCGTTCCAATTCGGCGTCGCAGCTGGCGGATCTTGATACCCGCTTTCGCGATATCGTGCTGCAGTCGTGTCACGTCGAGAACGACAGCCGCTCGATCGACAAGGGCGCAATTGCAGTCGAGATCGTCTTGATTGGTGATCGGCCTGCCGGCGTCACCGCCGAGGGTGAGTTGACACAGTCCGCGGCCGCCGCCATCGCAGCGATTGGGCAGACGCCGGTGTTCAGCTCGTTTTCGACGGATGCCAATGTCGCCATGAGCCTCGGCGTTCCAGCCGTTACCTTTTCGTGGGGAGGGAAGGGTGGCGACGCCCATACGCTGAACGAGTGGACGGACGTGGATCCGGCGACGACCCTTCCGGAAATGTCTGTGGGACTGGCCGTGATGCTCGCCTGCGCAGGCGCCGATATTCTGAAGTGATCAGGGAATAACCGATATGCGGGACGACAAGGCTGAAGCGACATGGCGCAATGACGTTCTCGACGCCGACCATATTTCACGCTGCGCCGACGCCAAGGCTCAGGCCTTCATCGATCTCAGCGATCGCGTCTGGGGTACGCCGGAGCTGCGTTTCGAGGAATTCCGCTCGGTCGAGGAGCATATTGCCGCCATGGAAGCTGAAGGCTTCCGCGTCACCCGCGGCATTGCGGGAATGAAGACCGCCTTCGTGGCCGAGGCTGGTCAAGGTGAGGTCGCGATCGGGTTCCTTGGAGAGTTCGATGCTCTGGCCGGGCTTTCCCAGGAAGCCGGCATCACGGAGCAGCGGGCTGCCGAGCCGGGCGCCAATGGCCACGGATGCCATCACAATCTCCTGGGGGCGGCTTCCCTTCTTGCGGCGGTCGCCCTGCGTGACGCCTTGGCCGAAAGCGGTGTGAAGGCACGGGTCCGGTATTATGGCTGCCCTGCCGAAGAGGGGGGATCGGGCAAGACATACATGGTGCGCGCAGGCGCATTTGATGATCTTGATGCCGCCGTCTGCTGGCACCCTTGCGTCTACAACGCCGTCATGTCCTCTTCAACTCTTGCCAATATCCAGGCCTATTTCCGCTTCAGCGGTCGTGCGGCGCATGCTGCGATGAGCCCGCAGGTCGGTCGCAGCGCTCTCGACGCGGTCGAGCTGATGAATGTCGGCATCAACTATATGCGCGAGCACATGCCCTCGGATGCCCGTGTGCATTATGCGATTACCCAGACCGGCGGCATTTCTCCCAATGTCGTCCAGGCTTCCGCAGAAGGTCTCTACCTGGTCCGTGCGCCAAGGCTAAGCGATGTCCGCAACCTTTTCGAGCGGGTGCGCAAGATCGCCGAGGGTGCTGCGCTCATGACCGAGACGAAGGTCGAGATGGTGTTCGACCGCGCCACTTCAAATATCCTCCCCAACCGTACCCTGGAGGAGGCGATGCATGAGCAGTTTACGAGGCTGGGTGCCCCCGATTTCGATAATACAGACTTCGATTTTGCTGACAGGTTACGCGCCGCCGCATTGACGGATGACGACGTCCGAGCGAGCGCTGAAGCCTTCGGCGGGCCGACCGACTATCCGAAATCCCTGCATGATGGTATTCTGCCGCTGCCGGCACAGCCCGGCCTGCTCTTTGGTTCGACGGATGTGGGTGATGTGAGCTGGGTCGTCCCCACCGCGCAGTGCCTGACGGCGACCGCGGCGATCGGCACGCCGTTCCATGCCTGGCAGACCGTGACGCAAGGCAAGCTGCCAGCTGCCCATAAGGCCATGGTCACGGCCGCCAAGGTGATGGCGGCAACCGGTGCAAGGGCGATTGCCGATCCGGAATTGCTGTCGCGCGCCAAGAAAGAATTGCACGGACGGCGCGGTGGCCGGGCGTATCAGAGCCCGCTCCCGGAAGGCAGCGAGCCGCCAACCGGAGCCGGGAGATAGCCAGTTCGAACAAAGACGGGGCTCACCCGGGGGCTCGGCAGCTGGTCGATCTCAAGCCTTGCCGAGCGCAAGGCCATTCAGGCCGCCGACCGGCCGCGGCGACGAGTTCGCGCACGTTCACCGGGACTCCGGATCCCCACGAACGGCTGAGTGTCCGCGCTTCGGCGGCAGACAAGAAGATGCGTTCGACCTCGTCATCCCTTCGCTGCCCGGCTATGGAACGTACCGTGCGTGGGGCTGTAGTTGATGTCGGGTTTTCCTTGCCAAGCTGCGAGGCTGGGAGCACGTCAATCTTGTAGTGGCCTTTTGGTGCGCTTGGGCGAAGCGGGAGGTGTCAGCCGCAGCCTAAAATGTTGAAAGCAACGCTATGACTGTTGCCAGCGTGACGATGCTGAAAAGGTGCTTGCTATGACCATCGATCCGGTTGCCGCGTAGTCAAGGCGATAATGCACGCTAAAGAGAATGCCGAAAAAAAACTACGGCACAGCGGAGATCAGGATGGTAATCTTCGCCGTCTCGGGGGAGATCGACAACGCAAATATGACTGCCGCAGCCAAGATGGGTCGACCAATATCGGCAAGCCCCGTCGCGGCGGCCACCTTCCAAGGGTGATGTCAGGTTAACTGCAGCTGAAAGATATAGCGGCTATCTGGCTGTCATGAACCAGAACCCTGTCAGCTACTAACGGCATCGTTTTCCACCTGCTGTGATCGCCCATGTGGGTCTGGCTCTACTTCCGATTTCCGTTAAGCCTGCGCCTGGTGGAGGAAATGCTATTGGAGCGCGGCGTCATCGTTTCCTATGAGACAGTCCGTTGTTGGGCGAAGAAATTCGGCTCGAACTATGCCGGTCGCTTGCGTCGGAAGCCGCCAAGCCCGAGCGACATCTGGCATCTGGACGAGGTGGTTGTGACGATCGGTGGCCGGAAACACTGGCTCTGGCGCCTGGTTGATCAGGACGGCTACGTTCTCGACGAGATCGTCCAGACCCGCCGCACGCTCACATCGCCGATCTTCGAGATGCGGCTGCTATAGTCGGTCTCACCCGATTGATACTTCTTCGGCGTCAATCCGAAATGCGGCCCCACCGCTCGGGATGATCGGAAACGCTCGGGAGCGTCGACGGCCGACACGAATGTCAGTGCTACAGGACACCAACGCCGGGTGTCGTCATCAGCCGCCGTGCGTTATCGTCTTGACGGGCGATGGCACGCAGCTTGCGCTCAACCCTGCAAATTCGTCCGCGAGCGCATCGCGCACCTTCAACAGCGACGCGGCAATCGCCTCCAGTGTCGGATGACCTTCAATAAGCTCGCGGATCCGTGCCGCATAGGTGCGCCGCGTCGCCGGCCCGGCTTGAGGCCAAAGCCGCGCAGAATGCCCCGGATGCTCATCTCGATGTCGTGGAGCCTGCCCCGGATGAGCATGCGGGCGGTCAGCAGGGCACGCACCTCCTGGGCCGGAACAGATTTGCAGTGGACCGATCTGAACCAACCAAGCCGCATCAACTGCGCGATGCCCCGTGCATCCTTCTTGTCGGTCTTCACAGGCATCGTCTTGAAGGCCGCACGCACGTGTCGTGTCTCGATCAGTTCGACCGCCAGACCCCTTCGCCATCCCGGCATGGAGCCATTGCGACAAGGGACCGGCCTCCAGACCGATTCGTTCCATTGCCACGCCGTGATTGGCAAACCAGGCGATCAGCGCATCGGGCTCGCTCAGCACCTTTGCTTCACGCACGATGCGTCACGCACGATGCGGCCATCCGCATCCACCACGCACACACTTGAATATTCCAACGGGACATCGATTCCGGCATGCTGTTTCATGGTCGCCTCTCCGTGATGTTATGCAGCAGGCCAATCCTGACTCCGCGACGCCATCATTGTGAGGGACCACCAAACCTTCAAACCCGGCTGGCTGGGCACCGCCCGTTACACCATCTATGGTTCCGGCGCGGTCGTCTTGTCATGATCTCTCCTGTTCCCGGCATCTAAGCCGAAGTCAGGCAAAAATTCCATTTATCCCCGCTGTGCAGATTTTCCCGAGCCAGTTTTGTTCGATTCTTTTCAAGCCGAAACTCTATTTTTCAGACGGCCTCATACGTTGAGATAACGCTCGGCCAGGCGTGCCCACATCGCAGCGCCAGTGGTCAGGCTGCCATCGTTGAAGTCGTATTTTGATGAATGCAGGATCTGCGAATTTTTGCCGTTGCCAAGCCGCAGGAAGCTGCCGGGACGATGGTGAAGGAAATAGGCAAAGTCTTCGCTGCCGGGCAGAGGCGGGCAGGTCGAGACATGGTCGGTGCCAACCAGTTCCTCGGCGACCTCGCGTGCGAAGGCCGTCTCCTCCTCGGAATTTACTACAACGGGATAACCGTATTCGTATTCGATCTCGGCGGTGGCGCCGTGCCCTTCGGCAACGCTTGCCGTCAATTTGCGAATGCGCTCCTCGAGGAAAACGCGGATCGCCGGATCGAAGCAGCGCACGCTCATCGAAATCCTGGCATTATTAGGGATGACGTTCGATGCCTCTCCGGCATGAATGGTGCTTACCGTGACGACCGCCGTCTGGGTCGGATCGACATTGCGCGAGACGATCGATTGCAACGTCATCACGAGATTGCAGGCGACAAGGACCGGATCGACGGTCAGGTGCGGACGCGAGGCATGTCCGCCCTTGCCGGTGACGGTGATCTTGACGGTGTCGCCGGCGGCCATCATCGGGCCGGCTCGGGTGAGCAGCGTGCCGGCCGGCATGCCGGGATGGTTGTGCAGGCCAAAAATAGCGTCGATCGGAAAGCGTTCGAACAGGCCGTCAGCGATCATCCGTTGCGCGCCGCTGAATTGGCCTGCTTCCTCAGCAGGCTGGAAGATCAGCGTCACTGTGCCGTTGAAGCGCTTGGTGCGCGCCAAATATTCAGCGGCCCCGAGCAGAACCGTGGTGTGGCCGTCGTGGCCACACGCATGCATCTTGCCGGGCACGGTGCTGGCATAGGCGACGCCAGTCTCTTCTTCGATCGGCAACGCATCCATGTCGGCGCGGATACCGATGCTCCGGGTGCCTTCGCCATTCTTGAGCGTCGCCACAACCCCATGACCGCCGACATTGCGAGTTACCGTGTAACCCCAGCTTTCGAGTTTTTCGGCTACGTATCGGGCAGTTTCGGCCTCTTCGAAAGAGAGTTCCGGATGAGCATGGAGATGCTGGCGGGTCGCCTTCAGCTCGGCTTCCATAGAGTCGAAATCGGCGATGCGGGCGTAGAGATTGTCTTGGCTAGGCATGGAATATCCAGACTTTCAGATTTTGAACAAAAGACCCCGGCCTTTCGGCCGGGGCTAGTCGGGGAGGATTTACAGGAAGCGCGACAGAAAAGCCTGTGTGCGCGTATGCCGTGGATTGCCGATCACGTCTTCCGGTTTTCCCTGTTCGACGACCACCCCTCCGTCCATGAACACCACCCGGTCGGCCGCTTCACGCGCAAAGCTGATCTCGTGGGTGACGACGATCATGGTAAGACCCTGCTTTGCCAGGTCCCGCATCGTCGCCAGCACTTCGCCGACCAGTTCCGGATCGAGCGCCGAGGTTGGCTCATCGAACAGCATCAGCTTTGGCTTGATCGCCAGCGCGCGGGCAATTGCGACGCGTTGTTGCTGGCCGCCGGAAAGCTGCCGCGGGTAGGCATGTGCCTTCTCCGACAGACCGACCCGCTCCAAAAGGCGCTTGGCGTTCTCGATGGCATCCTTGCGGCTCTGACCGTGAACGCCGACCGGCGCCTCGATAATGTTCTGCAAGACCGTCATGTGCGGGTAGAGATTGAACTGCTGGAACACCATGCCGATCTTTCGACGCTGTCTGGCAATGCCGTTGGGCGACAGCCTTTCCAGCCGGTCGTTCTTGACGCGGTAACCGATCTGCTCGCCATCCACCTCGATATACCCCTTCTGGATATCTTCGAGGTGATTGATACAGCGCAGGAAGGTGGATTTGCCCGAGCCGGACGGCCCCAGAACGGCCACGACTTCCCCCGGCATAATGTCGAGGTCGATGCCCTTCAACACTTCGAGCCGGTCGAAGGACTTGTGGACATTACGAGCCTGGACGAGGGGCCTGGTGGTATCGACGATGGTCAATGGCTTGCCTCCTCTGTGACAGCTGCTGGCTTGGGCGTGGCGCCATTGCGGCGGTCGCTGCGACCATAATAGGCTTCGATATAGCCCTGACCGATATTCAGCACCGAGGTGATGAGCAGGTACCAGAGGACCGCGACCAGCAGCATCGGGATGATCTCGAAGGTGCGGTTATAGATCGATTGCACCGAGTAAAGCAGATCGGCCATGGCGATGACGCTGACGATCGACGTCGCCTTGATCATGCTGATCAGCTGATTGCCGGTCGGGGGCACAATCGAACGCATCGCCTGCGGAATAATGATCCGCCGCAGGGCTCGCGCCTTGGTCATGCCGAAGGCTTCCGCCGTTTCGGTCTGACCGCGGTCAACCGACAGAAGGCCGCCGCGGATGACTTCTGCCATATAAGCAGCCTCGTTGAGTGCGAGGCCGACAATCGCCGCCGTCATCGGGGTAATCACCGAGTTGGTGTCCCAACTGATGAGTGTCGGACCGAAGGGAATGGAAATCGAAATCGCCGGAAACAACGTCGACATGTTGTACCAGAAAATCAGCTGGACAAGGAGCGGCGTGCCGCGGAAGAACCAGATGAACAGCGACGCGAACGAGCTTGCCAGCTTGTCGGACGACATACGCGCGATCGCGATCACCAAGCCGAGCGCGACGCCGAGGATCATGGCGATCACGGTGAGGCCAAGACTGACGTAAAGACCGTTCAAAACCGTCGGATCGAAGAAATACTGGGCAACAACCGGCCAGCCGAAGTTTTCATTAGCGGCAACGATCCAGCCGAAGTCGATGACGACCAGCGCAATCACGATCCGGAGGGCAAGAGGGCCCGCCCGGAAAGGCGTGTGAGCCGTCGCCACATCGCGGAAGTCCGCGGCGCCCGAAGGCGCTGCGTTGTTGTTGTTGGTGGTGCTCATTTGGGAAGTTGCCCACCAAGGTTGAGGCCAGGCTGCTTGATCATGTTGTTCTCGAGGCCCCATTTCTTCATGATCGCGGCATAGGTGCCATTGTCCATGAGCACCTTGATGGCATCGACGAACAGCGGGCCGAGCGGTGAGCCCTTCGGCACGACGGCGCCCTGGAAGATGTCTTCAAAGCCGTTTTTCTGGCCGACCCCGGTCAGTTCCAGCTGGCCGTTCGCCTGGGAGACGAAATAGGTCAGCGGCGCCTGTGAGGAGAAGAAGGCATCGGCGCGCTTGGAACGGACGGCCAGGATCGATGCCGGCTGGTCGGTATAGGACTGGACCTCCACCGGTTCCTTGCCGTCAGCCTTGCACTTGTCCGACTGTGCCTTGATCACCCGTTCGGCGGATCCGCCGGCCATGACCGAGATGCGCTGGCCGCAGGACGTGTCCAGCGAGCCAATGCCCTTGGGATTGCCCTTGAGGGTGGCGAAGACGACGAATTCCTGCACCCAATCGACGAAGTCGCTTGCTGCTTCGCGATCCTTGTAGTCGCCGATCGGGCCGAAGGCGAACTGGTAACGGCCCGCGTTGACGCCGGCCAGCAGGGCCGGCAGACCACCGACAGTCGCATGCTCGATCTTGACGCCGAGAACCTGTCCGAGCGCATCGGTCAAGTCGGCACTGGCGCCTGTCATATCGGTGCCGGTGACGATTTCGTAGGGAGGGAACGAACCGTTGTTGACGGAGATCATCTTGCCAGCGGACTTGATGTCTTCCGGCAGGCGATCGTGGAGCGCCTTGTTGACGTCCAGCTTGATGGATGCGTCCTGCGCCCTGGCGACGCCCGCAAGTGCTACGCCGGCGAGGGCGAGAGCGATGAGTTTCTTATGCGACATGGTCATTCCCCTTTTTTACAAAGCTACGTTTCTTGAGAGAGTAACGTTACAGCTGCCGGTCAGATCCGGCTGCCATCCGTATCGAATGCGAAAAGCTCTTCCGGCGCCATGTGGCGCTTCATGATGCCCTGCGCGTGCAGTTCACTGGCAAAATCGTCGATCATCTTGCGGTTGGCGGCAAATCCGCTGGCATCCCAGCCTTTGGGCAGCTCGCGCGAGGTTTTCAGGACCTCGTCGAACATCCATGGCGTGGTTTCGGCATATTTGCGACGCTTGGTGGTCCACATGCGCTGTGATTCGTCGATGAGCCGGCTCACTTCGGCAATTACCCACGGGTTCTCGGCAACGATGTCAGCCTTGATGCCGATCAGGTGCATGCCAGGAACGTATCCCACATCGTCGAAATACCGGCGCTCTTCTGTGCGGAAATCGGCCAGCACCTGACGGAACGGTGAGCCAGGCTCGAAATAGCCATCGGGCATGAAGGGCGTAAAGATCGCATCCAGCCCACCTTCGCGCAAAAGGTCTACCATCGGGCGTTCGCCGGGGCAGGCTTCGATCAGGCCGGGCTGGCCAAAGCCGTCGAGGCGATCGGTGACTGGGTGGGCCTCTGTCAGGCGGCCAGCATACCACGTCGCATCCTTGACCTCGACGCCTTGGCGGCGGATAGCCGCACGCGTCCACGTGTTGCCGCTGTCGCGCCATCCGGTGACGCCGATGCGTTTGCCGGCCAGCTGGCCGAGCGTTGTCAGATCGCTGTCGCGAGTGGTCATGATGCAGCGATGGCGGAAGCCGCGCATGATGAAGTTGGGAATGCCAACGACGCTGTCATCGCCGTCGTGGCGAAGCTGGGTATAGCGGCTGAACGAAATCTCGGCAGCCTCGTGGTCGGGGCTCTTGCCGAGATGGGACACAAGCGTTCCGATCCGGTCCACCCGTAAGTCGAGCTTGTCGGAAGCGACATCGCCGAGGATCAGCGGGGTCATGTAGTCCCAGTCACGCAGTGCAATTCGAAGGCCCAGTGTCATTCTACATACTCATGTCAGAAAGTGCTTATGAAGGGAGATTAAAATGTTCACATCGTAATGATCAAATGTTATTACGTTATTGAACATTTAATTTGGTGAGCAAATGAGCGACACCTACGATTCGATCTGGTTTGCCGAAAAATTAAGCGATCGAACAATTCGCGGAATCGCGTTGGAAACCAGTGCCTTGATCAGGGCAGGGGCGCTTCCCGTAGGCGCCAAGCTGCCTCCGATCCGTGATCTCGCTTTTTCGCTCGGTGTCAGCCCGGCGACGATTTCGGAAGCCTGGAGCGAACTCAGACGGCAAAAGATCATTTCAGGAAGGGGCCGAAACGGCACCTGGGTCAGTGGTGACCGCTTCATCGCAAAGCCAGAGCGCCTTGCGAGTTCCGGCCACTACGGTGCAGATGTGCTCGACCTGACGATGGCCGTTCCCGACCCAAGGCTGCTGCCGCCTTTGGAGAAGGCGCTGGCATACGGGTCTTCCGCAGAGAACCTCAACAGCTATGAGCGCAGCCGTATTCTGCCGGAACTGGAGGCCGAAGTACGCAAGACATGGCCCTATGACCCGGAAGCGATGCTTGCGACCAACGGCGGTTATAATGCTGTGTATACCGCCATTCATGCGCTGGTGACGCCCGGCGCGCCTGTCGCCATCGAAGAACCGACGGCGATGCGGCTCCTCGATATTCTTGAGCATCAGGGTGCACGTATACTACCTGTGAAATGTGACGAGTACGGCCCGCTGCCCTCATCGCTCCAGGATGCGATGCGCTACAAACCGGTCGTTTTCCTGTTTCAGCCGCGGCTGCATTCAGTGACTGGCCGGACAGTGACGCCGCAACGTCTGGGCGAACTGACTGAAGTACTACGTGACAGCGACACCCTCATAATTGAGGATGATGGCATGTCCGATATTTCGGGGGTTGAGCGTCATTCGCTTGGCACCCAGTTTCCCGATAGGGTCATTCACATTACCTCGTTTTCCAAGACGCTCGGCCCCGATCTCCGTTTGGCCGTATTGTCAGGCACAGCGGCAATCGTTGAACAGATCCAGTCTTATCGTAGTTTTAGTGCCGCCTGGACCAGCCGCGTTCTTCAAGCCGCCGGTGCATGGTTGTTGCGCCAACCGGAAACTTGGGAAGGCATCGCATCTGCCCGGGCTATCTATAAAAAACGACGCGATATGCTCGCTAGCGCTCTGCGCGTGCGCGGCCTAACCATCGAAGATGGAGACGGGTTATCTTTGTGGGTGCCGGTGGTCTCTGAGCCCTTTGCAATGGTTACGCTCGCTGCCCGGAATATTGCGGTCAACTCGGGAAGCAAATTCTGCATTGCTCACAGCAATAACATTCGGGTGGCAACGTCGATGTTGGATGAGCGCTCCGAGGATGTAGCTGATGCGATTGCACTCGCCCACATTATGTAGCTGCACACGCTGCGCGTTGACAGCTCTGGTGCATGCGGTGTCACAATGTTCCATTGCCGCCCCGAACGCGGTGTTTGTTGATGACGTAGGTACGCGCGGTCGTCACAACGTTCCAATGCGCCTTTGCGCGGATATCGTGGTTTTGGCACCTAAAAGGTCTTCCACAATTCATGTGGTTCGCTGGCCGGTAGCAGTAACGCAGCTTTCTAAGGTCGCTCCGGGTTGTATCTGGTGGCCGTCAGCCGCTCAGACACAGCACAGGACTTGGAGTCGCGATACCCTGCGTCGCGCAGCGCGGCCCTTATAGGCCCATCTCCATAGCGGACATTCTTTCCTTTTGGATAAATCGCCCAGACCGGAAGGTCCGGACATTTTGCCTGCGCCGCCTGAGCCGCCGCCAGATCATCGGGCCCGTCGATGCGGGCGACTATGCCCCTGCGTCCCTTTCCAGCCCCAGTTTAGCGCGCAGGCTCGGCGGTGGAGTGGCAATCGCGTTCCTCCATTTCTCTGCCCCGATGGCGCCCATATGCAGGGAAACAGATTCGCCATTGCATGTGAAGCAAAGCGCCGACCCATCCACGTGGACATTCACAAGCCGGTCGCGCGGGAACCGTCGGCGGATGTCGCCACGCAAGACCAGTTCTGTGCTTTCGAGCAGAGCGAGGACATCACCTGCCTCGCCGCCTATCTCCACACGTGTGATTGCCTCGCGTCCCATGTCATCTCCTTCTATTGTGGGCAGCCTTGGAATACGGTCACCGGAGACAAATCCGACAATGTGGCCAGATCGCCAGCAACTTCGAAAAGACCGATGACGCGGAAAGTTCGCTATTGGTATCTGGCTGACCCAGATGCAAAGCCGTCCTCCATCGTTCCGCAATTTTGGTCGAGGAAACGGACAATGTCATTCCTCCAAATGACCACGCCTCGATAGGGAAACGCGTGGCCATCGCGTGAGGAATCTCCGAATGGAGGATATATCTTGATCTCCGCCGGACGCCCAACCGCCCTCCGATGAAACCAACATCGTCGATTCCGCGCGAAGCCATTTGCGTTCCATGTGCTTATCCGGTCGTTTTTCGGTCGTCTTTTGCGGGAGGTTCTGCGTTCCTGAGCGCCATCATGAGATAGTCCTGCAATATCGATTGAAGTCCTGCGGTTTTGGTTCGGACCCGGGCCATCGCGGCGCGCATGGTCACCTCATCGACCGGATGCTGCCTGGCAAGAGCCTCCTGGGCGTCACGCGCCGTCCTCAGTTCAGCCAATGCCGCGCGCACGGTTGATCTGTTTTCTCGCAAAACCTCGCGGAATGCACGCTGGACCTCGGGAGAATAGCGCGCTGCGAGAGCCATGGAAAGAACATTGGGGCCGGATTGCCATCGATGCGCGAGGTAGCCGATCGTGAAGAAGTTGCCGGCAAGCGACATGGCGAGCAGCACGAAAACAGCGGTTCGTAACATGCCGGAACGTGTCATAGGCTGCTCTCCGGACGATCGAATTCATCGCCAAACAGGAATGTCGTCGGCGCGCCGGCCGCAACCGCGAACAAGGACGCTTCGACGGAACGTCCCTCTACCCTGGCGAACTGGTATCCACCCATCAGCGCCGCTCCTGTCAGTATGAGCGCAGCAGTGGCCACCAGGCGGGGCGATGCAAAAGCCGACCACAGCCATTTCGATCTCGGGTTCCGGTGCCCGCCGAGCCCGTCGAGCACCTTCCGGGCCAGAAGGTTGTCATCGACCTTATTGATGGCAGCTTCGCGGACTAGGCTGTCGACCGGGTTCTCATCCAGGCGGTTCTCCGCCAGCCGGCGGTATGGCGCCGGCCAGGTCGATACGTCGTCGCCGAAACGGCGTTTCAGTTTCTTGAATTTCTCGTCAGTCATTGTCGTAGCCTTACTCCGCTGCCTGCCTTTGCCATATGCTCCCGCAACGCGCGTCGCGCGCGAACCAGAAGCTGTTCGACCGAGCCGCCGGTCGTTCCCATCACCTGTGCGATTTCCGCAACGTCGAGATCGGCGACCGCGCGCAGGAGCAGCGCCATGCGCTGGCGCCGCGGCAAGTCGAGTATGCCTTTGCGGGCCAGGCTCAGCTCCGACCGTCCGGAGACTCTCACCTCGGCGTCGGGCTCGTCTAAGCTCGGGTCGGCGGGCATCGCATCCAGTCCGACGAAGCGCAGCAGCGCGTTTCGTCGTCCAATATCGATACAGCGGTTCGCGGCGATCCTGTACAGCCATGTCGTGACCTGTGCCCTGTCCGGATCGAAATGGGCCGCCTTGCGCCATACGGTCCAGAATACTTCCTGGACGACATCCTCGGCATCCTCACGCGAGCTGCCCAGGTAACGCCGGGCAAAGGCCGTCAGGCCCTCGCCGTGGCGCTCGACGAGTTGTGCAAGCGCGTGCTGACGCCCCGCCGCGATCGCCAGCATGAGCGATCGATCGATATCGGCGGCGGCTTTGTCGCCTGTTCGCTTAGCGCCCTCCAAGTTTGACTAGCGTACGATACGGCGTAGCGTCAGAAGCCGACTACCCTCCGGGCCGGTGATGCTGCTTGCCGTACGGACACGCCAGGGTCCGACCGCGGTCGCCCGCTTGCCCGTCACGGTGGTTCCTTTCGGTCCGGTTGCCGAGTAGCTCCGGGCGCAGCGGTCGACGATGCCTGAAGCACATTGGCCGCTCGATGTGTATGTCGCGCCATTGGCGCCCGTGCGGGTTGTGGTTCCCGAATATCGACCGTCCTCACCGCTGACGGTGCGGGTGATTTGCCCGCCGCGGGCCGTCGAGCGTGTCCATTCCTCGGCATTGCCAGGACCAGCGATCGCCAGCAGTGGGGCTGTGACAATCAGCATGATTGCAAGTCGTGATACATATTTCATCTTGAATCGTCCTTGGTTTCATCAGGGTAGCCGAGCGAAGCATATCGTTGCTATACGCCCAGCTATGCTGCTCATACGAACGAAGCGGCACGCTCCTACGCTGAGCACTGATTGATGGCTCGCTCCGTGGCTTTTCTTCGTCACCGCGTAGGAGGGCAGCTTGCCATACGTATAAATCGGAAAGGTCATTGTCGGCGGAGCCGGGTATGCGAAATTTAACATGGGCTATGATTGTTTTTTCTGTTGGAGCCCTTTTCGGCTTTGCTGGTCCTGAAGCGCAATCTCAGGAACTGGGTAGGGGAGAACGCCGGGCACTGGTGCAGGCCTGCCGCGCAGACGTTGCGAGAGTGTGCCCTGGGGCCAGGCCCGGCGGAGGCGCCATCGCCCAATGCCTTCGCCAAAACGTGACGCAATTATCTGACGGCTGCCGGTCGGCCATCGCCGTAGCAGCGCAGGATTCAGGGCAGCCTGCGGGTGCGCAAGCCGCGCTTCCTGCGCAAACCAGGGTCTACCGTGATATCGCCTATGGAAGTCATTCGAAGCAGCGGATGGACATCTACGTGCCGGACGGTGCCGCAAACGCTCCCGTCATATTCATGGTGCACGGCGGAGCATGGGCCATCGGTTCCAAATCGGCTTCCCGCGTTGTCGACAACAAAGTCGCCTACTGGCTTCCGAAAGGCTTCATCTTCGTCTCGGTCGACAACCGCCTGCTGCCGGAAGCTGATCCGCTCGTGCAGGCTCAGGATGTGGTCAAGGCTCTTGCCACGGCCCAGGAAAAGGTGCGGAGCCTCGGCGGCGATCCCCGCCGCTTCGTTCTGATGGGGCATTCGGCCGGCGCGCATCTGGTGATGTTGCTTTCCGCCGATCCCAATATGGCAACGCGTGTCGGTGCGCAACTATGGCGCGGTACGGTCGCGTTAGACAGCGCGGCCTACGACGTGACGGGAATCATGAAGGGTTCGCATCCGCGGCTGTACGACAGGGCATTCGGCAACGATCCGGCTTTCTGGCTGCGCGCATCCCCGAGCGCCCAACTCCGGCCCGCAGCGCGACCGATGCTGCTTGTATGTTCGTCAACACGTCGCACATCCTGTGCTCAGGCAGAAGGCTTTGAAGCCAGGGCCGGAACGGTCGGAGTTCGCACCGGAGTTTTGCCGGTGGCCAAAAGCCATTCCGCGATTAACGAGGATCTCGGCAAACCAGGGAGCTACACCCAGACAGTCGATCGGTTCATCCAGGGGTTGGTCCAATAGGCAGTCACCGTCGTCGCGGAGGGCCCGCAAGGTCGCGAGCGCCGCTGGGTCGTCGAACGGACGTTTGCGTGGCTGGGCCGATGCCGCAGGCTGGCCAAGGATTTCGAGAAATCCATCGCTTCAGCAGAAGCCTGAATAACCATCGCTCACATCCGCATGCTTATCAGACGAGCCCGACGAATATGCGCTTGCAAGTGGCCAACCACTTGCTGACCCTCCCGTCCAACGTCCCGAGGGAATCCATGAGGGAGAATTCCTGTCAGGAGGATCCGGAAACGACGCCCTCACGGGGGAGCGGGCGCCGACACCTTCATCTTCAGCATCGATAGTGACCAGGACACGATTACCGATTTCGGTACCGGGAATGCTTGCACAGCTCGCCGGCGACAGCGACGAGTATGCAGGCGACCGACAGGATAGGGCCAAGCCAACGGAACGACATTCTCTCTAGATCAAAGAGGAACCGATCAAATCGACTACGCCGCATTGCCGACCTCGTTTCTCGGATCCAGGCGAGACGTGCTGAGCCGCGCGCCCGCGTCGATGTCTTTTAAGATGATGATACTCGCTCGGTTGCCGGAATTCTCGTCCGTCTGATTTCCCCGGTCTCATCGGAGTGCCTCCGAGGGAGCATGTTCAGCGGCGATTTACCTGATGCGGCTCGGACGACGAGCATTGGCGAGCAGTTCCTGCTTGGTTGCACGAGACCCGAACAGGATTCTCAGGTCCCGGATCGCACTGGCGTCGAGGGCGTAGCGCATTCCAAATTCATCGATATCGATAAACACCCCTGCTGGTAGGCTCGCAACTGCGAGGACCTGATCTCCAGATCGGTACCGGTGTCGCGCAGGTCGGTGAAAGCGAACCGTTTGGATTTGCAGGTGATGAGCGTCAATACGCACAGTAATGCCTCCGCCCGGCCCAAATCGATGTCCAGTGTCATACGCTTGAGGTTGCATTCTCATGATCCCGGAAACTCACCCCGGCGATACCGGCCACACTCTCGGCCACCACCCGTATCGCACGCTTTTGCGCAGCAGACGGAACAGGAGCGAGAATTTCGACAATCGAATCTTTGACGTCCATTTTAAGCCGACCAGCTTCAAGGCCAAGTCCTGCTCGCAGTCGGGTCGCAACAGCCAGGCGCAGCGCATCATCCCCTTTCGCCACGACATCGCGGTCCGTTTTTATCGCTCGCAGGATATCGCGCCGGCTGATGATCCCGACGAGCTTGCCCGATTGAATCACCGGCAAACGTTTGATGTTGTGGCTTCGCGCGAGAACAGCGGCGTCGGCAAGCGGTTGTTCTGGCGATATGCAAATGAGCTCTCTTGTCATGCAATCGCCTACGGTCGTTCCATGTGTCCGAACATAATTTTCAAAGAAGGCACCGTCAGAACCTTCCGGGAGAGGCTCCGAGCCGACATTAAACGCACTCCGGCTCAATAGGTCGCCTTCGGTGAGCATGCCGACAACACGATCGTCATCGCCGACCACCGGAAGCCCGCTGACGTGGTGGTCGAGCATCAACTGAATGGCGTGGTTGATACTCGTGTCCGGCGACACGCGGATCGGTGTCAGCGTCATGAAATCCTGCACAAGCATTATGCTTTCCCTTTTTCGGAACTTGACCCAGTCTCGCAGGGTGGGCCGCCGATGCCTTGATTCAACTCAACCTAAATGATCCTCAGGATGGGAATTCTGAAACACCCGGCGAGCGGCGGCTTTGGGCTGTTGTTTATCTGTAGAGCGGGGGCATGTGAGAGCTCACCACGGTGGAGCGGAGAATTGGGCAACTATCGCTTCGCGATTGAGACTTGCAGCTTTATTCAGTCGATCTGGTTGCCGACCAGATCAACACGCTCACGGCCATCGTCAACGGTCAGGAGCAGGGCCGGATCGACGAGTTACTTCCATGGATTAGCTCGGCATCCGGCAGCCAGGCCCTCACATTAAATGCCAGGCCCGCGAAGCTCACTATTTCATCGGAAGTCCAACTCGAAGATGTGTCCGGAATTCGACCGTGATTTAGAGAATGTCGCCTGATGTATTTCTACTATGCGTTCGACAATCTTCAGTCCGATACCAAGGCTATCACTAGACCCCGATACCGTTTCGTTACGCAGCAGGATTTCGGGGGACTGATCTTCGACCGCAATGATGCCGTTGCCCACACGGACGATGACTGCTGTGCGATCAACTGTGTGCCTGACTGCGTTCTCGATCAAATTCCGAAGCGCGTCTCTTAGAAGCGAAGGCGCGCCCCTGAGCATGCTGCTTTCCACTTGGCTGAAGAACTCTAGCGAATGATTGTTTTCGTAGACCCAAGGGGCGAGCTGCGCTACCACGGACGACGATAGCTCCACGAGGTCGATCTCCTCGAACATGCCGTGATCGACGCTTTCAAGCCGAGCGAGCGCGGTGATCTGAGCGACGAAGTTCACCAGGTCCTCAAGGTCGGCTTCGGCCCTCCTCGCGCGGGGATGATCGATCTGGGCGAGTTCCAGCTTCAACGCTGCAAGTGGTGTTCGGATTTCGTGGGCGATCCCGGATGTCAGGACCTTCTGCGACCTCATCAAAGCGCCGACGCGCTCGAAGGCGCGATTGACGGCGGCCGCAAGATGGGCGACCTCCCGCGGCATTTGATCGAAGTCCAAATGCGAGCGCGAATCCATTGGATCAACCTGGTCAGCAGCGTCGGCGGCAGCTCGGACTGGCCGCAGTGCCTGGCGGACGGATAGCAAGGTTCCACCAAGTACGAGAACCAGGAGGATGCTCATGGGTACGATCAGGTGTCCGATTATCTCATTCCAGAGGACGTCGGACATGACGTCAGAGGGATCACCGATCGTCGCAATATCGACGAGGAAACGCTGGGTGCCAATAGCGAATGCTTGACCGCCGACGAGCGACAAAGGCTTTCCCGGTGCCAAAGACCTCAACCAGAAGTCTGGCGGGTTCACATCCTTAGGAAGGAAGCGATCCTCACAGGCAGCGTCGCATGATTGGAACACCAGCGTACCGTTCGCCGCACGAATGCGGGCAACGTAACCTGTGTCATCTTTTCGGTAACGCTGCTGTACAGTGTCGGGAAGGCGGTAATGCACGCTAGCACCTTCCACTGCGATCCCGGCCGCCAATCGTTCTGTTTCCTGCTCAACGAACAATCGCGACAGCTCACCAACATCCCAGTAGTAATCCGAAAAGACGAGGGCGAGTTGCAGGAGCATGGCGAAGATCGCGAAGAAAGTGATTCGGCGAGCGAGAATCGCTCCGAGCGTCGGTTGCGACTGGCTCAATCATGCACCTCGCGCATCATATAGCCCACACCTCTGATCGTCTCGATTGACGAGTGGGTATTGTGGCTCTCGAGTTTCTTCCGAAGACGGGATATCGCCAACTCAACGGCATTACTGCTTCTCTCGTCGCCAAACTCGGAGAACGCATGCTCGATCTTTGCTTTGGGGACAACCTTTCCACCGTTGCGCATCAGCAGTTCGAGCAAGCCCTTTTCTGACGGGGCGAGAGCGACTTCATTGCCCGCGCAGATCACCTGACGCGACGCTACATCGAGTTTCAGCGCGGCGTATTCCAGCACGGGCATAGAGGTGACGGGTGATCGCCGGATAAGTGCGCGTATCCGGGCCGTCAGTTCGCCATTGTGGAACGGCTTGGCCAGATAGTCGTCAGCGCCCGCATCAAGTCCGGCTATCCGCTCGTCGATCGCAGCTCTTGCAGTCAGAACGAGCACTGGCGTCTGACTGCCAGCCTCCCGGAGCGATTTGAGGACGTCGATGCCATCCTCCTCAGGAAGACCAAGGTCTAGGAGAAGCAGGTCGTACTCCCCCTCTCGAAGGGCTATACGTCCATCCTGTGCAGTCGCGAACGCGTCTATCTTCCAGCCCTCATTCCGGATGGCCTCGCAAACAAGCCCACGAAGCCGGGCGCTGTCCTCGATGAGCAGAATTCTCATGCCTTCTTTCGACCTGTAATCATCGACCAGACGAGATTCTCTCGATATCTCCAGCTTTCCACGATAGCAGCGCCAGCATGGATGAAGACGAGGATCATAATGCTGTTGGCAATCGTTCCGTGCAATCGCTCAAGCCATTTTTCGCCCCAAAAGGCATCCAATGTCGTCATCCATCCGGTCACGGCCGTTGCCGCAAGAAGAGCGATGAGCAAGAATATCATGATCGAAGCGAGCGGATTGTGTCCAAGGTATCGCTTTTCCTGGCTCTCGATGATGCCGCCAATTTGCTCCTTCAGCCTCCGCGGCGTCGGGAAGAAATCGTCGAATCGCGCATGCTTTGTACCAACGAAGCCCCAAAAAAGTCGAATTATGATCGCCCCTGCGACCACGTATCCCGTGACGCGATGCCAGTATTTCCCTTCCTCCAGGATAAAGAAGTTGAGCGCGCAAGCTGCGACAATGGTCCAATGAAAAATTCGGACGATGGGGTCCCAGACTTTGACGCTCCTTGGCGCGGCGTCGGAGGGCGATAAGCCCTCCTTCCTCGGTGAGATCGCCGTCATCGTTTAATCGCCCTTCTGGACGATGTCACCGGATACCGGATTGAAATAGACCTCGGCTCGCTTGCCGTCCTTATCCTTGCCGTAGATTTCGTAGCAGTTGCCGGTGATTTCGAAAGTCTTGACCTTATAGCCAAGGGTATCGATCTTCGCCTTCATGGCGTCCTCCGACATCCACTTCGACTTCGGCTCTTTGGTGCAACTCGGGCTGGCGAGCGCCAGCGCCGGTACGGAAGCGGCAATTGCGACTGCGGTAATCAGTTTCAGCATAATCATTTGGTCCTTTGCTCTAAGCCCAACCGGGCGACGAACCGAGCAATAAAATCCCCTAGCTGTCCGTTTGCTGTCAGGGGAAACGAAACGCGCTCCCAGCGCCTCATTCAGTCGTCAATATGTACCGTATGCATCCAGGCCGGGTGAGAAGGCCTATCAATCGGGCGCTGCCATGCGGCGAGGGGCGCCGTCTGTCATTTGGCGCACGCACCAGTTCGCATAGAGGTCACCGAGCATCCTGCCTAGTAATTTGCCGACAAAACCGTCGGGAAAGTTGTATTCGATCTTCACGGTCACCCTGCTTCCTCTAGGAAAGGGTTCGATCCTGAAGCCCATCCTGTATTGACCGATGACCAGCAGACGCGTCGCGCCAAGCGTTTCCCATGTCTTGAGAAGAGGTGGCGATCGCTCGGTTACCACCTCTTCGAGACTTAGCCCGATCCCCAGGATCGAGCCACTCATTTTGATGACGGAGCCGACCTGCCGTCCCTCCGCATCGTCGAGTTCATATGTCATCACCGAGCCCAGCATCATGATCGACCGCTTATCCATGTGGCTTCCGAGCGCCCTCGGATCGTCCAGGAACGCAAATACTTGCTGTGCTGGCGCTGGAATTTCAACGGTACTCGAAGCTGAGCGGCGGTAGATCATTGCGGGTGATCTCCATGATCATGCCCACCGTGCCCATGGAACAGGTGCAGGAGCGGGCAAGCGAGAAGCAGCAGATATGGAGCGAGCCCGAGCGCGTGGGCCCAATGCTCCCGAAGCACGAAGAAAATGACGATGACGGCTAGTGACGCTCCGACCAGGAGCCACGTGCGGGACGTGCTCATAGGTTGATGCTCCTCAGTCTGAGGGAATTGCCGATCACGCTTACGGATGACAGAGCCATCGCGGCTGCGGCGATGATCGGGGAAAGCAGGATGCCGAAGGTCGGGTACAGCAAACCGGCGGCAACCGGGATGCCTGCGGCATTGTAGATGAATGCGAAGAACAGGTTTTGCCGGATGTTGGCCATCGTCGCCCGGCTGAGCTGCCGAGCTCGTACGATGCCCTGAAGGTCGCCCTTCAATAGGGTGACGCCGGCGCTTTCGATGGCGACATCCGTGCCGGTGCCCATTGCGATGCCGACGTCGGCGGCCGCAAGCGCAGGGGCATCGTTGACGCCGTCGCCAGCCATGGCGACGATCTTGCCTTCGCTGCGAAGCCTTGACACGATCTTGCTCTTGTCCTCCGGAAGCACCTCGGCTTCGACCTCCGAAATACCGAGCCGCCGCGCGACGGCATGCGCAGTGGTTTTGTTGTCGCCCGTCAGCATCACGACCCTGATGCCTTCGGAAACGAGCGCCTTCACAGCCGGCGGCGTCGTCGCCTTGACCGGGTCTGCAATGGCGAACAACCCGGCGACCTGCCCATCCGAAGCCATGAAGATGACCGTCGCCCCTTCGTTTCTGAGCTCCTCGGCTTTGACCGTCATCGCAGATACGTCGATCCCGCTTTCCTCCATGATCCGATGGCTTCCCAGGATGAGCTTCCTGCCGTCGACCATTCCGGTCACGCCCTTGCCGACGGGGCTGTCGAAGTCCCGGGCGTCGCCGACCTGGAGGTTGCGTTCGGTGGCGGCGTTGACGATAGCGAGAGCGAGCGGGTGCTCGCTCGAACGTTCAAGTGTCGCCGCGGCCTGCAGCAGTTCGGTCTCCGAAAGGCCTTCCATCGGTAAAATCGCGGTGACCTTCGGCCGCCCTTCGGTAAGGGTGCCCGTTTTGTCGACAACGAGGGTGTCGACCCTTTCGAAGCGTTCCAGGGCCTCCGCGTTCTTGATCAGGACGCCAAGTCTTGCACCACGGCCCACGCCGACCATGATGGACATTGGCGTTGCAAGGCCGAGGGCGCAGGGGCAGGCAATAATGAGAACGGCGACGGCGGCGACTAGCCCATGCGCGAAGCGTGGTTCAGGTCCGATGAGCAGCCAGACGAAGAACGCAACAATGGCCACGGCGATGACCACCGGTACAAACCACCGGAGACCTGGTCGGCCAGGCGCTGAATCGGAGCGCGGGAACGCTGGGCTTCAGCGACCATTTTCACGATCTGCGAGAGCATGGTATCTTTGCCGACCTTGCCGGCTTCCATGACAAAGCCGCCGGTCTTGTTCATCGTGCCGCCGATCAGCTTCGAACCGACGTCTTTCGTCACGGGCATGGATTCGCCGGTGATCATCGACTCGTCAATCGAACTGCGCCCTTCAAGGAGTGTCCCGTCGACCGGGACTTTCTCGCCGGGACGAACACGCAGCCGGTCTCCGACGGCGACGGCATCAAGACCGATGTCCTCGTCGGTACCATCGGCCTTCACACGGCGCGCGATCTTTGGTGCAAGGTCGAGCAAGGCTCTTATCGCGCCGCCCGTCTGCTCGCGTGCCCGGAGTTCCAGGACCTGGCCAAGAAGAACGAGGACGATGATCACGGCTGCCGCTTCGAAATAGACCGCGACCGCGCCTTCGCCGGATCGCAGCGTTTCCGGGAAGGTGCCAGGCACGACGGTGGCAACCACGCTGTAGATCCAGGCGACACCGGTGCCCATCGCAATCAGCGTGAACATGTTGAGACTGCGGGTAACCAGTGATCGCCAACCACGTTCGAAGAACGGCCAGCCCGCCCAAAGGACCACGGGAGTCGCCAGCGCCATCTGGATCCAGTTCGAAGCCTGCGGTCCGATCATCATATGCAGGTTCGTCAGGTGCCCGCCCATCTCCAGCGCCAGGACGGGAAGGGACAGCACGAGGCCGATCCAGAAGCGGCGGGTCATATCGACCAGCTCTGCGCTTGGCCCTTCTGCGATCACGGGAGTTTCGGGCTCCAGCGTCATTCCGCAAATCGGGCAGTTGCCAGGGGCTATCTGCCGGATCTGCGGATGCATCGGGCAGGTATAGAAAACAGTTTGCCCTTCGGCGACGGGCGCTGTTTCCTGCGGCGGCACGGCATTGCTGCTGTGATCGTGATGGTGGTGATCATTGCGATGATGAGCGTGTCCGTGATGTTCGTCAGTCATGTCAGCCCCTTCAGATCGCGCCGTCGTAGGTGATGAAGGACATCATCCCCGCGGCCATATGATAGAGATGGTGGCAATGAAGCGGCCACCGGCCCGGATTTTCGGCGTCGAACTCCACCGCGACCTCTGCCATTGGCGGTAAAAGAACGGTGTCCCGCACTGCGCCCGCGAATGTTCTCCCATTGACGGCGACCACCTGGAAATGATGCCCATGCAAGTGCATCGGATGGGCCATCATCGACATGTTGCGCATCAGTATCCGGACACGCTGCCCCCGAGAGACGTTCAAGGCCTCTGCCGCTTCGATCGCCCATGTGTATCCGGCCATGCCGCCGGTCAGTGCAAGGTCATAGCGATGGTCGGGTGAGCGGGCCGGAAGCGGCTCGACACCTCGCAACTGCTGCTCAAGCGCGAGGTCGAGGACCGGCCCCCGTTCCGGCGCAACCGAGGCGAGCCTGGTCACGGGAGCCCCCGTCGTCGCAAGAATGATGCCCGTCCTTTCCCCAGCTCCCTCGCGCAGTGCCAGGATCGGTAACGTGCCTGATCCGGAAGGAAGCTGCAGCCGGATATCGAGCCGCTGTCCCATGGATATCGGGAAACGTTTGCCGGCGACTGGCACCACCTCCATGCCGTCAACTGCAATCAGGCTGCCGGTTACGCTACCAGTGTCGATGGTGAATGCGGTTGCGGTTGCTCCGTTGATAATCCGCAGGCGGACCCTGCCACCTTTCTCAACAGTGACGATTTCCGGGTCGTCCAGGGTGCGATCGTTGGCAAGATAGGCGTCATATTCGATGTCGTTCAGGTCCATGCCCTGCATGCCCGTCATCGACGCAGCCGTGCTTGAACCGCCGCTCATCGGCATCTGATGCTGGGCGTGCATCTTCGACATCATCGGCGTCATGCTCTGACCGCCCATCGGCATGTTGCCGTGTCCGGACCCGCCCGCCTTGAGTTCCGCCAGCAGTTCTTCAGGCGACTTGAAGGAAAAGTCATGAAGAAGGACGACGATCTCCTGCTCGTCGCGAGAGCGATCCTCGGCCGTGCGCACGATGAGCGGGGCCGCTAGGAGAGCCTGTTCCTGCAAGGTGTGGGCGTGCATCCAGTGTGTGCCGCCTCTGCCGATCGGAAAGTCGTAGTCCCTGATCTCCTTGGCCTTCAGCAGTGCAGCCGGATTGCCGGGAACGCCGTCCATGGCCCAAGGAGGCGTCAATCCGTGCCAGTGGATCAGCGTGTCTTCCGGCGTATCGTTGCCAAGCCGGAGATTGAACTGCGTCTGCGCATCCCAGACAAGTCCGGGCCGACCTTTTCGGTCTGTCAGGCCGAACACGGTTGCCGGCCTGCCTTTTACCTCAAGGGTCCGTTTCCCGATCACGAGGTCAGAGGACGATGCATCCGCTCTGCCGGTGGAGGCGCTTAATAGAGGTGAGACTGCTGCCGCGCCGACGGCGAGCGTCTTGAGGAATTCTCGACGGTACATGATAGTTCTCTCGATCCTGGCCGGCATTCCGACCGTGCTGATGATGATTTACCCGCACGGGGCGGGTGTCTCGTCACGCGAAGGATCGGGGCGGCTCCAGTCCCGGCGAAGGGTCTGTCCCGGCAAGATCTGTCGGCATGTCGGCAACCGGGCCAAGCGGGGTCAGCGAAAGAACCGGCTGGCTCGCATCGGAAACTACCGCCAGGCAAGCGGCGCAAGTGGCGCTGCAGCAGGCCTTGTCGTCCAAACTAGATGTCGTCCTCGGATGATCGTGGCCATGACCGCCATGGCTGTCGGACGCGCTCTGCTCGGTTGGGCAGAAATGAGGGGCGACGTGAGAAACTGGCGCAGCGAAAAGAACGACGGCGGCAAAAACGACCGCTATCATCCTCCAGATCACGCTTTTCCGCTCGCGCAGGTTCATGTTCAGCTCGCTTCGTCCGGAACGAGGAATACCGGATGCGGGTTTATCGGCCTTGATCTCCGTCAACCTTCCAACGGCGGCGTCGATATATAGTATGCCATAATACTAAATTAAGCATGATCTGAAATTATGGCGCTCTCTGCACCCGCGTTGCTACCCATTCCCCTGCAACCTTTCGACATTTCTTCGAGGTCCTCATGACAGGCACAAGCAAGACCACCGATCTCCAGGACAGACTTCAGTTCGTAGGCCTCGACGCAGCCCAGCTGCGCAGCCTGTCAGGGATCCACACGATTATACGAGGTACTATCGGTGAGACCCTTGATGCCTTCTACCGGAAGATCACTTAGCATCCGCAGACCGCGCGATTCTTCTCCAATGAGGCCCATGTTGCGCACGCGAAAGATCGGCAAGCGAAGCATTGGGACATCATCGCCTCCGGACAATACAACGAGAATTACGTCGAAGGCGTCACAACTGTAGGCCGTGTGCATGCTCGGATCGGGCTTGAGCCTCGCTGGTATATCGGTGGCTATGCGATGATCCTGGAGGGGATCATCCGGGCAGTGATCAAGGAGGAGTTGAAGGGTTTCCTTCATGGGCGAAAGGCTGAGAAGCTCTCGAACGATCTTGTCGCGGTCACCAAAGCTGCCCTGATCGATATGGATTATGCCATTTCCGTTTATCTCGATACCTTGGCCGAGGAACGAGCGCGCCTTGAAACACAGCGTGCAGTGGAGAAGGCAGAACAGGATGCTGCGTTGTCCGCATTGGCCGGTGGGCTTTCGCGCCTCGCAGAAGGAGATCTAACTGCCCAACTTCGCGAGCCCCTTGCGCCGAGCTTCGATGCACTGAAGCAGAACTTCAATTCATCGGTGGCGGCACTGGACGGTGCCATGCTGGAAATACACCGATCGGTCGAAGATGTCCGTGCGGAAGTGGAGGGCATCGCATCCGCAGCCAATGACATGGCCAAACGCACCGAACATCAGGCCTCTGCGTTGGAAGAAAGTGCTGCGGCCCTGGAAGAGATCACCACGATTTCGGGACAATCCGCGAACCGGGTGCGAGACGTTCAGACAGTTGTTCAGGAATCTGCTGCAGAGACTGCCAAGTCGGGCCAGATCGTCGACCAGGCGATTGCTGCGATGGGCGACATCGAAACGTCTTCGCAGAAAATGAACCAGATCATCGGCGTCATCGATGAAATCGCTTTCCAGACGAACCTCCTGGCGCTCAATGCCGGAGTTGAAGCCGCGCGCGCTGGCGAACAGGGCAAAGGCTTTGCTGTCGTGGCACAGGAGGTTCGCGAACTGGCGCAACGATCTGCCGCGGCAGCGAAGGAGATCAAGGAGCTGATCTCTCGTTCATCGGCCGACGTAAGGAGGGGCGTAGAACTTGTGAACCTTACAGGTGAATCCTTGAACACCATCGGAGACAGGGTTGGCTCCATCAAGGAGAATATCAACTCCGTTGCACAATCAGCGCAGGAGCAGGCTTCCGGCATTCAGGAGATCAATACTGCTGTGCGCAACATGGACCAGATCACGCAGCAGAATGCCGCGCTGATGGAGGAGACTAACGCCTCAACGCAGAGCCTCTCGCAGATCAGTCAGCGGCTTGCATCCCTGATCGGGCGTTTCCGGATTGGAGGTTCAGCAAGCCCCATGTCGGCAAACCCGCAACCCAAGCGCACTGCGGCGTAGCTTTTCACTGGCAAGCTACTTCAGACGATCCGGCGCTGGGGATGCAAATTTGGCTCGGCATATGCGAAGCGGTTGCGCAGAAAGGAGCCTTCCCGAAAGGATATCTGGCATCTGGACGAAGTGGTGATCTCCATCGGCGGTCGACAACACTGGCTTTGGCGCGCCGTCGACCAGGACGGCTATGTTCTTGACGAAATCGTACAGACCCGTCGCGACACCAAGGCTGCCAAGCGATTGCTGGTCAGGCTACAGAAGCAGCAAGGCCTCACGCCGAAGCGGATCATCACCGACAAACTGCGCTCATGTGGAGCGGCAAAGCGGGATGTGATGCCTACCGTCGAACACCGATCGCACAAGGGGCTGAACAATCGCGCGGAGAATTCACACCTGCCACTGCGAAAACGAGAGCGGGTGATGCAAGGCTTCCGATCCGCCGGCGGCTTGCGACGATTTATCTCGGTGTTTTCAGCGGTCAGAAATCTTTTCGTCCCGCCGCACCAGACGCACTCCGCCCTCGCCATTCACCTTCATCGGATCCAGGCAATCGCGCAGTGGAAGGCCGTAACCGGCACAGCTACCTGAGATCAACGGCAAGCGCTTCGTCCGGCTTCAGCCAAACAACGTGACATCACCGTTTCTCCAAATACAAAACTCGGCTAAGGTACGGGCATGTCTCAGATCACCGTAACACCCGCCAGAAAAGAGAAACTCGCTGATACCGTGTATGGACAAATCCTTTCTGAGATTACGTCCGGAAAATTCACGGAGGGCGACAAGCTTCCTTCAGAAGCGGAACTGTCGCTCGCCTTCGATGTGTCGCGACCCGTGGTCCGCGAGGCGCTTTTACGCCTATCTACAGATGGGTTGGTCCAATCGCGGCGGGGTATCGGCACGTTCGTTTCGACGAAGCCGTCCATGAGGCTGACGGAGTTGGCCGATGCGGCTAGCCTATCCAGTTATGTACGTTCTTTCGAGCCGAGAATCGTCATTGAAGTCGAGGCTGCGCGGCTTGCGGCGCTGCGACGTTCGCGCGGACATCTTGAGGCAATCCGGCAGACGATCGACGATCTGAACGAAGCGATCATGCGGGGTGAACTGGGCCAGTCACAGGACATTGCCTTTCACGACGCAATCGCGATTGCCGCCGGCAATGAATATTTTCCCGTCTTGCTGAGAGACCTTCGCCGGCCAGTTCTGGAAACCATGAATATCGGGCTAGAGCTTGCAAGGGAACGCGCACCGGCGCGGCGTCTGCGTGTCGTAGAAGAGCATACGCGGATATTCAACGCGATCAGCATCGAAGATAGTGATTCCGCGGCGAGCTACATGAAATATCACCTGCTCCAGGCGCGGGCAGCTATACTCGATGCGCAACATCTGGAGGCCGGGCGCCTGAATGGCGCCCGGCCGAAACACGACGAATAACGGACGGCAGGAAAGGCACCCGTCATTCTTTTCGGTATAGGCCCCGGCGCTTCAGTGCAGGATCTGGGCCAGGAATTCCTGAGCTCTTGCCGTCTTCGGATTTGAGAAGAAGTCATCCGGCTTGCCTGTCTCGACGATCGCACCGGCATCCATGAAGATGATGCGATCGGCGACCTGACGCGCGAAATGCATCTCGTGCGTCACGCAGATCATCGTGCCGCCTTCCTTGGCAAGCTCGACCATCGTATCGAGCACTTCGCGGACCATTTCCGGATCCAGTGCCGATGTCGGCTCGTCGAACAACATCAGTTCGGGGCTCATGGAGAGTGCTCGTGCGATCGCGACGCGCTGCTGCTGTCCGCCCGAAAGTTGCGATGGATATTTGCCGGCCTGTTCCGGAATCCGGACCCGTTCGAGGAAACGTTGTGCGGTCGCCCGGGCTTCCTCGCCCGACGCGCCTTTTACCTTCATCGGCGCGATCATGCAGTTTTCCAGCACGGTCATATGCGGGAAAAGATTGAAATTCTGGAAGACCATGCCGGTGCGCCGCCGCACCGCATCGATCGACTGGCGTGTATCCGTTACATCGATGCCACAGACGTGCAGAGAGCCGGATTGATATTGCTCCAGCGCGTTGAGGCAGCGGATCAGGGTCGATTTACCGGATCCGGATGGACCGCAGATCACGATTGTTTCGCCGCGGCTGACGGTCAGATCGATGTTCCGCAGCGCCCGGAAGGCTCCGAAGGACTTCGACACCTGCCTCGCCTCCACGACCGCTCCATCGGATTTTCCGTTCGAATGATTTGCGCTCACAGTCTTTTCCTTGTGGCCGTCAGACAATCTTCGGGTCGAATTCGCCGGAAGCGTATCGGCCCGCCATATCCGCCAACGGGATGACCTTGATCTTCGCAGCGTGCCCAGCCGTGCCAAACTCTTCAAGCCGCTGCTTGCAGAGCTTGGTAATGGCGTCCATTCCGGGCTTCATCATGTTGCGGATGTCGAATTCTTTGGGGTCTTCGTGCATCACCCGGCGGATCTGGCCGACCAGCGCCATCCGGTTATCGGTATCGATATTGATCTTGCGGACGCCATGCTTGATGCCGCGCTGGATTTCTTCGATCGGTACGCCCCAGGTCTGCTTTATGTCCGCACCGTACTTGTTCATGATGTCCTGTAATTCCTGCGGAACCGAGGAGGAGCCGTGCATCACGAGATGGGTGTTGGGCAGGCGCCGGTGAATTTCCTCCAGCCGGTCCATGGCCAGGACTTCGCCATCCGGCTTGCGGCTGAATTTGTAGGCGCCGTGTGAAGTGCCCATCGCGATGGCGAGGGCATCGACCTTGGTCGCCTTAACAAAATTCACTGCTTCGTCCGGGTCGGTCAGCATACGTTCGTCGGTCCGCGACTGGAGCTTCCCCAGAACGCCGATCTCGCCTTCGACCGACGCACCCATGTAATGCGCGACTTCGGATACGCGCGCGGTCACGCGGGCATTGTAGTCGTAGTCGGAGGGCGTCTTGGCGTCTTCGAGCAGCGATCCGTCCATCATCACCGATGTGAACTTGTGCTGAAGGGCGGTCGCGCACGTCGCCTCGCTATTGCCGTGGTCCTGGTGCACCACCATCGGGATATCCGGGTAGATCTTTTCCAGCGCCGCAAACAGGTGCTCGATCATGATGTCGCCCGCATAGGAGCGGGCCTTGGTGCCGACCTGCAGAATGACGGGCGCATCAACCGCACTGGCGGCGTTCATGACCGCCAGCATCTGTTCCATGCAAGTGACACTGAACGCGGGCACGCCATAGTGATGTTCGGCGGCGTGGTCGAGCAATTGTCTGAGCGTTATTTTGGGCATATAGGCAGCTTTCTCGTGAGGATTGGCCTGCAGCCCGGCTGCAGGCCATGAAATGAAATTAGAAGCGCGGAACGTCTTCGTTGACGATGCCCAGCCATTGTTTCTGGGCAGCCTGCAGCTCGCCACCGCTCCACAGCATCATGATCTCGGTGTTGAGCCACTGGTGGAGGTCGTAATCGCCGCGGCGGACGCCTATACCCATCGGGGACTGGCGGACGGCGAATTTGCGCGCGAACTTGTCCGTCTGCGCGTTAATGGCATTGGCAGCAGCGGCGCCGGAAACGATCGCATCGACTTGGCCTGTGAACAGTGCCTGATTGGTCGAGGCGTCATCTTCGAAACGCTGGATGTTGGTGCCCTGCACGGCCTTCTGGGTGATGATCGTGTCGTTGGTGCTGGCGCGGGTCACGCCAACGCGCTTGCCGACCAGAGCTTCGAGGTTGTCGAGCTTGGAGGCGGTCGGCGCGATGACCATCTGCTCGTCGACATAGATCGAGTTGCTGTACATGATGGCCTTAGCGCGTTCCGCCGTGATGCCGAGAGAGGAGATGACGATATCGACCTTGCCGGTCGTCAGGTTGGGGATTCGGGCCTGCGAAACCTGGTCGACGATTTCAAGCTTCACACCGAGATCCCGGGAGATCAGGTTTGCGATTGCAACGTCGAAACCGGACGGCTTCATGCTGGTGTCCGTCATGCCGTAAGGCGGCGTCGACAGCGAGATGCCGACGACGATCTTGCCACGCTTGATGATCTCGTCGAAGGTATTCGTGGTTTGCTGTGCGACAGCGACGGATGAAAGGCAAGCCGCGGCAACTACGCCGACGACAGCTTTCCTTATAAATGCGAGCATCGTTTTCTCCTCCGTTACGATGTTAGGATTTCAGACGTTTCTCGAGGCTGCGGCTGAACAGCGTCAGCGGGAAGCAGACAAGGAAATAGAAAGCCGCGGCGGTCAGATAAACCTCAAGCGGCTTGAACGTGGCGTTGCTGACGATCTGGGACGTGCGCGTCAGCTCGACGATGCCGACGACGGAAGCCAGCGAGGTGTTCTTTATGAGCTGGACGAAAAAGCCGACTGTAGGCGGAATGGCGATCCGGATTGCTTGCGGCACAATGATGTGGATCATCGCGTCGGCGCGACCAAGGCCGAGCGCATGCGCGCCTTCCCGTTGTCCCTTCGGGACGGACTGGATGGCGCCGCGCCAGATTTCTCCAAGAAATGCCGCTGCGTAGAGCGAAAAGGCGACGGCGATCGCGACGATCGGCTGCACCGAAATGCCGATATAGGTGACGCCGAAATAGGCGATGAACAGGGTTACGAGCAGCGGTGTGCCCTGCACCACGAAAATGTAGAACTGTGCGAGCCGACCGACGACAGGATTGGCTGAAATGCGCATCAGGGCTATCGCGGACCCGGCAATCGAACCGCCGACCAGCGCGATGAGCGCCAGACCGATGGTCCAGCCGAGACCGGTCAGCATGAACTGGACATGGGTGAGGCTGAATTGCTGAAACATCTTATCGCCCCAGGAACTTGAATGGAAACAGGACGCGTTCAAGGACCGTCATCACGCCTTTCAGCACAGCGACGAGAACGACGTACACGACCGCGATGACGAGGTAGATTTCCATGTTTCGCAGTGTGATGCCCTGAATGTCATTGCCGATGCCGGTAAGCTCGGGGACCGAGATCGCGGAGACGACGCTGGACGACAGAAGAAGCAGAATGAACTGCGCAGCGAGTGACGGAAAAACGGCCGCAAGCGCGGGCTTGAAGATCACATGCTTGAAAATGGTCAGCGGAGACATGCCGAGCGCGCGGCCGGCTTCGATCTGCCCCTTGGTGATGCTCTGGATACCGGCACGAATGACTTCGCTGCAATAGGCGCCTCCATAGATCGACATAGCGAGGATGGCGGCGACCGTGGGGTCGAGCCGGATGCCGAAGCTTGGCAGGCCGAAATAGATCAGGAAGACCTGCACGATGAACGGCGTATTGCGGATCGCCTCCACATAGACGACGGCCGGCAGCCGGACGAACCGACTGCTGCTGAGGGAGACACTTGCGACCAGAACGGCAATCATCAGCGCGAACACCATCGAGATGACCGAAATCTGTGCGGTCAGCAACATGCCCTTCAGCAGAAGGTCGCTGCGTGATAGCACTCCGGTAAAATCGAGATATCCCACTAAAAGTCTCCAGATGGCTGCGGATCAGGCTACGAGGTTGCCCGTTCTTGCAAAATCGGCATAGCGCGGTGCGAAATCCTCGCCCGCAGGCGATGCAGTGACGCTGTTTTCCCAGTTGCGGTTCTCGCGCCACGGGGTCGCCATCCTGTCGGTCAGTGCGTTCAGGTCATCCATGATGCGCGGGGCCTGATCTGCCAAGGCCTTTTCCATAGCCGCCATATCGGGGAAGTTCGAAAAGGCCTTGGACCATATGGCGCGGCCGGCGAGGTATCCGCTTGCGCCTGCGCGGTATGCATAGGTGAGGAGCCTCAGGAAGTCTTCTGGTGTGGAGCCTGCGCTTAGAAGCACCCACGGGCGACCCAGACCCTTCGCCATGTCATCGAACCGCTTCTGGATGCGGGCTGCATCGGGGGCGTCCGGATCGGGCACATCGACGGTTTCGGTCGGCGGTTCGAGCTTGTAGACGTCCACGCCTTCCGGATTCATGATGTCCGTGTCTGCAAGTGAACCGGCCACGAGTTCGACACGACGCGCATTGAACGCTTCCTGTGTCTCATCCGGGAAGGGGTATACGAGGAACTCGAGGATGAAAGGAATATCGTTCTCGCGGCAATCCCGCTTTACGCTGTTGAGATAGGCGAGTTGATGTTCCTTCACGTCATCGCTGACATCGGCGCGAAACCAGAGGTTCACCTTGACCCCGTCGCCGCCGATCTTGCGGATGACGCCCGGATTCCATCCGGGAATGTTTTGTGACTTGCGCCCGTTCTTCGTCACTTCCCAGGTCGCCCATTCCGTTGCAACCAGCAGCCCTTTGCGCGCGGAAATGCCATCGACCGTGGCCGAATAGCCGAGTGGCGGATCGATCAGCACCGCCGAAGCCTTCGGCGCCAGGTAGGTCCCGAGCAGCCGCTTCACCGCAGCAATATGATGGTAAGGTGCGTGAGCGACATTGAGGGCGGCCTTGATCGGGTTGACGATCGGCCCGGTCTGATCCATCGCCAGCATCTTGAAGCGGCCGTTTTCGTCCGCCAGCCGGCGCAGACCCCAAAGTTTGCCGGGGGTAATATTCATCACGCACTCCTCTTGAGAAAATCTTCGACGGCGCTGCGATCGGGGATGCTTTCCCAGCCGCTGCCCTTGGCGCATTTCAGCGCGGCAGTGGCGCTCGCAAAACGGGCTGCATTTTCGACATCGAGGTCTTCCGCGACGGCCAGCGTATAGGCGCCGTGGAAAATGTCGCCCGCACCATTGGTATCGATCGCCTTGATGGGAAAGGCCGGCACATTTCGGACGCCCGAGTCATCCAGCCAGAAGAAACCATGCTCGCCATCCGTGACGGCAACCACGCCCCGACACAGGCCGCGCGCGTGGCGAAGACCGGTTTCGATGTCGTCGCTACCAGAAAGGCGGCGAAGGCAGGCCGCAGAGAAGACGACGTGGTCGGGGAGATGCAGGAGCTTGTGAACCGCATCCATGTCGCCGACATCGGCATCGAGGACGCTGACGATGTTGCGCTTGCGGGCAGCCTCGAACATTGCCGCAGCGCCTTCCCACCAACTGTAGTCGGCAAGCACGCCGGTCACGCCATCAAGCTGGCTCAAAGGAAGCCATTCTGCCTCATTGCCAAGGTTCCGGCCGATGAAACCGAATGCCATGCGGTCGCCATCCGGAGATACGAGGATCGTACCTATCGGGCTGACCCCGCCATCCACACGCCGGACCGAGCGGGTATCAACACCGACGGCCGCGAGGCGGGCCAAAATCTGGTCGCCGGTCTCGTCATTGCCGAGGCGGCCCCAATAGACGGTCTCTGCGCCCAATAGCGCCGTGGTATAGGCAGCCGTCGCGGCAATTCCGCCGCCGGTCTTCAACACGTCAAGCGCCCGGATCTTGCTCGGCTGCGTCGGCAGCGTCGGCAGATAGACGATCGTGTCGAGAAACGCGTTTCCCAGATGCACGATCCGCTGCTTGCTTAAACCCACCCGGAACCTCCAATTCAAAACGACAGGGGGCGTTCTTGCCTTGCTGCAAGCCTTTCGCCTCCCATTGCCGGCACCATAAAAATTCGCGGACATGTAGTCAATAAAATTTACATGATGGCATGATTTTTTCATGCGTAACGTAAGGAGAGCCCTCGAAGGTTAGGGTAAATATTTTTTAAACGTAGATATATCGTTAAAATTCAGATGTTTGCAGATATTGCGAGGAAAATCAGATCCGGTGCGAACGGGAAGACAAGGTCGTTCCCTTGACATGTCGTTGTCAAATTTTACAAGTGATCTCAATGCCATCATGGCCAACACGGTCTTCGCACCGCCAAGCTCCGGAACACTCTAGTGAAACCGATCGACACGATACTCCACGTCACCGACAGAATCCGAAACCGCTCCGCGCAGACCCGCGCGGAATATGAGGCCATGGTCGAAGAAGCGCTCAATCGCGACGGGCCGCGGCGAAACACGATGCCCTGCGCGAATGCGGCGCATGTCGCCGCAGCCTGTCCCATTGCAGACAAGACTGCGCTGCTGGCTGCGAAAGCGTCAAATCTGGCGATCGTGACGGCCTATAACGACATGGTGTCGGCTCACCAGCCGTTCGAGCGCTTTCCTGACATCATCCGCCGCGAGGCAAACTGTCTCGGCGCGATCGCGCAGGTGGCCGGAGGCGTGCCGGCCATGTGCGACGGCATCACGCAGGGTAGGGAGGGCATGGAACTGTCCCTGTTCTCGCGGGACGTCATTGCCATGTCCACGGCGATCGCGCTCAGCCATGACGCTTTCGATGCGGCGCTCTATCTGGGGGTCTGCGACAAGATCGTACCAGGGCTTGTCATGGGTGCACTGGCCTTCGGCCATCTTCCGGCAGTCTTCGTTCCCGGAGGACCGATGCCGACCGGTCTGTCGAACTCGGAAAAGGTCAGGGTCCGGCAGTTGCATGCGGAAGGCAAGGTGGGGCAGCAAGAACTGCTGGAATCCGAAGCTCGCTCCTATCACGCGCCCGGAACCTGCACATTCTACGGCACGGCAAATTCCAACCAGATGCTCATGGAGATCATGGGGCTGCATCTTCCCGGCTCCAGTTTCGTCAATCCGAACACGCCGCTGCGAGATGCGCTGACGCGGGCTGCGGTCAGATGCGCGCTGGAAATCTCCAGGCCCGGCCCAAAGTTTACGCCGATATCGCGGATCGTCGGTGTGGAGACGATCGTCAACGGCATCATTGGCCTGCTTGCAACGGGCGGATCCACAAACCATACGATCCATTTGGTTGCCATGGCTCGTGTGGCCGGCATCATCATCACCTGGGACGACTTCTCCAACCTCTCGGAGGTGATACCGCTTGTCGCGCGGGCCTATCCGAACGGGCCTGCCGACATCAACCTGTTTCATGCGGCCGGCGGCATGCGATCGCTGATCGCGACGTTGCTCGATCATGGGCTTCTTCATGCGGATGTGAATACGATCGCCGGCGAAGGTCTAGACCGATACCGGCAGGTACCGGTACTTGTGAATGATGCCGTCGAATGGTGCGATCACCACGGTACTTCATCGGATGAAAGCGTTCTGCGTTCTGCCGGAAAACCGTTTCAGCCGACGGGCGGTCTCCGGGTGCTGACCGGCAATCTCGGTCGCTCCGTCATCAAGGTTTCGGCGGTGAAGGGAGGTCGCGGTGCTGTGACGGCTCCCGCGAAAATCTTCGAAACGCAGGAGCAGCTCATGCTGGCCTTCAAAGCGGGGGAGTTGGACCGAGATTTCGTCGCGGTCCTGCCCTTTCAAGGACCGAAGGCCTGCGGCATGCCGGAACTTCACAAGCTCAGTTCCGCCCTTGGCGTTCTGCAGGATCGCGGCTTCAAGGTGGCTCTGGTGACCGACGGGCGCATGTCCGGCGCTTCCGGCAAGATCCCGGCGGCCATCCATGTCTCGCCCGAGGCAGCCGATGGAGGACCGCTTGCGCTCGTGCGGGATGGTGACATGGTCAGGATCGACCCGGTGACAGGCACTCTGGAAATGCTCGTCGATGAGGCGACGATCGCCGGCCGCAAGCGGCTTGCAATGCCACACCGCGCCAAGCGCGGCATCGGCCGGGAGCTTTTCGCCAATGCCCGCCGCGCCGTCTCAAGTTCCGAAGACGGAGCGAGCTTCCTTTTTTGAAGGTTCAATCATAGGGCATCGGCATGTCGGAAAACAAAATTCGCTGGGGGCTGCTGGGCGCATCGACGATCGCGCGTGAAAGGCTCGTCAATGCGATCCGCTCAAATGGTGGTCATGTCGCCTCGGTCTATTCGTCCGACCGTGGGCGGGCCGATGCGTTTGCCGACGCCCTCGGCATATCCGCTCGCACGACGGATCTGGGCGAGTTCTTTGACCACTGCGATGCGGTTTATGTTTCGAGCGTCAACAGGCTGCACCATGCGCATGTGCTTGCAGCAGCCTCCGCCGGCAAACATGTCCTGTGCGAAAAGCCTCTTGCGACGAGCCTCGAGGAAGCCGCCGAGATGATCGAGGGCTGCCGGAGCGCGGGAGTCATCCTGGGCGTCAACCACCACTTGCGCGGCTCGACGGTCAATCGCGAGATGGCCGCGCTTGTCCAAAGCGGCGCGATCGGCCAGCCGCTTTTCGCGCGCGTTATCAATGCAGGCGTGCTGCCAAGCCATCTTTATCGTGGCCGGCTGACGGATGAACCCGGAAGCGGGATCATTTTCGACAAAGCGACGCATGATATCGATCTTCTGCGGTACCTGCTTGCGGAAACCCCGCTAGAGGTGACGGCCATGACGAGCGATGTTGCAGTCGAATCGTCGTCGATCGCCCAGGCCGTCATGAGCACGATGCGCTTTCCGTCCGGCCTCGTCGCGCAAACCTTCGATGCGTTCAACGTGCCCGGCAGCGCGACGGAGGTCGTCATTAATGGAACCGAAGGCAGCCTTTATGCCAGCGATTGCCTTTCCGGCCGGCCAGCCGGTGCGCTCAAGCTTGTAATGGCCGCAGGCGAAAGGCCGATTCCGCTTTCGCATGTCGATCCCTATACGGAGGTTATTCGATACCTACACCGGGCGATGACAACTGGCACTCGCCCGCTCGCTATCGGGGAAGATGGAAGAATCGCAATCTCTGTTGCAATTGCAATGTCGATCGCCGCACGTTCCAGCAACGTCGGACCGAAGATCGCGATATCTTTTTGAGTTCAAACATGATTTGGCGTCGCGGCTAGCAGCTATCTTATTCCACAAAGAGCGGGTCAAGGTTCGAATCCATTCAAGGCGATCGTGACGCTGCCCGTGCAGGTGATGCCGGGAATCGGAGTTCGAGTTCCTCGTTTCGGCTTCACCTGAGGAGGGATCCACTCGACGTCACCCGGGTGGGGTGTCTCAATACGGCCACCTTCCTTTTTGAGCAACACTGTGGCGGAGACAGTGACCAAGGTCTGCCCAAGCGGGTGCATGTGCCGGCCGAAACGACACCCTCGTGCCGCCGGTCTGTGCTGGGGCGCCGTTCTATAGAAGCCAGACGTCTCGACGGTCCCGGTACTCGGTTCTCACACCGCCACGAAGCCGCCGTCGACAAATAGTTCTTCGCCGCCAACGAAGCTACTATCGTTCGATGCCAGAAACAGCACCGCCTTGGCGACCTCTTCAGTCTGGGCAAGCCTGCCGAACGGAATAGCCTGCTGCATCCACTCCTCAGCGTCGGCATTGTTCTGCAGATAGGTCTGCATTGCCGGTGTCAGGACCATGCCGGGCGAAACGACGTTCACACGAATACCCTGGCTTTTCAGATCGATCGTCCAAGTTCGTGCGAACGAGCGAATCGCTGCCTTGGTGGCGCTATAGATGGATAGGTTGGCAAAGCCCTTGCTGCCCGCCCCCGATCCGGTCAACACGACAGCGCCGCCGGAAGGCATCAGCGGTAGAGCCTTCTGCACCGTAAAGACCATACCTTTGACGTTGATATTGAAGACCCGGTCGAAATGATCTTCTTCAATCGCGCCAATCGGGGCGGACTCGGACACGCCGGCATTGGCGAATACCACGTCAACGCGGCCGTGATCACGCTTTACTTCTGCATAGAGTTTGTCGAGGTCCGCGAGATCGCTGACATCGCCTTGAACGCCAATGGCGCCGTTGCCGATTTCCTCTAGGGCCTCATCTAGACGTTCCTGCCGGCGGCCGGTGACATACGTATAGGCACCTTCTGCTGCAAACAACTTGGCCGCTGCCAAGCCTATGCCGTCCGTCCCGCCCGTGATCACCACGACCTTGTCCTCAAATCGCTTCGTCATGCCATTCGCTCGCTTTTGCAGTAAGTGGAGGATTGCTCCATTTACTATATGGAGATATTCTCCACTTACAAGTCACAGTGAGGTCGATTTTTTGGCGGACGAAACTCCATTGCGAGTCGATGCGCGGCTGAACAAGGAGCGGATCCTTGCCGCAGCGGAGGAGGTCTTTCTGGAGCGAGGCGCGGGCGTTTCATTGGACGACGTCGCAAAGCGCGCCGGGGTCGGGATCGGGACGCTTTATCGCCGCTTTCCGACGAGAGAAGACCTCTTGGCCGCCACATACAGCGCCCGATTTCTGGCTTTTGCGGAGGCGAGCCGTGCCAGAGCATCCAAACTTGATCCTTTGGACGCTTTACGCGCATATTTGGAAGGCCTCGTTCAGCACACAAACGTCTATCGTGGTCTGGCAGCATCGCTCGGGATGGTTATGAGAATCGGGACGCCCGGATGTCTCGCAACCACGGCCGAAGGCGTTCGCCTGTTGAACAGTGCGCAGAAGGCAGGGGCAGTTCGATCAGACATCAGCTTCGATGATCTTGTGTGCGTAGCGACCGCAATCTCGCTCGCCACAGAGCAGGACAATTTGCCTGAAGCGCATATAGCGCATTTGGTTAGCGTCTTTACAAGTGGCGTCGCCTCACGCGGTGGATCTCCACAATAGCCTCTTCGGCGCATCCCGGTCCAGCATTGGCTGTTTGATTGGATCTTTCTTCGGCTTGCCTATGGAGAAGTCGTTCCGACCGTAATTGCGATGGTCACTTATGATGTCAGTGCTCCCGCGCGACTATACGGGCGTGGCGCAACTTGGCCCGCCACTGCCCGGCGACTTGTGCGTCCGACCGTCAGTGGTCTTGCCGCCTCGCGTGGCCCCGCCGGTCTCGGTCCGGAAGAAAGTGTCGCCGCCAGCAGATCGAGGACGCGCGACGGGGGAACGCTCCTCAGGCCCGAACTATCAACCGGGACCGCATACGGCCAGCGCGCCAATAGAAGCGGTTGCTTCGAAGCAGCATAATCGGGCGCCTGCAGGACACGCATTATTGCCCTACAGTATTTTTTCCTGCGCAGCCTGGTACACCGTCCTCACGACCGGCCGGAAACCAAGACTCCGCGCGAGCGATGCATCAACATGGAGGTACCATGGATTTTGCATTGCCTCGGCCGAGGGTTCCATTTCTTGCCCCACGATTCCCGCCAATTCATAGACCGTCGTCGGCGCTTCATCGGATATGTTAACGATCCGGCCATCGAAGGCGCCTGCCAGCGCCAATCTCATCGCCGTTGCAATATCGCGATGGTGTATCGTGCTCATGCGATTGGCGGGATGGAAGCCGAAGGCGACCAGGTGCTTTGGCAGCATCTCCAGGTGACCGTCGCCGTCGCCATAAACAAACGGGAACCGTAAGATCGACCAGTTCAAGCCACTCTCGCGCAGCAGTTTCTCGGCTGCGACCTTGCTGGCGGGGTAGGCTTGTTCCGGCTCAACACTATCTGTCTCCCGGCCGGGCTGGGTCGAGTTCTTGTTATAGACATTCGACGTGCTCGCCATAATGAAGCGAGCATCAGGCGCATCAGCTTTTACAGCGGCGATCAAATTGCGGGTGCCCTCTAGGTTGCTCTTCCAGATCAAATCTGTATCCGAGGTGCGAAAGATGGCCGCCAGATGCACGATTGCCGAAACACCCCAAACAGCCTCCGAAAGCGTCAAAGGGTCAAGAATATCGCCGGTCACGGCCGTTGCTCCCGGGGGGCAGGTTTTCCCTGCCCGCAGCAGCAACCGGCAAGCAAGGCCTGTTTCTACCAGCCGCGGAACAAGGCGCTCGCCAACAAGGCGCTCGCCAACAAGGCCCGTCGCTCCAGTTATCAGTATTGTCATTAGCTCATACCTTTCGTGAGAGGGTCTGTAGCCGCTCGGTCGCCAATCGAAGGACGCGCATCGTCGTGGCCAGATCGGCCTCATCGATACCGTCAAAAGCAGCTTGGTGAATAAACGAGAGGTCTGGGATCTCCCGCCACAGGGCCTCGCCAGAACTCGTGAGTGTCAGAAGACGCTGGCGCTGGTCTTCTCCATCCGAGGTCTGCCGGACCAGCCCTTTGCGAACGAGCGTGGCGATGATCCCGCTCAAAGTCGCCCGTTCGAGCTCAAGCGCACGTCCGAGATCGCGCTGCACCATCGGACCAGCGTTTGCCAGATGCCAGAGAACGTACCACTGCGTCGAACCCAGATCGTATGGTCGCAGCGTCGCGTCCATGAGGGCCCGTCCCGCAAAATAGCATCGCTTTGTCCATGCCCCCACAGTCAGATGTTCGACGTCTCGTTCGTCCCGCATGAGGACAAGGTCCCTCCAATTGTTTGGTAGCTTGCGAATATTGCAAGGTACCAAACGAACTGTCAAGTGTCGTGTGGTGCTGCTCCGACGAAGGTGATGTGGCTGCGAACAAGCCCGGGCACGCGCCGATACGAGAAATTCCGCATCCAGCGGCATCGCTTCAACGCTGAAGCTCGAGCACCGCTCCTCAGTCCTGTGCGGTCGGCCGAATGACGATGCTGCCGACATTGACTTCGGGCGGCTGCTCCAGTGCGAAGAGAATGCCCCGTGCGACTGCACCGGGAGGGATCGCGATATTTCCTAAGCGCTTACCGATGGCCTCCTTGACTGCCTGGTCTGTAATCGAGTCTCCGAAGTTCGTGGCGACCATTCCCGGTGATATCTCCGTGACGCGAAGCTTCGGTCCCGCCTCCTGCCTCAGGGCTTCCGTCACCGTCCGGACTGCATTCTTGGTCGCGGGTGGGGGCGTAAACGCCCATCGTCGGTAGTATCTTGATACCCGCGGTGGAGATGACGTTGATTATGTGGCCGCTTCCCTGCCGCGTGAACACCGGCAGCGCGGCGGCGATCCCGTAGAGAGTGCCACGCAGATTAACGTCTATCATTGCGTCCCAATCCTCGACACGCAGCGCGTCGAATCGCGAGATCGGCCCAATTCCGGCGTTGTTAACGATGGCATCAAGTTTGCCGCCTCGTTCGACCGCCAATCCAACAAGCGCTTCAAGATCGCGCCGGCGGCGGACATCGGTCGCTAGGAACGCAGCCTTGCCGCCCGCAGCGGTCATCTCGGCCGTGATCGCTGCGAGGGCCTTCTCGTTGCGGGCGCCGAGCACAACGTAAGCGCCATGTTTCGCCAGCAATTTCGCCGTCGCGCATCCAATGCCACTGCTTGCCCCTGTGATCGCGACGACTTTGCCTTCGACGCTCATTGCCGATCTCCATCGCCGAGTTCTTCCGAAGAAAATAGCCAAGCGCGGCAAGATGATCTATGCTTCGTAGGCTATGAAGTTGTCGCAATCGTCCAAACTGGTGGCCGACCCACTATCGAATGTGCTCGATGTCCTTGGTGCGAGGGTGACGCGGCGCACCCGAATGGAGGCCGCGGGTGAATGGGCTCTCGCGTTTCCCGCAATGGATCGGCTCAAGTTCGTCGCGGTGTTGCGCGGCACGAGCTGGATGCTGCTGCCTTCACGCGAGCCTCAGTTCATGCAGGCGGGTGACGTCGGTCTGCTAGGACGCACTCCCTATGTAGTGGCAAGCGATCCGGGCCAAACGCCGATCGATGGACAGGTCTTTTATGGGGCTTCTGGTTGCGACGTGGCCCGCTTCGGAGGCAATGACACAATAGGGATTGGAGGAACGGTCAGCTTTGCCGCTGACAATGCAGACTTCCTGCTCGACATGCTGCCGGACTTTTTGCTCGTCCCCCGCGGCACGCCTGCGTCGGGAGCAATAGCAACGATCCTCAATCTGATGAACGACGAGATCCAGCGAGACAGAATTGGCGGAGAAGTCGTCAGTTCACGCCTGGCCGACATCTTGTTGGTAGAAGCGATCCGCGCCTACGCAAGCCAGCCCGAGCAAGTCGGAATTGGATGGTTTGGCGCGCTCTCAGACCCCCGGCTAGGTCGGGTTCTCCAAGCGATCCACGAGGATGTCTCGCGGCCTTGGACGGTGGCCGGGCTCGCGAGCGTCGCCGGTATGTCGCGCGCCGCTTTTTCCGCCGCCTTCGCCCGCCGCGTAGGTCAACCGCCGCTCACCTACTTGCGGGCGTGGCGCCTAACCATTGCTCGTGCGGCGCTGGCTAGGGGGGATGCGAATGTTGCCACTATAGCAAGGAGCGTTGGCTACGAGTCCCAGAGCGCGTTCGGTCACGCTTTTAAGCGCGAGTTCGGAAGCCCTCCGAAAGCTGGCCCGGCATCGTGACGCAAGCAGACGCGCGACGCGAGTGCCAAATTCAATTCGCAGAAATTAATTCGGATCTTTTACAGACGGCGCAAAGGTCGTTATTTTAGAGATCTGTCCGTTGCTACCGACTGTGATTTGATCACCTCCGCGAGCAAACTCCTTGCCATCGGCCTGGATGATAACCCAAGTCAATAGAGCCACATTGTGGTGCGAAGAGATATCGCCGATTTCGAAATGTCCGCCCGGGAATCTCTCATGGAACGTGGCCATGTCTTCGATGACTAGCGAGCGACCGGTGGTCAGGTCATGTCTTGCAGTGTGGTATTCGATGTTCTCGCTCAAAACCTCGTTGGCGATCTTCAAACGCTCTTCGATCGAGGTTGTATTCCAAGCGCTTAGATATTTTTTGTAGATCTTCCAGGCTTCTTGATTCGTCATAGCTGATCCTTCTCTTTTCGCCGGACCCGGAACTGCCTGTGCTGAAGCCGGGATTGGTAAAACCACCAAACTCACTAGGATAACTGCGTAACGCAGGACTGCGCTGCCCCACTGTTGCGCCGCGATCGGGTTCGAACCGGGCAAGGCCATCTATCTTTCCTTTCACAGGGTGCGTGGAGCGATTGCACCCGTCGATTGATAGCCCCTCGACGTGTCAGAAACCGTCATCATCGAACGCCAATCACGATCCTGCTGCCGCCACCGCGCCGCGAGGGATTGGCGTCGACCGGGGTAGCGCTCCTCCGAAACCGTCCGTAGTTGCAGACGATCGACGCGGAAGTGGCGGAAAGCCGATCTATGTTCGCACCAGGCCGCCAATACGCGCACATCATCGAAATAGACGATGGCGATCGGCCAGACGGTCCGATCCGACAACCTGCCGTGGGTGTCCCCATAGCTGATCGCGACTTTGTGTTGCCGGCGGATGGCATCTCGCAACAAAGCGACCTGCGGAGGGTCCTTGCGCTCCGACGCCGAGGCCGCGGTTACGAGAGCAGGTGGCGCATCATTTGTCGCTGGGCCGTTTTTTCTGGCGGAAAGTATCTTCGCAAGAGCCCTCTCGCTGCCTTGTGCCAAGGCGGGATCGGCGCGCTGCCGCACCCAGCCTAAACCGAGGATTACCGCGTCCAGTTCATCCGATGAAAACGCGAATTCTGGGAGAAAGAAGCCTTCTCCCAGACGATAGCCGATACCCGCCTGTCCATCGAGAGGCGCTCCGAGCGAGCGTAGCGTCTCAATGTCCCGGTATACGCTCCGCCGCGAGATACCTAGTTCACGCGCCAAATATTGCGCCGTAACGGGCATCCTGCGTGCTCGTAGCAGGCTTATTAGTTCAAATAGACGCCCCGTTCTCGACATATACAGGCTCTTTCTCGACAAATGCCGTTTTCTTAGGAGATTATCTAAGTTGACCCTCGATACCAGCCTTGTCGATGACTGACCAAACCTCTTGGATTCGGCCTCCTCGGAATTCGTAGAAGACGTTCTCCGCGAAGGCCACCTTCCGACCGTTCACAGGAACGCCAAGAAATTGCCCTTTCGGCGTAACGTCGAACCACAGCCGGGCCGCGATATGGGGCGGTTCAGCGACAAGGATCTGGATGTCGAAATGGAGGTCCGGCATCTGCTCGAAATTATCCTCGAGCATTCGCCGGTATCCACTCAGGCCAAGCATAGTGCTGTTGCGACGAACATCATCCTGGACGAAGCGTCCGAGATTTTCCCAATCTTGGCTGTTCAGGCAGGCGATATACCCGAGGTAGACGTTTGCAAGATCAATTGTGGTCATTGTCGGTCCTCGCACAGATGTCTCGCGAATGGTGCGGCGGGCTAGTGGCAAAAATCCCGATCTCAACGGTGATGTCCCTGAGTACTAGCGATGAAGGCACGCAGATCCGCGAGCAGCAGTTCCGGCTCTTCCATCGCTGCGAAATGACCGCCCTTGGTCATCTCAGTCCAACGCACGATATTGTACGTCTTCTCCGCGTACGATCGCGGCGGAGGTATGAAGACGGGGTCAGGGAACGCGGCGACGCCTGTAGGCACGTCCACACGCGTCCCGGCGGGCACCTTGTCTGCACCCTCTTCCCGTTGGCCTTGATAGATCCAGGTCGCAGTCACGACCGCAGCGGGCGCCACGTAAAGCATAATGTTGGTCAGCAATTGCTCTTCGGAAAAGCGCTCCCATAGGTCAGGGCTGCCATCATCGCGCTTCGGCAAGTCGGACCAGACACCGAACTTCTCAAGGATCCAGGCCGCCGCACCAACGGGACTGTCTGCCATCGCGACGCCTAGCGTTTGGGGCCGCGTACCCTGCTCATGGCTGTAACCTCTCTCTCGATCGGAATTGGCAGCGAAACGGGCCTGCCAGTCCTCCTCAGCGGACGTCGTCGGACGCACATCAGCGGCCGTGATCGGGACCATGTTGAGGTGGATGCCAAGCAATGCTTGCGGACGACCATAGGCCATTCGGGTAGCGATGCCCGCGCCCCAATCGCCGCCCTGCACAAAGTAGCGCCGCTCGCCGAATAGCTCGGTCATGAACCTGTGCAGTAGCTCCGCAATCCGGATCGGACCAAGGATGCCTGTGGTCGGGTTGGAGAAGGCGAAGCCCGGGAGGGACGGTATGACCACGTCATGGCCGTCTGCGATGAGCGGATCGATCATCTGCTCGAACTCAATGAAGGACCCCGGCCAGCCGTGTAGAAGAAGGATGGGCGGTTTGGTCCCGTCGCCTACTTCGTGGATAAAATGAAGGCGCTGGCCGTCAACCTCAGCGGTGAAATGAGGACGCCGATTTAGCCTACGCTCGACCTCGCGCCAGTCGAATCCGTCAAGCCAGAACCTGACCAGGCGCTGAAGATCCGCTTTGCCTATTCCGGATCGCCAGCCCCCGGCGTCTGGCAGCTGATCCCAGTCATAAGCTTCGACTTTGCGCCTGATCTCATTAAGGCGTTGATCGGGAATATGGATGGTAAATGGCGTCGCCATTTTTCCCTCCTTGAATTAGTGCTCCAGTATTGGGCGGATCGCCCTCGTTGATGGCTTCGCGCACACCGTGAGTCTCATCGGACAATAGCTAGGCCGCGGGGACTTAGCCTCAATCGCGCAGCGTACATTTCGTCACGCGCGCCGGTTCGACCTTATTCGACCTGCTTGGCGGGTAAAACAGTGCAGGCGCGGGAATCGGTCAGTCAGCTCGTCTTTTATTTTGTCGTGAGCGTCCACTTCAGCAAACGGTATGCCGATCAGCCGCTGCGGATCGAGCGGAACGCCTTGCGCATCTCATCAGCGAAGATCGCGGGCTGCTCGACGGCCGCGAAGTGGCCACCACGATCAACCTTGTTCCAGTAGAACAGGTTCGGCCACAGCGCCTCAGCCCAGGCCTTCGTCGTCGTGAAAATCTCATGCGGGAACACCGTCGCCGCCATCGGCAGTTCGATTCGGCCGGCATTAGCACCGCGACCGTTCCGCGCGTTCTCCCAGTAGAACCTAGCGGAGGACGCCGCCGTGCCCGTGAACCAGTAAATCGAGATGTCGTCGAGCATCCGGTCGATGCTCAGGGCATCCTCGGGGTTTCCCCGGTTATCGGTCCAGGCCTGGAACTTCTCGTAGATCCAGGTCGCTTGTCCGACAGGCGAATCTGCCAGGCCGTAGGCGATGGTCTGCGGGCGCGTTGCCTGTTCGCGGAAGTAGCCGTAGCCGTCGCCGGTGAAGCGCCTGACGCCGTCGATGGCAAGCTGCTCCTCAGGGGTCGGATGATCGGGAAGCTTATCGGGAACCACCAACTGCCAGTTCACGTGGGCAGCGACGAGCCCGGCTGGCCGCAGATGGCCCAGCGCATGGGTCACGCCGGCTCCCCAGTCGCCGCCTTGGGCGACCCAGCGGGTGTAGCCCAGCCGCTGCATGAGTGTCGCCCAGGCACGCGCCGTCCGCTCGACCGTCCAACCGCCCTCGCGCGGCTTGTCGGACCAGGCGAAGCCGGGCAGCGAGGGGATCACGACGTCGAACGCGTCCTCAGCGCGAGCGCCGTGTGCGGTTGGGTCGGTCAGCGGCCCGATCACGTCCAAGAACTCGGCGACCGACCCCGGCCAGCCATGCGTCAGGATCATCGGCAGCGCGCCCGGATGCTTCGACCGTACATGTATGAAATGAAACCCGAGCCCATCGATCTCGGTGCGGAACTGCGGGATCGTGTTGATCCGACGCTCAAAGCGCCTCCAGTCGTAATGGTCACGCCAATGGGCGATCAGCGCCTTGGCCTTGGCCAGCGGGACGCCCTGCGACCAGTCGGCCACTGTCTCCCGCTCGGGAAGGCGTGCTGTGACCAAGCGCCGCTTCAGGTCGTCTAGCGCAGCCTGCGGGACGGCCACCCGGAAGGGTATGATCGCGGAGCTGGCAGGAGCGAGAACGGGCGTCGCATCTTCAGCAAACGCTTCGGTCGACAAGTCCCCAAGCGTTGCGACTGTGATGCCTTTGACCAGGCCGCGCAGAACCAGCCTGCGCGACGGCGATTTCAGATTATTGAAAGACGATTGCCGGATCATCGGATGGCTCCTTCGAAATAAAGCAGCGTTCGCGGAACGGTCGGGATTCGGACCATTGGGCTAGCTCGCGATCTGGCCGCCACTCCAACGGAGCTCTTCCGAGTTCTCGTCGAGGAAGACGTAGAGGGCCGTGATCCCGCCATCGCGGACGGTTATCACATCGCATCCCGTGTATGCCGGCGCTTCGCCGCGCGGCCCCGAACCCCAGGCGAGCCGACCTGCGTTGTGGAGCACCTGCGGCGCGCCACGCGGCGTGTAGGCGAAGTGTGGTTGTTTCTTGCGGAGATCGCCAGCGAACTTGTCGATCGCCTCTCGTCCGACGATCACGCCCGGCGGGACATAGAGGACGCCGTCCTTCGCCCAGAGTTCGCCGATCGCCGCGCGGCGGCGCTCATCGTTGTTCTCACCGAAAACCTCCTGCAGGTTCTGGTCGAGCAGCTCACGAATCCGGTCTGCGGACTCAGATGACTTTTTCATAATGAGATCTCCTCGGAAGATGGCCCAGGGGGCTGGCCGCACCTAGGTTTACCCGGCGGCGAATTCGTCCGTCCGTTGTTGCCTTCAGCGAAGCCCGAGTTGCTGCATGACAACGGTGCCCGAGGGGTAGCAGTTGAACGACTGGATCTTGCCGTCCCGGATTTGGAAGACATCGCAGCAAGGTGCGTCCATTCGCTTGCCCGTCGGCTGAACGGTTCCCGACGGGAGGTCGAGTGGCCCCTTGTGGGTGCCCTGTAGCGCCAGCTCCACAACGATCGTGTCGCCGACCTCGAACATGCGAAACAGTTCGCGATGCATGTCGGGAAAGGCCTTCGCATAGACTGCTACCGTCTTGGCCACATCACGGCCTTGGTAGGTGACAGCGATGGATTGGTCAGTCAGCGTACCATCGGGTGTGAAACAGTTGATAAATGCCTCAAGATCCTGGCGCTCGGCGGTCTCGTAGGCCGCGCGGACAATCTTCTCATTCTCAGTCATGTGCTTATCTCCTCTACTGCTCTTCAGACGAGATAGGACTGCACCAGACTGATGTTCAGGCCTCCAATTGCAATGGATTTTTGCTCCCAGTAGAATAATGACCATCATGCGATCCGTCACCGACCTCAATGATCTCTACTATTTTGCCCGGGTCGTGGACTCGGGTTCCTATACGGCTGCGGCAAAAGCATTGGATCTTCAGACTTCGAAACTCAGCCGGCGGGTTACCCGGCTTGAGGAAGAACTGGGCGTGCGCCTGATCAATCGCACGACCCGTCATTTGTCGCTGACCGAAGCCGGTCAGATCTTCCACCGACACTGTGTGGCACTGCTCCAAGAAGCGCAGGCGGCAAGGGATGCGATCGACCACATCCTTGCCAGGCCTCAGGGGCTGGTGCGGATGTCTTGCCCGATCGGGTTGCTGCAGGGGGGGCTCGGCGCCTTGCTCGGTCGTTTCCTGGGCGATTATCCTGAGGTACGCATTGCGCTTAATGCGACCAACCGGCGCGTGGATGTAATCGAAGAAGGTCTCGACCTTGCCATCCGCGTGAGATTGCCGCCGATCGAGGATACCGAACTGGCCATGCGCCAGTTTGGAATTTCAGAGATGATCCTGGTCGCCACGCCCGACCTGGTTCGCACCTATGGGGAACCTGCGGCTATTGGAGACATGGCGGGCATGCCATTGCTGTCAATGGCGGCGCCGGATGGCAGGACCATGTGGCGGCTGACCCACCTGTCCGGGCAGAAGTCAGAACTCGCCATCATGCCCCGGCTTGCGACAGATGATCTTCTGACCCTAAAGGGCGCGGCTTTGGACGGCCTCGGCGCCGCGCTCATACCGGCCCACCTGGTCGCCATGGAAGTCGAGGCCGGAGCCCTCACTTGGCTGCTGCCAGAATGGAAGACGCCCGGCGGCGTCGTGCATGCGGTATTCCCATCCAGACGTGGGATGATACCGTCCGTCCGCGCCCTGCTCGATTACCTGGTGGCTGGCTTCGCGTTACCAAAAGTCGGGACAAGTCCATGAACCGACCTGGCGCGCGTCCGAGCTTCGCTATCAGATGCAGTCAGTTTTGGCCACGGTTCGACGTCGCTGGGTCGCCTTCGGTCAGGCGAACCCAGTTGCCATAAACGAACGCGGCCTGATCGGTTTCGCCCAGCCCGCAGTCCGCCAGAAATCGCCGCGCATCGCCGCCCGGACGATATTGGTAGGGAAAGTCCGTGGAAAACAGCAGCCGGTCCGCTCCGACGATCGCGGCGGCCCTCGCCAGATAGTCGGGCAGGAACATGCCGCTCGCAGTGACGTATAAGTTGCGGCGCAGGTAAGTCGCAATAGGGTGATTCAGTCCCGAGAAGCGGTCCAATGCCGCCAGCCGTTCGGCATAGAACCGCACGACCTCGCCCCAATGGCCGAGGATCACTTGCAAGCCGGGCAACCGATCGAACGTGCCGCTCAGCACCAAACGCAGGAACTGGATGCCCGCATCATAATGCCAGCCGAGACCGAACATGGCGAATACGGCATCGACTTCTACTGAGAAGCCGGAATAATAGGCGGCTCGAACCTCTGGGGGGCGTGCGGGGATGAAGCAGCAAAGGAACGTTCAGCGCGGCTGCGCTCTCGAATAGAGGACGAAGTTCCGGATAGTCGAGATTTCGATGTCCGACCCGACCGCACAGGATGGCTCCCTTGAAGCCAAGGGTTCGGACGCAGCGCTCCAGTTCCAGCGCGGCCTCGTCCGGCATCGCCACCGGCAGCGTCGCCGATGCCTGCAGACGATCGGGTCGCCGCGCGACCGCCTCCGCTACTGCATCGTTGGCGCTTCGTGCGAGACCGACGCTTTCCAGCCCCAGATCGTGCAGCGCCGGCGTGGTCAGCGACAGAACCTGAACGTCGAGCCCGGTCTCGTCCATCAGGGCGATGCGTCTGTCGGCAAGATCAAGCAAACGCCGTTCGAGCTCTCCTGAGTGAATGGAAACGCAAGGATCCGCCGAAGCCAGATCAATCGCATTCCAGGCCTCGCGCACTTCCGCCGTCAGATAGTGCTCCTCGATGCCGGTTAGCTTCATAGGTCTCTTCCCGTCCCTTGAGCGATCACCACGGCACGGTCTCGCCAAACCGGTCGATGAAGCGCAGCCCCGATTTCCCCCGCTGCACGAGCAGCGTTTCGACCAGGGTCGGAATGGTCTCCTCAATGCTGAACGGCGCGTTTGGTCCGCCCAGCGCGGTGCGGATCCAGCCTGGTGCCATCAACACCATCGCACGTGGATCGTCGGCATGGCGGGCGGCATAGCTCCGCATCAGTTGATTGAGGGCGGCTTTGCTTGCGCGATAGACCTCGAAGCCGCCATTGGTGTTGTTGGCGATGCTGCCCTGTCCGGACGACATGACTCCGATGAGACCATCGGCAGCTACCAAATCCTGGAGGCCGTCGACGGCGCGCATCACCCCCAGCGCGTTGGTCAGCATCACGTGCATGAATTCGTCGGTCGAAACCTGGGCGATCGGCGCGGATGCGTCTCTATTGGCTATACCAGAGTTGACAAACAGGATGTCCAAGACGCGGTTTGACAGTTGCTCGTGCAACGCTGAAATCTGCTCAGGCTCGGTGATGTCGAGCGGCGCGATCGTTACCTGATCGGGATGGGCATCGGCGAGCGTGTGTAAATCGGTCCGGCCGCTTTCGCGGACCGTGCCCACGACCTGCCATCCCTGCTTGACGAACTCGATCGCCATCGCATGTCCAAGGCCGCGCGATGCGCCGACAAGCAGTATTGTCCTGGGATGCTCACCCGAAAATCTATTCATGTGGCCGGCCTTTCATCGTTGCCGCCCAATTATGCGTTTGACCACGGGATGCACCAGACGCATAAGACGCAAAGTATGATTGCGCCGAACGCTATGCATTGCGCGAAGCCGCGGTATAATGCTGCTATGAACGCTGTCGACCTGAACCTCCTTACGGCACTGGACGTGTTGCTGACGGAGCGCAGCGTGACGTCCGCTGCCAGACTCTCGGCCTCAGCCCTTCCGCTATGAGTCGGACGCTGGCGCGGCTGCGTTCGGCCACGGGCGACCCGCTGTTGGTACAAGCCGGGCGCTCACTCGTCCCCACCCCCCTATGCCGCGCAACTGGTAGAACGCGTTCACGTCCTCGCCCGCGATGCGCGTGCGGTGCTGACGCCAACCGTAGGGTCACTGGACCTGGCTTCGCTCGACCGAACCTTCACGATTCGCGCCAACGAAGGTTTCGTCACGCTATTCGCTGCGGCGATCGTCACGGCGATTACGCGCGAGGCCCCGCTTGTTCGCCTTCGCTTCGCGCCTAAACCCGACAAGGATGCGACCCCGTTACGGGAGGGAACGATCGACATCGAAGTTGGCACTCAGGGTGTGTCCGCGCCTGAAGTGCGCACCCTGCGGCTCTTTCGCGACCGCTTCATCGGTGTGGCCCGCCTTGGACACCCCTTGCTCGACGGAGCGATGACGCCGCAGCGTTACGCCGCTTGTGGGCATGTCGTCGCATCGCGCCGGGGCGCGTTAACGGGTCCAGTGGACAACGCGCTTCAGGAACTGGGCCTGGAACGCAAAGTCATCGCGGTTGTCCCAGGTTTCCTCGATGCGTTAACGATCGCGCGCCAGTCCGACCTCATCGCGTTGGTGCCGCGCTCCTGTCTTCGCAATGGGGAAGTGGCAGCGCAAGGCCTGGAAGACTTCGGCCTTCCCGTGTCCACGCCCGAACTGACAATCAGCGTGATGTGGCCCCCCCCGCCTCAATGCAGACCCGGCCCACCGATGGTTTCGGCAGAAACTCGCCGCGATCTGTCAGGCGATGCCCTGACGCGAGCCAGACGCAGGCTGCGATTTCAACACGGGCATGGGCATCATCGTCCGGAAAGGCGGAAACCATTTGAGCTTACGAGGGAAGGCGTCTCCGTAGCGATGTTCGTACTAAAACCGACATTGCTTTCGGACCGTACCGCAAGGTAGCAGGCTTCGATAGGCTCTGTTTTTCCGCTGGCCTGGCAGCCTGGGGGTTGGTCCATCAGCTATCCTCACCCAGTACTGTAGACGATGATCCGAATGTCGGGCCTGTCTTCATAAACGAGCACGCTGAGGTGAAAGGTCCGCCAGCCAAAGTTTGCCGAATGCAATTCCTTTCGGCTGTCGCCAATTCGGACGATTTCCGGGTCGCTCCACCATTTCTTCGCAAGCGGAAACGCATCCACTATCTCATCCAGCAAACCGCGAAGGATCGGATCCGAGCCGCCGGTAAGGTAGTCATGACGGGCTTTGAGGAACATAAGTCGGGCTGTCGATTGCCAGTCACGCACGCTTTTCCGGTAAGCGTCGGAAAAAAACACGATGCGAAGAATGTTCGGGTTTTGCTCACCGAACATCGGAAACTGCTCAGACGCCGCCTTGTTGAAGGCCAAGACATCCCACCTTTTGTCGAGAATGTAGGCGGGGTCGGAAAGAGCGTTGATCATGGTCAAAAGCCCGGCGGGCAACTCTGAAACCTGCGCTTGAGACCGCCGGGCCACCCGACCAGCCAAAGCGTAAAGATGCTCCTGCTCGGCACGGTCGAGCCGAAGACCGCGGACCAGGCGATTGAGGAAATCATCGGAAACCTGAATATCGCGCCCTTGCTCGAACCACGTGTACCAAGTGATGCCAACGCCAGCTAAGGTCGCGACCTCCTCGCGGCGAAGACCCTTTGTCCGTCTGCGGGGACCGGGACTTATGCCAAGTTCTTCGGGTGAGGCTTGCTCGCGACAATACCGAACGAACTCCGACAGCTCGTTTCGCGCCGCTGGTCGTGCCAATCGCTCCGCCGTCATCCAAGCATCCCCAGCTATTACTTTAGTAACAGGATAAAAGTCATATAGTAACAGTCTAAACCTCCCGATATTGTCTTGGCAACAGGGAGAAGTTCATGTCGGTTTCGGTTGTCGGCCTTGGGAGAATCGGGACCGCCGTTGTCCCCCACCTTCTCACTCTCGGCGAAGAGGTGCGGGTTTGGAACCGGTCGCCTGCCGCTGTCGAAAAGATGGTGGCGTTGGGCGCAACTCCGCTGAATGACGTCCGCGCCGCGTTCGCTTCCGAACTGGTCTTGTCCATCCTGTTCGACGATGCCGCCGTTCGCGAGGTCATCACGCACGAGGCAATTGCTTCGGCGACTGGTCGAGAGACTCTGCACGTCTGTCTGTCAACGCTGAGCCCAAATCTCGCCGATGAGCTTACCTTGGCGCATCAGAATGCGGGCATGGGCTATCTCGCTGCTCCGCTGTTCGGACGACCCGAAGCTGTTGAGCAAAAGGCCGCCAATATATGCGTCGCCGGCGACCCCGCGCTGCTTGAAAAGGCGCGTCCTTATCTCGAGAGTTTTGGTCGCGTCTGGGCACTAGGCAATGAGCCTCGTCAAGCGAACGTCGCGAAGCTCTGCGGCAACTTCCTGATCGGCGCCGCGGTCGCAGCCATGGCGGAAACGACGGGAATACTGAAGGCCGAGAAAGCAGATGCCGACGCCTTCATGACCCTGATGACAGAAACCATATTTGCGTCGCCAATCTACAAAAACTACGCGCGATCCATCACCGGTGCTCGACCGCTTCCTGCGAGCGGACTTGCGATGCCGATCAAGGATATGGGGCTGCTGGCGGCGATCTCCGCAGAAAATCAATTGAGCAACCGAGTTCTGAAGGCCCTCCGCGAAAGCCTGTCCCGAGCGCAAGACATGGGCTTTGGAGCAGAGGACTGGTCTACCGCATTGGGGCGTTCGGCTCGAATGGCCAGCGCGGTTGCATAGATGATCATCCCTAGAAGTGAGGGCACACCATGCTAGCAGCCTATTATGATCGGCAAGGGACCGCCGACGACGTTCTTGTGGTTGGGGAACTTGCCGATCCCGAACCCGGTTTCGGCGAGGTCCGCGTGAGGGTCGCGATTTCCAGTGTCAATCCGACCGATATCAAAGCCAGGACTGGCTTTGCCGGTGCGCCGATGGCGTTCCCCCGCATCGTTCCCCATCACGATGGCGCAGGCACGATCGACAAGATCGGCCCCGGTGTCCCCGAAGCACGGCTCGGAGAACGGGTTTGGCTTTACCGCGCGCAATACGGCCGGCCCTATGGAACCGCTGCAGAGTTCGTGGTGCTTCCAAGCAACCTGGCAGTCCCTTTGCCGGACAACACCTCGTTCGAGACCGGCGCCTGTTTGGGCGTGGCGGCGATTACCGCGCATCGATGCCTGTTTGCCGATGGAGATGTCCGCGGGCGGCGAGTTCTTGTCCAGGGCGGCGGCGGCGCTGTCGGCACTGCCGCGATCCTTCTCGCAAAGTGGGCCGGGGCATGGGTCGCGGCGACCGTCAGCCGCCCGGAACAGGAGAAGGTGGCACTCGACGCTGGCGCCGACCTCGTCATCAACAGGCATTCCGAAGATGTTGCTGCGGCCATCAGGAACGCTACCGGAGATGCCGGCGTCGATCGGATTGTTGACGTTGATCTCGCCAACAATGTCGACGTCGACATCGCATGTCTGGCGCCAGGCGGGGTTGTCACGGCCTATGCGACAGAAGATCCCACAGCCAAGCTGACGATGCCGTTCCGGACAGCGATGTTCGGGAGCTATGTGTTTCGCTTCGTGTTTTTCACCACCATTCCGGACGCGGCCTTTCAGTTGGCCGTTAAGGAGGTGACGGCATGCGTTGCGGCAGGTCGCTATCGGCCTCACATCGGCCTCGAAGTTCCAATGCAGCACATTGCCCAAGCGCATGCAGCCCAGGAATCCGGAAAGATCGTCGGCAAAATTCTTGTCCGGGTCGGTGATTGAAAGTGCCGGGCAAGAACGTGCTCATCGGCAGTCAACCGGTCAGGACAATTCCGGTCGGCGTGGTCGCGGTAGGCAGCCCCCGCAATCAAATAACTTCTAAACATCGGGGAGAAAACATGGACCATTCTATCGCTGCCTGGCAGCCCGATCTCGGTCAACCACTTCAGTTGGCCCCCATTGAAGCGCCGCAACCCGGTCCGAACGAAATCCTTGTCCGAAACAGGGCAATCGCCATCAATCCAGTGGACTGGTTGCTGCAGGACACCGCGCTGTTCCCATGGCTGGACTATCCCGCGATCCTCGGCAGCGATGTCGCAGGAGATGTCGTTGCGGTCGGCACCAATGTCGTGAGATTCAAGGTTGGCGACCGCGTCCTTGGGCAAGCGGTTGGGGCGACCACAAATCGGCCTGCGCACGGCGCTTTTCAGAGCTTTACCCTAGTCCTCTCAAACATGGCTTCGAAAATACCGTCGAATATTTCCTATGTGAATGCCGCCGTCCTGCCTCTCGGCCTCGGTACCGCGGCTTGCGGCTTGTTCGAAAAGAACCACCTTGGCTTGGAACACCCGTCGTTGACGCCGAAAGCGACAGGAAAGACCATCCTGGTCTGGGGCGGCTCATCGAGTGTCGGGTGCAATGCAATCCAGCTCGCTGTTGCTGCAGGCTACGAATGCATCACTACGGCATCGCCGCATAACATGGACATGGTGAAGAGCCTGGGCGCTACGCTCATGTTCGACCATGCCGATAAGTACGTGGTAGATCAGGTGGTGGAAGCTCTGCGCGGAAGAGAGTTCGTTGGCGCCCTCCATGCGACAGGAAATATCCAGGATTGCTTTTCTGCAGTCAGCGTTTGCGACGGGAGACGGTTCGTGTCGACAACGCTGCCTCCTCCAACGGACTTAGCTGCCGGCGTTGAAACCAGACTAATCTTTGGGACCAGCCTCAAAGATAACGAGGTCAGCAAAATCGTGTATGTCGACTTTCTCGCCGATGCGCTTGCCGGAGGTAAATTCCAGCCCGCGCCACCGGCGCAGATCGCTGGCCACGGCTTGGAAAGCCTCCAGACCGCCCTGCACACTCAGAAAAGTGGGATGTCAGGCGCAAAAATAGTGGTGAGTCTGGAGGCATAGGCGAACGGCTCCGGCATACGGTGGAAATGCCGCGTGAGCTAGTTCCGGCATGGGCGCCATCCCGTTGAATCAGGGCATACTTGAATCGCGGGGCCAATGTCAGACGCAGTTGAAATGATGCAGTAGCTCGTCAGATTTTCCAAACCCGCCGTTCGTGGGCACCTTCATCAAGCCGCATACAAGAGATGTCTCTTTCAAGAACGGGCCGATCAATCGCCCAACAATGAATGAGATTGATCGTGCCACGGATCGAAGCCACGAAAATTGAAAGAACGATCCGGAACCGCCAGCTTCGAGAGATTGTGCCTCTGGCCGGCAGCATATCGAGATGGAGGCACGTGGCGAGTTCCTCGCCGGTCCGTGACCTGTCCAGTTCTGCAGTGCCACGGCCTCAAAATATCAGCTTCCCCCGAGTGATGATCTCGGTAGCCTTCATGACAATTCCCTCAATGAATACCCCCCATTGAGTAGGCGGTGCCGTCTTGGCATTCCTCTTCTCTGCCGCCTCACCAAGGATGCGGGCCTCCTGACCTCGGGTTCTCTGGAATTCCTCCTTGTTATTTTCGGTAAAGCCGTGCGCGATGACGTCGCACAGCGCCCTGGCATCCTTCAGCGCCATGCTGATTCCTTGTCCGCCAGGTCCATAGGGATGTGCGGCATCCCCGCATAAGATAGTCCGGTCGCTGAACCATCGGACCGGGGACGTTCCATTATAGACAGGGCCGTAGGCCAATATGGCGTCGGCGTCCTTGGTGAACTGGTCGAATTTGCTGCGAAGCTCAGGGCTCCATCGTTCAGCGCGTCTCGCCAGTTCTGCCTCGACACCCGCTCGCGTTGCCAGGCCGGCCTCCGCTTCGGGCATGGGAATATGCGTCCACAGGAATACGCTCGGCTTCGTGGCTGTCTCGTGCGCCTTCCCGCAGGAGGCGATTCCGACCTGTTGGCCGGGATAGTGGTAGAGCGTCATTTCGACGTTGGCATCGTCACGGATAATGAGCCCGATCCCCAGATATCCGGCATAGGTCTTGGTTGACCCCTGGCCGGGGTTCAGGAACTGCCGGACCGTTGAACCCACGCCATCTGCCCCGACGAGCAGGGTGCCGGTAACGGTTTCCCGCGAGTGCGACGTCACTTCGACCCCGCCGTCCCGTTCGGTTAGACTGGCGACCTTGAACCCGGTTGTCACCGGAATGCCGAGGGCCTGTGCGCGCTTCATCAGTTTTTCATGGAGCGCCAGCCGCGTGACGATGATTGCGGAGGGAGCAATCTCCCGAGCGGAGAAGCTGGCGGACAGGCAGCCAAAGCGCATGTCCACTCTCTTTGTGGCCTCGCCCACAGGGGGCAGTTTTATCAGGTTCAGGATGGCGACACCCTCGGCGGATACGCGCACGCCGCTCGTCGGCCCATCGAACCGTTCCCTCGCTTCGAGAACCTGACAATCGATATTCTGTTCGGCAAGCATGATGGCGAGGCTGAGACCAGCCACCCCCGCGCCGATGATGATCACTTTTGGACTGTGCATTTGAATTCCGGACAGGAGGGACGATTTTCGAGGCTATCCAATAGCAGAGCCCGGCCGAAGAATCGATACATTGTATCGTTCGATGCAATGTATCGAAACATACGTCGCATTGGTCGAATTTGGATGCTATCCTGCCGGTATGTCGAAGAATGCATCCAGCATGCCCTGGGAGCGTCCGGAGCCCCGGCCGCGTCCCGCCCCTGTGCCGCTCAGCCGCGACGCCATAGTCCGTACCGCCATCGCGTTGGCGGATGCCGAAGGGCTTTCGGCGGTGACCCTGCGCAACGTGGCAACCGCGCTGGGTGCAGGTCCCATGCGGCTTTATGGCTACATCGCCACCAAGGAGGATCTGCTTGCGCTAATGATCGACGCGGTCTACGCGGAAATGCTCGCCGAAAAAGAGACACCCGCGGATGAATGGCGCCTGCAAATCGCTACACTTGCATGTGCCTTGCGGGGTGCCGCATTCCGCCACCCCTGGTTCATCGCCTTGTTGGGCGGAAGGCCGCATCAAGGCCCCAATGCCCTGGCGTTCACCGAGGCTATGTTGGCAGCAGTCGCAGATGCGCCTAGCCTCGACGGGATTGATGCGATTTTCCAGGCGGCGAAGGTTATCGGCGCCTATGTCCTCGGTGCGGTCCGCGACGAGACTGCCGAAGCGGTCGCAGTTTTGGAAAGCGAGATGACCAAAGCGGAATGGCAAGCCGAAAACTGGCCGTATATGCAAAGAATGATCGCGACTGGACGCTTCCCGATGCTCGCCAGGGTCATCAGTGAAATGGATCATCCCACGCCTGAGGCAGTTTTTTACGAGGGCCTCGAGTGCGTCCTCGACGGGATTGCGCGAAGATCTCCGAACTGAGGGGTGGGCTAGGCCTCGAGGACGGATCAGGCTCGCGGCACAGCTTCTATTTTGCGTCACCCTTTCAGTTCGCTTTCAGCACTAGGACTCAAAAACACCACATGACGCTCGCGACGAGATGGATCCTGCCGAGGAAGATGGCGGCGGGGCGGTGATAGCGTGTGGCGAGGTGTCGGCAGGGTGATGTCACGTTGTTTGGCTGAAGCCGGACGAAGCGCTTGCCGTTGAGCTCAGGTAGCTGTGCCGATTGCGAGCGCCGATATGACCGATCGGCCGTCGGCTCGAGACATCGATCCAAGAACCGGCTCGCCTCCGGCGAAGGCACAGGCGAAGTGCGGCCGCGTGCACGATTCTCTCGTGGCCGCTCAACGCGTTGTGGATCCAGCGGTACACCATGTTCTTGCCCGCGGATGCCTATGTGGCCTCGCTAGCTGCGTACGATCGCGATTTCTCTCACGGGCAAGCGACGCCGCATAGGCAGAAGATCAACGGAGCGCGTTCGCCGGAGGTAGTCGGTCCCGCCTTACGCATTGCGGCGCTTCTCTAATCGGCGGGGTGAGGTCAAGCTCCTTTCGAGCTTTTTCCTGGGCGGGACGAGGCAAGATCATCGTCCGCAGTCGGCCCATCGCGGTCATGGCACACGCAGCAAAGGCCGACCAGTGGTGCCGAATTTGGCCATTCGGCAAATCAACTCGCGAAGTAGCGCGTTGGCGTTGTGCCCAATGCCTTCTTGAACATGACGATAAAGGCGGTAGCCGATTCGTATCCCAAGTCGCTCGACACCCTCTGGACCGTCGCGCCGCTGGCCAGTTCGCGCAACGCGATGATCAGGTGCAGTTGCCGCCGCCATCGGCCGAAGGTCAGCCCCGTTTCCTGGACCATCAGCCGCTTTAAGGATCGCTCACTCATGGCAACGTGTGCCGCCCAATCGACCAGGGTGCGACGGTCGCTCGGCTCCGCCATCAGGGCAGCAGTGATCGCGGCGATTTTGGGATGGCTGGACGCGGGTAAGTCCAGCCCCTGTATCGGCATTTGCGCGAGTTCATCCAGCAAGACCCGCACCATGCGGCCGACATGGTCGTCTGGAGCATAGTTGACCGATACATCTGCCAGTCGGAGGATCATCTCGCGGAGCATCGGCGACACAGACAAAGTGCAGCACTCCTGCGGCAGCGTCGCCGCGTCTGGTTGAACGAACAGATAGGACAGGCGTGCGTTGGACGTGACCTGGTTGCTGTGGGGCACGCCGCCGGGTATCCAGACTCCGCAGTCCGGTGGGACAATCCAGAGGCCATTTTCCGTCTTGCAGGTGACCGCCCCGTGCAGGGCCAAAATGAGCTGCCCTTGCTTGTGCCGGTGCTGGGGCACCTCAGCTTCATAGTCACTGAAGTCGAGGCGGACAGCGAAGGCCGGGCGATCTGACCAGTCGGGATCGAAGTCGTCGTAGCAGGAGCGCAGCAGCTTTGCGGATTGGCCCGATTTGGAGATCATTTGGCATTATCTCCAAATTCGTGCGCCCTGCAATAGTCTACTATCGGGCGATCAACCACCGAAAGGAGACTGTTATGCGAATTTCTGTCGTCGGCGCAACGGGACGAGTTGGCGCCAAGCTGACCCGGACCCTGCTGAGCGCCGGGCATCAGGTCAGAGTGTTGTCGAGAGGTGGCCCCGCGCTCGACGCACTGGTCGAGCTCGGAGCAGAGCCATTCCTGGGAAGCTTTGACACTGGAGCGGGAGACCTTGACCAATTTTTCCAGGATGCGGATGCCGCCTTTCTCATGGTGAAGACCGATTGGAACAACATCGAGGGACACTACCCCGCTGTTGCCCAGCGCTTCGTCGATACGCTCGAAAAATCCTCCGTCAAACTGGCCGTAAGCCTGACGGCCATGGGGTCGGACGTGAAGGGGAAGACGGGTCATTTCGAGTGCTTTCACGATCTGGACCAAAAGCTCAACGAACTCGGCAATATCAATTTGGTCCACCTGCGCGCCGCATGGTTCATGGAAGATCTGCAGGCGTGGACGGCACCGGTTGCCAAATACGGTCGAATTGCCTGGTTCTGCAAACCTGATTTGAAGATGCCTTGGGTAGCGACCGATGACATCGCATGGCTGGCAGCGAAGGAACTGACCAATCCGACGGGCAGACACCGCGTCTATCTCGAAGTCGGCTCGGAAGATGTCTCGATGAACGAACTGGCCGTGATCATTGGCAAGGAGATCGGCAGGCCGGTGGAGTACCGATACATCGAGACGACCCGCAAAGACGTGGAAGCCGAATTTCTGGCGCGGTTCGGGACGCCGGAGAAATGGCAGGACGACACTCTGAGTGCTGACGCTTTGAACAATGGCATCGTAAGGTTCCATGGGGAGCACGAGGATCGTCCGAAATTGCCCACAACGATGGAGCGGTTCATTGGTGATGTTTGGAAGCCGCGTTACTTGGAGGCGGTCAGAGCGGGAGACCAACGAGAGACGTTTCCCATGTGGACCGCCAGAGACTAGCTGGATGTCATGCTGGTTCTTTTGAATTGTCCCAGCAATTTTCAGTCCTTACTGGATGCTGTCGCAAATTATTGCGGTAGCTATATGACCGCAATTGGCGCTCCAGCCGAAATCGCGGCATCGTCAACTTAACGGAATGTGGAATTCGATGTGCGATGACGGGCCATGAAAGACCGTGTCCACTCTATCGCCGCCATCGCTTTCCCGCTGAAATCATTGCCCACGCGGTGTGGCTCTATTTCCGGTTTCCCTCTCAGCCTGCGAATGGTCGAGGGTTTGCTGGCTGCCCGTGGGATCATCGTCTCGCATCAAACGGTCCGGCTTTGGGCCGAGAAATTCGGACATGCCTTCGCCAACGAGATTCGCCGCCACTCAGCCGGCCGGCTCGGCGACAAGTGGCACCTCGACAAGGCCGGCATTTCGATCCGGGGCAAGAAGCGCTGGCTGTGGCGTGCCGTGGATCAGGACGGGTTTGTTCTGGAGGTGTTGGTGCAAAGCCGCCGCAATGCAAAGGCGGCCAAACGCCTTATGCGTAGGCTCTCAAAGAGCCAGGGCCGAGCGCCGCGGAGACCGTGCTGGCAATCGATCATCAATTGCTCAGGTTTGCCCCGCTTTGCAGTCAGTTCGGCCAGGATACGATTGAACACGCCAAGCCTGCTCCATCTGATGAAGCGGTTGTAGATCGTCTTATGCGGGCCGTATTCCTTCGGAGCGTCGCGCCATCGCAGCCCGTTGCGCAAAACGAAGATAATACCGCTCAAAATCAGCCGGTCATCAACGCGCGGAACGCCGTGAGACAGCGGGAAATACGGCTCGATCCGGCGCATTTGCGCCTCCGACAACAACAGCAGATTACTCATTGCAACGGCCTCCTTTCGATCCCAATGAATCAAAGGCAGTAGGCCACCGCAAGCTATTTAATAGGTCCTGAGCCTAGCTTGCTTTTCGGACGATTATGCTCAGCGCGATGTCGATCATCGTCGTCGTGGCGATGATCGTCGGCATCGTTATCATCAGTGCGATTGATGCTGACATGCCGATCATTGTCGTCGGCTTCATCTTCGATGAGCGGCGTGAGAAACATCCACATCCATGTCGGAAGCGCCGTAATCCCCGTTGCTAAATCGGCTTTGATAGCCGCTCCCACAGCGGGATTCTTAAAAAGCTTGGCAAGTTTGCTCTTCACGTGTTCACTCTCTCCTTCGCGGCCTAAAAGATCGCGAAGCCAGTGCAGCGCTTGAACGACGCGCATCGCAGGGCGCCCAGCCCAGAATAACTTGCTGGCGGCGGTCGGACGAAAGGTGATCGTGACATTACCAAGCTTAATTGGCCGCCGACGTGCATCAGTATGAACAACGATTTTTGCCGGGACAGCGTCAATCAACCCAAGGTTGTTTGTTGCTGTCATGCCATCTACAAGCATCCGAGTCTGGTCGCGACGCCCGACGACCGCCTTGCTGGCGAGTGATGTGAAGCGAGAATATCAAAAGCGTCCGTAGCCGTTCAGAGTTCTATGGCTGACGGCTCTCATCCCGTCGACCACATATAGCGTACCAGACGCGATCTATGACCATCATCTGAGAAGCGACATAAACGCCGGCGCCTGCGGCTGAAGAGCGGTGGTCCTGAGCTCCATCGTTAGGTGCAACCTCATTGTTTTTGCCAAAACTGAGAACGACCACGTTATTCCGATAATTTTGATGGCACAAATGCCTTCAAGCGAAACAATCGGCCGTTCCCCTGGTCAGGCGGCTTTCTGAGCCTCGATCTGGGGCGTGGTCACCTGTTTTGGGATGGACGTGTTCGTCTGGATCTCGATTTTGCGGGGCTCCAGGGCCTCGGGGATTTCGCGAACGAGGTCAACTGACAACAGTCCGTTCGTCAGATCGGCACCAGAGACGCGAACGTGATCAGCGAGTTCAAAACGGTGCTCGAAGGGCCGACCGGCGATGCCACGGTGCAGAGAGCCTTCTACCCTGCGCTTCGGGTAATTGGATTATAGTCGCTCTGGCAAGCGCCGCCTGAGATTGTGCCTCAACGTGCCAACTGAACCATCCAATCTGCTCCAACGGCCCGCCTTTCGTCCGAGGGTAACGCGTCGGTCGATCTGTTGCGAACGTATTGCCTGGGCGAAGCATGCATGACCCGTTTGAAAGCCGCGCTGAAGGCGCTTTCTGATTCATAACCCAGTGATTGCGCAATGGTCGACACCGGATCGCTGGAGGCGGCGAGCCGGTCTGCCGCCAACAGCATCCGCCAGCGCGTTAAGTAGTCTATCGGCGTCAGTCCAACCGTTCCGCGGAATTTCATCGCAAATCTTGAACGAGACATACCGGCACATTTTGCGAGCGATTGGAGGTCCCAGCGATGGGAGGGATCCCGATGCATCGCATTGATAGCCAAACTTATCTGAGGATCCGACAGCGCGAACAGCCAGCCTATCCTGGGGCCGGACTGGTCCGTTATGTGCAGTCTCAGCGCTTGCACGAGCATCATGCTAGCGAGATTTTGGGCGACGAGATAGCCGCCTGGCTGGGGATTTGACAGCTCTTCCATCATGCGCTGAACCGACCAACGAAGAGTAGCTTGATCGGATTTCTCCCGCAGATGTAAGATGGGAGGAAGCATATCCAGGAGCAGGTCTGCCGAGCCGCTCGCCAAGGTAAAATAGCTACCGACAAGGAAGAAATCACCGCCGCCATTGTAAGTCAGGACGCCGTCTTGGCGCTTTTCAGCGTAGAGTGCCGCGGCGTCAATTGGCGCGAGTTTGGTGTCGCTAGCCAGCCGAAAAGCCCGCCCGTTCGGTAACAGGAAGCCGTCGCCTGATTTCAGGAAGACCGGATCGAGAACGCCATCCACTACCAGCCAGCACGCGCCAGAAGTGACCGCGTAACATTTGATGCCATTGTTGCGCGGGAACTGGATGGACCAGTCACCCCCGGCGGCGAAACCACCGGACACATGGCTTCGAGGTTTTAGCAGTGAGAGCATATCGGAGAGCGGGTCTGTGAGCATCGGATACGATCGCGACAATAATAGCTACTTTCCAGCATAGCACGTATCGCGGCGACATGTATAACTTTGGCTAATGAAGAACCGCACGCATGACGCGAGCCTCAGAAAATCTCGAAGCCTAGCGAGAGGATAACTGCGAAATGAAAGCAATTATATTCGATGCGACACAACCGCGTGGGATTGGTTTCGGCGAAGTGCCAGACCCAATGCCGACGCAGGCCCAAGCCCTTATCGAGGTCCATGCTTTCTCGCTCAACTTCGGCGATGTTGCTACGCTGGCTCGGGGAAAGCCCGGCGACATACCGGGGTGGGATGCGGCTGGCGTGGTCGTTCGTCCCGCTGCTGACGGGTCGGGACCAAAGGCAGGCGCTCGCGTAAGCAGTTTCGGTTGGGGCGGCGCATGGGCGGAACTTCGGGCGGTTAACACCGGCGAACTCGGCGTGGCAACACAGGACGTTGACTTCGCCGCCGCAAGTGCGCTGCCGGTCGCCGGGGTTACGGCGCTGCGAGTCGTGCGTACATTCGGCACTTTGATCGGCAAGCGCATTCTTGTTACCGGCGCTTCTGGTGGGGTCGGTCGCTTCGCTGTCCAACTCGCGCATCTGGCTGGCGCCCACGTCATCGCCAGCGTCGGGTCAGTGGGACGAGGCGTAGGGCTCGTTGAGCTTGGTGCCGATGAAGTCGTCGTGGGGCTCGATGGCATAGCGGCACCTGTAGACGGAGTGATCGATAATGTGGGCGGCGCGCTTTTGACTGGTGCGATGCAATTGCTGGCCAGGGGCGGCGCTTTGCAGAGCGTGGGCGTATCGTCAATCGAGCCGAGCACGATCGATTTCGCCCAACAACGTTTACCAGATGGCCGCAGGGCTGCAGGGAGACGGATCGAGGTTTTCGGCGTCGGCTCCGGCTTTGGTCAAGATCTCGGCTACCTTCTGACACTGGTGGCGCAGCGGCGGCTCAACGCCTGTATTGGCTGGCGTGGCGATTGGCAGCAGGTTGCTGAAGCTGTGGACGCGCTGCTTGGCCGCCAGGTCAATGGCAAAGCGGTTCTAGACATTCGCAGGAGTGGTCAGTGAGCCTCCCTATTCACCATTGGCCGGAACAGTGGGTAAGTTTGAACAATAGGCTTCACGCCCAAATGCCGGTTTCACGGCGTCAAGTTTTTAGTGGCGGCGGCCCATTTGGCTTCTCCTGTTACGTTTGATCTCCGATGGCATCAAGTTCAGATAATGTGTCTTCGTCGAGCTCGATCGAAGCAGAAGCGATGTTCTCTTCGAGATGCGAAAGGCGCCCTGCGCCTCTCATCCCGGCGGTGCGACGAAGGCCTTCTCCGGGAACGCCCTGCCAACCACCTCCAGGAATGCGCGCACCTTGGCGCCGACCAGGCGGCGTGAACTTTGCAGCGCCCAGATCTCCACGGGCGGCCCGGCTTGTTTCCCCCAATAGGCAAGCCTGCCGGCCTCGATGTCTTCGGCAACAAGGAGCTTGGGCAGCATGGCTGCACCGGCGCGTGCCAGCACGGCATCGCGGACCATCAGTAGCGACGAGAGGCGGAGAACCGGGGCCGGCCGCAGGACAATGTCCGCCTCCGTTCCGGACTTGATACGCCAGAGGGTCCCGGGCGGTGTTGCGGAGAGCAGAACGGCCTTTACCGTCGCTTCCTCGCCATCCACGCTGGGGGCGGGGCGGGGCATGCCGGGTGGTGCAACGATCAGCCGTTCATCGTTGAGGAAACGGCGGCCGACGAGGCGTTCGTCCGGCGATGGGTCGATCCGGATGATCAGATCGTAACCATCCTCAACCGGATCGACCCTGCGGTCTTCCGCAACGATTTCGAGCTGGACCTCCGGAAAGGCCAGCGCAAATCGCGCACCGATGCGGGGCAGCGCGACATGCGCGAAGACGACCGGCGCGCTCACCCGCAGCCTGCCTCTCGGCGTGGATGCGCCAAGCACGACCGCTTCTCCGGCCTCGGCGATTTCGCTCAGCAGCCCGTGCGTGCGCTCATGCAGCGCCCGTCCCTCGTCCGTCAGTCGCAGATTTTGGGGTCCGCGCTCGATCAGCCTCACCCCGAGGCTCTCCTCCAGTTCGGCGACCCGCCGCGACAAGGTGGCTTTCGAGCGGCCGGAGACGCGGGCGGCGCGGCCGAACCCACTATTTGCAGCGACAAGGTCGAAGTCGGACAAAGCCTGAAGATCCATCATCGTGTTCCGTATTTGAGACAAGCAATATCGATATTGGCACCTTCTCAACGACAATGAAACGGCTACCTTCTCCCTCATCAGATGCAGACACACCAACACCAGGAGATTTCGACATGAGCATTCTCGTGACAGGCAGCACAGGAACCATCGGGGCGCAGGTCTTGGCCCATCTTCAAACGCGCAACGCCGATGTTCGCGCTCTGACGCGCTCGCCCGAGACGGCGCAGTTTTCTGCTGGTGTGACGGCGGTCCGCGGCGACCTCGCCGATCCGGATTCGGTGCGCGCAGCGCTCGAAGGCGTCAGCACGCTGTTCGTACTGGCCCCAAATGTCGCGGACGAACTGACGCAGGCGATGCTGACGCTGACAGTCGCCCATGAGGCCGGCATCAAGGGCATCGTCTATCTCTCGGTGTTCGGCGGCGACGCCTATGCCGACGTGCCGCATTTTGCGGGTAAGTACACGGTGGAACGTATGATCGAGGCGCTTGATCTGCCCGCGACGGTTCTGCGGCCCGCCTATTTCATCCAGAACGATCTTCGTCAGAAGGACGGGCTGCTGAAGGCCGGCGTTTATGCCTCGCCGATCGGCGCGAAAGGTGTGTCGATGGTCGATATCCGTGACATCGGCGAGGCCGCCGCGATCGAACTGGTTCGCCGTGAACAGGCCGTAACGCCGCTCGGCCGCGAAACCTACGCCCTAGTTGGTCCCGACAGCCTGACCGGCGAAGGCATCGCCACAATCTGGAGCGAAGCCCTTGGCAAAGCGATCCGTTATGGCGGTGACGATCTCGTCGCTATGGAGCAGCGCACCAAGACCATGCTGCCCGCTTGGCACGCGCTTGACCTGCGCCTGATGTTCAGCCGCTATCAGACGGAAGGCGCTGTGGCGAGCGCCGACGACCTGGCACGTCTGGCCAAGCTGCTCGGTCGCGCCCCACGCTCCTATGCCGCTTTTGCCAAGGATGCCGCGACCCAATGGTCGAAGGGCTGAGCCCGTATACCATCCACGACTGAACAAAGGAAACCTGCCATGATCACCATCCAACCCCTGTTGGCCGAAGATGCTCCGGCCGTGGCCGCGATGCGTCAGGCCGCCTCGGCTCATAAGGGCGATGCACTTGGCCCCGAGGCGCGTCCGATGTTCGACGCCATGTTTGCCGCAACACCGGCTGCGGCGGATGTCCGGGTCGAGGCAGCGACGGTCGGCGGCATTGCCGGCTTCTGGGTCCGGCCAGCGAATGCAAGGCCGAGTGCGCGCATCCTTTATCTTCACGGTGGCGGCTATGTGCTCGGCTCGGCCCAGGCATTGGCCCATTTCGCGGGGCAAATCGCCGTACGCGTCGGCGCCGATGCCTTCGTCCCGGACTACCGGCTGGCCCCCGAGCACCCGTTCCCGGCCGCTATCGACGATGCGGTTGCCGCCTATCGCGGTCTTGTCGCGGAGGGAGAGGAAGGGATCGCGGTCGTTGGCGACTCGGCGGGTGGCGGTCTGACGCTGACGCTGCTGTCGATCCTCGCCGCCGACAAGACCGGGGGCATGGTGCAGCCGGTCGGCGCGGCAGTTATGTCGCCCTGGACCGACCTGGCACTGACCGGCGACAGCTTCGAAACCAGGGCCGAGGCAGACCCGATCTTCACGCGCGGCGTCCTCCAGGGTTTTTCCGACATGTACCTCCAAGGCGAGGATGCCACCCAGCCCAAGGCATCGCCGCTTTACGCCCCACTGGCCGGCCTCCCGCCCGTTCGCATCGATGTCGGCGACAACGAAGTACTGCTCTCCGATTCCATCCGCTACACTGAGCAGGCACAAGCGGCGGGCGTGGAGGTCACGCTTGCGGTCTGGGAGGGCATGCCGCATGTCTTCCAATCTTCGCTCGGCCAGTTTCTCGCGGCCGAGCAGTCTCTGAATGCCATCGGTGATTTCCTACGCCAGCGGCTCGAAGCCTTGGCCAAAGCCGCCGTCCCTTCCAACCCGCTCAAAGGAGCTTGATCATGACGCGCGTATTGTTTGTAGGCCAGAAGCCTGAAACCGTAGACTTCTCCGATCCCTCTTTGCCACCGGGATTCAATGCTGAAAAAATCCAGGCGGGCATCGACATCGCCGAGACGACTATGACCGAGCGCGGTTGGGACGCCGACATCTGCATGATCGCTCCCGACGACAGTGGCATCGCCACATTGGCATCGCAGCTGGCGAAAGTGGGCTACAATTGCGTCGTGGTCGGCGGCGGTCTGCGCATCCCGCCAAAGGGATTGCCGTTCTTCGAGAAGGTCGTCAACGCGATCCACCAGGGCGCACCGAAGGCAGCGATCGCATTCAACACCCGTCCCGAAGATACGGCAGAGGTCGCGGCGCGGTGGATCGGCGCGGATTGAGTGCAAGATCAGGTTGTCGATGTGGGAGGGCATGCAGCTGTCTTCCAATCTTCCCTCGGCCGGTTTCCCGCGGCCGAGCGGGCCGTTACCGCCATAGCTGATTTTACTCCGCCAGGGGCTCAGCAATGCTTCCCGTCCATCAGCACAACTTCGCAGGTTTGACATGAAAATTCTGGTATTGGGCGCGACCGGCGCCACCGGCCTGCTCATCGTCGGCAAGGCCGTCGCAGAGGGATACGCGGTCGTCGCTCTCGTTCGCTCGAAGGTGAAGGCCGCGGATCTCGCCGGCGCCGAACTGATCGAAGGCGATGCCCGCGATCCCGCTGCTTTGACCGGCGCCATCGCTGGTTGCGATGCCGTCGTCAGTTCGTTGGGTACGGCCATGAGCCCGTTCAAGGAAGTGACCCTGCTCTCGACGGCGACCCGCGCACTGGTCGGCGTCATGGAGCAGCAGAATGTTCGTCGTCTGGTGTGCATCACCGGGCTGGGCGCCGGCGACAGCCGCGGTCATGGCGGCTTCTTCTTCGACCGGCTGTTTTTGCCCCTGATATTGCGAAAGGTCTATGAAGACAAGGACCGCCAGGAAGATGCGATTCGGACCAGCAAGCTCGACTGGACCATCGTCCGGCCGATGGTGCTCAACGACAAGCCGGCGCGCGGCGGCGTCAAGGCGTTGACCGACCTGTCCGGCGTCCATGGTGGTTCTATCGCCCGAGCCGATGTTGCCGAGTTTGTTGTGCAGCAACTCACCGCCGATACCTGGCTGCGCAAGGCGCCGCTGATCACCTGGTAGCCTCTGGAGCGAGGTCGGGATCAGGGCTTGAAAACCAGATTCTATGGCCGACAGACGAAAAAAGCCAGTTGCCCTTCTCGTCTAGCGGATCGTTGAACTTGGCCTTCTTTAGTCATTTGTAACGGGCTGCCCGAGGCGACATCCTTGTGGCAGTCTCTCCAGTTTGTGGGGTGATGCCTTCTTCAGCCATTCTCGACAGCCGACGCCGCCCGCCGGATCACGTCAACGACGACTGTGGGCTGAGAAAGCATCGGTACGTGGCTGCGTGCCACCTCCGTGACAGTCGCTCCCATGCGCTTCGAAACCCAGCATTGAAGATCAGGGTGCACTGTATGATGTTTCGTCGCCAGTACATACCAACTCGGCTTCGATTTCCAGGCAATGCGGTGGGCAGTTAGGCTCTGCTGGTTGAACAGATCAAAGACGGGCGCATAATGGGTGGCCCAGATGAGCTTGTGCTCTTCCGCCGATAATCGCCTGCAAAGAATTCCGTACCGTTTGGAAGCATCCAGGCCCATCTGCGACCTCGACGCCGGAGAAGATGTCGGATGGATACTTCTCCAGCTGGTCTTGCACGGTTTCACCGATGTCCGGGGCGACGGCGGCGACGTAGACAAGACCGATCACACGCTCATCGACGCCCTTAGCGGTGATCGTTGCGCCACCGTAGGAATGGCCGACGCGGTTGAGCGTGCGCTTGACCGTCGCCACATCCTCTTCGAACGAGTCCAGGCCATATTGGACGGCAATCACCTCGTGTCCGTCTGCCTGGAGCGCTGGGTCACCTTGCTGAAGCATGAGCCGTCGGCCCAAACACCATGGCAGAAAATTATGGTAAGCTTGGATGAAGTTGCCATTTTTGTTTCTCCTTCGTTGATATCAGCCGAAGCTAGATTTCCCTTCCATAGGTGACAAAGACTTTGCACGCTCGACCTATGCCTTGAAGGTATAGCGAGGGATCGGATGGAACTCCGCCATTTGCGTTATTTCATTGCCGTTGCTGAAGAAGGCAACTTTCTGACCGCTGCCCAGCGGCGACTAAATATCTGTCAGCCGTCATTGAGCCGGCAGATCCGCGATCTTGAACTTGAAGTCGGCGTAGAGCTGTTCGAGCGGCAGGCGCGCGGCGTTGTGCTGACCCCTGCTGGGCGTGTCTTTTTGGATCACGCTCGGCTGGCGCTTCCGCAGGTCGAGGCGGCGAGCGAAGGCGCCCGGCAAACAGCGCGACCGAAAAGGCCCGTGCTTACTATGGGGTTTCTGGTTGGGCTTGAGGTCACGTGGCTACCTCACCTGTTGCGCATGATCCGCGAGGAAGCACCTGAGACCGAAATTACACTATCTGCTCAGTCCTCCCCAGACCTGGCTCTTGCGTTGATGCGCGGAAAGCTGGATGTAGCCTTTCTTCGTCCCGAGCAGAAAAGCTTGGGCGTTGCAGCAGAGGGGACTCAAGCGTGACGTCGCCGTATCGGTAACACATCAGCCGTTTTTTGGCGTTTTGGCCAGCTCTTGGTTCGGGTTTTCAGGCTGCGGGAACCTGCGGGAGCATCTGATGAATGAGCCATCCCTGACGCCATTGGTCCTACTGGTCGAAGATCAGCCGCTGCTTCGCGTCGAGGCCGAGGATATCCTCAAGGGGCGGGGCTTTCAGGTAATTTCCGCGATGAGTGGCAGCGAAGGGCTGTCGCGGCTGGATCAAGACGCGACCCGGTTTAGCGCCGTGATCACCGACGTGCGGCTTGGCGATGGTCCAAAGGGTTGAGACATTGCCCGCCGTGCCCGCGAGTTGGTGCCGACCATGCCGTTGGTCTATGTGACATCCGACAGTGGGGATGAATGGGCGGCGAACGGGGTGCCTGGCAGGCTGGCCCCTAGTCGGTCGTCTCGAGCCCCAACGCAACCCTTGCGTCGCGCAAGCCGCGGGCAGCATCGCGGTTTCCAGTCTCAGCCACAGCTTCAAATATACGCATGGCGTCACTGGCACGGTTCAGGTTGATGAAGGCATAGCCTCTCAGCACAAGTAAATCGGTGGTTTCCGGTTGCAGAAGTGCGCGTTGGTCCAAATAGATGAGAGCCTCGCGATAGCGCCCGGCGTCAAAGGCCAGATTGGCGCGATTGGCAAGGATCGCCACCTGGAGTTCGGACGAGCGCTGCATGCTCTGCGGCGCCTTGGTTGCGGCAACGGCGGCCTTGTCGATGAGGCCGAGCCTCAAATAGGCGAGGCTCTGACCATAAGCGGCGTCCTCACGCGTGGCGTGCACGGAGGAGCCTAGCGCCGCCTGAAAGGCCTCAGCTGCCTCTAGGGGCCGGTTCAGATCCATCAGGCACCATCCGCGCTGCAGTGCTGCCTGAGGTAAAAGATTTTCCACTCCGCTACGGACATCACACGTTGTCCGACCAGCGGATGTTGTCGGGCGGGACTGGCGGGATACCGCCACAGATGCTGCGGCGTTCGTCTGTCGTGATCGGGTTGCATCCCCCTTTCCGCTTTGCTGCGCGGGCTCTGGTGCGAGTTGTGGAGACTTGGCAGCTGAGATGATGCCGAGATCGGCGATGCGTTGTGAACGCCCCGCCCAGGCTGATCGGATCGCTTCTGTTCCGGCGCGGTCATTCAACTGCTGTCGGGTTATGGCAAGTCCATAGGCGGACGGCTCGTCTGCCTTCCACTGGAGCGCGGTCTCGAACCACCGTGCTGCCGTGTGTGGCTGATTGAACGCGCGCGCATACCAGCCAAGCTGCTGGGCGGTCGGCACATATTTCGCTTGTAGGGCCGTTCTGGCGATGCGTTGGAGAATCTCGGTCGCAATTTGCAGCGGAGGATCGCTCGCCAACAGATTGGATGTGGCTGCCAGATATGTCGCGCTTGCCTCTTCGGAGCTGTCGCGCCAAGGGTACATGACGTCCTCCGCTCGTGCCGCCTGTCCGCTTTTGAGGAGCGAGAGGGCAAGACCTTGCGACGCCGACACACTCTTCTCGATCTGTCCTGCCTTCGAGAACCATTGCTCAGCCTGCTTGGCCTCGTCATGACGCAGTGCGTACCATCCCAAGAGCAAAGCGTCCGAGGCTTTTCCTTCAGCCTCAGCCATCCGGCGCAGGCGCTCCAGATAGTCCGGGGCTACGTCGCTGCCGGGGGTCCCGTTTGCCGTCGCAACCAGCCGGCGTGCAAGATCGTTGCGGATGGGCTCGAATTCCTTTTCCCGCTCCAGGGCGAGGAGCGGAGTGAGTGATGACGAGGAGAGAAGGGCAGCGGCTTTCTGGATCGTGGCAACCCGTTGCGGTTCGACCGTACAATTTTCCAGGACGTAGCGATACACGTCCACGCCCCGCGTCTCGCGATCCGTGCGGATGAAGGCTTCTGCCAGGCGCCACAGAACATCGACGTCACTACAGGTGCGCAGGGCTGGAATTTCTGCCGCCAGGGTGATGACTGTCTGATATTGTTTCAAATCGGAGGCGTTGATCAGCCGCACGCGGTTTTCCGCCAGATTCAAGCGTTCCAGAAGATCCTGTGGCGGCTGCCACGTTCTGTCCGTCGCCTGACGTTCCGCAATGGCCTTGCGGACTTCGCTGTAGCGCCCCTCGGCATATTGTCGCCACACCTCCTCAAGCCGTTCATCCCGTTCCATCGGTATTTCGAGCGGATTGGCAGGCGGTGTCCAGTCGGGATAGAGGGCTCGCAACCGTGCAATCTCTGCCTGTAGACGTGCATTGTCGCCACGAGCAGCGAAGTAGCGAAGTGCAGAGAGGTCAGGCTCCGGCTTTGGTTCTGCCGCCGGAGGCGCCGGATCTCCAGCTTGGTCGGGTTCTCTTGTCTTGGGCTGAAGCTGCGCCTGTTCTTGCATTGCCGCGGGGGGAACGGCAGTATCGGGCGCGCCCTGGCCCGCGGGCTGAACCGTGAGGATCTGCTGAGCCAAGGCCTGCGGATCGGCAGGCACGGCTTGTTGCGCGACGCGCTCTTGTTCCGACCTGACCGTGGCCGCCACGTTTGCAGGTAGGCCAGGAAGGCTTACCTTGTCGCGCAGGCTTGCGGCGAAGCCTCCGCCAATCAGGGTGGCCGTGAGAAGGACAAGCGGGAGCTTCATAGACATGAGGGATATTTCTCCCGAATGCCCGCCAGGACCAGCAATTGCAGCGTCGCGGGATAATAGAGATCAGGTTGGAACTGGATCGACGACGGCGGGAGGGGCGTGCCGTCGACGCGGCATGCCAGGAAATCACGGATGGCGCGATAGCCCGGATCACGCAGGGTCTCGACCGGCCGTCCCGTCAGCAAGTCGATCACAGCCGGGATGCCATGCTCATCCACCATGGCGTCCATCAGGCCGCGCATGAGTCCCGGATCATTGATATTACTTCTGGCAAGATACAGCGGAATACGGATGGCATTGTAGGAGAACTGTGCCTCGAAACCCTTGGCAGGGACAGGATGCTGCTTGAGGCTGACCCATTCCGGGGGAAGCCGAGCTCGGTCTATCTGCAGCGTGCGGATCAGTTCCAGTCCGTCGTCTGACAGTGCCTGCCACCGGTCGGATGGCGCAAGAATACCCATCACGGGCAGCGCTTCGAAAATCCAGTAGGACGGATTGACGACGGGTCCGTCTTGGCGGTCCTCAGCCCGAAATCCGATTGCTCCCGGCAAAAGAATGGTCCGCCCGCCCGCCGAAATGACCGTCTTCGACAGAATGCTCTGCGCCATCCGTGCCGCGGCCTGAATGAAGTCCATTCGCTTCCATCTTGAGCCTGCAAGGCCCAGTGCGTAAGCGATCAACAGGTCTCCGTCCGTCGCATTGTTGATATCTTGGACATGAGGAGACGCGTCGGGTTCCCATTTCCAAGCCGAAAGCCCATCGTCCCGCAATAGCAATTCGGTGCGGGTAAAGGACCAGATCTGCTCGAAGTCCGACGGACTGTCGGCAAGATAGGCAAGCAACAGGCCGTAACCCTGGCCTTCGCTGTGGCTGACGGCGCCATTGCCATTGTCGACGATGCGGCCGTTGGGTTCGAGGAACTTTTCCTTGTAGGCTGACCATTCCCGGCCCAGGACCAGCGGCTCCTTGGCCTGGGTGAAGCCGGCAGAGCTGAGAAGTGTCAGGCAAACCGCCAGCGTGATCAGGCGTAGCATCATTTCCGCCTCCCAAGACGACTAAGGACGGATGCAGTGGCAAGCCCGAAGATCACCGCAAACACGACCAGAAGGATGGTGTAGGCGAGGACATTGGTAGACAACCAGTTGGTGAGAACCAGTCGATAATTGTTCAACGAGACGCCGCCTGTCGATCGGTAATCAATTTGGCTCTCCGCAAGCACGGTGACGGTATCGGTCTTGCTTGCATAGGCGCTCAACCGACCGCCAACATCACCCCACCGATCCAGCCTGGTTATCATCTCGACAGAGGTTTTCAGTTCGGCCGACGTCGGACTGGTGACCAGCGTCCAGCTGGCCTCACCTGCGGGGCTTGCGCCTTGCGCAATCAGCAGGCTGTGCGTCGGAGATGGACGAAACGGGGGGGCCGTACTGGGCAGGATCCGCAGAGACGCGGCGGAAATGTCAAAGTTGCGTTGCAGCCACGCCTGGAACGCGCTCACTTGTCCGCTCCAGATTCCGCCGCTGACACGCGTGCGCCATTGCTCGAATGCCGCAGATGTTGCAGCAGCGGGGGCTGCTAGCGGCGATGCCGGCCTCCAGGACGTTGCACCATCGGCAGCGATGGCTGTCTGCGCAAGAAGCCTGGCAGGCATCTGGGAAAGGCTACCAAAAAAGATGGCGTTGCGATCGCCCACGGCCGTGGGCGTTGCCACAAGCTCAGTTGCAATCACGTGCCCCGCCGCCAGTGCCAGCTTTCCCATGAAGGTCGATACCGCCGACATCGTGTCAGCGTCGAAACGATCGACGAAAAGTTGAAGTGGCTCTTCGTCGCGTGCGTAGGGATACCCGGTGGCGGCCAGCGCCGCCAGGTTGGGAGTACGTCCAATCCGGCCAAAGGCTGGCATCTGCCATTCGGACGTATTGAAGATGGCGAGGCGCGGTTCGGCAGCCGCCGTCGAACCTGGAGCACAGAGCGTATCGGCTTCCGTGGTGATGATCGCCTCCAAGCCGATCGTGTTGAGGCCAGGCCTGATGTGACGCAGGGCGACCTTGATGGGAAGGTGCCGCAGGATCCCGCCCTTCGAGGAGGTGATCGGAACGGTCGAGGCTATGTTTCCGTTCACATAGACGTCGATATGGCTGCCCGGCAAGACGGCGTCGGTGAACGCCGCGTCCAAAAGCAACTGCCCTTCTCCAAAGGCGTTGGCGTAGAAGTCCGACGGGACCGCAAGATTGAAGTTGGTGCGTACACGGCGTCCCGGAAATTCAATCGTCTCCATACCAAGCTGCGACAGGGCAAGGGTCTCACCACCAAACAGGAGCGGTGCATCCGGCGTGCTCCACCGCTGGGTGGTGATGACGTCACGACGCGTCGCGAGAGAGCGATCCAGCGGGGTCACGAATGTATCGATCGCCGCGCGAATGTCGGTCCAACGCGGGCCGGTGATAAGAAGAACCGGCTGATCCGTCTGCGGATCAACGGCCCAAGTCAACAAGCTGCCGTTTTGAGCTGCGGCGGGCAATCCCGGAAAGACCGGCTGCAGTTCAGCCGCAGTACCGATCACAATGCCCAAATGTCCCGGCCTGGGTGCTGGCAATCGCTGCGAATGGAACGAGAAGCTCTGGCTTGGCATGCCGGCGAGCAGCGACAGTCCCTGTGCAAGCCGAAGGAGGGGAACTGTCGCGCCTGGCTGCCCGAGGGTTGGAAGCAGTACCTCGAACGATGTCGCGCCCTTGGCATCGGCACCGATGGCCCGGATGGCCTCGGCGATGGAGGGTGCCGTACCGGTCTGTCCTCCAAGCGTGAGAAAGGTTTCGGCGGGATCAATCCTCGTCCAGAGCTCATAGGTGGAGCGGATGTCGCAATCAGTCCTGTGCCGCTGGTTGGCCCGAAATTCGATCTGGTTGGAGCCGGCCTGCAGAATGCCCGCTGGCACCTCCAACGACACAGTGCGCGGCCTGTCCGCAGCGCTGATGGCTTCATCTGCAACTTGACGTCCGTTGAGCAGAACCGTCAAGCGCGATGCTTCCGGGGCGACCACGATGGCGTTGCGAAAGCTGAATGCGAGGCTGATTGGACCGGAAACCTGCTGTTCGGTCAGGTAGATCGACCATGATCGGCGGTCGAGCTCGCCCGTCAGGGCCAGTTCCGGCACGGGAAGGATATAGCGGCGGTTCTGCCGCTCCGGCGGTTGAGCCGAGGGAGTGGTGTCGGATCGCCGGTCGTTGTTCGGCGCAGGTTGCGCCGCCGGGCCGCGCGGGAGCAGCTCAGGCAGTTGGGGTGCTGGCGCAACGGGAACGGATGGCCTTTCCGGCCCCATGTCGAACGGCGCCGCCTGGGCGAGGACGGGCCCGGTTGCAGCAAGCCAGATGACGAAGATCGAGAATAGGAAAAAAGGACGGCGTGTCATGTACCCTTCCCCATGCCCCGGAAGAGATAGATCAGCCCACGGCTTGTCTGGTAGAGCGACAGCCCGAGAAACCAGAGCGTGCCGCGGACAAGGCCCGGATTGCGCCTGCGGCTCGTCTGGAACTCTTCCCATTGCGTGGAATTGGCAAACAGGAGATCGGCGATCCAACGGTGGTCGAGCGCATCGCGCGGCCGGTATTGGCAGCCGACCTGAACGGTGTCGCCGGACGATTGCGCCCCACGAACGACGATCGGCAACAGGGCAAGCTCCTGCTGTTCATCATGCGGCCTGAACCGCAGCACGGCTTCCGCGCCGGGGCGGATGGCCGACAATTGTTTGCCGAACACCTGCAGGCCCGCTCCGCCCACCGAGACATCCTCGATCGAGGCGGGATACCACCTGTCCTCGACGCCAAACTCGCAACGTCGCCGGACCCTTATGCGTCGCGAGGAGGATTTTTCGCCGCGCTCCGAGACCACTCCCAGCGCGCATCCGGCGAGAATGAGGTTGATAATGTTCCAGCCGCCGACGACGAGGGTCACGTCCGCCTTGTAGGGCTCGGTGTAGATTTTAAAGATCGTCATGATGACGGCGATGACCTGCACCGCAAAGATCACGAAGAACGGTCTGCTGATTTCCGAAAGCCGATTGACGGAGACGGATTCATCCTTGGCGGTGACCTGGAATGTCGGCTTCCTCGGATTGACCATGACCGACACGACCGCCGGAAGAAGATGGACTGTCTGCACGAATTCATAGAGCTCGGAGATCCAGGGCCAGCGGAACGAGCCGTACAGATAGTTCTGCATCATTAGGTTCACCAACATGTAGGCCAGCGTGTAGGCGAGGAACTCGCCGCCGGACGCGGTGAAGATCTCCAGGTCGAAGAAGATATAGAAGAGCGGCGCGATGAGAAAAATCGTGCGCGGGAAAGGAAACAGCCAGAACAGCGTCGACGACATGTAGCAGAACCTCTGTGGGATAGAGAGGCCGCTTTTCAGGAAGGGCATGCGAAAACGCAGGATCTGCATCATTCCCTGCGCCCAGCGGCTTCGCTGGCCGATGAAGCTGGCAAAGGTCGCAGGTTGAAGGCCGGCGATCAGAGGCTTGTCGACGTAGATGCTGTTCCAGCCCGTACTGTGCAGTTCGAGCGCAGTCTCGCAGTCTTCCGTGATGCTCATGCCGCTGAAGCCGTTGGTCGTCTCCAGCGCGCGGCGGCTCAAGACGGCGGCAGAACCGCAGAAGAAGGAGGCGTTCCACTTGTCCAGACCGCGTTGGATGATGCCGTAGAACATCTCGTTCTCGCTCGGCATGCGCTCGAAGGTGCGCAGGTTCCTCTCAAGAGGATCCGGATTGAGGAAGAAGTGCGGCGTCTGGACCAGGAACAGCTTCGGGTCTTCCTCGAAATAGCCGACTGTCTCGAGCAGGAAGTCGCGTGCCGGCGCATGGTCGGCATCGAAGACGGCGATTAGCTGGCCTTGCGAGTGGGCAAGGCCGTTGTTGAGGTTGCCGGCCTTGGCATGCTCGTTGCGCTCACGCGTAAGGTAGTTTGCGCCCAGCTGCCGACAGAGGTCAGTCAGTAGGGCGTGACGCGCGACGGCCGTCTCCGACTCGCGAACATCGGCCGAATTGCGCTTTTGCAATGTTCCGCCGTCATCCAGCAACCAAACCCTCAGCCTGTCTGCCGGATAGTCCATCGACTTTGCTGCGGCGATGGTGTTGGCCAGCAGCATCGCATCCTCGTTGTAGGAAGGAATAAACACGTCGACCGCCGGAAAGGTTTTCTGTTGGCCTGCCCGCGACGGGCGCGACGCAAGCGGCATCGCCACGATGAACAGGCTGAGAAACAGCATCAGAATGTTGTACATCTCCGCCAGGTACAACAGCATTCCCGGGATAAAGTTCTCCGGCTGATTGATGGGGGGCAGAGTTTCGGTGGTGCGCCAGTAGGCATAGCGCAGAACAATGGAAACGCCGAACGCGAGCGCCACAAGCCGCCAGCGCCCTTCTGACTTGAGAAGCTTCAGTCCGCCCATGATAATGACGACCGTCACGCTTACGATCAGTTGGGTCTGCAGATTGACAGGCAGGGTGATCACGCTGACCACACAGGCTGCCATGATCGTCCACAAGATGATGCCCAAGGCCTTATGCATGGTCATTCCTTTGGCACGTGGCGCTAAGCGCTAGTGCGCCGCTTCACGATCGCCTGGGTTGGAGCAGGCGGGCGACATGGGCGCGGCATCAATGCAATCGGGGGAGGGCACGGCAACCTGTGCCCTTCCCGTGTTCTCGGCTGTGTGAGAGGCAGGCGGTGGTACTGGAACGACCATGGCGTCATCAGACTGCGCGCTCGAAGCCGCGGGAGCGACGGTCGTCGCGACCGGCAAGGCAGGAGCCGCAGCCGGTGCTGCCGGCGCGCGCCGCGTTATGGCAGAAGTGGTGCTCCGGTCGACCTGGGAACGCGAGTAGCTGAATGGGAACGTCTGCGCGGACGGTTGGGCCGCAGGATAGATCGGTTGACCGGTCTGGCCGATCCTCGGATCACCGGAGGATGGGCTGCCGAAGGGGTTCCAGATTTCGCCGTGGAAGGTGCCGATCAGCGTGTAGCCGTACATGACGCTCAGAAGTTCACTTTCGTTCGCGCGCTTGTCGCACAGGCGCAGCCTCATCTGGACCATGCCGAAATCCCGGCCGATGCCGCTTCCGCTGCTGCGCGAACGGATCTGCTGCCAGCCGAAGAGACAGGCATCTCCGCCAGCGCTGCGGCCGGATGCATAGGCAAACGGGCCATAGGCGTTCTGCAGGTAGATATTCGAACGCGTCATACGCACACCAGGCACCGCCGCCGCATATTCACGCCGGAGACCTGCCTCGTTGACGGTTCGATAGTGCCCCATGCTGGTGTTGCTGCCCTGCGACCCGCCGATAAAGCTGACCTTCAGGTAGTTCTGGCCAGGGATGCTGGAGTTGGTCGCCAAGGACACTGTCTGCTCGGTCGCGTTGGTGTGTTGTGTCTGGACAACACCCAATACGGTGGGCCCACCGGGCGGCGGCATGATCAGCGCTTTGTCGGCGGATAGAAGCTCTGGGCCCACGGGGGCTTTGACGGTACCTGCAGTGCCACAGCCGGTCAGCATTGATACGAGCAACAGAGTTGTCAAGCGAGCCTCGATCACCGTAAATTCCGTTCAGTCCTAGGTTATACACGTGAGAGGAATCTCAAGACGATTTGCGGTAGAGGGCAACTTACTCACAATGGTGGTTAACAGATCGTAAATGCTTAATGCTCGATTAAGGATTTTTGGGCTTGCACAGAGCTTCGGCGCAGCCGCGGTACATAGGAACAAGGCGGCCAAAGCGGTCGCGGTCGGTTCCTCTTACGCTGCGGATCGCGCAAATAACGCATAGCTCCATATCAGCCGTGGAAGGCGGTTCGATCTTTTCCACCTAGTTTGACCTGGTAAAGAAGGGTAGGTGTCCGCCTGCTTGATCAGCGCGGTGGCCGCGTCGCTCCCGGCCGAAGCAGTCGTGCAGCCGTCGCCCGTTTTCTTACCAACCATTCGCCTTGTAGACCACTGGGGCCTCGAAGGGCTCCCTTCGCCATCGCCGATGGTCTGGCCTCAACCGCGATAGGATCGTCGATTGGCGTAAACGCCATGGCCAGGTCTGCTGCCAGTGAAGCCAATTCTTCATTTCGTGCGTTCAACATCGTTGCTTCGAACTTTGGCCCTTCTCGCAATCAACGGGAGACGTACATATGTTCGAAAAGGCGATGGGGGTATACGCGTCGAATGGCATTGCAAAATCAGATGTCAGAGGGTCTAGGACTCCCCTATGCGGTTGCGCTCTCGTTCTGCACGATTGTCAGCGGCTTGGTTTACTGGCCGATCCGGAGCGCGACCAAAGATCTCAAGGGCTCGATCACGATCATTACAGAGAAGATGGTGACGCAAAAGGAGATGGAATGGCGCACGACCCGCGGATCGGAGGACCGGGCGCGGGCAGATGCAGCATTGAAGGAAGTCCGCACAGCTCAGGTCCCGCGCGAGGAGCTCGACCATGGGTTGGCAAACTACGACCAGAGGTTCCAAAACAGCAGCGCCAGATCGACGAGGGGAAGACCGCCCAGGACAGCGTCTACGGCCAGCGCGACATCTCCTCGATCTTCGGAGCGTCTCGACCGGGTCGAAAGGCAGCGCAACGCGCCAGGGGGTAGTCTACGCCCTAAGTTTCACGCGCTTGCCGATCATTGGCATTGTCGCGGCTACTGGCTGGCTGATACCAAGCCCAAGGTCAAGGCGTAGAGCGGAACAATCCAGAGCAGAGTGGCAAAAAAGCCTGAGAACCAAAACCGCCTCGGTATATCATCGTCCGCCAGTCGCCGTATTGGCCGTCGCGGTTTCCGCGCCTCGGACATCCTCCAGAGCAGGCCGGTGAAAAACAGCCAGCTTGCAATGCCGGCAATCAATGTCGCGGTGCAGAACATCACGACGCCTAAACCGATTGCCAGTGATACGAGAAGCCCGCTGAATTCGTAGTTTAGGAACGCGATGACCGCGGTGGCGATCGCCAGGCTGACCACCAATAGGGGCCAGTGGCCCCGAGCGTTGATGATGGCCTCTCTAGCTTCAGATGGCACGGCGCGCATTGCAGCCGAAATGTTGGCGTTCAACTCATCCTCCCGATGGCATCATCTTTCCGCCGTTGGCGGAGCGCCACATTTCCAATCACCATGAGTGGCAAAAGGTTCCGGCTGATGAAGATCGCTTGAGAAGTCCGAAGCTTTAGAACGTACTCCACCCGCCATGGCGCCATGAGCAGGGATCGGCTTTCGTTTCGGCGGCGGGGACGTTCATCATTCGTTTCGGCAGCGCTAAATTCGCCAGACGGAGGAAAATCAGAGAGATAGGCAAATCAGCCCACATTTGATCGTTTAATATCCCCATCGACCGACGCCCCTTTATTCTCAGTGGAGTGTGTTGCTCGTTGGACAATTGGAAAATGACAAAGACGGAATGGGTAATGTTGGTGGCAGTGGCAATCCCGGTTTTGCCGCCCCTGTTGAAGGAGGCCGACTTTGGTGGGAAACCTTGCGGAAGTATCAGCGAAGCGATCGCCGGCGGATCGGCCGGCCCCATGGCTAGTGCGCAGGCGAACTTGCTGGCCCCTCGATTTCATGAGTATATTCCATCCGCGCATTTCATGGCGGACCTTGAGCCCCGCAGCCTCAATTGGCTGCCGGGCTTTTTTCGTTCCGGCGGGTTGTCGCGATGGGGTCTTCAGGGTGAAGCAAGCATAGAAAGCCCGACCAGCAGGACTGATTGGCAGGGCTCCATGTCGGGAGTAGAGCGCGGTCGCACTGCGTCCCGTTCTCCCGGAAAAGTTCTCGGCCGCCCAATGGTCCTCGGCGACGTGGGCTTTCCCGGTCTCCTTATGCTGACCTAACCGGCCAGATCGGGAACTGTTCCCCGCATCTGGTCATAACGGAGGTAAGCGAGATAGTTGGGAGCCCTGTTCCTCAAATCATAGAATAAGTTGGTTTGCGGTGCCGGCTGAGATCTCTCAATGTATCGGGTCTCGGCCGATCTGAATTTCAGTGCCTGTATCCAGCACGATATGCAAGTCACGTATCATGCCTGCTGCATTGAACGCTTGTAGGTTTGCTCGTCTCAGCCGAGCGAAAGCGGGTTTATGCTTTTACAAAGATCAGGGGGATGATAATTCATGGCCCTAGATCGCATTCTGACGGCGTTAGCTCAGGTAGTTTTGGCCGGTCTCACTCGGGTGAAGCCACTTGAGCCTCTCAATAATCGATCCGCAGAACGAGCGGCTCCGCCGTCATGATTTGCAACACCTGGTGACGATGGCCAACGACGAGAATTTGGCGACATTCAACAACCCGAAAGCAAAAAAAGCATGATAGCAGCGTACATTGACGAATTCATCATGTTTTGCGCTGGCCTTTGGATGACGGGGATCGGATTCGATTATCTCTCGCTGTCACGCAATCCGGCCCGTCAACCGTCGGTCGTTCGTCATTTCAAGTGGATGGGTCCGCTGCTGCTCGCTATTGCGATCATTCTAGCCGCCGCCTCGTGACTCATCACAGACGCAACCTCCTCGGGTACAATTGATGCAGTGAACGGTATTTTGGCCTGCGAGTCGTGCGGATGGGATCACACAGAATCAATTGTCCCTTTCGGCTCGTACATTCTCCGATGCGCCGCTTGCGGCGAAACTGTCGTCGCAACATCCTTCATCGCCGTGCTCGACACCGATCATCAATGCTCTGCCTTCGTTGACGCCGGTCCCGGACAACACCCTCAGCCGAAAGCGCTTGTCGCGCGGGGACCGCTCCGGCTGATCGCAACGACAATCAATGCCGCGGCAAGCGATGGAACTTTGATCCGCCTGATTTTCGAGCCGACGGGCTAAACGAGCGCGGCTTGAGGCGCCTGAGGACGTCATTGGACCGGCACTTTCCGCATTCCCTGGTTTTGTCCCGCCGAGGCCAGCGGCCGAAGCACCATTAGGACGGCAAGATCAAATATCAACTCCGTTGGATACAGCTTCGCCTCCCATATTTTAGATCTGATTTTTAATCCCAAGGAGATTTAGGTTTGAGTCCCTATCTCTGCAATCCCGCGATATGAAGTGCGTCGCCAAGCGACTTCGACAGCGCAGGTTCGCAGTCGACGCCTGAAAAATGCATTCTGTATTGAAAGTTGGGCTGCAATTCCAAAACGCGGGCCGCAGCACTCTGGGCGTCGAGATTACGTCCGAGTTTCGCGAGCGACGCTGCCAACAACATATGTGAGATGCTGTGGCGGGGGTTGAGTTGAACAGCCTTTTGCGCCGCCATGACGGCCTTGCCGAAGTCTTCCAACCGAAAGTGACCAAGTGCCAGGGCGTGAAATGCGGACCATGCCCACGGATCAAACGGGCTAAGGCGCAAAGCTCGCTCGCCCCAGTCGATGGCGCGACCGGCATCTCCGGCCCACCCGAACATCACGCCGCCAACAATATAGGTGATTGCGGAGGATGGGCTGATGGCGAGCGCAGCCTCGGCTGCGGCGAAGGCGGCATCGCGATCATGTTCGTCCATTCCAATCGAAAACGCAGCGAACGTGAGCGCAAGCGAGTCGTCCGATCCGTGCTGAAGTGCTTTTCGCGCGTATCGAATGGACGCCATTCGATTTTCTTCCAGAAGTCCAGCACGTAGGAAAAGACAATGGTGACACATAGCCGCAAACGCGTGCGCCAACGCGTAGTCCGGCTCAAGAAGCAATGCCCGATCAAGGAGCACCAACGCCGTCGTGACCTCTGTCGGCATACCGCAATAAACATCAGGTTGAGCCTGCAGGACGAGATCATAGGCGTCGAAGCTATCGGGACGCTTACGTCTGACGCGCTCAAATTCCGCCCGACGCAGGCGCGGCTCGATGGAGCCGACGACGTTGAGGGCGATTTCGTCCTGGAGATCGAAGATGTCGACGATTGGGCGGTCGAACCGTTCCGTCCACAATAGGCTTCCCGTCCTCGCCTCGACCATTTCGACAAATACCCGGACACGATCACCGGACCTGCGTACGCTGCCTTGCAGGATATAGCGCACATCCAGTTCCTCACTAATCCGACGCAGGTCAAGGGACTGGGTCTCGTAGGTAAAGCTGGATTTCGGCGCAATCACCGTCAGCCATTTTATCCGCGACAGCCCCGCCGCGATGTCTTCAGCGACGCCGTCGGCGAAATACGCATTGTTAACATCGCTTGGTGCAGAGAACCGGAGGATCGCGACCGACGGCCGTGATGAGCCAACAGGCGAGGATAGCGACGGTTCATCGGGCTTGCCGGATGGAGCCGCCCCGGTTTTCACGTCGGGGCCGACATAGCGGTAGCCTCGTCGCTGCAGCGTTTCGATCCAGTCCGAACCTGCTTCACTGGACAAGGCGCGTCGGAGAGCCGCCACTTGAACCGTGAGATTACTGTCTTCGACGGCAAGTCCGGGCCATGCGGCGTCCATGAGTGCTTCCTTGCCAACCGGCGTTCCCGCCCGCTCAAGGAGTACACGCAACAGCGCCACTGCGCGTCGTCCAAGGCCGAGCGGCTCGGCTCGGCAGAACAGAATTTGGGCGTCCACGTCGAGGCGAAACGAGCCGAATGTTAGGATCGTCGCCATGACGAAAAGAAATAACATCCGCGGACAATTTGCAAGAATTTCGCAAGTCCTTCGCGACTTCCATCAGCCGTTTCTCCATCATCTGCTCTCCGCGAACCAGACAAACAAGATGGGAGAGGATGAGATGAGCAAAAAAGCAGTCGTCCGAATGCCGGAGGAAGGCAGAGAATTGAGTTTGGCCGGAAAGCCGCTGAGGTTCCTGGTGACCGGCGATGACGCGAAACATACTTCGATGTTCGATTGGACCTTGCCCCCAAGCTTTTCCACGGGGCTACACGTCCACCACGTCCTGGAAGAGACGTTCTTCGTCCTTGAAGGTGAATGCGAGTGGCAGATCGGGGATCAAAGGATCGTCGCCAAACCCGGTGCCTACGTCTTCATCCCGCCAGGAGTACCCCATAATATCGCCAACCATAGCGGCAAAACGGCGAGGATGATTATGACGGTCTCACCCCCCGGACATGAACATTATTTCGAAGAACTCACGACTCTTGTCGCAAGCGGCGGGCCGCCAGACGCGGCGGCCATTGCTGACTTGAGGGAGCGCTACGACACGACGCAGTTGTCTATCCTGCAAACGTGAGACGAGCGCGGAATTTGGGGCATCAGAGACCTGAATGTTTCGGCTCCTGTTGGCCCCATAGGGGACACCACGACGATGGGAAAACAGCGAGTTCGACAGTTCGAATCTCCTTCAGGCGACCAGCGCTCACCGGCATCCCTACATCTCGGAGAGCCGCTGGACCGCCCCTTGCGAAGCCCGATGACATCGGAATGTGGAGTCTGAGGTGTGACACCGTTTCGTTGGCCCGTTAACGAGGTCAGACACTTCTGATCAGCCGTTCCCGGCTGACGCTGATCAACCGGAAGAAAACGCTGCGTCACTGAAGAATTCGGCCAGTGCCTTCGCCGTTTCGATGGGAAACTCTTCAGGAAAGAAGTGCCCGCCCGGCATCGAATGACCGACGACGTCGCCTGCGAATTGTTGCCATAACGCCAACGGCCCTCCGTCATTGGTATACCAGGTGGCCAATGCACCGGTCCCGCTCCAGAGGACCATGAGTGGGCAACGAATCCGGTGCCCAGCGATTTGATCTTGGACGTCATGCTGGCGATCGACGCTTGCTGCAGCACGATACTCCTCGCAGATCGCGTGAACATGGTCTGCACTTCTAAGCGCCTCGACATAGGCCTCTCTGATCTGTGGCGGGAACACCGCGGCGGAAGATCCCCAGCCTGTGAGCGCATCGTCGATAACGGCCTCCGGTGCACCTGCGATCAGCCTCTCCGGCAAAGGCTCGGCTTGCGCCAGTAAGACCCACGGCCAAAAGCCTAACGCAAATCGGTCATCAGCTTGATCCCAGACGGTGGAGGTCGGGACGACATCCAGAACGGCAAGCTTTCTTATCGCCGCCGGATGATCGAGCGCCATGCGGTAAGCGACACGGCCGCCCCGGTCATGGCCACCGATCATGAACTCGCTGAAGCCGAACTTTTCCATAAGCTCGACCATCTCGGCCGCCATCGCGCGTTTGGAATAGGGGAGGTGATCGGGGGTGGAAGGAGGGCAAGCGCTGGCGCCATATCCACGCAGATCGGCACAGATGACGGTGAACTCAGAGGCAAGCAGAGGAGCGATGTCGCGCCACATGAGATGGGTCTGTGGGAAGCCATGCAGCAAGAGAAGCGGCGGGCCGCTCCCGGCAACGGTGGTGAATATCGATCCACCCGACACGGAAATTATTTGCGCATGGCTGTGGTTCGGCATGTTGCTTCTCCTTGCAGCGTCATCGTCACTCGTGCGCTCAGTTGAACGGCCAGCCGGGTCCCGGCAGTGGTTACTTCGATGGAAACGATTTGACCGGTGCCGGCCATCTGATTCATCTTGTCCATACCGAGCCACAGCGCAGTGGTGATGAAGAGGGTCGATCGGTCCTCGCCGCCGAGCATACAGGCGAAAGCGCGCCGGTCGGACTTGACCTCGTCAAGCAGTTCGCCGCCTTCTAGTACTCGGCGACAATAGCCATTGAGCACGTCCGCGTACCAGATGGCGCCCTGGCTGTCGAAACATATCCCGTCTGGCGGACCGGGAAGCTCTGCCCAGATCGGCCGGCTGGAAAGGCGGCCGTCAGCGGCCACATCGAATGCGGCCAGGTGCTTCCCCCACTTTCTGCGCAGACCAGAGTATGGCCATCACTAGATAGAGCCATACCGTTTGGAAACTGAAGTCCTTCGGCCTGCTTTTCCGCGCTGCCATCTGGCAGGATCAGCATAATCGCCGGACCACTGACATAGATCCTGCCTGCAGCGTCGATGACGATTTCGTTCCACGCTCCCGAGCCGAGCGTCGTGAATTCTTCCAAGCTCTTGCCATTGAAACGCATGAGTGACGACGAACCGGACGGGACCACGAAAAAGGTCATTCTCCGGGCTGAAATCGAATGACAGCCGCGGGGGCTTTCGCCGGAATGACAGTCCGGGATTGATTTGCCTCTTCGAGGACCCGGATTTCGCTACTGGCCCAATCTGCAAACCAGAGCCCGCCTTGATGCCAACGGGGACATTCGACAAGGCCTCTTCCCTTCAACAAGACATTTGCGGAGATGTTCGTCTCCTCGGTCGTCCGCACGTACCAAGGACGCATGACTTCCCGTCGCGCCGACACTCTGGAGCGGAAACCCTCGAAGTTGGATCTCGCGCATTCCCGCCAAGCCAGGCGACCAGACAACCGAGGGAGACCGCCAAACCCTCGAGAAAACAGCAGACAGTCCTTGAGGCGTTTCGTAGCGGAGCGCGGCACCCCAGCGTCTCCGAATGTTCGGACGCGCAAATGTCGCGCAAGCGTGGCCGAAGCGACTTGGAGCCGTGCGCTTTGTCGCTCGACCGGTGCACAAATAGTCGCAACGAAAACTTAAGCACTTTGTAATAATTCTAATCAACGGCCTCGTCGCAGAGTGTGTGACGGCGTGTCTGAGTTCCGCATCCATGTGCCGCTGGAACACGCTTGTCCAGCTTGTTGACCGATTGAATCGGCCCGGAGCCTTGGCGGCCCCGAGCGACAGGAGTGAGACTATGCCATCCAAAATTTTCACCCGCATCAGTGCTAAACTGACCGCCATGTCAGCGGTCGGCATCTTCATGGTTTTAGCCTTGCTGGCGGCGGTCTGGGTTGGCGACGCCTCGGCCGGTAGAAGCTCCGATTTTGGACGCATACAATTGATCATTTCCCGGGATTTGGTGGACGCAAAAGCATCGCTGCGCGGCATGATGATGGGAATGTTGGAATTGCGCCTGGCGGAGACGTTGACGGATTCAACGAAAGCGCGCGAGTATGTTGGCAAGCGGCATGAATCGCTGACCAAATACCTGACGAGCGCAAGCGCTCACGTCACGCTGCAGGCCAACAAAGATCGAATAGCCAAAGTTATTGAGCTGACGAGCCAGTGGATGACCGAATACGAAGGTCTGTCCAAGTCGATAGGCGCCAGATTAAGCAGTGCTAACAACGATTCGGAAGCGTCTGCTGAGGAAAAAGCTGCACAGGGCAAGCTTTTGAAGATTGCCGATCAGATCGGGTCGTTACTCGATGAATGCGTGGATGCGGCCAAAAGCAAAGCGGACGAAGCGGGAGTCCAGATGTCGTCTGCATCGAGCCTGGCGTTGCAAATCAGCCTTGGGATGGGGTTCCTCGTGGTTGCGACGCTCGTCGCCTCGGCAATCTTTGGTTCGAAGGCGATCGCCCGCCCCATCGGCCACTTGACAGCAAGCATGAAACACCTCGCCAACGGCGACCTCGAGACCGCAGTGCCGTTCGCAGGTCGAACCGACGAGATTGGTGAAATGGCTGGCGCTGTGGACGTGTTCAAGCAGAACGGCATTCGGATCCGCCAGCTTAATGCCCAGGAGCGTGCCCTGCAGGAAAAGAATGCGGATTTGTCCTCGAGTATCTCGACGGTCGTCGCTGCGGCCGTTGCTGGAGACTTTACCCAGCGAATTCAGAAAACCTATGACAGTCCCGATCTCGATCGTTTCGCGGCGAGCGTCAATGAGCTTGTGGCCTCCGTGCACCGTGGTGTCGGCGAGGCCCAGCGCGTCATCGCGGCATTAGCGCGCGGGGATCTCACCGACGAGATGCGGGGCGAATTTCAAGGCTCATTCGCAGAACTCAAGCGCGACGTGAATGCAACAATGGACGGTTTGAGAACCGTAATGGCAGAAGTCCGCACGGCGATAGACACGATCAATTCGGGCACCGGCGAGCTCAGCAACGCGTCTGGCGACCTGTCCAAACGTACCGAACAGCAGGCGGCTGCATTGGAGGAAACTGCCGCAAGTCTGGAGGAAATCACATCGGCGGTTAAGAGTTCGACGAACCGCGCGGCCGAAGCCAGTCACATGGTCAGCGAGGCGCGCAGAAGCACGGATCAATCGAGCGCAGTGGTCACCGATGCCGTCGCGGCCATGGGACGTATCGAGAAAGCCTCCGGCGAGATCAGCCAGATCATCAACGTGATCGACGAGATTGCGTTTCAAACGAACCTGCTTGCGCTTAACGCCGGGGTGGAGGCAGCGCGGGCCGGAGAGGCCGGCAAAGGCTTTGCGGTCGTCGCCCAGGAAGTCCGCGAACTTGCGCAGCGTTCCGCTCGCGCCGCCAAGGACATAAAGGATCTCATCACGCGCTCAGGCAGCGAAGTGCAGAGCGGCGTGAGACTTGTGACCGCCACCGGCGAGGCACTGAGCCTGATCCAGGGTCAGGTAACCAGGATCAACGAACATGTCCAGTCAATCGCTACGGCGGCAAAAGAACAGACGATCGGCCTGTCAGAAGTCAATACAGCCATCAATCAGATGGATCAGGTAACGCAGCAGAATGCGGCCATGGTCGAGGAGGCCACCGCAAGCACCAGCCGGCTGGCGGAAGAAGTCATTTCCCTTTCGCGTTTGATTTCGCGGTTCAAGGTGCAGGCTGACGGGCGGCCTACCCTTTCGCTCGCCGGTGCGGTCAACCATCATTCGCCCTCGGCGTCTCCAGCGCATGCGCTGCGTCAGACGTTCGTAAACGCGGTGGGCGCCAAGGCAGTCTAATCATAAAGAGTACCAAGGAGAGCATTCGTGGCTCTCGTTTGCTTCCAGTCAGCCGACCTCTTCCACCGCCAACGCCCCTTTCGGGAGGGGCCTGATGAGCGACTTCGCAGAGAGTGTCAGGTCGAGCCAATCAGCCCACGCGTTGCGCTCGAGGATAACGATCTGCCGGTCGTGGTAAGGGGCAATGTCCGGCCCCGGTTCCATCGTCAGCATGGTGAAGGCTTGGCCCACTTCCGCGATGTCGCGCCAGATGCCGGCGATGCAGAAGATCAGCTCGCCCGTCTTGGTGAACAGCCACTTGTCCTTCCGCTTCTTTTTCGGGTCCTTTGGATCGGTGAACTCGTAAAAGCCATCCCCGATGATCAGGCTTCGATTGGAGTTGAACTCTCGGCCCTCCGACCGGAAATTATAGACAGGCCGCTTGTTCGGCCCGGGCCAGCTCCAGCGCCGCTGCACGAGTTCAGCCTCATCGCGCCCGTCGTCTATCGTCCTGATGATGGGGCCGACATCAGTGATCTTGATGTCCTCGCGTGGCTGCAGGCTCGGCGCTCCTTCGCCGAAACGGATCTTGATCTTGAGGTCGGCGAAGTCCTCGACGGTCGAGGCGACATCCACCATCAGCCGATAATCATTGCACATGCGTCCTCCGTTTTGGCTCTGGTCGTTTCAGGATATCGTTCCTGCTATGTTCCGATCATGATGAGCGCGAAGATTTCCCAGTCCGACGCCCCGCTCGACGAGCGCCACGTCATCATAAGACGCGATGACGGCGATGTGGAGATGGTGGAGCTGCCGTGGGGGCTGCGCCCTCGTGACGGCGGTCCGCGCGCCGTGAACGTCGTCCGGTCGGAACCAAGGATGTTCCCGACCCACCGCTGCCTGGTGCCGGCCTCGGAGTTTCGTAAAGGCTATTGAAATTCAGCTTTCGATCTTGCGGCGGGGCCTCCTCCTGGGCTGTCGGAACCTCACCGTAGGATCCGCGTTGACAGGACACGAGGCGCAGAGAGCACGATATGGGAATTTGGCAAGGCACTTGGCGCAATCAATACGGCTCGACCGTCGTGAACACTGGTCGAGTGGTCTGAACAAAAACCTGGCGGAGAGAAATCATTTCCCCTCGGCGAGAATGCCGTCGGCCAGCTCATCTATACTGCAGACGGCCACGTGGCCGCGCAGCTCGCCCGTCATGGGCGACGTACCTTCCCATCAGGCGACTGGCGCGCGGCCAGCACAGAAGATGGCGCGCGCGCATTCAAGGAGTATTTCGGCTATTTCGGCACGTTCTCCATCGATACCGAAAGGCGGACGGTCACGCACCATATCGAGGGCGCGTGGTTCCCCAATCTGGAAGGCGGAGACCAGAAGCGCCATTACCGGTTCGAGAGCGATCTCCTGGTGCTCGACGCCGACACGGACTGGGGAAGAGTGAGGATCGTCTGGCGGAAGGCAGGAGCGCGCGACGCGAACAGGGAGAAGGCAAAATGACTAAGGTCGTCGAAACCAGACGGGTCGCTGAGGATGCCGACGCGCTCTGGGCCAATATCGGCAAATTCGGCGCGGTGGGCGAGTGGCATCCGATGCTGGCTGGGGTCGACAGCGAAGGTGAGCGCGAAGGCTGTCTGCGTGTCGCCAAGGGCCAGGACGGTAGTCGCCAGACCGAGCGCCTCCTCGAAACGGAGCCAGAGCACCATCTTTATCGCTATCGCATGGAAGAGACAGCTATGCCCGTTCGTCACTACAGCGCCGAATTCCGGGTTGATGACAATGGAGATGGCACGAGCACGGTCGTCTGGTCGGCAGTGTTCGAACCGATGCCGGACGGTTCAAAGGCCGTGGAAGTAATAAGACAATTTCTTAAGGCGGGCCTCGACAACATTTCGAGCATGCACGGCGGAGCGACGGCTTAACTTCGGCGGCGCTGATGATCGGACGGCTTATTTACCGCACGAAAAAGCTTCGGTTGACCGGCTTCGTTGATAGCCAGCGAGAGCGGATACCGTTCGATCACCGGCTCGAACGTCGACTCCGACAGCAAGCGAGAGCACATCGATATGACTGCGGGCGTGACGATTGCCCCTTTCGATAAGGCTACCGACTTTGGTCGGTCAAAAATCTAGGCCAAGGAGAGAATCATGGATTGGCAGTTGTCCGAGCGGTTCAACTTCGAAGGCAATGAGATCGCCTGGGACGTCATTGGCGCAGGGCCGCCTGCGGTGGTGATGCATGGTTCTCCGTTCTCTTCGCTCGAATGGCGGCGGGTCGCGCCATGGCTCGCGCAGCATCGACGGATTTTCTATTACGACATGCTCGGCTATGGCCGCTCGAGCAAGCCCGAGGGCGATGTCCTGCATGGTGTTCAGAACAGTCTGTTTGCGGCACTCGTGAACCACTGGGGCGTCCAACGACCCGACATCGTTGCGCATGACTTCGGCGGCTCGGCAGCTCTGCGCGCGCACCTGCTTAACGATGTCGATTATCGCAGTCTCGTACTGATCGACCCAGTGGCGATCAGCCCGCAGGGCTCAGCGCTTGTACGGGCCGCGAAGGCCCATGGAGAAGTATTCGCCGCCCTGCCTGCCTACGTCCATGAAGCCATGCTGCACGCCTACATCGGGGCGACGGTCAAGCGTGCGCTGGATGAGGAGGCGATGCGGCTCTATCTCGATCCCTGGCTTGGCGATGAAGGGCAGAAGGCGTTCTGGCGCCAGATAGCCCAAATGGATGATAAATACAGCGAGGAGGTGGAATGGCGCTATGGTGAGATCCGCTGCCCCGTGACCATCCTGTGGGGGGCTGAAGACGAGTTTATACCGTTGAAGGACGGCGAGGAACTCGCGCGGCGCATCCCAGGCGCGTTATTCACGGTCATCCCCTATGCCAAGCATCTCGTCCAGGAGGACGCGCCCGAGGCGATCGTCGCTGCGGTGCTCGACGTCTGGCGTCAGTAAACAGGGTGAGACATTCGTTAGGCCCAACATGGAAGAGTCACTCGGCCAAAAGGTTCACGCGACACCGTTGCGCCAAGGACAAGAAAATCGAGGCCCGCGCGCCACGTCAGAAGAATGTCTCAATTGCTCCAACCACATTATAGCTTTCGTCGATTTCATAGATCAGGCGCCATTTGTCGAAAGTGGTGCACGGGTGTGACGGGCTCATCGCGACCGTGTCGCCGATCTTCAATCCATGGTCGGCAGGACCCCTGATCGTCGTATGTTGATCGTTGATGATGACGATCTCGTATCGCTCGGCATCAAGAAGTCGGGGAAGGGCGCCGTCCCGGGATGCTTTTGTAACCGCGGGCGGGCCGGCATCGTGGCCGAAATCTCGCTGCCCGACGCCCACGACAATACGATCCGGCTCTGGAATCGACAGCACGTGGCCCCATACTTCCAGCGCCTGGTCAAAGGAGAGATCTGTTTGCTGTGCAATATCGCTGCGTTGCCTCAGATCCTCGAACAGCCGCCGATACAGTCCCGAATCATGTGTCAGGTAACAGCCGCTCCGGATGACGACTTGCAGCGGCTTGCTGAGCTGAAGATGGCGAGGCATCTCGGCAACTAGATCGTAGAAGGAGCTGCCGCCAGCGCTAAGGATGATTTTCTCGCATGCGCTGAAGAGACCCTCTCTGTCACAAGCGCGGATCATCTCGGTGAGGCTGTGAAGAAATGCTGGTACGGCCGCTAACCCTTCTTTTTTCGACCTTGTTTGCAGGACGCCCTCATATCCCTCCACCCCGACGAGACGAAGGTGAGGAGAACTTGCTTGAACCGCTTGCGCGACGTCGACGGCGGATTCAACGGTTCGAACGCCGCAGCGGCCGCCGGGAAAGCCTCCTTCCACAAGCACCTGCAGCGGCCGGCCGGGCGAGAATTCCTCCGCGCTTGCGCGCAGCCGTTCAACGCCGTCAATCGAGTCGACCAGACAATAGAAATCAAACGCAGGATCCGCGGCGAGTTCCTGCAGGACAAAGACAATCTCCTGAAGCCCAACGAGTTCGCTCGCATAGAAGATACGGTCGAAACCAAGGCGTCGCGCGGCGCGGACCTGGTGAAAGGTAGCAAGGCTGATACCCCAGCAGCCGTCGGCAAGCTGCCTCTGGAACAACTGCGGACTCATTGTGGTCTTGCCGTGAGGACAAAGAACGATGTTGGGCGCAAACGCTTCGAGGAAGCGAAGCATGCGTTTGCTATTGTGCTCAAGCGCCTTCCGGCGCAGCGTGCATACGGGCAGCGGAAGGTCGCCGCGCAGGAGATTCCAGCCGGCGTCTGCGATGGACGAAAGATCCAGCGCATCATTGCCCGGACAAGGCAGCCCCTTCTCCAAACCCGTCAGCCGACCGGTCGGCCCTGTTCCCAGCTTTGTTATCTCAGCTTCGCCTGACATCGCTTGCCGCCGCGTCCGATAACAATTGTCGAATGGCAGTCAGCACCGCATGCGGAGCCTCCCGCGGAATGAAGTGTCCGACGCCCGGCAGGACGACTCTCTGATAAGAGCTGGCAAAGTACTGTTCCTTGTCCTCGGATGTCTCCGGGAAGTTGTCGGCATCGTCGGCGCCTTGCAACATTATCGTGGGAACCCGGACCGGCGGATTTTCGAGCAGCTTCTTTTCCAGCTCCTCATGCTCTGGCGCGCCTGCGGCCTCTCCCCAGCGCTGCAGGTAGGCGTGAATGCTGATCGGCGCCCAGTCGCCGTTCTCCCAGGATGCGGCTGTAGCCTCGAACTCCGCATCATCGAACGTCCAGCCGGGCGACCACGTTTGCCAGAGATAGCGGCAGAGGCGGCGCCTGTCCTTGTCCATCGCCTCGCGGCCTTGCTTGGTGGCCACCAGCCATTCATACCAATAGGCCTTCGCCAGATCGTAGGACATTTCGCCGACCGGTTTCGAGGTGGCGTAGCCTGCCGCCATCGCAAGGAGCCCACACACACGCTCGGAGAACAACGCGCCGACGACGTAGCCGGCTCGAGCGCCCCAGTCGTAGCCCACCACGAGAACGTCGCGGAGCTCGAGACCGTCGATGAAATCCGCCAGGTCCTGACCCAGCGCCGCAATAGCGCCGCTCCTCATTGTCCCAGCCGAATGGATGGTCGTCGGCGTGCAGCCGCGCAGGTAGGGAGCGAGAACCCGGTAACCCGATCCGGCGAGTTCAGGCGTGATCTTGTCCCAGCACCGCACGTCGTCCGGCCAGCCGTGAACCAGCACGATCGGTTTTCCTCGACGATCGCCCGCCTCTTCATAAGCGAGATTAAGATGGGGCGTTTTGATGTATTTCGTCATGAGCATGAAACCAAAGTCGTCCAACACGTGTTTTAAATCTTTCCCAGGTGAGCCGCAGCGCATCGCTGGTCAGCGATGCCGCTCCGCATGTTGGCCCACCCGCCGAAGTCGCAATTCGCTACAACGATCAGGGGAGAGGCTGGTTCCCCTCTCGCCGCGGCGACGCGTTGAAGGGCGAGAGGGAGACGATCATCGATGACACGTGTCGGTGAATGTCGATTGGCGCCAGTGCGCGCTCACCTGGGCACGAAGCGAGCAAGATTATTCTTCGACCTGTGTGGCCAACGTATTTCAGCGGGCGCCTGAACGCGTTGCGGAAAGGATAAAGGGAATGGCAACACCGTTCAAAGTCGACTGGTCAGATGAGGCCTTCGATGCATTGAAGGCGCGGGTGCGATCATATCGTTTGCCTGACCAGCCGGATGATTCCGATTGGTCCTATGGCTGTGATCCCCAAACCCTGCGCGAACTCTGTGCCTATTGGGTTGACCGCTACGATGTTGATGCGATGGTCAGAGATCTCAACTGCTTTCCGCAGTTCACGATGGAGATTGATGGGCTGAGGCTTCATTTCGTTCACGTTCGAGGCGAGGCTGAGGGCAAGCGGCCACTGCTCCTGATCCATGGCTGGCCCGGCTCGACTTACGAATTCTGGCCGGCGGTGGAAGCCTTGGCGTTCCCATCCCGTAACGGTGGACGTGCCGAAGATGCTTTCGACCTCGTCGTCCCATCGCTGCCGGGCTACGGCTTTTCTGCGAAGCCCAACCAGCCGATCAGCCCGCGGCGCATCGGTGCATTGTTCAACGCGCTGATGCGCGAGGTCCTGGGGTACGATCGCTACCTCGTTCATGGGACTGACTGGGGTGTAGTGATCGGTCCATGGATGGCGCTGGATCAGGCCAATTCGATCCGCGGCTTGCATATTGATTATCTCGGCACTGTCCCTGAGGACGCGCCGCAGGATGACACCGAGCGACGATGGATGCAGCAGTTTGCGGACTATGAGAAGCGGCTGGGTGCCTATTCACACCTTCAGTCCACGCGGGTACAGTCACTCGCCTATGCGATGCATAACAATCCCGTGGCCCAAGCCGCCTGGCTCCTCGAGCGCTTTCACGATTGGGCCGACCTGGGCGAACGTTACGGTGGAAGACACCGAGCTGGAATAGGTCTCCCCGCAATATCGACCTGCTTGCCCTCGATCGTTCAGGTCGAGGGCAATTCGCGTCAGATCTGCCGGTTTTGGGGCGGCATCAGCCGTCAGTTTGCAGCGCTGGAATCAACGGCAATGACGGCGAGGTGCATCAACCGATTTTCGCGGCATCGTCCTGGAGAACCGCGCCGCTATCCTCAAGCTCCGGCGGTGCCCCTATCGATTGTCGTTTGATGAGCGTGGTTGCGAGTACCCGGCAGCGTGGCGTATCGCCCATACCGGTAATACGCCGGACAAGGATCTGCGCGCTTTCAAATCCCAGCTCGTAGACCGGCTGAGCGATGACCGTAATCGGCGGGCTGGTCACGCTTGTCCAGTCGGCATCGTGGAAAGCGACGAGCGACAGATCGCCGGGGATGGACATTCCCAATCTGCGGAGGGTTTTGAACACTTCAAGCGCCACCACGGTATCAGACGCCAGTATGGCAGTCGGCCTGTCGGCGCCCTGAAGCAATTCGGCAATGATCTTGTCACCCAGACCGCGACGGTGGGCACCGAGCCGGATATAACGTTCCGGATGCTGGATGCCGGCTGAGCGGCTTGCCGCGACGACGCCCTCTATTCTCTCCATCACCGTGCTGAGGTTGATCTGGTGCGGTCCCCGGTAGATCGGGTCCTCCGATTCCGTGGCAGAGATGTAGGCGATACGGCGATGGCCAGCCTCGATCAAGGCTCTTGTAGCGGCCTCGGCCGCCTGCCGGTCGTCCGTGACGACGGCATCGACCACAAGGTCCGGGATGGTCCGGTCCAGAAGGACGAGAGGTCGGCCCGATCGTTGGACCTCGTGCAGATGCTGGGTCTCGAATACCGAAGCTGGCGTAACGATCAATCCGTCCACCCGCTTGCCCATCAGCACGCGTACGGCAGCCTTTTCCTTGGCGGCATCCTCGCCGGAATTGGACAGGATGACATCGAATCCGGCAGCGTGCGCCGCATCGCTGATCCCGCGCACGGCCTGACCGAAATAAGGGTTTTCGATATCGCCGACGACGACGCCTATCGTCTTCGACTTTCCAGTCGTCATACTGCGCGCAAGCTCGTTGGCCTGATAACCGAGCCTCTTTGCGGCTTCGCGAACCTTCTCCTTCACGACAGGGCTTGCCGTGCCGTAGCTGCCCAGGACACGCGCGGCCGTCGCCTTGGACACGCCCGCGCTCTGGGCAACGTCCGAGATGGTTACCAGCCGCTTTGACGCCGTTCTCTTCATCATGGGTCCGTGACATAGGCTGAGAAAAAAACGGCGTCAAGAAAATCACACCATTGACATGTGAGACCGGTCTCAAATACGCTTGATACCGGTCTCATTTCGAAATACCGGCGCTTTTATGCCTTGGATAGACGAGGCCCTGCGGCAATCAAAGACGAAGGAATATGCATTTGACAGCCCCATCCTCAGCCAAGCGGGTCGCCGTGATCGGTAGCGGTATTTTTGGTGTCTCCTCGGCGGTTCATCTGGCCCGACTGGGCGTGCACGTCACTCTTGTCACGGAAGGCTCGCTCGCCAGCGGCGCGTCCGGCCGGTCCCTGGCATGGCTCAACTCGGCGCGTTTCCGTTCCGCCGAATATCACCGTCTTCGGGTCGTCGGCATCGATCGCTACCGGACGCTGGCGAGCCGCAATGAAGGCGCTGCATGGCTGCGCTTCGAGGGCGGCCTGACATGGGATGCGGACGACGCGTCGAACCGGATTGCGGAAGCCTACGCTCACGAGCAGGCGATTGGTTATGACTGCCAGCTTCTTGACGCAGCAGACGTGGCGAAGGTCACGCCCGGCATCAACGCGGCCGCGATTTCGCGTCAGGGCGCGATTTTCAATCCGGGTGAGGGCTGGGTGGATCTACCTTCCCTGATCGACATCCTGGTGCAGGAATTCAAAACCCTCGGCGGCCAGGTGGTAACCCATGCCGGCAAAGCCGTCGTCAATATCAAAGCCGGACGTGCGGCAGGGGTCTCGACTGCAAACGGCATGCATATAGAGGCGGATGCGGTTCTCGTCGCCACCGGTGCGGCCGTGCCTGACATGGCAAAACAGGCAGGCCATATCATTGCCGATGACACGCCGATCGCGCTTCTTGTCAAATCGAAGCCTTTCAAGCTCGCAGTTCGCGCCGTTCTCAATACACCGAACGTGGCGCTGCGCCCCACGCCGGACGGCGCCATCGTCTGCGATTCCGCATGGTCGGAGGAGGAACTCAATCGTGGACCCGATGGGACTTACGAGGTGAAGGATGAGACGCTTCGTCGCCTTCTTTCGGAAGCCTCGAACGTGCTCGAAGGCAACCCCGCGCTGGAACTGGAGAGCTATCATTGCGGACCGAAGCCCGTGCCAGGCGACGGGGAGTCGGTGATCGGCCCGCTCGAGGGCATCCCGGGCTATTTCGTCGCATTCAGCCATAGCGGCGCGACGCTGGGGCTGATTACCGGCGAGCTCATCGCCCGTGAAATCGTGACCGGTGAGATGAGCCCTCTGCTTGCAAGTTTCCGGCCGGCCCGTTTCGCGCAGAAAAGTCAGGCTTTGGCCTCGTAAGCCGCGCGTTAGGGAGGAGATCGCAGATGACGGCGAAGGAGAAGGGTTTGGAGATGACCGATCCGGAAATTGCCGTCGAATTGTCCGGCGTCGACAAATGGTTTTCCATCCTCCAGGTGTTGCATGACGTCAACCTCACCGTCAGGCGTGGCGAAAAAGTGGTGGTTTGCGGTCCCTCGGGTTCTGGCAAGTCCACCATGATCCGCTGCATCAACTATCTGGAAAGTCACCAGAAGGGCCGTATCATTGTCAACGGTACGGAGCTGACCGACAATAGGAAGATCATCGACCGCGTCCGGCAGGATGTCGGCATGGTGTTTCAGAACTTCAATCTCTATCCGCATCTTACCGTGCTCGAGAACTGCACGCTGGCTCCCCGCTGGGTAAAGGGCGTTGGGAGAAAGGATGCTGAGGCTGTGGCGCGCGCCTATCTGGAACGGGTGCGAATTCCCGACAAAGCCGATTTTTATCCAAGCCAGCTGTCGGGCGGACAACAGCAGCGCGCGGCGATCGCCCGATCGCTCTGCATGAACCCGAAGATCATGCTGTTCGATGAACCGACCTCGGCACTCGATCCGGAACTCGTGCGCGAGGTGCTGGACACGATGGCGCAGCTGGCGAGCGACGGTATGACCATGGTGTGCGTCACGCATGAAATGGGTTTCGCGCGGCAGGTGGCGGACAGGGTCGTTTTCATGGATGCGGGACGGATCGTCGAAACCGCGCCTCCGGAGGAGTTCTTCAGCAATCCACGGGAAAGCCGGACAAAGGCGTTTCTCAACCAGATACTGCACTAGCGGGTTATTTCCGCAGCCGGCGCGGTTTGCGGCAAAAAGCATACGGACGGGAAAACGTTCGGTGGACAAAACAATGATACAAAGGGAACAACAGCCATGTACATATCCATCAGCATGCTTCGCCGTTCGGCCATAGCGCTCGGCACCCTTGCCGCCTTCGTGGTTCCGGCGCTGTCCGCCTCGGCTCAGGCCCTGCCGAAGGCGATCAAGGACGCCGGCGTGGTCCGGATCGGCGTCAAATGCGATTCTCCTCCATTTGGAGCATCCGGCACCGACGGCAAGCCGGCCGGCATCGAGATCGAAATGGCAAAGCAAATCGGCATTGCCGCCTTCGGGGCCGCCGAAAAGGCGGAACTGAGCTGCGTGGCGACGGACGCCCGCATTCCTTCCCTGACTGGTGGGAAGATCGACCTGATCATTGCCACGCTCGGCAAGACTCCGTCTCGCGAACAGGTGATCGATTACTCCGATATCTACTATTGGGGCAGCAGCCGGGTGATCGTGCCGAAGGACAGCAAGGTTCAGAAGCTGGCCGACCTCGACGGCAAGTCGATGCTCATCATCAAGGGCGGCTCGCAGCTGAAGTGGTTGAAGGAACGCTTTCCGAGCCTGGAATTCGTCCAACTCAACACCAATGCCGACAATCTGCAGGCCCTGCAGCAGGGCCGTGCCGACGGATATGTGGGCGATGCGATCACCATCGCGACGCTTGCGGCCAACTATCCTGAATTCCGAACGCTGGAAGAGCCTGTCGATCTCGGCTTCAATGGTGTTGGCGTCCGCAAGGGTGAAGACGAGCTCAAGGCTTTCGTCAATGGCGTCCTCAAGAAACTGAAGAACGAGAAATTTTACTCAAAGACGGTGCCGACCTTCGTCAAGGATCCGATTGTCGCGGCGGAAATGGTAAAATCCTTCGAAACGGATCCGCCGGCCGCAAAGTGAACGAACATGGGTCCTGACGGTTCGACCGTCAGGACCCATGTTCACCGGTATTTTCGAGCAGGATGACGGCCATGGATTTTGCTTATATTCTCGAGGCCCTGCCGGATCTGATGACCGGCCTGAAAATGACGCTGATCGTCAGCTTTCTGGCAATATTCCTGTCTTGCCTTATCGGCCTGTTAGGCGCGGTTTTGCGGACAAGCGGGATTAAGCAGCTGCAATATGCTGTCACTGCCTATGTCGAATTCATCCGAGGCACGCCTTACCTCGTGCAGATCTTCTTTATCTTCTATGGCCTTCCGAGCCTGGGGATGCGGTTCAGCATCTTCTGGTCCGGGGTCATTGCGCTGACGGCCTGGGCAAGTGCCTTTCAGATCGAAAATTTCCGGGCCGGTCTCGCGGCTGTCGGCAGAGGAATGCATGATGCGTCGGCGTCGCTCGGTCTCAAGCGATGGCAACATTCGGTATTCGTCATCCTGCCTCTGGCGACCCGCGCCGCTCTGCCGTCGGCTATGAATACGATCGTGGCAACGGTGAAGAATTCCGCATACCTGCAGGCGATCGGCCTGGTGGAGCTGACTTTTGTCGCGGTCGACCGGATCGCCTACGATTTCCGGGCGATCGAGATGTTCGCTTCGATTTGCGTGATTTATCTGCTCTGCGTCTTCACCATCTCCGGCCTCGGCTACATGGTCGAACGGCGTCTCAGCCGACCATTCGGCGGGAGGTAGACGATGCTGCTTCTGGAATTCCAGTCCTTCCTGTTGGACGGTCTCTTGAATACCGTGTTTCTCTCGTCGGTCATGATCGCGGGCGGTACGCTTTTCGCGGTGATCTTCGCAGCCGGCCTTTCCGCCCAATCGGCGTGGTTGAGACGACCTGTCTACGGTCTCGTCGAATGCCTTCGCGACATTCCGCTGATGGTCACGGTCCTGATGGTCTATTTCGTGCTGCCGCATGCGGGGCTATCGTTCAATCCGTTCTGGTCGAGCGCCCTCAGCGTGTCGGTCTGGGGCGGGGCGAACGGCGCGCATATTATTCGCGCCGGCTTGCTGTCCGTGCCGAGCGGCCAGCGGGAAGCTGCGCTGTCATCCGGCCTGCGCGGCTGGAAAGGACTGTTTCTGGTCATCCTCCCACAGGCGATGCCTGTCATCCTGCCCCCTTACGTCAGCCTTATCACCAGCCTCACCCAGGCGAGTTCTCTGGGTGCGGTCCTCGGTGTCAATGAACTGCTGCGCTCGGCGCAGATCCTGATCGAGCAGACAACCATCGCGCGCGGAGGAAGCCCGGCCTATCTGGTCTATGGTTCCATTCTGATCGTGTATTTCGCTCTCTGCTGGTCGATATCTGCCTTGGGCGCGAAGCTCGAGCGGCATTTCGCGAAACCATACCTGCGGGCGAATGGCAAGACTCAGCCAGCGGCGCCTACGGTTGCCCTGCAAGCCACCATGACCTGAGCTGCAGTCCGAACGATATCGAGCGGGCCGGTTCGCCCTCGCTCACGAAATTGCCGCAGAATGGCGGCAGCCGTCACAGCTGCCGCACGATTTTACTCGCCTTTAGAACTTGTATCCGACTGCCAGCATTGCAAAGGGTTGAACGTCGTCCTTGACGATCGGGCTGTCCTTGGCATCCCCGAGCAGGAAACCCGCGCCGCCGGCGCCCGTGACGCTCCAGTTCTCGGTCATCATGTAGGTGATCGAGCCCTTGAGATCGACGCGCTTGATCCCCGCCTTCGCTTCGTATTCCGCCAGGCCGGACCGAGCTGACTGGATCGACGTCACGCCGAAATACGACTCCATGTGTTTGTCGTCGGCCCATGTGCCGGACACATCGGCGGAGAAGATGAAGCGTTCGTAGCGATGGGAAACTTTCGCGCCGAAAGTGCCGGTCAGTCCCTCGCTGCCGCCTATGGTCTTGTCCAACTTGGCGTAGACGCCGAATGGACCGACGTCATAGCTGACAATCCCTCCGATGACGCCGCCCATGTCGATGTCGCCCAGACCACGCAGATGGTCCGAGTCGTCCTCCTTGCGCCCCATCTCGACGCCACCGGTAACACCTACCCTGAAACCGTTTGTTTCGAAAAGATCGACAGTGAGGCCACTGGTATCGAGGTGCACGCGCTCCCCAAATTGGGCGGAGATAAGCGGAAACGGCTGCACCTCGAATTCGTCGGATCCTTCGTATTCGGGCATATAAATTGCTCCGACGCCGATCGTCACCTTCCAGTCATGCAGTTTGCCGCGAATTCCGCCGTAGCGTCCGTTATCGAACTGCTGGGGAGGGGCAATCGCCGCGTCCGTTGCTTCAAGGTCGGCAGCAAACGCCGTGACCGAGAAAAGTGCCGAGGCTGCGGCCAATGCCGCGATCGAGATTTTTATCGTCCACCTTCGCTGAATGATGTCGGAAGCCCCAACTCCGCTTAAGACCGTTTTGCGGTGCCGGTCTTCCGGATGATGTTGATCGTGCTGGCTCACCAAATTAACTCCTGATTATAAAAGCTAAAGAAACCGGGGTATGGTTTCGGGGAGAAGTTGCGGTTGAAGAATTGCCGCAGCATTACAAGTCGAGATGAAAATCAGCCGGCGATGTCGGTGCGCCAGGGCCAAGCGATAGCCACTAATCCTGCTGCGAATGCCGGCGAGCAGCGGACGAACGGAGCAAGGCTTTGGGGGTGCTGGCCATTGCTCCGTCCGTCCATGCCGCCTTACGGAGCCGCCGGTCGCTGGAGGGCTCGACCGCCGTTCCTCCGTAAAAAGTGCGAACGGCTTCGCTGACGCGTATGCCGCCCCCCTTGGATGATATGTCAGTGTGTAATGATCGGTTTTGGCTTCTTGTCGATCCATTCCGGCGGCGCGCCATACTTGGCCGCCACGACTCCCACCAATCCAGGCGCGCGCCCGAAGGTGTCACACGCCGGGTATTTCGGTTTTCCGCCGAGCCAGGACCGCATCCTTTGCCCTGAAGGAAGGGAGACGTTCAATCCTTTCGGCTCCTTGCCGGAAATGAGCATTCGCGAAAAGTCGGACGCGAACTTCGAGGCGAGGCCGTATGCGTCCCCGACTTCAGAAACGCGGGGCTTGTCCTGGATCGAATTTGCGCCGCGGGCCCACACCATCGCCGCGCTCTGAATGCCGCCGCCATCGACAGCCTCCGCTTCGACGGCCAATCCTCCGAGGCCGAAGGGCAGGCGTGGCACGCTGACGGGCAGGACAAAGCCGGTGCCGACGGTTACGGCGGTTGCAACCCCGGCCATCGCCTTGTTTGTCGGTACGATATCGGTGACGACGGACCGTATTGTCAGATCCGCCGGTTGGCCGGCCGAGACCATCTGGTATTTGTCGCTGAGGGCGACGCAGAGCGCCCGGTCCAGAACGTTCGACACCAGCGAGCGGTCGGCTTCCGTTTTGATGCGGGATGCGGCGCTGAAAGAGAAAGTCGTCGGCATGATGCTGACGGTCTTCACCGCGGCCATATGTCCACCATCAATGTAGAGACGTTTCTTGGCCAGCGTTCCTTTCGGTGCGCCGAGATTGCCGTAGGAGGTCAAGGTGCCTCCTTCCTTCAGAGGCACCGAAGTGCATCCACTTGCCGCAAGGGTCAGAGACAAAGCGAGACCCAGAGATCTGAAAGCAGGAATTGGTGAAGGGCCGACACGTCGAGGAAACAATTGAATGGATGGATTGCTGCGCACGCTTTCTGGCCTCCGTCAGGGATGTTCTGGGATGACAGTGAGGGCAAAGGATTGCGGCGGCATTACAGAGGAGCGGTCACGGGCGAGCACGGTGCCGTCTGTCAGAGTTCGATTGCAACCTGCGTTCCGGTCGAGCCGCTTTGGAGACTGACTTGTCCGCGATGGTTTGCGACGATCTGTTTCACCAGGCTTAAACCAAGCCCTGCGCCTCTGCTTTTGGGGGTAACGCGGTAGAAGGGCTCGAAAACCAGCTCCTGATGTTCGGCCGGTATGCCTGACCCTTCGTCGGCCACGGTGATCCGCCCACCGGCCGAGACGGAAACAGTGATCATTCCCCTATCGCCACCGTGATCGATCGCATTGCGGACCAGATTGCTGATCGCTCTTGGCAGAGCGGAAGAGCTGCCGCGCCGCTCAACGCTTTCCACCTCGCTTTGAAAAGAGATCTGGTAGCCGGCGGCGATCGCCTGAGGGGCCAGATCGGCAACCACCGTCCGTGCGATCTCGACGAGATCGACCGCTTCATGGAGATCGGTCGCCTGGTCGTTGCGCTCAAAGTCGAGCAGCTGTTCGGCGGTCTCGGCCAAACGCGCAACGTCGTTCAGCAATCGCCTGCGTTCTTGACCCTCGGGCATCCCGTCGATCCGGGTCTGCATGATGGCGATCGGCGTTCTGAGCTCATGCGCCGCGTCGATCAGGAAGCGCTGGCGTTTCTTCAATTCGTTCTCAAGCCGCTCCAGCGTACCGTTGAATGCAATCACCAGCGGAGCAACTTCTTTGGGAATACCTTCGACCGGCAGGCGTGCTCCATGCTGGCGCGGTTGGATCTGCGATGCTTTGTCAGCGACATCGCTCATTCTTGCAAGCGCACGGCCGACGATTCGCGGGACGGCGAGGAAGATCGCAGGCAAGGCGACCGCGAGCAGAGAGACGTAGATCGGGTAGGCCTTTGCCAGAAGGGCGAAGACCGGCGAGCCTTTGTCAGCCACGCCGCCAGACAGAATCCGAACCTCGCCGACGGCTGCTTCGGCATTGTCAATCGTCGCGGCCTCCTTCGTCGCAGCGGATCCCCGTATGTCCGCGTCGTCGAACAGATGGACCAGATGGGCGAGCTCAGCATAAGGTGGAGGGATGGTGCCATAGGACACGGACGCACCATCTATCGTGGCCACCACATACCAAAGCGAGCTGTTCTGCTCCTTGAGTGCCCTTAGCCTCGGCGTTTCTCGTAGCTCCAAACGTCCTTGGCTGTCGCGTGTCGCGGCCGCGGCTATCGCAGAGCCGATCTTCTCCTCCATGGCAATGTTAGGCGACATGATCGTAGCAGCCCATACGCAAAGCCCGAGGATTACCGCAGCAATAACTGCGACGATGACCAGGCTGAGTTGCCAACTCAGCTTCCACCAAAGCGAGGGGGTAGCCTTGTCGTGCATCATTCCTCCCTCAGGAGATACCCGACGCCGCGGATATTGTGGACCGCGACGCCGGCACCGGCATCCAGCAGTCGTTTGCGCAATCTTGAAATATGCGCATCGAGCGCGTTCGACTGGATTTCTTCTTCGTAATTGTAGACCGCCGCCTCCAGGGTCGATCGAAGGACGGTTTTGTCTTTCCGCTTGGCCAGCGCCACTAGGACGAGAAGTTCGCGCCGGGGCAGGTCGAGCGGGGTCGACGCCACGGTTACGCTCAAATGCAGGGGATCGATCACCATCCGGCCCACCGTGATTTGAAGTTCCGCCAGACTTGGCGGTCGGCGCAGAACCGCCCGCAATCGCGCCGTCAGCTCGTCCACAAGAAACGGCTTGCCCAGATAATCGTCCGCGCCGACATCCAGCCCTTCGACACGCTCCAACGGCTCATTGCGCGCCGTCAGCACAATGACCGGTGTGTCGGTGCCTGTCCGCCTCAACATCGGAATGAAGGTCAGCCCTTCGCCATCAGGCAACCGCCGATCGAGAAGGATTGCATCGTAGGTATTCTGGCGCGTCAATTCGAAAGCATCCGCAAGATGCGTGGTGTGATCGGTGACAATGCCGTGTTTGCTCAGCGCCGCTGAAAGAGCGTCAGCCAGCTCTCTCTCGTCCTCTATCAATAGAAGTCTCATCGTCCCTTGGCTCTCCTGTCCCGTTGTTCTCTGCCGCGAAGATTGCGGCAGCATGACGGGGACAAAGGAACCATCAGGTAATGTTGCTGCAATTCTCAAAGCCTAGCAACCGGAACCATCCAGTCGCGAAAACGCGAGGCGCCGCCCGCAGGTGGCCGTGCTTTAAATCCAGGGAATGTCGCTATGGCTTTGAAATGGACAATGAGATTGACCAAGGCGGGGATGCTTCTGGGAGGCGTCTACCTCGCCGTCGTGTTTATCGATCCCGCACGCGGAACGGTCGATGCGAATGAACGGGTGAAAGAGGTTGTCGCGGCGGTCGCGGCGAACCAACGCGATAAACCGCTGGAACTGGCTCCTTCGGAAATTGCTGACATCCGGCCCACGTCGATCGTGGAACGGCTGCGCGTCAGCGGGGACCTCGAGCCGATCAATCGTGCCGTCCTGCACGCCAAGGATGGAGGCAGGATCATCGAGGTTCGCGCCGTTGCGGGACAGGCGGTCAAGGCGGGGGACGTGCTGGCTCGTTTCGAGACGGACGATCTCCAGTCATTCCTCAAGCAGCGTGAAGGGGATCGCGATGTCGCGGCGGCGGAGATGCTGCTTGCCATGCAGTCGCTCAACAGGATCGAACAACTCGCGGATAAGAACATCGCGAGCCAGGAGCAGCTCGACAAGGCACGAAGCGAAGTTGCCGCTTCGACTGCCAGACAAAAAAGCCTTTCAGCCCAGGCGGATATCGCACGCACCGCTTTGCGGGAGGCCGAAGTTCTGGCGCCGTTCGACGGGGTCGTCTCAAGCCGGGCGATCAATCAGGGCTCCCGCGTCGGCGCCGGCGCCGAACTTTTCACGATCGTCGATACGAGCATTCTGGAAGCAAAAGTCCTGGTCTCGACGCGCGACGTGCACCGCGTTGCGATCGCCCAACGGGCAGAATTGCACATCGACGGGCTTGACGGGCAAACCGTTGTCGGAAGCGTGGATCGTATCGGTCCCGTCGCCGACCAGGGCACGCGCTTCATTGCGGTCTATATCCGGCTCTCCAACGGTGGCGCCCGCCTGCGAGGCGGATCGTTCGCGACGGGCGCGATCCTGGTCCGGCAAAATGAAGACGCGATCGTGATACCGGCTATCTCGCTGCGCAAGGACGAGACGGGAGACTATGTCCTGAAGCTGAAAAAAGGCCGTCTCGTCCGCCAGCCCGTGACCGTCAGATCGGGTTCAGGCGGGAGTGACAGCCTGGAGATTTCCGAAGGCCTGGCCTACGGCGACACGATCGTGACCGTACCGCTGCCTGAGTTGCGACCGGACGTCACCGTCACGATCCCGAAGGCGGGCTGACATGTTTCTCACCCGCATTTCGATCGGTCATCCCGTCTTCGCCACCATGATGATGGTTGCGCTGCTTGTGCTTGGCGCGTTTTCCTACCAGCGCCTCGGCGTCGACCAGTTTCCGAATGTCGACGTCCCGGTTGTCGTGGTCACGACGACCTATCCAGGTGCGACGCCCGAAACCATCGAGACGGAGGTGACCAGGCCCGTCGAGGAGGCGCTGAATACGATCAGCGGCCTCGATGAGATCACGTCGACCTCCTACGAAGGACGGTCGATCGTCATCGCCCAGTTCAAGCTGGAGGTGGAGAGCACGACGGCAGCGCAGGACGTCCGCGACAAGATAGCAGCCCTCGAAGCAGAGCTTCCGGAGGAAGCCGACAAGCCGGTCGTGGCGCGGTTCAATCCATCGGACGAACCGATACTTTCGATGGCGATCAGTTCACCCTCTCTTGGAATGCCGGAACTCACAACGATCGCCGACCAGCGCGTGTTGCGCCAACTGACGACGATAGCCGGGGTCGGGCAGGCGACGCTGATCGGCGGGCAGAAACGGCAGGTCGACATCAGCATCGATGAGACGCGGCTGAGCGCATTGGGTATCGGCATCGACGAGGTCATCAAGGCCCTCCGGGCCGCCAATCAGAACAAGCCTGCGGGAAGCATGCTCAGTGGTCTGACGGACCGCACTATTCAGGTACAAGGGCGGATTGCGGAACCCAAGGATCTCCTGGACATGATCGTCGCTCGCCGCGGCGGTGGAGCTGTCTATCTCCGCGATGTTGCCACCGTGAAGGACGGTGCCGCGGATCCGGAAAGTCGTGCGATCTACAACGGCGAAGCCGCGCTCGCCGTCGCCATCGTCAAGGTTCGGGATGCAAATACCGTGCAGGTGGTGAGCGATGTTCGCAAGCGGCTCGATCAACTGAATGCCGAACTCAGCGCCCAAAACATGCGGCTTCAAATCATCACGGATGCCTCGACCTCCATTCAGGAGTCGCTTGGCCAGGTGCAATCGACATTGATCGAGGGAGCGGCACTGGCGGTCGTCATCGTTTTCCTGTTCCTCAACTCATGGCGAAGCACGGTCATCACGGGGCTGACGCTTCCAATCGCCATGATCGGCACGCTCGCTGTCATCGATTTTCTCGGCTTCACGCTCAACATGCTCAGCCTGCTGGCATTGACGCTCTCGATCGGCATTCTTGTCGATGATGCGATCGTGGTGCGCGAGAACATCATGCGCCATCTTCACATGGGCAAATCGCATCTCAAGGCGGCTCTCGATGGCACGAGCGAAATCGGCCTCGCGGTGACGGCGACGACCGCCACGATCGTCGCCGTCTTCCTGCCTGTCGCGTTCATGGAAGGCATGGTTGGGCGCTTCTTCTACGAGTTCGGGGTTACAGTTTCCGCTGCCGTGCTGATCTCGCTGTTCGTCGCCTTCACCCTCGACCCTATGCTTTCCAGCGTCTGGCATGATCCCGACGCCGAGCCCGGCGCAAGGCGCGGACCGGTTGGACGATCGATCGCTCACTTCGATGCCGGGTTCGAAAAGCTCGCCGAGCGCTATCGGCAGATCATCCGCTGGACCCTGCGACATCGTTTGATCACGCTCGCACTGACTGGCGGCATCCTCGTCGGCAGCATTTTGATGGTTCCCCTGGTGGGTGTCGAATTCGTTCCCAATGCGGACGAAGGTCGATTCCAGATCAACGTGACGACGCCGGCAGGTTCTTCGTTGGACTACACGCGCACCAAGGTTGGGCAGATCGAGAAGGCGCTGCATGAGTTTCCGGAAGTTGCTTCGATCTACTCGACGATCAACACCGGCAGCACCATGGGCAAACATAAAGCCGCCATTCTCGTCAGCCTCGTGCCGTTGGAGCAACGCAAACGGACGCCTGCCACCATCGCGGGTCCCATCCGAGAACGCCTTTCCGTCATACCGGGAACAAAGATCGCCATCATCCAAGAGGGCTTGGGCGGAGACGCCAGTCCGATCCAACTAAGCGTTCTGGGTGACGATCAGCGGGTACTGGAAAAGATCGCGGCGGATCTGACCACAGGCATGCGCGGGATGCCTGGCATGGTGGACATCAATTCAAGCGCTGGCGAGGAAAATTCCATCCTTTCCGTTCGGCTCAAGCGTGAGCAGGCGAGTGATTTGGGCATCGGTATCTCCGAGTTGGCCGGAATGCTCTCGCCGCTGATCGGCGGCGAAGACGTTTCCACCTGGACCGATACGCGCGGACAGACCTACGACGTTGTCGTCCGGCTTCCCCGCGACCAGCGTTCCAATGCCGCCGCTCTCGGGGAGTTGATGATCAAAGTCGCAGGCGACGACGCAAGCGGTAGCCCGCGCATGGTCCGGCTGGATCAGGTCGCGGACATCGCGGTCGTCCCGGCGGCCTCCGAAATCCGTCGTCTCGACATCTCCAGAGAGATCCTGATCTCGGCGGATATATCTAGCCGAGCCGCGGGGGATGTCACAGCCGAACTGGAAGCCATGGTAGCCAAGCAGGATCTTCCGACGGGCTACCGCATAAAATTCGGTGGCGATTCCGAGGACATAGAGAAAGCGACAGGCGGCATGTTCAAGGCGCTGACGATGGCGGTGATCTTCATCTATGTCGTGTTGGCGTCGCAGTTTGGCAGCTTCACCCAGCCGATCGCGATCATGGCTGCACTTCCGCTGTCGCTGGTCGGCGTGCTTATTGGCCTCATGGTCGCGGGAAGCACCATCAACATGTTCTCGATGATCGGCTTCATCATGCTGATGGGGCTTGTTACCAAGAACGGCATCCTGTTGGTCGATTTCGCCAACCGGGAGCGCCGGCAGGGTTCGACCCTCAGCGAGGCGCTCGTCAATGCAGGCGCGGTACGGTTCCGGCCGATCATCATGACATCGCTCGCGATGATCGCCGGCATGATCCCGCTCGCGATGGCGGCCGGCGGCGGTGGCGTGCAACGGGCTCCGATGGCGCATGCCGTCATCGGCGGCCTTGTCAGCTCTACCCTCCTGACCTTGATCGTGGTGCCTGTCATCCTCTCCTGCATCGACAGTCTGACGCAGTGGATTGCGGGGAGGGTGCGGACGCATTCGACCAGCGAAAACGAACTCCAATCGCCGAAATCGGCAAAGCAATGACCCGTAAAACCGTTCTCCGCCTCTTCGGCAGGTTTCTCTTCTCCGCCATCATGATGGCGGCCCTTTTTGGAGGGCCGCTTGTACTCCTGGTTCTTCTCTCCAGGCGGTTCACCATGTAGCGGACTTGCTCGGTTAGAGGTAGGTCGGCTGGCAGGCCAAGGGATTGTGCCGACCCCTTTTAGGCGGGATTGAGGGCGGCAAATATGTTGTCATAAGTCCCGTCGCGTTCAGCCCAGCGGCGGGCCTGATCGCGTTCGAGGAGCAACTCGCCGCGAGGGTGGTTGCCTTGCTCGAGCATCGCAATCACCTCCGAAATATAAGAGCCCAGAGGCATCGCGCGAGGATCGGCAGCCTGTGCCGTACCGGTCAATTCGGTCTGGACATAGGGCGGCGACAATTCGAGAACCTCGACAGGCAAGGTGCGAAGCTGGTGGCGCAGCGAGACCAGCCATGAATGCAGGAACGCTTTGCTCGCGCAATATGTGGCAAAGTCGGCGCGAGGCACGAAGGCGAGCGCCGAACTGGTCGCCATGATAGTTGCGTGACGTTGCTTCCTCAATGTCGGCAAGAAGGCGGCAATCACGCGCAGCACGCCGAGGATATTCGTCTGTACAATCGTTTCGGCCTCGGCCACCTTCCAATCACCAGACGCGATATCCTCAGTTCGAGAAATCCCGGCGTTGGCTATCAATACATTAAGGTCGGGGAACCGCACGCGGACGTCGCTTGCAAGGCGCGTCAGGGAGTGAGGATCGTCCAAGTCGAGGTGCATCCCGACAATGCCGGGGCGACCGGCCGCGATGCTTTCAAGCAGGTCCTGCCGCCGTCCCGTTACGATGACGCGGTTGCCTCGATCATGAAGAGCTTCGGCAAGCGCACGGCCAATCCCGCTCATGCCGCCAGTGATCAGTATAGTGTTGTCGGTCATTCTCATTGTTGGAACCTTTCCGAAATTCTGCGTTCAAGGAAAGGCCACGGCGTAGTCATCGAAACCTATACGGGCACCCCTCATCGAAGACCAGGTTTCCTTGGTCTTGGCGAAAGATCGGCCTTGGGTGATGATATAAATCCATACCGCGCGCCTTCAAAGTCGAGTCCTCCCTGCTGGGACCTTCTCGACAAAGGACGCGTTGGATGACGGTAACGCCTACGACAGCGCGGGCTTCATCGCTGCAGCCAAACAACTAACCGAGCCAGCACCCGCGGTCAACGCCGTTGCCCGAGCGGTGTCTGCTTTTGGGAATATCAAAAAGCCCCATAGCCGGTAAGGGTTACGGGGCTTGAGGCAACGAAATGTCGCGAGATCGGGATCAGCACGAGTTTGCCCGGTTCGTCGGGCTGTTCGGGTCGGAGGTAGACGCGTTGGTGCCGTTTGCCCCCGCGGTGGTCGGGCTCTGGCCGCAATTAGCGTTCGTGCTGCCTGAATTGCCCGCGCCTTGCGCGTTGGTGCTGCCCGTCGTTGTCGTGTCGGGCACTATCGCGCCTCCGGCTCCAGTTCCCGGGGTTCCAGTGCCGGTGGCGTCGGTCGATGTGCCGGTGCCTGAAGTGCCGGTCGAGCCCGAACCGGCCGAACCGGTGCCGCCGCCAGTACCCTGTGCAAATGCAGAAGTAGCAAGACCAAGTGCAAGAGCGCTCACAGTGAGAAGCTTTACGATCATGAAGTGTTTCCTCTCAGTTATCTCAACGACATCCAAACCGCGGGTAGCATCTAAAGTTCCCGCTGTATTAAAAACAATCGAAACCGCCGAATGTTGAACGACCGCCACGTCGCCGCTGGTCATTGCGGCATTGGTCATGCCGTCGTGACAACCCGAATATCGCCTTTGCGATCGACAACGAGGACGACGACCTCTCGTCCCGAGCGCCGGACAGTCACGTCGACCGAACCATGTCCGACCAGCAGATGCCGTAGGGTGACCTCGTCGAGGAAAGGCGGGAGCCGAGGCTCGTTGAAGCTGACCTGCAACGCGTTCGGATCGAAGTCGAGGCCGAGGCACGATTGCAACAGCGAGAGTGGCGCTGCCGCGGCCCAGGCCTGCGGCGAGCATGCGACCGGATAGAAAGTCGGCCCTTGTGCTCGCTGGCGCGCCAGTCCGCAGAAAAGTTCGGGAAGCCGGCGCAGATCGATATAGGTCGAAGCCGTAAACAGCCCTTCGAATATTCGAGCCGCCTCCACTCTAAACCCGTAACGAGCGAGGCCGCTGGCGATCAGGGCATTGTCATGTGGCCAAATCGAGCCGTTGTGGTAACTCATTGGATTGTAACGCGCCTCGGTCGATGGAATGGTGCGGATGCCCCAACCGCAGAAGGATGAGGCGCTCATCATCGTGCGGACGACCCGTTCGGCCCGGTCCGGATAGGCGAGCCCGGTAAAGAGCGCGTGGCCGGCGTTCGAGGACCGGACCCGGCAAGGCCGCTTGTCCCGGTCGAGTGCCAGCACGTAGGTGCCAAGCTCTTCGTCGAAGAAGGTGGAATCGAACGCCCGGCGAAAGCCCTCCGCTCTTGCCATAAAGCTTGTTGCCTGTTCCGGCCGGTCCAGCCGGCGGAAGATCTCCGCTGCCGCTTGCCAGGCGCCGTAAACGTAGGCCTGCACTTCAGCGATCGCGATTGGCCCGTTGGCCAGTGTACCGTCGGTGTGGAAAACGGAGTCGTGGCTGTCCTTCCATGCCTGGTTGATCAAGCCTTCTTCCGTCTGCCGCCCATATTCAACGAAGCCGTCGCCGTCGCGGTCTCCGTGCTCGTCGATCCATGTCAACGCCGCCTCTATGTGCGGCAGGAGGGGATAGATGGTCGCGAGATCACCGGTTCGCTTCAGGTATTCCCCGGCCAGCATCACGAAAAGCGGAGTCGAGTCGATACTGCCGTAGTACTGCCGGAAAGGCACTTCGCCCAGTTCAGCCATCTCTCCGGAACGGATTTCGTGCAGGATTTTCCCCGGTTCGGCGTCCGATGCCGGGTCAATCTCCGTCGCCTGGTTAGCCGCAAGGTGTCCGAGGACGCCGCGGGCGATGTTCGGATCGAGCCAGAGCGTTTCAAGCGCGGTGATAAGGGCGTCGCGGCCAAAGACGGTGCTGAACCAAGGTATGCCGGCGTAGGGATAAGGGCCTTCCGGTTTATCGGTCATCAGCATGTAGAGATCTGAAACACTGCGGCGTGCAGCCTCGTTGAAGATCTCGTTCGACGTCGTGATCGACGCCGCGCGCGAAGACGCGGCGCGCAAGGCCCGGCGGGCATCCCGCAAGGCAAAAAAGAAGGAACGGTAGCCGGGCTTGTCGGTTTGCGCCGCCGGGTCACAGCCGATCTCGATGAACAGCGAGCGGATTTCATGCTGCGCCAGCTCGAGGTCATAGACGACAAGGTCACTGCCAAACTTATCCGGCTGCGGGTCGAAGGAAAGCCGTGTCAGTCGTTTCTTGCTGTCCAGACCGACATAGGAGAGGAGGATGGAACCCTGCTCGATGACAGCCGGAAGATGGCGCCCTTTTCTTCCCCTCACGGTACCGCGGACCTCGAAAAGATCGGCAAAGTCTGCTGCGAATGCGATCTCTATGCGAATGTGCTGCGGCCGCTCGTCATAATTTTTGACGGTCAGCCGCTCGTAGCAGGTTGCCTTCCACAGGAAGCGCGACCTGCGCAGATGGATGAGGTCATGCTCCAGAATGAGCTTGCCCTTCTCGTCGAAGAGATCGGGGTTGGTTAGGTCGCAGGTGAGCGTTGCGTTGTCGTCCCGCAATGTCGACGACAGCAACATCGGGCGCCGGCCGTTGATCGACAGGTAGAGGTGAGAAAGATAGCGCGTGTCGCGGTGGAAGAGGCCTTCGGGGCTGCCCGGGCCGCAGAGCGCGTCGCCGTTGTGATCGAAGACGGCGAAGGTATCGCCGTGTTTCAGGGTGCGTGGCCGCCGCTCCTGCAGCGATGCGGCAGCGGGAATGAAGAATTGCGCGACCGGTGCGCCTGGGCCGGCCAGCACCCCGGTCGGGTTGTCCGCAGAGGTGATCGACATGGCTTCTCCTCAAGATTCAGGCGACCACCTGGAGGTCGAGCGCCTGGCCGGTTGACCGACGGATACGTGCGGCCTTGGTGCGGACGCCGGGCAGATTGCGATAGAGCTCAAGATAGTCCCGCGCCATTCTTTCTGAGGTGAAACGCTTCTCGAATGTGCCGCGCACTTGTCTCCGATCCATCCGCAACGCCCATTCGACATTTTCGGCCGCCTCGGTCACGCTCTCGACCAGAACGCCGGAGACCCGGTCGTCGATCACCTCCGGAACGGAGCCGCAGCGGAAGGCGATCACCGGTGTGCCGCAGGCCATGGCCTCGATCATGACGAGTCCAAAGGGCTCGGGCCAGTCGATCGGGAAAAGCAGCGCGCCGGCATTGCCGAGGAAACCGGCCTTCTGGTGCTCGTTTATCTCGCCGATGAATTCGACATTCGGATGGCTCTTGACCATCGGCTCGATCACCGTCTCCCAATAGGCCTTGTCGGCATTGTCGATCTTGGCCGCGATTTTCAGCGGCATGCCGACCTTTGCCGCGATCGCGATTGCGCGATCCGGCCGCTTCTCCGGCGAAATACGTCCGAGGAAGGCAAGGTAATTGCCTTTCGGCGTTGCAGTGAAGGGGAGGAGATCGGCGGGCAGACCATGGTAGACGGTTCCGGACCAGTTGACCGGCGGCATCGGGCGGCGCTGGTCGTTGGAGATCGAGACCAGCGGAATTTCGGGAAAGGCCTGATAAAAGGGATGCAGGTCCGGCAGGTCGAGGCGACCATGCAAGGTGGTCACCGTGCGGTCGGCAAAATCTCGGACCAGCGGGAAATGCAACAGGTCGATATGGAAATGCAGGACATCGAATTCGTGCGCCCGGCGGCGGATTTCCTCCAGCATGACGATCTGATGCGGCAGGTGGTCCCTGACGGCCGGGTTGAGCCGCAATGCGACCTGCGAACACGCCACCAGCTTGGCATCGGTGACGGAATCACCGCTTGCAAAGAGAGTGACGTCATGGCCCTGGGCGACAAGCTCTTCGGTGAGATAAGAAACAATGCGTTCGGTTCCCCCGTAGAGCTTGGGCGGAACACTTTCAGCAAGCGGTGCGATCTGAGCGATCTTCATCGGCAAAACCTCCTCGTGAGAGCAAAGAGTCGTCGGCAAAAATCATGTCCGCGCCCGTCAGGACAGCACGCGGGGTCGAAGTCCTCAGGTTTCAAACAACTGGCGGCGACGTCCGTTCCAGTCGCTGCACAGGCCGAAACGGTCGCGAAGCCGTCGGTTTCGTCGCTTTCTGCGGTCGCTTCTGCCCGTTTCCACTAAAACTGGCAGGGTCGGCGCGGGGAGAGGATCGCTGCCGCCGTCGAGCGCTTTCAGAGCCTCCAGGATTTCGTCATAAGTGACGATGTTGTCCATGCCCGGATAACGGCGCAAGGCCGGCATGGATTCAATAGCGGATATGTCGGAAGCCCATGAGGCGAGGATCGCCCGCTTCTCGTCCCTGCCGATATGTTCGGCCGCCAGCACGTCCCGCGGGTGATTAAAATGCGAAGCCGGGTGCAGCAGATGCGCGGCGCTGATTGCTTCTACGGCCTGCTCTGGTGCGGTATTGTCGATATTTTCCTTTCTCATCCTGTGACCCCATTGCTGGAGATGGACATTTCGCCCGGTTGTCGATTTGTTGGTTGAATGGGTTGGCCCGCCCTTTGAAAAGGGCGGGCCGGACCATCACTCAGAAATCCATGCCCGCCCCTGCGGGCATGGCAGGAGCGGTTTCCTTCTTCGGCTTTTCCGCAATCATGGCTTCCGTCGTCACGAGCAGGCCAGCCACGGAGGCGGCGTCCTGCAGTGCAGCACGGACGACCTTGGCCGGATCGATGACGCCCTGCGCATAAAGGTCGCCATATTCGCCGGTCTGAGCGTTCCAGCCGTAGGAGAACTCGCTCTTCTCGCGCAGCTTGCCGACGATTACCGAACCTTCGGCGCCGGCGTTTTGGGCGATCTGGCGAACGGGAGCCTCGATGGCGCGGCGGACGATCTCGACGCCGACCCGCTGATCCTGATTGGCCGTGCCGAGGTTATCGAGTGCCTTGACGGAGCGCAGCAGCGCGACACCGCCGCCGGGCAGGATGCCTTCTTCGACGGCGGCCCGCGTCGCATGCAGTGCGTCGTCAACCCGGTCCTTCTTTTCCTTCACCTCCACGTCCGTCGAGCCGCCGACGCGGATCACGGCAACGCCGCCGGCCAGCTTGGCCAGACGTTCCTGCAGCTTTTCTCGGTCGTAATCGGAGATCGTCTCGTCGATCTGGGCGCGGATCTGGGTGGTCCGACCGTCAATCTCTGCCTTGGAACCGGCGCCGTCGATGATGGTGGTATTCTCCTTCTCGATCGACACTTTCTTCGCCCGTCCCAGCATGTTCAGTGTGACGTTCTCCAGTTTGATGCCGAGATCCTCGGAGATGACGGTGCCGCCCGTCAGGATGGCGATGTCTTCGAGCATGGCCTTGCGGCGGTCGCCGAAACCCGGGGCCTTGACGGCTGCGATCTTGAGGCCGCCACGCAGCTTGTTAACGACGAGGGTAGCGAGAGCTTCGCCTTCGACGTCTTCAGCGATGATCAGCAGCGGCTTGCCGGACTGCACGACGGCTTCCAGCACCGGCAGCATGGATTGCAGGTTGGAGAGCTTCTTCTCGTGGATCAGGATATAGGGCTCTTCGAGCTCCACTCGCATCTTGTCCTGGTTGGTGACGAAATAGGGGCTGAGATAACCGCGGTCGAACTGCATGCCTTCGACGACTTCGAGTTCGGTTTCGGCGGTCTTGGCTTCCTCGACGGTGATCACGCCTTCGTTGCCGACCTTTTCCATGGCTTCGGCAAGATAGCGGCCGATCTCGGCATCGCCATTGGCCGAAATGGTGCCCACCTGGGCGATTTCGGAATTGTTCGAGATCTTGCGGGCATTGGCTTTCAGCTCCTTGACGACCGCATCGACGGCAAGGTCGATTTCCACGCTTCAGGTCCATCGGGTTCATGCCGGAAGCGACGGCCTTTGCGCCCTCCTTGACGATCGCCTGGGCAAGCACGGTGGCGGTCGTCGTGCCGTCGCCGGCTAGATCGTTGGTCTTCGATGCCACCTCACGCAGCATTTGGGCGCCCATGTTTTCGAACTTGTCGTCCAGTTCGATCTCCTTGGCGACCGACACGCCGTCCTTGGTGATGCGGGGCGCTCCGAAGGACTTGTCGATGACGACGTTGCGGCCCTTGGGCCCAAGCGTTACCTTCACGGCATTGGCCAGGATATCGACCCCACGCAGCATGCGTTCACGGGCATCGGTGTTGAACTTGACTTCTTTCGCAGCCATTTTTCACTCCTCGATTAGGCAGCTTGCTTGATTGATGGATGGTGTTCTCAGGCGGCTTTCTTCTGCTCGGCCTGGGCCTCGATGATGCCCATGACGTCGCTTTCCTTCATGATCAGCAGGTCCTCGCCGTTGATCTTGATCTCGGTGCCGGACCACTTGCCAAACAGGATGCGGTCGCCAACCTTGACATCGAGGGCCTGAACCTGGCCGGCGTCGTTGCGCGCGCCAGGGCCGACGGCGATGACCTCGCCTTCCTGTGGCTTTTCCTTGGCAGTGTCGGGAATGATGATGCCACCCTTGGTCTTTTCCTCGGATTCGACCCGGCGGACGAGAATGCGATCGTGAAGCGGTCGGAACGACATGTTTTCCTCCAATGGACAAACAATGATGACGTTGTTCCCCCTGGCCGGACCGGATGACCAGTCCGGGCGGGTGCAAAACCTCGCGCGAGCGTTTTGCGCGAAATGATCTGGTTTGCAGATTTCGGGATTTCAAGAGAGCCCGCGCAAAAAATCAGCACTCTTTCAAGCTGGCTGCCAAGGCGCTGGAAAGGAACAACAAACGTGGGCTTGGCGTTTTGAAAATGTTGATGGGCCGCAAAAAAAGCACCCGCTTCAGACGGCATGAAACGGAGACGAAGCATGCGATTTTCATCAGATATGGAACGTCAGCTCCACGGCTACGGCCTTACCACTGCTCACATCCTCTACCATATCCCCGATTTCGAATCCGTCCTGCAGACATATGTTTGGCAGGACTACGATCTGGCACCTGATTTCCCGGAGATGCACAGGTTTCTTGATTTCTGGCAGGTCAACCTTGACGGCCCGCTTCACTCCGTGCGTTACACCCACCAGCGCCTGATCGGCCCGCACGAATGGCGCCGCGTGGACGGCGAGTTCAAGCTGCACTAACGACAGCACTTGAACAGAGATTTTTCGCTTCCTAACTCATCGCCAGCCGAGGCTCTCATGAGCTCGTCACCGTCACATTGGCTTTTGAGTGAGTGGCAAAACGGAAGCACAACAAGAAACGATCCGTGATCTCCACGTCGAGGAGCGCGAGGAGATTTTCATCAACCTTGCGCAGGCTCTCCAAGGAACGGCGCGGGAGGCCTGGGCCGAGGGCATCAGGCATTTTGCGATGCTGTCAAACAATATGGCCGAGGCAATCCGGACGAATGCCGATGAGCTCGCGCGTGATGATCCTGACGGCGCGGAGCGCGTGCTCAAGCAGGCAAAGGCGATGATTTCGCAGTTCAATGCCCAACATCCCTATAGAATGTCAAGCATGGCAGTCCACTGAGCGTGCCGCGATCGGCGACGGGTTCAAATCCTGAAACGGTGGACGGGTGTGCCGCGGACGCCGGCTTCGAAGGCAAAGAGCGTCCCGTGTTCGAACGTGCCGTTGTTGTCGGTGGAGAGGGTGGTGACGTAGATCGTCGCGAGATCCGGCCCGCCGAAACAGGGCATGGTCGGTGATTTCGCCGGCATTTTGTAAATCTCGACGACCTCGCCCTCCGGCGACAGCCGGTTGACACCGCCCGAGAGGATGCCGGCGATCCAGTAAAAACCATTCGCATCCATGGCGGCGCCATCCGGCCGGCCTTCTTCCGGGGCGAAGTCGTGCAGCCGGCGAGGGGGGGCCGGTGACGCCCTTCTGCGGATCGAAATCGAAGACCTGGGCAAAAAGGCCGCTGCTGTCCGAGTGATACATGGTTCGGCCGTCCGGGCTCCAGGCAAGGCCATTGGAGGTCAGCAGCCCGCCATCGATGATCGTGGTGAAGGAGCCGTCGGGCATGACGCGATAAAGGCGGGCATTGCCGGTCTGCGGGATAGCCTCGTCACGGGTGCCGACCCAGAAGCAGCCGTCGGGGCCGACCTTGCCGTCGTTGAGCCGGCTGTCGGGGCGCCCGCCGTCGGGATTGCAGAGCAGCTTCATCGCGCCGGTTTTCGGGTTGAGGATGTGAACGCCGTTTTCGAGCGCGACGGCGATATCACCGCTTTCGCAGAGTGCCAGGCAGCCGATCTTGTGCGGCATGTCGTACCGGTCGATATGCCCGTTGGCGCGCAGGCAGATTGCTGCCGGCGCCAGGATGTCGACCAGCCAGAGATCTCCGGTGCGGTCGTCCCAGGTGGGCGATTCGCCGACCTTCAGCGGAAAGTCGATGACCCGTCGCACCTTCGGGGTGATGATGTCCGGTTTGCTCATGCCCCAGCCTTTCCAGGAACGACCAGGCCATTTCTGTCGCGCTGCCTGACTTGCCCGTCATGTTCAGTTTCGCAGAAGCTGCCGCCCTGAAAGAATGCGGCTACTGCACTTTCGGCTATCTGCTCGATACGCAGATGATCGCGACTATGGTCCTGCGGGCGATAACCGAGGCGCTCGGCAGTTTCGTCGCGCCACCAGCCGGAATCGTTGCGCGAAACGCCGTAAACGACAGCGGCAGCGATTTCCGGGTGGGTAAGGCCGATCCAGACAAGCTGGTAAAGGTCGCGAGGACTGATCCAGATGGCAGCCGTGCGTTCGCTGTTTGGATAGGCGGCAGCGTTGCCGATGCGGATCGACAGCGTTGAGATGCCAGCCTTGTCGTAATAAAAACCCGCCACCATCTCGCCCCAGCATTTTGACAGGCCGTAACGCGTGTCGGGGCGGGGAACATCGAACGGGGTAATCGTTTCGGACCGCGGATAAAAGCCAGTCGTGTGATTGCTGGAGGCAAAAACAACGCGGTTCACGCCGGTTGCGCGCGCTGCATCGTAGAGATTGTAGGTACCGAGGATATTTGTCTGCAACATGTCGTCGATGCCTGCCTCGTTAGGCAGACCGCCAAGATGGATGACACCGTCCATCCCGTCGAGGGCGGCGCGCATCGCATCTGCATCCGCGAGATTGCCTTCGAAAAAACTTTCACTCGATGCAAGCTCTTTCGCCGGTCTGACATCGATCAGCCTGATATGCTGCACGACAGGGCGCAGAAAATCCCTGAGCTGCGTGGCAATGCGGCCCGCCCCGCCGGTTATTGCGATCCGTTTCAAAATGCGTCTCCCTGCGGCCGCCATCAGGCGTCGATAGATTGAGCCTCGACGCCTTGGAACATGCGGGCGCGCGCATTCAGGATATGCGTTTTCATGGCGTTGTGCGCATCCGTTTCCCGACGGGCGAGGATGGCTTCCACGATTGCCGCATGTTCGTCCTGCACATGGCGGACATGCAGCGGCGTCCGCTTGAGGCTGAGGCTACGCGTCACCGACATGCCGATCGAAAAATGCGGCTTGAACCACTCCCGGACGATCGTGTGGAACTGGTTGCCGGTCGCCATGGCGATGGCATCATGCAGCCTTTGATCCTCCTCGGCACCCAGTTCTCCGACCTCCAGACAGTGCTCGAGTGCCGCGAGCGCCGCCATGATGCGGACCTTGTCATTAACCTGCCAGTTGCGCGCCGCGAGTGCCGCGGCTTCCGCCTCGAGGCCTGCCCGGAACTCAAAAAACCGCTGCACGTCGGCCAGTGAACCGACCGGGACCTGGTTGAGGACTGAAGAGTCCGGCCGCTGCCGCACGTAGGAACCGGAGCCTTTGCGCGAGACGATCAACTGGTCGGCACGAAGACGCTCCAGGGCCTCGCGCACGACCGGCCGTGACGCGCCGAACATCACGGAGAGATTGGGCTCCGACGGAAGCCTTTCATTGACTGGAAAGCGGCCATCAGCAATCATTTCCACGATCCTCTCGTAGATGATGTCGCTGAAGCGAGGCTCGGCCTTGGCTGCCGCTATCACGCCGGCCTGGTTCATCAACGTCCCTTTTCACGTCCCCATTCGGGGAACTCGGGCTGCGCTTCCTTTTCCGGAGAATAGAGACCAGAAATCCTGCGGCCCGCCGTGAGCCTTTGATCGACGAAGGCTTCCTCCGCCACGTCTTGAGGATTGGCCACGTCTTGAGGATTGTAAGTCATGCGTCTCCTCCCGTTCGGCATGCTTTTGGGAGGTAGGACTATTGAGCCTGTCAAAATCTGTCAATACTTGTAATCATCTGAAAACCGGTTATGGTCCCGTTTGCCGATGGGATGGAGGTCCATGGCGGTCTGTTGGCTGGGAACCCGGCCAGATCGCCAACCAGGTCGGCACGGTCTGAATTGGGAGGAGATCTATGCGCGACGATGAAATCATGTCTTCCGGCGTAACCCGCCGGACATTCCTGGCGGGTGTCAGCGGGGCAGTGGCCCTGTCCATGGCGGGCGGCAGCGCGAGCGCTGCCGGGGCCAAGGAAGCACCGCAACTGGCAGCCCTGGTGAAGGACGGAAAGCTTCCGCCGCTGGCCGAACGGCTGCCGCAAACCCCCATGGTGGTGAAGCCCTGGGAAAAGATCGGCACGTATGGCGGCACGTTGCGGCGCGGCCTGCGCGGCTCGTCCGACCACAACGGCATCCTGCGCATGGTCGGCAACCAGGGCCTTGTCCGCTGGAATATGGACTTTACCGCAGTCCTGCCGAACCTTGCCGAGAAGTGGGAAGTCAATGCCGACGCCTCGCAATTCACCTTTCATCTGCTGAAGGGTGCGAAATGGTCGGACGGTCATCCGTTCACGGCCGACGACGTGGTGTTCGCGATCGAGGATGTCGTCAAGAACAAGGAGCTTTACAGCTCCACGCCGGCCCAGCTTGCCGTCGCCGGCAAGCCGGTGATCGTCGAGAAAATTGACGACTACACCGTCAAGTTCACCTTCGCTGCCGCCAACGCGCTCTATCTGGAAAACCTGGCGACCCCGCTCGGTCAGCATCCGACGCTGTTTGCCAAGCACTACTGCAGCAAGTTCCTTCCGAAATATAACCCGAATCTCGATGCGGACGCGAAGGCGGCCGGAGCGGCAGGATGGACGGAACTTTTCCGTTCCAAGTGCGGCGATATCGAAATCCCTTCTCGCTGGTCGAATGTCGAAAAGCCGACAATGGATCCCTGGGTCGTCAAGGAGCCCTATTCGGGCGGTGCAACCCGCGTCGTCATGACCCGCAATCCCTACTTCTGGCAGGTCGATACGGAAGGCAACCAGCTTCCCTATATCGACGAGTTGAATTTTGGCATCTCTCAGGACGTCGAATCCCTGATGCTGAACGTCATCTCCGGCAAGATCGACATCCAGGAGCGCCATATCAGCGTGCTCGCCAACAAGCCGACCCTGTCGCAGAACATGAAGAAGGGCGACTATCGCCTGATGACGCTGGTGCCGTCCGCGGCACAGCAATGCTCGCTCTATCTGAACATGACCCACAAAGACCCGGTGTTGCGCAAGATCTTCGCCGACAAGTCCTTCCGTCAGGCTCTGTCGACGGGCATCAATCGCCAGGAAATCATCGACATCGTCTATTTCGGCCAGAGCGAAGGTTACCAGACCGGTCCGCGGCCCGGTCATCCCTGGTACCATGAGAAGCTTGCGCGGCAGTTCACCGAATACGCCCCGGACAAAGCCAATGCCCTCCTGGACAAGGCGGGCCTGGACAAGAAGAACGGCAACGGGATCCGCCTGCGGCCGGATGGCCAGCCGATCTTCTTTGCGGTGGACGTCATCCCGACGCTTTATCCGGACCTCGTGGATACGCTGGAACTGGTGAAGGCGCATTGGGCCAAGATCGGCATCGACATGAAGGTCAATACGATCGAGCGCGCGCTGTATTACACCCGCGGCGACGACAATGCGCACGACGCGCAGGTCTGGCCGGGCCCGGGCGGTCTCGATCCGATGCTCGATCCGCGCGACTACTTCGCGTTCCACCCACAGGGTTCGCGCTACGCGATCCCGTGGACGCTCTGGTACACGTCGAACGGCCAGAAGGGCGAGGAACCGCCGGAAAGCCAGAAGAAGCGTATGAAGCTCTTCGACGCCGCCCGCTCGACGGCCGATCTCGCCAAGCGCGGGGAAGTCATGAAGCAGATCTTCGATCTGGCTGCCGAGGACTTCGAAGTGATGGGGATCTGCCTTGCCGTCGGTGGCTTCGGCATCATCCGCAACAATCTGCGCAACGTGCCTGAGAAGGAGCCGGACAGCTGGTCCTGGCCGAATCCGGGTCCCGCTCTGCCACAGCAGTTCACCTTCACGAGCTGATCTGGGTTTATCTCGCCGGTGCCGCCGTCTGATCGGCGGCGGCACTCCTCCAGCCCCGTTGCATGGACGTTGAAGCGACAGCCTTTGGCCTCGCGTCGGCATGCCGTGCAATCCGTATTGCGAGCGTTCGATGCTGAAATTCATCGTCAAGCGACTTTTCTGGATGATCCCATCGCTGTTTGCGGTGAGTTTCCTGGCCTTCGTCCTGATCCAGCTCCCGCCCGGCGACTTCGTCACCACCTACATTGCCACTCTCGCGTCTTCCAACGAGGTGGTCGACCAGAATACTGCCGCGCAGCTGCGCGAGCGGTTCGGCCTCGACCAACCGATGTTGATACAATATTTGAAATGGATCTGGGGCATCCTCACCCGCGGTGATTTCGGCATCTCGTTCGAATGGCAACAGCCGGTCTCCGGTCTGATCTGGGAGCGCATGGCGCTCACTCTTGTGCTGGCCCTGGTCAGCCTGATCGCCACCTGGGCGCTGGCGCTGCCGATCGGCGTCTATTCCGCGGTGAAGAAATACTCGATCGGCGACTATGCCTTCACGGCCTTCACCTTCTTCGGCCTGTCTATCCCGTCCTTCCTGCTGGCGCTGGTGCTGATGTATGTCGCGGCGGTCGAATTCGGCGCGGACGTCGGCGGGCTTTTCTCTCCGGAATACGAGATGGCCTCCTGGAGCCTTGCCAAGATGTACGACCTGCTGACACATCTGTGGCTGCCGGTTGCGATCCTTGCGATCTCGTCTACCGCAAGCCTGATCCGCGTCATGCGCGCCAACATGCTGGACGAGTTGCCGAAGCCTTATGTGACGACGGCGCGTGCCAAGGGTCTTTCCGAGTTCCGGCTGCTGATCAAATATCCGCTGCGCATCGCACTCAACCCATTCATCTCGACGATCGCCTGGCTGCTGCCGAACCTGATTTCCGGCTCCGTCGTGGTTGCGATCGTCCTCAACCTGCCGACCGCCGCCCCACTGCTCCTGCAGTCACTGATGGCGCAGGACATGTATCTCGCCGGCGCCTTCGTGCTTTTGATCTGCGCGCTCACCCTGATCGGCTCGCTGATCAGCGACATCCTGCTTGCGCTGGTCGATCCGCGCATTCGGCTAGAATAGGAGAACACCCATGGTCGATGTCTCCATCACCAATGTCAGGCCGGACCGCGCCGCCGTTGCCTCGCAATGGCAGCTCATCTGGTGGGCTTTCAAGCGGCACAAGCTCGCCATGGCGGCGCTCGTCGTCACGCTTGCCATGTATATCGTTGCGCTCGTACCGGGCTTCTTCGCGATCAACGACCCGTTCATGCAGAATGCCCGCTCGACGTTTCACCCGCCGCAGGGCCTTCACCTGTTCGATACCACCAACGGCTTCCAGATCGGACCGCATTATTATGGGATGAAGCTGACGCGGGACCCGAACACGCTGGCAGCCGTCTTCGTGGAGGATACGGGCGTGAAGGTGCCGATCGCCTTCTTTGGCCGAGGCTACACCTATTCGGTACTCGGTCTTTTCGAGACCGACATTCACCTGATCGCCACCACCGACAAGAGCAAGCCGCTTTATCTGTTCGGCGCCGATCGCCTCGGCCGCGACGTCTATAGCCGCACGGTGCAAGGTGCCCAGATATCGCTGTCGATCGGTCTGGTCGGGGTCTTCCTGTCGCTGCTGCTCGGCATCGTTCTCGGCGGCATCTCCGGTTATTATGGCGGCCGGATCGATTTCGTCATGCAGCGCGTCATCGATTTCGTGCTGTCGCTGCCGACCATTCCGATCTGGCTGGCGCTGGCGGCCGCATTGCCGCAGGGCTGGCCGGCGACACTCCAGTACATGATGATCACCATCATCCTGTCGTTCACGGGCTGGGCGCAGCTCGCCCGCGTCGTGCGCGGCCGCTTTCTGTCGCTTCGCACCGAAGAGTTCGTCGCCGCAGCACGCCTCGACGGCGTCTCGGAAGGCCGCATCATCTTCCGCCACATGTTGCCGAGCTTCTCAAGCCACATCATCGCCTCGATGACTTTGGCGGTGCCTGCGATGATCCTCGCGGAGACCTCGCTGTCGTTCCTCGGTCTCGGCCTGCAGCCACCGACGATCTCCTGGGGCGTGCTGCTGCGTGAAGCGCAGAACATCCGCTCCATCGCCACCGCTCCATGGCTCTTCATGCCGGGGCTCGCGGTCGTCGTCGCCGTCATGGCGCTCAACCTCTTCGGCGACGGCCTGCGTGATGCGGCCGATCCCTACAACAAGTGAGGCGCCGATGACCGATGTCCTTTCCATCGTCCCCCGCCCCTCGATTGCAGCGGGCAAGCCGTTGCTCGAAGTCAAGAACCTGGTGACCGAGTTTGCGCTCCGCACCGGCGTCTTCAGGGCCGTGGATGATCTTTCCTTCTCGATCGAGCCTGGCAAAACGCTCTGCGTCGTCGGCGAGAGCGGATCGGGGAAATCCGTGACCGCGCGCTCGATCCTGCAGATCGTAGACTCGCCCGGCGAGATTGCCTCCGGATCGATTTTACTGCACCGCCCGGACGGCACGTCGCTCGACCTCGCCAAGCTCAACCCGCGCAGCCGGGCGATCCGTTCGGTGCGCGGCCGCGACATCGCGATGATCTTCCAGGAGCCGATGTCGTCGCTCTCGCCGGTGCACACGGTTGGCGACCAGATCACCGAAGTGCTGCGGTTGCACCTCAACATGAGCAAGGCGCAGGCAAGGACCGAGGCAATCTCGCTGTTGCGGCAGGTGGAAATTCCCGATCCGGAAAAGGCGCTCGACCGCTACGCCTTCCAGTATTCCGGCGGCATGCGCCAGCGCGCCATGATCGCCATGGCGCTTGCTTGCAAACCGCAGCTGCTGATTGCCGACGAGCCGACCACGGCGCTCGACGTGACGACCCAGGCCGAGATCCTCGACCTGATCAAACGGCTGCAGCAGTCGACCGGCATGGCCGTGCTGTTCATCACCCACGACATGGGCGTCGTCGCCCAGATCGCCGACGACGTGCTGGTCATGCATCATGGCGTCGCCAAGGAATACGGGCCGGTCGAGCAGATCTTCCATTCGCCGCAGGATCCTTACACGCGCATGCTGATCGGCTCGGTGCTGAAGCTGGAGCAGAAGGCCGAGATCAGGCTTGCCCGTCCGCCGCTCGACACGACAGCCGAGCCGATCCTCACCATCCGCAACCTTTCCATGCATTTCGGCGACATGAAGGCGCTGAACGACGTCTCGATCGCGCTGCTTCCCGGCGAGACGCTCGGCATCGTGGGAGAGAGCGGCTCCGGCAAGACGACGATGGGCCGCTCGATCATGCGTCTCTACGATCCGACGGGTGGCGAGATGCTTTATCGCCGAGCCGACGGCAAGGTCGTCGATCTTGCCAAACTCGAAGGTGCCGAGCTGAAGGCCGCGCGGCGCGAACTGCGCATGGTCTTCCAGGACCCGTTCGGGTCGCTCAATCCGCGCATGACCGTCGCGCAGGTGATCGGCGAACCCCTGCTGGTCAACGGCATCGCCCGTGGCAAGGAACTCGACGAGCGGGTCTGCCACCTGATGGATCAGGTCGGCCTCGATCCCGCCGGACGCGAGCGTTACCCGCATGCGTTTTCGGGCGGCCAGCGCCAGCGCATCGGCATTGCCCGGGCGATCACGCTGAACCCGCGCATCATCGTCGCCGACGAGGCGACCTCGGCGCTCGACGTTTCCGTGCGCTTCCAGGTGCTCGATCTTCTGATGCGGCTGCAGGACGAGCTTGGTCTCGCCTACATCTTCATCAGCCATGACATTGGCGTCATTCGTTACATGTGCGACCGGGTAGGCGTCATGTATCGCGGCAAGCTTGTCGAAGTGGGTGAGGCCGACAAGGTCTGCAACGCGCCGGATCACCCTTATACCCAAGCGCTCATCTCGGCCATTCCGCGACCGGATCCGCGCGACCGCGATCGCTCCAGGCGATTCCGCTATACCGAACCCAGCCAGGTCAAGAATGGGAGCACGGCAGGATGAAGATCACCGGTATTCGCACCTTCCTTATGCAGGTAGGCTCACCCGACCTTGAGGCGCGGCAGACGGTGCCGGTGCCAAAGTCGGCCCAGCCTTTCGGCGGAACCCGCAACTGGCTCTTCCTGAAAATCGATACCGACGAGGGCATTACCGGCATCGGCGAATGCTCCGGCTGGCCGCGTGTCGTCGAAACCGCGATCAAGGATCTCGCCCCGCTTCTGATCGGGGAAGATCCGACTCATATCGAAAAGCTGTGGCAAAAGATGGCGATCGCCATGATGGGTCACGGCATGCTCGGCACGGTCGGTGGCGGCGCTGCGACCGGCATCGACATGGCGCTGTGGGACATCAAGGGCAAGGTGCTGGGCGTGCCGGTATGGAACCTGCTCGGAGGCAAGCTGCGTGACCGAATTCCGATCTATTCGCATGCCAACACGGTCGAAAAGGCGCTTTCCCTCAAGAACCGCGGCATCAAGGCGCTCAAATGCGGCGGCGTTTCCGATCCGGTTCGCAAGGTCGCCATGCTGCGCGATGCCGTCGGCGACGAAATGGACATCGCGATCGATCTGCACGGCCCGCCGTGGATGACGCCGGCCGATGCCTGCCGCCTGGTGCGCAAGCTCGAACCCTACGAACTGCTTTGGGTTGAAGATCCGATCGCCCCGGACAATGTCGAAGGGTACCGGCGTATCCGCGACGCGGCCCATATCCCGCTCGCAGCCGGCGAACGCACTGCGACCATCTTCGGCGAACGGCAGTTGATCGAGGAAGAACTGGTCGACGTGATCCAGCCGGATACGGGACGCGCCGGCGGCATTACCCAGATGAAGAAGATCGCCGCGATGGCGGAAGCGCATCACATCCAGATGGCGCCGCATTCTGGCTCGCTCGGCCCGGTCGCGGAATATGCGGCACTTCATCTGCTCGCCTCGATCCCGAATGCACTCATCCTCGAACGGATCGACGACGACTGGGAGGGCCGTAAGCACACGATCGTGCCGCACCCTGTCCAGGAAGGCGGTTCGCTTGCGGTCCCGAATGGGCCGGGTCTCGGCTGCGATATCGACGAGGAATTCGTCGCCCGCTTCCCGAGCGACGGCAATGTTTCGATCCCGGTGCAGGAAAGCGGCGGTGCCTACGCGCCGGGGACTCACGGCGAACGCCTCTATGTGCAGACGCGCCTGTCGCGCCGGCATTACTTCAACACCTGAGGGCGGCCCAGCCATGAAAAATTGATCGGGACACCGTTCGCGGCGGCGATGAATATTGTGGGAATAGACGCTGTCCATCATTGCCGAGGCGATATAGGAAGGCTGCTCCAGCAACAGGCAGACCGCAATGGATGACTCGATCAAGATAGATAATCGCGGCGACTTCGGGCTGTGGGCTATCGAAGTGGCCAAGCAGATCGTCGCCGAAGAGGGTTTCGAACTGGCCAAAGCCTCACGAGACGGCACCGAGGACGACGTCCGAATAGCCGGCAATGCGCTGGGACAGGCGATCACCAATGCACTCATCGAAGTGTATGACGGCCTGCTCGACGGTGTGCCTGAAGAATAGAGCCGCGCTGATTCCTCGACAAGAGCACGTCTGTTCTGTGGAAACGACAAAGGCCGCCGGCTGGCCGGCGGCCTTTGTTCGGCTGCGATAGCAGCAGACGATTATTCGGCAGGCTGGGCTGAGGGTATCAGCACAGCGTTTTCGGCATCGACATTGCCCGCCATGGCGGCAGCGAACTGCGTCGGGTCCAGCTCGTTTTCCCAGCGGGCGACGACGACGGTCGCGACCGCATTGCCGACCAGATTGGTGAGCGCCCGGCATTCCGACATGAAGCGATCGATGCCGAGGATCAGCGCCATGCCGGCGACCGGCACGGATGGGACCACCGAAAGGGTCGCCGCCAGGGTGATGAAGCCGGCCCCGGTAATGCCTGCAGCTCCCTTCGAGCTCAACATCGCGACGAGCAGCAGCAGGATCTGGTCGCCAAGCGTGATCGGCGTGTCAGTCGCCTGGGCAATGAAGAGTGCGGCCAGCGTCATGTAGATGTTGGTACCGTCGAGATTGAAGGAATAGCCGGTCGGAATGACAAGACCGACCACCGAGCGCTTGCAGCCGGCGCGTTCCATCTTCGCCATCAAGCCGGGCAATGCCGCTTCCGACGAGGAAGTGCCGAGCACAAGAAGCAGTTCTTCCTTGATGTAGCGGATGAGTGAGATGATCGAAAAGCCGTTGTAGCGTGCGACGGCCCCGAGGACGACCAGCACGAAGAGGAGCGAGGTGAGATAGAAAGTGCCGATCAGCATCGCAAGGTTGGCAATCGAACCGATGCCGTACTTGCCGATGGTAAAGGCCATGGCGCCGAAGGCGCCGATCGGCGCAGCCTTCATCAGGATGGTTACGAGACGGAAGATCGGCGCGGTCAATGCCTGCAGGAAGTCAATAACTGGACGACCGCGTTCGCCGACCATGCCAAGCGCGATGCCGAAGAGAACCGAGAAGAACAGCACCTGCAGGATATCGCCCTGTGCAAAGGCACCGACGATCGTATCCGGAATGATGTTCATCAAGAAGCCGGTGATCGTGGTGTCATGCGCCTTCGCCGTATAGGTCGCGACCGCCTTGGCGTCGAGCGTGGCCGGATCGATGTGCATGCCGGCACCCGGCTGAACGATATTCGAGACGAGCAGGCCAACGGCGAGCGCGAGCGTCGAAAACACCAGAAAGTAGATCATCGCCTTGCCAGCGACTCGCCCGACCTTTTGCAGATCGGCCATGCCGGCGATACCGGTTGCGACGGTCAGGAAAATCACTGGCGCGATGATCATCTTCACCAGCTTGATGAAGGCATCGCCGAGCGGCTTCAGGGAAGCGCCGGTGTCCGGATAGAAATGACCGAGCAGGATGCCAGCGGCGATCGCCACGAGAACCTGGAAATAAAGGTGGCGGTAGAAAGGAAGCTTGCCGTGCGTTGGCGCATCGGAAATCGTTGCGTTCATCATATCCTCCATGGCGTCCCAACCAAATTGGCCTCCCGGGGCGCGGCGTTACTGTTGCTGCAGGCTTTCTCGGAGCAACATGCGTGCCAAAAGGGCGGATATTTCCAACCGTTTGATTTATCTCGTTTAAATTCGGATGTGGAAGGCGAGTTTCAGGATGGCGCGTGCGGATTTCCGCATTGGCCTTTGCATTTCATGCGGATTTATGCACACATTCACCGATGCTTGAGCAGCGTCATCGAGAGAAATCGGTCAAGGTTCCCCCGTTCGCACGGTCAACCTGGCCCGTCTTTGGCCTGGCAGCCACCGCGCTCCTGATATCCGCTCTTTATGCGGCCGGTCACTACGGCCGCAGTTCCGCAGTCGCAGCGCTCATTGCACAGGGCCACGCCGATGCAAATCTGAAGGTTGCGCTGTTGCGTGCGGTGCTCGAAAGACCGCGCGCGCTTCCTCTGCTTCTGGCCGAGGACCAACAGGTGGTCGGCGCGCTCGCATCGAGAGACGCAGAAGCGGTCGATGCCCTGGACCGAAAACTGGAAGGGCTCGTGGCCGGCACCCACGCCTCCGTTCTCTACGTCACAGGCAGGGATGGTATCGCGGTGGCGTCCAGCAACTGGCGCGAACCCTTGAGCTTCGTCGGCAACGACTATTCGTTCCGCGAATATTTTCAACGGGCGATGGAGAACGGAACGGCAGAGCACTTCGCCTTGGGTAGCGTCAGCAAGCGCCCCGGACTCTATATCTCGCGGCGCGCCGAAAACCAGGCCGGCGCGCTCGGTGTCGTTGTGGTGAAGATGGAATTCGACCAGCTTGAAAGCGATTGGCGGGATGCAAACCGTCCCGTCTATGTCACCGACGCCAATGGTGTCGTTTTGATCACCAGCATTCCCTCCTGGCGCTTCACGACGGCTGCGCCATTGCCGGCAGAGCGGCTCGGCGCCATCCGCCAGAGCCTGCAATTCGGCGACGCCCCTTTGACGCCTCTGCCGATCGTGCGGCAGCAACCTCTCTCCGACGACGCATCGATCGTTTCGGCGGTTTTGCCGGGAACAAGCGAGGGCGAATATCTTCGCCTTCTGACGCCGGTCGCCTCGACATCCTGGCGCCTTGAATATCTGGTGCCGACCGAGCCGTCGGTCGCGGCTGCGGTACGCGAAGCGCGGCTGCTTGCACTTGCCGTGCTCGTTCCGATTCTGGCGCTGATCGCATTCCTTCTGAGGCGGCGGCAGATGATCACCATTCGCATCGCCGCGGAGAAAACCCTGCGCGAAGAGCTCGAACGTCGTGTCACGGAACGAACCGTCGATCTGAGCCGCGCCCGGGACCTCCTGCAGGAGGAGATTGCCGATCACCGCAGTACTGAGTCAAAACTACAGGTGGTGCAGCAGGAGCTCGTGCAGGCAAACCGCCTGGCGATCCTTGGCCAGGTTGCGGCCGGGGTCGCCCATGAGATCAACCAGCCGGTCGCGACAATCCGCGCCTATGCGGACAATGCCCGTATCTTCCTGCAGCGGAATCGGAAAGCCTCGGCGGAGGAAAATCTCGGCGAGATCGCAGCGCTGACGGAGCGGATCGGCATGATCACCGAGGAGCTCAAGGCCTTCGGACGCAAGGGACGAACGCCGCCCGAAGCCGTCGATCTGCGGAGTGCCATCGAAGGCGCGGTCGTTCTTTTGCGGAGCCGCTTCGCCGGACGGCTCGACATACTCGCGATCGATCTGCCGCCGCCTGGCCTTGCCGTCACCGGCAATCGCATCCGGCTCGAACAGGTACTGATCAATCTTTTCCAGAATGCCTTGGAAGCGCTGGAAGGCCGGACCGATGCAAGCGTCAATGTCTCCGTGGAGACGCTGTCGGACGAGGTTGTGATCCGCGTCTCGGACAATGGCCCCGGCATTGATCCGGCAATCAGAAGCTCGCTCTTTTCACCATTCAACACGTCCAAGGAAAAGGGTCTTGGACTTGGTCTGGTCATTTCGAAGGATATCGTCGCCGACTACGGCGGTCGCATCGAGGTCGAAAGCGGCGAAACCGGCACGACTTTCATTGTCTATCTACGCAAGGCGGTATCATGAGCAATCCAACGCCCGTCATTCTAGTTGACGACGATGCCGATCTTCTCAAGGCTACCGCCCAGACGATCGAGCTTGCGGGCTTTACGGTCTCTCGATTTTCGAAGGCTTCCGACGCGCTCGTCCGGATCGACGATAGTTTCGCGGGCGTCATCGTTTCCGACATCCGCATGCCCGAGATCGACGGGCTGCAGCTCTTCGACCGCGTCCGCAAGCTCGATCCGGACCTTCCCGTCATCCTGATGACCGGCCATGGCGACATACCGATGGCCGTCAAGGCGATGCAGGATGGCGCTTACGACTTCATCACCAAACCTTTCCCCGCGGACCGTCTGGTGCAGGCCATTCGCCGGGCTGCAGAAAAACGGCGGCTGATTCTGGAGAACAGGACACTCCGCGATGTGGCCGAACAGGCACGCGACGACCTGCCGCTCATCGGCCAGACCGTCGCCATGGAGCGGCTGCGCAGAACGCTTCGCCAGATTGCCGATACCGACGTCGACGTTCTGGTGACCGGAGAGACGGGCAGCGGCAAGGAAGTCGTTGCCAATCTGATCCATCGATGGAGCCGGCGGTCGAAGGGCAGTTTTGTCGCGCTCAATTGCGGCGCGCTTCCCGAAACCATCATCGAAAGCGAATTGTTCGGCCACGAGCCCGGCGCTTTTACCGGAGCGCAAAAGAAGCGGATCGGCAGGATCGAATATTCGAGCGGCGGCACGCTTTTCCTCGACGAGATCGAAAGCATGCCGCCCGCCACGCAGATCCACATGCTGCGCGTCCTGGAAGCGCGTGAAGTGGCACCTCTCGGCACCAATGAGACACGGCCGATCGATCTGAGGGTCGTGGCCGCCGCCAAGGTTGATCTCGGCGATCCCTCGCAACGCGGCGCATTCCGTGAAGACCTCTATTACCGGCTCAACGTCGTCACCATCTCCATCCCGCCGCTGCGTGAACGGCGCGACGACATCCTCCTCCTGTTCGGATTCTTCTGCGAACGGGCCGCCAAGCGGTTCAACCGCCAAACGCCCGCGCTGTCATCTTCTACCCGCCATCACCTCGAAACCCATCATTGGCCCGGCAACGTCCGCGAACTGTCTCACTTCGCGGAGCGTTTCGTCCTCGGGCTTGCAGGTGACGACGACAGGGTGGCGGTGTCACCTGATGTGGGCACCCTCACATTGCCCCAACGCCTCAATCAGCATGAAGCGGAAATCCTCCGGGAGACGCTGGCCAGCAACGGAGGCGATGTCCGCCGTACGATCGAGGCGCTCGGAATTCCGCGAAAGACCTTCTACGACAAGCTCCAACGGCACGGGATAGAGCGCGCCTCCTTCGACCAGGGTGTCAAGCCGGCCCGATAGGGTTCAAGCCGCAGGCAGGCTCTATCGGTTCGCGCGGTACGCACGGGGCCACGTCAGCGATAGACCGCGGCACAAAAATAGGCCAACTTGCTGCCATCAAGCAGAAGCATGGCCATCCTTCATCAGCCGGAGAACAAGAGGCGCGAAAGAGCCCTACTCAGCTACTGATCGGCGGTCATCAACGATGGTGGAGGATGAATGGCTGGTCGTCTGGACGGTAAGGTCGCGCTCATCAGTGGCGGCGCGGGCGGATGCGGGCTTGCCGCGAGCGAGCTTTTTGCCCGGGAAGGTGCTGCGGTCGGGATCGTTGATCTCCCGCATAGCAAGGGGGCGGCCGTCGCCGCTCGCCTGCGTGAACAGGGTATGAAGGTTGCGTTTGCACCCGCCGACGTTTCCGACGAATTGCAGGTGAAACAGGCGGTAGACGCGATTTCCGGCGAACTCGGACCGATCACCGTGTTGTTCAATCATGCCGGAACGATCATCGTCCGGCCGTTCCTCGAAACCTCGGTGGAGGACTGGGATCGGCTGATGGCCATCAATGTCCGCAGCATGTTCCTGATGACGCGTGCCGTCCTGCCGCACATGATCAAGGCTGGCGGCGGGTCCATCGTCTGCACGTCGTCGATCTCGGCGGTCGCCGCCACACCGATGGAAGTTCTCTACGATACGACCAAGGGCGCGTGTCACATGTTTGCCCGGGCGATCGCGGTCGAGTTTCGCGACCGCAACATCCGCTGCAACGCCGTCTGCCCCGGCTTCATCCAGACGCCGCATGGTCAGAAGGAGGTCAAGGAACTGACCCGTTACGGGGTGGACGTCTCGGATGCGGCGATTGCGGCCCAGCAGGGCAGGATGTGCCGGCCGGACGAGGTGGCCAAGGCGGCTCTCTACCTTGCAAGCGACGATGCCAGCTTTGTCAGCGGCACCCATCTGTTTGTCGACAACTGTTTTACAGCGATGTGAGGGGAAAATGGCTCTGGAAAAAGGCGGCCTGTGGCGTAACTGGGTCGGCAATCAATACTGCGTTTCGCAATTCAAGGCATCGCCGGAAACGGAAGCCGAAGTGGCAGAGCTTGTCCACGAAGCCGACAGGCGTGACCTGGCGGTGCGTGTTTCGGGCTCGGGGCATTCCTTCACGCCCGTCGTCGGCACCAATGGCCTGCTGCTGTCGCTCGCAAACCTGCGCGGCGTGCAGAATATCGACCGCGAGCGAAAGCAGATCACCGTCGCCGGCGGCACGCGCATCAACGAAATCGGCGGGACGCTGAAGGAGCACGGTCTTTCGCTGGTCAACCAGGGCGACATCGACAGCCAGGCTGTCGCCGGCGCGTTTACGACCGGAACCCACGGTACGGGGATCAAGCTCGGAAACCTGGCCTCGTCGATTGCCGGCATGCGTATCGTCACCGCCACCGGAGACATCCTCGATATCGACGGTCGCGACAGGGACAGGCTGCATGCGGCCCAGGTTTCGGTTGGTACACTCGGCGTTATCTCTTCGCTGACGCTCAACGTCATGGACACCTATAATCTGCACGAACGTCTCTGGCGGGACGATTTCGAGACCTGTATGGAACGCCACGATGAGCTGGCTTCCAGGCATCGCCATTTCGGTTTCTTCTGGTGCCCGACGCCGGAAAGCCGCCATCTCTATTGCCTTGCCGACACGTCTGCGGTGTCGAGCACGAACAAGCTGGCCGATGTCTGCGAGATGAAGGTCATGGACATGACCGACGCAGCACCGATGGAAAGCGAATTCGAGAAAATTGCCTATAGTTCGGAAGTTTATCCCATCGAATACGTGCCGAATTTCGTCGAACTGGAATACGCGGTTCCGCTCGAGCACGGCAAGGCCGCGGTGAGGGCTGTCCGGGATCTGATGCTCAACAAGCACACCAACTGCATCTATCCGATCGAATACCGGTTTACCGCGGGCGATCCGGCCTGGATGAGCCCCTTTCATCACCAGGACAGTATCACCCTGTCGGTGTCGGGTGGTCCGGGTATCGATTACTGGCCCTTCCTGAGGGACGTCGACCAAATTCTTGGCAGGTACAATTCTCGGCCGCATTGGGGAAAGATGCATTTCCTCGACACCGACGACGTCACAAGGCTTTACCCCCGCGCCAAGGAATTTCGAGCGCTCCGACGGGATTTGGATCCGAAAGGCCGGTTCCTGAACGACCACTTGAAGATGTTGTTTGGATAAGGATCAAGCGCCTAGGCAGCGGCAGCCTTGGACGGTTTGAGGCCGAGAATGCGCACTGCGTTATCGTGGAAGACCTTTTGCTTCGTGGCGGCACTCATCTCGATCTCATCGAGAAGTTTCAGGCAGACGGCCGGATCCCAGCAGGGATAGTCCGTACCGTACATGACGTTGTCGGCGCCGAAATAGTCGATCGCGAACTTCTGGCCGGCGGAATGCGGCGAAACCGTATCGGTGAACATCTGGTGCAGGTAATGGCTGACCGGCTTGGTCAGGCCGGCGGTCTTTGAATTTTTGTCCATGCGGCCGGATTGGTATGGCAGCGCGCCGCCCGTATGCGACATGACGATCTTGAGGCCCGGGTGACGCTCCATCATGCCGGAAAGGATGAGCCGCGACGCTGCCGCGCTCACTTCGACCACGCGGCCGAGGCTCAGGTGCAGGGCATCATTATAGCCCTGCATCACGTCGGCGAAAACCGCATCGGTCGGATGCAGGAACATCGGCAGGCCAAGTTCCGCGACCCGCTGGTAGAAGGGTTCCAGCCGGACATCGTCGATCATGCCCTCCTTGCCGACGCTGCCGGGCAGGTTGACCCCCATCAGACCAAGCCGGTTGACCGCATCGTCGAGCACTTCGATCGCAACTCGCGTATCGACCAGCGGAATCGCCGCAGAGGCCCAGACGCGGCCGGGATAACGCCGCTGCGCCCAGGCCATTTCCTCGTTCCAGGCCAGCGCCGCGTCGCGGCCTTCCTCGACCGGCAGTTCCGAAAAGTAGATCGACAGCGGGCCGATCGAGCAGACCACCGAAATGTCATGGCCGAGACTGTCCATATATGCGAGCTGCTCGTCGAGATCGAACCATTCCTTCCAGCTCGCCACCGTGCCGCGGCGCCCATTGGCGCCGTGATAGGTATAGCCGCCGCGCGCATTGACGACGGCCCTTGGAAAACCTTCGCGCTTCAGAAGCGGTTCGAAAATCGACCGCGGCCACCAGTGGAAATGGGAATCGATGATTTTCATGAGACTATCCTTGGATGTTCTTCAACGGTTGCTATCGACGCGCCAGGAATCGGTCCTGCTTTCCAGGAACGACAGGATCTGCGTCAGCAGCACACCGAGCACGACGACGATGACGATCGACACCATCATCTTGGTCGTCTGCATCAGCTGGCCGTAATAGGTGATGGCGTAGCCAAGGCCGGCATTGGCGCCGAAGAGTTCGGCGACCACGACACCGGTCAGCGCCCGGCCGACGCCGAGGCGAAGGCCGGCCATCATTACCGGCACGGATCCCGGCAATGCAACACGCAGGAAAATGTCGAGCGGCTTCGCCCCGAAGGAACGGGCCGCGCGGGCAAGGTCGCGATCGGTATTCTTGATGCCGGACAGGGTGTTGGCATAGATCGGCGTCAGCGCGAAAAGGAAGGCGATCGCGATGATCGTCGGCCGGCCGTATCCGAGCCAGGCGACGAAAAGCGGATAGAAGGCGACGGTCGGCGCCGAATATTTGAACCAGATGAACGGTTCGAGCGCCGATTCCACATCCGCAAACCAGCCGGCCAGCATGCCGAGGACAATACCGACCACGGCGGCAAGACCGAGCGACCAAGCGAAGCAATAAAGCGTCGCCGCCACATTGGTGGCGACCGAACCATCTTCGAACTGAGCCATGAATTCCACGGCAACTTGGCTCGGCGTCGAGATGAAGAACGGATTGATGAAGCCGGTGTCGACGGCGATCTGCCAGAAAACCACGATGCCGATCATCGAGAGGGTGCCGAGCACGAGCGCCTGACGGCGATAGAAAAGTTCGGCGATCATTTCGACCTCCAGTCGCGGACCTTGTTCTCCACGGAGCGGACGATGACGGTCAGCGTGTAGCCGAAGGCGCTGACGATCAATGCATAGACGAGCAGGCGGTCGATACGCATGGCGGAACCGTAGAGATTGAGCTGGTAGCCAATGCCGGCCTGCGACACGAAGAGTTCGCCGACGATGACGCCGAGCACGGCACGACCGACGGCGAGCCTGAGACCCGTCAACAGCGCCGGCAGCGAACCCGGCACCAGGACGCGGGTGAAGATGTCGAACCTGGTCGCACCGAACGAACGCGCCATCCGGATGAACCGCGGATCGGCTTCGCTCATGCCGGCCATGGTGTTAAGGACGATCGGGAAAACCGCGCCGAGGAAAACGACGGCGATCTTCGGGGCCATATCGATGCCGAGCCAGATCACCATGATCGGCAGCAGCACCAGCGTCGGGGCGATATAAAGCGCCATCAGCGGCGGATCGATCAGGTAGCGGGCGATCTTCGAGGTGCCGAGCAGCACGCCGAGCGGAATGGACACCACGATCGCCAGCGCGAAACCGGCGACGAACTCTGTCAGGCTGATGCGGGCGTGATAGAGGAAATTGTCATTCCGGAAGATATCGATCGCCGCGAAGAAAACCTCAGTCGGGCGGCTGGTGAAACGGCCATTCACCCAGCCCATGGTCGGGGCGATCTGCCACAGGACAAGAAATGCAAGGACGGCAAGCGTCCCGATGATCGCCGAGCGGGACGGACACAGGAAGGAGAGGGAAAGCTGTCGGGTTTCCGCCGGTCCAGCGGTTATTTCTGCCGATCTCATGCGACCTCCTGCACCAGCTGCATGCTGGACATGTCTTCCGCCAGATGGGCGCGCAGCCGCTTGCGCAATTCGTGGAAGTCCTCGCTGTCGAGGATTGCCTCGTTGCGCGGGCGCGGCAGGTCGACCTTGATCACTTCCTTGATATGACCCGGATTGCGGCCCATGACGACGATCTTGTCGGCAAGGAAGATTGCTTCGTCGATATCGTGGGTGACGAACAAAGCCGTTTTCTTGGCGCGCTCCCAGATGCGCAAAAGCTCGGTGCCCATGATCTCGCGGGTCTGGGCGTCGAGCGCCCCGAACGGCTCGTCCATGAGCAGCACTTCGGGATCGACGGCAAGCGCGCGGGCGATGTTGACACGCTGGCGCATGCCACCGGAAAGCTGGTGGGGATGATAGTCGGAGAAGCGGCCGAGGCCGACGAGGCGGATCATCTGCATGGCCCGCTCGTTGAGGTCGCCGCCGCTCCAGCGCTGCATTTCGAGCCCGAACTTGACGTTGCCACGCACCGAACGCCAGGGAAGAAGAGAGGCTTCCTGAAACACCACCGCGCGGTCAGGCCCCGGACCATCAACCGGCTTGCCGTCGATCTCAATCGAACCACGCGTCAGGCCGACGAGCCCCGCGACTGCCATCAGCAGTGTGCTCTTGCCGCAACCGCTGGAGCCGACGATGGTGACGAACTCGCCCTTTTCGACCGACAAGGCGACACCGTCGACGGCAGAGAACACCTCATTGCTCTTTGGTTTGCGATAGTCGATTCCGAGATCGCGGATTTCAATCTGCGCCACTGCTTTCTCCTCCTGGAGCGGGCCTCCGCCCGCTCTCGTTATATTGTCATGCAGATGGAAGGCTCACTTCGGCTTCCACTCGTTGTAGGTATCGTGGAACGTGCCGATCCAATACTTGTCGACCGGCATGGGCTGCTTATAGGTGCCGTTCATGATGCCGACATCCCAGAAGGCCTTCATACCCGCATCGCTCGCCAGACGGCCGTCTTCGAAGATCTCGTCGATGAAGTCGTCATAACCGCGGTTGAGGTAGGTTTCCTCGAGACCGAGCTTGGAGGCCAGGAGCTTGACCGATTCTTCCTTGTGGGCCTTGGACCACCGGACAGCCTTGGCAAAGCCGCGCAATACGGCCTTGATGGCATTCGGATCGTTCTTGATGAAATCCTCACGCGCATAGAAGCAGTGGAACGGGAAATCCGGCGCAATCGACTTCTGTTGCAGGATCAGGTTGAAGCCACGATCGGCCGCCATGAACTTTTCCGGCGTCGCGAAGATGTTGACTTCGAGCTGGCCGGCTTCCATCGCAGCGAGACGCGGCACGGAGCCGCCGCCCTGGACGATCTGCACTTCGCTCTTCGGATCGATGCCCTTGGTCTTCAGCGCATAACGGGTCAGGAAGTCGGTCGAGGAACCGAAGGTCGAGATACCGAAACGCTTGCCCTTGGCGTCTTCGAGCGTCTTGATCGACGGCACTGAATACCAGTCGAAGACGGCCATGTTGAAGCCGCCGTAGAAGATCTTCACGCCCTGGCCGGTTTCGACCCCGACAAGCGCTTCCGAGAACGCGCCAACGCCGATATCCACGGCGCCGGCGACCATGCCGCGCACCAGGTCCGTGCCGCCCTTGAAGGCGACGATCTTGACGTTGATACCCTCTTCCTTGAAGAAGCCCTGTGCATCGGCAACATAGATCGGCAACAGGGTCGAGGTATTGAGCGGCAGGCCGATCGTAATGTCCTTCTTCTCGATCGCCTGGGCGCTCGCCGCCTGAAAGGACAGCGCGGCAAATGCCGCCGCTGTCGCCATGGTTTTCAGAAATTTCAACATTCTCTCCTCCTTGTGACGCCGACACTCCCTGCGGCATCTGCTTTTCGTTAATTCCAGTGTCCCTTCAGGTCGCTTCGCTCCTCGGGAAAGAGGCGTCCGTAAACTTCAGCAGGAGGCTGCGGGCCTCCTGAACGGCAGCCGCGCCGGCTTCGGCAAGCGTGGCTTGGAGCCGCTGCAATTGCCCCACCGTGGTCGCGGGAAGGCTGTCGATCTTGCGGTCGAGCATCACCTGAGCGTCCTCACGGGTAGTCTGCGGCCAGACGGCCTCGTGTGTCTGTCCCTTTGCCGAGACGACAACCCGCGCTGGCCAACCTTTGCCGGCGAGCGTGTCGTCGGCCGCGATCGTCACGCGCTTGGCAAAAGCCATGACTTCCGCATTGAAGGGACGAGTGCGGTCGACATCCATCATCCGTGCGGGCTCGAAAGCGGCAATGCCGAGCTGCAGGCCGAGATGAGCGATGGTCGACAAACGATCTTCGGCAACAAGCGGCCGGCTGACGACCGGAGCCGCGACCGGTGGCAGAAAAACTTCGATACTGTCGACGGTATTGGGGTCGACACCCTTCTCCAGCAGATAACGGAAAGCCTGGATCGCATTGACGCCCTGGCGGGCGGAGACGAAGGGCTTCATCCCGACCCCTGTGATCGCCAGCGGATCGACATGGTTAGGCTCCAGGGCAACCGCTGCCGCCGCTTGTCCTTTCATCCAGCTTGGAGACAGCAGTTCGAGATCGCCCTTGATGCCGGCCTTCGCGGCAAGCGCTGCCCGGATACCCTTCAATGTGGCTTCGCCGATCACCAGCCAGCGGGCCGACGGCATGCCGGAAGGGCGACCGCTGCGTCCCGAACTGCCGGCCATGGACAGCACCAACGCCTGGGCAACCTGTTCGTCCGAAAGACCAAGCGCAATCGCCGCGCTCACAGCCGCGACGGGCCGGCGCTGCGAACAGGCCCGGCCAGGTTTCCGGCAAGGCCGAAACGCCGCCGACGGCCTCCGACAGCGCCAAACCGACGGCATGGCCAGCGGCAACGGCCTTCGCATAGGTCTCATGGTCCTGCGCGAAGATCAGCCCAGCCGGCACCGCCATGGCACCGGGCGTCGCACAGGAAGGCACGTGGATCGCGTCCCATTCGGTAAAACGGATAACCGCCGACGCGCCCGCAGCAGAGGAGACTGCGTCGCCGGCACCGGTCTCGCGATAGAAGGCGAGGAGTGAAGAACCTTCGGTCGCACCGGCACCGGCCGCCAGGCATGCCAGCGCGTCGACGGTATGGAGGTTGACGGGATCGCGGAGTTTCTGATCTCCGCCATCGATCGTCAGGAGAAGGGAAACGAGGTCGCGTGCGTTCATTCAGCCGCCTCCCGCATTGAACTATTGCCAAGCCCGACTGGACGCGACGCGACGATCGTCTCGCCATCGAGGGTGAAGGCCGTCGTTAGGATGCCGTAGGGGACCGGCGCGGCAAGCGGCGTTTGCGCATCCGCCACGACCTTCAGCGGCCGGGTGCCGTGCGGCGCTTCGAGATGCCAGTCGATCAGCTCGGCGCCATCCGGCAGACAGAAAGCCGAAATCGAGCCATTGGCCGGAAAGGCGGGAGACACCCTGTCCAGCTCGGCGCTCACGGAGGCAAGGCGCGCGGCGATTTCGGAAACGGCGGAGAATGTTTCGATCCGGCGAACCCAGACGCCGTTATAGGCGATCGACAGGCGCACCGCAAAGGTGCGGCCGAGTTCTTGCCTGCCGGTGCGGATGAAACGGCGATCCTTGGAAAGATCGGGCGCGACGGCGACGTAACATTCCTCGGCACCGGCAAGCCGCACGGCTCGCTCGACCGGGCCGGTGAAATCGCCGGCATATCTGCCCTTGATATCCCCCGCCTTGAACGCCTCGCGGGCGATTTCGTCCGTGCGGCGCACGAGATCGAGCTCGGCGCGATCCGCCTGGCCGCGAACCGCCGTGAAGAGCTCCGCCGCATCGGAGAGTTCGACGGGCAGGACGGAGAGAATTTCATCGACCACGCCGCCGGGCATGCGGTCGAGTTCGACCACACCGAGGCGCTTGGCACCGACCTTTGCGAGCCGTTCCCCGGCGAGCTTGCCCGGGAACGGCGAGTGAGCGACTTCGAAAGTCGGGGCCACGGATTTGACCCACTCGCCGACGCGCTTCGACAGGGCGGTCAGGAAGATCGGCAGGCCGTCGCGCAGCACCAGGACAAGGCCATCCGACCAGTAGGGCGTGAAGCCGGAAACATAGGTGACACCGGCCGAACGCACATGGTTGGTATAGATCAGCACACCGTCGAGACCGGCAGCGGCGATCGCCTGCTGCAGGCGCATCTGCCGGGCTTTTACATCGGCGAGGGAGAGTTCTTCCTCGCGCCACAGGATCAGACCGTGTCTCATGCCGCTACCCTCCGGGCGCCGACCGAGAAGAGAGCTCGCGCGGCGTCTTCGTCAGGATTTCCGGACCGTCGGCACGGACGATCAGCGAGTCGCCGTGCACGAAATAACCGATCTCGGGATTATATGTGTTCGGATGCACGATCATCGACATGCCTTCCTCGATCACCGTGTTCACATCTTCGAGGATATGCGGCTTGGTATCCGGGAAAAGGCCAAGCCCGTGGCCGCGCACGCGGGTATATTCGCTGGTCACGTATTCGCCCAAATCATGGGCGCGAAAAATGTCGTTCTCTGCCCGGGCGATATCGGCCGCGGTCACGCCGGGCCTGACCACCGCAAGGCCGGCCTCCAACGCGTCGTTATAGATGCCAAACACCTTGCGCTGCGCCTCATTCGGCTCACCGATGACCAGCGTGCGGCAGATCTGGACGTAATAGCCGTTGACACAAGGGGTAAGCTCGGTCGTCACCAGGTCGCCGGGCTTCAGGATCTTGCCGAGCGGCGGCGCCATGCCGCGTACTTCCGGACCGCCGACGCCGATGATCATGAAATTGTCATCGACGCCTTCATTGCGGAAGAAGGACTCGATCTCGGCAATCAGCTCATAGTCCTTCTTGCCGACGGCGGCGGCATTGCGGAACACGGTGTAGCCTTCATCCGCCAGCCGTGCAGCGCTGCGCACGGCATTCAGCTCATCAGCAGATTTCACCATCAGCAGGCGATCGACCAGAGCCGTCGCGTCTTCGAAGCGCAGGTCGCCGCGCTGGGCGGCAAGCCCGTAGGGCAGATGCCGCTTCGGGCCGGCGGCGATGCGGCTATTGCCGAGTCGACCGATGACGCCGGACACCGTGCCGATCAGGTCGTCCGCAACGACGGTCTTGACCTCGGGGCATTCGACCGCGGCGCGTTCGCCTTCCAGTTCGTCATCGAGATAAAGGGTCACGTCACCGTCACGGGTGACGACCGCCAGGCCCTCGCCTTCGAGAATGCCGAAATCGGCGGCATAACGCAGGTAGTCGTTCTGCCAGGCATTGCCGTAGAGCACGAGGCCGTCGAGCCCCGCCTCCAGCATCGCCTCGATCAACCGTTTCTTGCGGATTTCGCCGATCATCGCCATGTCCTCAACCGTTCACTGCGAGACGCCGCGGCATCTGCGGTTCGGCATAGCCGTAGTCGCGGACTGCCGCTTCTCTGGAGACCAGACCATTGGCGATATCGTCTTCCAGATCGGTGCGTGAACGCTTGGCCGGATCGCCGTAACCGCCACCGCCGGCGGTGAGGAAGGTGATGCGATCACCCGGTGTGAAGTGAACATCGGTCGCCTTGTTGACCCGCAGCTGTGTGCCGTCGGCGCGATCGATGATCGCCACGCTGACCTCGCCGGTATGGCCGCCATGCAGACCCCAGGGTGGGGTGACGGTGCGGTCGAAATTGATATTGCCGCGGCAGGCGCGCAGGCAGCGATAGGTGAGCTCGATGCCGAGGCCGCCGCGATGCTCGCCGGCGCCACCGGAGTCCGGACGCAGCGCATGTCGTTCAACGATGAACGGATACTTGATCTCCTGCAACTCGACCGGCGTGTTGCGCACGTCGCCCTGGCAGACCGAGACGGCCGCGGATTCGCCGTCCTCATGCGGGCGACCGCCCCAGCCACCGCCAAAAATGTTCATCAGCAGGAAGCGCGAACCGTCGTCGTAGAAGCCGAAGAAGGAACAGCCGCCCATGTCGCCCTTGTGGGCGGCCGGGATCAGTTCCGGCACGGCCGGCGCCAGCGCCTTGAGGATCGTGTCGATGACCGTCGGCAGCGCGATGCTCCACTGGCCGAGTGCTGCCGGCGGACGGGCCGAGAGAATCGTGCCGTCCGGCAGGTCGACGTTGAGGGCGCGGAAGCAGCCTTCGTTGACGTCGAGCTCAGGCGAGGTGAGCGCCTTAAAGGCGACGCGGGCCGCTGCAATGCCGCCCGAACGGCCGGAATTCAGGGGGCCGTTCACCTGCGGGTGCATGCCATGGAAATCGACGGTGATGGTCGAGCCGGACACGATCACCTTGACGGCGATCCTGAGCGGCGTCGCGAGATCGCGGCCATCGTTGTCGAGGAAGCTTTCAGCCGAATAGGTGCCGTCCGGAATGCGTTCGATCACCTGCCGGGCGGCTTTGTCGGTCTGGTCCCAGATGGTCTCGACGCAGCTTTCCACGACGCCGCGGCCATAACGGGCGACCAGTTCGGCATAACGCTTGGCGCCGATCTGGCAGGACGCGACCTGGGCACGCAGGTCGCCGAGGCTGGCATCCGGATAGCGGATATTGTCCTGGATGATCTGGTAGAGCGTGTCGTTGAGCTCGCCGGCCTTGTAGATCTTCAGGGACCGCATCTGCAGGCCTTCGGAGTAGATGTCGGTGGTCGCGTTGGAGCCGAAACCCTGGCGGCCGCCGCCGATATCCACCCAGTGAGCGCGGTTGGCCGCAAAGCCGATCAGTTCACCGTCATGGAAGCAGGGCGCGTAGACGACGACATTGTTCAGGTGCTGGCCGCAGATATGGCCATGGTTCATGACGAGGACGTCGCCCTCTTCGAAACCCTTCAGCCCGTATTTCTTGATCCCGTCCTCGACGGCGATGCCGAGGTCGGCGAGGAAGATCGGCAGGCCGCCGCGGTTCTGGGAAATCATCCGGCCGGTCGTGTCGATCAGGCCGCAGCAATAGTCGCGAACTTCGTAGATCATCATGTTGTAGGCGGATTTGCAGAGCGCCTCGGCCATCTCGTCGGCATAGGCGACGATCGCATTGCGGACGACTTCAACGGTGATCGGATCGTTCTTGGTCGGGGTCATGTTCTTATTCCTCGCTCTGCCTGGCGAGCGTCACCAGCAGATGGCCTGCCTCGTGGACAACCACTTCGTCGCCGGGATGGATCAGGATGGTGGAATTCGGTTCTTCGATGACGGCAGGTCCGGTAAGCTTGAAGCCAGCCGGCAACGCCGGGCGCCAATAGATCGCCGTCTTCAGCGGCTTTGCCGGATCGTCGAACACCACGTCGCGGCTGCCGACTTCGGCTTCCGCTTCCGGCTCCCATGGACGGGACAGCCATTCCTCGGCAACGTTGTCGGTGCGGGCGGCGGTCAGGACCAGGCGCAGGCTGACGATTTCGAGTGCTTCGGTCGGCGCCGACTGGCTGTAGCGGCGGTCGTGCTCGGTATCGAAACGGCGGCGGACCTCACTGGTATCGCCAGACAGCATGCCGGTATTCTCGATCGGGATCGAGATCGCATGTTCCTGGCCGACATAACGCAGATCGGCGAAGAAGCGGTGATCCGCCTCGTTTTCGACGATGCCGTCGCGCTTCATCTGCTCACGGCCGCTGGCGACGAGTTCGGCATAGACCTTTTCGACGCCGGCCTCGGAAAGTTCGCCGACGCGGCCGATGAAAGTCTGCACGAAATCCTGGCGCCAAGAGGCCATCAGCATGCCGAGCGCCGAGAAGGTGCCGGGCAGTTTCGGGATGATCACCAGCGGAATGTAGATCTCGCGGGCGATGGCGATCGCATGCAGGGGGCCGGCGCCACCGAAGGCGATCATTGCCGTATCGCGCGGGTCGATACCCTTGTTGATCGAGACGGCGCGCACCGACAGCGACATGGAGCTATCGGCGATCTTCGCCACGCCGAGCGCTGCCTCGACCGGATTGAGCTTCAGCGTGTTGCCGACCTTGTTCAGCATTGCCTGTTCGGAAGCCGCCTTGTCGAGCGGCATGCCGCCGTTCAGGAACCGCTGCGGATTGATGCGGCCGAGGATCAGGTCGGCGTCGGTGACGACCGGCAAGTCGGCTCCCTTGCCATAACAGGCAGGGCCAGGATCGGCGCCGACGCTCTGGGGACCGACGTGCAGACCGCCCGCATTGTCGACCCAGGCGATCGAACCGCCGCCGGCACCGACTTCGACAATGTTGACAACTGGCAACTGCATCGGCTGGCCGTCAGCCTCTTCGCCGATCACGTAACCGGTTTCGATAGCAGGCGCTCCATCGGTGATCAGGCTCGACTTTGCGGTCGTGCCGCCCATGTCGAAACCGATACAGCGCTTGAGGCCGAGCAGCTTGGCCAGACGTCCGGCGCCGATCATGCCGGCAACCGGGCCGGATTCCATCATCGATACGGGCTGTTCCTGCGCCTGGCCGATCGACATCACGCCGCCGTTCGATCGCATGATATGGATCTTTCCGTCGAAGGCGCCGGAGCGGAGATAGGTTTCGAGACGCTTCAGGTAACCTTCGACGCGGGGGCCGACAAAGGCGTTGAGCGCAGTGGTCGAGGACCGCTCGTATTCGCGATATTCGCGCAGGATTTCGTGCGAGAGAGTCACGAAGATATTCGGCAGCGCCTTGCGCAGCATGTCACCGACGCGACGCTCGTGGTCCGGATTGGCCCAGGAATGCAGCAGGCAGATGGCAACGGATTCAACACCGGCGGCCTCGATCTCGGCGATGACGGCGGCGACCGCCTTCTCGTCCAGCGGGTCCTGAACCTCGCCGGAAGCAAGGATACGTTCCGGAATTTCGAAGGTCAGGCTGCGCGGCACCAGAGGCTGCGGACGCTTGAAAAACAGGTTGAAAGCCTGGATGCGGTTCGAGCGGCCGATCGCATAGACATCGCGGAAACCGCTCGTAGTGATCAGCGCGGTACGGGCGCCCTTGCGCTCCAGCACCGTGTTGATGGCGATCGTCGAGCCGTGAAGAATCTCGTTAAGCTGGTCGGGATCGCAGTTCGCAAGCTCGAGGCTGCGGGCGATGCCCTGGGTCGGATCGGCAGGCACGGTCGAGGTCTTCGACGTTACGATCTTGCCGTCGACATAACCGACGAGATCGGTAAACGTGCCGCCAATATCAATTCCGACAATATTCATGCGTCCTCCTGTCCGCATGGAACCCATGCGGAATGCTTTAATCTTTGCGGATTGGGCCGAGACCTCGGCAGCGGTGGCAGGAACACTCCGGCTGACGTTAAAGCGCCAGGCTCCCAGTGAGATTGTTCATGTCATTCCTCATCCTCGAACAGCATTTGATCCATTCGAACGGTAACTAGCAACGGGTTTGGGGGCTTTAGGTTTGATAGCCTATAGGCTATAGGTTATCACCATGTTCAATATCACGCTCCGACGCATGGAAGTCCTGGTTGCAGTGGTCGAGGAGGGGAGCTTCGCGGCTGCCGCCGACCGTTTCGGTATCGCACAGCCATCGGTCAGCGCGCATATCATGGCGATCGAGAAGGAAATCGGCGGGCAGATTTTCGTGCGGCGCCGGGGCCGCAAGCCGCTGCTGACCGAGATCGGCCAAAGCGTGCTGCAACATGCGCGCGAATTCCTGGCCGAGGCCGACGACATGCGCGCGGATGTCGTGAAAATCCGAGGCGAGACCGGTCAGCAGGTGATTCTATCTTGCCAGCGAAGCCTCGCCAATTTTGTTCTGCGAAAAGATCTGACGGACTTTGCTATCGCGCGGCCGGATATCCAGCTCGTTCTGAGGATCGGCAAACAGGAGGATGTTTTTTCCGAGGTTCGCGATGGCGTGGCCGACGTCGGCTGCTTTCTGGGCAATGAAGACCTTCGCGGCGTCCGGGCTGAAACCATCGGCCGGGAGAAACTGGTTCTCATCGCCGCGCCAAACCACCCCCTTGCCCACCGTAAGCGCGTCAAGCCGCAGGACGTGGCACGTTATGACTTCGTAGGCCCTCCGCCCTCTTCGCTGTTTGGACGCGGCGTCTCGAAGCTCCTGGCGAACGCTGGTATCAGCCACGTGAAGGTCGCGGCGCAGGCGACCGAGTACCAGTTCCTGCGCGAGTTCGTTGTTGCCGGTGTCGGCATTGCCTGTTCGCTGGAACGAAGCGTAGCGGCTGATCTCGAGCGCGGCGAGCTGGTCAAGGTCGATCTGGCCGGAGATGAATTGGGCTTCGATGTACGACAGATCGCTTCAATCCGCCGCCCTTTGTCCAAGCCTGCCAGTGACTTGATGGATTTCCTTCGCTCAAGACACCAGGCGCCCGGTTAACGGGACGTGTTTTGCCGCAAACCTCTAAATCCCCGACCCGTCGAACTGCTGTCCGTCGGTGCCTTCCCAAGGCGAGGGCATTGAAAACCGGTTGAGGTTGGCCGAGGGCATCGGCATCCAACACTTCAATTCCGGCTCGGCATATTCGATGATGTGCCCGGGCGAGGAATCAGAAGCGCGCCAGCCTTCTCCACCGAACTGATCGCCATTCGACCAATAGGCGAGGTCAACTTCTGCCGGCCCCTGTTCGGAGGGGCGGATCGTAACCAGGATCCGACTACCGTCCTTCGGTGCGCTTGCCATGTGGCGCCAACGGTCCGTTTCGTCCATCCTTCTTCTCCTGCCTTGCTGTCAGTTGCAACTGTCGCCTCGCCATCGAAAGCCGTCAACTCAAACTTTGCAGAACCAAGGACGGAATTGCGGAGCTGCGAAAATTGTGGGCCTGTGCAGCGAACTTCCTGTCCTCCCCACAGTTTGCGGCGGTAGAACGGGGTTGCACGGGGCGACACGTAAAGCGGGATAACAGGTGAGCCAGTACACAATGATCGTCATCGGCAACAAGAACCTTGTTTCTTCCGACACTCGCGATGCCTGGGAACGAGCAGGAATTGAGTTGCAGGGACCCGTGCTGCCGCCCGCTTTCGAAATGCGGCTTGTGCATGCCGCCCATGGCGTGCTGATCGATGCCACCGAAGACGCCGATCTGATGTTCCGGATATCGGAGCAGCTTGAAGCTGCTTCGGTTCCTTTTCTTTTTGTCGTGACGGAGCAGCAGGGACCGGAGTGTAAAGGCTCTTATGTGCTCGGTCCCGAGCCAAAGCATATCAAAGAGATTGTCGAGGAACTGCTTCAGCAATACGACAGCGGCGTCAGACATTAAGTTTCCGGCCTCGCGACGCTGCAACGTCGGCGATGAATATTTCACACATTATCCTGAACACCTGAAGCCTAAGAACGTCTCGGTCCTGCCCTGAAGGAAGCTCGCATTTCGCTCGCAAGATGACCCGTTTGGCAAGATCTCCTGCCCCCTTCTTCGAGTGAAGAAATCGGCGCGCCATGCGGCGGACATCCGGGGCAAGGTCATTGATCCGAGGACTTCCGTCTTCCTGCATGTTCCGGTTCGGCAGGTTCGGGATAATAGTCATTCGCAGCTCCCTCCTGCGCAGAATAATCCGATCGTCGGACATGTCGTTCCCGTACGGTAGCGGACAAAGGGATGTGCTGCCGATATGGCATCCCGCTCTTCCAAGGGCCGCATTTCGGGCTCTCGGTACGTCAACGTAGCGAGCTTGCCCGGCACGCATCAAAGGAGTAACTTCGACCCATCGTCCGCTAGCTGAACAGGGCGCGAACGACTGAGGGTTACCATGTGCTCTTGCCCCGGCGGATGGGAAGCGGAAGCGCATCGTGACAACTCCTCTTCAGGCAACCATGCCGAACAAGCTTCTGGCATTGCTTCCGTCAGCCGACTACGAGTTGATCGCGCCGGACCTGGTCCATGTCGTTCTTCCGAGAGGCACCCCACTGGGCGTAATGGGAAAGCCCATCGAATATGTCTATTTTCTCACAGCCGGGATAGGTTCGATCGTCGCGACGACGCCTGAAGGTCACCGTGCCGAAGCAGGCCTGTTCGGGTTCGATGGTTACGTTCCGACCTCGGCCGTCGCGGGCGTGGAAATCAACGCGCACGACGTCGGCATCCAGCTGGACGCGGAAGCGTACAGGATGGACTATGATGTGTTCCGAGGCTGGATGGACCGGAATAGAAGTCTTTCCAAGGTGATGCTGCGCTCAGGCGAGGCATTTTCGATCCAGCTGGCGTACACGGCGGTATCGAACGCCATTCACGAAGTCACCGAAAGATTGGCGCGCTGGCTGCTGATGTGTCACGATCGGGTTCCCGGCAACGAGATCAACCTCACCCATGATTTTATCTCGCTGATGCTGGCGGTCCGGCGGCCAAGCGTGACGACCTCTCTGCATTTGCTGGAAGGCAACGGGTTCATCAAGTCCGAGAGAGGCATTATCACGATCCGCAACCGACCGGCTCTCGAAGAGTTTGCGCATGACGCCTACGGGAGACCGGAGGAGGAATATCGACGTTTGATGAGAGACCTTTTCTGACGCGTAACCGCGTCAGACCGATTTCAGGCGAGTTCCAGCACGAGACGACAAAGCAGCCACCGAACGGACCGGCATGACACGCTACTTCTTCCATATCAGCCAGAGTGGCCAGACCGTCCTGGATCAGGAAGGGGACGAATTTACCAGCCTCGATGACGCTCGGGCCAATGCAGTCAAGGCAGTCCGCGAACTGGTGGCAGCCAAGATCAAAGGCGGATTGATGATACTGAACGAGCACATGGAAGTGCGTGACGAAGCAGACGCGCTACGATTGATCATCTCTTTCCACGAGGTGATCGAAGGTCAGCTCAAACGTTGACCGGGCTCAGAACTCGCCGATAAGGCGACGGTATTCCTCTTCGGGCTTGCCATAGGCATTGCCCGCGAATTCCTCCATTCCCTTACGGTCTCGGATGGTGATGCGGCCGCGTTCTGCGCGAATGAGTTTCCTGCCTTCGAGGACATGCAACGCGGTGGTGACGCTGGGCCTGCGGACACCGAGCATCAGGGAGATGAAATCATGTGTAATGGCGATCTCGTCTCCGTCCACCCGGTCGTGGCACATCAGCAGCCAGCGCGCCAGACGTTCGTCGACCTGATAGGTCACGTTGCAAAGGGCCGTGTAGGATATCTGCGAGGCAAATGTCTGGATAAATCGAGCCAGCAGGTTGGCGAAAACGGGATTCTCCGGGAGTGCTTCGGTGAGGCCCTGCAGAGGCATGCGAAAGCCGTGCCCCTCCACCTGCATCAGCACCTCGTGCACGCTGATCGTGCCGCCGACACCGGCCGAAGTTGGTGAAAAGCCTTCCCGGCCAAACATGCCGGCCTCAGCCCGCTGGCCGTCCGACGAGATTGTGATGACCGAACCTATGCCACGAGAGAGGAAATAGACATAGTCGATGGGCCTGTCCGCCTCGACGATGATGAAGCCTCTTGTCAGATCGACCGGTTCGAGATCGTTGCGAACACTTCGGAACTCGTTCTCCGGCAACAAAGCCAGCAGTCGGTTTCGCTTTTCTGAGGGTTCTGCGGCGGACATGGCTCTCGCTGACGTCGGGCGAAAGTGCAGAACCTTCGGCCGCCATGCCCTGAATTCCATCAGACGGTTGCCGATTCTATAGCATCCTGTTGTTCCCGGTGTTTTTGGGTACGCTGGCAGACCCTTCAACCAATTTTATTCGAAAAGGCTAATTTAAATACTCTTCATTCAGGAGGAGAAAAAATGAAAAACGGGGGACACGAGCCGGTTCTGCTGCTGGAAGACCAGGCTCTGATTGCGATGTATATGGAGGAATTGCTTCACGAGGCCGGATTTGACAGCATCAGCACCCATTCATCATGCGCTGCAGCGATCGCGTGGCTTCAGGAGAACACACCCGAGCTTGCCATAATCGAAACCCGGCTGCGGGACGAGCCATGCGATGGCATTGCTGAAATTCTCGCAAAGCGCGGCGTCCCCTATATCGTGCACTCCGTAGAACGGGACGAGGGCAGAAACCGTCCATTGATGGGGACCAAATGCAAATGGCTCGACAAGCCCTGCGATCCGGACGAGTTCGTCAAAGCGGTGAAGGAATGCACATTCCCGGCCACCGAAATGCATTTCTCAAACACTGGGTGATGATCTGAACAGTTCTTCATACTCGCGCCCGCCCAATTCGCCGGTGAACGGGCCGGGCCTTTGACCTATTCAAGCGATAGGATTACGCCGTCTGCTCCGCAGGATTGCCTGAAGCAAATCCGGCACGTCATCCTCGGCTCCATCAATCAACTGATGTCGGTGGGAACCAATATCGGAAGGGATGAAAGCGCGGGAACTTGCCAGAAAAACGGCGATGTCGCTCAGCTTTTCAGGATCGGCCAGTCCGCGGCGATAAAACCAGAATACGATCCTCGCAATAACGTCCGGCTCGACATCCGCCGTTTCGGGTGAAGAAACGGCCATGCTGACCGCCTCGCGCATGACGTCGACGTCATGCATGGTCATCACATTCCTGTCGAATTCTCGGGCTTGCATTGCAATCCTCCTGCAGCCGACAGACGAATTCTATGCCCGTTCAGACACACCTGAAACAAAAAATGAGGCATCGGGGACTTTGGTCAAATAGCGTACAGAGGAGGTTGATTTCGCCCCGGATGGCGCAACCGTGACACATGTGCCGAAGCACGCGCCAGAATGGTATTTCCAACGAAAATGGCGGCCAACCCGGAATGGCTAGGATGGGGAGGCTGCGGAAACCAGCCGCCCCATCCCGGATGGCTGGTTAGGCGGAAACAGGCATCGGGGCCGCTTTGGCCGAAGACGACGTTCCAGCTGCAACCGCCACCATCGGCATGCCGGCTTCAAGGCATGCGGCAATGAAGGCTTCGCGCGCGATCTCGACTGGCGCTATTCTCTTCAGTGCCGCCCGGCATCTGTGGACGGCGCGGTCGTACCGCTCCCCATGTTTGAGCGGCCATTCGTTCTCGAGAAAGTCCAAGGCGTCATAGACGTTGTGGAAAGTATGATCCAGGCCGTTTGGCAGCCGGATGTTCACCGGGGCGCGGAATGGCATTTCCGGAATGTTCATGATCTCCTCCTTTCACATGCCGGATGAAAAAGAAGCAGACTCGATCTGGTTATTGGCCGCCGAGATTCAAGAGGTCATGCGGATCGCCTGACCTCCTCGCTGGTTTCCAGGATCTTGTCGATCGTCATCGGGAAGTAACGGATGCGTTTGCCGGTCGCGTGGAAGATCGCGTTTGAGACCGCTGCGGCAACGCCGATGATGCCGATCTCGCCGAGGCCCTTGGCGCCGATGGGGCTCACCTTGTCATCCTCCTCATGGACGAAGATCACTTCGATGTCCTCGACATCCGCATGGGCCGGCATGTGATATTCGGCCATGTTGTGGTTCATGATACGACCGGTGCGATGATCGACCATCCCTTCCTCGTGCAGCGCCATGCCGATACCCATTACCACGCCGCCAAGGATTTGGCTGCGGGCCGTCTTGGGATTGAGGACGCGGCCGCCGGCGACGGCCGAGACAACCCGGGTCACGCGTGGGACACCAAGTTCCTCATCCACCTTCACCTCCACGAATACGGCGGAGTGGGTGTAGCTGATAAATTTCTTGGCCTGTTCCTGATCGGGAGCGACCTTGCCGTGCTCCTCAATGAAGGAAACGCCCGCAGCGTCCATGATATCGCCGATCGAGACGCCCACCTGGTGATTTCGATCGAGCACGAGGCGGCCTTCCGCAAGGGTGACCTCATCCTGCGAAGCTTGTCCGAAGGGTGAATTCGGCATCGACTTCGCGTGCTTCAACAACGTGTTGCGCACGGCATCCGAGGCAGCCTGAACAGCGGAACCGCTGGAGGCTGCGGTCCATGAGCCTCCTTCGACGCCGGTTTTCGGCAGGCTGGAATCACCTATCAGGACGGTCACATCGTCGAGCGGCACCCCGAGTGCCTCGGCGGCGACCTGGCCGAGAACTGTATAGGTGCCGGTGCCGATGTCCGATGCAGCTGCAGAAACAGCCGCCTTGCCGTCTGCCGACAGCCGGACCTTGGCCTCCGCGGGCATGATCGTCGCCTCCCAGATGCCGGTCGCCATGCCCCAACCGACGAGGTCGTTGCCGTCGCGCATCGAGCGCGGGGCGAAGGATCGGCTGTTCCAGCCGAAGCGCGCGGCGCCCTCGCGATAACACGCGTCCAGCGCTTTGGAGGTGAACTGCTTGTCCCGGTTCTGGTCTCGAGTGGCGAAATTGCGCAGTCGAAGTTCGACGGGATCGATGCCGACTTCATAGGCGAGCTCATCCATCGCCATCTCGAGGGCGGTAACCCCGGTCGCGGCTCCCGGAGCGCGCATATCGCCCGGCGTCGAGACATCGAGTTCGGCCAGCCCGTAGGAGAGCCTGACATTGTCGCATCTGTAGGCGAGGCCGGACCAGTTGACGACGTTCTCCTGATAGTCCTCGTAACGAGACGTCGCCTGCAGCGCATGATGCATGACCGACAAAAGCCGGCCCTCCCGGTCCGCGGCCAGCGAGACGGTCTGGACCGTCGCAGGGCGCCAGGTAAGATAAAACATCTCGCGCCGGCTCATCTCCACCTTGACGGACTGCTTCAGATCCAGAGCCGCCATGACGGCGAGGAAAAGCTGATGCTTCGGGCGCAGGCCAGAGCCAAAAGCGCCGCCGACGAAACTGTTCTTCACCGTCACCTTTTCCGGATCGAGCTCAAAGACGTTGCAGATGTAATCGCGCGAGTTCTGCGAGCCCTGCGTCTTGTCGTGGACGGTGAGAAAACCGTCCTTCTCCCACAGCACGGTCGAGGCGAAGAGTTCCATCGGGTTATGATATTCGCCTTCCAGCCTATATTCGCTGGAGATCTTGAAAGGAGCGTCGGCAAAGGCGCCCTGCGGGTCGCCGCGCGGTTCGGGCGGAACGAACTCCTCCCTGCGTGGCTGAGGGGGAACGTAGCTGCGCGTCTGTTCCCGGCCGAGATCCGTATGCGGTTGCTCGGCAATGTAGCGCACCCGCACCAGTGAAGCCGCGTCGCGTGCGGCCTCGAAGCTCTCGGCGACGACCATGGCGATCGGCTGGCCGTCATAGAGGATACGGTCGTTTTCAAGCGGCCGGAAGGGATGACCCGGAAGGGCGACCGCGTCCTTCCATTTGTCGTCGTCCTCGGCGGCCCTCGGCCGGTTTTCGTGGGTATAGATCTTGATGACGCCGGGGAAGCGTTCCGCCAGGCCGGTTTCAATGTCGACAATACGGCCGGTCGCGACGGTCGCGGGGACTGCGTAGCCATGGAGCATGCCGTGACCACCATGATCGGCGGCGTATTTGGCGCTGCCGCTGACTTTCAGCGGGCCGTCGATACGCGAAAGCGGAAGCCCGACGACTTTGGTTTCGTTCAGCATTGGTCCTGCCTCCTCACTGTACGGCTTTGACGATCTGGTCCTGCGGCGTGCCGGAGGCGGCCTGTCTCAGGGCTCGGACGATCGCCTTTTCCGCGAGCGGAATTTTGAAATCATTGCCGCCCTGGCCCTTGGCTGCAGCAAGGAGCCGCCCGGCGACGCCGCGGAAAGTATCCTCGTTCGCCGGCTGTCCGGCGAACTCCGCCTCCGCCAACGTATCGCGCCAAGGTTTATGGGCGACCCCGCCCAGTGCCACGCGCAGGTCGACGATTTTACCCTCGGCGATATCGATGGCGGCCGCGACCGAAACGAGCGCGAACGCGTAGGAAAGACGGTCGCGCAGTTTCAGATAGGTATGGTGGCGGGCGAAATGATTGCCTTCGAGGCGGATGGCCGTCACCATCTCACCCGGGGCCAAGGTATTGTCGCGCTCAGGTTGATCGCCGGGAAGCCGGTGGAAGTCTGTCATGGCAAGATCACGCCGTCCTTCCGGTCCCTCGATTTCCACCGTCGCGCCCAGCGCCGCAAGCGCCACACACATATCCGAGGGGTGGGTCGCGATGCACTTGTCGCTTGCGCCGAGGATGGCGTGAATGCGGTTGGTTCCGCCAATCGCGGAACAGCCGGAGCCGGGTTCGCGCTTGTTGCAGGGCGTGGAGGGGTCATAGAAATAGTAGCAACGGGTGCGCTGCAGCAGGTTTCCGCCAGTGGTGGCGGCATTGCGTAGCTGTGGCGAGGCGCCGGCCAAAATGGCGCTGGAGAGCAGTGGATAACGCTCCTGAACACGTCTGTCATAAGCGACAGCCGAATTGCTGGCGAGCGCTCCGATGCGCAAGCCGCCGCCGGGCAGATCCTCGATCTCCTTCAGGGGCAGCCGGTTGATATCGACGATCGCAGTCGGGTGCGCGACGTCATATTTCATCAGATCGACCAGATTGGTGCCGCCGGCGAGAAGCTGCGCGCCCGGATCCGCCGCAAGCGCGATAACGGCATCCTGAACGGTTTCGGCGCGGGTATAGGAAAATGGTCTCATTCCGCAGCCTCCCGCAGAGGTGTTACACCTTCCTGATCGAGGACATGCTCGATCGCATCGGCGATATTGGTATAGGCGCCGCAGCGACAGAGATTGCCGCTCATCAGCTCCCGAATCTCGGCGCGGCCATGAGCGTGGCCTTCGGCGACAAGACCGACGGCGGAACAGATCTGGCCGGCCGTGCAGTAACCACATTGAAAGGCGTCGTGCTCGACGAAGGCCCTTTGCATCGGATGCATGTCCTGCGGCGTTCCCAGCCCTTCGATCGTGGTGATCTCGGTGCCGTCGATCGACACGGCGAGCTTCAGGCATGCGTTGACCCGTTCGCCGTCGATGAGGACCGTACAGGCGCCACACTGGCCGTGGTCGCAGCCTTTCTTGGTGCCCGTCAACTCCATCGGACCACGCAGCAGATCGAGCAACGTGACCCAGGGATGAATATCGAGCACCCGGTTCGTGCCGTTGATGTTGAGCGAGATTGCGCAAGTCGGAAGGGCGGAGCTTGAGGTCCCTTTGTCCATCGGGGCTGCCTTTCGTTGGGAGATCCGGCGGTTGAATAGGCGCCTAACGGCAGCCGGTAGGGGATTGTTCCTATCGTTCTTGCGGCCAATCTCTCGGCGTCTCCTTCCGCGACGGGCGCGCGGATATTGGACTAGATATTTTCTCCGAGCTGGGCGGCAAGATGGATGCGGGCACGGTTCACCCGGCTCTTGATGGTCCCGAGCGGGCAGTCGCAACGTTGTGCCGCAACCTCGTAGCTCTCCCCCTGGATCAGGACGATATCCAGAGCCTGCCGATAGTGAGCGGGCAACTCCGAAAATGCTTTCTCGAGTTCCCGGGCGCGAACCGACCACTCTTGAGGTGCCTGGACCGAAGGCTGTGGCGAAATACCTTCTCCCAGGCCGATCACCTCCCGCTTGGCAAGGCCGAACTTCGTGCAGAACGTGTTCCGCATGATGGTGAACAGCCAGGATTTCAGGCTGGTCCCCGGTTGAAATTTGTCGATATTCGCCAGCGCTCTGAGAAGGGTCTCCTGCACGAGATCATCGACGTCGGTCGATGTCCGGTGAAATCGCCGCGCGAAGGATCTGAGCGCTGGTATCAGATCCACGACCTCCGAACGGATGTGCGAGTTGGAACGATCGACCGCCATAGGGCCTCCTGACAAGACAACCGACGGAACTGCCGTGAGAACCAAATGTTCCGACGTTTTATCGGAAACCCACGCCTCTAATCAGCTTTGGCAGATGGTCCAGCGAAAATTCGGCGACCCGGCGCAAGCAGGTCACCGGAGCGAATATCCGCTCAACGGCGAAGGTTCGTGACAAGATCAGGCGCTGGGAAACAGAACCGGCAGTCTTTGTTCTGCAGTCATCCAGTTCCGGACGTGATAACGCCGCATGACGGCAACGTTTATTGCGAAAATGGCGACCCCCAGAACAACTGCGATGGTAACGCTCGAGCCGGCGGCCGTCTTGACGACTACACCGGCAAAGACCCCGGCAATCGCACCGGCGATGACGCTCACTAGGCCCGCCGTGCTCATGAATGATTGCCAGCGCGACTGCCTCAGGGCCTTGTCGCTCAACACGGCCTGGTCGTCGTCATGAGTGGAATGGATCAGATATTTTTCCATCGGCGGCGCGACCTCGACATAAAAGTGGCGGATTCGCGCGATGCCGCGTGCATGCACCATGTCTTCGATAGCGACCTGAACGGTCCGCACGAATGTTACAAGACCGATGAAATAGAGGCATGGCAGCAGGATTAGGCTGAACAAGACAAACGGCTGCCCCATCTGTGTGACTTGCGCGACGAAGGCAAGGGCGATCGTCGCACTCGAAACTGATGTCAGAAACAGATTGGCACGTTGATTCGCCTCCTGGATTGTTGCCGCACGGGCGGTCTGCAGCACGAAATGTTCGGTGGTCATGAATTGCAGGATCTGCTGCGGGGTCTTGGCTTCGCCCGGCTCAGCACCAATCGCTTCCTTCGCGTGCCGCTCTTTCATCGCTCCGTCGCAATCCCGGCAGCTTGAGGCTTTCCGGCAGAGTGCCGGCAGCATGTTCTCGAGCTTGCCGATTTCCTCGATACAGTTCGCCGCTGCCGGCCGCGACAGCGGCCAAATCATGTGGCATGCGTCCGCGGGGCACATGTTGGCGCATCTTGCGACGAAGAACACGCCAACGTCGATAGTGTTCCAATAAGCGGCTTGGCACTCTCAACCTTGCAGGGGACGGAATTTCAGCCGGCCAAGGAGCGTGCGATCAATACGAGCCAGTGCCGGACCTGCGTAAAAATCAGGAAGTTGTCGTGAACGCGTTGCTGAGCGCGCTGGCCGAGCACTTCACGCTTCCACTGGTCCCGTAGCAAATCATCGAGCGCAGCCGTGATTTCGCGGGGGTCCTCCGGATTTGCCAACAGATATCCATCCAGGCCTGGGCGGATTTGCTGCCGCAGCCCCGCGGCCTGCGACCCGATAACGGCGGCGTGCTTCCACATGGCTTCCGTCGCGGTCAACCCGAACCCCTCCTGCAAGGAGTTCTGCACCACGATATCCGAGCAACGCTGCAGCGCATTGACGAGCAGCGCGTTGTGCTTCTTCGAATTCATCGGCAGGACGATGATTGCGACGTCGGCCTGGAACTCCGGCGTCAAGCCTGCATAGGCATTGCGGAGCTCCGCAAGCACCTCCTTGCCCTCCGGATCATCCTCGATCGACCCTGGATCGGGGCCTGCCAGGACCAGCCGCGCCAATTGCAGGGACCGCCGATGGCGCTCATCGAGGCCGGTTCTGCTTCCCAGCTCGCGCTTGAGGGCGACGAAACCCTCCATCAGCGGAAGGAAGCCCTTCAGCCGATCCCATCGCGAAATCTGTGTCACGATAGGTCGATGGAGAAGTCCGATATCTTCGTGCTCGGTAGCGGGTGCCCATGTCCCGTCGCGCTGAAGCCGTCTCGCGGGGTCAGGGAATGGTGGCGTCAGCATCGGGCCGGGCGCCCGGATCAGGCCGCCGTTGGCAAGAATGCCGACCAGCTTATGGACCGATAGATCCCTGTTCTTGTGGCTGAGCGGATCGATGGCGGGATGAATGATCGCTGACCGACCGGCGAGACAGCGGGGGATATATTCCGGAGCCGTGAACACCGCATGATCATAGGCAGATGCGGCTTCCTCAAGAAATGCCCAGGCGGCTTGGGTTTCGGGTGTCTCTCGATCAAGGCCGATATGGCAGCGCCAGATCGCCGTGATGTCCATTTTCTTTCTCAGGATAGCGCCTGCTCCCAGCGGTTGAGGGTCGTGGACGACCAGCACGTCTCCCGGCGAGACATGGCGCGCAATTGCCTCCGCCGTGTCGCGACTGACCCGGCCGTAGAGATCGCGCTCGGCTTGGCCAAGGTTCGGATCATCGTGGCCATGGATCAGGTTGTGCAGCCGCTTGGTCAGTCGAAAGAAGCCTGGATCATCGGTGTCCATCACGAGCCAGTTGGCATCGACGCAGAGTTCGCGCAGCAGCGCGAGGAGGGGTGGCAGCAGCTCGGCCACGCCGCCGCCGTGATGAGTGCTGTTGACCATCCACACCCGGTGTCCCTTGAGCGTCGGAAGCAGGCTCTTTGCCTCATGGCGCAGCTCGCGCACCATCGTGCTGAGATACGCAACGCCCTCGTAATCGTCGAGCGAGACATGATGCTGTGGTTCGACCAGATGTGTCATGAAAAAGCTCCTGCATCATCTTCGACGACACCTTCGCACGGAGCGCCGGATGAGACGCCTGTTCCGACAGCGATACGCTTACGCCGTCTTTTAAAACGACCTAACGCGCTCGTGATCCGACTGATCCATCAGGCCGTTCGAGCCATCCTCAATTGTTTTGGAACTTCGGGCAGCCGTCTCGGTTTACAAAATTCGGCGTGACGGTCCAGTCAAAGCCGACGCGCGGCCTGTCGCGTGCCATGACGGCCAAGGAAACAAGCCAATCTCGGGGGCAAACTGGAACGGAGATCCAAATGAAGAAGTTCATGGTCATCGGCTGTGTCGGGTTGTGCCTGACAGCTTGCACGTCAACAGAGAAGGGTGCCGGGATTGGCGCTGCCACGGGTGCCGTCGTCGGCGGCGTAGCAACGGGCAATGTTCGCGGCGCCGCGGTTGGTGCGGCCGTGGGTGGCGTGTCCGGCGCTCTGATCGGAAATGTCGCCGGGCAACCCGGCCGCTGCTACTACCGCGACAGCAACGGAAACCGCTATGTCGATCGATGCTGAGCGCTTCCCGATCTTTGTTGGCTAGCGCCTGAACCGGTCCTGTGACAGGAGGTGACAGGTTCGGCGTCCGACAGGGAAAGGTGGAAAAAGGAGAGGCCGGGATGGCCGACTACCAGCGCGTGCGCGATCACATGGTCGAGGTCCACATAAAGCGGCGCGGGATACGGGATGCGCATGTCCTCAACGCGATGCGCACCGTGCCGAGGGAACATTTCGTTGCCGACGGCATGGCAGAATTCGCCTATGAGGACACCCCGCTGTCGATCGAGGCGGGGCAAACCATCTCCCAGCCCTATATCGTTGCTGCGATGATCGAGGCGGCGGAGGTGCATCCGGGTGACCGCGTGCTCGAGGTCGGCGCCGGTTCCGGATATGCGGCGGCGGTGATCGGTCAAATCGCCGAGCGCGTCTATGCAATCGAACGGCATGGAGCTCTGGTCGCATCCGCAAAACAGCGGCTGACGGATCTCGGCTACGACAATATCGACGTGATCGCCGGCGACGGTACACGCGGACTGCCGGAGCACGCACCCTTTGACGCTATCCTGGTGGCCGCAGGCGGTCCGGCGGTGCCGCCGGCATTGAAGGAGCAGCTCGCGGTGGGCGGGCGGCTGGTAATCCCGGTGGGAAAGGAGTCTGGCCAGACCCTCTGCAAGGTCGTCCGGCGCACGGCGACGAGCTATGAAGAATCGAACCTCGGGGCGGTGATGTTCGTGCCGCTGATCGGGGAACAGGGATGGTCCGAGGATGGTCGGCGCGCCGCGAGCAATCACAAGCCCGGCGCGTCGCGCAAGCAGAGCCTGCCGGAGATGATTGCGCAAGCGGCCGAGGACCTGCCGGATTTCGACGACGCCGCCTTCGGCCGCCTGTTCGGCCGCTTCGGCGACCGACGTGTGGTTTTGCTGGGCGAAGCCAGCCACGGGACGGCTGAATTTTATCGAGCCCGTGCCGCAATCACGCGCCACCTGATCGTCCATCGGGGATACACGATTGTCGCAGTCGAGGCGGATTGGCCGGATGCGGCGAGAGTTGACCGATACGTCCGACACCGGACCGCGTCCGAACGTGAGGAGCCTCCGTTCCAACGTTTCCCGACCTGGATGTGGCGCAACACGGAAGTTCGGGCACTGACCGAATGGATGCGGGAGCGCAATGCGGGCCTCGATGCCATGGAGGATCGGGCCGGCTTCTACGGGCTCGACATCTACAACATGTCCGGCTCGATCGGGGCCGTGCTGGACTATCTGGATCGGGTCGATCCGGAGGCGGCGGCTGTGGCGCGCGAGCGTTATGGCTGTCTGACGCCCTGGCAGAAGAACCCGGCCACCTACGGCCGGGCGGCGCTCAGCCGGGGTTATGTGGAATGCGAGCAGGAGGTGATCGAGCAGTGCCAGGCGCTGCTGCGCAAGCGGCTCGACTATGCGAACAACGACGGCGACGCCTTTCTCGATGCCACCCAGAACGCCCGGCTGATCGCATCCGCGGAGCGCTATTACCGCATCATGTATTATGGCGGAGCGGAAAGCTGGAACCTGCGTGACACCCACATGTTCGAAACGTTGCGGCACCTGCTCGACGCGAAGGGACCGGATGCCAAGGCGGTCGTCTGGGCGCATAACAGCCACGTCGGCGACGCACGCTTTACCGATATGGGCGCAACGCGTGATGAGCTCAACATCGGTCAGCTCTGCCGAGAGGCTTTCGCAGGCGAGACGGCCCTCATCGGTTTCGGCACCCATACCGGCACGGTGGCAGCCGCGAATGACTGGGATGGCGACATGCAAATCATGCGTGTCAATCCCTCTCGCCACGATAGCTACGAGCGCCTGTGCCATGAGGCGGATAAGCACCGCTTTCTCCTCGACCTTTCGCCTGGCAAACACGAGCCTTTGAGACGCCGCCTCTCGGAGCCGCGGCTCGAGCGCTTCATCGGCGTCATCTACCGACCCGACACGGAACTGTGGAGCCACTACAGTCAGGCGGTCCTTCCCGAGCAGTTCGATGCCTATGTCTGGTTCGACGAGACCCAAGCGGTGACGCCGCTCGGCCCCGAGCATCATCGTGGCATGCCGGAAACCTATCCGTTCGGTGAATAGAGCGATGCTCTACTTCGCGATGAGCCTGGGCGACAGCAATGAACCCTGCATCGTTCGCGGAACGCGTCAGTGCGCCCCACCGCCGCCACCGGTCTTCAAATCTATATTGCGCAGGATGAGCGCCAGCGGGATCGCGCAGGCAGAGATGACCGCAAGCACATGGAAGACATCGATATAGGCGAGATAACTCGCCTGCGTCCGTACCTGTTCGCCGATAAGGCCGATTGCCTGGTTTTGCGCGTCCGCCATGGACGAGCCGCGCTCCGTAAGGAAATGCTGCAGGTTCCGCATCGTCTCGATAAAGGCCGGGTCGGAGGGCACGATGTGCTCCACCAGCCGGCTCTGGTGCCACTGTTCGCGATGGGCAAGCACGTTGGAGGCGATCGATACGCCGATCGAACCACCGGTGTTGCGCGCCGCATTGATGAGCGCGGAAGCCTGGTCCGTCTGGTCCGGCCTGAGCCCGGCATAGGACGCCGAGGTGATCGGAATGAAGATGAGCGGCAGGCCGAGCCCCAGATAGAGCCTCGACCAGACGAAGAAACCGAAGTTCAGGTCGGGGTTCAAACGGGTCACATCATACATCGCGAAGGCAATAATGCCGGCGCCGATGGCGATCAGGTATTTTGGCTGGACTTTCGAACTCAACTGCCCGGCGACGAACATCATGACCATGGTCACGAAACCGCCCGGAGACAGCGCCAGGCCGGCCCAAGTGGCGGTGTACCCGTAGTTTTGCTGCAGCACTTGCGGCACGAACTGCGTCGTGGCAATCAGAATTGCGCCGGTTGCCAGCATGACGATAAAGCAGGAGCTGAACTGCCGGGTGGCGAGCAGCCTGATATCGGCGGCAGGATTTTTCGCCGTCAGAAGCCATGGGATCGAGGCCAGCAAGGCAGAGACGCAGATCACGGAGGTGACGATGATGAAGGTCGAGTCGAACCAGTCTTCCACCTGACCGCGGTCAAGCACCAGCTCCAGCGCCCCGAGGAAAGTCGCGACCAGGAGAAACCCGATTACGTCGAAACGAATACCCTGGCGCCGCATTTCCTCGCGTTTCCTGCGCAGCGCTTCCGGCTCCTGCACCAGGAGATAGACGAGCACAAGGGCGAAGGCGCCGACAGGCCCGTTGATCAGGAAACACCAGTGCCAGGAGAAGTTGTCGGAGATGTAGCCGCCGAGCGTTGGGCCGATCACCGGAGCAACGACCACTGCGATGCCGAACACCGCAAAACCCTGACCGCGTTTTTCCGGCGGAAAGGAATCGCTGAGGATCGATTGCGACACCGGTACCATGCCGCCGCCGGCAAAACCCTGGATCATCCGGAAAATCAGGAGCGAGGGCAGGTTCCAGGCGAGCCCGCAGAGAATCGACGCGACCGTAAAAAGCGCAAGGCAGATGAGATAGAAGCGCTTGCGGCCGTAACGCTGGGCGACGAAACTCGAAGCGATCAGAGCGATTGCATTGGAAATGAGATAAGTCGTGACGACCCAGGAAGCTTCGTCGGAACTGATAGCCAGGCCGCCGGAAATATAGCGTAGCGCGACATTGGCGATCGTCGTGTCCAATACTTCCATGAAGACGGCGAGAGCAACGACCACCGCCACCAGCCATGGATTGGTGCTGCGGTCCGCACGTTCTTCGCCAGCGCCGCCTGTCGTCGCTGCATTGGCCATGTCAGTTCCTTGGTCTCACGGTCACGGTCGGTACGACCGACATGCCGGGACCGATCCCCACATCCGTCGGCCATTGGTCGACGACGATTTTCACCGGCACGCGCTGAATTACCTTCACGTAGTTGCCGGTCGCGTTTTCTGCGGGCAACAGAGAGAAGGCCGTGCCCGAACCCGGCTGGACCGAGTCCACCTTGCCGTGCAGGACGTGGTCCGGATAAGCGTCGATCGTCAGATCGACCGGCTGGCCGGGCCGCATGTCGGCGAGTTGCGTTTCCTTGAAATTCGCGGTCACCCAGATTTCGTCTGGAACGAACATGGCGATCGCCTGGCCGGCTTCGACGAACTGGCCCTTCGAGCCGCTCAGTTTCACGACGCGCCCGGGCTGAGCTGCGGTCAGCGTGGTATAATTAAGATTCTGCTCAGCGCTTTCCCGCTGGGTTTCTGCCTGCTTGAGGCTGGCGGCGGCGCTATTGCGCTGGGCCTCGGCAGCCACTTTGTTCTTCATTGCCGACGTGACGCGTGCCTGCGCCTGATTATAGGCGGCCTGAGCCTGCCGCAGGTTCGCCTCAGCCTGCTGCGAGGCCTGTTGGCTGCCGGCTCCGCCCTGGACAAGCCGGCGCTCGCGGGTCGCCTCGTCCTGGGCAAATTGCAGTGCAGCCACGGTGGAGGCTTCTTGCGCACGCGCTTCGTCCACGGCCGCGGTTGCGACCTCGATCTGGGCGGCGGCATTGGCGATCGCAGCGTTTGCGTATTCGATCTGGGCCTCGGCCTGATCGACGGCAATCTGATAGTCGCGCGGGTTGATCCTGGCGATCACCGCGCCAGCAGCGACGTGCTGGTTGTCACGGACGGCAACCTCATCGATATAACCGGAAACCTTGGCTGCCAGCGAGAAGCTGCGGGCGTCCACAAAGGCATCGTCGGTGGTCTCGTAGGGATGGAAATAGATCAGCCAGACGAAATACGCCGCGAACACCAGCGCGATCAGCGCAATGGCCGCTAAAATGATCCTCCAGGGATGCCGGCGGATGAGTGAGGGTTTCTTTTCGTCTTCCTTCTGATCGGATGCCTGCGCTTCCCTTTCCCGGTTCTCGTCTTCGGGATCGGTTGGGCGGTTCGCTTCGTCATCAGGAACGGCGCGCTGAGCTTGAGCCAAGGGATGCCTCCGAAGATTGCTGCGCAAGCACCCGAAACTTGGGAAGCCGGCTTAGGTTCCTGACGAGAAGCGGAGTTGCCGCAACTTCAGGTTCGAAGATGGTCGTCCGCAGTCATTGCCACGCGGCCTCGTTTTTTTGCTCATAGTCGGAGAATGCCTTCTTCAGACCGCCCAGCACTTCCGCGGATGTCTCGAACATCGCCTTCAACTGAGGTTCATCGACTTTTTCGATATCTTCCCGGAGATGGTCCATTGTCTCCTGAAGATGCCGTTGCATCTTCTGCGTATGGTGACGCGGATCATGATCGGCTCGGTTAGCCATGGGGTCTCTCCTATGGTGGACGTTTCGATCAACTCGCCAGTTCTTGGCCGGTTCAGGGTTTAACTCTTTGCCTCTATTCTCGGTTCCCGATATCGGATTTCGAGAGTGCGCGGACTGTGAATTCCTGCGGAGTAGCCGCCTATTTCCGCAACGAGCTGGTCATCCGCCGGAAATGGATTGACGCGTCGGGGTATGCAGACCTCGTCGCGCTCTGTCAGTTTCTGCCAAGTCCGGCTTCCAGCCAAGTTGGTTTTGCTCTGGGCTTGCTGCGCGGAGGGCCGCTGGAGGCGCTTGCCGCCTGGGCAGCATTCACGCCTCCATCCGCGCTTCGGCAACAGGAAGGACGGCCCGTCGTCCAGAATGGTCGTTGCCCGATGCGGCCGAATCCTCGCGAGGCAACTGGAAGCCATGCAACTTCGTTGTTGGTGTACGGGGAACGTCATCGCCGGCAAAAAGAGAACGGAAGGGAGTGCCTGATGGGTTGGTCCTTCAAGATCGGGACGGTCGGCGGCACGGCAGTGCGCATGCACATCACCTTTGCGCTCCTGCTTGTCTGGGTATGGCTCGCGCATTATCGGATGGGCGGCGCGCCGGCTGCGTGGGAGGGCATTGCCTTCATCCTATCCGTCTTTGCCTGCGTCGTATTGCACGAGTTCGGTCATATCGCCGTTGCGCGCTACTTCGGGATCAAAACGCCGGATATTACCTTGTTGCCGATTGGTGGTGTCGCTCGTCTTGAGCGCATGCCCGAAGAGCCATATCAGGAACTGCTGATTGCCATCGCCGGTCCGCTGGTCAATGTGGCGATCGCAGGGCTGATCGTTCTTGTGCTCGGCACATCGGTGGGAGTGGAGCAGATCGTCAAAGTCGATGATCCGGGTATCGGCTTCTTGACGAGGCTCGCCGGCGTCAACATCTTTCTTGTCTTCTTCAACATGATCCCCGCCTTTCCGATGGATGGAGGCCGGGTGCTGCGCGCCGCTCTCGCCTCGCGTCTTACCTGGTCGCGTGCCACACAGATTGCCGCGGCGACCGGCCAAGGGCTCGCCTTCGTTTTTGTTTTCGCGGGCCTCTTCTATAACCCGCTGCTGATTTTCATCGGCATCTTCGTTTATCTCGCAGCGGCGGCAGAAGCGCAGAACGCGCAGATCCGCGAGGTCTCCGGCAGCATTCTGATCAGCGATGTCATGGTCACCAAATTCGCAAGGCTTGATCGTTCGGCGAGTATCGACGAGGCAATTGAAATGCTGCTTGCGACAACACAACGCGAATTTCCGGTGGTCGATTCAGACGGCCGTTTTGAAGGTCTTCTGACGCGTGACGACATGATCCGCAGCTTGAAGGACAAGGGTCCGGACACGCCTGTCGCAAGCGCGATGCGCGTCGATATTCCAAAAATCCATTATCGCAAAAGCCTGGAAGAGAGCTTGCGATTGATGCAGCAGGGAAATGTGCCGGCCATCGCCGTTGTAGACGGTACGGATCATCTCATAGGCCTCATGACGCATGAGACGATCGGAGAAATGATGATGGTTCGTGCCGCCGTATCAGGCGGTTTTCGCTTTGGCCACCTGCGCAGACAGCAATGAGCTCCTCCGCACTGGAACCCAATTACAGAATCTCGGTTTGGGCCAGAAAGGAGATTTGCAATGGCTCAAGATCCTGTCGAACCCATTCCCCATCCTGTACCTCCGGTGCCACCACCAGTCACGCCTATACCTCCCATCAAGGAGCCTGAACCAGACCGTCTGCCCGACGAAGAGCCGAATCCCAATCCGGATGAGAATGACGAGCCGCCCAAAACCGCAATCCTGAAGACATGAAGATCGGGCATGCCCCACCTTCGACCACGCTTGCTGCACAATCGGGATGGCGATCATCCTTTTGCAGAAAACGCAGTGGTCGAAAGTGAGGGGACGAGGGCAGGGGAGGTGGGCCACCTCAAAGGAACAGTCCGGTCAGTGTGATGGGGCGGCCCTCCTCCCCGCGGGGGCCTGGGAAAATTCTATGTCATCTGTCCAGACAAAAGGCATGCCCGCCTCAAGGCAAGCGGATACGAAAGCTTCCTGGGCGATATCGGAGGGCGCGGAACTTTCCACCGCGGCACGGCATTTGCGAACTGCTCTGTGCCAAAGTTCCCCGCGACGCGATGGCCATTCGTTCTCAAGAAAATCCAAAGCGTCGTATGCATTCTGAAACGTGTGCTCAAGGCCTGATTGCAGACGCGTAGTCACAGGACACGAGAATGGGCTATCTGGAATTTCCATGACGACTTCCTTTCATGTTCACCGGATGAAAAGACAGCCGCGATTGTTATTGGCAAATGTGGCGAGGGAATGCCCTCGGCGGCAGTTTATGGGGCGATCGGCGCATCAGGATGAAAGCCGCCGGCATTCTCATGGGTTCATCCGCCAGTGCCGGATCGATCGCCTGCGACCGCCTGCGCACGGATATAAAGGGCAACCGTCCTCGCGCTGACTGTTGCCCCGAAGTGGCAATAGCAGACGAGTTTATGCAGCTGGCGGCGATGCGTTCAGGCTGCCGAGTTCTGCGACTGCGGGCCTGCCGCGAAAGCGAAAAGCCAGGGAGAGAAGAACAATATCGCTCCAAGGATCAGGTTGGCTACGTCGCAGAGCTTGGCGTTTGTCCACTGGTTCATTTCAGCCTCCATTTAGAGAGCGTTTGAACGACGTGCGGAGCGGCCGGTTAGGCGACTACCGCGTCCGGATTTATTTCGCGTTTGGCCATTTGGGTCAGCAGATCGTTTCGTTGCAAGGCGTAGTCTCGTCAGGGAACTTTTCCGGAGGGATCTGGTTACGGATACGACCGAAAGGGCGCTGCCTCGTCGCCCGTTAACCGATAATATTTGCCGGCAGACTCCGTGAAGTCGACGGCTCAAATCCGCGATCAGTTCCGAACACTCCGTGTCCGTACCGCCGGTTTGATAAGGCCTTTCGGATCAATACCGGACAGGTTTGAAGCATGGGCCAGCGTTTGGAGCGCGGCAGCCGCGAATTCGATGCTTGAATAATAGCGGAAGCAGTCGGGGAAACTTTAACCGGTTGCGCCATCGAAATTATTGAAACGGGAGTGATAAACCATGTTTCCAGGTTCGAAAAAGCGAATATATGTCAGCATGATTGCTGGCATTCTGATGCTCTCGGCCGCCGGTATTGCTCCGGTCGCAGCGCAGGAAATCCCCAACGACTTCACCGCTATCGTACGCCAGAAGATACCGGCCGTCGTTGCAATCACGACCAGGCAGATTATCGAGGATCAGCCAACGAACGATTTCCTCAGTCCTCTCGATGGCCGCGGCTCCGCACCGGTCCAGCCACAGGTGCGAGAGGCCCTTGGCTCCGGTTTTGTGATCAGCAAGGATGGCTATATCGTCACGAACAACCATGTTGTTGCTGATGCCAATGAAATTCATGTCGTCTTCACCGACAAGCGGACTGCGCCCGCTCGGCTCGTCGGCCATGATTCGGCAACCGACATTGCGGTGCTGGAAATAGATCCGCGGCCCGATATGGCGGCGACCGTCTGGGGTGACTCGGACGCCTTGCAGCCGGGGGCCTGGACCATCGCGATCGGCAGCCCCTTCGGGCTCGGGGGAACCGTCACTGTCGGAGTGCTTTCTGCTCGTTCGCGCGACATTCAAGCCGGCCCCTATGACGACTTTCTTCAGACTGACGCCTCAGTCAACCAGGGCAATTCCGGCGGCCCCCTGTTCAATGCGCGGGGCGAAGTGATCGGCGTCAATACCGCCATTGTCTCGCCATCGGGCGGCAGCATCGGCATTGGTTTTGCAGTACCATCCCGCACCGCCCGGCCCGTCGTCGAACAGTTGATCCGGACCGGCCGGATCGAGCGCGGCTTTATCGGGGTGCATCTCCAGGAGGTCACCCCATCGATTGCCCGGGCGCTTGGAATACCGGACAGCAAGGGGGCGTTGGTCGCTTCCGTCGATCCGGGCAGCCCCGCTGGAAAGGCAGACGTACAGTCGGGTGATGTGATCACGCGTTTTAACGACAGGGATATCCAGAGCCCCCGTGACCTGACGCTTGCGGTGACGAACCAAAAGCCCGGGACGACAGCAACACTCGCAAGCAACCGTGGCGGCTCTGCGCAGGAGGTCACGGTAACCATTGGCGAGCGCACCGATGACGAGACACCGACGAGTGCCATTGCGCCAACGCCGGAAGCGGGCGACCAGCTTGGACTATCGCTCGGCCCTATCCCGGAGGAAGCGCTTCAGCAGCTAGGTGTCCCGCCGGGCACCACCGGAGTGTTTGTGCAAGACGTGGCACCTGATAGTCTCGCCGCTGACAACGGTCTTGAGGCCGGCGACGTGATCGTGTCGGCCAACAACCTGAGCGTAACCCAACCATCCGATATCGAAGAGCAGTGGGCGAAGTCCCGTCAGCAGAACAAACCCATACTGTTTCGCATCAGCAGGCAGGGACAATTCCTTTTTGTTGCCGTGGCCCGATCGTGATCTTAAAGGCAAGTCATTTGTCCCCTCTCGGCAAAGCTGTGATAGGCCGGCGCCTCGTTCTGCCAACGTCTTGACGATGCCAGCGCCAATCCCGCAGCTTCCTCTCGTTACCAGTGTCTGCATTTGTGTGAGAGCCGGCATGACAGATCTCCTGGACGATCAGCCAAAATTGACGGGCGTCTGACGATCAAGGCTCTTCATCATCGATCTCCAGCAGATCGACCAGCTCCGCTACCTTTCCCGTTGGCAGTTTTCGTCCTTCGTTCATCAGCGCTTCGTCAGCATTCACCCAAGCCCAGGCTTCGGCCAGATCGCGAACCGAAGCTCCTGTCGCCAGGATATCGGCAACCAGGGTTTCGTCGACGGGTCCGAGAACGGCAATTATGTTTTCAGAAGATAGATCCATGGGACTGCCTCCTTTCGGCTTCTTCCGGGAAGATAGCGGCCAAAACTGCAGATCAACCGGCTCCCTACAGAATTGTGATCTCCAACGTGAACGGCATCAGGATTAGCGTTCGATAGCGACGTGAAGAATGATGCCCGAACGCTTAGTCTGGAACATCCCCGACTCCGATATGTTTTATCGGAAGTGACACAAAGGAGGGACAGATGCTCTCCGTTGAGACAATGGTTTTCGATCGGGCCAAGCGGATATGCGTACTATGTGCCATCGGGCTTCTGCCGGCATCGGCTTTTGCCCAGGCACCCGCCAAACAGCCGGATCGCTGCCAGGCGCCGGATCGGCAGCAGAACCAGAATATGACGACGACAGAAGACAATTCACGACCGGCAAATAAATCCGGCACAGAAAAATTGTCCGACTGCAATGGCGTTTTAAAGCCACCTTCGACGGGCGATAGCGATTTCGTCGAGCCGGCCCCGCCGGTCGGCAATACACCTGTAATCCGGCCGGACGAGGTCCCGCAAAGGCAGCGGTAAGCATGGCTGACTGGAGTTGGCGATGAGTTCCGGCGATAAGAAAGCCGCGTCGGACGTTCCTCCAGCAAGCCGAAGTGATCCCGAGCAGCCATGCGATCATTGCCCGCTCAGCGAACGGGCAAGTTGTAGGTGCTGTTGCAACGTCGGCAACATTTTCTTTGCAAGTTCCGGCACCGGCCTGCCACCCTCACCGGCCTTTTCCTTGAATTCGGAAATATCTTTCTCGTGGGTCGAGACGATATAGTTCACAAACTCCTTATCGAATTCGGGGCCACTTAGGCTTTGAAGCTTTTCGATCTCGTTTTGCGCCTCGGTCGTTACAATGCCGGTTATCTTTACATCAAGATCCGTGGCGAGAGCCGTAGCATCGTCCTTGGCTCTGCGATGGTCGTCGATCAATGTCTGGGCGAATGAGCGTACACCGTCGCTGCCGCCCTTTTTCGTAGCGAGGTCACCGAGTCTGATTTCAGAATTGTCGGTTTTGATCGCGTCGCTCAGAAATTCCTTATCGCTCTTGGCCATGGCGGCGACCGCCGTCGTACAGCCGATCGCTAATATCAGGCCGGCAAACATGAATTTATATGGCATCGCTGCACCTCATGTTTCTTGACAAGGCACCACGCCCCTTAACTCAATTGAGAGAAGAGTTGTTCCGATCCGATTACATCATTGTGGAGGCCTGGCAGCCGAGGCGCTCATCTGGAGGCGACCGGAAAAACGGTCGCGTTCCGATTTGAGTGCCCTGAAGACTATGCAAAGCGACATCGAGGTCACAGTCGCCCGATCCGGCAAGTGGTGAGCACGGTCTTGGAAACAGCGCTAGACGGATTTTAGGATGAGCGCGCGAGGTTGATCAAAGCGCGCTAACGTTTTCGGCTTTTGATTTTCCGGTCTTGCGGTCCTGGCCTATCTCGTAGCTTACCTTTTGTCCCTCTTTCAGAGAACCGCCCCGTTCCAGAGCAGAAACGTGCACAAATACATCCGCCCCTCCGTTCTCCGGAGTGATGAAGCCAAACCCCTTGTCGTCGTTGAAAAATTTGACAGTGCCAGTCGGCATGAGAACTCCTGATCGCTTGCGCGGCCGCTTGCCGCGGCGCAAATCTATAGCGCAATCGCCGAGCGATCAATGGGCGCAGGAGCTCTAAGCCGCAGAACCTGCCAACGCCCGGGAGGTCAGCAGGCGGAGGCGAGAAGCGCCTGGCGCCTAAGCAGCATCCCGAACAGATCGCGCGGCTCGTCCGGATCGGCGAGCAGATCGAGCTGGTTTATGGAAGTCGAGCCGCTCACCCGGTCGCGGACATAGCGGAGCGCGGAAAAATCCTCGATCGCGAAACCGACGCTATCGAACAGCGTGATCTGCTTTTCCGATGAGCGCCCCGGCTTTTCGCCGGTGATGACCTGCCAGAGTTCCGTCACCGGATGGTCGAATGAAAGCTGCTGGATTTCGCCCTCAACCCGTGTCTGTGGCGGAAACTCCACAAATATGTCCGCGCGAAGCAGGACGTCGCGGTGCATTTCCGTTTTCCCGGGGCAGTCGCCGCCGACACCGTTGATATGCACGCCGGGGCCGATCATGTTGTCGGTCAGGATCGTGGCATTGTGCTTGTCGGCGGTCGCGGTGGTGATGATGTCGGCTGTCTCGACGGCCTGCTCGGCGGAGGTACAGGCTTCGATGTCGAAGCCAAATCTCTCGAGATTGCGGCGGCATCGGGCGGTCGCACCGGGATCGATGTCGTAAAGCCGCAGCCTGTCGATACCGAGCAAGGATTTGAAGGCGAGCGCCTGGAACTCGCTCTGGGCGCCGTTGCCGATCAAGGCCATGGTGCGCGCCTCCTTGCGCGCCAGGTATTTTGCCGCGGTCGCCGAGGTGGCGGCGGTGCGCAGCGCCGTCAGGATAGTCATTTCCGATAAAAGCAGGGGATAACCGCTGTCGACATCAGAGAGAACCCCGAAGGCCGTGACCGTCTGGCGGCCGGAGCTCGTGTTTTTCGGGTGGCCGTTGACATATTTGAAGCCGTAGAGCGTTCCGTCGCTGGTCGGCATCAGCTCGATCACGCCGTCCCTCGAATGGGAGGCGACGCGCGGGATCTTGTCAAAACTTTCCCAGCGGCGAAAATCGTCTTCGATGTAACCCGCCAACTCGACCAGAAACCTTTCGACGCCGGTTGCGACGACGAGATCCATCATGTTCTCGACGCTGATGAACGGCACGATGTTCAGGTGGGCGGTTACGGGCATCAAAAACTCCTTGTCGGGCGGTCCATGACCTTGCGGCCCATCAGGCTGGCAGTGAGATCGACCAGCAGCGTTGCGGTGCGACCGCGCTCGTCGAGGAACGGGTTGAGTTCGACCAGGTCCAGGCTGGTGACCAGGCCGCTGTCGTGCAGCATCTCCATAACCAGATGCGCCTCGCGGAAGGTTGCACCGCCTGGAACCGTCGTGCCGACGGCCGGAGCAAACGTGGGTTCAAGAAAGTCGACATCGAGGCTGACATGCAGCAAGCCGTTGGCCGCCGCGACCTTTTCAAGGAAAGCACGCAACAGCGCCGCGACCCCATGCTCGTCGATCACGCGCATGTCGTGAACCGTCACCGCGCTCTGGCGCAGCGCGGCGCGCTCGGCCGGATCGACGCTGCGGATGCCGATCATGCAGACCTGGGCCAGATCGACGGGATGCGAGAGTTTCGGCAGATAACCTTCGAAACCCGGCTGACCGGTGAAGTAAGCGACAGGCACGCCATGCAGGTTGCCGCTTGTCGTGGTGTCGAGCGTGTGGAAATCAGTGTGTGCATCGAGCCACAGAACGAAGAGCGGCCGATCGGCTTCGGCGGCCCGGCGGGCAAGGCCCGCCACTGTCCCGGCGGAGACGGCGTGATCGCCGCCCAGGAAAATTGGCATGCCTTCGCCGCTTTCGCGATAGGCGAGTTCCGTCAGCAGTTCGATCCAGGCGACAATCTGCGGCAGGCGTCGGATCGCGGCGTTCGGATGCGTGACATCGGACAGTTTCGAAATGCCGACATTGCCGAGGTCGGTCACCTCATGGCCAAGTTCCCTCAGCGCCGTTTCGAGACCGGCGGTCCTGAGCGCGCTTGGGCCCATTTCGCAGCCGAGTTGCACCGCGCCGTCCTGCAGGGGGATGCCAATGAGTTTGCAATGCATGTCTTGATCTCCGTTATGATGATTGGACCACGAAGGCGCGGCAGATTGAACAACTCAATTTGCCAAATTATTCGAACTGGCTTATCAAAATGGTATCTTCGATAGGCGCTTTGAGCATGGACGATTTTGACAGCAAACTTGTGACGCTATTGCGTCACAACGCAAGGCGGAGCATTTCCGACCTTGCGACGGATCTCGGGGCCTCGCGCGCCACCGTTCGTTCGCGCATGGAGAAGCTCGAAAAGGCCGGCAGCATTCTCGGCTACACTGTCATTTTGCGGGCTGACGCTGTCGAACTGCCGGTGCGCGGGATCATGATGGTGGAGATCGAGGGTAGGGCGGCGGACCAGGTCATCAAGGCGCTTGGGGGATTTCCGGAGATTTCGGAAATCCACACGACCAACGGTCGCTGGGATCTGATCGTTGAACTCGGTACCACGACATTGGCCGAATTCGACACCGTGCTGCGGCGGGTCCGTCTGGTGCCGGGGATTACGGCGACGGAAACCAGCCTCGTGCTCGCGACGCCCCGTAGCACCAAGGCTCGGTTATAGAAAAGGCCGCAGCACCGGATGCCGCGGCCTTCTGATATTTGGATAATTTAAAGATTATTGCGGGGTCATGTCGAAGCCGAACCACTTCGTGGACAGCTTTTTCGTCGTCCCGTCCGCCTTGGCGGCCGCGATCGCCTCGTCGAATTTCTGCTTGAGCGCAGTATCCGCCTTGCGAAGGCCGACCGAGCTGCCGGCGCCGAGGAAGCCACCCTGGAAGCGAGGGCCGACGATCGTCATGTCGCTATTGGTCGGCTTCTGCGCGGCGGTCATGAGGTAGCCCATCGACGCCATGACGAAATCGACACGGCCCGAAATGAGATCGAGGTCATGCTGTTCCGTGGTCTTGTACTCGCGAACCTGCACCACGTCCTTCAGGTATTCGTCGACGAAGCGTGCGGCGATGGAAGCCGTCTGGACGCCGACCGTCTTGCCCTGCAGCAGCGGCTTCAGCTCTTCGACAGCCTTGCGAGCGCCGGCTTCGTTGGAGGCGAGCGAGAAAAGCTGGTCCTTCATCGGCATTTTTGCCAGGGGGCCATCCTTCAGTGTGGCAAAGGACTGCCCGGTGCTGCCGTAGGACATGGAGAAGTCGATGACTTCCTTGCGCTTTTCGGTGGCCGACATGCCGGCCATGATGGCATCGAACTTGCCGGCATTGAGGGCCGGGATGATGCCGTCGAAGGCTTGAGCGACGAACGTGCACTTGATTTTCATGCGCTCGCAGAGGTTCTTGCCGAGTTCGATGTCGTAGCCGTCCAGTGTGCCATCCGGACGGGTCAGGTTATAGGGCGGGAAGGCGCCCTCCGTGGCGATGACGATTTCCGTTTTGTCTTGCGCCGCAGCGGCCGCCATCAGCGTCATGGCGGTGAAAGCGACGGTGATTGCCGTCTTGATGAATTTCATCTGTCAGTTCCCTCTCTTTGTCTGGGTAGAATGGTGGAGCGGCTCAGCCGCTGATGAATTTCCGGAAGCGCTCGGATTTCGCGTTGGTGAACATGTCCTGCGGCCGGCCTTCCTCTTCGATGGCGCCCTGGTGCAGGAAGATGACCCGGCTCGAGACATCGCGGGCAAAGCCCATTTCATGCGTGACGACCAGCATGGTGCGGCCTTCTTCGGCAAGCGCCCGCATGACGCGCAGCACTTCGCCGACGAGTTCCGGGTCGAGCGCCGAGGTCGGCTCGTCGAACAGCATCACCTTCGGCCGCATGGCAAGCGCGCGGGCGATGGCGGCACGTTGCTGCTGGCCGCCGGAAAGATGCGCCGGGTAATGATTGCGCTTGTCGGCAATACCCACCTTGGCCAGCAGAGCTTCCGCCTCTTCCAGGCATTCGGCGCGCGAACGCTTCTGCACGTGTAGCGGCGCCTCCATGACGTTTTCGAGCACGGTCTTGTGGGACCAGAGATTGAAGCTCTGGAACACCATGCCGAGTTCGGAACGGATACGCTCCACCTGGCGGCGGTCGGCAATGCGGCTCTTGCCGGAGCCGGTCGGCTTCATGCGGATGGTTTCGCCGGCAACGGTGATTTCGCCGGCATCGGGCGTCTCGAGCATATTGATGCAGCGGAGCATGGTCGACTTGCCGGAACCGGAGGAGCCGAGGATCGAGACGACCTCGCCCTCGCGCGCCTCCATGTCGATGCCCTTCAGCACTTCGACCGGACCGAAACTCTTGCGAAGCCCGCGCAGGGTGATGGCCGCCGGTGCGGGTGGATTGGTCGAAGGCGTCATCTAGCGGCTCCCGTGGATGTGCTGGGCAAGGCCGCAGGCTGGCGCAGGTGCGGGCTCAGTTGATACTCGGCGAGGGCAACAAGCCGGGTGAGGATGAAGTTGATGGCAAGATAGATGGCACCGGCGACGACGAAGACTTCGATCGCCCGATAGGTCTCGGAGATCAGCTTGGCGGCGACGCCGGTCACTTCCATGATGGTGATGATCGAGGCAAGCGACGTCGCCTTCACCATCGAGATCATCTCGTTGGAATAACCGGGCAGCGCCTGGCGGATTGCGAGCGGCAGGGCAATGCGCCGGAAGGTCATGAAACGGGACATGCCGCAGGCGCGCGCCGCTTCGATCTGGCCGAACGGGACCGAGAGCAGTCCGCCGCGGATGATCTCGGCGGAATAGGCAGCGGTGTTCAGCATCAGGGCAATGACGGCGCACCAGTAGGGGTCGCGCAGCACCACCCACACCATGCTCTGGCGGACCTCACGAAACTGGCCGAGGCCGTAATAGATCAGGAAGATCTGGACGAGCAGCGGTGTTCCGCGGAAGACGAAGATATAGGCCCTCGCGAACCAGTCGAGCGGCAGGATGCCGGACAGCCGGCAGAGCGCCAGGCCGAGGGCCAGGAACGCGCCGAGTACGATCGCACTCGCGGCAAGCTGCAGCGTCAGCGGCACCGCGGCAACGAGGCTCAGGAAGGTTTCGTAGAGAAACGGCAGATCCATCAACCCCTCCTGACGCCGCGCGTGAAGCGCTTTTCGCTGAGTTGCAGGAAACCGCCGGAAATCGTCGAGATAGCCAGGTAGATGGCAGCGGCGATGACGTAGAAATCGAAGGGCAGGCCGGTGGAGCCGGCGCCGATCTGCGACTGCCGAAGGAGTTCGACAACGCCCGTGACCGAAACCAGCGCGGACTCCTTCAGCACGACCTGCCAGACATTGCCCATGCCGGGAATTGCGTGGCGAAGCGTCAACGGCGCCAGGATCCTGCGAAACCGCAGGGAGCGCGACATGCCGCAGGCGATCGCCGCCTCCAGCTCGCCGGAATGCACCGCCCGAAAGGCGCCGCGAAAGACCTCCGTCTGCTGTGCGCCGGAGGTGATGCCGACGGCGAGCGCGCCGGCCAGGAAGCCCGGAAAGCCGATGAAGCCTTCAGCGCCGAACAACCTGCCGATCGCGGTCACGGCAGCGCTGCCGCCGAAATAGAAGAGATAGATGACCAGAAGATCGGGTATGCCGCGCAGAACCGTGGTGTAGAAACCCGCGATCCCGCGCGTCACCGGACCGCCCGAGACCTTCGCCCAGGCACCGAAGACGCCGATCACGCCACCGATCGCAAAACCGGCGATGGCGATCAGGACCGTCATGACGGTGGCTGCGGCAAGGGCCATGCCCCAGCCATTCGGGCCGGTTCCGATCAGATCCAGTATTGTCGGCTGGTTCATGGAGACCTCATCCACATGGAGGTTTGTTCGTGTCCAGATCCCGGCGTCACGGCACGAGAGCGCGACTTGCGCACCTCGCGCCGGGTCCGCCGGGTTAGAACGATGGCGTCAGGTCCAGCTTGCTCCACTTTTCGGAGAGCTTTTTGATGACGCCGTCCGCAGCCGCCGACTTGATGGCCGTGTCGAACTTCTCCTTCAGATCGGTCTCGCCCTTGCGCATGCCTATGGCGACTTCCGTCGCCAGCATGGCACCCTTCATCAGCGGTCCGACCATCGCCAGATCCTCGTTCCCAGGTTTGGCAAGTGCGGTGGTGCCATAGACGCCACTATCGAAACCGGCATCGATGCGGCCGGCCTTGAGGTCGAGATCGCGCTCGCCGGAATTCTTGTAGGTGCGGACGGTGACGCTTTTGCCGAAATAGGCGTTGATCAGCTGCTCCTGGCTTGTCGATTGCACGACGCCGATCGTCTTGCCGGAAAGAACACCGCCGATCGTCTTCATCACGGGATCGGCCTTGTCCTTGTCGTTGAGGTTCAGCCGTTCGCCGGTCATCGGCAGCTTGCTGACCGGGCTGTCCTTCAGTGTGATGAAGGTCGCCACGCCGCTCGCATAAGGCACCGTGAAATCAACGACTTCCTTTCGCTTTTCATTGATGCCGAGCGTCATGATAAGGTCGAACTTGCCGGCGTTGACGCTGGGGATCATGGCACTCCACTCACCGGCGATCAGCTCGCACTCCACCTTGGCGCGCTGGCACAGGTCGTTGATGAGGTCGATATCGAGGCCGGTCAGGTTCCCCTTGGAATCCAGCGCGTTCCATGGGGGGAAGGCACCTTCGATGCCGACCTTCACATGCGTCCAATCCTTGGCTTCTGCGCTAGGCAGCATGACGGTGAGAGTGGCGGCCAGCGCGGCCGCCCAGAGTTTCCCGGTCTTCATGTCGTGTTCCCTTATTTATTCGTTGCGTTGGAGAGGACGGTTGGGATGTCATATTCCGTCGAGGGCAAGCACCGTGCAGGCCTGTTTCAAGACGGAGAGAATGCGGTTGCGCGTCTGGCGCGCATGAACCGCGAAGAACGGGATATCGGCATGCCCTTGCGGCAAGGCGGCCAGTTCGCGAAGCCCTGATAGAGACGGCCGGGCCGGATGCGGAAGCGCATTGTCGTGATGGAAACGGTCACCGAACGTGTAGTTCAATGGAACGAGTAGGCGGGAGGCCTGCCGAAGGCGGTCGTTGATGATCTCGGCGCGAACCGGATCGACTTCCTGCTGCGCGACACCGTTGATCGCTTCGGCACACTGGCGCAGTTCATCCACCACCGAGATCAGGGCATTCAGATCTATCCGTCCCGCCAGATCCGCGGCCAGGCCGCCGAGTTCATGTTTGAGAGACGCTGCGTAGGCGGTGTAGTCGAGCGGCAGAACGCGGGCATCGAGCAGTTCACCGAGCACACGCAACACGATCTCGGTGTCGCGCTGAAGATTGGCCGAATCGATATGCTCTTCCGTATCGTGCGGCGTGTGCCACCACCACCCGAGCGCCGTCAGCATCTTCACCGGCCCTGGGGGCTGATGGCTGAGGCTGCCGAACATCGAGGGAATGCCTACGCCCCAGAAGGACTGGTCGGCAGCGCGCCCGTGACGACGACCTCCATGCGCCTGTCCGGTCACCGTTTCGACGGCCCTTGCCGCGACCGCCTTCAATTCGTCGATGACGGCCGAGTTCGTCAGGATGTCGGCGCCTGCACCGCCGGTGGAATCGACATTCACATGCGCAACGCAACGCTGTTCCAGTTCGTCCCAATATTCGTCCGCATACCAGGCGGACCCGGAATAACGGCCGTGGGAATGGCCGGACCAGAAGCAGATGCGCAGGCCCCGCCGCCAGCTCTCACGTCGCTCGGCCAGGAGGCGCGCGGCTTCCAGCATGGTGGCATTGGCTCCGCCATTGTCCATCACGCCGTAGTGCCAGGTATCGTGATGGCCGGAAAACAGGACGAAAGGTGCATCCGGTCGACCGTCCGGGGAAAGCTCCGCAACCAGGATGGGCGTCTTGCGCCAGCCCGTATCGACCTCCGTCGTCAGGCGAACCACTGGCGCCTTGCCGGCGCGGCAGGCCTGACGGAGCCGCTCGCCGTCGTCGCGGGAGATGGTGCAGATCGCCGTCTTTGGCAGCTGCGTGCGCGTATGTTGTGAGGGGCTGCCCCAGACGGGCGACACGCACATTTCGTAGAGGTGTTCGTTGGGGCTGACGTGGAGCTGCCCGATCGCGCCGCGGGCACTTGCAAGGGCCGCGACGTCTTCGGTCGCAATGCCATCGACAAGGATGATGCGCCCCTTAACGTCGATGCCCTCGAAATCGGCTTCGGTGCCTTCAGCGACATAGATGACGTCCGCCGAGATGCCTTCACCAGGCGTCGAGACCGACATGGAATGGGTAATGCAGCGGATGGCGTCGCCATCGATTTCGACAGCAGCCTTGCCCGGCAGGCTGATATAGGCGTCGTGCGAGAGAAGCTGCGTCCGATAACCGTAAGAGCCTATCTGCCTTTCCAGATATCGAAAGCTTTCCAGCTCTTCCGCCGTGCCCGAAAGTTTCACCCGTTTGCCAAACTCGTGGATGTGGCCCATCAGGATCTGGCGGTCGGGCTGGAGGGGCGCCTCAGACATCCCGCTTCTCCCGAATGTCTGGCTGGACGTCATCGGGGATCGGATTGACGAAGGGAGTGCCTTCGAGCCGTGCCGCAAAATCGGCTTTCGCTTCCGCGATCAGTTCCGGCTTCAGGATGAGGTCGACCGCGGTCGATGCCATTACCTTGGCCGCATGCGTCATGCCCTTGTGCGCGGCGGGCAGCTTGCCCTGGGCGACGAGCTGCCAGGAATGGCCGGGCGTGCCGATCGCATAGGTGGCGCCGCGCATCTGGACGGTCGGCACGACCCAGCTCACTGTCCCGACATCGGTGGAGCCGACGAGCGTTCCGTCGCCGCTTTCCGGCGGGAAGATGACATCGCAGAGGGACACGCCCTTGCGGACCTTCAACCCGAACCGTCCGAAGGACGCAGCGATATCGGCCTGACTGAAGGTTTCCTGGAATTTTGCGGCGGTCGCCTTGTCCGCCTCGTCGAAAGGCGGCAGGCCGACGCGCTCGATGTGGTTGTGCATCAGCGTTTCGAGCGGCGTATTGCCGACCAGGTTCGCATCGCCACTGACGATCTGGCTGCGCACGGAGGTACCGGTCATCAGGGCCGCGCCGGCCGCCACATCCTTCACGCGGGCCACGAGTTCCAGAAGTTCCGGAAGCGTGCGCGACCGGACGAGATAACGCACCGATGCCTTCGCCTGCACGACGTTCGGTGCATGGCCGCCGGTGTCGGTAATGGCATAGTGGACACGTGCCGTGGACGGCATATGCTCGCGCAGATAATTGACGCCGACATTCATCAGCTCGACTGCGTCGAGCGCGCTGCGTCCCAGATGCGGCGACGCCGCCGCGTGCGACGCACGGCCGGAGAAGTGGAAATTGAGTTCGTTGCAGGCGAGCGAGATCGGATTGTTGACGCCGACGAATGCGGCCGGGTGCCAGGAAATGGCAATGTCGACATCGTCAAAAACGCCGGCACGGACCATGAAGCCCTTTGAGGAGCCGCCCTCTTCGGCCGGGCAGCCATAATAGCGAACGCGGCCCGGAAGATTGTTCGCCTTGAGGTAATCCTTGACGGCAGCGGCCGCCAGCATGGAGCCGGAACCGAGAAGGTTATGCCCGCAGCCATGGCCATGGCCGCCCTCGACCACCGCCTTTTCCTCGGCAAGGCCCGCGACCTGGCTGAGGCCGGGCAGGGCGTCATATTCGCCGAGAATGGCGATGACCGGACCGCCTTCGCCGGCCTCGCCCATCACGGCCGTCGGGATGTTCGCGACATTGCGCATGACCCTGAAGCCCTCGGCTTCCAGCAGTTCGGCATGCGCCGCGGAGGAGCGGAACTCTTCGTAATTGGTCTCCGGAACTTCCCAGATATAGTCGCTAAGCTCGGCAAACCTGGGTGCCTTGCCGTCAACGATCTCCCAGACGTTGTCGAAATTTTTCATTTTGCCTACACATTTCATCCAAAATTGGTACCAATTTATGGGAAGATTCCTCTTTCGGCAAATGAAATTTGTGGCTAGTGATTAGGCAAATCGCCTCCCGGCCGCTTGAGGTCAAACGGATGAACACCCTGCTCGACGAACCCATCGCAGACGGCGAACCAGATGCCACCCAGCTTATCCTTACGGATATCCAGTCCGGAATACTTCAGCCGGGCACATGGCTGAAGCAGGTCGATCTCGAAACGCGCTACGGGCGCGGGCGCAACGAGATTCGCCGCGCGCTCGATCGCCTGGCGCAGAAGCGTGTCGTCGAGCACGTGCCGAACCGCGGCTATCACGTTTACAAGGCTGACGGAAAACAAGCCGAGGACATTGCCGAGATTCGCATCCTACTGGAAACCGGGGTGGTCCCCAAAGCTGTGGCCGCGGCGACGGCCGACGATATCAGCAACTTGCGCGTCCTGGCCGAGCGGTTCGAAAACCTTATCCTGCACGGCACCGTGCTGGAGCAATATGAAGCCAACTTGAATTTCCATCGTGCCTTCGTCCAGCTGTCCGGTAACGACGAACTGGATGGGATCATTGCGGAACTTCGCCAGCGCACGTCTTCCGCTCCGGTTTCCCAGTGGAAGACGCGGGCGCGAATAGAGCAATCGGCTCGGGAGCATCACGAAATGGTCGATCTTCTGGAGGCGGGCAATGTCAGCAAGCTGAGAGCGCTGATTGAAAGGCATATCCGACAGAGATAAAGGTGTTCGGTCGATCCTACACTGCGCCGGCGTCGGGTAACCTTCATCCGCGTTGAAAGGATGCGGCGCAACTTCTCAGCAAGCGGATGCGACTCGGCCTCAAACCGCGCGACATCAGAGAGCGCGGCCTTCAGCGAAGCATCTTATCCGCCGGTAATGATCAAGACCGCAATCTGCATGACGGTAGCAAATCTGATTGGGCAGGCGCCTGTGCGTGCAACCGTGAAGCTCGATGCGCCGCTGATGAGCGTCAAGCGAGGTATGGCAAACGAGGGTTTGTCGGGGCCGCACCAAGTTCCGATCGGTCGAGGCGCTTGGGACGAGACCAATCCTTGCGGGCCGCTTCGCTGAGAACAAGTCCATGGCCCGGACGGTTTGGTGCGAATGCAAAACCGTCCTTGATCTCGATAGGCTGCTCCACCAGGTGATCGAAATTCTGGAACGAATATTCGAGCCATTCGACTTCCGGAAGTGCGACAGCCATGTGCACTCCGACTTCCAGGAACGTATTGCCCAGGCTGATCGGGACGCCAAGCTCGGCTGCAAGCCAACCGATCCGCATGACGTCTGTCACCTGGCCATGGACGTTCAGCAGATCGGTCCCGAAATTTTCCATAAGGATCCGTTTTCCCGTTGCGTCGAGATACTCTCCACTGTTGATCTGGGTCCAGTTGACCGCGTGACGGAGTGTCCGGAGCCCCTCGAAGTCATGGCGCAGAATTGGATCTTCAACCCATAACAGAGCATGGCCGGCGTCGCGGATCGCCGTAAGCTTCACCAGGGCTTCCTTCGAATTCCAGGCCTCGTTGGGATCGATCATGATATGTGAACCGGCAGGCACGACTTCCTTCAACAAATCGAGACGACGCATATCCCGTTTGAAGTCCTGATGGCCCACCTTAATCTTGAATGCCGTGTATCTAAGGCTCGCGGCATGTGAGAACAACGCGCAGAACGCTTCGTCACCGAGGTGGAAGTCGAGACCGCTGGCATAGGCGCGAACACGGTCACGACGGCTGCCGAGCAGGGTGTGGAGCGGTAATCCGACTTCCTTGGCGGCAAGGTCCCACAACGCGACCTGCAGCGCCTCGTGAAATGGCAGCGAAAAGGCGCGCTGGTTGCCGCCCCGCGGGCGATGGACCCGATGGACCAGCGCGATGGCTTCCTGGCCCTCGATGCCGGGCCAAACCTCGTTTGCAAAAACCGCCTCGATCTCGGTTTGATCCGGGAGGGGATGAAAGAGAGTCTGGATAAAGCCCAGCCCGATCTTTCCGCTTTCGCCCACAAGTTCGAGAGCAGCGACGTTGACGTCGTCGGCTCGGACCTGACTGTCTCCGATTACCCTGTCGCGGGCGAACTGAAATCGGGTTATACGGAATTCTGATAGGGGCATAACAGCGCTCTCTGATCGTTTTAATTTGTCAACTGATCTATCAATGGTATTATCGGACGTATGAAAAAATCGCAAGCGCGTAAGGGAAGATCAGCCGGCGTCGAACCCGCCGCGCCGCGGCTCAGCGACGTAGCCTATGAGCGGATCCTCGAGAGTCTGTTCGAACGAAAGGTTCCTGTGGGCGCATTCATCTCCCAGAGCGAGCTTTCGGAAATCGTCGGCGTGCCGGTCGCGCCGCTCCGCGACGCCCTGCGAATGCTTGAGGCCGAAGGCATTCTGACGATCCATCCGCGCTCCGGAATCCAGTTCGTTCGACCGGGTCTCGACCTGACGCGTGCGACATATCAGTTCCGCTCGATCATCGAGAGGTCGGCCGTGCGAGTCTTTGCCGAACAGGCCGAAGAGGAGTTGATGAACAGTCTGGAAGTCCGCCATTCCAGGCTTATGCGTAAACTGGAGAGAGATGGACTTACCGTCGATCATCTCGCGGAGATGGATCTCCTCGAGCTCGAGCTTCACGGCCAGATCGTCGCGGCACTGCGTAATCCGCTGATCGATACGGCCTATCGTAGAATGCACAACTACCTGCGTTTGCTGCGATTGGAACGGAAGGTGACGCCTCCGATCCTCATTAGGACATTGAAGGAGCATCTGGATATTCTGGAGGCATGTTCCACCAGGGATGCCGATGCCGCAGAGAAGGCGCTTCAGGCGCATTTCCAGGCAGCGATTCATCGAAATATGGGACTGGTTTGACCGGAACCGCGCGTCCAGTCGTCTTGGCCTTGCCGAGCCTTCGAAAGATTGCTATCTCTATCTGATCGATCAGATTTGCAATCTGATATGTGGGAGGATGGATTAGATGCAGATCACCAAACGTGAGTTTCTCGCCGCGACGGCCGCCCTGGCGCTGGCCGGCAACATTCGCTCCGCCAATGCGGCGACCGCGATAAATTACTGGCACCATTTCACGAGCCAATCGGAGATGGCCGGCCTGTTGAAAATCATCGAGCTGTTCGCCAAAACTCATCCGGGCGTCACGGTCACGCAGGAAAGCATCCCGAACTCTGAATACATGGCGAAGGTTTCGTCCGCGGTGGTGGCCGGCGGACGGCCGGATACCGGTATGGTCATCGCGGAACGCTTCGCCGACCTGACGGCGATGGGCGCATTGACGGACATCACCAAGCGGGTGAGTGCATGGAAGGGCAAGGCCAATCTGCCGGAAAACCGGTGGACCGGCATGTCCCAGGGCGGCGCCGTATATGCCGTTCCAGCTTATGCCTTCGTCGACTGGATGTATTACCGAAAGGACTATTTCGAGGAAGCGGGCCTTGCGGGCCCGCCGAAGACCTTGGACGAGTTCGTTACCGCCTGCAGGAAACTGACTAACCCCACGAAAGGTCGCTACGCGTTCGGCATGCGAGGTGGCGCGGGAGCATTCAAATACGTCATCGACATGATGGAGTCCTTCGGCTCTCCGATCGTGAAGGACGGGCAGGCGGCGATCGACAAGGCAGCCGCAGTCGAGGCCATCAGCTTCTATTCGAGCCTCTTTCTCAAGGAGAAGGTCGTTCCACCAAGCGCGCCCAACGACAGCTATCGCCAGATCATGGAAGGATTCCGCACCGGTCAGACCGCCATGGTCTGGCATCATACGGGATCGCTGATCGAAATCTCCGCTGCTCTCAAAGCGGGCGAACAGTTCGCCACGGCTCCCATGCCGGCGGGCCCGAAGGCCCATATTGCGCGTGTTGCGTATGCCGGCAACGGCATCATGAAGGACGACAATATCGACGCTGCCTGGGACTGGATCAGTTTCTGGGGTGAAACGGACGCGGCGGTCGCCCTGCTGGAAGCAACGGGCTATTTCCCCGCGTCGACGGCGGCGCTTGAGGATAAGCGGATCAAGTCCAATCCGGTCTATCAGGCCGCTTCAAAAACACTCGAGTTCGGGCGGCTGCCCAACAGTTTCGTCGGCGCTGCCGGGTGGTCGGAAAATGTCGTCAATCCCGCCTTCCAGTCGGTTCTGACTGGGCAGTTGACACCCGTGCAGGCCGTCGACCGCATGATCCAAGGGCTCGAAGCCGCGCTTCGTTAGTCAACCAGACGCGATGACCGTAACGTCGTCGCGTCCCAGAGGACGGCATGCGCCGCGATCACATGAAGTCAATCTTGCCACGTGGACCAATCACGCTGCTCGGAAACCTTTCCGAAACGCGGTATTGGGTCTACCTCCTGCTGTTTCCGAGCCTTGTCCTGCTTCTGCTGGTGGTCGCCTATCCGACGCTCTACGGCTTCGTCATCAGCGTGCGGGAAATGCGCCTCACCCGGCCCGGCCTTAACGGCTGGGTTGGGATGAAGCACTACGTCGCGATGATGTCGGATCGGGTCTTCTGGATCTCGTTGAAAAATACAGCGATCTGGGTAACGGCAGCTATCGCCATCGAAGTGACGCTCGGCTTCGTCGCAGCCGTGGCGCTCAACCGCAACCTTCCAGGTACGAAGTTATTCGGCGTGCTGATCCTGCTTCCCTATTTCCTGCCGAACGTGGTGGCCGGACATATGTGGGCTCTCTTGCTGGATCCACGGCTGGGCGTCATCAACGACCTGCTGGTAGGGATTGGGATATTGAGCACCTACAAGGCGTGGTTTGCCGATCCGGCCACCGCGTTGGCCGCGACTATTCTGGTCGAGGCGTGGCACGGTTTTCCGTTCTTCGCACTTCTGTTTCTCGCCGGATTGAAGGGCATCCCGGAGGACCTGTACAAAGCTGCGGCGGTCGATGGCGCAGGCCCCGTCCGTCAGTTTCGTCTGATCACGGTGCCCATGCTGAAGACGGTGATCGCCGCGGCCGTCATCCTGCGCGTGATCAGCCTCGTCAACTCGCCGGACCTGCTGCTCGTCTTGACCGGCGGAGGCCCCGGCAACGCCACGCAAGTCCTGTCGCTCTACGCGTTCCAGACTGCCTATCGCGAGTTCAATTTCGGGTATGCGGGCGCGCTTTCGGTCGTCATGTTCATCCTCCTCATGCTGTTTGCGACCATCTACATCAGGCTAACGCGCGTCACGAAGGAATGAGAATGCTCAAGACCAGCCGCAGCCGGCGCCTTGCGGGAGACATCCTGACCTATGCCGTGCTGACAACTCTGACGACGTTCTGCCTCGGGCCGATCCTCTGGATGTTTCTCACGTCCCTCAAGACGGAGGCGGACATCGTCACCTCGCATATGCAGTACATCCCCCGAACGGTCACCTTTCAAAACTATGTCGCCATCTGGACGCAATCGAACTTTCCGGTGCTGATTGCAAACAGCTTGGTGGTAACCACAATTACAGTGGTGATCTGCGTTCTGACCGGGACGCTCGCGGCTTATGCATTCGCGCGGCTGCCGTTCAAAGGCCGAGACAAAATCATGCTCGGCTATCTGCTGGTGCGGATGTTCCCGGCCGTTATGGTGATCATCCCGCTCTACGTCATGATGCGGACAGTGGGCCTGGTCGACAGCCGCTTTGGATTGGCGCTTGCTTATACCAGCTTTCTGTTGCCGCTATTTGCTTGGATGCTCAAGGGCTTTTTCGATGCCGCGCCGAAGGAGCTGGAAAGCGCTGCTCGGATCGATGGCTCCACACGACTTGGAGCCATGGTGCGCATCGTATTGCCATTGGCGCGAAATGGTCTCGTCGCCAGTTCGGTATTCATCGCGATCGCTGCGTGGAACGAGTTCATTTTTGCGCTCATGTTGACGACAGGGCAGGGTTCCCGAACGTGGCCTGTCGGATTGCAACTGATGGTCGGCGAATTCCAGCTGCCGTGGGGGGTGCTTGCCGCCGGCGGCATACTCAGCATCCTGCCGGTGGTCGTCCTCTTCGCGATCGTTCAGCGCGCGATGGTCCAGGGTCTTACCGCAGGCGCGATCAAGGGTTGAGGAGAAAACGATGGCCACCCTTTCCATAAGCGGTATCCGAAAATCCTATGGGGCGCTCGATGTCCTCCACGGAATAGACGTCGATCTGGAAGACGGCGGCTTTCTGGTGCTGCTTGGACCCTCCGGATGCGGCAAGTCCACCTTGTTGAACATCATCGCCGGGCTCGACGAACCGTCGGCCGGGGATATCGCCATCGCGGGCCGGTCGGTCACGGCCCTGCCGCCGAAAGATCGGAACATCGCAATGGTGTTTCAGTCCTACGCGCTGTACCCGACGATGTCGGTCGAACGAAACATCGGCTTCGGGCTCGAAATGCGGGGCGTGCCCGAGCAAGAGCGCAAGGCGGAAATTCGCAAAGCGGCGGAGATGCTTCAGATCGGGCATCTTCTCGATCGCCTTCCCGCAAATTTGTCCGGCGGCCAGAGGCAACGTGTTGCCATGGGGCGCGCAATCGTGCGCAATCCCGATCTTTTTCTCTTCGACGAACCGCTCTCGAACCTGGACGCGAAACTGCGCGTCGAGATGAGAACCGAGATAAAACGTCTTCATGAACGTCTTGGCACCAGCATTGTCTACGTCACCCACGACCAGATCGAAGCGATGACGCTGGCGACGAAGGTGGCCGTAATGAAGGGCGGTTATGTTCAGCAGCTTGCCGATCCTCGAACCATCTACGAACGCCCAGCCAACATGTTCGTCGCAGGGTTCATCGGTTCTCCGGCAATGAACTTCATTCGGGGGAAACTTCTTTCGGATGCTGACGGAACCCGGTTCACGAGCGAGGGGGTGCTCGTCGCGCTCAGCGGTCCCGGGATCGCGAATGGAACGCGAGAGTGCGTGTTCGGCGTCAGACCGGAGGAGCTCAAGGTCGTCGAGACGGAGGACGCTTTTCTTGAGGGAGTGATCGACGTCGTGGAGCCGACGGGTCCAGACACCATGGTCACTGCCATTATCGGCAACCAGGCTGTCATAGCCAGAGCTGAACCGCGGTTCAAGGGTCGAAGAGGCGACCAAATTCGGTTCAAAGTCGATCCTTCAAGCATCAATCTTTTCGACGCCGAAACTGAGGTTAGAATAGATACTGGCGATGGGCCTCCAGTCCGTATCGCGTCGGTCTAATCGGTTTTATCGAAAGGCCTGCATTGACGTGTAGCCGCGCTTGCTCTCTCTATCCGCGCCGATGTGATCGTGGCCAGGGAGGGCAACATGCGGGTCCTATCGAGCATTGAGGCGCTGCGCGCGGCACTTGCCGCAGCCAAGGCGAAAGGCGGGACGGTCGGCTTCGTTCCGACCATGGGCTATCTCCATGCCGGACATATGGAACTTGTCTCGCGAGCACGCGCTGAGAACGAAACGGTCGTTGCCTCGATTTTCGTGAACCCGCTTCAGTTTGGTCCGACGGAAGACCTCAGTCGATATCCGCGCGATCTGGAGCGCGACAGGGCAATGCTGGAGACAGCAGGCGTCGATATCCTGTTTGCGCCGGGCGTCGAGGATATGTACCCGCGGCCCATGAAGACGGTCGTTGATGTGCCGGAGCTTGGATGCGAGCTCGAAGGCGCGGTTCGACCCGGGCATTTTGCGGGCGTGGCGACCGTGGTCAACAAGCTCTTCAATATCGTCCAGCCGAGGAACGCCTATTTCGGCGAAAAGGATTACCAGCAGGTCGTCATCATCAAACAGATGGTCGACGATCTCGCATTGCCGGTGCGCGTCGTTTCCGTGCCGACGGTTCGGGATGCGGATGGTCTCGCCCTGTCATCCCGCAACGTCTATCTCAGCGAGGAAGAAAGACGCGCTGCGGTCGTCGTCCCCCGCGCCTTGGACGAGGCGGAGCGTCTCGTCGCTCAGGGTCTCACGGACCCGCAGGTCCTTGAAGAAAAGCTTGTCGGCTTCATCAGCCGCGAGCCGCTCGCAAAACCGGAAGTCGTCGCGGTCAGGGATGCCTCCACGTTGCAGGCTATCGCGAAGATCGAGGATCCGGTGGTTGTTGCGCTGTTCGTGCGGGTCGGCACGACCAAGCTTCTCGACAACCGGGTGATTGCGAAAAAAACGATGTCTGGGACAGGAGAAGCGCGATGAGTGCCGCGGGCTCCTTAAAGCGCCTGACGCCCAGTCGGATCCGGGCGATGAAGGGTGGAGCGCCGATCGTCTGCCTGACCGCCTACACAACGCCGATGGCGCGGCTGCTGGATGAACACTGCGATCTTCTGCTTGTCGGGGATTCGCTCGGCATGGTCCTCTACGGCATGGAGAGCACCGTTTCGGTGACGCTCGACATGATGATCGCGCACGGCAAGGCGGTGATGCGCGGTGTCACGAGATCCTGCGTGGTCGTCGACATGCCCTTTGGCAGTTATCAGGAAACCAGGGAATTGGCCTATCGCAATGCCGTGCGCATTCTGCAGGAAACCGGCTGCGACGCGGTCAAACTCGAAGGTGGTGAAGAGATGGCCGAGACCATCGCTTTCCTGACCGCTCGCGGCATCCCGGTCCTTGGCCACATCGGCCTGATGCCGCAGCAGGTTCATACCGCAGGTGGCTACCGATCCGTCGGCCATTCGGAAGAAGAAGTGGCGAAGATCCGGCGTGATGCCGAAGCGGTCGGCAACTCCGGAGCCTTTGCGGTGGTTATCGAGGGCACGGTCGAGACATTGGCTCGCGAGATGACGGCCGCTATCGCCGTTCCAACCATCGGAATCGGCGCATCGGTTGCCTGTGACGGCCAAATCCTCGTTTCGGACGACATGCTTGGGCTTTTCAACGACTTCACGCCGCGCTTCGTCAAGCGCTATGACGAGCTGGGCAAGAGGGTGGAAGCGGCGGCCGCAGCTTATGCGGGCGATGTTCGCTCCCGAGCGTTTCCCACGAAGGAGCATACGTTCAAGCGCCGGTCGTGATGGCGCTCTTTGTTGAACTGGAGAGCAAGGGAGCGGAGACGTATGGCGGTGGCTAACTTAGTTCCTGCCCCTCGTCCCGCCTGTGAAATCGTTCAATCCGGAAGTCATCGATGGGCGTCTCGGTCGCGCCGGTCGAGATTAAATCCGCCATCACGTCGCCGACGCCGGGGCCGAGCTGAAAGCCGTGGCCGCAAAACCCGAAGGCATGGAACAGCCCCGGCGTGGTCGCCGATCGTCCCATGACCGGAAGGCCGTCGCCGACATAACCCTCGCAGCCGGACCAGGTGCGGATCACCGAGACATTGGCAAGCGCCGGCAGGATCGGCAGCAGGGCACGCAACTGGCCGGGAAGCCGGGCGGGGTCGGCCTTGGCATGGCCGGTGTCGAGCGAAACATCGGTACGTTCCGCCCCGCCACCGAAGACGATGTTTCCGCGCTCCACCTGGCGCAGATACCCACCGCCGTGGTCATGAGCCCAGACGCCGACGACCGGCAGGATGCGATGCGGCAGCGGCTCGGTTACTCCCATCTGCGGCCCCTTCGCGACGATCGGGACGGCTTCGCCGAACTGTGCGGAGATCCGGGCGCCCCAGGCGCCGGCGGTGTTGAGTAGGCAGGCAGCGGCATGAATGCCGTTCGAGGTCTCCACCTCGAAGCCATAGGCGCTTCGCCGGATCGCTTTCACCTCCACGTTCTCGATGATCTCGGCACCGATACGTCTCGCGGCATCCGCGAAAGCAGGGGCGATCAGGCGCGGATTGCCGCTTCCGTCCTCCGGGGAAAAGGAGGCGGCGATCGCTTCGGGCCCGAGCCCCGGAAAACGTGCATGGAGCTCCGCCGCGGTAAGCTCCTCAAGGTTAAGACCCCAAGGTCTGGCGGCTGTCGCGAAGCTGCGCATCTCCTCGAGACCCGCCTGGCTGAACGTCAGCCGGACATGGCCGGTCGCCCGAAACTCGACGTCCCGGTCCAGCATCTCCGCCGCCTTGCCCCAAAGCGTCAGGGATCGCCGGGCGAGGGGAAGTTGTGGCAGGTAGCGGCCGCTGCGGCGGATATTGCCGAAGGAAGCGACCGTCGCGCCGCTGCCCACCCGGTTCCGCTCGATGAGCGTCACGCGCACCCCGCGCCGGGCAAGAAAATAGGTCGATGCGGCGCCCATCAGGCCACCACCCAGCACGATCACATCCATAAGGCCGTTTCCGCAATGTCTTTCATCCCTGCCACCATTCCGGTGCGGCCGGCCGGTGTCAAAGTCGAGGTTTTCATCGTCCCATAAGCCGGACCTATGGGACGTCGAGGCATAAGCGGCACTTATGGGCAGCGGCTTTTTCGCTCTTGGACCGGCTTTGCCCATTCGTGCCAGCTTCATGACAAGCAGCAGGAAAGGACTTAACGACATGGACAGTGCGGCCGCGCCAGGCAAAGGCTCCCACGATCAGCAGGACTGGAAGATCGGCGTCGACATCGGCGGGACCTTCATCGATTTCTGTGCGCTGGAAACGCGATCGGGCCGGGTTGCCTCGCTCAAGGTTCTGACGACACCGGACGATCCGGGTGCGGAACTGATGACGGGACTGTCGCTTTTGGCCGAACGGGAAGGGCTCGAACCGGCAGCCGTCAGCCGTTTTGTCCATGGAACGACCGTCGGCATCAACACCGTGATCCAGCGTCGCGGCGTGTCGCTGGCGCTGATGACCAATGCCGGCTTCGAAGACGTCATCGAGCTGGCGCGGTTGCGGATGCCGGACGTCTATTCGCTGTTCTGCTCCCGGCCGGACCAGCTCATCGCCCGCGACATGATCTTCGGCATCCCCGCTCGCTTGCGGGCGGATGGCAGCGAGATCGAGACGCCGAATCTGGAGGCGGTTGCGGCAGCGGTGAGCAAGGCGAAGGCCAATGGCGCCGCCGGCATCATCGTCTCCTTCCTGCATTCTTGGCGCAACGACGCCCATGAAGCAGCGGTCAGCCGGGAAATCGCCCGGCTCGCCCCGGAGCTCTTCGTCTTCACGTCCTGCGAAGTCTGGCCGGTCATCCGTGAATACGAGCGAACCACCACCGCTATCCTCAACGGTTACGTCCATCCGCGTGTCTCCGGTTATCTGACCGCACTCGAGGAAAAGCTGTTGTCGCGTGGCGTCACGACGCCGGCGCTGCTGACCAAGTCGAACGGTGGCGTGATGAATGCCGACGAAGGCAAGCGGTCGTGCGTGCAGATGCTGTTGTCCGGCACGGCCTCCGGTGTCATAGGCGCTGCCTGGCTCGCCCGTCGTGCCGGCGAAAAGCATATCCTTACCCTCGATATCGGCGGCACCTCGGCCGACTTTGCCCTGATCATCGACGGCGAACCGCAATTCGGCACCGGCGAGCTGGTCGGCGAGTTCCCGCTGCATATCCCGTCCGTCTCGGTCAGCTCGATCGGCATCGGCGGCGGTTCTATCGCCAGCGTCGACGCACAGGGCGTGTTGCGGGTCGGGCCGGAATCAGCCGGCTCGACACCTGGACCAGCCTGCTACGGACGCGGCGGAGAACAGACGACCGTGACCGATGCCATGGCCGTCTGCGGCTGGCTCGGTCACAGCCAGATGGCCTACGGGCAGCTACAGATCGACGTCGGGCTTGCCCGCGCGGCCGTCACGCGGCTGGCGGAAAAGATCGGCCGGACCGCGGAGGAGGCCGCCCAGGCCATCCTCGACGTCGCCATCTCGGAAATGTTCGTGGAGGTTGAGAAACTCGCATCACGCGCCGGCGTCGATCTCAGGGAATTCACGCTGATGCCGTTCGGCGGCGGCGGCCCGATGCTCGGCGCGTTCCTCGCCCGCGAATTTCGCATGGCGAAGGTGATCGGCGCACCGCGTCCGGGTGTTGTCTCGGCGCTCGGGGGCCTGGTCGCAGATCTGCGCGGCGACTTCATCCGCACGGTGTTTACCCATCTCTCCGACGAGGCGGCACCACAAATGCGCGAGGCGCTGGACGCGCTTGCCGTCGAGGGGCGCAACTGGCTCGCCAAGCAGGGGCATGCCGGCGCCGCGACGCTCAATGTCTCCGCCGACATGCGTTATGTCGGCCAAAGCTTCGAGATCGAAGTGCCGATCCAGCCAGTCTGGATCGCCGAGGGCAAGCTCGGTTCGATCGAGAAAGCCTTTCATGCCATGCATGCCCGGCTCTACGACTTCCATGATCCGGACGGAGCGATCGAGATCGTCAACCTGCGTCTCTCGGCAATCGGGGCCGGCCCGGCACTGGAAATCCCCGTCAATGCCCAAGAGGACGGTGGGGCGGTGAACCCCGAGCGCGAGATCCCGGTCTTTACTGGCAAGAGCTTCGAGTGGATCGGCCTCTATCGGCGTGATCGCCTGCGTCCCGGCAGCCGCTTCGCCGGCCCGGCGGTCGTTGCCCAGGAAGATACGACCTTTGCAATCCCGAGCGGCACACATGTCGAGGTCGATCGTCACTTGAACCTGCATCTCACCTTTTCGGAGTAATGGCCCATGTTCGATCCCTTGAACCTTCAGGTGTTTGCCAATCACACCCGCGCTGCTGCCGAAAACATGGCTTATACGCTGCAGCGGACCGCGCATTCCGCCTTCGTCAAGGAGACGGAAGACTTCACGGTCATGCTGGTCAATCGCAGAGGCGAGACGTTCGGCGTGCCGATGGGATTGGGCGCGACCTGGTATCCGGGTCTCACCTATAGCCGCGCGATCGCGATGATCGACGACTACAAGCCCGGCGACGTGGCATTCACCAATGATCCCTATTCCTGCTTCGTGGCGACGCACGCGCCGGACACCCATCTGTGGAAACCGGTCTTCTGCGATGGCGAGATCATCGCCTGGACCGGCGGTCACATCCACAATACCGACATGGGTGGCGCGGTGCCGGCCTCCCTGTCGCGAGCGTTGACGGAAATCCATCAGGAGGGCATCCGCTTCCCGCCGATGAAACTGGTCAACGAAGGTGTCTTCGACGAAGACATCCTCAAGATCATGACCACCAATGTCCGCAAGCCCGATCTCAATATCGGCGACATGAAAGCCCTGGTCGGGGCGCTCAACACGGGCGAACGCAAGATCCTCGCCATGGTCGAGAAATTCGGCAAGCAAGCCTTTCTCGAAGGTACCGAGGTCCTGCTCGACCACGCCGAAGCGCAGGCGCGCGATCTTCTGCGCGCGATGCCGGACGGAACCTGGGAATTCGTCGATTATGCCGACGAGGATTCGGTCGAAGCCAACCCGTGCCGCCTGAAGCTGACGCTGACGATCCGCGGCGACGAGGCGATCCTCGATTTCACCGGTTCCGATCCGCAGCTCGGCTCTTCGCTCAATGTCCCCTCGGGCGGCGACCCGCGCCATACGATGCTTCTGGTCGGTGTCTATTACGTACTTTACACGTTGAACCCGAAGATCCTCCTCAATACCGGCCTGACGAGACCGTTCACCTGCATCACGCCAAAGGGCAGCGTGCTCAATCCGATCGCGCCGGCTGCCGTCGGCATGCGCTCGCTGACCTGCGCGCGGCTGCGCTCCGTCATATTCGGCGCCTTCTGCCAGGCCGTGCCTGAAAAGCTGCCGGCAGCACCGGCAGGCAACAATTGCATCGTCAATGTCATGACGACCGACGAACGGAACGGCCGCACCGTGATCGCCGCCGTCAATCCGGTGGTCGGCGGCGGCGGCGGCATGCCCCACCGCGATGGCACCAACGGCTCCGGCGCTGATGCCGCCTATCTCAAGAATACCCCGATCGAGATCACCGAGACGGAAGTGCCGATCGAGTTCGTCAAATATGGCCTGGCAAAGGACAGTGGCGGAGCCGGACGCTGGCGCGGTGGGCTGGCGACCGAAATGGCCTTCCGGGTTTTCTCGCCTGGCAGCCGTATCACCGCCCGGAACCGCGACCGCAGCTTCTTCCGCCCCTGGGGCACACTGGGCGGCAGGGCCGCCGGTCTGTCCGACATGGTGCTGAACCCGGGGCGTGACGACTTCCAGCGGCTCGGCAATATCGATACCGCGGTTCTGCAGCCAGGCGACGTCCTGGAGATCCGCTCAGCCGGCGGAGGCGGGCGCGGCAACCCTGTCGAGCGCGAGACCTGGCGCGTGGCGCGGGACGTCGCACGCGGCTACGTTTCCTCCGAGGCTGCCGAACGTGATTACGGCGTCGTCATCCGCGACGGCATGGTGGACGAGACTGAAACCGAAAAGGTGAGAGCCGCTCGGACCGCGCCGACCGGACACTTTCACTATGGCCCCGAGCGCGAAGGTTACGAGGCGCAATGGACGCCGGAGGCCTACGACCTGCTGACCGACCTGCTGCAGGGCCTTCCCATCCATTGGCGCTTCTTCACCAAGACGGAGATCTTCCGTCGGATGAAGGGGCGGGTCGGAGCCGAAGGCGTGGCCGCCGCGTTCGCGGATGTGCGCGCTCGCTTCACGAACATGCCAAGCCCCGCCGAGGCGCGGAAAGAGGCTGCCGAATGACATCCGGATTGCCGCCTGCCGCTCTCGGGGGCCGAATTGTGCGCCTTGCCGAAAAGGGCAGGCCGCAGGTTCGGTTCCGGCTGGATGGCGCCGATTGCCAGGCACTGGCCGGCGACACGGTGCTCACCGCCGTCCTGGTCTGCGGACCTGCCGTGCGGCAGTCGGAATTCGGCCGGGAGAAACGGGCGGGCTTCTGTCTGATGGGAGCCTGCCAGGATTGCTGGATATGGCAGGAGGACGGCTGCCGGCTGCGGGCCTGTTCGACAATGGTCGCCGAGGGCATGCAATTGCGGACCGTGCCGCCGGAAACATGGCCATGACGGCACCGGGCGCTGAAAAGGTGGTGATCGTCGGCGCCGGCCCGGCCGGTATCCGCGCCGCAGAGCGTCTGGTGCAGGCCGGGGTCAAACCGATAGTCATTGACGAGGGCATCAAAGCGGGTGGCCAGATCTATCGACGCCCGCCACACGGTTTCGCGCGACCGCCGGAACAGCTCTACGGATCGGAAGCCCGCAAGGCCGTGGCAATTCATACGGTGTTCGACCGCATGGTTGCCGCCGGGCAGATCGACTATCATCCGCAAAGTTCGGTCATGACGATCGCCGACAATTTCCTGCAGGCGCTGACGCCCGCCGGCCGCAAGGATTTCACCTACGACCGCCTGATCCTTGCCACCGGCGCCATGGATCGCCTGGCGCCGATCCCCGGCTGGCAGGCACCAGGTGTCTACAGCTTGGGGGCGGCACAGATCGCCCTGAAGGCGCAGGGCGTCGCCCTCGGCAGCCGGATCGTTCTTGCCGGTTCGGGACCGCTGCTGACACTCGTCGCGACCCAGTTGCTGAAAACCGGCGCCAAAATCGCCGCGATCCTCGACACCTCCTCGATCAGCGACCAGGCAGCAGGTCTTCCGGGCATGCTGGCAAGGCCGGTCCTTGTCCTGCGTGGCCTGCTGATGCGGGCAAAGCTCGGTCGGCTTTATCATGCCGGCGTGACCTTGGACCGGATCGAAACCGACGAACGCGGCCCCGCCGGCCTGGGTTGGCGGGATGCTCGCGGCCGGTCGCATGTGACGGCTTGCGACATGGTCGGCCTCGGCTGGCATCTGCGCGCCGAAACGCAGCTCGCGGGCCTGGCAGGCTGCATGTTCGACTACGACGAAAGCTGGTCGCAATGGCTGCCGCGGACCGACCGGATGGGCAGGGCGGCCGAGGGGCTTTATCTCGCCGGTGATGGTCTGAGAATTCTCGGCGCCGACGCGGCGGAGGTAGCCGGTCGGCTTGCCGCGACCGCCTGCCTTGCCGATATGGGTCTTCCTTCGGCGGACGCAACGTCGGATCTGCGCCGATTGCGCCGCTACGAACGTTTTGGCCGCGCCATTGCCCGCGCCTTTCCCTGGCCGGGCGAAATGGTCCGCGCCGTTCCGGACGATACCATCGTCTGCCGCTGCGAAGGGGTGACGGCAGGCCAGTTGCGCGAGAGCGTCGTTTACGGCGGGGGCGAAGCCAACCGGGTCAAATCGCTGGCGCGCGTCGGAATGGGCCGCTGCCAGGGGCGTTACTGTCAGCTCGCCGGTGCCGAGCTGATCGCCGAAAAGGCCGGCATCAAGGTTTGCGACGCGGGACGGCTCCGCGAACAGGCGCCGGCCAGGCCGCTGCCGATCGGCCTCTGGGTTCGCGATGCGTGATCGGTTTGGCTAGAGGTTTACGATTCCAGGCCGCTTGCCTTCAGGACGCTGGCACAGGCTTCGCGCAGATCGTCGCGCATGGCGAGATGGCTTCCCGTCAACGGGCGGTCTCGGCTGGTGAGCAAGGCGATCGGCACGGAAATCTTCTGCTGCAGCGGCCGAAGGACAAGCCCCGGAAACTGCTGCCATGGCAGGAGCCGATCGACGATTGCGACACCAAAGCCGTCGCGAACGAAGGGCAGGGCGGTAATCGAGATATCGATCTCGATCGCCGGGTTGAATATTTGCTTTTCCGCGGCCGCGGCGCTGATCAGAAGCCGGCCCGGCAGTGTGCCGGCCCGGTAGGAGATCAAAGTCTCGTTCTGTAGGTCAGCAAAACCGATCCGATCCAGTTTGGTCAGCCGATGGTGCTCAGGGACGATGCAGACAAGTTGCGTGTGCCCGAGTGTCTCCACGTCGATACCCGGACGGGCCGTGTTGTTCATCACGATTCCGAGCGGCGCGTCCCCGTCGCGGATCATGTCGACGACGTTGACCAGCGGGGCGATCAGCGAGCGCACGACGATATCAGGATGGGCCGCACGGAACGACAGAAGCGCCTTGGGTACGATCGACATCGCCGGCGGTGCTGACGCGGCGATCCGGATCAGCCCGGTGCGGCCGAAACGCATGTCCGTGGTGCGTCGGCGAAGGGCGCTGAGCTCGGAAAAAATCCGCTCGCATTCCGGATAAAGCTCCTCGGCTTCCCGGGTCGGAACCAGCTTTCCGCGGAGCCGGTTGAAAAGCTTGAAGCCCAGCTGGTCCTCGGCATGCAGCAGGATCTGGCTGAGTGCCGGCTGCGATATGTTGAGCATCGCCGCAGCACCGGTCACCGTCCCGGTCCGCATGAGCATGCAGAATACCTCGAGCTGGCGTGCCTGCATCCGGGTCACCGTGTCCTTTGGTTCGCGGGTTTCACTCTAGTCCATAGGCCCCAAGATCAGAAATCCGCCACCTTGCCCCAGGCGGAGGTTTGAAAACGTTTGGGATGATAGGGTAGCGGATCGACGATCGGGGTGGCGGCGGTGACGATATCAGCGATCAGGTGGCCGGCGCCGGGTCCGATACCAAAACCGTGGCCGCTGAACCCCGCAGCCAGGATGAAACCCGGAACGCTCGCGACTTCGCCGATCGCCGGAACTCCGTCCGGGGTCGAATCGATATAACCGGCCCAACTCGCAGTGATGCGGCGCCCGCCGATCGCCGGCAGCAGTTCGACGGCGCGCTCATATGTCAGCTTGATCGTGCTCGCGTCGACGGCCGGATCGAGGATGCGCATATGCTCCATCGGCGTCGGTCGGTCCAGCCGCCAGCGGGCCAGGCTTTCATGGCCGCTGCGCAGACCTTCGAGGCCGCCGGGCGACAGGCTGCGCCAGCGGCGCATGAACATCGGCAGGAACTGCGCCGCGAAACGCGTGTTCTGGGCCGTCGGGTCGATCCGACCGCGTCCGCTGATGGCGAGCGTGTGGCCGCCGTCACCCCGGCGGGTCACCGAGACGCGGGCGGTATGGAGCGCGTCCGGCAGGTTTCCCTCACCGGGACCGACGGAGAGAATGGAGGAGCGGATCGAGGCTTGCGGGAAACGAATGCCGAGCTGGCGGCAGAAGGACGACGCCCAGGCGCCGCCAGCCAGGATGGCGACCTTGGTTCGGATCGTGCCGTGTTCGGTTACGACAGCCGAAAGCTTGCCGCCTTCCATCTCGATGCCGCGCGCCGCGCAATTCTGGAGCACTGTCCCGCCCAGTTTTACGATGGCGCGGGCGACTGCTGGGGCCGCGTTGGCGGGGTCGGCGGTCCCGTCCGTCGGCGAGTACACGCCGCCTTTCCAGCTGCGTCGCGTCGCCTTGCCGCGCTCGGTTGCCTCGGCACTGTCGAGCATGTGGGTGGTGACGCCCACCGTGCGGGCGAAATCCCGCCAGCGGGCCCAGCCTGCCAGTTCTTCTTCGTCGTCGCTGAGATAGAGGAGACCGCAGCGCCGGAAGCCGGTCTCCTCGCCGGTCTCGGCGGCAAAACGTTCCCACAGGTCGAGGCTTTTGGTCGCCATCGGAAGTTCGCGCGCATCGCGGTTCTGCTGCCGGCACCAGCCCCAATTGCGGCTCGATTGCTCGGCGCCGATCCGCCCCTTTTCGATGAGCGCCACCTTCAGGCCGCGTCTGGCGAGATAATAAGCCGTGAAGACGCCGACGATACCGGCACCGATCACGACAGCGTCGGCGGAACGCGGCAATCCGGCATCGGTTTCGACGAGCGTGAGCGGTGCTGGCATGATATTCAATCTCCTGGGCGCAACCGGATCGATGCCTCAGCATAATGGCGCGGTCCGCGCCGAGGTTACCGCACACAGCCTTCGAACAGCACAAGATTCCGCCCTTAACCGATAATGCGATTTATTGTGCTGGCCGTCCCTGCGCAGAATGAAATAGACAAGAGAAGCCATAGTGTTAAAGTCGATCTCGAACTTTCGCGGCATAAAATGCTGCTGGCCTTGGGAGATGTCCACACGTGAAGCTTGATCGTATCGACATCAAGATCCTCTATGAGCTGCAGAAGAACGGCCGCATCACCAATGTCGAGCTTGCCGAACTGGTCAATCTTTCACCCAGCCCTTGCCTGATGCGCGTCAAGAAGCTTCAGCAGGAAGGTTATATCCAGGGCTATTCGGCCCAGATCAATATCGGCAAGCTTGGCCAGACCCTGACGGTCTTCACCGAGGTCACGCTCAAAAACCATCGCCAGATCGACTTCGCGCGGTTTCTCGCAGCCGTGGAGAAAGTCGACCAGGTGATCGAATGCCACCTGGTGTCGGGGGGATACGACTATATGCTCAAGTTCGTCACCGCCGGTATCGGCGAATATCAGACGATCATGGAACGGCTGACCGATATGGATATCGGCATCGACAAATATTTCAGCTTCGTTGTCCTGAAGTCGCCGATCGTCAAAGCGCATATGCCGCTTACCAGCCTGTTTCTGGTATAGCCGTACATGCTCCCAGCCAATAATTATTGTCCGCGGAAATGAGACGGCAATTGCCGCCTCAGCCGTGCACATAGGTTTTAACGAGCTCGGGATCACGCTCCAGGCCATCGAGCCAGCCTGGATCGAGCTTCGGCACGGACGAGAACAGCAGTTTCGAATAGGGGTGCTGCGGGATCCTTGAGATTGCAGGCGTGATTGCCTCGACCTTGCGGCCGTTATACATCACGACGATCTCGTCGCAGATCGCTTCGACAACCGACAGATCGTGGCTGATGAAGATGTAAGAGAGGGAAAGCTCCCGCTGCATTTCCTTCAGGAGATCGATGACAGCCGCAGCAACGACGGTGTCGAGGGCGGAGGTGATCTCGTCGCAGACGATCAGTTTCGGCTCGGCGGCGAGCGCCCGGGCAAAATTGACGCGCTGTTTCTGACCGCCCGAAAGCTCGGCGGGGGTTCGGCTGCGAAGCGTTTTCGGCAGGCGGACCATGTCGAGAAGCGCGTCGATCCGGGCGTCCCGCACCTTTCCTTTCATGCCGTGGTAGAATTTCAGCGGCCGCCCGAGAATTTCCTCGACCGTCTTTGCCGGATTGAGCGAGGTGTCCGCATGCTGGAAGACGATCTGCAGCTCGCGCAATTGCTCCCGGCTTCTCTGACCGACGGAGCGGGCAAGTTCGCGCCCGTCGAGGGTCAGTTGGCCGGCCGATGCGGGCAGGATACCGGCAATCGAGCGTGCAAGCGTCGACTTCCCGCAGCCGGATTCACCGATGATGCCGAGATTGCGGCCGCGTTCCAGGGAAAGGCTTGCCTCTTGCACGGCCTTGACGAGCGGCAGACCGTCGGCTTGGAGCGGGCCATACCCGGCAATCAGGCCGTTGACCTTCAGGAGCGGCGCGTGATCCGTCGCTGCGACAACGACGCTTTCGCCGCGAGACTTCGGTTCAAAGGCTGAAAGCAGCTCGCGCGTATAGGGATGCTTAGCATCGGACAGGATATCGGCGGTGCTGCCGACTTCCTGCACATCACCGCCCCGCAGCACGACGATGCGGTCGGCAATCTGTGCGACGACCGCGAGATCGTGGGATACATAGACGCCGGCGATGCCGCTTCTCTTCATCACGGCCTTGAAGGCGCGCAATACTTCGATCTGGGTCGTCACGTCGAGCGCGGTGGTCGGCTCGTCGAATATGACGAGCTTCGGATCGGCGATAAGCGCCATCGCGGCGGCAAGCCGCTGCAACTGGCCACCGGAAACCTGATGCGGGTAACGGTTGCCGATTTCCTCGGGATTGGGCAGCGAAAGCGCCCGAAACAGCGAAATAGCCTTCGCTTTGGCCTGCGCGAGCGGCATCAGCCGATGGATACGCGTGACTTCGACAACTTGGTCGATGATGCGCTTCGACGGGTTGAATGCGGCCGCGGCAGACTGCGGCACATAGGAGACCTCAAGGCCACGCACATGTGCGCGCTGACGTTCGCTCAGCGTCATCATGTCCTTGCCGGCCACCGTGATGCTGCCGCTCGATATCCGACAGCCGGGACGGGCATAGCCCATGATCGTCAGCGCGATCGTCGTCTTGCCTGATCCGCTTTCTCCGATCAGGGCGACGATTTCTCCGGGCGCGACATCGAGGTCGACGCCTTTGATAATCTCGATGCGGCGGCCCGCATCGGTCGTCGCCTCTACCTTCAGATCGCGGATTTCAACGAGATTTTCCATTCACGCACTCCGATCGCGAATCTTCTTGGGCAGATTGTCGATCAGCAGGTTGACGCTGATGGTGAGGCTCGCAATCGCCAGCGAGGGAACGATGACGGCCGGCGCTCCGAATGGCAGGCCGCCGATATTTTCGTGAACCAGCGCTCCCCAATCCGCATAAGGTGGCTGGACGCCGAGACCGAGGAAGGAAAGCCCGGAGAGAAGGAGGACGATGAACACGAAGCGGATGCCGAAATCGGCAAGCAGCGGTCCCGTGATGTTCGGCAAGATTTCCGAAAAGACGACATAAGGAATGCCCTCGCCACGGGTCCGGGCAACCGTGATGTAATCCATCGTATTGACGTTTACGGCAAGCGACCGCGCAAACCGGTAGGCGCCGGGGGTGTAGATCACCGCGAGCATGATGATCAGCACGGGAAGCGAAGACCCGACAGCGGCAGCGACGACCAGACCGGAAAGCTTGCTCGGAATTGAGTTGAGCGCGTCGAGCAACCGGCTCAGCAGCGTATCGAACCAGCCACCGATAACGGCAGCCGCCATGCCGAGTGCCGCACCGCTGAAACACGCGAGGCAGACGGCGGCAAGCGAGATGCCGACCGTGTAGCGGGCGCCCATGATGATGCGCGAGAACATGTCCCGGCCCAGATAGTCGGAGCCGAGAAGCAGTTTGCTGCCGATCGGGCCGAAATAGTCGTCGTCGATGATCTCGCCAACGGGATACGGAATGATATGGGGCGCGAGAAGGGCGATGACCGCCCAGAAGAGAATGATCGTAAAGCCGATCATCCCAACCCAGCTGAAACGATAACTCACTCTGCGGCCCAGTGTCGTGGACGTGGTCATGGTCAGCGCACCCTCGGATTGGCAAGGATTGCAACAATGTCGGCGAATGTGATGAGTGCGAGGTAGCCGACGCAGAAAATGATGGCGCAGGATTGGATCAGCGGGAGATCCCGGGTGGAAACGCCATCAACCATCAGCTTCGCGACGCCGGGATAGTTGAAGATCGTCTCGACGATGATGACGCCGCCGACCAGGTAGGAGAGCGAAAGCGCAATCGCATTGGCGATCGGGCCGACCGCGTTCGGTAGCGCGTGTAGCAGGACTGCACGCCAGCGTGACGCCCCTTTGAGGATCGCGGCCTCCACATAGGGCGTGTTGATCGTATCGATGACGGCAGCGCGGGTCATGCGGATCATCTGGGCCGAGACGACGAAGGTGAGCGTGATGACCGGCATGGCGTAGATCCTCAGCACCTGCCAGAAGGACGTGACATCGCTGGCGAAAGAAAGCGCCGGCAACCATTTGAGATAGACGGAGAACAGGAGCACGGCCGAGGTCGCGATCATGAACTCGGGCACTGAGATGATGCCGATCGTCAGGATTGTGACGATGCGGTCGTAGACCGAGCCGCGAAACATCGCGGCGGTGATGCCAAGGGTCAGCGACAGGGGAACCGCAAAAAGAGTGACGATGCCGGCAAGCCGCATCGTGTTGACGAACCGCGCCCCGATCAGCTGTGCGACTGGTAAATTATTGACATAGGATGTCCCCAGATCTCCCTGCAGCAGGCCGATGAGCCATCGCCCGAAACGGAGGAAGGCAGGTTCGTCGAGATGCATTGCAGCCCTGAGGCCGGCAACGGCTTCCGGCGTCGCGGCCTGACCGAGCAGGATCGTGGCGGTATCGCCCGGAAGCATTGCCGTTGCGAAAAAGACCGCGAAGGACACGATCAGCAGCGTCAGGGCGGAACTGCCGAGCCGGTTCGTGATGAGTCCAAGGACATAGGTGCGCAATAGGGTTTCCTTGCCTGAAAAATTCGAGATAGCCGGCACCATCCATGGACGAACCAGGACAGCGCTATCAGGCGCAACCACGGCGGCAGAAGAAGCTTCCCCTGCCGCCAAGGGTCAAGCCTCAGGCGTCGAGCCAGACGTATTCGGCAAAGGCGTAACCCATCATGCCGCCGAGCGGGTTGGCTTCAAGGCCCTTCAATTTCCCCGAGATCGCATCCACGTTCGAAATGTAGACCGGGATGACCGTACCGGCTTCCTCGGAAATCATCACCTGCATCTGGCCGTAGATTTCCTTGCGCTTGGCCTCGTCGAGAAGACCGCGCGCCTCGATGAGCATATTATCGAATTTTTCCGACTTGTACTGGCTTTCATTCCACGGTGCGTTGGAGGCGTAAAGAAGCGAAAACAGGATGTCCGGGGTTGGCCGCGGATTGATGTTGCCGAAGTGAACCGGTGCCTTCAGCCAATAGTTCGACCAGTAGCCGTCGGACGGAACGCGCTGAACGTCGAACTTCATGCCAATCTCCGAGCCCGATTGCTGGACGATCGTCGCCATTTCCACCGCCGAGGTCGGCGCTTCCGACGTGATCATCGGGATGGACTGGCCGAGCAGGCCGGCCTTCTGGAAATGGAACTTCGCCTTGTCCGGATCGTAGGCTTTCGGTTTCAGTTCCGCATTATGATAGACGCTGGCCGGGGAGACGGGCTGGTCGTTTGCGATTTCGGCGAGGCCGCGCAAAACGGATTTCTGAATCTGCTGCCGGTTGATCAGATATTTCATGCCGGCCGCGAAATCGGCCTTGTCGCCGGGGGCGAGATCGAGACGGATGTTGAGGTCGGTATAATTGCCCGAGGTCGTCTGCGACAGCACGAAGCCGGGCTGGCTTTCCACCAGCTTCATCGAGCGTGGCTTGATCGAGGCAGCCAGATGGATGTCTCCCGAAAGCAGAGCATTGACGCGTGCATTGTCATCGCTGATGGCGAAGAACTCGAACGAATCGACGTGGGCGCCGCCTGCCTTGAAATAGTTTGGGTTCTTGGTGAAGATCGATTTGACGCCCGGCTGGAAGGTTTCCATCTTGAACGCGCCGGTACCGATGCCCTTCGAAAAATCGGTCGTGCCGTCCTGCACGATCATGAAATGGTGCTGCGACAGGATGGTCGGCAGGTCGGCATTCGGGTTGGCCAGGGTAATCTCGACCGTCAGCGGATCGACGTCCTTGACGTCGGTGATCTGCTTGGCGATCGCGTTGACCTTGGAGCCGACGGCAGGATCGAGATGCCGCTTCAGCGAGAAGACGACGTCTTTCGACGACAGCGACTTGCCGTCGTGGAAGGTGACGCCGGAGCGAAGCTTGACGGTCCAGACCTTGGCGTCTCCACTCTTGATGCTTTCGGCGAGTTCCATCTGAACGCTGCCAGCCTTATCAAGGAAGGTCAGGCGATTGTAGATTGCGCAGCAGCGGACATAGTCGGTCGACAACGATGCCTTGGCTGGGTCAAGTGTATCGGCAGTCGACGACGACCAGCCTGCCGCCTTCAAATGCCCGCCTGACTTCGGGGTGGCCGCCACCGCGCTGGAAGCCCGGCCGAGGGTCAAGCCACCTGCGGAAAGTGCGACGCCACCCGCCAACAGCATCGTCAGCAGTTCGCGGCGGCTTGCGCCCCGGCGGATGGCGTTCTCGATCATTGCGTCGTCGGACGTGGTCCAGTTCGTGATCTTGTCGTTCATGTCATTCCCCTTTTCGCTGGTTGGCGGGCAACCCATCTTCCGTGGTTTGGCCCGATGCTTGAAAAATCGTGAATTCCGTCAGTTGCCGTGCGCGGTCCTCACGGCTTCGGCCAATCCGGCCATGGACGTGAAATGATAGTCGGGTTCGGTGAACTGCGACGGCTCGATCGTGCCGCCGTAGCCGGGCTGCGCATGTCGGCGCTGGATCCAACAGTTCGTCATGCCGAGATCGCGGGAAACACCAATGTCGTGATACTGGCTCTGGGCGACATGCAGGACGTCACTCTTGTCGGCGCCATCCTTGGCAACGAAGTCGAAGACCTTGTGGAAGAAGGCCGGATCGGGCTTTTCGGTACCGGTGTCGTCGGCGGTGAACGCGGCATAAAATGGATTGCCGAGCGCTGCTGCGAAATAGTCGAAAGCCCAGCGGCGCGCATTGGTCATGGCGATCAGGCGATAGTGCCTGCCAAGTTCTGCCATCGCCGCGGCACTGTCGGGGAAAGCCTTCCAGATCTTGGCGGAATCCCGCAGGCGAATGCCATAGGCCTCCTCAGCCGGCAGTCCGAGCCTCGGCGCAATCGCAAGATAGACGCGCACCAAATCATCGGGGAAAAGATCGGCATCTGCGGAATATCGGGCGGCGCGATAGAGAGAAAGCGCCTCTTCGCTGTCGATGGCGACATTGGCTTCGGCGGCGATGTCCTGCAGGCAGGACGTCAGACCGCTCTCGAAATCGATGAGCGTGCCGACTACGTCGAAGGTCATGTACTTGAATTCCGGAAAAGCTTTCGTCAATTCCATATCCCCAGTTGATGCTGCTGGCATAAACGCCACCTGCGAAAGAATATGCTGTTCCCGGCCTAGACGTTCTTCTATCGAAAATGCTGGATTTTCGGGGGCCTGAGGCCCTCATTGACTGCAATAGTGACAGTTCGGTGGAACGGTTTTCGCCGAATCGGCAGGGCAGCTCGGCACAAAATTTCGAAATCGAGCTGCCGACGATATTTCAGCCGGCAGCCCCAAGGCCGGGTCAGCCCTTCACCGCGCGGCGGACATCGGGATCTTCCAGGGTCTGATCCAGTGTCTTTGCGGTGCGTTCGATAATCGCGTCGATATCCGCCTCCGTGCAGCAGAGCGGCGGCGCATATCCGATGACGCCGTTGGCGAAGGCCCGGATTACCAGGCCATTGTCCCAGGCGCGGTCGAATACCCGGCGGGCCGGCGCGGCTTCGGCCGGAAGCGGCGTTTTGGCTGCCTTATCGGTAACCAGCTCGATGGCCGCCAGCATGCCGCGACCCCGGACATCGCCGACCAGCGGGTGGGACTTGAGGCTTTCGAGACCTGCCATAAGCCGCGCACCGGCTTTGATGCCGTTTTCGAGCAGCCCGCCTTCGTAGAGCCTCAGCACTTCCAGACCCACGGCGGCGCTGACGGGGTGGGCCGAATAAGTGTAACCATGCCCGACCGCCGAGGCACCGGCGCCATCGGCGATCACCTGGTAGACATGATCCGCCATGAAAACGGCGCCCATCGGAACATAACCCGAGGTCAGGCCCTTGGCCGTCGTCATGAAATCGGGGACGATGTCATCCTCGCTGCAGGCAAACAGCGGTCCGGTGCGCCCGAAGCCGGTAATCACCTCGTCGGCGACGAACAGGATGCCGTATTCCTTGCAGAGGTTGCGGATCGCCTTCATCCAGCCCCTGGGCGGAACGATGACGCCGCCGGAGCCCTGGATCGGCTCTGCATAGAAGGCCGCCACGCGATCGGCGCCGACCGCCTCGATCTTCGCTCTCAGCGCAGCAAGCGACGCGTCGATGATCGATTTCGGGTCCTCGCCAACCGGGTTACGATAGGGATAAGGCGACGGAATCTTGTGCTGCCAGTCGAAGGGAATGCCGAAGCCCGCATGGAAGTTCGGCAGCGCCGTCAGGCCGGCGCCGACCGTGGAGGAGCCATGATAACCCTGCTCGATCGAGATGAACTGATCGCGCTGTGGCTGACCCCTGGCAATCCAGTAATAACGGATGAAGCGGATCGTGCTGTCGACGGCGTCCGAGCCGCCGAGCGTGAAATAGACATGATCGAGATCACCCGGCGCACGGTCGGCAAGCTCGGCGGCAAGCCGGATGGCCGGCTCGGAACCAAGGCCGAAATAGGCGGTCGCGTAGGGAAGCTCCCGCATCTGACGGGCGGCAGCCTCGACGATCGACTCATGTCCGTAACCGGCATTGACGCACCAGAGACCGGCAAAACCGTCTATCAACTGGTGCCCTTGCGCGTCGGTGACGGTCGCGCCCTTGCCCGAGGCGAGCACCCGCACGCCCTGCTTTTCATGGCCGCGATAAGACGCGACGGGGTGGACGAGATGGGCGCGATCGAGTTCGATGAGGGAATTGCTGAGCATGGTTGTCTCCGGATCAGCCGAGGGCTTGGTTGGCCAGGGCAAAGGTGGTGAATGTCGAGGTAGCGGGACGGGCAACGACCGGGCGTGCCATTGCGATGCCGCCGCCCGCATGGGCGAGCGAATGCTCGGCCAGCCACGCGGCGAGGCCGGCATCGCCGGTATCGACCCTGAGGAAGGCACCGGTCCGGCGGCTCATGAAATGGCTGACGAGCGCCTTGGCATCCTCGAGATCCGTCGCGACGACGGGTCCGATGACCTCGCCGCGACCGAACGCCCTGATGCAGGCAAACCCTGCGATCTTGCCATTGCGGCGGATCACGGCGAACTCGCCGATTTCGGCAAATTTTGCGATCAGCGCCGAACGGGCGACGCCAAAGGCGTCGCGATCGATGGCGGTAATCTCGGCGAGATCGGCAGCCATGGCGGTCTCGGTGTCGGTGGGCGCCGGCACTTCGCCGACGGTGCCCTGATGCTGGAAAACCGCGCCGGTCTTCCGGAAACCCAGCTTTTCATAAAGCGGCAAGCCATCGGAGGTGGCGATCAGCCGAAGCGGTCGCTCGCCACCAAGTCTGAGGACGGCGTCCATCAAGCGTCGTCCGACGCCACGGCCACGCAGGTTGGCGCCGACGATTACCATGTTGATGGTGGCGCAGTCATCGCCGTAGGGGGTCATCAATGCCGTGCCGACTACTTCGCCGGTCTCGTCCAACGCGACCATGCCCTCGCTCAGATGCAGGGCGACCTGCCAGTCCTGCAGGCGGTGCGGCCAGCCGGCTTCGCGCGAAAGGTGGATGGCGCGATCCAGGTGCTCGATGCCGAAAGGTATGGTTTCGATGTCCCCGACGGGCATGGACGATGCTCTCCGTTTTGAGCTTCGAGTTTCGAGGGGAAGGGGCCGGACGATTATCCGAAGGCGGGGCCGGCGGCGGTATCTTTCGCCAAACCGGCGGCTCGGGACCGCATCTTATGCCGCGCGTCCGCAATCAGGGTCGAAAAAAGCCTGGTCGTCGGCCGCCACGCCGGCCACGATCTGCAACCAAATGCCAAACCGGCGCCACGATACGAAACTTTCTGCTTCGGATAGGGGGAAATCAGTCGGCTCGGCTGCCCGAAGCGGCTTTATGATCATGTCGTCAACCGAAAGGCTCGATGGGCCATTACGCAAGGACCAAGCGCATGACGACGTTCCGCCCGAAATACATCACCTTCGACTGCTACGGCACGCTGACCAACTTCCAGATGGCCGAAGCTGCGCGTGACCTCTATGGTGATCGTCTCGACGAGCCGCGCATGGTGAAGTTCATCAAGAATTTCGCAGCCTATCGGTTGGACGAGATCCTGGGCGACTGGAAACCCTATGCAGACGTCGTCCACAACGCGCTGGAGCGCAGCTGCAAGGCGAACGGCGTCGCTTTCAAGGATGAAGACGCCAGGATGGTCTATGAGCGCGTGCCGACATGGGGTCCCCATGCGGATGTTCCTGCCGGTCTTGCCAAGGTCGCCAGAGAAATCCCGCTCGTCATCCTCTCGAACGCGATGAACGACCAGATCCACTCAAACGTCGCAAAGCTCGGCGCGCCGTTCCACGCCGTTTACACGGCGGAACAAGCAAATGCCTACAAACCGCGCTTTCAGGCCTTCGAATACATGTTCGATATGCTCGGCTGCGGCCCGGAGGACATTCTTCATTGCTCGTCGTCCTTCCGTTACGACCTGATGTCGGCGCATGACCTCGGCATCAAGAACAAGGTCTGGGTCAACCGTGGTCACGAGCCGGCCAACCCCTTCTATGGCTATGTGGAAATCTCCGACATTTCCGGCCTGCCGGGCGTGGTCGGTCTCTAAGGAAGGCCGAAGCCAATGAAATATGTCTCCTACTGGCATGATACGGCGCCCCGTTTTACGGACGCCGTGGAAGGGCCGATCGAAGGTCACTACGACGTTGCCGTGGTCGGTGGCGGCTTTACCGGGCTCGGCGCGGCGCGTCAGCTCGCCATGGCCGGCGCGAAGGTTATCGTGCTGGAGGCGGTGACGGTCGGTTTCGGAGCGTCCGGCCGTAACGGTGGCCACCTGAACAACGGCCTTGCCCACAGCTACCTTTCGGCCAAGCAGGAGCTCGGCAAGGAGCGGGCGATTGCACTTTACAAGGCGCTCGACAGCTCGATCGACACCTTGGAAGCAATCATCGCCGAGGAAGGCATCGACTGCAACTTCCGCCGCGCCGGCAAACTGAAGCTTGCTTCCAAGCCGCAGCATTTCGAAGGGCTCGCCAGGAATTTCGAGGCGGTTCACGCGGAGGTCGATCCGGATACGGCATTGCTGTCGCCGCAAGACCTCGCCCAAGAGATCGGTTCAGCTTTCCACGGCGCCATGCTGTCGAAGAAGAGCGCCATGATGCATATGGGACGCTACGTCGTCGGCCTCGCTGAGGCGGCAAAAAGGCACGGTGCCATCATCGTCGAGAAGGCGACGGTCACCGATATCTCGAAATCGGGCGGGCGACATCTGCTGACGACGGCCAAAGGCTCGGTTACCGCCGACAATGTCCTGATGGCAAGCGGCGCTTACACGACGCCGAATTTCGGTTATTTCCGCCGGCGGATCATGGCCGTCGGCAGCTTCATCATCGCCACACGGCCGCTGACGGAGCAGGAAGTCGCCTCGACGATGCCGGGCAACCGCACCTGCGTCAGCAGCATGAATATCGGCAACTACTGGCGCCTGTCGCCGGACAACCGGCTGATCTTCGGCGGCCGCGCTCGATTTTCGGCGACCTCCGACCAGCGTTCCGATGCCAGGAGCGGCGCAATTCTTCGCGATAGCCTGACCCGTATCTTTCCGCAGCTGTCCCATGTCGAGATCGACTATTGCTGGGGCGGTCTGGTGGACATCACCAAGGATCGTTACCCGCGGGCGGGCTTCCATGACGGGGTGTGGTACGCGATGGGTTATTCCGGCCACGGTGCGCAGCTGGCAACCCATCTCGGCATGACGGTCGCCGATGCAATCCTCGGCCGGCCTGACAGAAACCCCGTCACGGGGCTCGACTGGCCGGCAGTTCCGGGTCATTTCGGCAAGCCGTGGTTCCTGCCGCTGGTCGGGCTTTATTACAAGATGCTCGACAAGGTCCAGTAACGGAACCTTGCCATTGTCGAGAACAAGAAAGGTGGGGTTGCGATCGCAACCCCACCTTTTTTGGATAAGCGTTCCGGGCGCGGAAACGGGCTCAGTTGAGCCCGCCGATATGGAAGGCCTTCACTTCCAGATATTCCTCGATCCCGAGCTGCGAACCCTCGCGCCCCAGGCCCGACTGCTTGACGCCGCCGAACGGGGCGACCTCGGTCGAAATCAGGCCGGTATTCAGCCCGACCATCCCGAATTCCAGCGCCTCGCCGACCCGCCAAGCCCGCTTGAGGCTTTCCGTATAGAAATAGGCGGCGAGCCCGAAGGGCGTGCCATTGGCAATGGCAATCGCTTCCTCCTCGGTCTCGAAGCGGAAGAGCGGCGCGATCGGGCCAAACGTCTCTTCGCTAGCAAGCTGCATATCGGTGGTGGCTCCGGTCAGCACGATCGGAGCCGTGTATTGGCCACCGGCCGGCAGATCGGCCTTGGCCGTGGCGATCGTCGCGCCTTTGGCGAGCGCATCCTCGACATGGCGGTTGATCTTGGCGATTGCGGCATCGTTGATCATTGGGCCGATCGAAACGCCTGGCTCGGTTCCGGGGCCGACCTTCATGGCATTCACCCGGGCGGTGAGCTTTTCGGCGAAGCTATCGTAGATGCCCGCCTGCACGAGAATGCGGTTGGCGCAGACGCAGGTCTGGCCGCCATTGCGGAATTTCGAAATGATTGCCCCTTCGATGGCAAGGTCGATATCCGCATCGTCGAAGACGATGAAGGGAGCATTCCCGCCCAGTTCGAGCGACAGCCGCTTGATGCTGTCGGCCGCGCCGCGCATCAGCAGCGAACCGACCGGCGTGGAGCCGGTAAACGAGATTTTCCGCACGGTCGTGTTGGCCATGATCTCGTTGCCGATTTCCTTCGGCATGCCGGTAACGATGTTGACGACGCCTGCCGGAATGCCGGCCATTTCCGCGAGAACCCCGAGCGCAAGTGCCGAATAAGGGGTGAATTCCGAAGGTTTCACCACGACGGTACAACCGGCTGCGAGCGCCGGCGCGATCTTGCGGGTGATCATCGCGTTCGGAAAATTCCAGGGCGTGATGATGCCGCAGACGCCGACCGGCTCCTTCAGGACGATGATGCGGCGATCGGACGTCGGCGAGGGAATGGTCTGGCCGCCGATGCGGCGCGCCTCTTCCGCAAACCACTTGACGAAGGAGGCGCCGTAACGGATTTCGCCACGCGCCTCGTCGAGCGGTTTGCCCTGTTCGGTGGTCAGCATCAGCGCCAGATCTTCGAGATGTTCGATCATCAGGCCGTACCAGGTTTCAAGCAAGGCGGCGCGCTCTGCATGGGTACGCTTCTTCCAGGCCGGATAGGCCTTCTCGGCAGCCTCGATCGCCGCGCGCGTCTCGTCGCCTCCCATGTCGGGAACGGTGCCGATTACCTCTTGGCTCGCCGGATCGAAGACGTCGACGGTCTTGCCGGAGCGGGCACCAACCCAGGTGCCGCCGATCAGACCTTCTTGCCGAAACAGGGAGGGGAGTTTCAAATTCCGCATATGTCCAATCCTCGATACGATGTTCAGAGTGCGGCGAGCAGTGCCGCAGTGATGATGTCCGTCCGGTCCTTGCCGGGAACCGTGCCGATCCCGCTTTCCGTGACCGCTTCGATCGCCGTCATGACGGCGATCGCCGCATCCTTTTCGCCCAGATGATCGAGCATCATTGCGCCGGACCAGACCGTGGCGATCGGGTTGGCGATCCCGAGATGGGCGATGTCGGGCGCCGAGCCATGCACCGGTTCGAACATCGAAGGCGCATTGCGCTCGGGGTTGATATTGGCCGAGGCGGCAAAACCGAGGCCGCCCTGAATGGCAGCACCGAGATCGGTCAGGATATCGCCGAACAGGTTGGAAGCGACCACGACGTCGAGCGTTTCCGGGGCCATCACCATGCGCGCCGCCATGGCGTCGATGTGATAGCTGGTGACCTCGACGTCAGGATATTCCGCTGAAAGCTGCCGGGTGACGTCGTCCCAGAACACCATCGAATATTTCTGGGCGTTCGACTTGGTCACCGAGGCCAGCTTGCCGCGCCGCGATCGGGCCTGTTCGAAGGCAAAACGCAGGATGCGCTCAACGCCCTTGCGGGTAAAGATCGACGTCTCGACGGCAACTTCATCCGCCGTGCCCTGATGGATACGGCCGCCTGCGCCGGAATATTCGCCCTCGGTGTTCTCGCGGATGCAGAGAATGTCGAAGGCGGTCGTTTTCAGCGGTCCTTCGACACCGGCCAGCAGGCGGTGAGGGCGGATGTTGGCATATTGCACGAAACTCTTGCGGATTGGCAGCAGCAGGCCATGCAGCGACACCGAATCCGGCACTTCTGCCGGCCAGCCGACGGCACCAAGCAGGATCGCGTTAAAGCTGCGCAACGTTTCGATCCCGTCTGCCGGCATCATTGCGCCGGTTTGCTTGTAGAAGGCGCAGGACCAGGGAAATTCCGTGCCCTCAAGCGCAAAGCCGCGCCCGTTGGCAGCCTTCTGCAGCACCGACCATGCGGCCGCTGTCATGTCGCGGCCGATGCCGTCGCCGGGGATCAGGGCAATCCGGTATGATTTCATGTTCTTCGTCCTCAAAGACTGATCAAGACGCTCTTGCTCTTGCGATTGGCGTGGAAAGCTTCCCGGCCGAGATCCTTGCCGATGCCGGACTGCTTGTAACCGCCGGTCGGCAGGATATGGTCGCGCGAGCGGCCGTAGCGGTTGACCCAGATGGTGCCTGCCTGCAGCCGGCGGGTAAGGCGGATCGCCCGCGAGAGGTCGCTGGTAAACAGGCCGGCGGCAAGCCCGTAGCTCGGATGATCGGCAAGCATCATGGCTTCTTCCTCATCCTCGAACGTCTGCAGTGTCAGAACGGGGCCGAAGATTTCCTCGATCACTGCCGGCGACGCCTGGTCGACGCCGGTGATCAGGGTCGGAGAGTAGAAATATCCCGCCCCGTCCATGGGCCGCCCACCCGTCAGGCATTCCGCCCCGGCTGCGACGGAGACCGCGATGATGTCGTCGATGCGCCGGCGCTGCCTGTCGGAGATGATCGGCGAATACTGGCTCGCCGCATCCCAGGTCGGGCCGGGCACGATCCCTTTCATTTTCTTCAAAATGGCCTCGATCAGCGGCGCAGCGACGCTTTTTTCGACGATCAGGCGCGATCCGGCGACACATGCCTGGCCGGCATTGCTGGTGATGCTGGTGGTTACCGCCGCCGCGGCACGGTCGATATCGGCATCCGCGAAAACTAGCTGCGGGCTCTTGCCGCCGAGTTCCAGCGTCATCGGCTTGATGCCGGTGCGGGCGATGTTTTCCATGATCGCCGAGCCGGCGCGGGTGGAGCCTGTAAAGCTTATCTTGGCGATATCGGGATGGCCGGTGATGGCGTTGCCGGTGGTCATACCGTCGCCGAGCACGATGTTGATCAACCCGGCCGGTATGCCGGCACGCACGGCGAGCTCCGCTAGGCGGATTGTCGAGAACGGCGTCATCTCGGACGGTTTCAGCACGACGGCATTGCCGGCGGCAAGCGCCGGACCGAGTTTTCCATGCGGCCATGTTGATCGGGAAGTTCCAGGGCGTGATGGCGCCAACGACGCCATAGGGTTCCGTCATGATCATGCCGAGATTGCCATCGTCGGTCGGCACCAGGTCGCCGCCTTCCTTGTCGGCGAATTCGGCGAAGAAGCGGATCTGCTCGGCCGATACGGCGATGTCACCTTCGACCAGGTGGCCGACCGGACGGGTGGAAGAGACGGCTTCCAGCCTTGCAAGCGCCACGGCGTCCTGTTCGATGAGATCGGCCCAGCGATGCAGCACCTTCACACGCTCGCGCGGGCGAATGCCGCCCCAATTGCTTTGCTTCAGCGCCGTCTTCGCCGTCTGCACAGCCTGGTCGACGAGATCGGCATCGGCGACGGGGCAATCGGCATAAGCCTTGCCGTCGGAGGGTCGGTGCATTGCAATGACGCCTTCGGCCGCCACGAGGCGATCGCCGATAAAATGTCCCATCGGCAGGGCCAGGTTGTCGGGATCGAAACTCAGGCTCATCGGCTTATCTCCGGTCACTGGACGACAATATTACCGGATCGGTGGAACGGCTTGATCCGGTAGAGCGAAGGGCCGCAGCGGAAAAATCCGTTTTGGCGGTCAATCACGGCGTATTCTGCGGAGCGGCCCGAAAGCGGTTGCCGTGCCGCGGCCGCACCTATCAAGGGGTGACGGTGACGTAGATCTTGCGAACGGTCTCGATGGTCTTCCAGACGCCGACGAAACCCGGCTTCATGACGAAACTGTCGCCCGCCTTGTAGACAACGGGCTGGCCGCCTTCGGGAGTGAGTTCGACGACGCCGGACAGGATGTGGCAGAATTCGAAGGTCTGGCCCTTGATCGAATGTGTGACGCCGGGGGTCGCTTCCCAGACGCCGGTATGCACCAGTTCGCCATGGGCTACGTCCTGCGCCCAGGTCTTGAACTGCGGATCGCCGGAGATCAGCCGGTCCGGTGCAGGAACGTTTTCGCGCGGCGCAAAGGACGGCTGAGGCTCGATGGTCTTGAGAAGCGACATGAGATTCCTTTCGAGGTTGAAGATTCAGTAACCGCGTTGCCGATCGATCAAGCCGACCGGGTCGAGCCCGGCGCGAAGCCGCTTGATATTGTCGATGACGGCGCGCGCGGCGGTATGCGGCTGGGTGATGCTGGCAATATGCGGGGTCAGCAGGATGCGTGGGTGATGCCAGATGGGATGGCCGGGCGGCAGGGGTTCCGGATCGGTGACGTCGATCACGGCGCCGGATAGGTGCCCGCTGTCGAGGGCAGCGAGAAGCGCGTCCTGGTCGAGCTGAGGACCACGTCCGACATGAACCAGTCCGGCGCCCGCCGGCAACCTAGCGAAAAGTTCCGCGTCGAGAAAACCGCGGGTCTCGTCGGTCAGCGGCAGGAGGCAGATCAGCACATCGGTCTCGGCAACCATGGTCGTCAGTCCATCCTCGCCGGAGAAACACCTGACACCTTCAATCTCTCGCGCGGACCGACTCCAGCCGGACAAGGGAAAGCCGAAGGGTTTCAGCCGCTCAAGCACGGCCTGGCCGAGATTGCCAAGCCCCAGGACGCCGATCCGGCGCTCTCCGGCCTGAGCCTGCGGCAGGACCTTCCAGACCTCCGCCTGCTGCTGTGCCAGGTAGGCCGCCAGGTTGCGGTGGAGCGACAGGACGCCGAGGACCACATATTCCTGCATCATCCGCACGATGCCTTGTTCGACCATGCGCACGATCTTCACGTGGTCGGGCACGCTCGCGGTTCGGAACTGGTCGATACCGGCGCCGGTCGAAAACAGCACTTCGAGATTGCGGTAACGCGCCAGGTTTTCCGGCACTGTCCAGGTGATGAGATAGCGCACCCGTTCGGGATCCACCGTCGCCGGATCCATGGAGAATGGCAGGTCCGGGATTTCCCGAGCAAAGGCATCCTGGAAAATCCGGCCGCGGGCCGCATCGGAATTGAAGAGGAATGTCATGGTCCGGATACGTTCCTGCTCATTGGAGTTCTGCGCGGCAATGCCGGCCAAGCGCTTCAATCATGGCCTGGCAGTCGTCGAGTTCGCTCGCCAGAATGAATTCATTGGGTTTATGGGCGCGGGCAATGTCGCCGGGCCCGCAGATGATCGCATCTACGCCGGCGCGCTGGTAGAGACCTGCCTCCGTTCCGTAGCTGACCGCCGCCAGCGGTTCGATCCCCGTCAGATCTTGCAGAAGACCGGCGAGGGGAGAGGTTGGCGCCAGCAGCAGCGCCGGATAGGTGCTGAGAACCTGCCAGTCGACATCGAAGCCCTTCATTGCCAAGGCTTCGGCGACCGACCGCACCGGAGCGAGCAGCACTTCGGGATCTACCGAAGAAATGGCGCGGGCCTCAAGTTCAAGGCTGCAGATTTCGGGAATGATGTTGACCGCCTGACCGCCGCTGATCGTGCCGATCGACAGAGAGGAATAGGGTGGCTCGAATTCAGCCTCGAACGGTCCGCGGGAAAGATCGACGGCGGCGGCAACCGCAGCCTGCTGCACGTCCGTCATGGCATGGATCGCGTTGAGGCCGAGATCCGGCCGGGATGAGTGGCCCGAACGGCCCTTGAGTGTCACCCGGGCTGCCGCCTTTCCCTTGTGAGCCAGAATGGCGCGCATCCCGCTCGGCTCCCCGATGATCGCGCCTAGCGGCGGGGCACACAGGTCCTGCAACCGTGCGAGAAGATGCGACACGCCCCGGCAACCGGCTTCCTCGTCGTAGGAGAAGGCAAGATGGATCGGGCGGGAAAGCGGACTTGCGAGAAGCGCGGGCACGGCTGCCAGGGCGGCCGACAAGAACCCCTTCATATCGCTTGTTCCGCGTCCGTAGAGCCGGCCTTTCTCGTTCCTCAACGAAAAGGGATCGCTGCCCCAGCCGGCCTCGGTGGCCGGAACCACGTCCATATGTCCGGACAGGATGTAGCCCGGCTGGTCGGCAGGACCGATCGTGGCAAAAAGATTGGCCCGGTCACCTTCAGGCCCCGGCAGGATATGCGCGGCGATCCCGAAGGATCTGAGATAGTCGGCAATCCATCCGACGATATTGCCGTTGGGCGTGCCGACGACCGAGGGAAAGCCGACCAGCTTCTCCAGGATGTCCAAAGCGCGCATCGACTGTTCCCGCCTTCCAAAGCCATGACCTCATGGCCGCCACACCTTGCTTTTGCAGAGCATGCGAACCAATCCTGGCAGGCAAGGTTAGAGGCAGAAGAAACCAATGGCTGCCGAAAGTGGACGCGATACGGTCAAATCTTGTGTTCGGCTTCGCTTCAGCAGTGAAATGTTTCGCGGGATCTCGACTAACGTGACCTCCGGGATATCCGATCGGTGCGACCCGCAGGAGGATATTTCAACTCGGCTGGAAGAATGATGGATAGCGAATTACCAGGAACCTTGACTGTCGATAATTTCGAGATGTGCCTTGCCGACGTCTCGAATGTCGAAATCTCCAAGCTGCAGTCATTGTCAATTTCGGTGGGCTGGCCCCACCGTGCAGCTGACTGGCAGCATCTGCTCGACATCGGGAAAGGGTATGTCGCGCTTGACGAGATCGGCCGTGTGGGAGCCTCAGGCATGTGGTTTCCTCATGGCGAGGGTTTTGCCACGTTCGGGATGCTGATTACCTCGCCGAGGCTGCAGACCAACGGGGCGGCCAGGTGGCTGATGAAACGGATCATGGCAGACTGTGGCCGCAACCGTATTCGTCTTAACTCGACGCGGGAAGCTCGGCGACTTTATGCTTCGCTGGGGTTCAAGCCAAAGCAGACGGTTTATCAGTGCCAGGGTACGGTGATCGCGCCGATACCGCCTCAGCCGCTGGAGGAAGGACTCGTTTTGAGACGGCTGGACCGCGGCGATCTGGAGGCGGTCATCACCTTCGATACTCCGGCCTTCGGGACTGAACGCCGCCTGCATCTCCAGCGATTGTTCGAGAGTTCGATCTGCTACGGTCTATACCAAGGCGCGCGGCTGCGTGCCTTTTCGATGCGTCGGCGCTTCGGACGAGGACATGTTGTCGGGCCGGTGGTCGCCGGCAACGACGAGGACGCCATCACCGTCACCCACCCGCATATCGCGGCCCATGCCGACGGGTTCCTGCGCCTCGATACGCATATCGACACTGGCCCGTTTGCAGCACTCGTCCAGCAGTGCGGGCTCGGTATCTACGCTACCCTCACGACGATGGTGACTGAAGGGACAGCCGGCTATGGTACCGGACAAAATGACAGCCCGAAAGTCTATGCCCTGGCCTCGCATTCGCTCGGGTGAGACTTCTTCTGATATCAGACATCACGCTGTGCGCTGCCAACACCATGTCGGATAGGCGGCCTGCCTCGCCGCAGCCGTTCCGCTGGGCCAGCGCTGCCGCACGACCCTGACGACTCTTCGTCGGTTCTCTGCTATCGGGTCTGTGTCGGAGGTTGTTTGTCGGTCCAGGATGGCGGCATCCCGACCTGAGACGCCGCAAAGTCCACCAGACCGGGCGATCGGCCAAATTTTTCACACGCAGGATATTTCGGCTTTCCACCAAGTCCGGACTTGATTCTCTGCCCAGACGGGATCTTTGGGAGGCCCTTGAAGGGTGTCTTGCCGCTGACGAGCATCTTGGAAAAATCACTGCCGAAGCTCGCCGCGAGCGAATAGGCGTCCCCGATCTGCGACACGCGCGCACTGGTAGTCACGAAGTTTGCTCCCTTTGCCCATACCATCGCACCCACCTGCCTGCCGTCCCGTGTGGTTGCCTCGGCCTCTACGGAAAGGCCTCCAAGCCCCAAGGGCAGCCTCGGGACGGGCACCGGAACGACGAAGTTGGCTCCAAGCGACGTTGCCGTCGACAGGGCGGCCACCGTGGCATTGGTCGGCACGATGCGGGTGATGGTTGCGTGAACGACGAGGTCAGCATCCTCTTTTCGCTCCACGACGACGAAACGATCGCTGACGCCAACACAGAGGGCGCGGCTGATCACATTCGCGACCAGGGCCCGATCGGAAGCTTTCCTGACGGATAGTTCAGCGCTGCCTGAAACCTTCGTTGGCTCGATATAAACCGTTCTGTTGGACGCAAGATCAGTTGAAGCGACCCGATAACTCGCTTTGGTCATTCGCCCGTTGTTCGATGTCAAACTGTCGTAGGAGGCGAGCGAATTTGCCCGCTCGAGCGGCACGGCGGCGCACCCCCCAAGCGACAAAGCAAGGAGAGCGGGCGCAATCAGTCGATGACACGGCTTGATGCCTGCCAAGCCAGGGCGGGGATGTAACATTTGTTCTCCTGATGGGTGAGGAAACGGCCTGCACATACGGCTACCGCCACTGTGTTGTCTGTGTGGCTGTGAGCGTGTCGGCGAACGAAGGCCTGTCTTTCCACAGGCTGCCGTTCTCCATTTCTGCATATCCAAGGTTGTAGACCGCGCGCATATAGTTGGTGTTGAATGGATCGGTCATGTTGTAGGCAACCTGCGTATCGATCGAGGCCACACGGAACCGAATGCCGTTCTTTTGGGCGTAGACGTAAGTGGCCACCAGCGCGCTACGTGTCTGTGCCTTGATGAGGGAGGAATTCGCCCGAGCCATGACTGTAAACGTGTTGTTCGTGGTGGTTGAAAATTCAGGCATCAGCGCGTTGTTGATGATAATGTACATGTTTAGCTTCACGCCCTTGGGCCACGCGACCTTGTCCGAATTGGCCATCCATCCCTCCGGAATCGTCAGGATTTGGGAGGCTGAGCCTCCGTCAGAGTGCATTTCCTCGAACGATTGGTCGCCTGAATTTGCTTTGATGAGCACCGCTGGATAAAGGCCGGGGATGCTTGCCGATGCGATGACAATATCGCGGAAAAGTTGTAGCGCGTCGGGCCGAGCGCTGTCGGCGATGGCGCCCATGTTCCAGACCACCGCTCTTTGGGAATCGAGGTTCGAGGTCAAAACAAGCAGGCGGCGTCCCTTGCGATGCTCCGCGGCGATTTTCGCCAATACATCCTGCGTCAGGTATCGTTCGACCATCGTCCTAAGCGGCTTCTGCTTCAGGAGGCTTGCGCCGAGAAGTCCCTGTGGCAGGAAATCGGCATCGACCAATTTCTTGGCGACGCCGCTTGTATATAAGTCGACGAGGATGTTGTCGTAGGCGGAACCGAGGAAGGCGTAGGGCGCGATCAGTGCGCCCGTGCTGACGCCGCTGACAATGTCGAATTCGGGTCGCTGTCCCCTATCCGACCAGGCCTTCAGCGCCCCGACGCTGAACGCACCTCCGGCGCCTCCGCCTGACAACACAAGGTAGTTGACCTCCTTGTGTCTCGGAACCGGGAACCAGGCGCGTGTTTCAGGCAGGTTCCGGCTTGTATCCGCATAAATGCGGATATCGCCAAACCCGTGGATCCCGGCGGTCGCGGCAGCCTTCGGCCCATAGGGAATGCGGTCCGGTGCCATGCAGCCGGCAAGAAAAGCCAGCATGAAGATGGCTATCACTCGATGCACGGTTATAGCCTTATACCGGGCGACTGTTTGGAGACGCTGAAATCTCTATCGACCATACCGCAGACATCATCCGCGGATGCGGCTTGCGGACGCCGTGATGCTCCGATCGTCCAATGCAGTGACCTCACCAGATAATCTCTGAATTTCACTATAATCTTCCTTCGCACTCGTATCTGGCTGTATTAATTCAGAATTTGTCGTTGCCTTTGGTTTTGTAATGTTAAGAGTTGTTGGCCGCGGCGATCGGGTATCCGCCATCGGGTCGCCAGCAAGTTCATGGCGTGGCGGAGACCGGAATCCCGCAACAAAACTTCATCGAGCGCCTTGGTTTCGTCCCTGTTTTGACATCGCCAGGTTGCTTGCCGCGGTTATCGATCGCGACAGCAAAACGGGAGGTCGCTATGACCCATGATGAGATGACGATTGCCGAGGTTCTGAAGGATCCTCTGATCCGGCAAATGATGCGGGCAGACCGGGTGTCTTTGAGAGAGATGAAAAAACTGCTTCGGGAAGCGGAAGGCGGGCAGAGGCTTCTGAAGAAAATCCGTCCCTTATCCGAGGCCGCCGGATCGGCATGCGCGACTCCATCTGGCCGGCAATCCTTGCCGATGTTGCCGTCAATATCGTCAGCGGCCACAGGCTGATCGGAAACGCACCGAATTGGATCTTCGAGCGGTCTTTGTGATGATCAATCGCGAAGGCGAGGGCACCCACGGCATGACCATCATGAAGGGTTTTGCCAACATGTGGTCGATTACCTCTACTTGACGGGAACCTCGTGAGCCAGCGTCTGCTCTTTTGCAACTGGCCCCTGGCTCCTCTGATGCGAAACAGCTTGCATCGGCGGCAATTGTATCGTCACTCGCAGACCATGCGGCACTATGTTTTCAAGTAGCAGCGAGCCACCGTGGCCTTTTACGATTTCGTCCGCAATCGAAAGGCCCAGTCCAAAGCCGCTGTTGGAATTGAGCGACCGGGCCTCGTCAACCTTGAAGAAGGGCTCCAGAACCTTGTCCTCGAGCCCTTCTTCAAGGCCTGGGCCGTTGTCGTTCACAATTATGACCGCTCCACCCTGCGGGCTATTGCGCAACTCGACAGCTACCTTCGTGCCGAACCTTACCGCGTTCTCCACGATGTTGGTGATCGCGCGTATGAGAGCCTTTTGTTGACAGACGTATCCAAACCGCTCAGGTCCGCAGTAAATTACGTCATGCCCGAGGTCACAAAATTCCGAGGCGATCGTCCGCAGAAGGCTGGAAATATCAACCTTTCGAGGCGGTTCGGCTGTAACGGTGCTGCTTAAATACTGAAGGCTTTCCTCAATCATGGTGGTAAGGTTGTCAATATCCGCCAGCATCGCTTCCCTGGACGCGGGGTCCTTCGAACGCTCCACGCGCATTCGCAGTCGTGTCAGAGGCGTCCTTAGATCGTGGCTCACCGCCGTCAGCATCCGCGTGCGATCATCGACCATTTTACGGATACGGTGACGCATGTTGTTGAGAGCGGTCGCAAGCGTGCGAAGTTCCCTGGCGCCTTCGGCGGTGAATTGCTCTCCTTCGTTACCGTCGAGGCGCAGTCTCCTTGCCGCGTCGGCAAAGCGGACGAGAGGCGACGTGATCATGCGGCTTATATAGAGCACCAGGAGGAGCATCGGCAGCATCAGGATGCTGGCCTTGGCGATGAACTCGACGACTGCGCTGAGAGACGAGGGGGAAACATCGGCACCGGTAAACCCGATAACGAGAGCACGTTGCGCGTCAAGGCGCACCGCAATCGTGCTGTGTCCCTCGCCGTCCGACGTGTTCTCAAGAACCACCGCCTCAAAATCGGCAGGCAATACGTCCTGAAGCGCGTCCGAGCTGAGGTGATCATCCGTTTGGCGGGCCAATTCGCCACTGACGTCGCTCCATGGCAGAACCTTCAATTCGAGACTGCTTGAGGCGCTTGCGCTCACCAGATGCTCGATTTCGTCGTCATTTCTGGCGCTTCTGACCTGATGCACAAGCAGCTCGATTTGAGCGCCTTTGCCCATAAGCATTTTTTCATTCTGGAAAATGAATGGCTCAGGGAGAACAGCGATAAGAAAGATAACGAGCAGCGGAACAATAGATGCGAACACCATGAATTGGGTTCGTATGGATGCCCTGCGCAAGCGGCCAATCATAGTGCTATCGCAACCTCCGGAGTGAAAACATATCCGCCCAGGCGCACAGTTTTAATGAATGTCGGCTCCTTGTAATTCGGTTCGATTTTCTGCCGGACACGACTGACATGGACATCAATGCTGCGTTCGACAGGTCCTGCAGAGCCTGCATGGGTACGGGCCAGTATTTCCTGGCGGTTCATGACCTGCCGGGGGTTTTGGCAAAACACCAGCAGCACATCAAATTCCGCCGTCGTGAGCGACACATGGAAACCGTCGCGGTCGGTCAATTCTCGCGTGACCGGGTCGATCCGCCAGCCCGCAAACGTCATGGGTGCCTGCTGTGGCTTGACCTGCGCTGAATACGACGACCGCCGCAGAAGCGCCTTTATCCTCGCCAGAAGTTCCCTGGATTTAAACGGTTTCGTGACGTAGTCATCGGCGCCCAGCTCCAGTCCGACAACCCTGTCTATTTCTTTCGTTCGCGCTGTCAGCATGAGGATGGGTATCGTATCGGACGACCTGATTCTTCTGCATATGCTGAAACCGTCCTCACCCGGCAGCATTCCATCCAGCACTATAAGGTCGAATTCCTTCTTCTTCAGGACACCGTCCATTTCAACGGCAGACCCGACCGCCTCTGCGGTATAACCCGCCTCCTTGATCAGATCGATCAGCATGCTGGCGATATCCCGATCATCCTCGACGACCAGGATTCGGGCTGACCCTTGTACAAGAACATTGGATGCGACGTTATTCATAGGCTTGGCCATTTGTGGCGGAATCCCGATTATCAGTTAGCCCGTTTCGCAGCATGGTTGTCAGCAACAATTATGTTTAATTTTGTTTCTGCGATTCCGCCACGGACCCTGAATCCACGGGTTCGTCAGCACTGGCGGCCAGCCTCAATCTTCAATTCGGGGAGCGCCCCGCGGCGGTCGTCCTTCCCGAAGCGTCGCTTTAGAAGCAGCAGGAAATCGTCGACAAAGGTGAAGATGACGGGGATAACGACGAGGCTGAGGACGGTGGAAGTCATCAGGCCGCCGATGACGACGATCGCCATTGGTTGACGGAAGCTCGCATCGCCACCGCTGAGGCTCAGGGCCACGGGGAGCATGCCACCGCCCATGGCAATCGTCGTCATGACGATCGGGCGGGCGCGCTTATGGCAGGCGTCGACCAGGGCGTCGAAGCGCGAGAGGCCGGCGCGTCGCGACATGATCGCGTACTCGACCAGCAGAATCGAATTCTTCGTCACCACGCCCATCAGCATGAGCAGGCCGATCAACACGGGCATGGAGAAGCTGGTTCCGGTCAGCACCAGCGGCAGCAGCGCGCCGCCAAGCGAAAGGGGAAGCGCCATCAGGATCGTCAACGGCTGGAAGAAGTCCTGGAAGAGCAATACCAGAACGGCATAGATGCAGAACACGCCGATCCCCATGGCGATGGCGAAGTTGTCGAAGAGTTCCGAGCTGCGCTCCAGTTCGCCCTGTTCGACGAGCCTGACGTCGTCCGGAAGGTTTTGCAGGGCGGGCAGCGCCTGCGCTTCACGATAGACGTCGCCGAGGATACGGCCGTTGAGTTCGACCGATAGCGTAACGTTTCGCGAGCGGTCGATGCGGCTGATCTCGGACGGACTGCCCCCGATGCGGATGTCGGCGACCGAACCGAGATCGACGCTGCCCCTGGCACCGGCAACGCGGAGATCTGCAATATCGTCAAGCGTCGTTCGGTTGCCGGGATCGAACCGGACGCGGATGGGAAGCTGGCGCTGGGGCAGGTTGAGCTTGGCAAGCGAGGAGGAATAATCCCCGCTCGTGGCCACGCGAACCGCTTCGGAAATCGCTTCTGCCGTGACGCCGAGGGCGGCGGCGCGATTGAGGTCCGGGACGATCTGGACTTCCGGGGCCTGTAGGGAGGCGCTGGAGGTCACTGCGCCGATGCCTCGAAGGCCTCGCAGCTGTTCTTCGAGTGCTCCCGCCACGCGGTCGAGCGCTCCGGAATCGTCGCTGGCGAGTGTTATTTCCAGCGTCGTACCGTTGCCGCCCGTACCCACTTCGATCCTGACACCCGGGAGAACCGCGAGCGCTTGCCGGATGTCGTTTTCGATCTCGGCCTGCTTGCGGCTGCGTTCGCCGATCTTCTTCAAATCGGCGACAAGCGAGGCGGTCGCCGTATCGGCGGTCGTCGAGGAATCGATCATGTCATCCGACGAGGCGCTTCCGACGGCGGAAAACACCCGCGTGACGTCCGGCAGACCGGAGACGATATCTGCCGCCCGCCGCGTCATGGCGTCCGTTTGTTCAATCGGGCTGCCGGGCTGAAGCGTCAGAGTGACCTTGGTCTGCGAATCGTCGGATGCGGGCAGGAAGCCGGCGCTGAGCATGGTAATCGTCGAAAGCGAGAGCCCGAGAAATATGCAGACGCCGAGGACCGTCAGCTTGCGATGGCGCAGGCAGGTTTTGACGACGGCCATGTAGGCGCACATGATCCGGCCATCCCTCTGCGCGACGGGATGCGCCTTCATCAGATAAGCGGCCATCATCGGCGTCAGCAGGCGTGCGACGACCAGTGAAGCGAGAACCGCTACCGCCGCTGTTATGCCGAACTGGCGGAAGATCAGGCCGGGAATACCGCTCATGAAAGCGGTCGGCAAAAAGACCGCGACGAGCGTCAAGGTCGTGGCGACAACGGCAAGGCCGATTTCATCGGCGGCCTCGAGCGCCGCTCCCTTCGGAGTTTTTCCCATTTGCAGGTGGCGCGCGATATTCTCGATCTCGACGATCGCATCGTCGATGAGGATGCCGACCACGAGCGAGAGGGCGAGCAGCGTCACTGTATTGAGGCTGAAATCCGCCAGATACATCACGAGAAAAGCCGGGACGACCGAGAGCGGCAGCGCCACCGCCGAAAGCAGGGTCGCCCGCCAGTCGCGCAGGAAGAGCCAAACCACCACGACCGCCAGGATTGCACCTTCATAGAGCATGCGCAGGGAGCCGTCGTAGTTTTCGATGATCGGCCCGACCGTGCTGTAGGCCTGGACGATCTCGACATCGGGGTTGGCTGCGCCAAAGTCCTGCATGGCCGCTTCGATGGCGGCCGCGACGCCCGTATCCGAAAAGCCGTTGGATCGTTTCACCTCGACAGCGATCACGGGTTCGCCATCGAGATGAGCGATCGACGAGCGGTCGGCAAAGCTGTCCGTCACCGAGCCAATCTCGGCCAGCTGCACCAGCTCTCCGCTCGGAAGCGGGATTGCGAGCGCCTTCAGTTCTTCGACGGAGGATACCGCCCCAAGTGTGCGAATCCCCTGCTTGCCGCCGCCGATCTCAGCCCGGCCGCCCGATGTGTCCGACTGCACGGACTTGAGCTGCGAGGAAACGGTCGCGGCGCTGAGGCCGAGCGCGCTCATGATCTGGGGGTTGAGGTCGATATGAACTTCGCGCTCGATGCCACCGATCCGGCTGACCTCGCCGACGCCGGACACCGAAAGCAGGGCCTTCGTCATGTCGTTGTCGACGAACCAGGAAAGTTCCGTCTCGTTGAGGCGGACGGAGCGCACCGCGTAGGTGAGGAGGGTGGAGCCCTGCACCGTCACCTTGGTCACGCCCGGCGCCTGCATCTCGGAAGGCAGGTCCCCGCTCGCACTATCGACGGCATTGCGCACCTCGTTCAGTGCTTCCTCGCTGTCCTTTCCCAACTGGAACGAAACATTGATGATGACCGAGCCGTCCGTGACCGTCGTCGTGATGTGGTCGAGGAGGCTCAGCGATGCGAGCCTGTCTTCGATCTTGCGCGCGACTTCCGTTTCGAGCTGCGCCGGCGCGGCTCCTTCAAGCGAGGCGCTGATCTTGATCGTCGGCAGATCCATGTCGGGAAAGTTCTGTACCGCGAGCCGGTCGAATGCAATCAGGCCGCCGACGGTCAGCAGGATAAACAGCAGGATGGCGGGAACCGGATTGCGGATCGACCAGGCGGAGAAGTTCATCGCGATTCTCCCTTTTCGAGCTGGACGAGAGCATCACCCGTCACCCGGACGAAGGACTTGTCCGAAAGAAAAGCACCACCCGTCATCACGACGCCGGTCGAGCGGTTAAGGCCAGAGAGGATTTCCACTTCGCTGCCATTGCGGCGGCCGGTTTCCACACGAACGCGTGACGCGCGGTTGTCTGCATCCACGGTGAAGACGTAAGCGATGCCGTCGCGCAGGACGAGCGCCGTCTCGGGCACGGTGAGCGCCGCAGTTGTCTCAAGCTCGATCTGGCCGGTGACGTAAAGGCCGATGGGCGGACGCGCCGCCGCCGGCAGCGCCACATAGGCGAGCGCCCGCCCGGTATCGGTGCTGACCGTCGGTGCGACAAGCCTAACGGTTCCTTTGACGCGTCGGTCACCTGGACCGACGATCGTGGCTGTCAGGCCTTGCCTGATGCGAGGCAAATAGCGTGCGGACACTTCCGCCTGCCATTCGACACGCTGTTGGCGGATCATGCGGAACAGTTCCGTGCCCGAGGAGACGACGGCGCCGAGTTGGGCCGAGCGGGACGTGATCAGTCCATCGTCCACGGCCAGAATAGTCGCCTTGGCCAGTTTGATCTTCTGGCTTTCCAGCAAGGCTTCGGCGGATTCCACCCCTGCCATCGCCGTCTGTTCGGCGATCAGGTATTCGTTGATCTTTTCATCCGACAGCACGCCGCTCCCTTGCACCTTGCGTGCCCGGTCGGCATTCGCCGTCGCCTTGGCGAGGTCCGCCCTGGCACTTGCCAAGGCGGCCTCCTGGCTACGCAGTTCTGCACGCACGGTTTCGTCGGCAAGCCGGACGAGGGGCTGACCCTTCGAAACGACCGATCCGACATCGACAAGGACGGCGGTCACACGCAGGCTATCGGTTTCCGCAGCGATGACCGCTTCATGCCAGGGTTTCAGCCAGCCGCTGGCCGGTACCGTTTCAGGCCATCGGCGTTCTGCGGGATGGGCCACGGCGACAGTAAGCGCTGCCGCCTTGTTCTGTTGCCCAAGCACAGGCTCCGCCGCGGAAGCAAGGTTCACGCTCACGAAGAGGGCGAGAAGAAGAGTTGTCGGTCGCATCGGTTGAATCTGCTTTGCTGCACCCTGCCGGACGCTTAGAACTTGTACCCGACCATCAGCATCGCTGACGGCTGTACGTCGTTCTGAACGATCGGACTATCCTTCGCATCGCCGGTCAGGAAACCGACCGCTGCCTGGCCACGGATAACCCAGTGTTCGGTCGCCATATATGTGACAGACGCCTCGATATCGAAGCGTTTCAGGCCAGCGCTTGCCTCATATTGCCGCAATCCCGATCTCGCAGACTGGGCAGCGGTTACCCCAAAATAGCTTTTCATGTAGTTGTCGTCGGCAAACGTTGCAGAAGCGCCAGCGGAAAGAATGAAACGATCGTAGTGATGCGAGACATTCGCACCGACCTGACCGAGAAGTCCGTCGCTCCCGCCGATCGTCTTGTCGACAGACGCATAAAATTCCATCGGTCCCCATTCATACGAGAGCTTCGTTCCGACGACAGCCCCAGCGTCGATGTCGCCAAGCCCTCTCAGGTGAGAGGAATCGTCTTCATCCCGCCCACCCCCGATGTCGTAACCGCCCTTCACCGTGAGCTTAAAACCGTTGGACTTCAGCACATCGACTTCCAGCCCGCCCGGATCGATCGTGACGCGATCACCGAAGGTCGCGGAAATCATGGGAATGGGGACCAGCTCGAACTCGTCCGATCCTTCGAATTTCGGTGCATACATGGCTCCGGCGCCGACCATAACGTTCCAGTCGGAAAGCTTCTGGCGTATCCCGCCAAACCGTCCCTTGTCGAAGCTCGCGGTCGCGGGGATAGCAGCCTCTTCACCCTCGTAAGGGTCGGCAGCGCGTGCCTCGGCAAGGGGGCAAGCGACAACTGCGAGCCCCGCAGCGATGGCGACACGCCGCGGTCGGCTTAAAAAGGACTTGGTCAATGACATTCAAATTGGCTCCTGGGATCCGGTAGAGAGTTTTCGGCATGCAGGCGTGAAAGCCCGACGCACCGGCCTCTTGCGGAGCGCACTGTCCCAGACGACGCCGTTAACTTGGGTTTTGTGATGTTAAGAAATGTTGTCCCGGTCGATGCCGCTGGCCTGCAGGAGGCGGCGGCTGCAACAAAATCAAATAAAACCAAACACACGCTTGCACCGGCAAGGGCTAGATTTTCTCATCTCCGTATGAGGAACTCGCTATGTCTATCGAAACAACTCACCCCAAGAGAATTCTTGTGTTTCTGCCCGTGGCGGCGGCCAATGCGATCGTCGCGAAACTGGCGAGCCATGGGCATGACTCCGTGGCGGTATCGACGTTTCCGGAGGCTTTTATTGCACTCCGTTCGGATCATTATTCCTTCGCCATAACGACACGACCGGAGATCGATCTCCTGCGCAATATCCGCTCCATACCAGTGGTCAATCTCGAGGTTTTCTTCCACACGGAGCCTTCCGGCGATGGTCCGCTGGTAACGTCAAAACGGTTCGACAGCAGCGCATTCATGAAACGGATCGAGTTTCTTGTTCAGCCTATGGCGACAAGAGTTGAACCCGCAGGCGCCGAGCGGGCAAAGAACGAAGCGGTGCGAGAACCTAAGACGCCCCGATGGTGGGTGGCGGTAAAATCCATGTTGGGTTTGCCGCGCCGGCGAGAAGGATTGAAGGATGTTCGATCCTAAGAGGCATCCAACCCGTCAGTGCAAATCAACACATTGACGGATTTGTCTTCGCGAGGTTTTTTCGCATCGGTAGCGCCTTCGACTTAAATCGGACGCAATCCCCTCGGCATTCGCAGAACATGACATCGTTCCGCCAGTTGGTCTCCGTCAGTCTTTCGGTTCTCGCGGGGTTAGCCGCCGCCGGTGCTCCGACAGGGGCCGAGGCCCATCCTCATATTTTCGTCGATGCGAAGTTCGAGGCGGTGGCGGGCGCGGATGGCAGCCTCGCGGAGGTGCGAGACACCTGGCGCTTCGATGAAGTCTTCTCCTCTTCGGTGCTCCTCGACTACGACAAGAACCGCAACAACACTCTCGATCCCGCGGAGGTGGCTGCGGTGGCCAAGACGGTTCAGGAATCCCTTGATCGGTACAACTACTACACAAACGTGACGATCAACGGCAAACCGTTGGCGCTGGCCAAGCCAGATGCCTTGCACGGCACCTACGAGAACGGCTACCTCACCCTGTCATTCAGTCAAAAGCCAGTGCAAAAGACGCCGTTGAAGGGATTGATCGTGTTCGGCGTCTTCGATCCGACCCTCTATACCGCGCTGGACTTTTCAGACGACGCGGCCCTGAAGACGTCAGGCAACAGTTTCGGCCACTGCGCGCGCAAAGTCGTCAGGCCGGATTCGAAGGAGATCCTGGCAGAAAACCAGGCGATGCTGACGACCATGTTCTTCAGCGACCCGATGGGAAGCGACTATTCGCAGATCGTTGCGACGAGGCTGGAGGTCCGCTGTTAAGTCTTCCTCAACCATGATGGCCGACCTTCACAAATGTCATTCCCGGAGAGTGTTCGTGCACCCGAAGCTCATACTTCTCAAATATCTTGGATTTTTATCCGCTGTCGCCTGTCTATCTGCGCCTTCCGCATCCTTCGCCTCGGAAGGCGCGTCCCGGCTCCCGAATTGGCTGAACGCCCATGTCGGCGCCGGAAACGGCCAGATCGCGCCGATGGTGCTGGAAAGGGCACGTGCGCTTTATCAGGAAAAGCTGTCGCAAGGTAAGATCAGGAACGCCTGCTACTTCGCCATGGACGCCACGCGGCCGAACGACCTGACCGAAGCGCCTGCAGGGGGGCGGTTCTACATCATCTGTGAGGCTGAGCAGTCCTTTCGCGTAATTTCGTCGGGGCACGGCGGGGGGCGCAACCTGCCGGGCGTCGCAAACTTCACCAATGGACGGCAGTGCGCGAAGAACTTCGGCAATGCCCTCAACTCCAATCTGACCGCAGGCGGGGCCTATCTGACCAGCGAGATCAAGACCTCCTTCAAGGGCTACTACGGCGTTTCCCCAAAGCAGGAGACGGTCCTGACCAGGTCGTTCGTGCAGTTCGACGGCGTCGGAGAGACTGCGAACGCCAGGCAGCGCGCGATAGGCGGACATGCCTCCGCACTCGTCTCCGGCATCTGCATGATGAAGAAGCCGGATAGTCCATACGCCAACCGCGACGGATATGTTCCCCGTGGCAAGCTGGTAACCTATGCGGGCGGCCGCAGTGATGGCTGCACCAGCTGGTCGCCATCGGAGACGCCCCAGGTGCTGTCGATGGTCAACGACAATCCGACGACCCTCTACGTCTATCCGGAGTCAAAAGACATCGCGGCTGTCTCCAAGGCACTGGCGACGGGCAAGGCACCGGAGAAATCAGGACTTTACTGGAACGCCACGTGCCTGCAGGAGATCGGCGCGCCGAAGTTCTGGGCGAAGGAGACGCTGGAGCCGATCATCACCAAATACACCCAGGATCATCCCGCACCGCCGCCAAGGCCGGTTCCGATATGTGAAGGCTTCCTTTGAGGTTCGACTGGACTGACCACACGAAAACTCTGACCTCGCGCCCTCAACCTTGGCTTTGACCCAAGTGGATAAATAGGGCTAACATCCACGTCAGCAGTGGCCTCTCTCTTGCGAGAGCGCTGCGCTCATGGAGATGCAGATGAGGCGCGCGCTTTTCCTCCTGAAACTGACGACGATCCTGATCGGGATGACCTATTCGGCGTCCGGCGCCTATGCAGGTCCCCAGTCGGTTCTTTGGAGCGCCTTGCGGCCTGCGGATCAATCGAGATTAGATGTCGCGTTACCAGGCATGGCGTCCAGTCGCTCCCAGGGCGAAACACTCGCGTGGCGTGACGAAAGCCGTGCAGTAGAGCTGACCGGGTTCATCCTGCCCGTCGATCAGGACGGCGATCTCGTCTACGAGTTCATGCTGGTGCCCTGGGCTGGAGCCTGCAGCCACAGCGCGGCTCCACCGCCCAACCAACTGGTCCATGTCGTAGCAGACGAGCCATTCCATCTTTCGAGGGTTTACGAGGTCGTCACCGTGACGGGGAACCTGCGACCCGGCTTGGACAAGGCCCAACTCTTCATCATGGACGGTGTGCGCGTCCTCGACTACGGCTACAGCATGAGCCATGCTGAGGTCGCGAGAGCGACCGATATCGCGGATCCCGACCTGAAGTCGATTTCACCGTTCGGCGTGCTTGCGCGATAAACGTTCGATCGGCTGGTGGTTCACGGCGCTGGTAATCGATCATCAGGAAACCAGACGAAAACGCAGTCACTCCTGGCCGTCGTCAAAAACCCGGTTCATCACGGAGACAGTCAATGCAACCGCTGTCCCCGGCCAGATCATCAGCATCGGGTGATCGAAGATGAACACACGATACTCGAACAGCATCGATCCCCAATCCGGCTTCGACGGGTCGGCCCCGAGACCGATGAAGGCGAGCGAGGCGTAGGCGACTGCGGCAAGTCCCGCTTGGTTGCCGACATAGGCGAACATCAGCGGCAGAGTATTCGGCAGAAGATGCCCGGTAATCATCCGTGCCGGCGCAACGCCGAGGCTCCTCGCTGCCAGCATGAACGGCTGGCCGAGCACCCGCTGACTGAGCGAATGCGCAAGCAGCGCATGCGGCCCGACGCCAGCCAAGCCGAGCGCCAGTCCGGCGCTGAGCGGCGACAGGCCGAAAATCGCCGCCGCCGTCAGTGCGACGATGAGCGTCGGCATCATGATGAAGAACTCGCAGAAGCGCAGGATCACCTTCTCGCGCCAGCCACCAAGGACGGCGGCGGCGGTGCCCAGCAGGGTGCCAAACAAAAAACCGATGGCGCCGACCGAGAGGATGACGCAGGCAGTCCGCCATCCGCCGGCCATGATCCGCGACAGAAGATCGCGACCGAGATGATCGGTACCGAGCAGATGGCTGGCGGTCATGCCGGAATGACGGGCAAGCATGTCAACCATATCGGGATCATAGGGCTGCCAGAAACCACCGACACAGAAAAAGACGGCGAGCGCCGCAAGCACGATCAACCGGGGCATCAGGCGAGACGCGGATCGAGAAGGCGCATGGCGAGATTGGCGCTGGCATTCAATACAAGCATCCAGACGGCAACGACCATGACATAGGCCTGCAGCACCATCTGGTCGCGCGCCGCGATGCTTTGAACCAGAAACTGACTAATACCGGCAAGGCCAAAGAGGATTTCCATGGTCGCGGTGCTGCCAATCACCCAACCCGCTTCGGAACGGACCGCCGACAAGAGGGCATAGAGAGCGCTGCGGTGGCCGTGCCGCCAGAGCGCCTGGCGTTCCGAAAGGCCTTTGGCAAGTGCCGTGCGGAAATGCGCCTGCCCGGCGGTCTCCTTCAGATCGCGCCGATAGATGCGGGAAAGCACCGCGACGGAATGCAGCGCGATCAGCAGGACGGGCAGGACGATCGCGGTCCAATCATTGGCGAAGGGTCTGACCCAGCGCAACTGCACACCAAGGACCCAGAGAAGGACAAGGCCTAGCCAAAAGGCCGGCACTGCCTGGACGAAGACCGACAAAGCCCGGCTCATCCGATCGACAATACCCCCAGGATAGGCCGCTGAGAAGAACCCGAGCGGAATTGCCAGCGCGATCGCCAGCGCCAGGCCGGCGAGACCGAGCGACAGCGAAACCGGCAGCCGTTCAACGAATTCGGCAAATACCGGCTCTCCAGTCCGAAACGAACGGCCCCAATCTCCGCCGAGGAAATCTGTCAGCCATTGGAGATAGCGAAGCAGCATAGGTTGATCGAGGCCCCACTCCGCCCTCAATGCCGCGACGGTCTCATCCGTCGCCGGCAGGCTCCAGACGCGAATGGCGATCGCAACCGGATCGGCCGGCATCAAGGTGATGACCGAGAAAGAGGCGAGCGAAATCGCCAGCAGCCCCGCTATCGATTGCATGCCGAACCTGACCAGTCGCATCACGTGGCCTTACTCCGCCTCGCCGATATCGGCGCGCAGCACGTGGTAGTCGGATCCCCACGGCTCGTAGTTCTTCAGCCGCTTCGACAGGCCGACATACCAGACGGGCGATACCAGGAAAGAGGCGGGCGCATCGTCGAACAGCTTCTGCTGGGCATCCAGCGCAATCGCCACCCGCTTTTCCGGATTGCCTTCGGTCGCAAATCGATCGAGGATCGCGTCGAAGCCACGCGAGGCATATTTCGCATAGTTCAGCGAAGCGCCGCTTCTCAGCATCGAGTTCAGGAAGAAGGCGGCATCGCCGCTCGGGGCAGTGTGCTGCGCCCAGAGCGCGATGTCGAAGTCCCCGGCCGCAGCCATCTGCTGGATGTTTTCCACCACCTGCGTATCGATGGCGATGCCGATCTTTGCGAGTTCCGCCTTGACCACCGGCAGCATGGTGACGAGATCAGGACGCTGCGGATAGGTTATGACCAGCAGACGCAGCGGCTTGCCGCCTTTTTCGCGCATGCCGCCGCTGCCTTTTGCCCAGCCGGCTTCGTCGAGGAGCGCTGCGGCCTTGGCAGGGTCGATCGGGCGTGCCTCTCTGCCCGCAAAGGGGAAATAGGAGGCGTAGGCGCCGGTGGCGGGGTCGCCACCGTTGATCGCGGTGGCAAGCTCCTTGCGGTCGAAGGCCAGATCGATCGCCTGGCGCACCTTCACATCATCCATCGGCGGCCGGGCAGTGTTGAAAAAAGCGAGATACTGGTATCCGACCGGGAACGACTTGATTGCCAGATCAGGGTTTGTCTGGAGCCGGCTCACGACTTCCGACGGCAAGCCGAAAGCCAAATCGAGCTCGCCGGCCTCCAGCGCCAGCGTCAGGGTCTGGGCATCACCGAACTTGCGGAAATTAACCGGCGAACGCTTGTCGGCGCCGGCGAAATGCACGTTGGGCTCCAGCGTGATCGAGGCATCCGTCTTGAAGGCGGAGATCCGGTAAGGACCGCTGAAGACGGCGTTGCCGGCCGAGGTGGGTTTGTAGGCGATCAGCGGCCATTCGGCGAAGAGCGCCTGGATGAAAGGCACCGGCTTTTCGGTTGTCACCTTCAGCGTCAGGTCATCGGCCGCCTCGAATGTCAGCTTGCCACCGGTGGCGAGCGCCGCCTTGTTGCTGGCGAATGTGTTGTCGAAGCCCGCCGCCAGCGCTTTGGCTGTCATCGGCGTGCCGTCGGAAAACAGGCGGCCGTGTTTCAGGGTCACGGTCCAGGTCAGGTCGCCGGTGCGCTGCGCCTTTTCGGCCAGTTCAGGCACGAGCTTGCCGTCCCGATCGACGGTGAAGAGGTTCTCGCCGACCCCGTGGCTGACCAGCGCCCAGCCGTTCGAGCCCTTGGCCGGATCCGTGCCATTGGTGATGTAGGTGGCGCCGACGCGAACCGGCTCGGCAGCGAAGACAGTGCCTGCGGTGACAAAGATGGCGGCACTGAGCCAGGCGGCGGCCAGGCGCGATAGAGTGTGCGACGTCAATTCTCTTTCCTCTTGTTCTGTTCGGATGGGGTGCGAAGCCGCTGCTTGCGGCCCGTTGGGTGATAGGCGAAGTCCTCGACGATCCCACCGCCGAGCAGGTGCTCGCCGATGATCCGGTCGATCGCATCTTCGTTGACGCCGCCGTAATAGGTTCCTTCCGGAAATACCTGCAGCACGGGCGCCAGATTGCAGGGGCCGAGACAGGTGGATTTTGCGGTCATCGTGCCGTCGCCGGCAGTGCGCAGTTTCTGCCGCTCCTGCTGGTTGCGCAGATGTCCCCAGATCACATCGGCTCCAGCCGCGTTGCAGGGACCGCCCTGGCAGACGAGCACGCGACGTTTCTGGGCCGGCACGAGCGATCCCTCGGCAACGGGCGGCGTGTCGGTCTGCGGCACGTCCAGTGCTTCGGCGGTTTCGAGCAGTTCGCCTATCAGCCGCGCCATCAACGTGCTCGAGGCGATATCCCGGGTGATCGAAAGGGCCGGCCAGCGCCGGCTATCGACCGCTTTCCAGCGCTTCAGCGATTTCGTCAGCCAGATAAGGAAACTCGGCTCCATGGGCAGGACGAGCGGCACGATAACGACGGTTTCGACATCCTCGTCGAGCAGATCGGACAGCGCGTCGCGCAGGGAGGGGGTACCCTGTTCGGTAAAGGCGACCCGAACCGTTCCGGCTCCGGTCACGCCGGCTGCAAGTTTCGCGAGCCGTTGCATTTCCAGATGCGGCGATGCCGCAAAGGCGGATTTCGCAATCAGCAGGACGGCGCGCCCGGATACGTTCTGGGAAGATAATCCCTGTGTTTTCACTGCCTTCGTCTCACTCAAGGAGGAGGCAGCAAAAATGAAGGTTGCGGCAGGCACGATGGCCCGACGGAACCGTCATTCCTGTGGCACACCCCGACCACGGAACTTCTATCGTCAGGCAGGTCTCCTGGCTCGCGGGTCAAAGCCTTCATCGTCCGTCTTCCCGGCATTGACTGCCAGTGACATGTTGGACGAACGGCTCACCGCTCACAGTTGCGGGACAGCTCCGGTTTTTACCGGATTCCCTCTTAGCTTCCATCGCGGGATGGAAGAACCTTGACGCCGCCAACCTACACTCCCTCTGCCGACTGTCAACGGCGCCGCTTCATGCCGCATCATCGCATCAATGCGATGCCCCGGAGCCGCCGACGGCAACGATCGTAAAGGGTTTTCCTTCGACGGGAATCGTACGGACCTCCTTCAGGCTTTCCGCATCGACGACGCGAACCAGCGAGTGCCGCGGATCGGTAATGACGATATGACCGTCCGCAACGGCAAGGCGCGGACGCGGATCACGCCAATGGCCGTCCTTGCTGTAGGGCTCGGTGACCTTGGCTTTGCGAACGATCTCGCCCTTGATCACGTCCAGCACATGAAGATCACCGTCCTCCGTCAGGATGTAGGCACTGCGCGGCGTTGCTGGGTCCAGCAGGAAGTCGACGCGGCGGGTGGGCAGGGCGATCAGCCGGAAGTGCTTCTCGCTGTCCGGATCGATCAGGACGATTTTGTCCTCGCCGTAGTTGCCGAGGAAGAACTGCATTGCCTTACCGCCAAGCAAGGTACCAGTCGAACCTTTCGGCATGTCAGATGGGGTAAGCGAGCATTTCCAGTTTCGGTCCATCAAGTCCGCCAGGACGGGCGACAAGAACGCCTTCCTTGCAACCGAAAGCAACCAGCAGGGACGAAGTGGCCTCGCCGTGAAGATCGGTGCATTTCGCGACGTCACCGAGCTGCTTGCCCGCTTCATCGACGACGCGAAGACCGACCCTCGGCGGCAGTTCGTCGGGCTTGGTTTCGACTTCAGTGTTTGGGACCGACACCAGCACGAAACGACCCATCGTCACCGCTACGCCGTGATGCGGCTTCGTCGTGTCGACTGTCTTCACGTCAGCCCTGCCTTCGAGAAGAGCCGTTTCGTCGATGATATCCGCCTTGCCGCCTCGATCGTAAAAGAGGATCGCATGGTCGTCATGTGGAACGACGTGGAAAGGACGCTTGCCCTCGAAAGTCACGGGCAACAGCCCCACCTCGGAAACCTCCAGGTCCCGATGCTCCCCGTGATCGGAGAAATCGATGCCAGTCTTGAGGACGTGCACGATGTCATGATCCGACTGCGTGGCGAATACGCTCCGGCCGGACGCGCTGGCGGTCAGCGCCGCAGGACCCTTGACGTCGTAGCGGCCGAGTTCCTTGCCGTTCTCGAAGTCGATGGCGCGGACGACTGGATTCGTATGATCGCCGACAAACAGGCGCCATGCCTCTTTCGTCTCATGATCATCATCGGCAAACGCTCCGGAAGCAGCAAAGATGAGGCCTGACGCGACAGCTGTCAGCAGACGGTTTCGAGTGAGAAAAGACGAGGCGGGTGACGGCCCTCGCTTGTCGATCCCGATCTCATCGACGGCGAACTTCTTTCCGTGCGGCTCCGTCAGGATGCGGTTGAGAAGCTTGGTTTTGCCAGCACCGAGATAGCCGGTCAAAACGGTCACCGGAGTTGGTTGAGATTTCTGCCGTGACATGACTTGTCTCCAGATTGACGGTAGCTTCGATCATTAGTTATTATGTTATAACATAACAAACGCGATCGTTGTCAATCCCCGAGAATGCGATGATCGACATTTGCCGGATCGCGATGCAGATCGAAACAAGACTGGCGGAGATGGACCGAGAGTGGGATGTCGAACGAACGCTGGAGACGAACGCTTCAACCGCCTTGGATGGCCGGGAGCTATCGAACTGTACTTTCCCGGACGATAAGCTCCCATTCGACGGGTGCGGTGTATGATTTGGCATCGTTGATCCGTGCGACGATCGCCTCGGCCGTCAGCTTGCCAATACGCTCGCGATCAGGGCGAACCGTCGTTAGGGAGGGACTAACGCAGCTCGCCGCCTCGTTGTCTCCAAATCCAACAACGCCGATATCTTGGGGAACGCGCCGGCCGAGTTTCCGCAGTGCCCGAAGCACGCCAAACGCAACGACATCGCTGTTGCAGGCGATTGCGTCGATCTCGGGATGGCGTTCCAGAAGCTCGGTTGCAAGCCGCTCCCCGAGTTCGGGGCTGCCGCCTTGCTGCGCCGTATGCTTGACGATGTCGGGGAGGCCGGCCGTCGCTGCCGCAGCTTCCAGCCCGCTCAAACGCTTCTGGGCGCGTTTATCGTTTTCGCGAACGCTGCCAACGAAAGCCAGGCGCCGATAACCCTGACCTATGAGATGGTTGGCTTGCGCTGCGCCGACACGTGCATGATCGAACCCAACGGCGGTATCAATCACTTCACCGCCCGTGTCCCACATCTCGATGATCGGGATGTCGGCTGCCTTGAGAAGCTCGACGACTTTCGGGGGATGGTCGACGCCGATGATGGCAACGGCCGCCGGCCGCCAGCTCAGGATGGACCGGACGAGACGCAGCTCCTGGTCGGCATTGTACCTTGTATTGGCGAGCATGACCTGCAGGTCATGCTCCAGCAAAGCTGATTGCAGCGTATCGATGATGTTGGCGAATTCGGAATAGTAGAGTGAGGTGACGACAACGCCAACAATGTCCGAGCGCGTGCCCGAAAGCCCGCCGGCGAGCCGGTTCGGCACGTAATTCAGCTCCTCCATCGCAGCATTGATCTGGCGGCGAAGTTCGATGCGGACCGTGTGCGGGGCGCGCAAGGCGCGCGAGACGGTATTGACTGAAACGCCCACCCGTTCGGCGATCGAAGCAAGGGTCGGGACGTTGCGGGCTACCTTGTCGGAAAGTTCAATCGTCATCTCAGCTCAAAAAAATCCCATGAGTGATCGTTGCGTTAACGGTAACTTTATGCCATCTTTTTGAAATGGAGGCAAGCGAAAGAGGGACCGAAGTCGTTCTTTCGCCTGACACGGCAGGCGAAAGCCAGCTATCGGCGACGCGGAGGAGCAGTATATGGCTGAAAGGCCAAACATCATTCTGATCATGACGGACCAGCAGCGCTACGACTCGATATCGGCGCTCGGGTTCCCCTATGCCGTGACCCCCAATATTGATGGACTTGTCGAAAAAGGCGTGGCGCTTACCAATTGCCACGTCAATGCGCCAAGCTGCGTTCCCTCGCGCGCAAGCCTGTTTACCGGCTACTACCCGCATACGACGGGCGTTCTGGCCAACGGCCAGGCATGGCAGCGGACATGGGTCGAGCAGCTACGTGACGCCGGCTATCGCTGCGTCAACGTCGGCAAGATGCATACAATCCCCTACAATTCGGATTCCGGTTTCCACGAGCGCTACGTCGTGGAAAACAAGGATCGCTATATGGAAGGCCGCTGGTATTTCGACGAGTGGGACAAGGCGCTGGCCGCCAATGGCCTCGTCAAACAGCAGCGCGAACACTACCGTAAGCTCGACGACTATCGCGACAGGCTGGGCTGCTTCGACTGGAAACTGCCCGAGGCGCTGCATTCCGACGCCTTCGTCGGCAATATGGCGAAGTGGTGGGTCGAGACCTATCCGACGACCGAGCCGCTGTTCCTGCAGGTCGGTTTCCCCGGGCCGCATCCACCGTTCGATCCGCCGGCGCGCTATACCGAGCCGTATCTCAGGCGCAACGATCTGCCGCTGCCAAGGCCGACGAAAGAAGAGCTGCGCTCCCTCCATCAGGAGCTGAAGGACAAGCGCCAGCACGACGTGGAGGTCGATCACGACTCCGTCGTCTGGAGCCTCGACCCGTCTGAAGATCAGATGCAGCGGCTCTGGGCGCATTATCTCGGCAATGTCACGCTGATCGATGAAAAGGTCGGCGAACTGCTCGGTTCACTTCAGGAGCGCGGCTATCTCGAAGATGCCATCGTCATCTTCACCTCGGATCACGGCGAATGCCTGGGCGAGCATGGCCTGATCCAGAAATGGTCGATGTATGACGTCGTCACCCGCGTGCCGACCGTGATCTGGTCGACGGCCGGCCGGTTCGAAGGCGGCCGCACGGTCGACGGTCTCTGCCAGCTCTTCGACCTCGGCCCGACCATCCTCGAATATGCCGGCATTATGCCGCCGAAAACCTTCGAAGCAAAAAGCCTTAAGCCGGCGCTCGAAGGCAAGGACTGGACGCCGCGCGACCACGTGTTCTGCGAACAGATCGGCGACGTGGCGATGGCCGGTGGCGTCGAGTTCATGACCGGCGTGAGGAGCGATCGGTGGAAGCTCGTCCACTTCAAGGGCTCTGAGGATGGACAACTGTTCGACCTCGAGAACGATCCGAAGGAGGTGAGGAACCTCTGGAGCGATCCGGCCCATACGGAACGGAAGCACGAGCTTCTGGATGTTATGCGCGACTGGCTGATCGAATCCAACTTCAAGACGCGTGACGTCATGGCGGGTGCGCGATGAGCCATCGATATTGCCGGGACAGATCAGCTTCCCGGAGGGAGACATGACCTTGTCCATCACAACGAGCGAAGAAAAGCCCGAGCCGGCCAGCCGGCCGTCTCTCATGTCCGGTTCGATCGCAATGTTGGCGGTCAACATCGCCGCCGTGGCCGTCGGCATCATTCTCTGGGCCGTCGTGACGTCACAGGGGGTGGTCGGCCTGCCGACGCCTCTTGCCGTGGCGAAGCAGGCGGTGATCCAGGCGCAGAACGGGCTTTTGTGGTCGGATGCGATTTCGAGCCTTGGCCGTGTCTTTACCGGCTTTGCGCTCGGCATCGCGGTGGCAATCCCTGTGGGCTTCCTGATGGGCTGGTATCGCATTGCCCGCGGCATCATTGAGCCTTACGTGCAGTTCTTCCGCACCATCCCGCCGCTTGCCATCATCCCCCTGGCGATCGTCACCATGGGCATCGATGAAACACCGAAGATCTTCGTCATTTTCCTGGCGTCCTTCCTGTCGAGCGTCGTGGCGACGTATCAGGGCGTCGTCAACGTCGATAGAACGCTGATCAACGCCGCACGCGTGCTTGGTGCCAACGACTTCACCATCTTCCGGCGAGTTATCGTGCCCGCCTCGTTGCCCTACATCATGGTCGGCGTCCGCATCGGCCTCGGGTCGTCCTGGGCAACCGTCGTCGCGGCCGAACTGATCGCCGCGCAATCGGGCCTTGGCTTCCGCATGCAGCAGGCGCAGCTCTACTACGATCTTCCGACGATTTTCGTCAGCCTCATCGCGATCGGCGTGCTCGGTCTCATCATGGACCGCATCGTTCAGACGACCGATAGCGTGCTGACCGCCTGGCAGGAAAAGCTATGAACACAAAAATCTCGTTCCAAAGCGTCACCAAGACTTTCAGCATTGCGGGGCAGACCTCCTTCAACGCGTTGCAGGGGCTCAACCTCGATATCGAGGATGGCGAGTTCATCACCGTGGTCGGCCCGTCCGGTTGCGGCAAGTCGACAGCCATGAATATCGCGGCAGGCCTTACCAACCCGTCGTCCGGACAGGTGCTGGTGGATAACGTGCCGGTCAAGGGACCGGGGCCTGAACGTGGCGTGATCTTCCAGCAATACGCGCTCTTTCCGTGGCTGACTGTTCGTCAGAACGTCGAGTTCGGCCTGCAGATTGCAGGTCACCCGAAGGCGGAGCGCGGCAAGATCGCGGACCATTTCATCGGCCTCGTGGGCTTGAGCGACTTCTCGAACTCCTTGCCGAAGACGCTTTCCGGCGGCATGAAGCAGCGCTGCGCGATTGCGCGGGCCTATGCGGTCAATCCGAAGATATTGCTGATGGACGAGCCCTTCGGCGCGCTGGATGCTTTGACCCGCGTGCAGCTTCAGGATCAGTTGTTGGCCACCTGGAGCAAGGAGCGGCGCACGGTGATGTTCATTACCCACGACGTCGACGAGGCTGTTTATCTGGGGAGCCGCGTCGTCGTCATGGCTGCCCGCCCAGGCCGGCTTCACAAAATAATTCCGGTTGATCTGCCCTATCCGCGCACCGAGGAGATGCGCCTTTCGCCCGAATTCTCGACATTGCGCAACGAGGTGTGGCGGTCGGTCTACCATCCGGCCGCGGCCTGAAGCTTTCAAAAACATCGGCTGTTACAGGGAGGAAATGAACATGCTGACGAGACGTAATCTGATGAAGACGACGGCGGTCGCCGCCGCGGCGAGCGCATTTTCCATCGGCGGAAAGGCAAGCGCCCAATCCGCTGACATGACCATCGGCTACATTGCCGACTTTCCCAATGCCAGTGTCCTGGCAATCGCTCAGGACCAGAAGCTCTGGGAGGCGGAAGGTATCACGCCGTCGGTCAAAGTTTTCACCAACGGTCCGATCCAGATCCAGGCGATGGGCGCCGGCAGCTTGAATTTCGGCACGATCGGCCCCGGAGCGCTCTGGCTGCCAGCGAGCGGTCGAGCCAAAGTGGTCGGCGTGAACGATATCGGATTTTCCGACCGCGTCATCGTGCAGGGCAATATCGGCACGATCAAGGATCTGAAAGGCAAGAAGGTCGGAGTGCCGCAGGGCACGTCCGGCGATATGATCCTCCGCATGACGCTCACCAAGGCAGGCATGACGGTCGGCGACATTCAGGTCGTGCCGATGGATCCTGCAACGATCGTTTCCGCGTTCACGTCAAAGCAGATTGATGGTGCCGGTATCTGGTATCCACTGATCGACACGATCAAACCGCGCGTTCCGGATATGAAGGAGCTGGCGTCCAACCAGGATTTCTATCCGCAGACGTCGTTCATCAACACCTTCGTCGCCCGCAACGAAATCGTCCAGCAGAACCCGGATCTCGTGAAGAAATTCCTGCGTGTCATGAAAAAGGCGATGGATTACCGCGCCGCGAATATCGACCGGTCCATTCAGATTACGACGGCCTTCCTCAATGCCCCGGCAGATGCGACCGAGAAGGTCGCCCGCAGCCGCAAGATGCTGACAAGCAGAGAACTGGACGCCTTCACAAGGGACGGCACAGTCAACAAGTGGCTGGCGGATTTCAACAAGATGTTTCAGGAGTTCGGCACGGTGAAGGATCCGTTGCCCCCGGAACAGTTCTATACGGGCGATCTGTTCACCAGCGCTTGAGCCTCATCTGCTCCTCTGTTGGTTGACCGGCCGCAATGTCGTGAAAAGGCGGCTCGTGGCCGCCTGATCGGATCAAGGAGGGATCAGCGCCTTTACGCAGTGGCTCCCTCGTAGCTGTCGATGTCATCGATGGACCATCCCGAAAGATGCATGTTGTGATGGTTTCACACCGCTTTCGGGATGGACGTCGGCGGACGGGCGAAAATCGGGTTGGGCTGGATCAGAACACCAGCTCCGCATCATCGACAATGTAAGGAGCGTAGCGATAATCGCGGATAAAACTGATCCGTTCGCCACTCCATTCCAACCACATGAGGTGGGTCGGTTTTGGGTCGCCTTGGGCGCTGAAAACGGCGATGACCTGCCGGCCCTCCAGCCAGGCCGGGACAAGCCATATTCCGTCGCACTTGGCGTAGATCGTGAAGAACAGACCGACGTCTGCAGCGCCGGAGCGCAGCGGATGCGAGGATTGCCGGAGTTTCACGTCCTCGGCGAGGAGCGCGCGCAGACCATTCCAGTCCCGCTGGTTGAACAACGTAACGTAGCGCACCACGGCAGGGGAGGGGGCCGTCCGGTTCGGAAGGGGGATGCTTTGCGCATTGATCTCCCGGAGCCGCGCACGTCCCCGCGCCAGATGCCCCTTCACCCCGTCAATTGTGATGCCGAGCAAACAGGCAATCTCTGCCAAAGGTTCGTCGAGCACGTCTTTCAATATAACGGCGCTGCGCTGCAGGACAGGGAGTTCATGGAACCGCGACACCGCAGTGTGCATCGCTTCTTCATGCATGAGACTCTCCAAGGGATCGAGATTGATTTCGTCGACGACGTTTTCCGCGGCCTCGACGGGCTCCGCGGCACGGATCGCCCGGCCGCGCAACAAATCCAAGGCGCGATTATGGGCGATCTTGAACAACCAAGCCCGCAGGTGCGGCGCCTCGTGCAGGTCTTCAAGGGCAACAAGAGCTTTGGCAAAGGTGTCTTGAACGACATCCTCGCCATCGATCACCGATCCCATGAGGCGGGCGCAATAGCGATGTAACTCCGGCCGCAATGCCTCGGCCAAGACTGCGAACTCAGCTCGTGTGCCGCGGTCCGGTTCCGACAATCCAGCACTCAATCCGCAAACCTTTCCATTACGTCCACACCCTTGTCGCCAGACAATCCGAATGCGAACCCATCAGAATAAGCTGGATTGTCAAGCACGGCCACCACGTTTTCGCCGAAGAGCCTCGGTGGCATCGGCGCCCCGAAACGCGCCACGAATGCTTCGGGTTCGGTGTCCATGGCCCGGGCATAGGCGCTGGCGGCGATGTCACCGATGCCGGTGCCTAAAATCACTTGCCGAGGCAGGATTGCCTGGAAACGGATACCAAGCTGCCTCTGCTCGGAAACCCGATTGGCATATTTGGCCATGAACCAAAGCATGCGTTTGGCGCCGCCATAGCCGCCTGACATCGGGGATCCATCGACGGCCGCGCCACTCGACACGACGACAACCCGGGTCCCGGGTTCGAGCGGCAGGTTCAGCGCGCCTTGCAGCCAGTGTAGCCCGGCTTTGACGTCGTGCTCCCAGGTCGCGGTGAAATCGGCCCAACTGATCTTGTCCAATCGCTCCATCGGCGGTTTCGCTCCGGCGTTCAGCACAAGTATATCCGGCCGAACGTCCGCAAGGATACGGTGTGCGGCGGCCTCGTCCCTGGCATCGGCGGCAATCGTCGAAACGCCCAGTCGGGTTCGGACAGCCTCGAGCGCATCGGATTGACGCGCCACAACCGTGACCCTTGCCTCCTGATCAACAAGTGCCTCCACCAGCCCCAGGCCGAGCCCGCGGCTTCCACCGGTGACGACGACATTCTTACCCTTGAGACTCATCAGTCCTGCTCCTTTGCTTCGATATTGCAAAGACGATCGAGGCTCTGGAAAAGAGTCAGCCGCTGATAGAATTCGGGATCACGGAGACTTCCACGTCCACACGGCAGCGCCTATGGCAAAAGTTCATCACCCCCGAGCTTGCGCATATAAGCTTCGAACATGTCGGCCATTGCATTGGCGAACCCCTCGATCTCCGCCGCGTCATGCTGTGCCTCGGAAAACTCTTTCCCGACGGTGCTCATTGCCGTGAAAATCAGGTCACCAGCCATGTTACGGACTGCCTCCGAAGACCGTGGCAGCGCCTCTGTCATGAAAGCGTCAATGTTACGGCTGCCCGCCTCGCGTGCTTCCAAAGCCTCCGGCGCATCTCTGTAGAGCGGTGCAGCGTCGTCCAGCGCAACGCGAACCGCAGCCTCGTCGCATTCTGACTGAATGAACATGTGGACAAGCCTGCGGAGCCTGGCGAGCGGCGGCATCGAGCGGTCGCCCAGGATATCGCCCAGCAGGCTGGTGGTCTGCCGCCATTCGTCGCTCTGCAGACGAAACAGAATAGCGGCCTTGTTGGGGAAGTACTGGTAAAGCGAGCCGACGCTGACGCCGGCCTTCTCAGCCACCCGCGCGGTGGTGAAGCGATGCGCGCCCTCCTCAGCCAAAACGCGAACGGCAGCCTCGAGAATTGCCTTCACCAACTCTTCCGAGCGGGACTGCTTCGGCAATTTTCTCGAGGAAATTGAATAGCTTGCCCGGTCGTTCATGTCTCAGCCCCGTAAAGCGATTAGCAAACGCGACTAATTAATCGTATTTTCTGGCTCAACGCAATCATAAGCAAACACGAACGGTTCTGATCATGAATTCCACCCTTTTGAGCGCTCCGCTCGCTCCCTTGCTGGACCGCCTCTTCAAGCAGGCCGACGCCGCTACCAGCCCCGCCATGGCAGCAATGTCGGAGGAAGAACGCGACCGCCTGCTGACAAGCAAGACCGAATATCTCGACCTCTATAGCCGGCTGAAAGACCTCTGGCTGCCCGTATCCAGGGAGACGGGCGAGCTTCTCTATATGCTTGCGAGGAGCATGAAAGCAAAAACCATCGTCGAATTCGGCACCTCTTTCGGTGTCTCGACGCTGTTCCTCGGAGCCGCGCTCCGCGACAACGGCGGAGGTCGCATCATCACCACCGAGTTCGAGCCGTCCAAGGTGGCGCGCGCCCGCCGGAACATTGCCGAAGCAGGGCTTTCGGATCTTGTCGAGGTGCGCGAAGGCGACGCGCTTCAGACGCTTGCAAGCGATCTGCCGGAAGGCATCGACCTGCTCGTGCTCGACGGCGCCAAGGCCCTCTATGAAGACGTACTCGCCCTGGTCGAGGATCGGTTGAGGCCCGGCGCGCTTGTCCTTGCCGACGACGTCGACTTCAGCCCGGAATACCTGAAACACGTCCGCTCGCAGACCGCCTCTTACCTCTCGATCCAGGTCGCCGAGGGCATCGAGCTTTCCATCCGCCTGGGCTGATGCCGAGACCCACGCCAACAAACCACCCATAGGAGAATGAAAATGCATGTATTCGTTACAGGCGCCACCGGCTGGGTCGGCTCTGCGGTTGTCGAGGACCTGATCGGTGCCGGCCATGTGGTGAGCGGTCTTTGCCGTTCAAGCGGAAAGGCAGCCACGCTCTCCGCCATCGGCGCGACCCCCGTCGAAGGTTCGCTGGACGACCTTGGGCTCCTGCGCGCAACGGCCTCAAAGGCCGACGCCGTCATCCATACCGCCTTCAATCACGACGATTTGTCCAAGTTCCTCGAGAATGTCGAGCAGGACCGGCGCGTGATCGAAACCCTCGGCGAGGCGTTGGTGGGAAGCAGCCGCCCGCTGATCGTCACCTCCGGTCTGATGGGCCTGCCCCGCGGGGCGACGGAAGCCGATCTTCCAAACCCGGCCTTTCCGCGCAAATCGGAGGTCGCGGCGCGATCTGTCGCGGAGCGCGGCGTGCGCGGGCGGCCACGGTGCGCCTTGCGCCTTCGGTGCATGGAATTGGCGATCATGGTTTCGTCCCGACCCTGATCCGTTTCGCCCGTCAGACAGGCGTCTCCGCCTATGTCGACGACGGCACCAATTGCTGGTCGGGCACTCATCGTCGTGACGCCGCCCGCGTCTATCGCCTTGCACTGGAAACAGGCGTCACGGAGGCGGTCTATCACGCGGTCGCAGAAGAGAGCGTGCCCTTCAGGCAGATCGCCGAAGCGATCGGAGCCGCGCTTGGTCTTCCGGTCGAGTCCCGGCCGCGCAAGCATTTCGGCTGGTTCGCCCATTTCGCGGGAAGCGACATGGCGGCTTCCAGCGCGAGGACGCGCGCACTCCTCGGCTGGCAGCCGCGGGAGGTGAGCCTTCTCAGCGACCTCGGTCGCCCGGAATATTACGCAGGCTGACTGAAATGCAGAACCCGCGCCTCGAAGGCGGGTTCTGCACCGTAAGCGTTCACGTCAGCCAACGCGGTCCAAGTCAAAGAAGGAAAGACGATGAACGACACGATCACACAATTGGCTACGGTCGGCGCGTATGACCTGCGGATCTATGACGTCCTCGAGGGCGAGATGGAGACCCTGTTGCAGGTCCTTGCCGAACTCGCCCTTCCCATGATGCCGGAATTCGGCATCGAGCCGGTAGGCTTCTGGACGGAGGAAACCACTGACAGGCTTTTCCAGATATCGAGCCATTCGAGGCTCGAAGATGTCCAGAGCAACTGGGATAGCTTTCATGCGGATCCACGGTGGCAGGAAGGGCTTGCACGGATCCGACAGGACCGCGTCATCGTGAAGAAGGTCGAGACCGTTCTTCTGCGCGGGCTCGACGGCCTGCCTTCAGCGGGAGGATATCTGTGATGTCACTCGAAGGAAAGACTGCCGTCGTGACCGGCGGCGCCCGCGGTATAGGCCGGGCTTATTGCGAACGCCTTGCGGCGGACGGAGCCAACGTCGTGGTCATCGACAGGGACGACGCAACTCCACTCCTGCGGTCGCTTTCCGGCAACGGACAGAAATATGCACTCGTCTGCGATGTCAGCGAACCTTGGAACGTTGAAGGCGCTGCATCGACCGTTCTCGACCTGTTCGGTTGCTGCGATATCTTTGTAAATAACGCCGCCTATATGCCTATCACGACGCTCGAGACCGTCACTTCCGAGGTCTGGCGACGCGTTCACGCCATCAATGTCGAATCCATTGTCCACTTCGCCCGAGAATTTGTCCCGGCGATGGCTGCTGCCGGTTGGGGAAGAATCGTAACGACGGGATCTGCCGTGACGCTTCACCCTCAGACGCGCGACCTCGCCTACATTGCCAGCAAGGGCGCCGTTCACGCTGTCACGAAGGCACTCGCCAACGAACTTGCAGACAGGGGCATCACGGTGAATTCGCTCGCTCCGACCGTCGTTCTCACGGAGGGTTTCGCCGGGCGCCTGCCCCTGGATGGGCCGTCCGCCGACGAAATGATGGAGCGGATCATATCCCAACAGACCATCAAGCGCGCCTGCGTGCCCAGGGACGTGGCAGACGCTCTGGCTTTTTTGGTCTCCGATGAAGCGGGCTTTATTACCGGGCAGATCATTCATGTGGATGGCGGCCGAACGAGAAGCGGCGCGTAATTCTTTCCCTCAAAGGCGGACCTGGCGCCGGAGCCCGTGTCGGCGATCAAGCGATCGCCGGGAGCCAGTGTTTTCGTGGCGGATGCACCTTTCGCGGATATCGTTGCCAAAACGCCATAATTGTTGCACCAAGATCCCAACACTATAGTCTCGACGTTGCAAATGGGATCAAAGTCGAATGCGCATTCACTACGGTTTCCTCGGCATATTCCTTGCAATTGCGCCATCGGCATATGCGCTGGAAGTTGGGCCGCCGCCGGCTTTGTCGCCGCTGCAGGGCCAAGCGCAAGCCGCTCATTTGAGCGCGCAATTGCTGACGCGATATGCCTATAAGCCGGTTCCGCTCAACGATGCGCTATCTGTCAAGATCATAAATCGGTTCATCAAGTCCCTGGATCCGGACCGCATGCTCTTCCTGCAAGCCGACATCGACAAGTTCATGGCTGGCAGCGCCAAGATCGATGATGCCATCGTCCAGGAAGACCTGGATATTCCGTTTTCGATTTTTAATGTCTATGCGCAGCGCGTTGTCGATCGCATGACCTATGCGCGCAGCTTGCTCAAGCAGAACTTCGATTTCAGCGTGCGGGAAAGCTACTCTTTTCTCCGCGACGAAGAACCCTGGCCGCAGTCGGAGCAGGAAAGGAACGAGCTGTGGCGTAAACGCGTCAAAGGCGATTGGCTGCGTTTGAAACTGGCCGGCAAAGCCGATGCGGCAATTCGCGAGACGCTCGACAAGCGCTATCAGAACATCCTCGAGCGTGCTTACACATACAAGAGCGACGACGTTTTCCAGTCATTCATGGGCGCCTACACCACGTCGGTTGATCCGCACACGGATTATTTCGGTGCTGCCGCTTCGGCCAACTTCGACATTTCGATGAAGCTTTCGCTGGTTGGTATCGGCGCGGTATTGCAGGAACGCGATGGCTATACGACGGTCCGTGAGCTCGTACCGGGCGGGCCCGCGCAACTGTCCGGAAAGCTGGCGGTCGGGGATCGTATTATCGGGGTCGGTCAGGGCGAGGATGGCACCGTAAAAGAAGTCGTGGGCACCCGCCTCGATGAAGTCGTGCAAATGATACGCGGGACCAAAGATTCCGTCGTGCGCCTGGACGTCCTGCCGGCAGACGCCGGCGAGAGCCACCGCGTCATCAGCCTGGTGCGGGACAAAATAAGCCTCGAAAAACAGGCCGCGAAAAAGGCCATCCTATCCGTGGAGGACCGCGGTGCGGCGCGCAGAATTGGGGTGATTACCCTGCCGGTCTTCTATGAGGACTTCGACGCGCGGCGCAAGGGCGACAAGGACTATAGAAGCGCAAGCCGCGACGTTGCCAAGCTTCTTGGCGAACTCAAGCGGGAAAATGTCGACGGCGTTTTGATCGATTTGCGCGATAATGGAGGAGGATCATTGGCCGAGGCGATCGATTTGACAGGCCTGTTCGTCGGCAAAGGCCCGGTGGTTCAGCAACGCGACGCCGAAGGGAAGGTCGAGGTAGAAAGCGATGATTTATCCGCGCCCGCCTGGACAGGTCCGGTCGGTGTGCTGATCAATCGCGGTTCAGCGTCGGCCTCCGAGATTTTTGCTGCAGCGATACAGGATTACGGTCGCGGTGTGATTGTCGGCGAGCCTAGTTTCGGCAAGGGCACCGTGCAAACCGTCATCAATCTCGACAATGTCGCCCACAACAGCAAGCCGAAATTCGGCGAGCTGAAATTGACGATTGCACAGTTTTTCCGCGTCGACGGTGGGACGACACAGTTGCGGGGTGTGACACCCGATATCAGCTTGCCGGGCCTTTCGGACCCTAAGACCCTTGGCGAGGCGAGTTATGACAACGCGCTGCCATGGGCCCAGATCAAGCCTGCGAAGTATACGGCCGCGGGCAATATGGCGGCACTGCTGCCGCAGCTAAAAAGCCGCCACGATGCTCGGGTGCAAAACGATCGGAATTTCCAGCATTTTGTCGAGGACGCCGCCGAATTGAAGGCGCAGCGCGAAAAGCGCGTCATTTCTCTCAATGAATCCGAACGTCAAAACGAATTGACTGCCTTGGCAGCCCGTCTCAAGGCGCGCGAGCAAACAAACGACGGTTTGGCTCGCAGTGGAGACGATGGCCTGGAAGCAAACGAGCGTAGCCTGAGTGCTGATCTTGCTATTGAAAACGCCCGCAAGAACGCCAAAGACGTCCTGCAGAACGAAGCTGCCTCGATTGTAGCCGATGAAGCGGATTTGCTGCAGGGCACGTCAAAGCCCGGCACTCGGTGAAAGGCGGGCCGCCGCCTCGCCACTTAATTCCCGCCTGAATTGCGCAATTCGCGTTCGGCCCTTTCGAGCGCGCTGGCGTTCAGCACCTTACGAAGCAGCGCCACGGCAACGGCCCGCATGCGGAGATTGTACCAGCCCTCCGGTCCGTCGCCCGGCACTTCGTACACATCCAGCTTTTCATAAAGCTGCTGGAGACGGTTCTGGACGCTCCGCAGCGAGAGCCTTTTGCGCTGGGAGATCGCTTTATCGGTCAGGCCGAGCGCCACATCCACCAGGATTTCGTATTCCGCATCGCTTAAACCATGCGCATTGCCGAGGCTCTTCTGCTGGATGCCACGCACCTCGCGGTCGATAACGCATTGCGACTCCATGAAGACGCCGCGTAGCGCCAGTTTTAGCCGCTCGTCGGAGGTTGATTTCAGCACATACCCATAGGTCGCACCTTCCGGAACGATGCGTGCCACCCCGCGGACATAGGCTTCATCGGAATAGTTCGACCAGAACAGGATCTTGGTGTCCGGCCGCTCGCGCCAGATGGTGCGGGCCGCCTCGATGCCGTTCCGCTCGCTCATCTGCAGGTCCATGACCACATGTTCGGCCCGCGATTGGCGCGCCTGCACCTCGCCGGTGTGGCCGTTGTCCGCCTCCAGGACCGTGTCGCATTCCGGCAGTGCTGCCCGCACCGCCTCGTGCAGATAGGACCGGTGCAGCGGGTCGTCCTCAATGATCAGGACCCTCATGTCGACGCCTCCACCAGGCGCTTCGGCCCGACGGGGAGGGTGACCTTCACGGATGTGCCGCGACGGTCGGCATGACCGCCCATCTCGAACCGCGCGGAGATGAGCCGCGACCGTGTCTTCATGTTGTCGATCCCATGGCCCGCCTTGTCCTGCGGGCTGCAGATGCCATTGCCGTCGTCGTCCACCTCGATCGAAAGCATCCGCTTGCGGCTCGCAAGACGCACCAGGATGGTTTTCGGCTGGCCGTGCCTGATGGCGTTGTTGACGGCTTCCTGGACGATGCGGAACAGGGCCGTCGCCACGGTTTGGTCGAGGTCAACAAGTGCTCCGTCGCTTTCGTCAATCATCCGCCATTCGATTGGCTGCCCGCTTTCGCGCACCGAGCGCTCGAGATGGTTCTCGATCGCCTCGGCGACGCCGAACAGCTGCAGCACGGTCGGCTTGGCCTCCTCGATGATCTCACGAAGATCGTGCATGCATTGCTGCAGGGTGCGACAGAGCGGTTCGAGCGCGTCGCCATGCATGTCCGCCAGCCTCGACAGCCGCTCCATGCGCCGTGAGAGTCGCGTCAGGTCGGCAAGCGTCTGGTCGTGCAGGTCCATGCCGATCCTCTGGCGTTCAGCCTCCAGCGCCTCCGTCAGTTTCAGCGCTCCCAGCCGCAGCCCTTCCTCGCGGGCGCGTGCCTCCGTCTCGACGATCGCCGAGCGCTTGGCCTGCTCGGCCGCCCTCAATGCAAAGAAATAGGGTGCCAAGAGGTCGGCGATCGAACGGGCGTTCTCGACATCCTCCATCGAATAGCTGTCACGTTCATGACTGGAACAGCTCAAGGCACCTATGATATCTCCTTGGACCTTGAGCGGCACATGCAGCCTGCTCCTCAAGGAAAGCGCGATAATCGGGCTCGAAAAGGCGCCTTCGAAGTGGAAGCGCGGGTCGGCACAGGCGTCGGGCGACAAAAGGAAATCCACCTCTCCGGCCAAAAGCGTGCGGATCGGGCTGCCGGTCAAAAGCGCCGGCGGCTGCTGGCTCCAGGCAGTCGCAAGTCCGCTTTCGTAAGCGATGTGATATTTGCCATCCACCATCTTGATGCAGACGTCGAGATGGTCGTGCGGAATGATGTGGCTGATCTCGGCGGCCACTGCCTGGATGATAGCATTAAAATCGAGCTGGCCGGCAAGAAGCCGGGAGATGCCGAGATAGCGGTCGAACAACGCGTTTCGCGCCCGATTGAGCATGACGGACCTCCTCCAGTCCTTGAAACCATTAGACGCTTCGTTGTGGTTCTTGTCTTGCGGGAACCCGCATATTTTGCGCGAGTACCCGCAGAAAGGTTGCTTGTATGCGCCTATACAACATCTGATTTCTCCTCCATTCTCCTCCTACTGAGCAAACGGGGCTCAGCGCAAACACTATCTTCGGCCACCGTTGAGGAGCGGCCCGAGGAGAACCCCGTTGGGAACTCTAGGGAGGAAATCATGATCATCAGAAAGATGCTTTTCGCATCTGTCGCTATCGCTTGCGTTGCCGGGCCGTTCTCTGCCCTGGCCGAAACTTCGGGCAAGAAGATTGCCCTTTCCAACAACTATGCCGGCAATTCCTGGCGGCAGGCGATGCTGACCAGCTGGGACAAGATCACCAAGGACGCCGTCGCAAAGAAGATCGTCGCCGCTGCCGATCCGTTCACGACCGCAGAAAATCAGGCGACCGAGCAGGCCGCGCAGATCCAGAACATGATCCTGCAGGGCTATGATGCGATCGTCATCAATGCCGCCTCGCCGACCGCCCTCAACGGCGCCATCAAGGAGGCCTGCAACGCCGGTATCACGGTCGTCTCGTTCGACGGCATCGTAACCGAACCTTGCGCCTGGCGCATCGCGGTCGACTTCAAGGGGATGGGCGAAAGCCAGGTCGAATACCTCGCCAAGAAGATGCCGAAGGGTGGGAACCTTCTGGAGATCCGAGGCCTCGCCGGCGTTTCGGTCGACGATGAAATCCACGCTGGCATCCAGGCGGGCGCTCAGAAAAACCCGCAGTTCAAGATCGTCGGTGCCGTCAACGGCGACTGGGCTCAGGATGTCGCGCAACGCGCAGTCGCGGGCATCCTTCCGAGCCTGCCGGAAATCACGGCAGTCGTGACCCAGGGTGGCGACGGTTATGGTGCGGCACAGGCCTTCGCCGCAGCGAACCGACCGACCCCCACCATCGTTATGGGCAACCGCGAGGACGAACTCGTCTGGTGGAAACAGCAGAAAGACAAGAACGGCTACGAGACCATGTCGGTCTCGATCGCGCCCGGCGTCTCGACGCTCGCCTTCTGGGTGGCGCAGCAGATCCTTGACGGCAAGCAGGTGAAGAAGGACCTGGTTGTTCCTTTCCTGCGCATCGACCAGGCCAATCTCGAAACGAACCTCGCCAGTACCCAAAAGGGCGGCGTCGCCAATGTCGAATATTCGCTGGAAGACGCCCAGAAAGTCATCAGCAGCGCCAAGTGAGCTGATCCTCCCACACAACAGGGCACGGCGCCAGCAGGTGCCGTGCCTCCGCATTGCCCTGCCCAGATCATCGATGACGTGTTCCGCATGAATGAAATAACAGCAAGACGAGAGATGGTCGCGGCGCGCGGCGTCAAGGTGACCTTCGGCGCCGTCAAGGCGCTGGACGGAGCGGATCTCGTCATCCACTGCGGGGAATGCGTTGGCCTCGTGGGCCACAACGGCGCCGGCAAGTCCACCATCGTCAACGTTATCAACGGCAGCCTGAACCCGCATGCGGGCGAAGTCAGCTATGGCGGTGCTACGGCCCAACATGGCATCTCGACTGCGCGAGCCAAAGGCGTTCGCTGCGTCTTCCAGGAATTGTCGCTCTGCCCCAACCTTACCGTCAACGAGAACGCCCGCGTCATGCACGCGGAACTCGCCGGCTGGAACTGGCGCACCAGGGCAGTCGCCCTCGTCAAACAGCAATTGGGGGAAATTTTCCCCGGCCACGGCATCGATTGCGACAGCACGATCGACGACCTTTCGATCGCCGAGCGACAGATGGTCGAGATCGCCATCAGCTTCGCCGGCCTGAACGAAAAGCCAAAGCTCGTCATTCTCGACGAGCCGACCTCTTCGCTCGACGCAGGGCTGGCGGCGCAGCTCATGGCCTATATTCGGAAGTTCGTCGGGGAAGGGGGATCTGTGCTGCTGATCTCGCATATCCTCGGCGAAATCCTCTCCACCTCGGACCGCATCGTGGTGATGAAGGACGGCCGCGTCGTCGCCGACCGCTCCGCTTCGGAGTTCAGTACCCGTAGCCTCGTCGAAGCCATGGGCAACGTGGTACGCGAGCAGGAATGGCAGCGCGCGGTGGACAAGCGTGATGGTGCGCCGGTGCTTGCCATGCCGCCGCGACGGGGTCACGGTCTTGCCTTTCAAGCCCATCGCGGCGAGATGATCGGTCTTGCCGGTCTCGCAGGACATGGCCAGACGGAAACGCTTCTTGATCTCTATCTCTCGCGCAACAGCAACTGGTGGCCGGCACGCCGGAAGGACATCGCCTTCGTTGCAGGCGACCGCAGCCTGAACGGAATATTCCCGCTCTGGAGCATCCTGAACAATCTCAGCATCGCCTCGCTTGGTGATATTTGTTCCCGGAGCATCGTGGACCATGACCGCGAAGGCGTGCTCGGCAACGGCTGGAAGAAGCGTATCGAGATCCGTACGCCGGATATGGAAAACCGCATCCTGTCGCTTTCCGGCGGCAATCAGCAAAAAGTGCTGTTCGCCCGTGCATTGGCGACGACCGCGAGGATCGTGCTGATGGACGATCCGATGCGCGGCGTCGATGTCGGCACCAAGCAGGAAGTCTATGACATTCTGCGCTCTGAGGCTGCCACCGGCCGCACCTTCATATGGTATTCGACGGAAATGGACGAAATTCGCCTCTGCGACCGGGTCTACGTTTTTCGAGAAGGCGCCATCGTCGCGGAACTCGCGGGCGACGAGATCACCGAGAAAAACGTGCTCGAGGCTTCCTTCAGCGCAGGCGAGGCGGCATGAAGATATCCTCCGGCACGATCCGCCTTATCATCCCTGCCGCGTCGCTGGCGCTGCTGCTCGCCGCCGTCTTCTACATGCAGCCGCGCGCCATGAGCTATACAGGCCTCAACCTGCTCTTCAATCTCGCCGTGCCGATCGCGCTCGCGACGGTGGCGCAAATGCTGATCATGGCGGTTAACGATCTCGACCTGTCGATGGGCGCCTTCGTCAGCTTCTGCGCCTGCGTGACGGCGACGTTCCTGCAGGCGTCCCCGGCAATCGGCGTGTTGATTTTCCTGGGCGCCATTGCGGCCTATGCCGTGATCGGCGTTGTCATCCATGTTCGAGAATTGCCCTCGATCGTCGTGACGCTGGGTATGAGCTTCGTCTGGGGCGGGCTTGCGGTCCTTATGCTGCCGTCTCCCGGTGGCGAGGCTCCGATCTGGGCCCGCTGGCTGATGACCTCCCGGCCTCCTTTTGTGCCGATGGCGATCGTCGCCAGCATCGTCATCGCGGCGGTCACCCATTTCGTCATCATGCGCTCCTCCGTCGGTGTGCTGATCCGCGGCATTGGCGGCAATGTCCGCTCGGTCGAGCGCGCCGGCTGGTCGGTTATCCGCATCCGCGCCGGAACCTATGCGTTGGCCGGCTTCTTCGCCGTTCTATCCGGCATCACGCTCGTCGGCCTTACGACCTCGGCGGATGCGAATATCGCGCTGCGCTACACGCTGCTGTCGATCGCGGGCGTCATCCTCGGCGGCGGCGAATTCGTCGGCGGCAAGGTCTCGCCGATCGGCGCCGTTATCGGCGCATTGACCCTCACGCTCGCCGGCTCCTTCCTCTCCTTCATGCGCATATCGCCCGACTGGCAGATCGGTGCGCAGGGCGCGATCCTGATCGTCGTGCTGGCGCTTCGCCTTTTCCTGAACCGGTTGGAAAAGCGGGAGAAGGGCCGATGACCGCCGCACGCCTCTTGTTTACCAAGCCCTGGATCTGGTCTTTCGCGGCCACGGTTATCGTCTGGGTCGTCACCGTTCTTTTTACCGGCGGCGCAAGCTCGCTTGGCTTGTCGCAGGCAGCCTTAACCTTCGCGGCCTTCTCGGTCATCGTCGGCATCGGCCAGATGTTCGTCATCACCCTCGGTCCCGACAATATCGATCTTTCCGTGCCCGCCACGATGACGCTTTCCGGAACCCTGGCGCTGAAGCTGATGGACGTGCAGGATGGCATGATCCTCGTCGGCCTGCTGACGTCGATCCTGCTGGGTTTCGCAATCGGCATCGGCAACTATGCGCTGATAAAACTGCTGCGCATCCCGCCGATCATCGCGACCCTCTCCATAAGTTTCATCGTGCAATCGACAGCCATCTGGGCGAACCGCGGCCTACGCATCAAACCGCCGGAAGTGCTGGCGAGCTTCACGACCTCAAGCCTGTTCGGCATCCCCAACATTGCGATCGTCGCCCTGATCCTCTCGGTCGTCGCGTGGGTTCTGCTGAAAAAGACCATTTATGGCCGCTGGATCTCGGCGATCGGCCAAAGCACATTCGCCGCCCGGATGACCGGCATTCCAGTCGACGGCACGCGGCTCGTCACCTACATCCTCTGTGCCGTGCTGGCCTCGATCTGCGGTTATCTGCTCGCGAGCTTCTCCGGCGGGGCTGCGCTGAACATGGGTTCGGAATACTTGCTGATGTCGATCGCCGTCGTGGTGATCGGCGGAACGGCGGTCGCGGGCGGCAACTCCAACATCCCCGGCATCTGGGGCGCGTCGCTCTTCATGTTCCTTGTCGTGTCGATGTTGAACACCTATGGCTTCGGTGCCGGGTTCCGCCTCATCCTGACCGGCCTCATCATCATCGCCGTCATCCTGGTTGCCGGCGGCCGTCAATCCAACCGATGAACAAACTCAAATCGGACCCTCTCCCATGCCGCAAATCCCTTCCATCTACGAAATCCACGACGACCGCTTTCGGCACCTGATCGTTGGCAGCGCGGCCCTCGAAGAGCTTTATTCCGATTGCCGCTGGGCCGAAGGTCCGGTCTGGTTTGCGGATCTGAACTGCCTGATCTGGAGCGACATACCCAACCAGCGCATGCTGCGCTGGGCGCCGGACGGCGGCGTCTCGATCTTCCGTTCGCCGTCGAATTTCGTCAACGGCAATACACGTGACCGGCAAGGCCGGCTGGTGTCGTGCGAACACGGCGGCCGGCGTGTCATCCGGACCGAGATCGACGGCACGATCACCGTTCTTGCCGACCGTTATCAGGGCAAACGGCTCAACTCGCCGAACGATGTCGTCGTGCGCTCGGACGGCAGCGTCTGGTTCACCGACCCGACCTACGGCATCAAGTCCGATTATGAAGGTTATCGGGCCGAGCCGGAGCAGGATACACGTAATGTCTACCGCCTCGATCCGGTGAGCGGCGACCTCGAGGCGGCCGTCACCGATTTCGGCCAGCCGAACGGCCTCGCGTTCTCACCGGATGAAACGAAGCTCTACGTCGCCGACTCCGCCTCCAGCCATGATGTCAGCGCGCCGCGTCACATCCGCGTCTTCGACGTGGTCGACGGCAAGCGTCTTGCCAAGGGCAAGATCTTCTGCAGTCTCGACAACGGCCTGCCCGACGGTTTCCGCGTCGATGTCCAGGGCAACGTCTGGACGAGCGCCGGCGATGGCGTGCATTGCTTCTGCCCGAAAGGCGAACTTCTCGGCAAGATCCTGGTGCCGCAGACCGTCGCAAACGTCACGTTCGGCGGCCCACGCAAAAATCGGCTTTTCATCACCGCCACCAAGTCGCTTTACTCGGTTTTCCTGGCGACCAGCGGCGCGGCGCTGGGCTGACCTTCGAGGCGCGCGATCAACGTCCTTGAGCGGCGGATTGCTGTGAGGGCCGCGCCGAGGGCGACTATTCCGAGACCCATCATCAGGATCTGGTTGTACCCGCCCCACAACGGTTCAAGGATCGATGCCAATCCTGCTGCGGTGATCGTTGCCATCCGGTGCTGCTTGGCCATCGGGCCTGAGAAATCACTCGGATTGCCTGTGGCGCGGCCGAGTTCTCGGACATAGGCCGTCAAGACGGCAAAGGCACCCGCGGCCCAGCCGAGACCTGGCATGCCGATCCCGTATCCAACGCCCGCAAAGATCAGAAGATCGGCGACGCGATCCGGGAACTCGTTCCAGAACGGGCCGTCCGGCTCTCCTTTTCCGCCTTCGACGGCGACCATGCCGTCGAACAGATTGCAAAGCAGCCGGCCCTGGCAGAATAGGGCGGCGAGCAGAAGGCAGGCAATACGCGCCCATCCGACCGTTTGTCCCGCCAGATAGAAGGCGCCGCCGCCAAGCGCTGCCGCGATCATGCTGGCCTGGGATATCTGGTTGGGCGTGATGGTTTTCGACGCCATCCACCGCGCGATCGCGCCGGCCCAGCGGGTGTTGCGGCTTGCCAGAGGCCGCCTGTCGCCTGTCTCGGTCATGTCTTGGCACCTCGTGCGGAGATCGAATAATTGTAGATCGTGGCGTAGCTCGTCGATACCAGAAGCGGAACCGCGACGGTCTTGAGGATTTCCGGTGTGCCGCTCGCCGCGTGGATGGCGACGAGAACAGCGGCCGAGCCGAGGCAGGCAATGAGTGGCGGCGCCCAAAACCGCGTCAGGCCGTCAAAGCGCTTCGAAAGCCCGTCGATCACCGATTTCAGGAAAAGCGTCAAGCAGGCGGACATCACGCCCTGTACCGCACCGGAATAAAGCGGCCTTGGCATTTCATAAGCGCGGTTGGCAAAAACGGCCCAGCCGCCCATGGCAAGAAACGCAAACAGCACATGCACCGTCCCGCTGCGCGCCAGCCGCTTCAGCGCGTCCGACATCACAACGACCACCAGTAGCGTACGATATGAAAGAAGATCGGTGCGGAGAAGACGACGGAATCCAGCCTGTCGATCAGGCCGCCATGTCCTTCGATGAGATTGCCCCAATCCTTGATGCCGCGATCCCGCTTGATCGCCGACATCACCAGGCCGCCGAAGAAACCCATCAATGTGATGACGAAGGCGAGAAGTCCCGCCTGAACCGGGGTGAACGGCGTAATCCACCAAAGGGCCGCACCGATCAGAGTGGCGCTGATGACGCCGCCGACAAAACCTTCGACCGTTTTCGATGGCGACAATTTCGGAGCGATCTTGGTGCGCCCGAACAACTTGCCCCAGACGTATTGCAGCACGTCACTCAACTGGACGACGATCACCAGGAAGGCGATCAGCAGCACGTTGCGGCCCTCGTAGCCCGGGATGTTCAAGGTCAGCAGTGCCGGGACATGCGAGGCGCAGAAGACGCAAATCATCAGTGCCCATTGCACTTCGGCGATGCGGATCAGAAAGCGCTCCGTATCGCCCCTGAGCACGGATATGATCGGCATCAGCAGGAATGCATAGACCGGAATGAAGATCGAGAAGATGCCGTATTGTTCCGCCCAGAGCAGATAGTATTGAAGCGGCACCACCACGAAGAAGGCCGCCGCCAGTGCCCAGTGGTCGGCCCTGCGGGTGTTGATGAGGGTGACAAATTCCCGAAGCGCGGCAAAGGAGCAGAACCCGAATAGAACGAGAACGCCGATGCGGCCCGCCACGAAGGCAATGCCGATCAGGATGACCATGATCCACCAAGCCTTGATCCGGGCATTGAGGTTTTCGATCGACGCGTTCGAGCCGGTCGGCGAGAGGCGCTGCTGCAGCACGTAACCGATGGCCGAGGCGAGAATGAGCACGCCGAAGATACCCGCCACCAGCGTCAAGAGATCGGAACTCGCGGCACTCATTCGCCACTCCCTGCAGGTTTAGGAGACAAAGCTAAAAGAGCGCTTCGCATTCGCTCAAGGAAAGCGTCCTTGGTTTCACCCGGAGTGAACTGCAGGGCACTACCGAAGGTGACGGTGCAGATCAGCGGTATCGGGACGATCTCGCCCTTCGGCATGACGCGATTGAGATTGTTGATCCAGACCGGAACGAGATCGATGTCGGGCCGCGCCGTGACCAGATGAAAAATGCCGCTCTTGAACGGAAGAAGAGGGGCCTCGGACTGGTTTCGCGTGCCTTCCGGAAAGAGGATCAGCGATGAACCGGCGTCGATCGCCGAGGCCATTTGCGCGATGGGATCCTCCGTCCTCTTGTCCCGCTCCCTTTCGATGAGGACCGCATTGAAGACGTCGCTGCCGATGAAGCGGTTGAGCGGCGATTTCAGCCAGTATTCAGCCCCGGCAACCGGACGAGCCTGATGACGGAGCCTTGGCGGCAACACCGCCCAGACGAGCACGAAGTCGCCATGGCTGGAGTGATTGGCAAAATAGACACAGGGGCGGGAAGGCAGCCCCTCCTCGGGCCATATGGCGCGAACCGCCGTGACCGCCCGAGCAAACAGGACGATTACCGCCGCCGCGGCCTTTGCAATAAAACTTTTCATCCATCCCCCGGCCGAAGCTTGCGATCGCGCCGCCCAAACTCTAGCACCGTCGCCGCGGGAAGAAAGGAACTTCGCAGACGTCCAGCTGAAAATCGCAGAGATGCTGCTCTGCCACTTTATAAAGGGCTCATACGTCCTCCACTGCCGGAGCAAGACAAGTTCTTTAGGTGGCACATCGCTTGCATCGCGTCCTGCGATCCGCCTGCAAGAGGAAACGGCCGTGTACGCGAACATAAATCCCTCGATCGACGTCAGGTTGCTGCGCACCACTTATCTGCTGCTGAGGGAGCGCAATGTCTCCAAGGTCGCGGTGCTGCTCGGACACAGTCAGCCGGCCGTCAGTGCCTGCCTGAAGAAGGCGCGGGAGATATTTTCGGATCCGCTTCTCGTGCGCAGCGGCCAGAAACTGGTGCTGACCGAGCGCGGCGAAGAGGTGATGGCCTCGATCGCGGCCATGCTCGAAGGCCTTCTGGACACACTGAACCGCAGCAGCCAGTTCGATCCCGGCATGGTCCACAGCCGGATGCGGATCGCCGCGGTCAACTGCTTCGGCACCTTCCTCATTCCGCCGATCGCCACCAGCATCCGAAGCGAAGCGCCCGGCATATCGGTCGACTTTTTCGCACCCTCGGAACAGAGCGACCTGATCGAAGATCTGGGGTCGGGCCGGGTGGACATGGTAATCGGCAATTGGCCGGCGCCGCAGCAGAGCCTGAAATCGAGCACACTCCTGCATTGCGACATCGCCTGCGTGGTGCAGAAATCGAACCCGCTGGCGAAGCGCGGACGCCTACTGCTCGACGATTATATGGATGCCGACCATGTGTCGCCGACACCCGGCTCCAACGCCGTCTATAGCCCGGATCGACGGCCGGCTTGCGCAGCTTGGAATGCGCCGCCGCATCGCCATGTCGGTTCCGGAATACGCGCTGATCCCTGCAATCCTTGCCGAAACAGACCTGATCTTCACCACGGCGCGGCCCTATGCGGAATATATCGTCGCCAACGCCCCGGCCAATCATTTGCAGCTCGTCGAGGCGCCGAGGGAGTTCGACCAGATGAACCTCTATCTGTTGTGGCACGAGCGGGCTCACAACAGCGGCGCCAACCGGTGGCTGCGCAATGTCATCCGCACCGTCGCGCGCCGTTTCGACCAGACGCTGCACCCCGCGCCATCCGCAATCCCGCTGCGGGCCGTCTCTTGAGGCCGGCAGGTATAAGCAAACGGATATACCCGCTATCGACGGTCGTGGCATTCACCCGCGGACAAAATTTGCCCATGCTGCAGGCAGGATTTACATCTGCCAAAGAATTGAGCAGGCAGATTTAGCGCCGGGAATTTCGAATGCTGATGCACACTCTTCTCGTGGATGGCGCCAATCGCGATCCGGACCATGCCTGTTTCCACTGGGTCGATCGCGACAAGAGCCTGACCTATGCGCAGGCCGTCGAAGCCATGGAGCGGGCTGCCGGCGCGCTGCACAGTTTCGGGGTTAAGCCGGGCGATCGGGTGACGATCTTTGCGCATAACGGCATGGACTATCTGACGACGATGCTGGGCTGCTGGCGGCTCGGGGCGATTTCAGCTCTCGTAAACGTCAAGTTCGCCGATGAACTTGCCTATTATTTCGGCGATCACCAGCCGACGGTGGTCGTTTATACTCATGACAAGCATGAACAGGTGAGGGCGGCAGCCGCCGGCGTGCCGACAATCCGGGCATTGATCTGCATGGATGGGCCGCAACCGGGCGCTCATTCCCTGCCCGACCTGATGGCGGCTGCCCTGCCGGCGCCTGTCGATCCGGGCAATGAAGATGCGATTGCCCATCTTTCCTATACGTCCGGGACGACCGGCAAGCCGAAGGGCGCCTGCCTGAAGCACGAGCCGACAGTGCGGGCGACCCGCTGCATCGCCGAGCGGCTGCAGATCACCGCGGCCGACGTTTCGTTCGGCCCAAGCGCTCTGTCGAGCTCCTACCAGCTGGTCGGCAATCTCCTGCCGCAGCTGTCCCGCGGCGCGGCGATCAACGTGATGGGCCGTTGGACTCAGGAGACCGGTTTCGATGCACTCGAAGCTCGCGGCGCGACCATGCTCATCGCCAATCCGCCGATCCTGGCCGATCTCCTCAACGAGGCCACCATCCGCAGCCGGGTGCCGGCGGCACTGCGCATGAGCATGTCCGGCGGCGGTCCGGTTCCACCAGTTCTAAAGGCTGGCTGGCACGAGAAGCTGAGGCTGCCGCTAGTCGAAAGCTATGGTCAGTCCGAGCTCGGCGGTTTCGTGGCGCTGGGCTTTCCGAAGCTCGATGCCGCCGACATCGAGACCCGCCGCGCCGGAATGCCGCTGCCGGACAAGGAAGTGCGCATTCTCGATTCCGACGGCAGCGAACTTCCCTGCGGTTCGGTCGGCGAGATCGCGCTTCGCGGCGGTTTCATGTGGGGTTACTGGGGCAAGCCCGAAAAGACCGCCGAGACACTGCGCGACGGTTGGCTGTGGACCGGCGATATCGGCACGATGGACCGGCACGGTTTTGTCACCATGATGGGACGTCGCTCCGAGCTTATCGAGGTCGGCGGCAAGACCTGGTATCCGCGCGATGTGGAAGAGGCGCTTTCGACGGTCGCCGGCATCGAGCAGGCGGCGGTGGTCGGTGTTCCCGATGCGGTGATGAAGACAAGGCCGGTCGCCTTTGTGCAGGCCGCCGCACCCGTCGATGGCGATGCCGCCAAGGCGCAGATCGCCGCCACGCTTCCCTACGACCTCTCCGTCATGACGGTGATCTCGCTCGCAGAGCTGCCCATGACCCCCACCGGCAAGATCGCCAAGGCGGAGCTGGCGGCACGCGCCGCCGCTACCTGAGCGACAATCAAGGAAAATGACCATGAAACTGAAATCGCATTGGTGGTGGGATCATACCGCAAAAGACTTCTCCGAATTCGAGATGGAGAAGTTCGTGGCGATCCTGCCGATCGCCGCCGTCGAGCAGCACGGGCCGCATCTGCCGGTTCGCGTCGATGCCGCGATCAATGCCGGCGTCGTTGCCCGCACCGTCGAACTGATGGATGACGACCTGCCAGTTCTGGTCCTGCCGATGATGCCGGTCGGCAAGTCGGTCGAGCATACCGCCTATCCGGGCACGCTCACCTTCAACTACGACACGCTTGCCAAGATGTGGTTCGAACTCGGAGAGAGCGTCAATCGCGCCGGCTGCCGCAAGATCATCTTCGTCAATTCGCATGGCGGCCAGCCGCAGGTGATGGACATCGTCTGCCGCGAGTTGCGCATCAAGCTCGACATGTTCGCCGTGAGCGCCTGGGCGAGTGCCGGCGCCGATTTCTCTGACCTGTTCAGCACCCATGAGATGAAGCACGGGATCCATGGCGGCGAGGCAGAAACCAGCGTGATGTTGCATCTGCATCGCGAGCTGATCGACATGCAGTATGCCGAGGATTTTGTTCCCGTCTCCGTCGAGCTGGAGGCGGCCGGCGGGTTGCTGATGCCGGAAGGCCGGATCGGTTACGGCTGGCAGACCCAGGACGTGCAGCCTTCCGGCGCCTGCGGCAATGCCGCTGCCGGCGATGCCGAGCGCGGCCGGCTTTATGTCGAGCGCAGCGCCACCAATCTCCTGAAGCTGATCAGGGAAGTACTGGATTTCCCGCTCGACCGGATCACTTCCAAAACCATGTACAAGGGCTGATGATTTGACGATGTCACCCGCACCATACGGCGTTTCCGGCCCCGAAAGGGGCGAGCTTCTGCTCGATGACGGCGTCGTGCTGGTGTCCGACATCTATCGTCCGATCGGGGAGGGCACATTTCCGGTCCTCCTGATGCGGCAGCCCTACGGGAGGGCCATCGCCTCCACCCTCGTGCTGGCGCACCCCTCGTGGTATGCCTCGCGCGGCTATATCGTCGTCATCCAGGACGTGCGCGGTTGCGGCGATTCCGGTGGTGTTTTCGAGGCTTTCGTCAGCGAGATGGCCGACGGCGCGCGCACGCTGGAATGGGCGGCTAAATTGCCCGGAAGCAGCGGCAAGCTCGGTCTCTACGGCTTCAGTTATCAGGCCGTGACACAATATTTCGCCATTGCCGGCAAGGGGAGGGTGCGGCCGGATGCGATTGCGCCTGCCATGGGTTCGTGGATGCCCCGTGACGACTGGGCCTATGAGGGCAATGCCTTCCGACTCGGGCTCAATGCCGGCTGGGCAGCACAGATGGCGCGGCTGACCGCTGCACGGCGCGAGGATGCCAGGACCTATGCGGAGATCGGCGGTGCCGGAGACGATGCAGCCCTTCGCGACCTGCTCGTCTTAAGGCCCGACATATCGCATCTCGGCAAATGGGTGGCGGACGAAAAGGACTATTGGGATGCGGTTTCGCCGGGTGCGCTGCTGGCCGACGATCCGCTCGATATTCCGGTCCTTCACACCGGCGGTTGGGCGGACTTCCTGCTTCAGGGCACCTGGGCTGCAGACGCCGCGTTCAGGGCCAAGCATCCGGACGGCACCCATCTGGTGATCGGCCCCTGGACGCATGCACCCTGGAACCGTGCAGGCGGCGCCTCCGACATGGGAGCTAATGCGGAACTCTCGATCGACGGCGCGCAGCTGGCCTTCTTTGATTTCTATCTCAAGGGCTTTGGCGAAAAGCCGCAGCCGGTGAGGTTGTTCGACATGGGGCGTCGGTCCTGGTGCGATTTCGCAGATCGCCCCGTCAGCTCCGAAGCCGAGTTTTTCCTCTCCTCCTCAGGCCTTGGCGCGGCCATGGTCAGCGACGGTAGCCTGTTGACGGAGAGTGGCGCGCAAGCCCGCGACACGTTCGTGCACGATCCGACTCGGCCGACGCCGCTTGTCGGTGGGCATCTCGGCACGCCTGTCGGCTTTGCCGATCGCAGCAACCACGATAACCGCGCCGATGTCGCCGTCTATACCAGTGCGCCCTTCGACGCGGCGCGTTTCTTCGTTGGCGAGGCCTCGGCCGAGATCGAGGTGGAGACGCAATCCGAAGGTTTCGACCTCTGCGCGACGTTATCGCTCGTAGGGTCGTCCGGAGAGGCGAGGGTGCTGAGCACCGGTTATGCCCGCTTCGCAGGCGGCGGCAGGGTTTCGGCGCGCATCAGTCTGCGCCCTATCTGCGTCACCGTTTCCGAAGGTTGCGCCTTGCGGCTTTCCCTGCAGGGCGCCGGCGCGCCGGTCTTCGAAGTCCATCCCGGCGACGGGCCGTTCGCCTCCGTGCCCGAAATGGCGCGGCGACCGATTACCATTTCCATCTGCCATGGCGGGACGACCCGTTCCCGCCTGATCATGCCCGAGGCTCCCGACAATGTCGCATAAGCACTACCTGACGCTCGACAACATCACGGCCACCTACGGCGATTCCGTCGCCGTCAGCGGCCTCACGATCGAGGTCGCCAAGGGCGAGCTTCTGTCGCTGCTCGGGCCGTCCGGCTGCGGCAAGACGACGACGCTCCGGATGATCGCCGGTTTCGTGCAGCCATCGGAAGGGCGCGTCATCCTCAACGGCGAGGACATCAGCAAGCGCCCGGTCCATACCCGCAATATCGGCGTCGTCTTCCAGTCCTACGCGCTGTTTCCGCATCTGACGGCGCTCGACAATGTCGGTTTTGGCCTGCGCATGCGCCATGTCGGCAAGGCGGAATGCCGCGCCCGCGCCGCCGCCGCCCTCGATACGGTCGGGCTCGGCGCCTATTACGATCGGTATCCCGGCCAGCTTTCCGGCGGCCAGCAGCAGCGCGTGGCGCTTGCCCGCGCGCTGGTGATCGAACCGGACGTGCTCCTCCTCGACGAACCGCTGTCCAACCTCGATGCCCATCTTCGTGCCGACATGCGCGCCGAAATCCGCACGCTGCAGCAGCGGCTTGGCATCACCACCGTCTTCGTCACCCATGACCAGCAGGAAGCGCTTGCGATGTCGGACCGCGTCGCGGTGATGAACAAGGGCCTGCTGGCCGAAATCGGCACGCCGGTCGCGCTCTGCGACCGGCCGCATTCGCCATTTACCGCCTCCTTCCTCGGTGCCCGCACGGTGATCGAGGGCAAGACCGAGAACGGCCTGTTCACCGCGCCGGGGCTGACATGCGAAGGGGCGCCTGCCGGTGCCACCCGTCTCGTGCTGCGCGCATCTCGCCTAAGACTGTCCGGCGAGACAGGCCCGCTGCATGTCTCAGGCACGCTCGTCAATGCAGCCTTCCTCGGCGACACCTACGAAGCCGATATCCAATCCGCATGCGGCACGATCCGCCTGATCGTGCCTTCGGATATGCCGCCTCCGCCCCTTGGGACGCCGTGCAGCATCCAGACCCAGCCGGGTGGCGCCACATTCATCTGACCGAAAAAAGGGGAACCAAGACATGAACGTCTCGCGTCGTACATTCAACAAGCTGATTGCCGGTGCCGGCCTTGCCGCACCGTTCCACATCATCCGTCCCGCCTCCGCGCAGGAGCCGAAAAAAGGCGACGAACTGGTCGTCGGCATCTGGGGCGGCGCGCAGGAAAAGATCGTCAAGGAATATGTCGAGAAGCCGCTGGTCGAGAAATACGGCTGCAAGATCAGCTACGTTCTCGGCGGCACCGGTGACCGTCGCGCCCGCGCCTATGCGGAACGCGGCCGTCCGAGCTTCGACGTTCTCTACCTCAACATCTTCGAAAGCCGTCAGGCGGTGAAGGACGGCGTGACCCAGGCGCCGACGCCTGCCGTCAAGAATTTCGAAGCGCTCTATCCGAGCGCTCGCAAGGGCGGTTACGGAGTTGCCTTCAACCCCTGCACGATCGTCTACGACAAGACCAAGGCGTCGAAGCCGATCACCTCCTGGAAGGACATGTGGAACCCGGAATGGAAGGGCCGCATCGCCTGGCCGGATGGTCTGGGCGCCGAAGGCATTTCCGCGCTGATGATGGCCGCCCGGGTCTGGGGCGGCGACGAGAAGAACGCCGACATCGCGTTCGAAAAGGTCAAGGAACTGAAGCCTTTCGCGGCGATCCAAGGCAGCCAGGCGCAGCTTTTCGAAATGTTCGACCAGAAGCTCGCCGATCTTTCGGTCGAATTCGGCAGCTTCACCCAGTCCTATGTCGAAACGCGCAATCCCAATATTGCGATCGCCACCCCGGTCGAGGGACAGGCGCTTTCGATGAACGTCGCCTGCATCACCGAAGGCACCAAGAACCAGAAGCTCGCCGAAGAGTGGATCAACCTGCATCTCTCCGAACCCTGCATGCTCGCCTACGCACGCCAGATCTACTACTCGCCGACCGTCAGCAACATCACCGTGCCGGACGACATCAAGTCGAAGCTCGTGCTCGGCGATGCCAATGTCGCCAAGCTCGTCGATTTCGATTGGGACGTGATCAATGCCAGCCGCGCCAAATGGCAGGCGAAATACGATCGGGAGATCGCCGGATGAACCGTTGGATCGGGCCAGCGCTTGCAGCGCCGGTCACCCTTTGGCTGCTTTTATCCTTCGCGGCGCCAATGTTCGTGGTACTCGTGCTTTCCCTGCACGAGTATCCCGATCCTTTCGGCCCGCTGTTTTTGGCACCGTCGATCGCGCAGTTCCGGGATATCGTATCGGATGGCTTCTATTTCGGCGTCGTCTCCGAAACCATCCTGCTCGGCCTCGGCGTCACCGTGATCACCGCGCTTCTCGGATATCCGCTCGCCCACTGGCTGGCGCGGATGCCGGTGAAATACCGCGCGGCCGCGTTTGCGGTCATCCTCATTCCGCTGCTGACCAATGTCGTGGTGCGCTCGCTCGGCATCATCCTGCTGCTGGCACCCGAAGGGCTGGTCAATTCGGTCACCGGCCTCATCGGCATTCCGCCGGCCCGGTTCATGCTGTTCACCCATGGTGCGGTCGCGGTTGCACTGGCGCAGGTCTTCCTGCCGTTCATGGTGCTGGCGCTCTACGACAACCTGCAGAATACCTCGCCACGGGTGCATGAAGCGGCCCAGAGTCTTGGCGCATCTCCGGCGGTCCGGTTCCTCACCGTCGACCTGCCACTCTCCCTGCCGGGCCTGCGTTCCGGCACCGTGATCGTTTTCCTGATGGCGACCACGGCCTATGTGTCCGCCTCGCTGCTCGGCGGAAAGAAGGTCTGGACCACCGGCATGCTGGTGCTGCAGGAGGCGATCAAGAACCTCAATGCGCCGCTTGCTGCCGCACTTGCGATCATCATGACCGTCACCGGTCTCGCCTTTGCGGCGCTCTGCGCCTACGCGCTCAACCGGCTGATGCCGTGGCTGAAGGGCAAGCCCAGCAATCCGTGGAGCATTCCGCGCTGGCTGGTGCCGATCATCGACATCCTCGGGCCGATCGTGTCGAAGCTGCTGCTTGCAACCTCGTTGCTGCTCCTGCTGCTGCCGCTGGTGCTCGTCTGCGTCCAGAGTTTCAACGACGTGCCGCAGGCAACCGCTTCCGGCTTCCGCGGCTTCACGCTGAAATGGTACGAGGCGGTATTCTTTGCCGGAACCTATGCGGATGCCTTCTGGGTGTCGGTGCAGCTCGCGGTCACCTCCATGCTGGTGGCACTGGCGCTCTCGCTGCCTGCCGCATTCGCGCTTGCTCGCTATCCCTTCAAGGGCCGGTCCGCGCTGCTGACCTTCTGGCTTTTACCGATGTCGCTGCCGCATGTGGCGATCGGCGTCGGCATGCTAAGGCTGCTCCAGATCTACCTGATCGTCCCGCCTTTCCTCGGCCTCGTGGCGATCCACGTGATCGTCATCCTGCCGTTTGCGATCACGCTCCTGACCACCTCGGTCATGGGGCTCGATCGGGCGCAGGAGGAGGCGGCGGCGAGCCTCGGGGCAAGCCCGGTGCGACGCTTCTTCCTGATCATCATGCCGGGACTGGCGCCGGGGCTGTTCGCGGCCGGCATCGTCGGCTTCCTGCTGAGTTTCGGCGAGGTGACGGTGACGAGCTTCCTCACCACCGCCCGGCTGACGACTCTGCCGGTCAGGATCTACGCGGAATCAACCTTCAGCCTCGAGCCGACCGCGCATGCAATCTCAGCGGTGTTGATACTGTTTACCGTGATCGCGCTGACCGTACTGGGCAAGGTCGTGCGTCTTGATCGCCTCTATGCCAGATAGACAAGGTGGAACAACGGGTGGAGATCCGGAATCAAGCTGGATATCCAGGAGGTTCGGACCAATCGCCACTCTATGTCAGTAGATAGACAAGGATCGCCGCTCCCAATATCCAAAGCGCACTCAGAAAGGCTAGAGAAACAGCAACCGTTCTGCGGTCAAGTTGAACCCACGGCCGTGGACCGCGCAGGCTCATGGCCGACGTGTTATTGCGGGCGGCTGGAACTCCGAAGACCGATATACTTTCTTCAGCAGAAGCAGTTTTTGACAGTCTCGCTTTCATGCCAGTCTTATCCGATTTGTCCAAATCCATTTAATTTTGAAGGCATTCTGCCGGAGTTGATTGCCGGCGCGGCGACAAGATGATGCACCTGCAAAAGTTGTCCCGGTAACTCGTCGGTTGCGGTGGAAATTTGCCGAAGATACGCTACATTTCCTGATTGAGCTGGACGACAGCGACAGCTGTATGGAGGTTCCACTGCCGCAGGGCCGCCCCCAGCGGTTACCCCCACTGCGGCGAGGGCTCGACGTGCTTCCATACCGCCCGTCGAGCCCTTCGTGCCGCCCCCACTGCACCGTTCGACGACATCAACCGTCGCTCACTATCCGATCGCGGTTCCCGCCTATTGATAGGTTTGACTTGGTGTTTTGCGTGAGTGCTTGGCCGCCGTAACATCCAGATCACCGGTAAGCTCCTTGGTGATCGCTTCAAGCGTCACGGAAAGTCCAGCCTCGACCTCGATTGATTTGAGGCCCTTTGCGATCTCTCTCGCGTAGATCACCAGCCTCGCCAGAGCGACGAGTTCTGCTTCCATATCAATTTGCAAATCCGAGCATGCCATGCACCAACCCCCAACCTGTGCGGGCAATCTAAAACTCTTTGAGGGCGTCGGGCGTGACATCGGCGTGACACAACGCATGGCTGATGACGCTAGTCGTCGCGCCAGAGAGATGTTCGGTTAAATTCAAAGTGGGTGGGGGGAGAATAGGCGTCGGCGTGCCGCAGGGCATCGATCAGGGCCATGGCGTCCGCGTTTTTTTGGTCCACATAGTTGTGGCGAAGAATTCGCAGCAATTCGTTGGCGCGCCCACTCGCAATCTCCGAGCAGTTTGCCACGACCGCGTTCCAGCTGCGGGCCTTGAAGAACAAAGATCGCGCGCTTTCCTTGAGATGCCGCGCTTCCCGGGCGGAGATCAGACCGCGCGTGCAACAGCCGGCGATCGTTGCGTCGACGTTGACCATCGGAACGGTGATAGCAATATATCCAAGCTCTTTCGGTCCATGCAGCAGTGCGACATCCGCATCATCGACACGGATTTCGCTCGCATAGGCCGCAAAGATTTCCCCAATGCCGATCATGCCGAAGGCGTGACATTCTGCCGCCCGCAAGGCACCCATGCTCGCCGCTCCAAAGACCGCCACGCCTTTCGAGAGACCGTAGAGAATTTCCTTGTGCCAGACGGGGGCGACATATTCGAAGGCGCCGTCGATCAATCCGATGGCCCGCGCGCCCTGGTCGACCGCCAGCCGCACGTCTCCCTGCATCGCCGGCGGCCTCACACTCATATCGTCGGAGGCGAAACGTCCTGCCTCCGGCAGGCTTGGACCGACAAAAAGTACTTTCATGAGGTAAACGATGCTGTCATCGCCCTGCCGCCCAATCTGTGCCGTCGCTCTCCCTCGGGGCTTTCCAGTCCGGGCACCAATATCTTGACGACCGCGAAGGGCAATGCCGGCTCGCTCAATCGGACGGCGATTGCTTGCGTGATACCCGACCGCTCCAAGTTCCCCAGGATTCCTGCGAGGTCGCCTGGACCGGGCAAAGGCGCGCCGCGTGAAGGATCCGCAGAAAACAACTTTAGCAACCGCTCGGGCAGCGGTCGCCGATAGGTTTCATGGAATACGTCATCGCGTGCGCCGCTAATATAAGTGACCCGGGACTGCGCGGCCTCCGTCAGCGCGCGTATGGCAGCGCGTTCGGGGGATGGATGAGCACCGCAGCCGAACGTCACGTCGACATATCGCGGGGCACGGGACGCGAGCGCGGTTTTCGCCGCAAGGAAGGCGCCGATACACGGTACGCCGATATCGCTTGTCATGTCGAACATGCGCAGCAGGATGCCCGCATCCTCGATCTTCACGATGAGGGACCTAACGTCCTCATCGCTGAATGCGTCGGGTTCCAGACACCTGGAATGCTGACTGGATTGAGGAAGAACCTGCCACAAGACATGAGCGTCGCGTTCGACGCGCTCGAGAAGACCGTGGAAAATTGCCTCGTCATATGTGTTGCCCGATGCAAGGCCATCCGAAGATTGCCAGTATCGGCAGTTCGACAGGGTCCGATCGAGTGACACGGCTTCGGCCGGAACGTAGACGCGATCAAAACTGAAGAGGTCTTCTCCCGCCGCAAATGCCATAATGTCGGTTGCTCGGGGAGGGGACTGGTTTCGGCCAAGAAACGGCACAAGCAGGTCGACACGCTCGTCGGCATCCGAAAGAGCCGACGCGGAGACATTCCTGATCGACAGGAACGGGTCGCAAGCGGCCGCCCGCTCTATGGCCTCCATGACCGCGGATGTTCTCGCATCGGCATCGGTAAGTCCTTTGCCTTGAGCAACCACTATCGATTTTGCGTTTGGAGTATAGGCGCACCAGACCGGAATGCCGATATGATCGAGTCCGGTCTGGCGGCCGATACGGGTTATTCCAAGCGTCTTCAGAAAAGGACGCACCCGCTCGTAGGTCTCCTCGGGTAAGCAGATGCGGTCCATCGCTTACGCCGTCGGCAGCTTAGCCATCGAAGACACCGGAGAAAGCCTGTTCGGAGGAGGAGACTGCAACCGCCAGGTTGACGTCTTTGACAATTGTTCCCCCTGCATTTCTAAGATCGTTTGCCGCGGCCAGCGGTCCGGAAACGGGCGGCTGCATCGGCAGGACCGTTCCTGCGTCGATGTCCGCCAGATAAAGCTGATCGTCTCCGGGCAGCCCGATTATCACAACTCTTGCCATATTTACCCCTCAGGTTGTTGGCACGAAAAATCTAAAATCCGGCTTTCATCAGGCCCTCTCGGTAGAGTTCCTTCTGCCATTGTTCTTTCACCGGAAGCACCGAAAGCCATTTGTCGAGATCGAATTGCGGGTTGAGCTCCTGAGCCCTGCGGCGATGGACGCGTGCCTTCGCGGTATCGCCGGCCATAGCATAACTCGCCGCAAGCAATCTCCGGGCCGACGAGGAGTCCCCCATTTGATCTATGTAGCTGACAGCCTGATGGAATTCACCCAGGAAATAGCTGGCGCCGGCCGCAATCCAGAAATAATCGTCGGGGCATATCGGATTTAAGCGGATAGCTTTGCTGATCTTCGCCAACCCATCGGCAGGCTTCGATGCATGAACCAAAGCGTCGGCATACCCGCATATTGCGTCGGCAAGGTGCGGGCTCAATCTCTCCGCCCGATCGAATGCCTCCAGGCTTCCGTCGACATCACCGCGGTAAAGCCTCGATAGCCCAAGCTCCCTGTGCGCCGATGCCAGTTCCGGCTCCAAGGCCACCGCTTTTCTTGCCGTTTCTTCCGCCTGAACCAGCAGCTCTGTCTCTCCCCGCGCCGTCAAGACCCATTCCCAGGAGTAGGTACGGGACAAACCCGCCAACGCCGGCGCGAAATCTCCGCGCATTCTCAGCGTTTCTCGAAAGGCATTTCTGGCCCGGCGCACGTCAGGGAGCGTGAACTTGTTGAGATGCTGGGCGCTTGCGAGATAGGACCTATAGACGTCCGGATGAGCACAGTAATCAGCGAGCACAATTTCGGTGCGCTGCAGGTGGTCGCTGATGGCCATCACGATCATCTGCGCCACTTGTCTGCGGTGTGAAGCAAGTGAGCTGGCGTTGAGGCGGAAACGCTCCGCCCACAAAACGCTATCCGAGGGAAGGAACACCATCTGTACGAAGAGGCCTTCGCTGCTGATGTTGGTGTCAAGGACGTAGGAGATGGAATGTCTCTCCAGCTGGGCCATCTTATCCGCATCCTGCCGGATGCGGGCTGCCGTATATGGAGCAACGACCGCCACCGTCCTCAAGGAACAAAGACTTATCGTGATATCTTCCATCAACGCGCGAGCTGGATAAGCAGAGTTTTGCTGCGCTTCCTGGGGGGGTAGCAATACCAGCCGGGGGAGTTCCATGGGCATTTGGGGGACGATTGCTGTCCCCATGGGCAACGTGAACTCGGCTCGACCGATCGATGATGTAGAGGATCCGATTTGGTCTTCATGACGATGCGCCCCAAACAGCACCTCGCGTACGGCGGAATCGCCCGGATCGTGTTCGAGGAGTTGTTTTGCGCTATCCTTGACATCGGCCCATTCCGACCGACTTGCCGCGGCTGCTTGTGCCTCGAAGAGCCCCGCGCGAAAACGTTGCCACTGGACCGAACGTTGTTTCTCGACCCATGGTTTCAGACCGACGGGTAAATTGGCTTCGTCCATAAACTGCCGCGTCATCAATTTCGACATCGCGTTCAATCGCGGCAGCGCTTCAAGATCGTTGGAGAAGACGGAGAAATCCGCCTCAAGCGGCTCGGCGGATCGCTGTACGGTCGAAGCCGTGAAATCGAGTGGAGCGGGCCAGCCGTCCATGGCGCATTTGCGCACGCGCTCGGTCATCTTTCGAAAGTTGATTTTGGCTGCGTCTTGATCGCCTGCCCAAAGCAGCCGCGCCAGATAATCTCGCGGCAGCTCAAATTCATCGCTGGCCAACATATAGGCGAGGCCGAACAGTGCCTTCTGTGGCAGTGGCACTGTCCCTCGTTCCTCGTCAGCAAGCCAAAGGCCGCCGAATGTCACAAGGCGGAGCATCGGAATGATCCGTTAAGGCGTTGCGCCGGGATCCGCGTGATCGCGATCCAGACCTGACGGGGCACCCAAGGATTTGACCAGTTGAACGATGTTTTGGCGCAGCTTCGCATTTGCCACCCTCTGGAATGCCAGATTGAGTTCCACCCCCTCGCGGGTTGCCAGAAAGGAGGTCACCGCATCTTCCTCGTGCACGACAGGCTTGCTATCGGTTGCCGATGACGGGGTTGGCGCATCGGCAAAGAAATAGCCGACAGGCGCGTTCAGTATAGTTGCAATCATCTGAAGACGACTGGCGCCAACCCGATTGGTCCCCTTTTCGTATTTCTGCACTTGCTGGAAGGTAATCCCAAGCCCGTCGGCCAGTTTCTCCTGGGACATCTTCAGCATGGCCCGTCTCAATCGGATCCTTGATCCAACATGTACATCAATCGGGTTCGGCTTTTTCTGATCCATCACTGTACCCTCCGTCACGGCTACACAGTGGTATAAACCGAGACTTCGTGCAACTAGGACCTGTCGGCAAAGGTGCGCGCCCGGTGGAGAATCTACGCAAGGAGCATCATGCCAGGTCGCAGGAAGTGGGTAAGGACCTCTCTGACGAGGCTTCATCCGTCGGTTCAGTTTCCCTCGCCATGGCGGACCCACTGGCTGGATCGATCTCGGGACCGGAAGTTCGCTCACGTCCAGCTTTAAAGGGTTCTGCTAATTTACGGCTGTCCGGAAGCAGTCGCCTAACCTCACCCACTTGCTGGTCGCCGCACTCTGCACCGCGTGGGCGGGAGAGGGGCTGCGCCCCTCTCAGGGTAGTTGGTGGCTTTAGCCCATTCGGTTTCCTCCTTTCGGTTCAGAGTTAGAGGGCTGTGCTTGGCGCACTGACGGATTGAGAGGGTTGGAGAGAGGCTCCGGCCGGTCCGTCATGGAGAAACCGACATGGCCCAGGCCATCGAAAAGATCACCCTCAGTGCAGCCCGCGATATTCCCTTCAACAAACTGGTGTTGAGCCAGCAGAACGTCCGTAGGATAAAGTCCGGTGTTTCGATCGAGGAGCTCGCGGAAGACATCGCCCATCGCGGTCTTCTGACCAGCCTCAACGTCCGTCCTGAGCTTGACGAGAACGGCGACGAGACTGGCATCTACCGCATTCCCGCCGGTGGCCGCCGCTACCGTGCGCTTGAACGGCTGGTTTCCCAGAAGCGGCTGGCAAAAACCGCAGGCGTTCCCTGCATCGTCAGCCGCGGCGAGACGCTTGAGGTCGAGGACTCGCTTGCAGAGAATGTCCAGCGCGTCAGCCTGCATCCGCTCGACCAGTTCCGCGCCTTCCAGACGCTTCGGGAGCAGGGGCTTGGCGAGGAGGAGATCGCTGCACGGTTCTTCGTCTCGGTCGCAACCGTTAAACAGCGCCTGCGGCTTGCGTCCGTCTCCCCACGGCTCCTCGATTTCTATGCCGAAGACGAGATGACGCTTGAGCAAATCACGGCGTTTTCGATTGCCGACGATCACCTTCGCCAGGAGCAGGTCTGGGATGCGATCTCGGGCTCGCATAGCCGCGAGCCCTACTATATCCGACGCCTGCTGACGGAAACCGCAGTCCGCGCCGCCGATCGTCGCGCCGTTTATGTCGGCATCGATGTCTACGAAGCAGCCGGCGGTGTGGTGATGCGCGACCTGTTCGAGCAGGATCAGGGCGGATGGTTGCAGGATCCTGCATTGCTGGAACGGCTTGCCACGGAAAAACTCAAGGCTGACGCCGAGGCAATCCGGTCGGCCGAGGGCTGGAAATGGGTCGAGACGGCGTTCGACTTCCCGTATGGCCACACATCCGGCCTTCGCCGCGTCTACGGCACCCAGGCCGAGATGACCGAGGAGGAACTGGCGCGCCACGACGCCATCCGCGCTGAATACGACAGGCTCGATGCCGAATATGCCGAGGCCAGCGATTATTCGGAGGCAACTGAACAGAAGCTCGAAGAGCTTGGCGCCGAATTCGATCGGCTGAACGACCGACCGTATGTGTTCGACCCTGAAGATGTTCTCCGCGGTGGCGTCTTCATCTCGCTCGCCGCCAGTGGCGAACTCAAGATCGAACGCGGTTTCGTGCGACCGGAAGACGAGCTACGGGCAGATTTCGCTTCAAGCGATGCCGACGGCAGTGGAGACAGCAACTCGTCCGCAGCCGCAGCCGCGGCACCGAGCGAGGTGGTCGATCAAGCCGACGACGATGACGAGGCAATCAAGCCGCTTCCCGATCGTCTTGTTCTCGACTTGACCGCAGCACGGACCATCGCGTTGCGCAACGCGCTCGCCAACGATCCGCTCATGGCCTTTATCGCCGTGCTGCATGCCTTTGTGCTGAAGACCTTCTATCTCAATGGCTCGGATTCGTGCCTGGAACTGACATTGCAAAGTGCTCGGTTCAGCCAGACCCCCGGGCTTGGCGACACTGTTTGGGCCAAGGAAATCGACCAGCGGCAGGAGGCCTGGGGACATGATCTTCCCAAGGACCCGAACGACCTCTGGGCGTTTCTGATCGCGCTTGACGAAGTGAGTCGTCAGGCGCTGTTCGCGCATTGCGCCTCGCTGTCGATCAACGCGGTCATCGAGCCGTGGAACAAACGCACTCGCGCACTCGCGCATGCCGATCTCCTGGCCCGCTCGATCGGCTTCGGCATGGTAGAGGCCGGCTGGGTGCCGACGGCCGACAACTATCTCGGACGCGTCACCAAGGCTCGCATTCTGCAGGCGGTCCGCGAGGCCAAAGGCGATCAATCGGCGGAGCTGATCGGCCATCTCAAGAAGGCCGATATGGCCCGCGAGGCCGAACGGCTGATGACCGGCAGCGGCTGGCTCCCCGAGCCTTTCCGTCTCGCCACAGACGTCGCTTCCGTCGACGAAGCGACCAGCGCAACCGGCGAGGTTTCCAGTGAGGGTGCCGACGAGCCCGGGAATCCCAATCTTCCGGCATTCCTGACCGATGATGCCGATGATGTGTCCACGCAGAAGGACGAGCTCGACGAGCAGCAGCACCCCGACGCAGCCGAATAGTCGTTTTTTGCGATCAACCCACGGCCCGGCTCCGCAAGGAGACCGGACCGTTTCCAGTTTCAGGAGTAGTCCAATGCCCGACTTTACGATCGAAACCACCTACCATTTGCCGATTTTCCGGCATCGCACCTACGCCGCCGAAACGCTCGAGGCGGCCTGCCGCGCGGCCATCGAGGACGACAATTGGGATATCGTCGAGAAAGATCACGAATCGCCCGGCGAAGTCCATGTCAGTGGCATCTGGGGAGGCACGCATAGCGCTTATACCGGCCCGTCGATCCCGGTGCCCTCGCAATTCGATGAAGCCGTCGAGCGACGTGCACGTTATTTCGAGATCCTGCTCGGCCTGCTGAAGATCTTCTTCGATGACGCGCATGCAGCGCGGCCGCCATCACCCGACTGGCTGACGCGTTCGGCTTGGGAGATTGCGCGGGGCGACGCCATTCTCGGCCGCGCGCCGGACCCTGATCAGCCTGTCGATCCACCGAAGGCAAGCCATATCCTCGCTCGCCTACAGGAAGATCAGGTTCGCAATGCGATCGCGGCCGTGCTGGATGTCGACCGCAGTTTCGGTGCGCTATCGCCGGCCGCGGTGACCGACGACGAAATCCATGCGGCGTGCCTCAACATCGCGATAACGATTGACCTCTCCGACGTCGTCGGCAACGCCGAATTCCAGTCAGCACTTGCAGCGATCCGGGCAGCGCATCGGCGCCTTTATCCAGACTGACTGAAGACCATCCACTTCGCTTCCCCTCAACCCAGCCTGGCCACAGCGCCGGGCGCTTGTTTTTCAGGAGACACTCCAATGAACACTTTAGTCCCCAGCACGCGGCCGGTGTCCTCCGGCTTCAAGGTCGATATCTCGCGCGGCGAACGTATCGGCCGGGTCTCGTCCGAATGGTTTTCCCGTCCAGACGACGAGCGGTTCCTGTCGTTGACAGAGCTTTACGAAACCGTCCGGTCCCGGGCCGAGCGCGCGCATGCCCGAACCGTCGAAAGCGCTGCGATCCGGGTCGAGGCCACACGTGACAATACCGAGCGGCTCGAACTCGTCGTTCCCGGCCGGCATCAGCCGATCGCGCCGACCCATTGGAGCTACGGCCAGCTCTGCGGCTTGGTCGGCGCGCCGGCGACCTATATGCGTCAGCTGCCCGCGCCGCTCGCGGCGATCAACCTGCAGCACGGCCTGCTTAATCATCGTGCGGAATTGGTGAAGACGCTCGAAATGGAGGACGGCCGTGTCGAGCTACGAGCGGTAACGGGCCTGGAATACGGGCGGATCTGGGACCATGAACTTGTGTCAGCGATCATGAAGATTGCCGGCAATGGAACCGGCGATACGATCTGGAAGGTGCCCGGCCTTCTCGACTGGGCCAGCATGACCCACAATCCATTCGTCGATATCTCCAAGGATACGACCACGCTCTATGCCTCGGATCGAGACGTGTTCGTGTTTCTCGTCGACGATACCCATCCCATCGAGGCCGGGCGGCTTCGCAACGGAGAGCCTGATCTGTATTTCAGGGGCTTTTATGCCTGGAACAGCGAAGTCGGATCGAAGACGCTCGGCATCGCCTCATTCTACCTTCGGGCCGTGTGTGCCAACCGAAACATTTGGGGCAGCGAAAATTTTGAGGAAATCACCATCCGGCACTCGAAATTCGCGGCCGATCGTTTCGCCCACGAAGCAGCACCCGCACTGACGAGCTTTGCCAATTCCTCTCCCGCGTCGTTCGTTGCAGGCATCAAGGCGGCTCGCGAGCGCAGTGTTGCGCGAGATGATGAGGACCGCCAGGCGTTCTTGCGCCGGCGCGGCTTCTCGAAAACGGAGACCGCCAAGATCATCGAAACAGTTCTTTCCGAAGAAGGCCGGCCGCCCGAGTCGATCTTCGATTTTGTGCAGGGCATCACCGCGCTCGCCCGCGGCAAGACCAATCAGGACACGCGCCTGGAGCTTGAGGGCAAGGCGAAAAAACTGCTCGAGAGCGCCGCCTGACGATTTCCATACGCGGTTGGGCTCCGAACTCCAGGCGCGTCTCAAAATCCCGTCATCGTCATCCCAGAGCCCGGCCAAGCACCGGGCATCTTTATGTCTGGAGCACCCCAATGGCCATCCCCGATCATGCCCGCACAAACTTCGACACGCTGCTGCGCACCGCGTCCGAGGGCAATCTTGCTCTCTTGGAATGCCTGGATGCCGCGACGCGCGAGCCGCGTTACGTGCTTTGCGCCGTCAGCCGCAGTGAGGACGAATACGTTTTCACGCCGTTCGGCCATCTCGCCGACGGCAATCCTTACGAAGCCTATCTGCCGCCCGGCCCCGACGATCCGACCGGCTTCATTGCGAGTTCGGCAACCTAAGCGCTGATGATCGCTGGCTGAGTTTCAGTCGGCGATCCCGCAATTCCTCACTGGCTACCCCCCGTTTTGCTCATCCAAACCTTCGGCAGGACGCTTGGGGTGCGCCGCTCTTTCCTCAATTTTGGAGCATCGTCCGATGAGTATCATCTCGCATCCTCAAACCGTCTCCACCTCTCCACGACCTCATGTCAGAAGCAGCGCTGAAGCACTTTTGGATGCTGCCGCTCAAATCACGTCGCTTCTTGAACGGGGTAAAGCCGTCGGCACCGCTGATTTGCGGCAAATCATGACGGAGGTTTTCGGCGGCAGCGACGCCGCGGGCCTCTGGCTCTGGAAGGATGCCTTTGAGGCGACCGAAATCGCCCAGGTGCTGTTTCTGCGCAAATTTCGCGCGGTCGTATCTCGAACCCAGTCGCCCCAGTCGACGCTCGCGATGCTGACGAAGCTGGCAAACCTCTTGCCGACCCATAGCCGACGGTCCGAGGAGAGCCAGGCCCTGCAGCAATTCTCGACTCCGATCCCTCTTGCGTACGTCGCATCGCGTGCTGCAGGCATCATAGCCGCAGACGTGGCGCTCGAGCCGTCGGCTGGGACCGGCATGATGGCGATCTTTGCGGAACTCGCGGGCGCTCGCTTGGCGCTCAACGAATATGCGGTCGTCCGGCACTCGCTGCTGCAGCGGCTTTTCCCTCATGTTCCGGTATCGCAGCACGACGCCGCACATATCGACGATTACCTCGACCGTTCAATTCGGCCGACCGTGGTGCTGATGAATCCACCTTTCTCGGCCGGGGTCCATGTCGAAGGTCGCGTCGCCGACGCCGCTTGGCGGCATCTGACCTCCGCATTCGCTCGTCTGGCCCCCGGCGGCCGATTGGTCGCGATCACCGGCTCAGGCCTTTCCCCCGATAACCGCTCATGGCGCGACGCCTTCGTCCGGCTCCAAGGGGAGGGCACCGTCCTGTTCAGTGCAGCGATGGATGGCGGAATCTACGCCCGCCATGGCACCACGACGGAGACGCGGCTCACCGTCATCGACAAGATTCCCGCCGATGATCCGGCCAAGGTGGTGGCGTCGAAGGGCACCGCGCCCGATCTGGAAACGCTGCTCGCCTGGATCAGCGGCCTTCCAACGCGTTCGCCATCGCCGACGTCCATCGGCACGCTCTCCGACGGAACCCACCGTCATGTCGTAGCGAAGACGGCGGCGCGCAAGGCCGCCGGCGCCGTGCAGCCTGTGGCGGTCATCGCTCCTCCGCATCGGCCAACTGCTGCCGCCCGGATTCCCCGCGCAACGGTCGAGCATCTCGCGCCTGTGAGCGATGAAATCATCGAACTCTCCTACGAACTGCACGATGCTGCTGCGCCGGACCATATTGGCGCCGCCGATGGTCTCTACGAGCCCTATCGGCTGCAGTCGATCCACATCCCCGACGCAAGGCCCCATCCCGACACGCTGGTCGAATCCCTTGCCATGGCATCCGTCGCACCGCCGAAACCGACCTATCGTCCGCACCTGCCGAAGCGCACCGTCACCAGCGGCGATCTCTCGGACGCCCAGCTCGAGAGCGTCATCTATGCCGGCGAAGCCCATTCCGGTTATCTCGCCGGCTACTGGAATGTCGATGCCTCCTTCGACAACCTGAAGGCTGTCGCGCCTGACATCGACCACGCCGTTCGCTTCCGTCGCGGCTGGTTCCTCGGCGATGGCACGGGCGCGGGCAAGGGCCGCCAGGCCGCCGGCATCATCCTGGACAATTGGCTCAAAGGCCGCCGTCGCCATGTCTGGATTTCGAAGTCCGACAAGCTGATCGAGGACGCCCAGCGTGACTGGGGCGCGCTGGGCCAGGAAAAGCTGCTGGTGACCCCGCTGTCGCGGTTCCGCCAGGGCAGGTCGATCAAGCTGGAAGAGGGCATCCTGTTCACCACCTTTGCGACGTTGCGCAGCGATGAGCGCGAGGGCAAGCGCTCGCGGGTTCAGCAGATCGTCGACTGGCTCGGCGACGATTTCGACGGCGTGATCGTCTTCGACGAAGGCCATGCGATGGCAAACGCAGCCGGCGGCAAGTCCGAGCGCGGCGACAAGGCGGCGTCGCAGCAGGGCAGGGCAGGCCTTCGCCTGCAACGTGCCCTTCCGGACGCCCGTATTGTCTACGTCTCGGCGACCGGCGCATCGGAAGTCGAATCGCTGGCCTATGCCGAGCGCCTCGGTCTCTGGGGCAGCAGCGACTTTCCTTTTCCCACACGCTCGGAGTTCATTGCCGCGATCGAAGACGGCGGTGTCGCCGCCATGGAAGTTCTCGCAAGAGACCTGAAAGCCATGGGCCTCTACGCATCGCGCTCACTGTCCTTCGAGGGCGTCGAATACGAGATCCTCGAGCACGAGCTGACCGAGGAACAGGTCCGCATCTACGATTCCTATGCCGAGGCATTCCAGGTGATCCACAATCATCTGGATGCGGCGATGGAGGCCTCCGGTATTACCGGCAAAAGCGGTACGCTGAACAACAATGCCAAGGCCGCGGCGCGTTCTGCCTTCGAAAGCTCGAAGCAGCGCTTCTTCAACCATCTGCTGATCAGCATGAAGACTCCGGCCCTGCTTGCAGCGACCGCCAAGGATCTGGAAGATGGCCACGCCGCCATTGTCCAGATCGTTTCCACGGGGGCAGCACTGACCGAACGCCGTCTGTCGCAAATCCCGACCGAGGAATGGGGCGATCTGCAGGTCGACGTGACGCCGCGGGAATATGTCATAGACTACCTCATGCACTCCTTCCCGGTGCAGCTCTTCGAGGAATTCTCCGACGCCGAGGGCAATCTCAGTTCCCGGCCGGTCCATGACGTGGATGGCAACCCTGTCATCTGCCGGGAGGCCGAACGGCGTCGCGACGAACTGCTCGAAACACTCGGCAGCCTGCCGGCCATCCCGACGGCGCTCGACCAGATCGTCCAGCACTTCGGAACCGAGCGCGTTGCCGAAATCACCGGCCGCTCGCGCCGCATCGTTCGCCGCGAGGACGGCAGCACGATCGCCCGCTATGGGGTGGAGAGCCGGCCGGGCAGCGCCAATCTCGACGAAGCGCGTGCCTTCATGGATGACGAGAAAGCCATTCTCGTCTTCAGCGATGCCGGTGGAACCGGGAGATCCTATCACGCGGATCTCGCCGCCCGGAACCAGCGCCTGCGTCTTCACAATCTCCTAGAAGCCGGCTGGCGTGCCGACGTGGCGATCCAGGGCCTCGGGCGCAGCCATCGCACCAATCAGAAGCAGCCGCCCCGGTTCCGGATGATCGCCACCAACGTCAAGGCCGAACGGCGCTTCCTCTCGACCATCGCCCGGCGTCTCGACACGCTCGGCGCCATCACCCGTGGCCAGCGTCAGACCGGCGGGCAGGGCATGTTTCGAAGCGAGGACAATCTCGAATCCCAATATGCCCGCGACGCGCTGCGGCAATTCTACGGACTGCTGCATGCCGGCAGGATCGAAGGCTGCTCGCTGGAGAAGTTCGAGAGTATCACCGGCCTATCGCTCATCTCGGAGGAGGGCGGATTGAAGGATGAGCTGCCACCCATACTGACCTTCCTCAATCGCATGCTGGCGCTGACGATCACCATGCAGAACCTGCTGTTCGAGGCCTTCGAGCAGTTGCTGGCCGCCCGTATCGAAGGCGCGATCGCCACCGGCATCTATGACAAGGGGCTCGAGACGATTACCGCCGACAGCATGACGATCACCGACCGCCGGCTGATCTACACCCATCCGGTCACCGGCGCGCAGTCGCACCTCTTGACCATCGAGCGCAGGGATCGCAATGCACCGATGCAGCTCAAGGATGTTGAGAGCCTCGTCAGCCAGGACCCGCGCGCGAAGTTGATGGTCAACGGCAAGTCGGACCGGCCGGCGGTGATGGTGCCGACCCGCTCGATCATGCTGGACGACGGCTCCATTCAGCCGCGCGTGTCGCTGATCCGGCCGATGGACGAACTGCGCTTCGAAGTCCGGCAGCTCGAGGAGACGAATTGGGAGGAGGCTGACGAACAGGCTTTCGTCCTCGCCTGGAATACCGAAGTCGCTTCCGTGCCGGAATTCTCGACGTCGGTGATGCATATCGTCAGCGGGTTGTTGCTGCCGATCTGGAAATTGCTGCCGCAGGATTTCTGCCGCATTCGTCGTCTGCAGACTGATGACGGCGAGCGGATCGTCGGCCGTGTCATTGCGCCGGACCGGCTGGCCGGCTTTTGCCGCAACTTCGGGATCGCTCAGACGGAAGTGCTGACCGGCGACCAAGCCTGGACGGCGCTGGTCGATGGATCCTCGATCGTCGGGCTTGCCGGCGACATGACGCTCCGCCGCGTGCGGGTGATGAACGAGTACCGCGTCGAACTGACCGGCTTTACCGATGGCATGCGTGACTGGCTGCGGTCGATCGGCCTGTTCTCCGAGATGATCAATTGGAAGCTGCGCTTCTTCGTGCCGGTGACAGATGAGGGCGCGGAGATCCTGTCGAAGCTGATGCAGCGTCATCGCCTCGTCGATGTCGCGCGCCGGTCGTGACGGAGGCCCGCCATGCTGTCCGCCGCTGATCTGGCGGGCCGTCTCGCTCAAGACGCCGAGGCGGTCTGCCGCCACTATCTTTCCGCCGGCCGCCGGGCCGGCAACTACTGGCTCGTCGGCGACGTCGCCAACAGCAAGGGCCGATCGCTCTACGTGCATCTGGCCGGCCCGCGCGCCGGCAGGTGGACTGATGCGGCAACAGGCCAGTTCGGTGACCTGCTCGATCTCGTCCGCGAGGCCTGCGGTCTCGTGGACTTCCGTGACGTTGCCGAGGAGGCGCGTCATTTTCTCAGTCTGCCCCAGCCCGAACCGGTGTCGGACCTCAGGGGCGACGTAAGTGACGCCTCTCCGGTCGAGCGGCCGGCGACAGAGCGGGCACGACGGCTGTTTCGAATGACGCAGCCGTTGGCGGGTACGCTCGCCGACATCTATCTGCGCGAACGCGGCATTCTGCGGGCGTCCACCCATGCGGCGCTCCGTTTCCATCCGTCCTGCTATTATCGCGATCTCGTCACTGCTCGGACGACCAGCTATCCGGCCCTTATTGCGGCAGTGACCGATGCGGCCGGAGCCATCACCGGCGTGCACCGCAGCTGGCTCGATCCCGCTGGCGTCGGCAAGGCCAAGGTGGATGATCCGCGCCGTGCTCTCGGTGGGTTGCTCGGTAATGGCGTCCGTTTCCGCTATCCCGTCACCGATCCTGTACCGGTCCTGGCAGCGGGCGAGGGCATCGAGACCATGCTGTCCTTGTCACATGTGATGCCAGGCATGCCGATGGTCGCTGCCCTGACGGCCAATCATCTCGCGGCCTTCAACTTCCCGCCCGGATGCCGGCGTATCTATATCGCGGCCGACGCGGATGCCGCCGGCCGGCATGGGATCGAGGGATTGAGCCGTCGGGCACAGGAGGAGGGAATCCTGCCGCTGGTGCTGTCGCCGGAGCTCGGCGACTTCAACGAGGATCTTCGCTGGCTGGGCCCCGACCGGCTGACCGCCGGTCTACGGGCGCAACTCATTCCGGAAGACGCGATGGCCTTTCTGCCCTAATGAGCTTCGCAGGAATCAGGGGGCGGGGGCGCCAGCCGCGTGGGCGAGAGGACGGTCCGGGTGCCGGCCCCCCTTGTGGATGCGCGCCCGCGGGCCTGTCGAGAGGCGACCCTTACCACGCGGGCCTCCGGACCTTCAGCGGGTCGGTCGGGTTTCTTCCCCTGCCGGGCCATTTTCGCGCATCGGCCCGAAAAACGGTTCCCACTTTTCGGGCCGATGCGATGGCCCGTCATTCCTCGCGGATCAAGAAACCCTTCCTCCGCCGCCCGGCGCTTCGCTGGGCCGCTGCGCTTCGCTTGCGGTTCCGGCCTCGGCCCGCGTGACCGGGTTCGCCGTCAGGCCGCGAGAGGCGCGGCCCACCGAACGGAGACCACCATGGACCTGATCCTTTCCGCCGACGCCGGCTTCGAGCCCAACCACGCTTCCTCCCCGACAGACCGCTTCATCTACGAAATGCAGGTCTTCGGCTATCGTCCCTTCCAGGGCGAGCCCGACCCGCGGCCATTGCCCGAAGAGCCGATCGTCCAGGCTTCGCTCACCGCCGTCTTCGACGCCCTCGCCGAGATGCTCGGCGATACCCGGCTGGAGCCCGATCTCGAAGATCTGTTCTGGTCGATCCCCAATCTCTTCCATCGCGCCGGCGAGCGCATCCAGCGCGAGCTCGACCGAAACGAGGAGGCGCAGCGCACCGGACAGCGCGAACAGGACGGCTCCGAGGTGAAAAGTGTCGAGCTCGAGCGTCTGATCGCCGAGGGCATCACGCTGTTGGAACGCCGCAATGCCTTCGAGTTCATGCGCGATTTTTCCGCCGACCTGTTCGAGGCGCAGACCGGATCGTCCTGGCGACCGCGCACCGGCTCCAAGGTCAATCACGCCCATATGACCGCGGCGATGATCGACTCCAGAGATTTCCTTTCGGCTCGCCGTCGCGCCGAGACCGAGGTGTTGATCCCCGCCGGCACCAAGATCGCGTTCTCTGGCGGCATGGACTATAACGATCATGAGCGGATCTGGGCGAAGCTCGATCAGGCGCATGCGAAACATCCCGACATGGTCCTGTTGCATGGCGGCTCGCCAAAAGGCGCCGAACGTATCGCCGCCTGCTGGGCTGAAGCCCGCAAGGTGACGCAGATCACTTTCAAGCCCAACTGGACCAGGCATGCCAAGGCTGCGCCGTTCCGGCGCAATGACGAGATGCTTTCGGTCATGCCCGTCGGATTGATCGTCTTTCCCGGAAACGGCATCACCGGCAATCTCGCCGACAAGGCACGCCGGCTCGGCATTCCGGTCTGGCAGGCTTCAGGAGACGGCGCGTAAGCGCCGTCTCCCCGGATACATGGAAAAGATGGAAAATATGGGAAAAATGGAGTATATGGGAATCGAAGTGGAGATCTTTGCGATGAAGCAGTTCACGACAGGCGACCTCAACAAGCAGATCGGCGATATCACCGATGCGGCGAGCCGCGAGCCGGTCATGCTCACCCGGCACAAGAAGCCGCGTTTCGTGCTGATGAGCTACGAGCACTATGAGCGCATGCGCAGCGGTGGCGACCCGCGCCGCGCCTTTCATATCTCGGAAATGCCCGCCGAGCATGCGGAACTGTTCGACGAGGCGCTCGATCGGCTAGCACGCGGCGAAGGCTACGACGATGAGCCGTGAATTCCGCCCCGGCGAGGTCATCTCCTATCCGTACCTGTGGGCCTGGCAGCAGCAGCGCGGCGAAACCGAGGGCCGCAAACAGCGCCCCGTCTGCGTTGTCATCGCTATCCGAAGTGCAACCGATGGAAATACCCATCTCGCGCTTCTCGCCATCGCCACGCAGCCACAGACGGCTCGCATCGCTCTGGAGATCCCGGAGATCGAGCGCAAGCGTGCGGGCTTAAGTGATCTAAAGCAGTGCTGGATCATGGTCGACGAATACAATTACGATATCCTCGAACGCTCCTGGTACATTGAGCCCGATCAGGACATCCTCGGCCGCTTCAGCAAACCCTTCATGGTGAAGATCGCCAGACTGTTTGCCGAGGCGCGCGGCCGAACCGGCCGGGTCAGCCGCCTCGACTAAGGCGTGCCGCCGCTTCATGCCGCTTCTTACGCGTCTTGTTTCCCACCGCCCTCCCGAAGTCGTCTCCGCCACGGCGCATCTCTGACGCTATCTGATTGATGCGGCCACGATTGCGTAATTGGCCGGCCCATCGCGGGCGGTTCTCGATCGATCTCGATGCCTGACCGTCGCGGCACTCCGGGGCGACATCCCTTGAAATCAGGTCTGTTACTCGGTTTCGCTCCGCAGAACTGCAGTCGCGTCAGGGAAAGGCCGACAGTTCGAGTGTCATGCCGACCGAAGCCGTCTTCGATGATGAGGATGGATAAGGACGGTGCTGATCACTCGCGTCGCGTCGGACTGGTTGACGGCTAGCGTCCTTTGACCCGAACACCACCGACGCATGTCACGAGCGCGGCACTCCGCGCGGCAGCAAACGGCCGCCACGGCGAGGTCTCCTGCCGACGTCGCAATCAAAGACCATTCCCGTTCTTTTGTCGCCTTTCTAAGGGACCGGCCGCGATCAGCGTCAACCCGCAAGGGGTTTCCCTTCGCTACGCTGCGGTGACGCCTGCGGCGCGGCCCCTTCTTCGGGCGCCATCGGGAATGGTCCCGATGCAACGAAGGAGACAATCCCATGGCTACCACGATCGCAACCCTCACCGAAAAGACCGACGGCACACTCGAAGGCATCTTCGCCACCATCCGGGTCAACGCCCCGATCGCCATCGTCCCGAACGCCAACAAGGCGAGCGAGGAAGCACCCGACTACCGCATCATCCACCGCAAGACCGGTTTCGAAATCGGCGCCGCATGGAACCGCATCTCCCGCCAGACCGGCGAGGAATACATCTCCACGAAACTGGAAGCGCCCGAGATCGGCGTGATCTTCGGCAACGTCGCCCCGGCGCCCGGCGGGGAGCCCGGCAAGAAGGTCATCCTCTGGAACAGCCCGGCCTGACTGGGACTGCCGGCCTCCTAGCGGGGCCGGCTTCTTCTCCCAGCCAGCAACCGGCAACAAAGGATCTCCCCATGAGCCGCTATACCACCACCGTTACGAAAATCGCCTCATGTCACGTCGACCCAGACGCCACTATCGGCTATGATCGCCCTCTGCAGACGTTCTTCCTTCAGGCTTTCGCAACTCCCGATGGCGCGGATCTCGAACTTTGGCTTGGTACGGAATATCAGGAATTCGAAACACTTGCAGCCTTGCGCGCTGCAGCTGTCAATCAAGGCTTTGATTTCGTGCCGCTCGCATCTGGCACTCTTCACCGGCTGCTGGACGATCATAGCCGTGAAGCAGTCCGACCGGTCAGTGAAACGATCGTTCAGGATCTGCTGAACAATGCTGCTCCCTGCTGAGCGGCGTATTTCAAAAAACAAACAGCCCGGCCACAAGCCGGGCTGTTTTTATGCCTGCTCACAAGATCACTTGTTCAGCGCGTCCTTGAGAGCCTTGGCCGGCGTGAAGGCTAGCTTTTTAGCAGCTGCCACCTTGATAGTCGCGCCGGTTGCTGGATTGCGAGCTTCGCGCTCCGGCGTATTTTTGATTTTAAACTTGCCGAACCCCGGAAGGCTCGTTTCGTTGCCGGCAATAGCTGCTTCGGTGATCGATGCAATCACCGCTTCGACAATCGCCTTGCCCTGTGCTTTGGTTACGCTGTGTTCGCCGGCGATCTTGTCGGCGATTTCGTTTGTGGTCGTCATTTCTTCTCTCCGCATCGAAGTTGATCCGAAATCCCTGACAGGCGGAAGTCGGCCTGTCATTGACGCGATGCCGAAGAAGTATTCCGCAACCCCGGATTTCCACAGTTTCCAACGGGTCGATAGCCCTTCTGGCGTTTCCTGCGGGCGAGATCCAGGAAATGCATCGCAGCCTCACGCTCCGTCGCGAACACCTCGGTCTTTTCGCCGCCGCGCGATCCGATCCGGCCCCAGCGGCGTACGACGGCCATCTCTGCGAACAGGGTCGGCTGCATGGACAGGGCATAAGAGCGTGCCATGTTTTTCGTCGCGTCGATGCGCTGGCAATAGAGCCGGAAGGTGTAATTCGCCATGGGCAAACGATGATGAAGAGACGCCAGCGTGTCCGACGACAGTTTTGAATCGATGGAGGCGCTTGGATTCACGACTTTGATGAATGCTGGCGATCATCGAGGAGTCACGATAGAAGTCGCTTTTCATCAACGGGTAGACGGCGATGGACGACGCACTCACGATCGACAGCCGTGGAGATTTCGGCCTATGGGCGATCGAGGCCGCCAAGCAGATCGTCGGCGAACAGCGGTTCGAGCTGGCGAAAGCCGCGCGGGACGGCACCGAGGGAGAACTTCGTGACGCGGGAAGCAGGCCTCGGGCAGGCAATCACCAATGCGCTCCTGGAAGTTTATGACGGGTTGCTGGACGGTGCCCAGGACGAATAGGCTGACGACCTAGGCCGGCAGCGGCGGCATCTCACCCTCGGTGACCCGCCAGATCCAGGATTCAAGATCCGGCCGCGCATCGATCATCTCGCCCAAGGCAGCCTGGAAGTCATCACCGGCATCCGGTGGGACGATATAGAGCGCGCAGGGCAGGGGCATTGCTTCGGGTAGGACCGCATTTGCTAACGGGTGAATGCGCGGGAGATTGAACCTCAACCCCTTTACCGACTTGGAGCGCAGGCGCCCGAGTCGATCGACAAGCAGCTGTTCATAGGCGCTCTCGATCGGCAGCCATTGTTCGGTAACAGCCATCAGGGCAATCTCGTTGATGGTGGTAATGCCGGCTGGCGTGCCCCCTATCGTCATGATCGCCATCAGATGCGATGTCTCGGTGCTCTGCCAAAGCATCAGCTCCGTTTCGAACCGCCGTTGCAGGGACCGCCATGCAGGCTCTTCGAGATAGAGCCGGAAGCCCGGCATGTGTTTGATCACCACCTGACGGCCGTTGCGCGCCTCTGCGAACTCCTTGATCTCCCCAATCAGCACCATCAGCTTTTTCGCCCCGGTCGCCACCTGGAATAGAACGCCAAGTTTCTGCGTTCGCCGCTGTTCGATCGCCGCCTTGTCGTCGGTGCGAAACGGTTCGGGGATGAACAGCCGGTCGGCCAGCGCCTCCCCACGGACCTCCATCAGCCGGGCGGCTTCGCTCAGGTGATGATAGACCTGCCACCAATGTCGCTTCCCAGACCAGTGCGCCGTCCATTCCGTCAGCCCGCTTTCGTGCCAGAGAAAATGCAGCAGTCCACGCAAAGACATTTTTTTCGTCTCGTTCCTCACACTGTCGGCTGACGCGACGCTCCCGTCTGATCTTGCGACCGCGCCGCGCTTCGACAGTGAGAAGTCCAGCTTCAGCGATGCGGTACCGGCGGTCGGATCGAACTTGATCGCGCGCCCCATCAACGGCCCAAGGCCTGACAATTCGTAGGGCGGTTCGTATGAAGGGCAGGCCGGATCGTGTTTGCCGCCCGAGAGCGGCATGCGCTTGATCACCAGCTGGTCGCCGATATCGGCCACATACATCGGGACCGGCGGTTGGCAGCAGAGGCAAAGCGGACGAACCTTTTCACGATAGGCGTCGGTCAGCAGATCCTGAAAGCCTTCATCACCCTCTTCAAGGACTGTGCCATCGAGCAGGAAGCGCCTCATGCGAACAGCTCCGGCCGCGCGTGAGGTGACGGCGAATATGGGTGCCACACGCGAGGAAAACCTGTCTGTTCAGATCGGCCGATTGTGCCGGACGGGCAAAGCCAGCTCAAGGCCGCGCGGCCCCTCCAAATTTCTCGTCCCTGCGTTTCACTCCGCTCCGATAAATTCGGCTCCTCCGCGCGCCGGCTCTGCCGGTCGTTCCGAGCCTTGACCTGTCCTTCCCCGCCCTGCGTGCCGTCGTCATCTTCCTCAAACGTCAAGGAGACGACGATGTCTATCGAAGACCACATCGAAGAACTGCGCGCCGAAGCCCGCAATGCCGCCACCATCAAAGAGCGCCGCCAGATCGAAGCCGAACTTGACCTGGCCCGTGCCGAACTTGCCATCATCGAAGCCGAGCGCGATGGCACCCTGGACGCTGAGCCGCCTTTCTGAGACGGCTTTCTTTCTACGTATCCCACTGCGGCCCATCCAAGGCTTGGGCCGCGCCTCAATAGCTGTTCTCCTTCAGATAAAAGTCGAGCGCCGCCTTCACCACCTGCGTCATCTTCAGATCGTTCTCGTGCGAAGCTTTTTGAAGGCGCGCTTTCAACTCGTAATCCAAGGCGATGTTGATGAAGAATTTCACGCTGCGCTGTTTTGATCGTTTCAGGTTTTTCAAGCTGTAGCGGACATCCTCCTGCGCGATTGCCCGCGCCTCGGCCGTCTCTCGCCGCTGCTCTTCAGTCGGTTTGGGCAGCATCTGAGCCGGTGGTTTGTCGACTGGCAGGGTCGGCTCGCTGCTCGGCGAATTGGACCTCTTATCCGATTTTGATTCAGGCTTGCGAGATGCGATAGAGAAATCCTGGATGTCGAGAACGGATTTGCTCATGCGGCGCCCTCGAGTTCGGCCGCCGCCCTACGCTGCTCGATCTCATCTACGAGTTGATGAACTTCAAGCCGGGCCTTGCGAACAGGATCAGTGAGATCCTGCATTTGCAAGGTCCCGAGGCCGTTCTGGATTTCGCGGTATATATTGCGCTCGAAGAGTTCTGTGTCGAGGAGGCCTGTCCGGTACTCGGCCGCAACCAAGCCGGCCACAAACGGTCGGATGTACCGATAGGCTTCGAGATTTCGGCCCGGCACGGAAATCCGCGTCCTGACATTGAAATGGGTGATCGAAAGGCCGTATCGGTCGTTGATCTCATTGACGGCCGCCACGGCTTGGCCCGCCGCCTCCAGTTCCTTGATTGCCGGCTGGATTGGTGAAATCACCAGTTCGGCCGAGCGGATGATGGCTGTCTGCAATGAACTGTCGATGCCCGGTGCATCGATGACGACGAGATCGAATGCCTTACCTAGATTGTCGATGGCCTGCTCGATCGAGCGTTGCGTCGATGCCTGGGTGAGTTCGATATTATCCGGGACATTGGCTTTCTCGGCGCATAGCCGCCACCAGCCTGACAGGTTTTGACGGTTGTCTGCATCTACAAGAAGAACCCGCTCGCCGCGAAGGGCATATTCCCCCGCGATCAACGTGACGAGCGTGGTTTTTCCAGCCCCGCCTTTGTTACTCACTGCCGCATAGGTTCTCGGCATCTGGCCGCCTCCGCACGTGGTGAAGATGGCCGCATCATGGACCGCGAGCAGGGAGTGAGGCAAGCAAAAAATGAACACATCATATTCATATCTTAAAACTGTCGCTGTCCAAGCTATAAGCGCTTGGTACGATGCGGAATATATTCCGCATCCCATCGATCGACAGCGCATCTGTAGCGATGCAAGATACGTTACGGACCTAAAAACAGTTGCTACATTCTTAAATAACATTGTTTTCCAATTGCTGTGTAGATGTGGACCACACAAGCGCGCTTCAAATGAGGGTTGAATGTGTTGGCGGGCGCAGCATCAGCGCAACACTTCCGAGGCCACTCCAAGGGAAATCATTTGAGGGGCATTGGGCTGAAATAATGTTACCGATACAGTAAAAAAAATTGGCAGGATACGCAATTTTGTGATACAAATTTGCTGACGATCGACGGACGAGCCGTCGATGGGCCTGCGGCCTGTTTCGAGGAGGTGCCGATGAGCCCGTCTTCAGCGTCCCAGATCGTGCCGGTGATCGGCCCCGAGCGGAAGTCAAGGGTGGTCCATGCACGGTTTGGCGCGACCGAGATCAGCATGATCGAGGCGGCGGCAAAAGCAGCCGGCCTGACCGTTTCGGCTTTCGTGCGGTCGCTCACATTGGAAGGGGCCGGCGTACGTCCGTTCCTGACTGACGCCGATCGAGCCGTGCTTGGCCTGCTCTTATCAGAGGTGAGGGCGGTTGGAGTAAACCTCAATCGGCTGGCGCGAACTGCAAACCGCCGGGGGTCCCCTGTCGGGGAGGAAACGAGATTTGTCGGTGATGATGTTCACCGGGTGCTTGCCGCGGTGCTGCTCGAACTGAAGTCCTATGCAGAGCGAGGTGCACGTTTCCGCAGCGGTAAACGCTGATGGAGATCTTTCTCGGAGCATTCACGGCAGAATGGGAACAACGCAAAGCCGCCTTCCTTCACGACCTGTCGCTCGGCCGGCGCCCGTTCGAAGACGATGACGAACGGCGCCGCCGGAGCGGCTCCGTCGCAGCGGCTCAAGGGGCAAGAGGGTTGAAGGTCAGGGGGTTCCTGCTTGGGCACACGTATTCCAACTTTTCTTGCCGGAGCGGCGCTCGCCGCCCGGCCGACCGGCCAATGCGGGCACGATTTGCTGGACTTGCCGCGGGTAGCCAGCCGGCGGTTGTGAAGATGGCATCGTTCGGTGGCGGCGCACGGCTCGGCGCCATGATCAACTACGTCTCTCGCAACGGAGAGGTCGTGGTAGAGAACGAACGCGGCGACCAGCTTCGCGGCAGGGATCAGCTCTCTGCGGTCGGCGGTGAGTGGGATCATCTTATGAAGAACCGAGCCGAAAGCCGCGACATCGGCCTGTTCAAGATCTCTATCGGGCACGCCGCCGGCGCCGACGGTGAATTCTTCGAACGAGGTCGCGAGATCGTCAGCTACGCTCTGGGCGGCCGAGCATTCGCTTTTGCCGTTGCCGAACAAACCGATGCCACAGGCTTCGAAATCCAGGGTGTCGCCGTGCTCCGCGACCGGCACGGCGAACGGCTGACAGGCGACGACAAAGCGACGACCATCGTGCAGAAGCGGTTGGAGGCGGCGCGGAGTGGAGAGCGCGACATCCGGTTCCAGTTCACCGGTTATGGTAATGGCACAGACTACGGAGCCAGCCGTGTTCGCAGGCTTGTCGAAAACTATCCAGGAAGGGTACAGGACGAGCAGGGGCGGCCGGTCATGGACGCTAGGCGGGCCGGCGAACTTGTCCAGCAGGAATGGCGAGACCAGCTTCACAGCCGAAAACCGCGCGACGTGATGCACCTGATCATATCGGCACGGGCAAGCACCGATACCGTTGCGTTTCAGGATGCTGCGCGGGACTTTCTCGGCAGCCAATTTGGCGGGCATCGTTACGTATTTTCGCTGCACGATGCGTCCAGCGATCCAAAGGCTGAGGCCGCGGGCGGCAAGCGTCCGCATGTGCACGTGCACGCGATTGTCGCGATGCGATCGGATGCCGGCGACAGGATCGAGACTACGATTCCCGCCTTTCGGCAATGGCGACTGGTTATGGCCGAGAAAGCGCGTGCACACGGCATCGACATGGAAATGACCGATCGCCGTGATCGCGCGAGCCCACCGAGCTATACCAAAAACCAGGTTCGCCCACTGAATACAGTCGGTCGCACCGTATATGAGGGAACGACCCAAGCTGCGGATTTCCGTTATAGGTCGAAACGTGCCGATGTCCCCTTCCGAGCTTCCACCGCGCGCAGCCAGATCTACATGCAAGCTGCCCGGGAAGAGTGGAGCAATATATTGAATTACGGTGCTTTTCACGCTCATTCTGATTTTGTCAACGCTCAGATAACGCGCCTTGAGGATCGAAGAAGGCCTATCGGAGTGTCGAGTCGCAGCGACAGGGACGCCACAAATTCTGCTTCGCAATTTCGAATACAGGTGGTAAAGTTGTCTGAGCTTGTTTCGGAGGGTGAAGATATGCACCATATGACAAGGTCGGAGTTCGTGACCTACGAGAAGCGCGTCGAGACGTCGCTTTTCCAGGCCGAACGCGCCATGTCGTCGGATAACCGAAAGGACTTCGAGGAGATCGCTGCGGCAGCACGGGAACACGTGGCTGCGCGGCGTGAACTGATGGAGTTTACCGAAGAGCAGACGTCAAAACGGCCTGCGTCGAGAGAGAGTTTATCTCGAACGGCTGATCGTGAAGACGAGCAACGGCGATGGAGTGACGCCGTTGAGCGGCATGGCCTTGATGCTGCTGCAGCGGCCAACAAGGCTCTGGTCGATATCGAACGGGTTCGAGGCGCCATTGAACAGCTGCAAGGGCGCGAGCAAATTGATGACGGTGCGCGGACCTTGAAGGAGGAGTTGCGCCTACAACTGTCCAAGGCAGCGGAGCTCGGGGCGAGCGGCAATGCGTTGATCCGCGACGCCGCAGAAAGAGACGTTGAACTCAAGACGGCAATTCTGAACGCCGAGCGAGAGCGCCGATTTGCAGAGCGAGACAAACGCGAGGGGTCCGGGGCGGCCGATGCCGTCGCGAGGCCTGGTCGCGATGCCGCGAACGATAAGGTAGTCCAGGATCCCGCTACAGTCGGGAGGACATCGTCATCGCAGAAGGGAAGCGTAAGGACAGACGCCGAACCAAGCGGTGACACGACGAAGGACGATCCCGCCAAACAGCACGTGCCCCGCCTTGAGGAGGTGCAGCGACAGGCGGACCACGATCGGGATGACCGTGAAAGGTGAGGTGATCATGTGTGACCGTGATAAGCGAATTTTCGTTGAAGAGCCTTCCCGCTCTAACGAAGGTTGGGCTAAGGCCTGTGGATTAATATTTGTTGCGATCATGGCCATTGGCATTGTGGACCACGCGCTCACGTCTGCATGGCTTATGATAGCGAGATGGGTTCAGTGACCTGCGGATTCCGGAGCGATCAGCGGATTGGTGCTCCCGTACGGGAGCGCACCCCCTTAATTTCCGTTCAAGCCTCGGTTATGTTCCCGCTCGGGAGCGCGACATGGCACGCAAGCAGAGCATCAAAAGACGAGATAGTACAGAATGAGTTGCGAGCGGGCGCGACCGCCGCGCAAGATCTCGCACGACTTCTCGCAACTGTCCCCGCGCCTGTAGAGGCCCTCAAAAACATAAGTGAAAACATCCCGACCGACAGCAGTCTCGCCAAGTCGGCTCCGTCGGCTGCCGAGATCGCCAGCGGTTTCGCAGGCGAGCGCCGTGGGCGAGGTCAGCGGTTCTCTCTCAAAGATCGATGTCAAACTGCCCGATATTTCGCAGCGAATTCAGGCGTCACTGCCGCTCACTCTTGACGACCTGCTATCCCAAGTAGGGCCATCAGCCGAAGAGAAGCAGATCAACACACCCGAAGATCTCGGACGGATGGTGCGCCGCGCCCGTGAAGAACGCCGGCTTACCCAGCAGGCCCGCGCAGATCTCGCCGGCGTCGGTCGCCGGTTCATTCCCGAACTCGAAAACGGCAAGACGACACTGGAATTCGACAAGGTCCTGAAAGTGGCCCGCGCCGCCGGCATTTCGTTGTTCGCGCGAGAACGCTGGCGCCGATGGTAGGAATGGGCTGGAAGCGTTCGGACCGGCTTCATGCCTTGGGCATAGAGGGCGCTCCGCTCAACGAGCGGATGGCCCGAACGGCGCGGACGATCTTTGCGACAGACATTCGTGGTGAAACGGTCGCATCCGCGCGGCCTCAAAAAGGTCGGATCGCCTACCTGATCACGGTCCAGAACAAGAAGCGAAGATCTGGATGGCGCTATGCCGGCGTGTCCCACGGGTTCACGAGCGCCACTTCCATATCCTTGAAGTGCTTGATGTTGCGAGTAACCAGCGTCATATGTCGGGTGAAGGCTGTCGCTGCAATATAGGCGGCATTGATCGGTCTGGGATCGGGCACATGCCATTGGGCGGCCTTGACGGCTGCCGCCTCGTCCAGCGGCAGGATGCGGCCGGAAAATGCTGTGAGGACTGTTTTTTCCAGCCAGTTGCGCAACACCTTCCCGGCGGCGGCATCTTTGTGCTCCACCAGCCGGACGCCAATCTCCAGCTCATGCAGAACCACGGACGAAATAAATGTTTCGGCCGGATCGACGGTCTCGCTCCAGACCACGACACTGGGATCAGCCCGGCCGGTAGCCACCTTGCGCAGCTCGGACACGACGTTCGTATCAAGCAGCAACATCAGAACAGATCGACCGGCTGGGCATGTTCCGCACGGGACGGCAGCGGCAAGTCGACGTCTTCCGCGCCCGGCGCTGCCAGCATGTCACCCAGCGTCCGATTTTTACCGGTAAGCCTCTTGTACTCCTCGAAAGATAAGAGGACGTGCGCCGGACGACCTCTGTCGGTAATGATTACCGGCCCGTCCTTGGCGGCGCGCTTTGCGCGACCGAGATCGTGATTGAGTTCACGGCCTGAAAGTGTGGTGATGGTCACGACAAGCCTCGACGCATGTGGTTACGTAGCTACATCTAGTCCACGGAAACCGAAATTGCAAGAAGCGGGCCCACGCGCTCCGGCGACATGACGAAAAAGGGACGGCTGGCCAGCTCGTGTGTCGCGAGGACGAAGCCCCCTGTCCGGAGGAGTTCAGGAGCAGGTTCGGAAAGACCAATCGGCCGCTTCAGCGGGCTCAGACATCGCATCCGACCGGAATGGAGGTGCGAAACCTCGCATCCGGACGGAATGGTTTCTCACATGCCATGGCGTCGCTGTCTTCCAGGATCAGCACGAAGATTACGTCCCCGGCTTAGGCTCGTCCAGAGCGTCGTCTTCATCATGGGCTGGTGCTCGCGCGGCGGCGATGGCAGATCTTACCACCTTCTCCAGTATTGATATCTCATCTTCCGAAAGCTCCTTGAACAGGTCTTTCTTTTTGTTCGATATGCCACCATTCTGAAGACATAGGCGTACGAACAATGATGCCTTTCGGTTTGGCATATCAATGATCTTGTTCAGCGCCTTGTAACCAGCGTCAAACTCAGTGATGTACGTGATCTCTTCTTTGAGGTCCTTTTGAACGGTGTCCTCGATCTTTTTGTAAATGAACTCGACGTGCTCGGTGGCATCGAAATAACGGAACAAGTGGTCGGTCTGGTTCTTGACCACAATGTTATAGTCTTGATCCCACGCCCACGCCGTTCTTTCCATTACAGGCTTGGACAGATTTTCGAGCGTCGCATCGTAGCCGCGAACATCTCGCACGATGGCAGCAGAAATGGGGAACAGAAAATTGGGAGGAGTGAAGCCTTCGCGTGAAAGGATATTATGCATCAGGAAACGGTGAATTCGACCGTTCCCGTCTTCGAATGGATGAAGATAGACAAAAGCGAAGGCTATTACGGTAGCAGCAACGACGGGGTCTGGGCACCCACGAAGCTTTTTCGTCACCTCACTCCACTGGGCCATAAGGTCGTTGATGTCCTCAGGCTTCGGGCAAATGAAATGTACTTTCTCCTGATCTGGGCCTATGTCTTCGCCGACGAAGTTCTGAAAGTCCCTGAAGCCGTTGGCCGCGTAGCGCTGGTCGACAATGACGTTTTGCAGACTGACTATGTCGTTGACTTTTGCGGGATCGAACGATGCAGTCCCACGCAGCGCCGCCAGAAACCGCTCCGCCTTCTGTGCTGTCGGTTCTTCCCGTTCGATCTCAAAAGACGATTTCGTCTCTTTCGTGAAGAGGTACTGTATGGCGCGTTCCAGGACTTCAGGTTGCGCGTTGTTAACGATGTCCTGGGCGCGGGCGTTCAAGGCAGAAGACCGATAATCTTCTATCAGTTGGGTGGGTTTGACGGTGAAGCACATACCAGGCACTCCCAGCATGTTATCAACCACGCGGTGGCGAGATGAATTACTTCCGTCTGATGCGACGTTCAGTTCCTTGTTCAGGGCGTCTACGTAGCTGCCAGCCGTCGTATCGGGCAGGTCCAACCTCTTGCCAGTGAACCACTCATAAAGGAACCAGGCACGTCTCGAAAAAGCTCCGGTTGGCTCGTCCCGCACCCAATCTTCGATTTCGTGTGGGTCTACTACCTGCATTGTCGCGGCAATGGTCCCCATATCGAGTGTTTCGTTTTTGAGTGCAAACTTCAGGTGCCCGACGGGATTGTCCGGCGGTGCATATATCATTGGGTATTTTTCGGTAGCTCGCCGCCCGTCGATGATTGTTCTTCTGGACGTCGGTCCACACCAAGACTCTACAGAGGGCGGAATTCCATCGATACCGAGGTGATGATATAGTGCGTTTTGGCCTACGCGGATTTCTGTCATATGCACACCTAAGCCAAAAATGGCTAATTTTGATCGACTAAGTATGCCGAGCGGCGTGAAAAAACGCAACAAAATAGCCGAAATCATCCCAATACGCCGAAAAACGGTAACTCGTGCCGAAAAACGTTGAGAAATACCTCCTTTTGTCAAAAAATAAAACTCGGCTGAAGGCGGTGGAAATTATATCGGTGATTGTATTTATCTCTGTTGGACGGAATAGCGCTTTTGTTTATGGCTTTGCGATTGGCATCGACAGCTGGAAAGCTCTTTTACAAAGATAAAACGGAGACCGAGAGGTAGAACGGAAAAGAGAGGCCTTTCGACCTCCCTTCCCGTATTTCGTCAGCTGATCCCTGACTGGTAGTATTCGCCGCTTATCGGCAGGCCCTACCAAGCGCTCGCTCAGACCTGTGCAGTTATGTGCCACACCTGATATTTAGAGACCGTGAGGCGTAAGCACGGTCTCGGTATCTCTACCGCTGATACTTAAGCGGCTCCATGGCGTGAATTTATCAAGGGTTAGATGCCACTCAAGACGCAGTACGCCCCAGCAATATCGGCTCCCGTTCGTGGAAATCACGTCAGCAGCGGTCGAAATGGACACGCCAGACGACGTAATATCGTCCACAATCACTATCGACGCGTTCTGCAGATTCGGGGCGCCTTAGCACAAGGCTTCGAGTTGTGCTTTCACTGTCAGCCAAGTGCCGCGTTTGTCGCACCATGCAGCACGTACAGCGGCCTGAAATGGCTTCTTCCAACCGGGGATGAACCGTTCAATGGCATTGCCACCTGGTGGAAGCGGTGCCACTGCGAGAACACGATCAATGTCACGATTGTCCCGCAGCTTGCCCACGGCCTCATAAAGCGAGGTTTTACCCAGCGGCTTCTCGTTGCGGCGCTCGCCGACTTCCTTACGGGCACGGTCGAGTAGGGTCACGCTTGGCCAACCGCCGTCCCGGCACAGCTGATTGTAGTGGTGGTGTATTCCAGCATCCAGTGAGCCTTTCCCACCTGGTAGGCGGTCAAGCTCATCGCGCTTCCCGGAAGCACGACCTCGGAATGTTTGCGGGGCTCCAGATGCACGGGACGAAGGCGGCCGACGCTGCAGAGCCAATCGATCTGACAGGAGGACAGCCACAGAGGTGTCTGGTAGCGCGTATCCAGCCGCGTCAGGCGTCGCGATGTTTGCGGAGCCCCGTTCTTCGTCCAAGCCTCGGCCGCATAGACGCTGTAGGTGCTATGATCGCCGTCTGTATAAATTGCGAACTGGTCCCCCGGGATGATGTCCTGGGCGGGAGCATCGGCATGATGGACCGGCGTCTGGGCAATGTTCCACTGTTTCGCCGTCAGCAGGCGCATCGATCCCTGCAGTAAGAATTCGAAATTCTTCGAACTGATCGTCATGCCATCCCCTCATAGACCATCGCGTCCAGCGTCAGAGGCATGCCGAGATCGAGGCGAACCTCGCCGCGCATCGCCAACTGCATGACCGCCGTGAAGATCAGGTTCGTTTCCTCAAGCAGCACCGGATCGTCATCATCCGACCAGCGTACGGCCTGACGTGCGAATGTGGTCTGGTCGGAGATCGTACGGATGGTGGTCGGAAGCTTAGAATTGCGAATGGTCTCACGGGCATGCGCGAGCGACATCGGCAACGTGCCTTGTGGGTCCACATCAGGCGAAGGTTCGACAGACGAGGCTCGATCCGGATGGAACGTTCGTCATGGAAGGCATAAGCGCAACCCAGTTCTCCCTCGAAATGGCGTTTCCGCTCGGCAACACGCCGCCAGAACGGGGTATCCGCCTGTTCATTCAGCGTGACGTAGTCGATGAACAGGACGCGGTCATCGCGCAGCATGATGGCTATATCCGGGATATGGTTACGTTTGACCGGCATCTTCCCGTCATGGGTAGACCAGCACGCGACCTCCATGGGGTAGGGCGACAGCTCAGGCGAGCGCTCATTGGCGGTCCATTGGGTTGATGTAGGCCAGCCTTGAACTTAACGACAACAAGGCGACGACCGCGATGGGCTAAGCGGACCAAGCGCCTCGTTCGGTAGTACAGCATTCCAGGAGGTACTCCAAAAGCCGCAATAAAAGCCGCGAGATAGTCTCTCCGGTAAGTCTGAAGTCCGCATGCAAACAGATCGAGCGTCCGTTGAGGCCGCTTATCTTAGGTGACGCCAACACCTTCGACGAACCCAACGCCAAGTCCGCCAACTTCTAAATTGAAAGCGATCCGCCCGGGTCTCAGGTGACAGAGGCGATGCCGAGATCGGCAGGATCAGGAACGGTCTGTCGCAGTATTTCGTCGACGCTGGCGCGACTGCGCACCGATCCGCCGGCTCCTGCAATCTTGGCTGCCACAGTGAACGTCAAGCGTTCTGCCGAGGCTTTGACCGCGGATTCCATTTCGGCGATACGGCTGTCGTGTGCATCCTGACGCGGACCCGGTGGCCGTTTCGGTTCGTCCAGCCTGCCATCCTCGATCGACTGCGATAATGACCTGGCAATCGAGAGCGGGATATCAGACGCGGGCAGCGGGTTTCTATCTGGCGGATTGGTTCCAAGCTCAAGCAATGCCGGATCTTTCGTGGCCAGGGCGGGCACCGGCCGTGGCGCAACGAAATCGACTTCAGGCACTGGGGGCGGGTGCCTCAGAGAAAATTCCGCCGCGTTTTTGAACGCTGCAATTTCGTGAAAACGTAGCTTTCCTGCGTATATCGACGGCTGTCCCTCGATCAACAGGATCATTCGTTCTGAAGGCAATTGCCGAACTTCCTGCGGCATCATCAGATCGCGTTCGCGGATCTGCTCGACTTTCGTTCGACGCGGTAGGCCCATCAGTTCGATTGTCCGCGATTCCGACTTGTAGCGGATCGTTTTCTTTCCCAGTGCACGCGACACATATTCGGCCGTCGCCTGGTCGTTGGCACCAAGGATAAGTTGGACGCCGCAATTGCCAAGCAGGGAGTGCCGTGCGGTCTCGCCGTATATTTCGTCGAGATTTTTCAGATCTTGAACGATGAAGGCCATCTTGATGTTGTAGCCCGCCACGTAAGGCAGCTTGTTCATGATCTCGTCCATCCGCTTCAATTGGCGGAACTCGTCAAGCAGGAAATAGGCGGGCAGGGCGCTCGGATCGAAGTCACGGGTGAGGAGGTCCATCGTCTGTTGGACGAACAGCGTCAGGAGAGGGCGCAGAATGGTGACGTCGCTGATGTTCGGCGCAAGGTAAATCGTCACCGGGCGCCGGCGCATCGACGCCAGATCGATATCTGTGACGGTGGTCGCAGCGATGACGCGCTCGTTTCGAAATGGCTGCATCGCCTTCTGGATGTCGAGCAGTGCCGATCGCGCCGCCCGCTCGTTCAACGAAATATAGGCATTGAAGCTATCGGTCGTGAAGCGCGACAGGTCCGGTTCGTTTTCCTTGATCAGCTTCATCAGCACCTGAAGATCGACGCCGGCATTGAAGATCGCGTTGACCTCGCCGAGGTTCCGGCGGTTCTTGTAGTGCTGGCTTTCGAGCACATAGCTGATGACGCCGGCAATCACCTGCTGCGCCGTTCCCTGCCAGACCGCATTTTCCGAGCCGATGGTCTCGGGGATGAGGGTGCTTGCCATGTTCTGGATGTCGATCGTGCGACTGCCGCGGTCCTGCCGGACGAAGTCCAGCGGGTTCCAGCGGTGGGTCTTCTGCGCCCCGGGCGAGAACAGAAAAACCTGGTTTCCGGTCGATTTGCGGTAGCCCGCCGTATGTTGGTAGATCTCACCTTTGAGATCCGTGACGATCATCGAACCGGGAAACATCAACGCGTTTGGAATGACGTAACCGACGCCCTTGCCGGATCGGGTCGGGCCAATGATCAGATGATGCCGGTCGTCCAGGCGGCGCAGGATCTTGCCGCCGATCCGTCCGAAGATGTGCCCGTCTTTGCGAAACCACTTTCCACGCCGGATCATAGCAACATCCTGGAAGGCGGCATCGCCGAGTGGGTTCGATGGTCGTCGCAGGCCGAACACTCCGGCTGCCACCGATATGGCGACGGCGGAAAGCAGCGCGCCAAATGCCGCGATCTGCAAAGGCCGACTGTCGGAATAGAGCATCAGCTGTTGGATCGGCGCGAAGGGATTTTCGCTGACCGTCAGCTTGAGGATGCGGCTGTCCTTGAACACGAACTGCAGGATCAGCGCGTAGCCGATCATCCAGACGGCCAGCGCGATCAGGCAGCAGAAGAAAAGATAGGCTGCAAGGTAAGCGCGACTCATGTCGCCCGCCTTGCGAAATAGATCTCGGAGACGCCCCGGCGGCCTCCGTCCCGGCGCAGTTGGATGACGATCGGGATGACCATCTGGATATACGTCATCAGGTCCTGTTTCGAATACCCCGACGACATCCCCGCCTGCTGCATCATCATCGCCAACTGCTCGTAAGCGCCGAGCGGCGTGTCGGCATGCACGGTCGACATGCTGCCGGGATGGCCAGTATTGATGGCCCGCAGAAAAGCGAACGCTTCCGAACCCCTGATCTCGCCGACGAACAGGCGGTCGGGCCGCATCCGCAGCGAGGCCTCCAGCAAGGACTGGATTGTCACCTGCGCCGTTCCCTGGTCGCCGCGGGAGGCGAGCAAGTGAACGGCGTTCGGCTGCGGCGGAAACAGTTCGCGGGTGTCCTCCAATGTCAGGATCCGCTCGGATGGATCGATCGTTTTCAGGCAAGCGTTGAGGAAGGTCGTCTTTCCCGTCGACGTGCCGCCGCTGATCAGGATCGACACACGTTCGCGAATGGCGGTCTGGATGAAGTCGTAGATTTGTTCTCCCTCAAGCAGATCGATCAAGCGGCGTTCAACGGCGCTCAGGCCGCCCATCGCGACGGAAACCTTGTCGAGCGATCCGCTGTCGCGATAATGCTCGAGGGTAAAATCGCTGGTGACCTGTTTGCGAATCGATATCGCGCCACCGTTGGCGGCCGCCGGCGGCAGCACGATCTGGATGCGCTCGCCGGTCGGCAGGGCGGCGCTGAGGATCGGATTGGCACGGCTGATAAACTGGTGGGTGACGCCAGCGACGCGCTCGCCGATATTTTCGATCTCATGGGCGGTCAGTGCCGGAATATGATGGTACTGCATGGCCTCAGTGCCAAGACGCTCGATATAGACCTCGCCCGGGCGATTGACGGATATTTCCACGACCGCGGGATCATCGAGGAAGACGCGCAGCGGCTCCAACGCGCGCTCTAGGAAATAGTAGGGGCTGATCTCAGCGGCTCTGATCTTGGCGAAGGCCTCGCTCATGCTTGATCTCCTTGAGGGCTTCCTGGACGGGGTCCGGATACATGGCTGAGAAGTCCAGATCCTGCCGAACGTAGACGAAGATCCGCTCGCCCTGATGGACGCTGATGGTCGGCGGGATTTTCAGGTTTTCCGCCAGCGCCTGGTTGGCCATGTCCGAAAAGGTCTGAGCGATGGTTTCGCGCGCAAGCTCGGCGGCACGGTCGGAATCGGACGAGCCGTTGCCGTTTCCGCCGCTCGAATATTGGCCGCTGCCGTAACCCGTAAGATAGCTTGATCCGGCGCCGACGATCGACAGCAGGATTGCCGAGCCGAAGCGTTCCCGCCATTTGTTGTCGACCAGGCCTGTCAGGCCCGAACGGCCGAGGCCGTCGGTGCCGATGCTGTTCAGCCGTACCGACACGCCATCGTCGCGCAGAAGACGCGTCCAGATGACGAAGATGCGCTTCTGGCCGCGGGTGACCTCCGATTGATATTCGCCGATCAATCGCGTGCCCGTCGGGATCAAGACGCGCCGGCCATCGAATGAATAGACGTCATGTGAGGTAATGGCACGGATCTGACCGGGCAGGTCGCTATTGATGGCGGTTTCCAAGATCCCGGGAATGAGCGTGCCTTCCGGGATCATCGCATCGATCCGATCGATCTGCCGCGCTTTCGCGGATCGGTCTCCGATCGCCGAAGCGGAGGCAAGGAACTTGCTGTTGCGGTCCTGACCCGCGACAGTCGGCCGATCGCCGTCCTCTCCGGACCCGAGCGCACCCTGAGAATTATCTGGTTTGGCCGAATCGACGACGATCTGTTTCGACAGAAAGCGCTTGGGGAATTCTTCGGGTTTTTCGGGCTGCAGTTGTTGCTGAGGCGTCGCAATGACCGCGCCGGGCGGCGGAGGCACGTCGAACGTCGTGGCATCCGGCGGCGCAGGCTTCGGCGGATCAGGTGGAGGATCCGGCAACTTGATCACCGGCGCAGGGGGCTGTTCTGGCGGTTTTTGATTGTCGCGCAGAAACGACGGCGGTCGGAACGTCGTCGTCGTGAACTCCTCGTCGCCTTTGACGCTCTCGGGAAGGCGCCTTGTGGGTGAGAAGACAACAACATAGGCGAGGGCGGCGCCCCCGAGCAGAAGTGCCGCGCTGCCGAGGAATTGCCGACGCCGGGCGCGACTGTCCCTGACTGCGGTCTCGTCGCTGGTGAGCATCGCTTCGAGTTCGGGAGACCGCTGCATCAGTTTCCGCTCCTCCTGCGTGTCGTCGCCTGTTCGTCATGCGCCGGCCCCATGATCGCCGGATCAGGTGCTCCGAAATCGGGCTTGCGGAGATTGAAGATGCAGGTCCAGGCGTTACCGTCGCGCAGCGTGTACTGGGTCGCTGTGCCATCGACGACGATGTAGTCGCCCTCGCGACGAAAATTACGCAATGTCTCGCTGAAGTCGGAATTCACCGCGAAGATCGCCGGCACTTTATGACCGAATTTGAAGAACGTCTTTTTCCCGTCGTCGAACACCATCAAGGGCTTAAGGCCTCCGTCGCCGGAAAACGAATAGTCGATATTGACGTTCGCCTTGTCGATCCCGGCGATGTTGGGATTGGCGGCGCGCGCCTCGGCCTCTCTGCGCAGCGACGCATTGAGGTCTTTTTCCAGATAGATGAAGCGGATGCCGAAGATCTTCTTCCCGTCTTCGGGCGCATAGTCGTTGAGTTCGAGATAGTAGATCCGCTTGGTGGTCACGACGTTCATATTGGTGGTGACCTGTTTCGCCTTCGGCTTGACGAACAGGATGTTGCCCTTGTCCGTTGGCACCACGTCCCAGCTCTCGGTATCTCCAAGTGCCACCGTCTCGAACTTCTCGTCTTCGTCGAAGATAATCATCGTCGAAATGCCATAGGTGGCGTAGACGCGGACCACGTTGTTCGGTTGATAAACGACGCTGGTCACCCGCGGATCGAGACGGCCGGCGGCCGGTGTCTGCGCGGCAAAAGATCCAATGGGTGTGACCAATGTCATAAACATCGCAAGGGCGACGGCACGCTTCAGCATCATCGGCCGCCCTCGGTCACGGTTTCCTGGTCGCGCCGGTAGTCGTAGACCTGAAAGCCAAGGGGGTTTTCGAAGCGCCATTCGTTGGTGGCCGGCGTGTCCGTATATCGGTAGCGCACGACCGCGATCCAGTGGCGCGGGATGGTCTCGGCTTCCGATTGTTCGACGGTCGTGAACCTGACGATGCCGGTGCTGGCATTCGGAAAAGTCACCGAAGCAATCTCTGTCGTGACCCGCTTGTCGCGACCATAGACGCGGGCCGGGTTCTGCAGGTTGGCAGCGCTGTAGAGATCCTGCAGTTCGCGTGCGGCATTGCCGGTCGACAGCAGCGCCGCGATCCCGAAATTCTGCTCGATGGCATAAGGATCGTAGCCCTCGCGCGAGCGGATATAACGGACGATGTTGGCCTGGGTAATGGCCTGTTGTTCGGTTAGATTGGTCGGCCGTGTCAACCCGGTCTTGACCTCGACATAACCGGTATTCCTGTCGACCTCGACGATATAGGGCTCGAAACTCTTGAGGGGCACGAGCATGGCGAGCGTCGCCAGGCTGACGAGGGTGATGGCCCCGAAGATCGAGGTGACGAACCAGGCGAGGGCCCGTGACCGTTTCGCCCGCTTGACGATCTCCTGCTCCCAGATGTCTCCGCTCTGATAATATGTTCGAAGGCGATCGTCGTTTGTCCCTGCCATTGGCCTTGTTGCCCTTTGTCTGTCGTTCTCGGCTCAGGCCGGCGTGCTGTTCTGGGTGATCTTGGTCTGCATCGCGGCCTTCGTACCTGACGGATCGTCGTCGCCACCGCGGTCGCGCCGTTGGGACTGCAGCGCCCGTCCAGCGCGATAGGTCGAGCGTCCGGCCGCTGTAGTTCCGCGAAGGGCGCCAAATCCCGCCCAGCGGATAACCCTCGACGCCGTGTCGCCGACCCCGGCGCTGATGCCGCCGGCAATGCCCTGGCCGATCGACTGAATGTAGAGCATCACGAAAGCGCCTGCCGCGCACAGAAGCAGGAAGCCGGCGATGTCAGCGAGCGTCAAAGTTCTCGAGCCGCTGGCGGCATCGATCTTCGAAAGCTCGGGGTTCATCGCGGCGATCAGGAAGGCTGCCACGACATAGATGAACAGCGGGATCAGCGCATAGGTAAGCACCTGGTTGAACCAGCCGACACCGTAGTTGCGGGTTTTCTCGAACAGCATACAGGCTATGAAGATCGGCGCGGTGCCGATCAGCACCCAGAGCATGACCTTTGCCAGAATGAGGATAGCGAGTGCGACGGCGATGAATATCCCGGCGCCCACCATGATCAACACGCCGATCATGCTCGGCAAGATCGAGAAATAGCCGGATTGCTCGGCGAATGCCGAGGCGGCCTGGTTGGCGGTCTTCCAGATCTGCGAAAGCCCGTTGGTGGGCTCGGTAATGCCGGTGCCGGATGCAGCGAGAATCGCCCGGCCGACATCCTCGGGAGTATCGTTGATCCAGTGGTAGAACAGGTTATTGAAGTTTGTCCACGAGCCGACAAGAGCCAGGATGATCATCATCCGGGCGAGGCGGCCGACGATCTCGCCGACACCGATCCGCGCGGTCCCGAGGAAAAGCTGCAGCCCGTAATAGGCGACGTAGATCACCAGCATGACCTGCAGTAGCGGCATGATCTCCTGCCCGACGACCGTATAGGCCTGCTCGGAAAACGAACTGCCGGAATCCTCGATGCGCTGCAGGAGATCGCCAAGGAAATCTTCCATAGGAACTCACTCCAGCCCAAGAGCCGCAAAGGCGGCCGCAGGATCGTTGACGGCGTGCATCGGTCCACAATCGGGGCGCGGATCATTTGCATAGGCTGAGAGATCCGACGGCCGCTTGCACGGCGCCGCCTTTTCCTTGACCGTCCCGCATCCGCCCAATAACGCCGAAACCGCAATGATGCCGATCGCGACGCTCACTCGAATGCCGTCAATTGCCATAGGCGAGGGCTTTTTTGCTGTTGGAGATATCGGTGAGGCGGCGCTGGTTTTCGGCCTGCAAGGATGTCACCGCGCCGTTCATCACGCCGATCATTTCGTTGAGCGTCAGGCCGGACTGAACCTGCAACTGCGTGTTCTGGTCGATCGAACCCTTGATGTCTTGCGACTTGCCGATCTGCTGGCCGGCAGCTTCGAAAGCCCTACGTCGTGTCTCGGTCGCCTTTTGCGCGCCGTTGATAAGGGCGGAAACGCCGAGCACGGTATTCACCAGTTGCTCATAGGATTTGTCGCTGGCGAGGTCGCTATTGTCCTTGCCCGACAGCGATTTCACCAGTTGCAACCCGTTGATGAACGTGGTGGCGACCTTCGAGACGTCGCCGCTCATGCTACCGAAATCGGGAACGCCGCCCTTGATCAGGCTGTCTAGCGACGGCATGGAAGAGACACTGAACCCTTGGCCGATCGCGAGATCCTGCAGCGGCCCCGCCGTGCTGCCACGATCACCGGTCACCGCCTTCAGGGTGTCCTCGACCGTGGTCAGGATGTTCTTGTTGGTGTCGAGGATCTTGTCGGTCGTGTCCGCCGTCTGTTTGGCGATCTTGTAATTCTGCTTGTCGATCACCGGCACGTCGGCATGGGCGAGGGACGACGACAGGACGGTGAGGGCAGCTATGAAGGACGTACGCTTCATGACGGGCTCCTATTGGGGTTGCAGCATGAGCTGGATGTCGGCTGTTTCTTCGCGTTTTGCGATGCAGGCCTTTTGCTCGGGGTCCCACACAAGACCTTGCCGTGGATCGCAGAGGCCGGTGGTATCGCGTGGAGGATCGTCGCCGTTAACGCCCGCAGTCGATCGCGAAGTGCTGGAGACATCCGACGTCGTGACAGCGTTGCGGGAATTGATGAGGTCTGCCATCGCGGCGCCGAGCCTGATGACGTTGTTCATCATTTCGAGATTGGCATTGCGCGCGGTCGAATTGTGGTCCCAGCTGTCCTGGATCGTGCCCGTCTGCAGGCCCGCCAGCTGCTGGTACCAACTCGCCACGTTGCCGAGGCTTTCGGAGGTGGCCCTCGAGGTGCCCATGGCGTTCAGGGTCGAATCGCGCATGCCGGAATAGGCAGTCCCACCGCCGCCGTAGTTCAGCGGGATGCCGGACTTGTCGGATCCACCAAAGGCGGGAAGCCAGTCCCGGGTAATGCTGCGAACGTAGCCTTGGGTTTCCTTGAACGGCGGAATGCCGCCATATTTGCTGACATTGCCTGGCCCGGAATTATAAGCCGCAAGTGCGAGGTTGGTGTCGCCGCCGAATTTGCGCAGCTGTTGGTTCAGGTAGCGCGCACCGCCGCGCAGATTGTCCTCGATGTTGTTTTCGTCGACTCCAAGCTGATCTGCCGTGCCGGGCATCAGCTGAGTCAGGCCGGTCGCGCCGGCGGAGGACTTGGCACACGGATTAAATCTGCTTTCCTGGTAGATGAGCGCCAGAAAGAGGCTTTCATCGACACCTTCCTCCTGGGCGATACGACGTGCGAGCCCTGAGATCTCGGCATTCTGCTCGGCAGCGCCGACGGGATCGTTCCGTCGCGCGGGGCGGTAGATCGAGCAGGTGACGGATGTGTGGATCGTATGGCGATCCTTGTCCGTTGTCTCGATTTTGCTGGTCGCTTTGTCACGCGCCGTGTCCGCATTGAGGATCGTGTTGTCAATCACGGGAACATCGGCAAGTGCAATTTTGGGTATCGCTGCGACCAAGGCGGCGAAGGCGACAGGGGCGAAGACGCGAAGCGTTCTCATGCTCAAGCCTCCCAACCACAGAAGCGGGGCAGCCAGGCCGATGGATCGTCTCCGAGTTCCTCCCGCAGCCGGGCGCATTCCTCGATGGTGTCCTTGCGGCCGGAAAGAACCTTGATCACGTCGGGCATGGTGCCGAGATCGAGACGAGCGATGACGCTGTCATTGCCATGCTTGATCAGGAAGGCGCGCTTTTCCGGCGGCGTGGTTCGGATGAAGTTGAACTCCTTCACCGTCAGGCCGAAGCGCCGAATGTAGCTTTCCTCGTCGGCGCGGGGATTGGGGAAGTGGATATTCGTCGCCGACTGCTCGATCAGCGTATGTGAGGCCGGCGCCCGGGCGATATCGGCGGCCGACTGCGTTCCGAAACCGACGATGCCGTTCAGCTTGCGGATGGTCTTCATCTTGTCGACGATGAAGTCGCTGAAGGTCGGATCCCGCAGCAGCCGCCAGCCCTCGTCCATGAAGATCATCACCGGCGTGCCGTCGAGGAGTTCGTCGAGCCGATGGAAAATATACATCAGTGCCGGCGTTCTAAGCTCCTCATTGTCGAGGATACTGGTCATGTCGAAGCCGAAGACCTGTCGATCGGAGAAAGAGAGAACGTCATGGGTCGCGTTGAACAGCCAGGCCTTCTCGCCATCGATCCATGGGCGCAGGCGCGCGCTGAGATCGTTCGGCCCGGCCCGCGAGCGACCGATCAACAGCCCCGACAGGTTGGCGAGGTTGCGCTGGGCGGTCGGCTCCTGCATCAACCGGAGAAGGGCTCGCTCCAGGATGTCTTCCTCTTCCTGATCGAACCCTGCCGCCTCGCCGCGCTGGAGCATCACCTTCAGGAGGCGAAGCAGGAACTCGCGGTTTGGGCCGGTGTTCTCGATCTGCAGCGGATTGAAACCGGCCGATGTTCCCGGCATCAATACTTCGTAAGCGCCGTTCATCGCCCGCACGAATATTTCGCCGCCGCGATCCTTGTCGAAGAACACCGCCCTCGGTGTCGGAGAAACCCGAAACGCTTGCGCCAGAAGGAAGGTGAGGGCGACGGTCTTGCCCGAGCCCGTCGGACCGGTGACCAGGAAATGCCCGATGTCGCGCCGATGGAAGTTGAACCAGTAAGGGGTCTGGCTGGTGGTCTCAAGGATCGTGATCGGCGTCTTCCAATGGGTGCCGTCCGTCTGGCCGGTCGCGAAATTGTGCATCGACGACAGGCCGGCGAAGTTGGCGCTCGAAAGCAGCGCCTTGCGCGCGATGTAGGAATGGTTGCCGGGCAGTTGTGCCCAGAACCCGGCCTCAAGGTTGAGGTCCTCGCGCAGCCAGTTCACGTTCATGTCCGTGAGGCAGGCGCCCAGATCGGATACCGCTTTGTTGACACCCTCGACGTCACGCGACAGGCACAGCAGTGTCAGATGATGAAGGCCGAACACCGCCTCCTGGTTCATCAGGCTGTTGAGGGCGAAATCGATATCGTTCTCGACATCGCTGCCGGCTTCGTCGGATGCCGCAATCTGGCGTTTCAGACGTGATATCCGCTCCTGCGCGATCGGCTTGTCGGTGATCGTGAAGGATTGCGTCAGGATGAACTCATGATTCATCTGCAGGAGGCCGTCGAGCATGCCTGGCCCAGTGAACGGCGGGTACTCCTTGATCGAGAGCATTGCCCCGAAGCGGTCGTCTTCGCGAGCTGCTCCTTGAGCCTGCAGTGTGCGCCGGGAAAAATGCAGTCGGGAGCTGCCGACGTAGCCGGCGATGCTCATGCGAGGCAGGCGCATCCTGCGCGGAATGCCGCAGGTGAGCACGGAGTGGAAAAATTCGCAGGGCTCGGAATAGGGTTCATCGTCGCGATAGACGATCTCAAGCGGACGCGCACCATACTTCTGAAGGTCGCGGCAGAGATTGCCGACCAGTTCTTCAAGTTCGCTGACGGACTCTCGGAGTTGACTGTCAACCGCATCACGTGTTCCGGCTTTGTCGAAAAGTCGGCGCACCGTGTCCCCAGCGGCGAGTGCGCCGCGCATGCCTGAGCGCAAGACGCTGAGGTAGAGCTCGTTCGTGAACATGCGCTTGTCGCCAAGCTCAGCCAGGTAACGACGATTGAGGAGGTCGGCGAAGGGAGCATCGAAATTGCCGTCGAGACCCGCCTCCACCTGCCTACGGATGACGGTCGACCAAAGCGAGAAACGGCTGGAGCCGAGTGCGCGGATCATCGTATTCTGGACCACCGAGCGCATATTGAGCTCGGCCTGGTCCTCGGTCTGGAAAAACAGACCGTTCAGTCGGATGATCGAAAGAAGCGCACCGTTTTCGAGTTTGATCACGGTATCGGCCACATGTCGAAGATAAGGGATATGTTTCGACATCGATCGCTCGCGAGCGGCCGCGGCTCCAAAACCCAGTTCTTCCTGGATGAGCTTCAGCATGGTCAGGGTCCGTAGGAGTTTGCACCCCAGAAAGACTTGTTCGGGGTTTTTGGCGTCATGCGCGTTGCGACCTGCAACACGTCGAGGATACGGCTGTCCCAGGTGCACAGGGTGAAGAGGACGAGATAGGCGAGCGGGGCGGTCATCAGCGCCCAGACCGTGTTGGTCGCGAGCCAAGCAATGATCGTCAGGCCGATCACCACGACCACTGCCATGTAGGGGACGCCCCACAAGGTCGGCGACCGGGTCAGCCCGATGATCAGCGGCGTGAGCGTCGGCTTGTCGTCCGAGAACTCGGTCATCGCTCAGTTTCCGACCGTGGACATCAGTTGGTCGACGATCGCGGGCGCGCCAAACACCAGACCGATACCGAGAACGACCGCGCCAGCCGTGAACCAGCTCAGACGCCCGGCAAAGGCGAGAAACCCGAGTCCGATCACCGCGATGATCGCGACCAAACGTCCAAATGGGCCGGTGATGAAGTCGACGACTGCCTGGACCACAGTCTGCAGCGGTGCGAAGGCCTGGTTTGTTGCCTGTGCCATCGCACTGTCGGCGGAGAGCGCGTGCGAGGTGGCAACCACGGCGATCATCGTCGTCAGACGGATTGCGCGTTTCTGTCGGGCAGACAGGGTGATGCTCATTTTAAATCTCCTTTGTTTCAGAAATGCATGACGCCGTTCACGAACCGGCTGCCTTTGGCGCCGAGCACGTCGCTGACCTGGTCGCTGGAAATGGCAGGGCGCGCTCCGGCAGGACCGCGTCGGTCGGGCGCCTTCGCGTGGGGCAACCCCAGGCCGAGTTGCCGATTGATGACCGAGGCCACATAGCGGACCGTTTCCGGATAGGGTGGCACGCCGCCATTGTCGTAGATTGCCTGGACGCCGGCATTGTAAGCGGCCGCGGCAAGCAGCGGATTTCGGAATTCGTCGAGAAGTGCCTTCAAACGACGGACGCCGGCATCAATATTGGATGCGGGATCGCAGGCATCGGTGACACCTAACTCGCGCGCTGTATCCGGCATCAATTGCATCGGCCCACGAGCGCCGGTGGGGCTGTTGCGAGTTTGATCGAAACGGCTCTCGGTCCACGTGATCGCCTTAGCGAAATCAGCATCGACGCCATATGCATCGGCTGCGCGCCCCACCAGAGCTTCGATTTGCGCAGGGCTGAGAGGGGAGGGTCCGCAGTCTTCCCATGCGTTCTCTTGTCCTGGAGATGAATATAATGTGTTCACAACGGGGTGGGAATTTTCGGTGAGTCCTGGATATGACCGGCCGGAGTTCCCCGTTGCAAAGTCACCTGATAGAGAACCTGATGTATTCGGTTCTGATCCGCCTGCTGACCGGTTAAGCCTTCCCGATCGATCGAGGAGAAATTCGACAGGCGGTGACGGGGAGGGGCGGTCCTTCGGATAGGCGGGTACGCCGCCAGTCTGAGCAACTTCTGACGAAAATCTCGTCGAATCGAACGCATGAGCCGATTGCGGCGAGAGTATAAGCAGTGGCAGGGACGCCAAGGTCGCGATCGTCTTCAAAGCGAAGAAACCCTCTTATACGCCCCGCTTCCTCATCGCCATGGTCGATTCGAGCGGGGATCTGCACCGTAAATATTGCTTGTACATGTTACCGAATGTGTTCATAGTTAGCGCGAAAAATTCGAGTCGAAAAGTCAGAAAATGCACTCGGTGGAAATTTAATGCAAACACGAAGGGTAACGCTTCCTCGCCGAAGCCTCATATGTCTTTCTGCTCTGCTGACAACAGCCGTCCCGGCTTTGGCCGGAGGAAAAGTCGATCCGGCTTATGTCAAATCGCTGGCTGCGCCCGGAAAGTCGGTTCTGGTGGTCGAGTACTATGATCCGGGCGGGAAAATCGTCGACCGGAAGGGGTTTGCCTCGGCGACCGGATTCGAGGTTCGCTCGCCCGTCGATATTGCGGTCGACGCGAAGACCACGTTGCACCTCTACGGGCTTCAGCCCTGTACCGGCGATATGGTCAATCAAAAGGAAGGGTTCGCCGGGTCGTGCAGCGACTATGCGCGACAGCAACTCCACACCTTGGTGAAGGCGGCGAAGGTCGTTTTTTGTCGGGCGTTTCTGACCGAGAAAAATGCCGCCACGCAGGATGTCACGTGCTTCGGCTATTATAACTATCCGGGGGCGCTCGACGCTGTCGACAATATCGAGGAGCAACTCGTTTCGCTCGGCGCCTTGCGGCTCTCAAAAAAGCAGGATGGCAGCTTCTTGCGCCCTGACCTGGAGGCGGCCGAAAAAATCGGGCGGGGCGGCTTTGGAATGTGGGCCGATCCGAGAGTTCAGCAGCAATGACGGGCCGGCTTCCGCGCATCGTGCTGGCGGCTTTTCTCGCTGCCTTCCCGGCAAGCGGCGCTCCCGCAGGTTATTTCGACTTCGGACCCAACGTCACCTTCGAAACGGGTGACACCTGGATTTCCGCGGGCCGGCGCTACCGCATCTATGGGCTGCAGTCCTGCTTGCGTCAGACCTTCTACACCGATCGGTCGGGAAACAAGCGAGACTGCGGTGAGGCATCGATCGCCGTCTTGGGTGCCTATGTGAGAGACACGCATCCGCTTTGCGCTCCGGTTGCCACGCAAGCTGATCTGACATTCGTGACCTGCTACGCCACTGTCGGCGGCGAACGCCTTGACCTCGCGATGATGATGATCACGGAAGGCTTCGGCTTCGCCAGCCTCAGCAGCGACGGCCTGCCCGTATATCCCACCTATGCGGTTGCCGAGCAAAAGGCGCGAGAAGCCCGGCGTGGTCTATGGCAATTCGATGATGTCCAGCACCCATCTATCCTTCTGAGCCACGCGGCGAAAAACGCGAGGATGCAGAAATGATCCGAACGAGAACTGTTGCACTGCTGATGCTCACGCTGCTGCCGAACGCATCGAGCCCTGCGGACTTTGTAAGACCTGCACTCCAGAGTGCTAAGTCAACCGACCGGCCGATTGCGCAGAAGATCGAGGGCAAGGTGACTGTGATTGATGGCCGGACGCTGTGGTTTCCGGCTTCCCACCTTTTGGTGCGCCTTGCTGGGATCGACAGTTGCGAACTTCCGCAATGGGCTTTTGATCCGAACGCGACCGATCCCCGCAGCCTGGTTCTCGCCCCGGTGCCATGCGGAGCCCTGGCAAAGGCGTGGCTCAAAAAAATAATCTCCGGGAGACGCGTCGTCTGCACTGTCAACTCCAACCTGACCGAGAACCTGCCCGGCGCAACCTGCGTCGTCGATGGACGCGACCTCGCTCTAGACATGATCGGCGTCGGACTGGCGCGCGTGGACGATCCAAGACGGGTTCCCGAGCGGTATCGCTCCTCGCAACGTTACGCGATGGCTGCGCGCTATGGCATGTGGGCGACCTACTTACTCGACTTGGCAGAGTGGCGGCATAAGGCGGTCGACAAGACGCTGGGTCGCCGCCCCGCGGCCGATCGAAACCTGTTGACCACGCGGCAGAGCGAGATCTCGCCGCCATTCATCGACGCTCGCCGCCAGCCGGCGCGCCGAGACCGCTAATGATTGCACCTGATGAAGGATCCTTTCCGTGAGATATCTCTTAGCATCCTTGCTCGCCTTCTCCGCTCTCCTCGCCCATGCTCCCCAAACGTTTGCGAGCGAATGGGGCTGCGAAGTGCTGCTTTGCGCAGCGTCTTCCAGCCCGCCTTGGCAAGGGATCGAAAGTTGCCACCCACCAATGGAGAAGTTGATTTCTGCGATGAAGAAGCAGGGTTTCTCCTGGCCGACCTGTCCCGAGGGCGGTGCGGGAAAACCGGGCTATGAGCCCTATGCCGACTGCCCTATGGGCTGGACGCCGACCGCCAGCGGTGATGGCAACGGAGACCTTTCTCGCCAGGAGTTCTCGAGATGCATGCGCCAGATCACGAGTTGCGAGAGCGGATCCCGATTGTCTCGCTTTTCCGACAGCGGTGGCAGCGTTACGGCGGGGGACATCACACGGCACTACCGAGGTGACAATTCCTGCAGCTACACGGAGTTCCAGGATCGACCGCGTCGATCGGACCCCTATTTCTTTGACATCAGGGATCAGGCCACGGGTAAGGACGAACGACATTGGTTCGCTTTATCAACACACTAGTTTGTGCTGTTAAGACGCATTATCCGCGTTTTTTACCGCAGATCGATAGCCATCCGGCACCAGCGTGATGTATGAACGGGCGTCGCATTTTGGGTCGGTGGATGATGGCGGAAGATTTGGATAATCACATTGCGGAATTGGAATTGGTCAAGACGACCGATCCTGACAACGAAAAGCCCGTCTATCGCAGACAGGGCTTCGATGGAATTTCCACCTTTGACGAGTTGGATAACAAACTGGGCGAGCAACTGCGGCACTGCCGCCAGGAAAAGGGATTGAGCAGAGCCGATATGGCAACCCTCGTTGGATTGAGCGAGCAGGTCTACGGCCGCTATGAACGCAATTCCTCCAAGATGACGGTGAGCCGCTTGATTCACCTGAGTGAGGTGCTCGGTGTCTCGCCTCTGGCGATGCTGTACCCCACAGCACCCCAACTATGGGGGAAAACGGAGATTGAGGCGGAAGCCCGCATCCGGATCATGGGCTTGTTGGAAAACCTCCCGAGCGACACGATGGAATCCGTCGTAAAGCTGCTTGAAACGGTCCACGTCCTTCAGGAAAAAAACGCAAACTCTTAAGCCTTGGGACCGCCGTAGAGGATGTGATCGAGCGACAGCATTAGCCGTGCCATCGCCTGGTCATCCAGGAACGTTTCGGTTTTCGCGAGCAATAGCGTGAAATAGAGCAGCTTAGTCCTGCCCGCCGGCATTGGAAGTGGGTTTGAAGTCTAACAGCCGCTCGCGCAGCGATTGCTCTTCAAGTGTGCGTATTGTGATTTCCTGCTTGTCTTCGATCGTGGGATGCGACCTGGCTTGCAGATTGTCGATCGTTGCTATGACCTGGGCATGCTGGGCCAAGAGCGCCCAGAAGTCATCGGTTTCATCATCCATGCAGTATCTCGAAATGTAGCCAGCGCGCGCGGATGCAGTCGAGAGCGTGATGCAACGAACGCAGGTAGTGACCAGGTTTGTCGATTTCCGTAACCGCCCATTTTGGGTCTGGCCGGTCCAGTAGGTCTAGGCGCGGCCTTTTATGGTCTGACGTCCGGGGCAAGAGCTTAACTCTCTCAGTAGTCCGATCGACTGCTAAGCCATGAATGTCTGCAGCAAACCCCTGGACGTCGTAAGCTCGATATTGGAAGATCAAGCACTAAGCTGCCTATTTCACGGCTGCAGACCAACGTCTAAGACCCGTCAGATTTTGGCGGCGCCTCACCTGCATGAATTACAGCTCACGGTAGAATATCTAAAAATATGACTGTAGATCACGTTAAGTTGAGCTAGGCGCAATCTGTACTTGTGGTGACGGTTGCAGCGATCGGATAGAGCAATCGCGCCATGCGTTCGACGCCCCCCATTCGACCAATGGCATAGCATTTTCTGCTCGAAGCCGGAGATTTCGCAATAGACGCCAGATGGTTAGCAAAACCCCCCTCAAAAACTTCAGCTATTACTTCTTATTCAAGAACACTACCAGAGCAAAATCGTTGGTTGCAAGAGAGGCATATATCAATATCTCCGATATATCGAAGAAATCGGCACGAAATTAGATAATTGACGAAGCGATTTGTAGCAGGACTACTTTTCCGTGCGTGTAGTGGAGGGCACTCCGGCTGCGCAATCCAGATAAACAGGCATTTCAATTTTATGCAGGACAGCGATCTCTATCCGACAGCGCCGGACAAAGCGGCGGAAGCTTATCACCGAATCAAGGCTGCTCTTTATCGTCATCGACATCGCCCCGGAGCTTTTTTAAACATCCGCGTATTGGCGGCAAAAATGCGAGTTAGCCCCACGCCTGTTCGTGAAGCTTTAATCCGGCTAGCGGACGAAGATATTATTGGATTTACGAGAGGACGCGGATATGTCGCGAAGGCACTTGACCTGGAGGAGGTGGCCGGCGACTACGAAATGGCGCTGACCATGGCGAGGCTTGCGATCGAAAGAGATCCTTCCGCGCCTTTCCAGAGCGTTTCGGATCTTCGGCCGGATTTCGCGACAGACGTGCGTGGGTTGGATGAGGCCGAGGCGGCCTTGGCTGCGTCCTACGTCGAAAACTTGTACGATCGGATCGCCATCCTTTCTGGAAATGTTCGCCTAATCCGAAATATGCGACAGTTCAGCGACCGCACGACACATATTCGCCAATTCGGTTTGATGTCGGCTCCGCCCTTCTTCTCCCTCGTGAACCAGATGAGTATGTTCGAGGACGCGATGATTGCTGGCAATCGGACAGCGGCAATCGCGATCCTCGAAGACCAAATCCGGAGAAAGATCAGGGGACTTCAGGATCTTATCAAAGAGCTAAATTTGCGAGCGCAGCAAGCTCGGGTACCGCTTGAGGATTTGCTGTGATCCTTCGGTCACGTGACTAACAATCCTTGCCATTTCGAGTCGCGCGAGCAACCGGAGGCCACTGCTCCGATGGGAGGAACGCAACGTTGGACCAATGCATCCAGCGTATTGTCAATGGAATGCGTTGGTGGTCATTTGATTATTCCGAACTGCTGGGCAGGTGGCACGGTTGAGTGTCGTTCTGGCAATCGAAGAACTGAGAAATGCGCGTCACATGGCGGTGTCGGCCGCACAAATTCCATTCCATATTCGCGAAAAGCTGACCACGATGCCTTGGAGGATGCCGTAGTGGTCATCACGCCGGTAGAAACTCGCCGCCGTTCACGTCCAGGATCGCACCGTTGATGAAGCCCGCCGACGCAGATGTCAGGAATTCGACGGCTGCCGCGACATCGTCAGGTTGGCCGAGCCGGCCCGCAGGGATCCGGGCAAGCGCTGCCCGATTTGCAGGTGAGTCGCTCGGCATGGTCATCTCTGTCAGAATTCGGCCGGGGGCGATCGTATTCACTGTCACGCCGCGACCTGCATATTCGTTGACGAGCGAGCGCGCCAGCCCAGCAAGGCCTGCTTTCGAGGCGACATAACTCGCGCCGGCGATGCGCGGCATGGTGCGGGCAGCGACCGACCCGATGAAGACGATGCGGCCAAAACCCTGTGATGCCATGGCCGGAACGACCGTCTGGCAGCAAACCATGGGTCCTGTCAAATTGACGGACAGGACGTCGTTCCATTCGTCGAGGGCAATCGCATCGAACCGCGCCGGAGCGCCGTTTCGCTTTGGAGTGTATCCTGCGCTGCAGATCAGTACCGACGGGGCGCCCCAGCGATCTATGACCATTCGAACGAAGCGGGCGATCGCCCCGACGTTCCGTATGTCGACCGTTTCGGCGATGACATTGTCCCCGTCGGAATAGCTCGTGAGCAGGGCTTTTGCCTCGTCCACGCGATAGCTCTGCTGGCTGAAGACGGCCACCCGATGGCCTGACGACAACAGCCTCCGGGCGCAGGCGAGCCCGATGCCTGATGTTCCGCCGGTGACAATGGCAATTGGCGAGACAGAAGTCGGCATCACGCGGCCACCTCAAGTCCGGCAAACAGCGACAGAGCCGGGAAAGCATCTGGGTCTGTCATGATTTCGACCAGCAGGGGGCCATCCGTCTCGAACGCCCTGTCCAGCGCTGCGGACACATCCGCTATCGAGTGTGACCGTACAGCCGGGCAACCGCATGCCTCGGCAATCTTGACGTGGTCAACGTCGTGAAAGTGGATGGCGCTGGTATATTCGCCGAATTTCACGGTTTCGGCGTGCTTCTGAAAGCCAAGTATCCCGTTGTTCAGAAGAAGGATGGTGACGGGCAACCTTGAGCGCACCAGTGTCTCGAGTTCGGCCCAGCTGTGGGCGAACCCACCATCGCCGACGACCGCGATAACGCGCTGCCCAGGCCTTGCGGCTTTTGCACCGAGTGCGAGGGGCAGACCCCAGCCGAGGCCGGCAAGGCCACGCGGCGCAAGGAAGCGCATGCCGGCTCGCAGCGATCGCAATTGCCCGACGATCCACATTGATGAATAGCTCGCGTCTGCGACCACGATTGTCTGCGCGGTCATTCGTTCTTGCAGTTCCTTCATCACCGCTTCAGGCCGGAGCGGTCGCCCGTTCTGCTCCACCAGCGAGAGACGGTCCCGAGCAAAGGCCGACCAGGCTTCTGCGATGGCGGCTTCCAGTCCGCGCCTGTTTTTTCTACGGGTTGAGAGATCGACCTTCTTCAAGGCGATGCAAAGCGATTTCAGCGTTTCGGCCGCACTACCGACCAGTCGGATGGCCTCGTAGTTCCTGCCGATCTCGACCGGATCAATGTCGATGTGAACGATAGTCGCAGTCGGCGGGATCAAGCGCCAGCTGTCGGTACCATTCTGGTTGCTGCGGGTCGCGACCATGACGATAAGGTCCGCCTCCTCGAGGAGCCGACGTGTCCGTGCACCTAGCGACAGGGGTCCCATCAGCGTCATCGGCCCCGCGGACAGGGGATGGAACTCGTCTACCGCGCCCTTCCCCATATTGGTTGTAAAGACGGGCAACGAGGCGAGGTCCTGCAGGTGCGCCAGGGCATGCGGTCCATCGGCCGCATGAACGCCACCGCCCGCGATGACCAAAGGGGCTTCTGCCCTGGCAATTCGTTCGGCGAGGTCGATGATCTGCTCATCCGACGGTCGAAATTTGTCCAGCGGCCAATATCCGAGATTTGCGCTTCGTCGAACCAGTGGCGCTGCCGCCCCCTGCCGCAACAGGTCGGCCGGGAGGAGCAGCACCGCAGGCCCTGGACGACCTGACGCTGCCGCCGTGAAGGCCATGTCGATATAGTCGTCGATGCGGTCCTCGGTCACGACGCGCCGGACGAATTTCGAGCATGATTGGAAAAGAGCGATATGGTCGAGCTCCTGGAACGCGTTGCGGTCTGCCTGGTCCCGCTCCACTTCCTGAACAAGGGCCACGATTGGAATGCTAGCCTTTAGCGCTTCGGCAAGCGGCGGTACCAGCAAGGTCGCGGCCGGTCCGTTCTGCGCGGCGACGACGGCCACACGTCCGGACATGCGGGCGTAACCGTCGGCCATGGCACCGCCCATGTTTTCCTGGCGGTAGGAAATCTGACGGATGCCAAGCGCTTCTGCGGCGAGGATCACCGCCGAAGGGAGGCTCTGGCCAAAGATGACCTCAACGTCATGGCGGCGCAGCGCCAGCGCTGCGCGCTGTGCGACAGTCTCAAACTCACTCGTCATGTTGAAAATCCTGGGTGTCGAGAAACTTTTCGAATGTGTCCGCGACGAGATCGACGTCGCTTGTGTTCATCGCAGTGGAGAGGGACGAGGCGGCACCTTTCGGCATCAGCACGCCATGGTCCTTCATGAAATAGTCGAGCCTGGTCATCGCCCGGTTTTCCTGTGAACTGAGGAACGCCTCTCGATACTCGGAAGGAGCCGCCGTTTTCGGGTGGATGCGGAAAAGCGAGGCGGAGCCGGACACGCTGAACGGCGCCCCGGCGTTCTTGATCGAAGCTTGCAGCCTCGCCCGCAGACCCTCGCCAAGCGTTTCAAGACGATTGAAATTGTCTCTGGTCATCGCCCGCATCGCCTCAAGGCCAGCGACCATGGAGACCGGGTTTGCGGAAAAGGTTCCTCCCTGCGACAGGAGTGCGGTCCCGAACACCGCCATAGAGCCTCGTTTTCCGCCGATCGCACCGATCGGAAATCCGCCGCCGATGATCTTCCCCATCGCGACAAGGTCAGGATCAAGACCGAACCGGGCGGATGCGCCTTCATAACCCTGCCTGAGGTTCAGGACCTCGTCGGCAACAATCAATATCCCGTTTTCCCTCGCCACCCGCGTCACGGCCTCCAGAAAGGCCGGGTCCGGCGCCATGAGCCCGGCTCGGCTCGGCATGGGATCGATGAGGATACATGCAAGCCTCGATGCGTTCGCCTTGATCCGGCTAACGGCGGCCTCGATGTCGTTGAACCGCAGAACGACAACGTCATCCAAGACCACGCTTGGCTGGCCGTTATAGGCAGGGACCGGGCAAGGATTGTCCGGGGGGCCCCAGGTGATCGGGCTTCCCATCTGGCCGACTTCCGCCCAGTCATAGGCGCCGTGATAGGCGCCTTCGATCTTGGCAACACCTGGCCGGCTCGTCAGGGCGCGAGCCGCCTTGATCGCAAACATCACGGCCTCGGTGCCAGTATTGACGAAACGGACCTGCTCCACCGCGGGAACTCGATCACACAGAAGCTCAGCCAATGCGATCTCATGGACCGTCGGGTTCGAATAGCAGGTCCCATCCCGCAAGGTCCTGGTCACGGCATCGACGACAGGTTCGAACCCATGTCCGTGGATCAGCGTCGTGAAATTATTGTTGAGATCGAGGAATTGCCGGCCGTCGACGTCATGCAGATGGGCGCCCTGGCCCCAGCCGATGTAGTAAAGGCCGGGATCCCGATCCACCGTGTTGCGTGTGATGCCTCCCGGGAAGACCCGTGTGGCCCTTTGTGCGAGTTGCGCAGAAATTTCTCCGGGCGAGCCGCCCGGCCTTGGTATTGCCAGTTGCATGTTGACCTCCCGGCGGCAGGCTTGCCGCTTTGATGCAACAAAAGAAACAGGATTCTATTTTTGTTGCAACAAAATTCGGAGGCTTTGACCTATTTTTTTGGAGCGCGGTCGCTCAATGCCTGGCGCAGGCGGCGGTATCCGTCTCGAATATCGGTCTCGATCGCGGCCTTGACCTCCTGAGGATCCTGATGACGGAACCCTTCCAGCGCAGCACGATGGTTCTGAATTCCGTACTTCGAGATCGCGAATTCCGGATAGAGATCGTTGAATGCCGCGCCGACGCGAAGCCAGAGCGTCTCGATCGTTGCAAGCAGCATCGGCATGTTGGCGCGACCGTAGATATGGAAGTGAAACTCCTTGTTGCTCCAGAGCGCATCCGCGTACCGACCTTCCGCCAGCGCGGCATCGATCTCGCCTTGAAAGGCCTCCAATCGAGCGATATCAGCTGATCCGGCGCCAATCGCACCCTTTTCCGCGGCCAATCCCTCCAAGCGCAGGCGCATTTGGGTCACCTCATATAGCTCCGCGAGCGACAGCGTCGGGACGACGACCGTCTTCGGACCGGAAAAGACGAGCGCGCGCTCAGCAACCAGGCGGTTGAGCGCATCGCGTGCCGGCGTGGTGCCGTAGCCGAGTTCCTCGGCGACCGCCCGGACGGTGATCTTATGGCCCGGCGGATAGGCCCCGCGCACTAGCTTTTCCTTCAGATCCTCGTAAGCGCGATCACCAAGGCCCATCACCTTGTTCGAGCCGCCGACCAGTCCATCAGCCTCTTCCATTGAAGGTTCTGCCAAAGTTTTTTTCTCCATCACGATAATTTTGTTGCAACAAAAAAATCCCAAATGTATAGACGTTACATCTGACAGACGAACAAGCACGTCGAACGTGCGCAGGGGAATAAAACCAACCCGCCGACGGTACGTCCGGCTGCGGGAGCGTGGACACATCGCGTCTTCTTGCGATTATCCGCCGTTTTGTTTCCGGAACATATGGCTCTGCCATTGCTGAGAGCTCGCTCAATCTTGTGGAGGAAAACCGACATTGAACGGAGAACCTATCGATATACTGGGGATCGAAAAGCAGTTCGGCGACAAATCTGTCGTTTCGGATGTTTCTCTCTCCGTGAAGGCGGGCGAATTCCTGTCGCTGCTGGGGCCATCCGGATCTGGCAAGACGACCTTGCTGATGATGATCGCGGGGTTTGAGTTCCCGAATTCAGGGCAGATTCGTGTTGGGTCTCGAGACATTACGTATTTGGCTCCCAACCGGCGCGCCGTTGGCATGGTGTTCCAGAAATATGCCCTTTTCCCTCACATGACTGTAGAGCAGAACATCGCTTTTCCACTGAGAATGCGAAGCCTTGCAACCAAAGAGATCAATCGTCGGGTATCCGACATGATGGGTCTTGTCCAGTTGACCGGCTTTGAAGGCCGCTATCCGCAGCAACTGTCGGGTGGGCAGCAGCAACGGGTCGCCGTCGCGCGCGCATTGATCGCCGAGCCCCCGGTCCTGCTGATGGACGAACCACTCAGTGCGCTTGACAAGAAACTTCGCGAGACCATGCAGACCGAGATCAAGCGGATTCAAAACCGGGTCGGAGTCACGGTGGTCTACGTCACCCATGACCAGGAAGAAGCCTTGACCATGTCCGACCGTATTGCGGTGATGTCGGAGGGCCGACTGGTACAGGTCGGATCGCCGCTTGACCTCTATCAAAGACCGGCCACATCCTTTGTCGCCGAATTCGTCGGCAAGATGAACTTCCTGAAGGGGGAATTTGTCGGAAGCGACCATGGCACTTTCCGAGTGCGAATATCGGGGCATGCTACTCTCTCGTTCGATCTGGTCTTGAATGGAGAGGCCGAACAATACCGGCCGGGCTGCAGGGTCCGCGTCGCGATCAGACCCGAAGATATCATCATCAGGCAGCGTTTCGAACCTGGTCACCAGAGCGGCATTGTGCTGCGAGGGACGGTCGAGGCGGTTATCTTCCTTGGCCAGGCGCATGTGATCCTCGTCCAGATTGAGGGGCAGGGGGAGGCGCCGGTTCAGGTCCTGGTTCCTTCGCTCATCGGACAGGCGACATTTGCGCGGGGAGAGATGGTCGATCTCATGATCGCTCCCTCTGCTGTAAGGCTGTTTCCGGAGCTTGCGGGGTCTGTTCAATGACCGTTACCGCGACCATCGGGGTCCCGTCTACGGAAGCGATCAGGCGCCGGCCCCTGACCGGCTCCGCACGCAGCTATTCGAAAACACTCTCCCTGATACTCATCGCTCCGCTCGTGCTGTTGATGGGTTTCGGCTTCCTCTATCCCGTTGGCAAGCTGCTGCTCGGGAGTTTCTTCGCACCCGAATTCGGACTTGAGCAGTTCCAGCGGCTCATGCGCTCACCGCTTTATCTGACGGTTTTGCTGCGGACGTTCGAGATCGCATTTGCGGTGACGATTGCGAGCCTCGTTATCGGCTATCCGATCGCGTTTGCGATGGCGAAACTGCCACGCAGGTGGGCGGCCCTGACTACGGTATGCGTGCTCATCCCGCTCTGGACCTCGACATTGGTGAGGTCCTACGCGTGGATTGTGCTGTTGCAGCGCAAGGGTGTTGTGAACGAGCTCCTTCTGGACCTGGGCTGGATCACCGAGCCTTTGCGCCTGATCTACACGGAAGGGGCGGTTGTCATGGCGATGACCCATGTGCTCCTACCATATACGATACTGCCGATCTTCGCGGCGGTGCGCGCCGTCCCGAACGAACTTGGCCAGGCCGCGAGCAACCTGGGGGCAGGGACACTCAGTGTCTTCTGGCGGATCATGCTGCCGCTGAGCCTGCCCGGTGTTTTTGCGGGCTGCCTGATGACCTTCATTTTGGCACTCGGTTTCTATGTGACGCCGGCTCTGGTCGGTGGGCCCCGCACGATGCTGATGGCGACGCTCATCGGACAGCAAACCACCGAGACACTCGACTGGGCTTTTGCGGGCGCACTCTCGACGGTGCTTCTTGCAGCAACGCTCACCTTCGTCGTCGCCTTTCGCAAAACTCTGTCTCTCAATCGAGGATTCGCCGGTGTCTCCTGACATGGACTATGCACTCGCCGAGCGCGAAGCGGCTGAGATTGAAGGTCGCCGCCCGAAACCTACCCGTCATCAGGCAATGGGTCTGCGTTACATCTCCGGGGTGGCGATGACGGTTGGCTTGGCGGCGCTGCTGTTCTTTCTGATTCTTCCGACCGTGCTGGTGATCCCCATGTCGCTTGGATCGGCGGACTACCTTGAGTTTCCACCGAAAGGCATCACCTTCAAATGGTACGTGCGATATCTGACCGATCCCGACTGGATCGCCGCGACGCTATTCAGTCTCAAGATCGCGTTGGCGACCACAGCCACGGCGACGATCATCGGCACGCTTGCGGCGATTGCCCTTGTCCGTGGCGACTTGCCGGGAAAGGCCGTTCTTCAGGCGATGACGATCAGCCCGATGATCGTTCCGCATATCGTCATTGCAGTGTCGGTGTTCGTGGCCTTCGCGCCGCTGAAACTGTCAGGCAACTTCGTCGGCTTTCTGATCGCCCACACGATGCTCGCCGTCCCCTATGTCGTTCTGACGGTCACAGCCTCACTTCAACGCTTCGACACGACGCTGGAACTCGCCGCGTTGAACTGTGGCGCCGGCCGGTCGAGGGCATTCTTCAGCGTCGTGCTACCCGGCATCGCGCCAGGCGTCTCAAGCGGTGCAGTGTTTGCCTTCCTCGCATCGTTCGACGAGGCGACTGTCGCTTTTTTCCTCTCCGGGATCGACGGCAAGACCATCACCCGCAAGATGTTCGAGGACATCGACTTCAATCTGACGCCGGTCGTGGCGGCGGTCTCGACGATCATGGTGCTCGTCTCGCTGCTGGTCATGGGCGGCCTCACGCTATTCCAAAAACACCAGAAGGCCACGAGCTGGAATTGATGGGAGGACAGCAGACAATGCGTAGATTTTTGAAGAATTGCACGAATGCAGGCCTGATCACTGCAGCCGTTTTCGCTGTTTCGGGATCGGGTTCGGTGTCTGCCCAGGAAAAGCTCGTCATCGCGACGACCGGCGGGACCCTGGAACAGGAAATGCGGACCCATTTCTTCGACCCCTTCACCAAGGAGACCGGGATCCAGGTGATCACCGTATCCGGCACGGGCGCCGAGAATGTCGCCCGCATCAAGGCGATGGCACAAACGGGCAATGTCGAATGGGACCTCTATCAGGCCGGCGAGATCCAGGCGGCCTCGGAGCTCCACAAATCGATGAACGAGGATATGACCGAGTTCTGCCGCGCCTATCAGGGCGACACGGATCTGCTCCCGGGCGCCTGCGCGTCCTCCGGCGTGCTCTCCGCCTACGGCACGACACTTCTGGCCTACAATACCCGGTCGTTTCCAGCACCCGGCCTGAAGACCTGGGGAGATTTCTTCAACGTAGAGAAGTTCCCCGGGCCACGTTCGATGCCGAATTTCAATGACCCGTGGCGGGTCATGGCGGCAGCGCTCCTTGCAGATGGTGTACAGCCTGGCACGCTGTTCCCGCTCGACGTCGATCGCGCGCTTGCCAAACTCGATACGATCCGGCCGCAGATCAGCCTGTGGTGGAAGACGGGCGACCAGAGCACTCAAGGGTTTCGCAACGGAGAGTATGTCGCGGGCGAGATCTGGCAGACGCGCGCGTCCGCGTTGAAGAAGGAAGGCCAGCCGCTCGCCTGGAGCCAGGATCAGGCGTTTCTTGTCGGGGACCGCTGGGCATTGATCAAGAAGGCCCCGCATCGCGCCAACGCGATCAAGTTCCTCGAATATTTCCTCGCGCATCCGCAAGCGCAGGCGAGGGTCTGTGAAGCACTGACCTGCACGCCAGCCCGATACTCGGCGGCGAAGGCGATGAACGCGGAAGCGCAGGCGGCCGCGCCGACCTCACCGGACGTGTTCGAGAAGCTCATCCGGCCGGACGCTGCCTGGATAAACGCCAACAATCAGATGTTGCTTGAACGCTGGAACGAGTGGAACCAGCGCTAATCTAATCCCTCAACCGAACAGAAAGCCTGGAAATATGAACGTGCCCAGCCAAAGGCCACGGATTGCCGTCGGCCGTCTATATCACGAGTCCAATCGCCTCAATCCGCAACCGGCCACCGCCGACCAATTCGAGATTCAACGGGGCGAAGCGGTGTTTGAATGTGCCGGCTCGACATTGGGAGGCATCATCCGGTACCTCAGACAAGCGAACGTCGAGATTCTGCCGCTGATCTCCGTCTCGGGCCCGCCAAGCGGTCTTGTCGTCCACGAGTTTTACGAAGCGATTTGCACCGAGCTGGTCGAGCGGATCCAGGCGTCGCGCCCTGATGCAATCATCCTTGATCTGCACGGCGCGGCGGCTTCGACCGAGATCGCCGACCTGGAAGGAGATCTGCTGGCCCATCTCAGGCGGCATGTCGGCCCCTTCGTGCCGATCGGAATCGGTCTCGACCTGCACGCGCACCTGACCGACCCCATGCTGGAAAACACCGACATCTGCGTTGCATGTAAGGAAAACCCGCATTCGGACGTCGTCGAATGCGGCATGCGAGCCGCGGAACTGACCCTGCAGGTGTTGAGGGGCGACTTGCGGCCGGTCGTAATCAGCGCCCGGGTGCCGATGATCCTGCCAGGCGCCGGGGAAACCGCAAGTGGGCCGCTTGGTGAAATCCACGACAAGGCTCGAGAGCTTGCAGCCAGAACAAGCGGCGTTGTCGATATCTCCATCTACAACGTCTTCCGCTACGCCGACGACTACAATATCGGGCAGATGGTAACCGTCATGACTGATGGAGCCGTTTCGCTCGCCTCGGAGGTGGCCAAGGAGCTCGCATGGGCGTTCTGGGATAACCGGGAACGCTTCGTCGATGATCTTTTCGAGAAACAGGACGCCTTCGAGATCGTGCGATCGCAACCGGCCAACCGCCCGTATGTCATGGCCGACATGGGCGACCGGATCCTGGCCGGGGCGCCCGGTGACAGCACCGTTTTGCTGGCGGAAGTGCTGGACCATTTCGCTGAGCTGCGAGGTGCCTTGACCATCACCGATGCGGCCAGCGTGAAACACGCACAGGATGCTGGATTGGGCGCCACGGTCACGCTCGACGTCGGCGGACAGGTTTCGCCGGGATTATCGTCGCGCAGGATCACCGGGAACGTGATCCACCTGAGCGACGGCGCATATACGCTTGCCGGGCCGTTCCATGGCGGGGAGGCAAGCTCCCTCGGTGCGGCAGCTGTCGTACTGGTCGAGGAACGGGTGTTCGTGCTTCTCACCAGCAAACCGGCCTTTAGTCACGACCCTGCCGTGTTCACGAGCCAGGGAATTGATCTGAAGTCCATCGATTTCGTGGTGGTGAAGTCGGGTTATCACTTCACGATGAATTTTAAGGGGATTGCGACGCCACTCCTCGTATCGACGCCGGGTGTCGGCTACTACCGGAAGGGGATCTTCCGTTACGACAAGTCGCGCTTTTGGCCGGAGCATGACATCGACCTCAAAGCCATCGAGACAAAAGCGTTTGGGGGCAAGCTTAGTTCGGCATGATCAGCAGGTTCTTCCCGAGGCACGCCGACGGGGGCTAGGGGGCACTTGGGAACGCTTTCCTCTGAAATTAGTCTGTCGTCCTTCTCTCCACCACTCCGGGTTAACAGCTCAGCTACCGCCGTTCCAAGCAGCATGACGGCGACGATGGCTCCGGTTTCAGCCGGAGGGTTTTGTCGTGGCGGCAGTCGATCACGATGGAAGCAGCATTCCGCATCGAAGCAGTCGAGGAAGCGCTGGTCCCTTAGGGCGACCCGGAATATTTAATACCGACCAAGGCTCGCATTTCACCTCCATGGAATCCACGACGGTGCTGGAGAAGGCCGAAATCGCCATCTCGATGGGTGGCAAGGGTGCGTGGGGGACAATGTGTTCGTCGAACGGGTCTTTCGTTGGATCAAATACAATGATGTCTACCTCCACGCCGATAAGACCGTGTCCGAAGCCCGCGTCGGCGTCGGCCGATACCTGCCCTTTTGCAATAGCCGACGCTCACATTCATCCGGTGGCCGGCAGACGCCGGATCAGCCCTCCTTCAACGCGCTGGCACCGATGATGGTGGCGGCATAACCGCGGCGGAATACACTTAGCGAAGCGCCCGAAACTGTTCAGACAAACCGAGCCACCTCCTGAGTTCGCCCGCCATCTGGAAAGGCGGCGAGCTTTGCGAGAGAATGATCGCGAGGCTATCGACCGGCGTCCGCAGCAGCCATGTCGATCCAGCCCCCAATATTATGATGCCCGTTCTGCATCCAGTCGTACTCGCGAGTGAAGTCGCTTAGCGCCGCCGCCGTTCCAACAGGCAGCGGATCCTTGAAGTACCCTGGGAAAGGTACAGCCTGGGTGTAGTCCTGGTACCACTCCCAGATCCACCTGCCATTCCTCCAGACGCGCTCACAAAGAAAGATGCTTCCGTTATCCGCCCGGCCGAGACCTATCATTCTGCATGGGTTTAGCCCGCGCTCGTCCGGCCTATGGCGCTGATGGTGATTGATGCTGTTTATATGGATCGCGAGCAGCCCCTTGCCGTCGATCACGCTGCGGGCGATCTCGTATTTGACCCAGCGCCGTTGCCAAGTCTCCGACCCAACGAGAACGCATACGGTTGAGGTGTTCTCAACACCGGTACGGATAAGTGATTTTAGTGCATCGTCACCCTGGAGCTTTCTGCTCTCCCACAGGCTTCCGTCATAATACCCCTCGATATTGCGGCCGAATGCCGTCGATGAAGTTGCAAACTCTCCGCTCATTCTGACGACGTTCACACGCATGATGTCGGCGTAGTGAAAGGAGAAGAAGGTTCGGCGCTTCTTCTGCTGTACGACAGGAGGGTAGAGCCCGAATATCCCTGTCATGTTATAAACCTGGATAAAACATAGATGATGGATACGACGACGAGGACAGGCGCATAGAATCCTACAATGGACCAGCTTAGGAAAGCTTCCCAATAGGGATGCTTGTCGAGAAGGCTTGGTCTCAGGTCAAACAGAGGGCGGGCATCCCAGTCCTGGAGACGCACGTCGTTAAACAGTGAACGGTATGATCGTTCGAGCTGAAGGTACCGGGCATCAAGATAGGCGAAAGTGACAATAGCTAGAGCCGCCAAGGCAATCAGGTTCGCCTGTTTCATGGTCAAAGCGAAGCCGATGACCGCAATTACTAACGTGATGCAGTAATTCTTCAGCGTTGCACTGTAGCCCGACATGCGCGCAACAACAGCTTGGATCATCTCCAAGTGCTTTAATCGCATGTCAACGAGCTTTTCCGTTGGAATCATGCTTCATTTTACGAAAGGCGGCGTCGGCCACAACTGGCAGCTTCATTTCTCCCCAGAAAGTATCGAGCCGCTCGAGATTCAAGCTCCAGCAATGACTGACCCGATCGAATGCTACCCTTCGGCCTCTGCTTCCTTTTTCCTCGCGGGCTTTAAGGCCACAGATGAGGCAGCAGCTGCCACTGCGGCGATGGGGGCGACAACAGCAGCTCCGCCTTTACCTGGTATCAGCGCGATAATTTTGTCTGCTATTCCCGGGATGTTTCCAAGCTTAATCGCCGCATGAATTACGGAGATTAAGCCAATATTCTCCGCAACAGCCCGATATCAGAAGCTTAAGCCGCTTACCAAGGGCCGCAACCTCGGCAAGCCTCTACCTCCGCTCGGCGCTTCCACGGTAATCATCTGACGGCCTATCGGGGCTACGTTCTAGATTCTGGCCGTCGGAGCTCCGTACACAAGAGTCTTATGAGCGGATTTAGTAGCTTGGAGCTATCCGGAACATCCCGGAGAATCTGGTGGCGTTATCAGATCCGAACTCCCGAGCCTCACAGTGCAAATTTGCAGGGTCGTTGCATCTCATAGAAGCGAAAGGCGGTCCCAAGATGTTCGGTCATGCCGACGAACGAAAATCCCAGCCGCAGCATGGCCTTCTGAGACCGGATGTTCGTAGGCCTGACGACGCAAACCAGCCGGCGCAGAGGAAGGCGTCGAAAGCCGAACTCGATCGCGGCTTCAAGACTTTCGCCGGCGATCCCCTTACCAGAGGAAAACCCGAACAGGCAGACACCAACCTCGACATTATTTTCGTCATATCGGCGCAGTCCCGCGCGACCAACGAAGGTCAGGTCACCGTTCGGTTCCCTGAGATAGATCATCCAGAAGCCATAGCCATAGCGATCCCACTCATTGAGATAGAGATCGAGACGAGCGTCAGATTCGGCCCGCGTCAGCGGTTTGCCCTGCATGATAAGTTCGACGACAAGCGGATCAGTATGGAGGCGGTGTAGCGCGTCGCCGTCGCGGGTGGTCACCGGCCGCATGAACAGCCGTTCGGTCTCAAGGTTCATCGGCTGCGACCTCTTTCCTCGCATCGGGTCTGCCGACCACCGCGCCCAGGGCGTCTTCGAAGACTGCCGCAAGCATGCCGACGTCCGTCGGCGTCATCGGAGTCGAAATCGCCCCAAGGCCGACTTGCGAAATCAGAACGCCGCGATCGCGCATGTGCCTGATAACGTCGCCGAGCGTAGATGAATGGCGCGAGGCGAGATAGGCGTCGGCATAACTTGAGATTTTGCCGGCACCGATGAAGATGCGAAACAGTGATCCGGTGCCGGTGACCGCCCCGGTCACGCCCGCGCTTCGAAACGCATCGGCGAGCACGCGTCGCGCATCGTCACCGAGTTGATTGATGCGGTGAAACTCGTCCTTCGTCATGGCGGCCATCGCAGCCAGGCCCGCAACCATGGTCATCGGATTGGCTGTGAACGTGCCTGAATGCGCGACATGTGGTCGTTTGCCCAATGGCGCAAAGACCTTCATCACATCGCTGCCGCCCGCGACTGCACCGATGGGAAGGCCACCGCCGATGATTTTGCCGAAGGCGGTGATGTCGGGCTTGATCGAGCCTTCGCCGAAGGCCCCGGTGTATCCGAGCCTGAAGCTCAACACCTCGTCGGAGATCAGAAGAGCGGATCGGGCTGACGTCCATCGTCTCAGGTAGGCAAGATATTCCGGAGTGATCTGAACGAGGCCGGCACGGGAGGGCAGGGGGTCGATCAGCACGGCAGCGAGGTCGCATCCGGCAGCAGAGAGGATGCGATCGCTATTTTCGATGTCGTTGAAGGGGATCACGACCGTCTGCTGCGCGACGGAAGCGGTTAATCCGTCGTGCTCAAGGCTGCAGCCCCCACAGCCATCGGTCCAGCGGGTTGGCGGCGCGGAGACGTTGATCTCGACCGCGTCGTAGTTCCCGTGATAGGCGCCCTCGCATTTTGCCACCAGCGTCCGGCCGGTCAAAGCCCTTGCAGCCTTGATGGCCATCATCACCGCTTCGGAACCGGTGTTGGTGAAGCGCACTTGCTCGAAATGCGCTACCCGGTCGCAGAGAAGCTCCGCGAGTTCAATCTCGGGAAATGTCGGGTTCGCAAAGCTCAAGCCCTTCATCAATTGCGCCAGCAATGCGCTTGTGACGTCGGCATGACCATAACCGTGGATCAGCGCGGTGAAGTTGTTCTGGAAGTCGAGATAGCGGTTGCCATCCACGTCCGTGACATCGGCTCCCTCCCCTGATGCAAGATAGATAGGATATGGCGTGGCAAATGCTGAGCTTCTTGTGTTTCCCATGGGCATGACGCGTCGTGCCCGCCGATTTGCTGCCGCGGAGACGCCGGTGATCAGCATGGACGCGGTCCCGATCCGTCGGCCGCAGGTCCGTCGATAATGGACCTCAGCTCGCGGCCTAACCAATCGACTTCTTCGACCAGATGGGTGGCCGTCGGACAAACGCGCAAACCCGCTCTTCCCTGGGCCACCGTCGGAAAAAAGATCGCGGACGTATAGAGGCCGCGGTCGAGCAATTGGCGCGCCGCTGAAATAGCTGCGCGCTCGTCTCCGAGCATGATGGTGCGGATCGGAAAGGGCAGGGAGGTCTGCTCGGTTTCGATCATGGCATCAAACTGTTTGATCCGCTCTCCCAATGCGATTTGGCGATCGAGGAGCTCCTGGGTGCGGTGAAGATTGGCCGATGCGATCGCGCCGCCGACGCCGGCAAGATTGACAGGAACCGAAAAGGCGAATGCCAGGGCAAACCGGCGAAAGAGGTCTTCCTGGCGTTGCGACCCGAGCATGAGCAGCGCGCCTGAGGCGCCAAAACCCTTGCCAAGCGACGCGGCAATGATGGTGCGATCCCCCAATTCCTGGCCGATGGACGATCGGGCATAGCCTTCCCCTCGGAAACCGAAAAGCGATATGCCGTGGGCGTCATCGATGTAGAGGAATAATCCGTATTGCCGTTGCAGCCTGAGCAGTTCGCCGATCGGGGCTGCACCGCCCATGGAATAGAGACCATCGCAGACAAAGGCCACGATCGGGTTTGCCCGACAGATCTGCTCGAGCATATCGACATCATTGTGATCGATGGTGAGCACCGTGGTCTCGGCAGCGACGAGCGGCTTGTGGACCGCCAGCGTCGCGTGGACCAGCCGGTCGAAGACGACAAGCGGTCTATCGCCTCCGGTCAGGGAACCGGAAGCCAGGATCGGCATGGCACTCAGATTGGCGGCAAGCACGGTGGAGAACGTAATGACATGCGCCTGAAACAGATCGGAAAGGTTCTCCTCAAGGTCAGCGAGCAGCCCGAAATTGAGGCGCGTGCGTGCGCAGGACCAGTGCAGAGAGCCATAATCCGCGATCGCTTCGATGGCCCCTGCGATGATGGCTGGGTGATTGTCGAGACCGAGGTAGGAACAGCGGACGAAGTCGACGACTTCGTGGGTGCCGTTCTGGCGGTCCCTAACATGGACGAGGCGTCGTTCAACCGACTTCCCGCTCAGTCCCATCACACCTGCATCAAACGCAAGAGCGAAGATGGGGTCGGCGCGTTCGATGATACGTTGGGTATTCCGGATCGATCGCGGTTTGGCTGCAGAGGTCCGACTGTCTTTCGTCATTGTGCCCTCCCAATATCAAGGAAGGGTGAGCGCAGAATGGACATATAGCAAACGATATCAATGATGTAGAGACGATATATCGATCTGACGAAAGCACGGTTGGGAGTTGACGTGCACCCGCTCAGATCGGATGCGGACCTGCACAAACCCGCACAAGATCAGCCAGGATCGTCCGAAGCTCCGGCCACGGCGCTTCCTGTAGGGCAGAGCGTGGATCCTCTTTTTCCAGGAGTGAATGCAGCTTCACCGCGACGCCGGCGACAGAATGAGGGGCCGTGCTCCACAATTCCTTTGCCAACCCCTCTTCGACATCTGCGATTTCCTCTTCGGCTTTTTTCGACCTCGTATATCCAACACGCGTGTCCGCCTTCTTCCATTCGCTCCGGCTTGCGGCCAATGCTGCCCTTGCTTGCCTCCGCATTTCATCCTGATCAGCGTTCGGCAAAAGACGGTCGATCTCGCGGCCGGAATAGGCCCACATGAAACCACAGTCTTCGGAGAGCAGGACTTTCGTGCGGGGGAAACTTCCAAATTCTTGAAGTAACTCCCTCTCGAGCTTTTGCTGCCGGCGGCAGGCTTCCCCGCAGAGCCTGTGGGCGACCATCCAGTCTCTCCAGAGTGATACCACCGGATCGTTTTGCTCCGAACTCTCCGTCCGCACCACCGCACCTGCCGGGGCGGGCGCGGCTGCGATCGAAGCCGCAGCGCGTGACAGGAAGTTTCTGCGCGTGGTCTCGGGGGAGGCATCCCTATTCCCGGGCGAGGTCATTGGAGCCGGCCCTGATAACAACGAGATTCATGAGGATCGTCCGTAGTTCTGCGCGGTGATTTTCGGCGGATGATCGCAGACAAAGTTCTGCTATTCTCAGAATCAGCCATGATCCAAGCTCCAGACAGCTAGATTGTGGGTAGGTTGCCTATGCTGCTCGCAACAGTAGAGGCAACCGTCTCATACGCTCGGCCCCAAACGCAATCTGCGCGAGGACGAGAGAACTTTTAAATATCATATGAACTGAAATGGTTCAATGGAACTAGAAATGAAAATGATTACCGGAGCACAAATACGCGCGGCAAGAGGCTTGGTCCGATGGAGTGCTGATGAGCTCGCGGCTGCGGCTCAGGTCGGAATTTCGACTGTGCGGCGCGCGGAATCGGACAAGGGAGTCTCATCTATTACGACTGCCAACCTCAAGGCTATTCAACTTGCTCTCGAAAGCGCAGGGGTAGAGTTCATTCCAGAGAATGGTGGAGGAGCTGGCGTTCGATTTTTAAAACCGGCGCACGCCGACAGGTAAAGCTTGGCCAAGGCGCCAGAGGGGAAACCGTGACAAGTCGAATTGCATTCACATGTCAACGTTGGATTCGAAGATCTTGCGCCCGCCTATCCAGCTCGACTCCAACTCAAGCCCGGGCGTCAGCAGTACAAAGTCCGCGTCGGCTCCAGGCAAAAGCCGGCCTTTGTGGTTGGCAATACCCACGGCGTCGGCAGGATAGGCTGAAGCCATCCGAAGCGCTTCCTCCAGTGGCACGCCAAGCTTTTCATTCACGAAACGCACAGAGGAAAGCATATTAGTGTCGGCGCCGGCGAGGGTGCCATCGTGAAGCATCAGGCGCCCGCCTTCGCGTACGACTTTGCGGCCGTTCAGGTGGAAGCGCTTCATATCGGTGCCGATGGTCGACATCGCATCGGTAACCAGGAAAATCTGGCCGGGGCCCTGTTTGCTTCGGATCGCAATGTCCATTGCTGCCGGTTCGACATGGAAGCCATCGGCGATTATCCCCGCAAAGAACGTACCGGTCGCCAGTGCGGCGCCGACGACCCCCGGCTCGCGGTGACCCAGACCGCTCATCGCATTGAACAGATGGGTGACAACGCGGGCTCCCGCTGCCGCGTATGCGCAGGCGATCTCAAAGCTTGCATCCGTGTGGCCGAGACTGACGGTGATACCTGCATCGGCAAGACGTTCCACCTGCTCGATAGTTGTATTCTCCGGAGCAACGGTCACCATCAGGCAACCGAGTGCCCGCATGCAGGCAAGCAGTTCATCGAGATCTCGTTCTTGCATAGGGCGGATGAGCGACGGATCGTGAGCGCCCTTTCTCATCATAGACAGGTGCGGCCCTTCGAGATGCAGTCCAAGGAAACCGGGTATCCCAGCTGCTTTCGCCTCGACACCTGCCTCGATGGCAGCTTTTGTCACCTCACGTGTGTCGGTGATCAGCGTCGGCAGCAAGGCTGTCGTGCCGAACCGCGCGTGGACTTCACAGATCTTCCGGATACCTTCGAGCGTCGGTTGCTCGTTGAAAAGAACACCGCCACCGCCGTTGACTTGCAAATCGATGAAGCCTGGGACAAGAATGTGACCGCGTGTATCGACCGTTTCTCCAGTTCGGTCGGGCTTTTCGGCAACGATCGAGACGATGCGCCCGGCCTCAACAACAAGGAGGGAATCGTCATGCCATTCCATGCAGTCGAAGATCCGAGCACCTTTTATTGTAAGGTTCGAACTCATCGGGTTTCCGTGACCTTCTTCAGGTTTGCGGGCGCATCCGGATTATGGCCTCGCGAGCGTGACCAGGCTTCGACGAAAACGTAAAATGGCAGGATCAGCGCCAGTGCATCGGTGATTGGGTGGCCGGTCTCGACGAAGGGCAGTGGCTTTGCCCTTGCCGAGAGTGGCGACGTGATATGGACGAAGGCGCCCTTGGAAACCAGATCGTCGGCCACTTCCGCGACCGACCTCTCTGCTGCATCGCGGGCCGCAAGCGCGAGCACCGGAAAGCGCGTGCCGACGATTGCGACGGGGCCGTGCAGGACTTCCGCGGCGGAAAAGGCTTCGGCATGAATCCCGGTCGTTTCCTTGAACTTCAATGCCGCCTCGTTGGCGATCGCCAGCGCCGGGCCGCGGCCCAGCACATAGATGGATTCGGCTTCGCCGGCGTCGGCAGCAAATTCCCGCCAATCAAGTCTCGCCGCTGCGGCAAAATACTTCGGCAAATCGGTTACGGCGCGTCCAAGTGCCGAATCTCCCGTCCACTCAGCCAGCACCGCAAGGCCGGCGACGACGGAGTTCACATAAGACTTGGTGGCGGCGACCGCATTTTCCGGACCGGCAAGAATGTCAAGGGAATGGTTGCAGGCGCCCGCAAGCGGTGAAGGGACCGTATTCGTCAGAGCGATCGATGTGGCGCCGGCGCGCGTGGCGGTGCCCGCCAGGGCTACAATATCGGGGCTTTTCCCAGATTGCGAGATCGCGATGGCTGCGCCGCGACCAAGGTTGAGCTCGGTGCCGTAGATAGATGCGAGTGACGGCCCAATTGAAGCGACAGGTAATTTGGCCGTGAGCTCGATCGCATATTTCAGGAACAATGCTGCGTGGTCGGATGAGCCGCGCGCGACGGTAACGACGAATGCAGGGTCCTTGGAGCGCAAAGCCGCGCCGATCGCAGCGAAATCTTTCGCTGCGTGATCGAGCAACCTTGCCGCAGCCTCTGGAATTTCGTCGATTTCTCGGCGCATGTTCGTCTGCACGGTTGCCTGCATGATAGCGGTCCTGTTTCGTGGGAGGAGGTTCAGTTATCGAGATTGGTGAGTTCGGTGACGAAACAGTCGGCATCACCCCGAAAAAGTGAGCTGGTGAATTCGATCGCGCGGCCCGACGCAAGATAGGCCACGCGCTTCGTCAAGAGACCGGCCGCTCCAATCGTTACGCCGAGCATGCTGGCGTCGGGATCATCGATGTTGCATGCCAAAATACGCTGGATCGCTCGGACAGGTCGAAAGTCCGCGTCCGCGAGCGCCTTGTAGATCGAGGAGGTAACATCAAACGTGTCGCCCAGGAACTCCACGGAAATCGACGTCCGTTCGATGGCAAGCGGCCGGCCCGCTGAACTCCGTAAGCGACCGAGGCGTGCAACTCGGCTGTCACCTGGCAGGCCGAGTGTCATCATCTCCTCGGGGGACGGATGAGACGTGCTTCGCTCGATCCACTCAATTTTCGATCCAGGCCAGCAACCGTGACGGATCAAAGAGCTCGCGTATGATAGAAGGCGATGCGCGCGGACCGTCGATCCTGCAACGAAAGTCCCCGAGTCGGGCCGACGCGCCAGAAATCCGTCGCGGACGAGATGGTCGATTGCTTTTCGAACCGTGACACGGCTGACTTGCACGTGGTCAGCCAGATCCCGCTCGGGGCAAAGAACCTCGCCTTCCTTAAGCTCCCCAGAGAGTATTGCCTTTTCGATCACCATGCGAAGCCTATGATAGCGCGGACCCGCGCCCCCGGCATCTTTGCACCATCGTGGGGGCACTACGGCCGGCCCGTCACTCATTCGATAGCCTGCTGGCCACCGAAGCGCGAGACCGCCAAGGCGATGGCCCCGCTCAGTGCATCACCCTCAGGTGTGGCCATGAGTTGTTGATGCCGGGTGGCGAGCCGGGACGAATAGAGCGGCCCCAACCCGCCGAGAAGGCAAATCTTTCGTGTTCCTCTTGCAACAAGACAATCAAGCGCTTTGTCCACCAAAACAGCCGCATCATGCAGCAGCCGGGTAGCGACGGCATCGCCTTGCTCGGCATGTTCGAATACCCGCGGAGCATAGCGACCGAAGGCACCCGGATTTGCCTGCCGCGCAAACTCTACGATATTCCGCGGATCGTTCTTGAATTCCGCGAGTACCGAGGCACTCACTGCGGACATGTCATGGATGCCGTCATGAGCGAGCAGCGCTTCTTGCAAAAGCGCATGGCCGATACGTGCGCCGCTGCCAAGGTCGCCGACATTAAAGCCCCATCCACCGGTGTAGGTCACCGTATCGCGCCGGCGAGAGATGTAGATCGTGCCGGTTCCTAATATGGCGACAGCTCCGTCACTGTCGCCAAGCGCACCCTGTAGCGCGATCAGCCCATCTGACTCGATGTCTGACTCGGCAAAGGGTAGCTTGTTCTTAACGTATTGAACGGCGCTGCCGACATTGTTGCCCGCCACGCCAAGCACCGCGCGCGCCGAGGCGATATCGCCCGTGTCGATACCAGCTGCGTCGAAAGCCGCGCGGGTCGCGTCGGCTATGTTGCCGAGCGCCGTATCAGGATCGGAGAGAATGTTGGCCGGGCCGGCGTGGGCCCTTGCAAGGATCCGCCCGTCCGAATTGGCAACTGCCGCACGGCAACTCGTACCGCCACCATCGATTCCAACTAGGTAGACCGTCATGAAACCGTTCCTCAGGGGGAGATCGTGCCAAGCAACGCCGGTGCTCGCGGATCATGTTACACGCTATCGTTATTAGTATGTGCGTCGCACAAACATACCAGACTGTCAACGGGGAACCGAATAGCATGATGAGGTCACCCACTCGAGGAACCCCTAATGCCTTTCGACGCAAATCCATTCCCTTTCGACGCTGATCGCCATGCAATCTGGGAAATGCTCGTACGCAAAGACGTCGAAGGGTTTGTCGCCCAGGACTGGACCATCTTTGCACCCTCGTTCAAGTTTGACGGATTCTGCGGACTGGATGCGAAGGGGTCGCTCAATCCCGGAGACTGGGAGGTTCGATTCCCAACAGTTGAAGCCTACCGTGACGCTTGGCTTGGAGATGCCGATCGCTCGGCTTCAACCAGATATTCCGAGGACCGCAGGGATGCCCTTTACCGGGCATCCGTTATGCTGGACATCCGCGTGGAAGGTCAAACGGCTACCGCGAGAAAGACATTCAACGACAAAATTGCCCTTGAGGAGGGCGGTTTTCAGGCATTGAACTGGCAGTCGGTTTTCTTTTGCACGAAGGAAGGAGGGGCTTGGAAGATCAGCGGTTTCGTCGGCTTCCTTCCATTCGCACCGGGCTGAGCAGCAGAACCTCTTGGAAGTCGTTAGGCGGCGCCAAGCTCCTGCTTCGTCTGGTCATGGCATACTCAGGTCAACGGGTCGCAACTCCGCGCCTGCGATGATGGAGACCTTTTGATCGGCATGATCAGGCACAATAAGGGAGGGCTTGCTTGCCGCAAGGCAGAGAACATGTCCAGCCGCACAATCCCAGAGATTGGTCCCGTGTTCTATGTATCCGGCGAGCCGACCCGTTGCGACGAGGGCAAGGGAAGCCGCGCAGCTACCCAGGCTGACTACATGGTAGCCTGCGGCTTCGATTTCACCTTCTATCTTTACTCGATGCGCCGTCGGCCATTCCCGGTTTCGGCCGATTCCAAAGGCCGCGGACGCGTTCGCCCCTATCATCTGCAACGGCCCGTCGACGTTAAGAGAGCCATCCGATGTGGCCCAAACTAGTGTTTCGAGCGCGGGCAGAGCGACTGCGCCGAGCACTGGCGTGCCCGCTGCGACGTAGGCTATCGAAACCGACCAAATCGGGATTCCGCTGATAAAGTTGGCGGTACCATCCACCGGATCGATCAGCCAATAGCTACCTGTTGCGTTTCCCCCTTGTTCCTCACCAACAACAAGATCGTCTGGGCCGCTGTCTGCCAGCAATCGCCGAGCAAGGGTCTCTGCGTCGCGATCGACGGCACTGACGTAGTCGGAAGGTCCTTTGGTCTCGGCTGTCCACCCATCCCGATCGTGGAACCGCTCAAGCGTGAACGCCGCAACCTCTGATATGACAGCGTGAAGAGTTGCGAGCCGATCGGTAAGCGCATGCGCCCTCATGCGCTTTTCCCCCCGCGCGCCTCGGCTACCATCTCCTCGAGCCTGACGGCAACACTGTGAGCGCGGCGATAGTACGCGGACTCTGGAATCCCATACCGGTCCATTGGCGTTTCGAAGTTGAGCGGCGTCTGGTAAGGAGTGGCTGCGATGGCCGAGATGATGGTGCGCCAGTTCAACCGGCCATCGAACGGCAGAAGATGGTCGTCCATTGCTCCGAAATTGTCATGTATGTGGGTAGCGATGAGACGATCCCCGAAACGCTCCAGCACCGTGAGCTTGCCTGGCTCGACCAGTTCCCAGTGGCCACAATCGAAACAGACGCCAATGAACTCCTTGCCGTATCGAGCAAAGATGCGATCATACAGGTTGAGAAAATTCTCGGCGCTGGCACAAAGGAGGGTTTCAGCGGCAATCTGAACGCCCTTCTCCACGCAATAAGGCCTGATCTCGTCGAGAGATTGGAACAGGGGATCGAAGTATTTTCGTTCGGCGGCTTGGCTGCGGAACACGTCGTCGTTGATATCGATGTGCAGAACTACGTTTGGAGAATGGAACGCGGCTGCCAGGTCGATACGGTTACGCAACAGCTCGACACCGCTGCGGCGCTGCCAATCATGCGGCGACAGAATGTCCTTGCGCATCTCCATAGCGAAAGGGCCAGGTTGTTTATGACCGATCTCGGTAATCGGATTACGGCCATTGCTGGCATGAACCGAATGAACCTTTAGCCCAGCATCGGCCACGATCTTGCTTGTAAACTCGATTTCGGCGTCGGCTAACCAGTACGAGCTTCCGGAGTCGGGATTCCAGTTGATGTGTGTGAAACCAGCTTCCTTGATGAGAGTGAGCGAGTTGCGAATGCCTTCGTCGTACCAACGCTCCTGGTGGGGCCAATGCCAGACGGTGATGCAGGTATCCAATGGATCAGTCTCCTGTTCTACAATGTAGTGGTTTCTGGACCTTTGCCAAGGCCGATGCGCTCGGCCAGCAGAATGATCGCCATTGAAAACGCCATGATTAGAGTTACATAGACGAGATTGAGGGCGGCCTGCTCAGGATCGACAGACAGCGAGCTGTCTACGATTGCGATCGGCAGTGGCTTGTTGTTGACGTTGTATAGAAATGCCGACAACGGGTATTCCGACAGGAGATCGTTGAACGCCATCCCGGCCACGAGGATCGCCGTTGGCGCAACTATCGGCAGGATGATACGTCGATATCGGTACAGACCCGCAGCGCCCATTGAGCGGGCCGCCTCGTTGTAGGCCGGGTCGATCCCCATGAAGGCCGCCCGCAGGAACCTCACCATAAGCGGCAAGGCGACGATCGCGTAAGCGATCGGCAGTAACCAGTAGCTGCCAAGAAGGACTGCGTTTCCAACAAACGGGTTGGGCGTGTCAAAGGTGACGATCAGCCCGACCGCAAGCAGAATGCTAGGAACGACCCACGGCAGAAAAAAAGCAATGTCCAGAAAGCGGGTCAGCCAACTGCGCCGGCCCAGAATAACCGGGACGGCAAAGAGTGTAACACCGAGTGCCACCGTTACCGCGACAAGGCTCATCACTATCGAATTGAAGAACGGAAGAAAGGCAGAGCCCTCGGTAAAGACGCGAGCATAGTTTTTTAGTGTCAGGCTCGACGGGATAACCTCAATGCCGATGCTCGCGGCTGGGGCGAAGGAGAAGAGCACGACAAGACTGATCGGCACCACGTATATTGCCACAAGAAGATAGGCAAAAAAATGGAGTACACCGTTCGCGACGGGGCTTCGGATTTTACGCAGCCGGATAGCGGCGGTCGCTTTTGCGCCGCCGACATCGGAGGCGCGTGCTTCGTAATATTGGGACAGCAGGATAAGTCCCATGAGACACAGCCCCATCATGAGCGCCAGAAAGGCGGCCATGTCGGGGCGACGGAGGCTGTTGAGCGTCAGCACCATCTGGCTCAGCATGTGGAAATCGCGACCGCCCAGCACCTGCGGCGCGGCGAAGGAACTGATCGCGGTGTAGAGCGTGAGGAGGGCGACGGCGAGGAGCGACGGCGTGATCGTGGGTAGTACCACACGCCGCAGGACAGTGTATTCGGAGGCGCCCATACTGCGCGCGGCTTCGATGATCGCATAGTCGACGCGGCGCATCGCAGCACGCAGAAAAAGATAGTAAAAGGTGGTCATCAGAAATGTATGCGTGAAGAGCACGCCAAACCATCCGATGAACCAGTCTTGCGGGAGGCTGGGAAAGATGGCCTTCACCAGATGTGTCACCGCACCTCCGGGACCATAGGTGAAGTTGTAGCCCGCCGCCGCAACGACGCCGCCAAAGACCAGCGGCGTTGCATAGATGATTTTCAAGAACGCGCGACCGCGCACGTGAAAATATTCGAGGACAAGCACCTGGAAAAGCCCAACAACGGTCACCGTGACCATCGTCGCTGACGTCATCCAAACGGTGTTCCAAAGGGCAGCGCGCACCCTTCGTGATCTCGAAAGTTCGCTTACGACTTGGCCGAACACCAAGCTACCGTCCTTGAAAAAAGCCGCATGAAGCGACGCCAACAGCGGCAGGATCAGGAAGGTCATGACGATCCAGATCAGGGCCGCCAACCCAATCCAATAGGCTACGCGCTCGACGACAGCCGCGCGGTTCATTGGTTTGCTTCCTCGAAAATATGGGCTGACCCCGCCCGGATCGTCCACGACACGCTCTCGCCGATTTCGGGCAACGTGTCGCCCATGGCGGCTGCCGAAATAATATACCCGTCGCAATCTAGATCGACGCGGCTGTGGGCGCCAAGGAACTCCACGTCGTGGACGGTCGCCGGTAACCCGGCTTCTACCGTTTTCCCAATGAGAACATCTTCGTGTCGGACAAAGATTCGTCCCCGAAAGCTGCAGCCCAGGATTTGAGCGCCAAGCGTTGTGGGCAGTTCGTTTGCTGCGCCGATGAACTCGCAGATGAACGGCGTTGCGGGGCTCCGGTAAAGAGTACGGCCGCTGCCAATTTGTTCAACACCACCGTTCGCCAGCACAACGATCGTGTCCGACATGGTCAACGCATCTTCCTGATCATGCGTAACGAAGACCGCCGTAAATCCGAATTCTTCCTGGAGCCGTTTGATCTCGCGGCGCATTGTCACTCGCACCTTGGCGTCGAGATTGGACAGTGGTTCGTCAAACAAAAGAACCTTAGAGCCCGCGACGAGCGCGCGCGCAATCGCGACCCGCTGTTGTTGCCCGCCCGACATGGTTGCTGGCTTCTTGTCCAGTTGGTCCGCGATGCCGGCAGTTTCGGCGATTTGTGCGACGCGCCTTCGAATCTCGCCCTGAGGTATTTTCGCCACGCGCAAAGCAAAGGCTATGTTTTCAAACGCCGTCATCGTCGGAAAAAGTGCGTAGTTCTGAAACACCATACCGACGTTTCGGCGCTCCGCAGGCTCTTTGGTGATATCTTTTCCTTCAAGGACGATGCGGCCGCTCATGACCGAATGAAAGCCCGCGAGGGCCCTCAGAACGCTGGATTTGCCGCTGCCCGAGGGCCCGAGCAAAGCAACGAACTCACCTTCATGAATCTCGAGCGAGAGGTCGCGAATGACGACCTTGTCGCCATAGCCAATATGGAGTTTGTCGATGATGAGGATTGGGGTTGCCATGATCATACTCCTGTGAGACCTGGCGATCTGCGTCGCCCGGTCTTACACCCTTACCGGACCTCGAGTTCGACCCTCTGAAGCCAGCTGTCCAGTCTGGGCGCGATCGCATCCCAGTCGATTGGCTGCGCCTTCACCAAATTCGCGTTCGCCTGCACTTCGGGCGGTGATTTCGCCAGCGCCGCTGGCAACACGGGAACCTGCCCGAACTTTTGGGCATAGGCGGCCATGACATCGGCTGAGCCGAACCAGTCGACAAACGCCTTTGCCTTTTCCAGCTGATCGGTTCCCGCCATGATGGCAACGCCTTCGGAGATGACTGGCGTGCCACCCACCGTGTCAATGACCTTGAATTGCATGCCGAGCTCTTTGGCATCCTTGGTGACGCCCCCGAACCAGTTCAGATTGATGATTGCCCCGCCCGACTTGTAGGCCTCCTTACGCGCGTCGGCGTCATCGACGACAATTGCGTTCGCATAAAATGCGCCAAGAAAATCCCACCCGGCTTGAGTGACATCGCCCTTGTCATCGAGAAACCGGGCCAGAATGCCGGCGAGATAGACCCTTGTCGTCTGCCAGGCGGTGTTACCGATGACGTACTCGCCCTTGTATTGGCCCTTTGTCAGGTCCAGCCAGCTTTTCGGCGCCCCAACAGCGGAAAGCTTGTCGGCGTCATAGGCGATGACGATCGGTGTGCTCCAGAATTTGTGGACAATACCTTCCTTGTCTTTGTACTGGGCCGGGAGGTCCCCCGCCCAGACCGGCACGTACGGCTGGAACAGGCCGTTCTTCTTTAGCAGAGCCATGGACGTGTCGACCATGCCAAGGACAACATCGGCCTGCGGATTATTCTTCTCTGCAACCAGCCGATCAAAAAGTTCGCCTCCCGGCGCGCGCAGAACCTGAACGTCGTGACCAGCGGCTTTAGCCTCTTCGGTTATCCAATGAACGTTCTCCTCCCCCTGAGGCGAATAGACAACAAGGCTGTCGGCCAAGGCCGGAAAGGCGACAGCGAATAGCACGGCCGTGCGGGCCAACACGCGCTTAATCTGGTGCATGGCAATCTCCCATTTGGTTCCCCGGTCATTCCGGTGGCCCTCTTGGTAAGGGACCATCATGACAGTTTAATTACATTGCGTAATTTAATACCGTTTGCAATAGGTCTCTCGCAAGTCAATTTGAGGCAGGCTTAGACCCGATGGACCTTTCACGAAACGAACGGCGGCTGATCGAACTGATTTTCGTGAGCAAGAAGATTGCGCGCGTCGACTTGGCCGAACGGTCCGGCATGACCGGCGCATCGGTTACCCGGCTGATAGGCCGTCTGATTGAAATGGGACTCCTGATAGAGGTGGCGGAGCGGACGGGCGCCCAAGGCCAACCTCGGCGTTTGCTGAGCTTGCGAGCTGACAGGTATCTTTCGGCCGGGATAACATTCTCGGTCACCCGCATGGAGGTCGCCATTGTTGATCTGGCGGGTAGGATTCTGGCCTCCAGATCAGTCGGCATCGAGACCAGCTCGGCTTCGTTCGTGGCAAAGGCGGCGCAGGCCGCTATCACCGCGATGCTGGTGGACCTAGACGCGCCTAAGGATCGACTTCTGGGGATCGGCTGCTCGGTGCCGGGGAATTTCGGCACAATGTCGAGCATCCTCAAAGCGCACAGCTTCTTCCCGGCTTTCGATGATGGCGGGGCGGACAACGCTTTCAGAGCGACGTTCGAGGCACCCTATTACATCGAGAATGATGGAACAGCTGCAGCGCTCGGAGAGTACGTGTTCGGCGGACGCATTCCGCAGCCGGATCCAATGTTCTTCATTCACATCGGCCACGGCGTCGGGGGAGGGGCGGTTATAGACGGACGGCCATACCGCGGTGTCAATGGAAATGCCTGCCTGCCCGGAGTTCTATACCCATACGACCAACCTCGCCCATCCGGCCAAGACCTCTTTGCCACCCTCAATAAAGCCGGCTTCGTCGTTCACGACTTCCCTGATCTCCAGCGTTTGCCGGAGAGAGCCAACGCGACATTGGAAAGCTGGATTGAACGCGCCGGCAAGCAACTCCGCGAGACGGTACGTGTGGCAACGGCGATGTTCGACCCGGCCCTGATTGTTCTGGGGGGACGGCTGCCTGAATTGGTCACAGACAAACTGATGAGCGCAATTTCCAGCCAGCCAATCCTTGGCCCGTCGCGCGGCTTAGAGGCTGCCCCAGTCGTGGCATCCCGGCTAGGCCCTCGCGCAGGTGCGATCGGCGCCGCCTGCATTCCGTTCTTTGCTTCTCTCTTTTCCGCTGCCGTTGCAGACGATGGCAGCCCTTACCTTAACGGTCGCAAGCCCAGGTCCCGACCGTAGAATTCGATCGCGTGCCGCGTCTCTTATTGGTGTCTACGCAGCGGTCCAGGCGCGAACTGACACCTTGCAGGCCCCGCAACGTCGCCTCGTTAGCGTTCGGCGCTCCCTGTGAAGCCTCAAATGACCAGCTTGAGGTGGCTCGATAAAACCAGACCCGCCGCGCCACGCAGAGCCGTATGACCTTCGCCGATACCATTCACCGTGATTGATATCTCCTGGCCGGGTCTCTTCACCACCAGTTGCTCGACATGCTGCCTGATCAGCTCAGCAGCCTTCATGCCACCGCCGGCAACGTCTCCGTGGAGGACGTAGGAGTTCAGGGACAGTGTCTGCTGCAGATTGACGATGCCGAAAGCGACATTGCGCGTGTAGCGCTCGAGTAGCTCATCTGCCGCCTTAGAACCCTCGTCGGCTTCCTTGACAAGCCGAGCACAAGTGATGCTTTTGGGATGCGGCAAGCCCATTCGAGCGGCTTCTTTCCGCAGCCAGGGAAGGGCAGCGACCGTCTCCCAGCAACCGTGCTTTCCACAATTGCAAAGTGCACCATCGATCTGCACCACGCTGTGACCGAGTTCGCCGCCGGATCCGGCGAGGCCCCGGTAGACCTTGCCATCGATGAAGAAGGCTCCGCCGAGAACCTCACCGGTATAGACCGCCGCAAAATTTTGTTGGCCGCGGCCGGGGCCGAACCATCTGTCACCGACAAGCAAGGCACGGGGGTGATGATCGATGGCAACCGGGAGAGAAAAGCGGTCTTGCAATATGGCCACAAGAGGGAGCCCAGTCAGGACGGGAGCGAGGTTGACGGTAAGAATGGTCCCGTTGTCACTGTCGATCATTCCAGCAGATGCGACGCCAATTCCGAACGGCGCCTGCTGGGCTTGAGACAGGGTGGCAGTAAGCGTCTTCGTCATAACCGCAATGAATGTTTCTGTGTCGCCGAACGGATCGAACACACCTTTTGTAACGGCCTTGATCTCACCGGTTAAGGCGACGAGGCAAGCCTGTATCGTGCCGGGCAAAAGGAGGACTGCCCCAAGCATCGGCGCATCGGGATTGAAATAAAGCGGACGAGCCGGTTTGCCGCCTTTGACGTCGGACGGCGAAGCGTCTCCCTCGATAAGAAGCTGGTCCTCGATCATCGGCTGGACAATACCGGTTATCGTGGTCCGATTAACGCCTGCAAGTCGTGCGAGATCTGCCCGGCTTTTGGGACCGTTGTCATATAAGGCTTGCAGGACGCGACCGCGGTTGATGGCTCCAAGTGCCGACTGCGAGACAAGCGTCACGTTGCCGCCGTTCTCGCCGGCAGCGGCGTCTCTGCTGGAGGGAGTGCGCTGGCCCAACGAATAGGACGGTTGGCTCTCAAATTTCAATTTCTATCTCCGATCTGCTGCAGCCTTTGTAGCGTGTACATTGTCGAACGACCAGACAGCAAAGGGCTTTCCAGTGACACGCCGCCCCGGCGGCCGAAACGCGCCGATGCAAGCCCCGCATCTTTCACTGCGACAACTTCTTGACAGTATCATAAGTTTGTGCGAGGTACAAACTAACTGCTTATAAAAAGCAAATTAGGGGTAACGATCTCAGTATCAATGGCGGAAGCCTGTAGGCGTGCGCTTGACGGTGGGATTGGATTACAAATCAACTGAGGAGGCTCTTATGACAATCGATACCGGAAATATGTCGCGGCGTGACCTGCTGAAAAGCGCTTCCGTCGCAGCTCTTGTGGCTGGCGCAGGTTCGCTGGCCATTCCACGGCGAGGTGCTGCAAAGGACGCGAACACAGTGCGCGTCCTGTCAGTTGAAGACCCATTCTTTTTCTCGATGAAGGCAATGGTCCCGGAGTACGAGAAGCAAACGGGCATCAAGGTGGAGCTGGAGAGCCTCTCGTATGACGCCCTTCAGTCCCGCCTCGTATCTGCTTTTGTTGCCAAGACGTCGGACGCCGACGTTATCGTTGTCGACCAGATGTGGCTCGGACAATACCTCGACAATGGCTGGATCATCTCGCTGAACGACTTCATAGCCAAAGACAGCGAAATCGATCTCTCCGACTTCATCCCCGAGGTTCTCTACTCATCCAACATGTGGCGCGGCCAGATTGGTACACTGCCGGTGGCTGCCTACGCGCAGGGGGTCATGTACCGCAAGGACATCTTCGATGACCTCGGGATTGCAGCGCCGCCAAAAGAGACGTCAGAAAACTGGACCTGGACGAAATACGTCGACACTCTCAAATTGATGGAAGGCAAGTCATTCGGTGGCAAACCGCTTTTCCCGACAGTTGTCTGTGGGTCACAGCCTTCTCCTATCGTCCATATGTTCACGCAGCTGTCGGCGAGCCATGGAGCGAATTGGTTCAAATCGTTTCCGTCTGCGCCGTGGGATTTCTCTCCGCAGCTAAAAGGCCCCGCCTGGTCGAAATCAGTTGATATCTACCGGCAGCTTTACAAGCTGTCTCCGCCCGAGGCTATCAACTATGTCTGGTTTGACGCCGGCACCCGTTTTGCCAAGGGTGACATCGGTATGTTCTACTGGTGGACGCCATACTTCTACCTGATCAAGAACTCTGGTTACATGACGGGAAAGAAATCAAGCGTCATGGACAAATACGCGACGGCTGCTCTACCGAAGGCGGAGGGCGTGCCCCAGACAGTCAGCCTGGGCGGGTATAGCCTCGGCATTCCTGCCAGTTCCGAAAGGCAAGAAGCGGGCTACGACTTCATCAGATGGGCGACCTCGAAGGCGACCCAAAAGAAAATGGCTCTTTGGCCTGACCTCAACTACCAGTTCTCCGATTTTGCGCGCGCTTCGCTCTATATGGACGAGGAAGTCAAGGCCATCTATCCTTACCTCGATGTTCAGTACGCAATGATGAAACAGGGCAATGGCAAGGTCACGCGCCCGCCTGTACCTGGGTATACAGCAATCGAAAGCGTGCTTGGCCTCACGTTAAACCAGCTTCTGACCGGTACTGAAGAGCCGAAGATCGGCCTTGAACGTGCCAACAGCCTGTTTGAAAGCATTCTGAAGGGTAATCTCATGATCCCTTATCAGAAGGATAGCTATGCGGATACTCTCGACGGGGCCAAAGCCCTAATCGCCAAGAAGTAATAGGGTTCTCCTCGGGCCGGCGCGATCGCTGTCGCGTCGGCCGCCATGTGAAGAAGAACTGGATCTGGCAATGCACACGACAATCGTTCGCTCCCCGCGAGCCTTCGGGCCTGCCCGGAAGAGCTTTATCCGACGAAACCTACCCTACTTGCTGATCGCGCCTTCGGTTGTGATGCTGCTCGCCCTGATCGCCTACCCTTTGCTCTTCGCCCTAAGATCGAGCTTCTATTTCTGGAACCTGCAAATCGGTCCGGAGCCGCTCCAGTTCGTTGGCTTCGAGAATTATGTGCAGGCCTTCAACGCCTTTGACTTCCGCGCCGCTCTCACCAACACTCTGATCCTATCGATCCTCGGGACGGCACTTGAGTTCATGTTCGGTCTCGCGATCGCGCTCATCCTGCTCAAGGCGCTGCCTGGCATGAACGTCGTGCGCGCCCTGCTGATCCTGCCCACCACGATCGCGCCTATCGTCGTCGGCTTTTTGTTCCGCTACCTCTATGATCCGGGCGGCGGACTGTTGAGCTGGGTGTTGCAGTCGCTCTGGATACCGGTGCCTGCGCAAGGGATTCTTGGCTCCCCATCGACGGCACTCGCGGCGATCCTGTTCGTCGACATCTGGCAATGGACGCCATTCTTCGCAATCGTTCTTTATGCAAGCCTCCTGGCCGTTCCCGACGAAATTCTAGAAGCCGCACGATTGGATCGGGCGTCGGCATGGACCATTCTGATGCGGATCAAGCTGCCGCTGATTAAGCGCACCGCGATCATCATCGTCATGCTGCGGTTCATGCAGATCTTCAACACATTCGACACGGTGCTTGTGCTTACCCGCGGCGGGCCAGGCACTTCCACACGTACGCTTGGCTACTCGCTCTACGAACAGGGCCTCGTGAACTTCAACATCGGTCTTGCCAGCGCAATGACCTGGATCACCGTGCTGATCGTCAACGTCATCGTTGCCCTTTACGTCTTCTTCGCGTTTCGAAACGAGGAGTGGTAAAAATGTCCCGTCGCCACACGAGCTTCAACACGGCACTCACCTACGCCGCCGGCCTCCTCTTTCTGGCAATCTTCGTAGGACCGATCTTGTGGTTCATCGCGCTTGCGATCCGGCCGGCCGAGACGGCATTCAACATGCCGCCGCAACTTGGGTTCGAGCCCAACCTCGACGCGTTCAGGCACATCCTCGTCGATCCTGGCACCAATGGGCCGCAGCTGATCAACAGCCTGATTGTCGCGATCGGCGCTGTCTTGCTCAATCTGCCCTTTTCGGTACCTGCTGCATATGCGTTGTCCCGTTTCAAGCTACGCGGCAAGAAGAACATCATGTTGTGGTATCTCGGCCTCCTGATGGCCCCGCCGGTCGCGTTCCTGATCCCGTACTTCATCCTCATCACGCGCATCGGTCTCCAGGGTTCCTACTTCTCCATGATTCTAGTTCTCCAGACGCTGACGATCCCGTTTTCTGTCTGGTTGATGAAGAGTTTCATCGACGAGGTGCCGGTGGAACTCGAGGAGGCGGCACGGGTCGATGGCGCCCGTTGGTACACGATCATGTTGCGGATCACGCTGCCGATCGTTCGTCCCGGCATCATTGTCACCTCGATGTTCGCCTTTGTGTTCGCATGGAACAACGCCGCCTTTCCGCTGGTGCTGAGCTCACGCTCGACCGCCACCCTTCCGATCGGAACACTTGGATATTTCGCGACAAGCGGAGTGACCTGGAACTACATCGCCGCCGCTGCGGTGCTCGCGATGATACCCCCGATGATCATTTTCCTCGTTTTCGATCGATACGTCGTTCGAGGCCTCACCTTTGGTTCGGTGAAGGGCTGACCTTTCCTTTTATGAATGGAGTAATGCAATGAGCAAACTGCGAATGGGCGTCATCGGCGCCGGTCTTTGGGGCGGCAACCACGCCCATACCTTTAACGTCTTGCCGGAGACCGAGCTGGTCGGCGTCTGCGACCTCGATGAGGGCAGGGCGCTGAAGATGAAGGAAACCTACAGCGCAACGCTGGCCTTCACCGACTACCAGAAGCTGATCTCAAGCGATCAGATCGATGCGATTTCCGTCGCGACACCTGACTTCACTCACACGCCGATCATTCTCGCGGCTCTGAAGGCCGACAAACACGTGTTGAGCGAAAAGCCGCTTGCTACAACAGTGCGAGAAGCCGAGGAAATTGCTGCGGCTGCCGCAAAGTCCAAGGGCAAGCTGATGATTGACTTCCACAACCGCGTGAATCCGATCCTCGCCCAGGTTCGTGACATGATTCAGGACGATCAGATCGGCTTGGCAAAGCACGGTACTGCGCGTCTTTCGAACACGACCTTCGTTCCATTCGAAATGCTGAGCTGGGCTGCGAAGTCCTCGGCACTCTGGTTTCTCGGCAGCCATCTCGTCGATGTCCTACGCTTCATTCTGGTAGACGAGGTCGTGCGCGTGTATTCCGTCGCCCGCTCAGGCACCCTGTCCGCCGGGGGCGTGGATACGAAGGACTTCCACGTGTCGATCCTTGAATTTTCCAAGGGCACGGTCGTAGCCATGGAGAACAGCTGGATCCTGTCGCGCGACAATCCCTCGCTCGTCGATTTCAAGATCGAGTTCGTCGGCGAAAAGGGCCAGGTCCAGGCAGATCCGACCCATAGCGGCGGGCTGCGCCGGATCAGCGAGGGAGGCCTCAAATACAATGACTACATCGGCATCACCCCGACCGGCGCGACGCGTATCGGCGGTTTTGTCCTCGAATCCATTGCTCGTTTTGTCGATAGCGTGGTGCGTGACGCTCCGTTGCTGGCGGATGCTCAGGATGGTCTGGCAAACACCAAAATCCTGGCTGCGATCGAGGAATCCGTCGTAAGCGGCAAAGCGGTGACGATCGGCTAAAGCCGGAATTAAAAGCGCGGGGCATGTCCGCACGATCAGTGCGGCTTGCCTCGTCCGAAATACGGGGAGTAGATAAAAAATGGCGTCCATGACCTTCGACGGGATCGGCAAGACTTTTCCGGACGGGACCGTTGCTGTTGCGAATGTAAGTTTTTCGGTCGCGGACGGAGAATTCGTCGTGTTGGTCGGTCCGTCCGGTTGTGGCAAGTCAACGTTGTTGCGGATGGCAGCAGGCCTCGAAACGCTAAACAGCGGCCGGCTGCTGATGGATGACGCTGATGTCACTGAGACCGAGCCCCAGGACCGAGATATTGCGATGGTTTTTCAGAACTACGCGCTTTACCCCCATATGACCGTTTACGACAACATGGCCTTCGGTCTGCAGCAGCGCAAAATGCCTAAGGAGAAGATCGACAAGCTGGTACGCGACGCAGCGGAAATGCTTGATCTCACCCGCTATCTCGAGCGCAAACCCGGGGCATTGTCAGGTGGTCAGCGCCAGCGCGTGGCGATGGGCCGGGCGATCGTTCGCCATCCCATGGCCTTCCTGATGGACGAACCTCTTTCCAATCTGGATGCCAAGCTCCGCGTGCAGATGCGCGGCGAACTGAAGCTGCTCAACCAGAGGCTCGGCGTAACGACGCTCTATGTAACCCACGACCAGGTCGAGGCCATGACCATGGGCGATCGTGTGGCTGTGCTGAAGCCGGTGTTCAACGGACAGGAGAGCAATCTTCAGCAGATCGACACCCCGCAGATGCTTTACGATAAGCCGGCCAACCTTTTCGTCGCCGGGTTCATCGGCTCGCCCGCCATGAATTTTGTGCGCGTCGATCTGACGGCGGAAGCCGGATGTCTCAAAGCCGCGGTAACTGGAATGAAGACATCCTTCGCCATCCCCGCCAAGGCGGCGCTTTCGGAATATATTGGCCGACAGGTCATCGTTGGAATTCGACCGGAGATGTTTCAGGTTTGTCCCGCGTCTGAGGCCTTGTTCAACGAGCAGGTTCCGGTTGCCGAAGCGCTTGGCGCTGACACTTTCGTCTTTTTCGACATCGCGTCACCGCCGGTCAACATAAACGATGCCGAAGATACCGAAGACTTTCCGAACAAAGGTAAAAACCGACTTGTGGCGCGTATCCCACCGGCGCTGACACCACGCCTCAATCAACAGCTGGCACTGAGTGTCGATCTGGCGAAGTTGCACTGGTTCGATCCGGTAACGGGAACTGCGATCCGCGACTGACAGAACGTGCACGACTATCACCGAACTAGGGGCTTCAAGCCCTTTCTCCTGCCCTCCCAGGCAACTTGGCTGTCGTCGAATACGAGGTCGGCGGCAGCCATTTTTTTCAGATTTCTGAATCTGAAATGCAGAACCTGAACATTCATGCACCGCGCCAGGGCTCAAAGCACTCGGGATGGCAAGCAACATTCGCGTGTTAAAACGATACAAGTCGTGAAACCGAAGGGTTGGTACGCTGAGGACTTGCAGTCGTTCCGGTTGCTACCAGCGAGCAGTGGCCGCCGCAGTTCGGTACCTGGTATGCGCGCTGGCTCTAACGACACCAACGCCCACCGCGGATGACTTCCACACGAAGCCCGTGAGGAAGTAGCTTGATTCCAAACCAAACTGGATTCAAACTTCGTCACATTGCTCGATCGCGGCGTCGGCCGGCTGATCCACGGAAACAGCCGCACTCGCGCCCGGCCTGCGGCGGAATGGCATGGAACCTGGCCGATGAAATCGCGCTTCAGACTAAGCTACTTGGCTTGATGCTCGAGTGAAAGCGAGGGCAGGGGAGGCAGGATGCGGAAGGGCGGTGTAGCGCATCAGCTCGGCGTGCAGCAGCCGCAGCGAGAGGTCAAAGCGCATCGCGGTTTTATGGGTAACGTCGATCATGGGGCTAAGCTCGCCAGGAGGTCGGTCGAACGCGGCAATTTCCAAGGAAACGACATGCGCGTGCTTCACGCTGAGCGGCGAAGGGGAGAACTTGACGCCCCGGTCCCGGCTCGATAGCGAAGTCAGCCCAAGCGTCGACTGCACCGCCGGACGGCGAATTGAAGTGGCACCCGTAGGTCGATATGCTCTCAAAACGTCGGTGGCGTGTTGATCCAGATGAGGATGGTCTCTCCGTCATGTCGGTTGCGCCAGGAATGATAGCGGCGGCTCTCGAAATAGAGGGTATCGCCGGCACCAAGATCAAAAAACTTGTCGTGGTCGAGAACGACTTCAATCTGTCCGGAGAGGACATGAATGAATTCTTCTCCGACATGCCGATAGGCGCCTTCGCTAGCGGCGCCCGCAGCCAACACAAAACGGTGGCAATCCATCATGCGCGCTCCCTCCACCAGCAACTGGACCGTGACGCCGGGTGTGGTCGCTGGCCACGCCTTCCATTCGCCACTACGAACGACCTCGGACATGGCGTCGATCTTCTCACCAGAGAGGTCTGAGACGGTCGTGCCGAAATATTCTGCTAGATCGTGCAATGTTTTGAAACTCACGCCTTGCGAGGTTCGCTCCAGACTTGACAGCGTAGACGCACTGACCCCCACGTCGGACGCAACGTCCTCTAACGTCTTACCAATACTTCGTCGAAGGTGCCGAAGCCGCCGTCCAACATTGTCGTTGCCATTCTCCGGGCTGCTAAATGTTTCGTCGTGTTCAAGAGCCTCTCTTATGGCCGCAGGATTCAGGCCCCTCTCACTGCGAAAGTACGCAATCTTCTTAAGGAGGGCTACGTCTGCAGACGAGTAGATTCTTTGGCCGGTTTGCGTCCGCTGAGGAGCGAGCAGCCCTTGTGTCTCCCAAAGGCGTAGCGTTGAAGCTGAAACACCGGCAAGGCGGGCGGCTTCGGCAACGCGGTAGGTTGTTCGTCCAGCTTCTGTCGCTACCATCTCGATCCACTTTCATATGGTCGCGCTTTATGGCGCCCCGCTAGGCCCATTAGCAACTTTTTTAGCAATCATCCCGGAATCCGCTTGCATTCTTGCAGGATAAATGTAGGTAATTTGTATCCTACAGAATTTATGCAAGATATTCCTTTAGAGCCGGAGCGTACCATGACCGCCATTACCCTTACGGAGCGAAAGAATGCCGCGGTTTCTCGTGGCGTAGGCGTGACCACCCAAATCTATGCCGACCGCGCAGAAAACTCCGAAATTTGGGACAAGCAAGGCCGGCGCTACATCGACTTTGCATCGGGTATTGCCGTGGTGAATACCGGCCATCGTCACCCGCGGGTGATCGCGGCCGTCAGGGATCAGCTGGATCGCTTCACCCACACCTGCCATCAGGTGGTTCCCTACGAAACTTATGTGCGTCTGGCCGAACGGCTCAATGAGCTGGCGCCAGGCAACTTCGCCAAGAAGACGATTTTCGTGACGACCGGCGCCGAAGCCGTCGAGAACGCGGTAAAGATTGCCCGCGCTGCGACCAGCCGCTCCGCCGTCATTGCATTCGGAGGCGGCTTTCATGGCCGTACCTTCATGGGCATGGCGCTAACGGGCAAGGTCGTTCCTTATAAGGTCGGATTCGGTGCGATGCCGGGCGATGTGTTCCATGTGCCCTTCCCGGTCGAGCTGCATGGCGTTAGCGCCGAGCAGTCGCTGGCTGCACTGAAGAAGCTTTTCGCTGCCGACGTCGACCCCCAACGCGTTGCAGCGATCATCATCGAGCCGGTCCAGGGTGAAGGTGGTTTCTATGCTGCCCCGGCCGCATTCCTGAGAGCACTGCGCGAAATATGTGACCAAAATGGCATCTTGCTGATCGCCGACGAGGTGCAGACGGGTTTTGCGCGCACCGGCAAGATGTTTGCTATGGACCACCATGAGGTCGCACCCGACCTGACGACCATGGCCAAGGGCCTCGCCGGCGGCTTCCCGCTTGCAGCCGTCACCGGCCGCGCGGAAATCATGGATGCGCCCGGCCCCGGTGGCCTGGGAGGCACTTATGGCGGCAATCCGATCGGCATCGCGGCAGCCCACGCGGTTCTCGACGTCATCCAGGATGAAGAGCTTTGCGACCGCGCCAACCAGCTTGGCGCTCGCCTGAAGCAGCGGCTGGAATCACTGCGGGAAAGGGCGCCAGAAATTGTCGATATCCGCGGCCCGGGCTTCATGAACGCTGTCGAATTCAACGATAAGGCGAGCAAGCTACCAAGTGCCGACTTCGCGAACAAGGTGCGTCTGATCGCTCTCGAAAAGGGGCTCATCCTTCTGACGTGCGGCACGTTTGGAAATGTTATTCGCTTCCTTTCGCCTATCACCATTCAGGACGACGTCTTCGGCGAAGCACTCGACATTCTCGAAGCCTCCATTCTTGAAGCAAGCGCGGATATTTAGCCGCCTTCGGAGTAGCAGACATGGCATTCACGCCTGCATTGACGAAACACATCGCCCTCTCCTCGCCGTTCCTGCGCGACGTCGGCTTTATCAACGGCGAATGGACTAGTTGCGACGCGACGAAGACTTTTGACGTCCTGAACCCGGCGACGGGCGAAGTTTTGGCATCGCTGCCCGACATGGGCGCTGCCGAGACCCGCAAGGCAATCGACGCGGCCCATCTCGCGCAGCCCGGCTGGGCCGCAATGCCTGCCCGAGAACGCAGCGCCATCCTGCGCAAATGGTTCGACTTGATGGTTACGAATGCCAATGAGCTTGCGACAATCCTGACGGCCGAGATGGGCAAGCCGTTCGCGGAAGCCCGCGGCGAGATCCTCTACGCCGCCGCTTACATCGAATGGTATGCCGAAGAAGCAAAACGTATCTACGGCGAAACTATCCCTGCACCTTCTAACGACAAGCGCATGCTTGTTATCAAGCAGCCGGTCGGCGTCGTCGGCACGATCACGCCCTGGAACTTCCCGGCAGCGATGATCACCCGCAAGATCGCACCGGCGCTGGCCGTCGGCTGCACGGTCGTCTCCAAGCCCGCCGAACAGACGCCGCTCTCGGCCCTCGCGGTTGCCGTGCTCGCCGAGCAGGCCGGCATTCCCGCCGGCGTCTTCAACGTCATCGTCGGCGAAAACGGCCCTGCGATCGGCAAAGAGCTCTGCGGCAACGAAAAGGTACGCAAGATCAGCTTCACCGGCTCGACCGAAGTCGGCCGCATCCTGATGCGCCAGTGCTCGGACCAGATCAAGAAGGTCAGCCTTGAACTCGGCGGCAATGCACCCTTCATCGTCTTTGACGATGCAGACCTCGATGCCGCTGTCGAAGGCGCCATCGCTTCGAAATTCCGCAATGCCGGCCAGACCTGCGTCTGTGCGAACCGCCTCTATGTCCAGTCGGGCGTGTATGATGTCTTCGCCGCAAAGCTGGCGACCAAGGTCGAAGCGATGTCCGTCGGTGACGGCTTCAAGAGCGGCGTCACCATCGGTCCATTGATCGATGAACAGGGGCTTGCCAAGGTCGAGGAGCACGTCAGCGATGCGGTCTCCAAGGGTGCCGAGGTGCTGACCGGCGGCAGTCGCATCGACGGCATTGGTACATTCTTCACGCCGACAGTTCTGACCGGCGTCGCCAAGGGGATGAAGATCGCCAAGGAAGAGACCTTCGGCCCGGTCGCGCCGCTCTTCCGATTCGATACCATCGAGGAAGTCATCCACCAAGCAAATGACACCGAGTTTGGTCTCGCAGCCTACTTCTTCGCAGGTGATCTCAAGAAGGTCTGGAAAGTCGCCGAAGCGCTCGAGTACGGCATGGTTGGCATCAATACCGGCCTGATCTCGACGGAAACCGCACCCTTCGGCGGCATCAAGCAGTCCGGCCTCGGCCGCGAAGGCTCACGCCACGGTGCCGATGATTACCTGGAGATGAAATATCTCTGCATCGGCAATCTCTGAAGGTTGACCAAACCGACGTTAGGGCGGCGGAACGTCGGACGGGCCTCTGTTCGTGCGACGAGAACTCGACCCCAGCTTACCTCGCACTTAAGGTAGCTGTCAGCCGCAATATGACCGGGATCATCTCCCATCTTCACGATCAGATCGCCGAATGCGAGGCCTGTGGATCGCCCGGGTGCTCACTGCAGGCACCTGGGTAAGGTGTTGCTCGATGCCTGAGATACGTACTACCAATAGCAGTATACATCCCACGCGATCAGGCGGCAGATGCCGATCCCGGCAACCGAAGTCAACGGCGTTCCAGTCCCTCAACGCTCTAAAGTGCAACTTTCGTACGCGGCCGGCCGATCAGTCGCATGGGCTGCCACTCTTCAACCGCGCTACCGCAGTCTTTTCCTAACCGCCCCGCGCTTCAGCGGCGGATCCATGTCAGCTATCGACAAGTTGGGCTTGGGAAATTGCGAGGGCGTCGGGAGGTCGGCTGTCAGACGGTTGGCCATTGATGGCCCTCCCAACCAGACGGCTGAGCATTTGCACCGCATTCGCCACAATCGAGGCCAAAAAGCATTAGCCCAAAGCCAAGTCGGATGGCGTGGTAGAGCCGGTGTCATTGCGCTAGCGTATCAGCAGATAAGGCTCTCGTTCAGAAGTCGAAACAGCGAAGCGAGATGGTCCTAACTCGTGGAAGAATGTGCGGCACAGATCAATAAATGCTTGCAGAAAGTACGGCTTCTCTGGTCCGTACAGATCCGCGATGATGAGCTTCGCTGCGGGCAAGTCGTCGAGGAGGGGCTTCCTTACAATATTTGGGCCGTCGGTCTTGAGCTGATTGAGCGGCCTCATATTCAGAAGCGACATGCCAAATCCGGATGAAATGGCAGACAATACCGTCTCATAGGAGCGCGTCCGAAACCCGATTTTCGGAACTTCAGCCAAAATATTGAAGAGCGCAAGGATATGGGGTGCGGTTTCCGGCAGGTCCAATAGAACCAATGGGTATTGCGCAAGATCCTTGAGCGTGACGGCGTCACGTCGCGCCAGCGGATCGTCGACGTGTATCGCTGCGTGCGGAGGAATAAAGCAGATCGGGGTGAGCGAGTAAGATGAGAAGAGATCGCCTTCGTACAGTACCGCCATCTCTATTTCACCTGCAGCGAGCCAATCTCGTAGCTGACGTTGGTTTCCTTCCCTCAGATCGATCTCCGCCTTGCCAATCTGATCCACATACTGCTGGAGTAGATCGGGCATGAACAAGGCCCCGAAGGGCTCGAAGCAACCAATCCGCAGAACGTCCGGGACTCGCTCAGAAATGCCGCCTATCGCGCGGGCAAACTCGATTTCCGAAGAAAGCATGACTCTCGCAGCATTGATGAAACGCATGCCTGCCGGAGTGACCCGTATCCCCTTTGCGGGGAACCGCTCGAAAATGCGCGATCCAATTTCAGCCTCCGCCAAGTCGATTGCAGCAAGAATTGAGGACTGAGCGATCCGAAGGGACTTTGATGCCCCGAGAACGGTGCCCAGCCGCGCAACCTCGCAGATATAACGGAGCTGTCGGAGGCTAAGGTTTAGATAGGGTCCGGAATTCATATTTCTACAAAAAATGGAAGATGTTTGCTCTTATAATACATTTTGCAGACTTTTGAAAGAACGATAATCGAATACCCGAACCGATGTCTCAGCCCTGCCCGTGTAGGACTGAGAAGGAGAGGAATCGGATTTCCGGCGAAATGGCGATCCCAGACCGCGGAGCATTGGCCTGATGACCGAGGCTCAGTTGCAACGCGGAATGGGTTTGCACGATCGCAAGGACGCAGCAGGAGGAGTTAATGCTTACGAGATCTGAACTCGGGCGGGTCGTAGAGGCCAATTGGGATAGGCAGCTTCAATGGCTGCAATCACTCACGAGCTTCCCAAGTGAGCGAGGTCAAGAGGCGGCTTGCCAAGACTGGATCGCGCGTTCTTTCTCCGATCGCGGCTGGGTCGTTGACCGCTACGCGCTGTCCGACGTCTCGATGGAGCACCTGCCTGGCTATTCTCCTGCTGTCGACGTCGACTACGAAAATGCCATTCAGGTCATCGGGGCACTCCGCGCACCGAACCCTTGCGGCAAAAGCCTGATTCTTCAAGGCCACGTTGATGTCGTTCCGCCGGGGCCATCGGACATGTGGACCGACGGACCCTATGCCGCTTTAGTGCGAGACGGCAAGCTATTCGCCCGCGGAGCTTGCGACATGAAGGCCGGCGTGTGTGCGATGGTGTTCGCGCTGGACGCGCTGCGGGAAGCCGGTTTTCTACCTGGTAGTGACGTCTTTGTGCAAACTGTGACGGAAGAAGAATCCACAGGCAACGGTGCGCTCTCGACGCTGGCTCGCGGCTACAGGGCAGATGCCTGCCTCATTCCTGAACCGACCCAGCAAAACATTTTGCGCGCTTCGCTTGGTGTCATGTGGTTCCGGTTATCGGTGCGGGGAACGCCGGCTCATGTCGCCGAGAGTGAGCAGGGGACTAGTGCCATCTTGTCGACGTTCCATCTGATCAACGCACTCGAGGAATTCACGCTGCAGCTCAATGAGCGTGTTCAGCGGCATCCCTGGTTCTCAAAGCTGTCCTCGCCGATCAAGTTCAATCCCGGGAAGATTCGCGGTGGGGACTGGGCGAGCTCGACGCCCGCATGGTGTGAACTCGATTGCAGGATCGCAGTATTACCCGGCTTATCTCTGGACGCCTTCCGCCAGGAGATCACGGAGGTCGTCAACAAAGCCGCAGCCAATGATCCGTTCCTCGCAAACACCCCCCCGCAGATCATTTGGAACGGCTTCCAGGCCGAGGATTATGTGCTCGAGCCGGGCACTGACTTCGAAACTGCAATGCGGAACGCTCACGCGGCAGTGACTGGCCAGCCTGCGAAAGAAATCCTGTTCACTGGCGTGACCGATTGCCGCTTCTATGGCCGCTACTATGGCATTCCGGCCCTTTGCTACGGCGCCAAGGGCAGCCAAATACATGGGTTCGACGAACACGTCGACCTCGACAGTGTCAGACAGACCACAATGGTCATCGCTGACTTCGTCCAACGCTGGTGCGGCTTGAGGCGAATCTAACGTGCCAATCAAACAAAGGAGGGGAACCAACATGCCTGCCGCAAAATCACAATCGATCAAAGCCGCAGCTGGATCATTCATCGGCACAACGATTGAATGGTACGATTTCTACTGTTACGGCCTCGCCGCAGCGCTCGTCTTCGGGCCCCTCTTCTTTAGCGGGTCGTCGCCCTATATTGCAACACTCTCCGCTTTCGGCACATTCGCGGTTGGGTTCTTTGGCAGACCTCTCGGTGGGTTGGTATTCGGGCACTTTGGTGACCGTGTCGGCCGTAAAAACATCTTGGTTACTACCTTGGTCATGATGGGCTGTGCTACGGTCGGAATCGGGCTCCTGCCAACTTACGCGCAGATCGGTATCTGGGCGCCCATTCTGCTCGTCGTATTGCGTGTCTTTCAAGGGATTGCAGTCGGAGGAGAATGGGGTGGCGCAGTTCTTCTGGCCGCGGAACATGCTCCTAAAGGCAGGCAGACGTTTTTCGCTTCGTTCGCTCAACTAGGAAGTCCAGCAGGGCTCATTCTTGCGCTGCTCGCATTTCGAGTGGCGGGGATGAGTGATCAAGCTACGTTTATGAGTTGGGGCTGGCGTGTACCGTTCCTCGTCAGCATTGTGCTCCTAGGCGTTGGCCTTATCATTCGACTGAACGTGGATGAGACTCCCGAATTCGAGGATATTAAGAAGAGGGCCGAACAGTCCACTACACCTGCCATGGAACTGCTGCGCGAGTGGCGGTTGCCGATTATACTGGCAATGGGCGCGAACACCTTCGGCATCGCGTCCGTGTACTTTTACAGTACGTTCATGATTGCCTATGCAACACAGTATGTCGGAATTCCGCGGTCGACCATTCTCGATGCGCTGTTTTGGGCAGCAGTGGTTCAGCTCCTGTCGCAGCCCATCGGTGCCAGGATAGCGGAAAAGTTCGGCAAGGAACGCTTATTCCTGCAACTTTGCCTGACCGTTGCGATGCTCACGCCGTATCCGTTGTTCCTACTCGTCGGGACTGGAAACTTCTGGCTGCTTCTGCTCGGCCTCGTCGTGAACACCTTTGCTGGAGCATTCTTCTACGCTGTAATCGCCGGCTACATTTCGAAGATCTTCCCAACTCGTGTCCGGTACAGCGCCATCTCAATCGCGTATCAGTTCTGCGGCGCAGCCGCGGGGGGGCTGACACCGGTCCTAGGAACGGTTCTCGCAGAAAACTACAAGGGAGAATGGTGGCCGCTCGCCCTATTTGCGAGCGCTTTGGCTGGTGTCTCGCTGATCTGCGTCACACTTATTAAGCGCTATCAAAGCGTGCCAGACACGGTTGTGGTTAGCCCGCACGGAGACCCTGTGCAGAGTTGAAGGTAGATAGCCCGGGATTCTGCAGGGTCGCAGAACACCTGCATGATCCCGGGACTGACGACGCGGTGATGTCCCAGTAATCTGAGGCGACCGCTACAAACTTCGAATAGTTTATTTTCGGATAAGATCGCCAGCCGCATCTTTTCGTGCCGCCAAGGATTGAGGACGGTGGAGGATACTGTCAAGTCAATGCCAACCTAACAAGGCTGGCATGTGCTGAGCAGTCAGGTTCGTTCGAGCTATTGCATGTAAGCCCCCAGTGGTCGCGTCGCTCCAGGTGGCATAGACGTTCTCACGCGGAGCCTGGTACTCATTGGCAGACAGACGATGACGGCGGAGCTGAAAATATTAGTAGATCGTACTCGGCTGAGTGAAACAACTGGGGCATAGCGAGCGGCTTGAAGCGCCTCATGTGGCGCTCCGCCGGCGGCGTGGGTTGGCGTTAGACCTCACAGCGATTGTTGGAGTATCGGCTCTCGCGATGCCAACAACCGGCAGGATCTCGCGTAGGGCAGCGCCATGGATCCGAGTTTACCGTCGTGGATAATATCGGGCGCGTAGCGCAAGCCTTTGCAACTTGTGACGAAGCGGTCGGCTGCCTTCGCGTTGAGGGTCTGGACCCACACGTCGAGCGCGTTACGACCGGTCGATCATTGTCGGACGCTATCGGACGTGATTTCCTGAGTTTGATATCGCGCGAACCACACAGCCGGTGGCGTTTTCGAACTCTCGCGGCATCTCCCCAATCGGCGCATTCCTATGCAAAATCCTGCAACCCAACAGGGATACGATTGCCGGCGCGCCCCGTTTCGATGCAGACAGCGACGCCGCCCCGAGTGCGTGCCGTCGCCGTGGAAACCTGACGACCCTTGCCGAGGGCGCGTGCCGGCGGACGGCTACGAGTCCCTTTCTGTATCGGCGGTATCGGGGTACAACCACGGAACATGACATTCGTGCAGCGCTACGGCCAAGCCGGCGTCGGGCGGATCTGTAACCGGTCGACTAATATCGGGTGATGAGGATTCGGCACCCTTGTCGATGTACAACATCCAATCGCTTTCGTAGGCGCCCGGTGTCCAGTCCCATGTTTCCAACCGCTCGTGCTGAGGTCCGCTTCGGTCAAAATCTGCTCCACGTGCCCCCTTTATGCGTTGCGCCGATCCTAAAGAGGCCATCCCCGCGCCACGCTCCAAAGCGAGCTTTCCTCCAGTTGATGCGACAAGGCCAGCACCATGTCCTCCCGGCCGAAATGGCCAATGAGTTGCACTCCGACGGGAAGACCCTTATGCCGCCACAGTGGCAGACTTGCAGCAGGCTGACCTGATGCGTTCACAACTGCCAAAAACGGAGTAAGCTCGCCAGCCTTGCGCCGGAAGCCGCGAAAATCAGCCTCTTTGGTTGAAATGGTCCCTAGCGTCGGTGGAAGGGTCGCAAGGCTCGGGGAAAGAACGAGATCATATCCCTCGATCATCGTGGCCATCATCCTGCCGGTTGCGTGCAGCGTGTTGACGGCTGCGATATAATCAGTGGCCGTGGTGCGGGCGCCCATGAAGTATCCGTCGAGAATGGCTGGTTCAAGCTCGTGCGGCCTGGGATCGCGGCGCTCTGCCGAAAGTTTGGTGCGTGCGGCAAGGGCGATGTTTGCCGCCATAACGCTGACAATGGCATCTATGAAATCGGCGTAGTCAAAACGAGGCGGCTCGATCGCAACGGTTTCGTGTCCGAGCGCAGCACAAAGTTTCGCCGTTTTTTGCACGGCCTGGTGGCAGGGCTCGTCCACCAGCAGTCCCCACGGATCCTTCCAGACAGCAATCCGCAAAGGGCGCTCCAAGGGCAGGTCAAGACAGGCTTCGAAATTGCCGCCCGGGGGTGCCGCATAAGGTGCACCGGCTTCCATGCCAGCGGTCAAATCCAGCGCACGCGCGGTATCGCGGACGCTCCGTGTCAGAACGCCATCGCAAGCAAGGCCGCCCCAGCCTTCGCCGCGGAACGGTCCCATCGGAACACGACCACGGGACGGCTTCAGACCGAAGACGCCGCAGCACGACGCTGGGATACGGATCGAACCGCCGCCATCACTACCATGGGCGACGGGCACCACTCCAGCAGCCACAGCAACTGCCGCGCCGCCGGACGATCCGCCCGAGGAGCGGGTCAGGTCGAATGGATTGCGGGTCGGACCGCCGTTGCGGCGCGCCTCGGTCGTCGGCGCCATGCACAACTCGGGCACCGTCGAACGTGCAAAAGCGATAAATCCCGCGTCTCGGAACCGCCTGACAAGGGTGGCATCGCTCTCGGCCTTCGTATCCTCAAACAGTGAGGAGCCGATACTTGTCGGAATGTCCGTGCAGGCGAGACCTGAGTCCTTCAGAAGGAAAGGCAGGCCACTGAACTTCCCTTCAGCCACTTCGTGGCAAGAAGCTTTCGCCAATGCGCTGTCATAGTCTTTGTAGGACAGCATGTTGGTGGCCCCGGCGACGCGTTCGGCGGCGTCGATCGCGATGCGCATCAATTCAACCGCGCTTGCCTCGCGGTTGGCGAGAAGATCGGCAAGGGCGATGCCGTCTTTGGACCGGTACTCTTCAAATGTCACGACGTCTCCGTTCCGACGGAAGCACTCTTGTTTGGTGCAGCCTCTGAAAGGTGCTAAAGAATTAATTTTCGGACTTGTCCCAGGCCTCGGCGATCTGATGCCCCTGGGCGAACCAGACACCGGGGAACGTTTGTATCCACTGGATGAATTCCCTGAGCAGCGCGATCCGTGACGGCCGGCCGATGACCTGAGGGTGCATCGTCAAATTGAACAGGCCGCCCCACCGGTAAATCTCGCGGAATTCATCCTGCCATACCTTCAGAATATGGTCGTTGGTGACGATGGTGCGTGGCGCGCGTACAGAAAAGAGCGCGAATGGCGCGTCGTCCAGGCTCCAGTGCACCGGCAGTTCAATCGGTCCATCGGATCCGTCTTCAAGGTGGTGCCGGTAAGGGTTGACGGTATCCATGAAGGAGCTGTCGTAGAAAAAACTATAACGTTTCAGCAGGCCGATCATATTCGGCGATGTCTCCCAGGCCGGTGACCGATAGCCTGTCGGTACGATGCCTACCGTCTTCTTCAAGGCTTCCAGACCCTTGACAAGAATCTCTTCCTCCTGTTCCGGCTGGTCAGGATTGACCCATTCGTGCAGATAGCCGTGGTGGCCAACTTCATGTCCCTTGGCGACAATCATCTCCAACCGGCCGGAGTGCTTCTCTGCGGTCCACCCGGGGACGAAAAAGGTCGCCATAACGCCAGCATCACTTAAGACTTCGAGGATCATTGGGACCCCCACTTTGGAGCCGTAGCTGCCCTGGGATAGCGTGCCAGGACGGCGGGCGTTGTCTGGGTCTCGCGACAGCCAAAGAGTTTCGGCATCGAAATCGAACGAGAGCATGACTGCCACTCGGTGTTGACCTGGCCAGCTGATAGGACCGAAGTGCTCCACAATCTTACTCCTGAAAATGTCCCCCGGAGGCGAGCCAGCCGCCGTCGACGGCAACTATCTGGCCGTTGACGAACGAGGCCTGATCGGACCCCAGGAAAGCGATCACCTCCGCCACTTCCGTCGAATCGCCGACCCGCCGCAACGGCGTCCCGGCAATCATCGCTCGGCGGTATTCGGGGTCGTTGTCGATCTTGGTACGCGTCATCGCCGTCAGAATGCAGCCGGGCGCAACGGCGTTTACCCGTATACCTTCCGGACCGACCTCCGCGCTCAACTGCCGCGTGAGCTGCGAGATGCCTCCCTTGCTTGCAGCGTAAGCGGTAGTTCCCACGCGGCCGACTTCGCCATATACGGAAGCAAGATTGACAATAGCCCCGCCGGGACGACGGAGCAGCGGCAGAAGTTCGCGCGTCAGCCGGATAACAGAGCGAAGATTAATGCCGAGAATCCGGTCGAGCAGGGCATCATCGGTTTCAGCGATGCGTTTTGAGCCGCCTACGCCGGCGCAATTGACTAAGAGGTCGAGATCGCCCAGTTCGCCCGCGGCTTCTGCGATCCGCTTCGGCGCGGAGTCCTCGGAAAGGTCGGCGGAGACTGTGATCGCGGGGACCCCGCCGAGTTGCGATACGTCCAGATCGACCGCAAGGACACACGCTCCACGTCCTATCAGAAGATCAATTGTCGCCCGGCCGATCCCGCTGTTCGCGCCGGTGACGACCGCGTTCCTGCCATGAAAACTATGCAAGACGGCCTCCATCAACAGGCAGCGCCACGCCGGTCGTGTATGACGCTGCGCCGCTGGCGAGGTAAAGCACTGCTTCCGTGACCTCGTTCGCCTCGCCAAAACGTTTCATTGGATGAAGATCCTTGTAGATCTGGCGGCGCATTTCTGAGTCGGCTCCGGCTGCCGCAAAGTTCCGCTCCAGCATTGGCGACGTTATCGACCCGGGACAGACTGAGTTGACGCGGATGCCTTCTTCGGCCAGCGATAGCGCGAGGCTGCGGGTTAGCAGTGATACGGCTCCTTTGGTTGTCGAGTAGGCGCCGAGCGCACGTGATCCGGCCAAGCCCGCCGTGGAACCGTAGGTCACGATGTTGCCTTTACGCTGTCTCAGCGCTGTCAGGGTAAGTTGGACGGCAAGCAGCGTGCCGCGAACATTCAACGACAGCATCTGGTCGAACTCTTCCGCGTCCACTTCCAACAGTGGCTTGCCACTTCCGAGAGTTCCACCAGCGGTTACCAATACATCGATTCCCAGGTTGAGATCCATCCCGTCCCAAGCCTGCCGCATGTCCGTAACGGACGTAAGGTCGCAACGAACCGCAATGGCATTTTCACCGATTGCGGCGCAGAGTTCCCTAAGTTTGGCTTCACTACGATCGACAAGATAGAGTCGCTCGGCCCCTTCACGGGCAAATGCCTGCGACAGATCGGCGCCTAGAGCACCGGCTGCGCCGGTGATCAATACCGTTTTCCCCGTAAACCGCATCACGTTCGTCCTTTCCCCAAATAGAATTCGCGCAGCTCCTCGACATTAAGATCGGGACCGTTCTTTCGCGAATAGGCAAAGCGGCCTTCACGCAGAATGTGCACCTCGTCTGCAAGCTCAAGCGCCATCGAGACGTTCTGTTCGACGAGCAGCATGGTCAGGCCGCGTGTCCTCAGCTTGCGGATAATGTCGGAGATCTCACCCACTACCTTCGGGGCGAGTGCTGCCGAAGGCTCATCGAGCAGCAACATGCTCGGCCTCGCCATCAATGCCCGCCCGAGCGACAGCATCTGACGCTCGCCGCCAGAGAGAAGTCCGGCCGGCGCTTTGTGGCGGGCCTTGAGGCGCGGGAACTCGGCATAGACCATCTCGACGTCTTCGGCTATGCCAGCCTTATCCTTACGGCGGTGATAGGCGCCAATCAGGATGTTCTCATAAACGCTCAAGCCTGCGAGAACCTCCTTGCCCTGTGGGACGAGGCATAGTCCTGCAGCCGCCATTGCATGTGCACCCGCGCCGTCGATCCGCTTGCCGTCGAGCAGAATTTCTCCGCTGGTTGGTTGCACCAGGCCGGCGAGTGTTTTGAGAGCGGTCGACTTGCCGGTCCCATTGCTGCCAAGGATCGCGCTCAACCCGCCCTTTGTTATGGTGAAGTCGAGACCGTAGAGAATTTGGACTTTGCCGTACCCGGCATTGACGTTCTTGCACTCAAGCATGGGAAGCCCGCCCTAATCCGATATAGGCTTCAATGACCTTGGGGTCCCGAACGACGTGGTCGGGCATCCCATCTGCAATCTTCTGTCCGTAGTCGAGGACGACGACTCGGTCGCAGACGGATTGAACGACACGCATGACGTGTTCGACGAGCAGAACCGTCACGCGGAAATCGTCCCGCATACGGCGGATCATCTCGATGAGCCGATCTACGTTGATGGGCGAAAGCCCGGCTGCCGGTTCGTCGAGAATGAAGATCCTCGGGCTGGTTGCGAGGCCGCGCGCCAGTTCGACCATTCTCTGCTGCCCAATTGACAGGTCCGTGGCGAGTTTCGTGGCATGTTTTTCCATCTCGAAAAGGGCCAGCATGTCGCGCGCTTGGCTGGTTGCCTGTTCCCGCCACGCCCGTGCGTTGCGACGGTTCAAGAAGGACGACACGTATCCGGGCCCGGACTGTTCCTGGAGCGCCAGAACGATGTTCTGTTCGACGGTCAAGCTGGCAAAGAGCCTGATCATCTGGAAGGTGCGAACGACCCCGTGCATGGCGATAAGATGCGGAGCAGTTCCGGAGAAATCTTTGCCGTCGATCAGGACGCGACCGCTGGTCGGCGCGAGAACGCCGGTCAGAAGATTGACAACAGTCGACTTCCCCGAGCCGTTCGGCCCGATCAAACCAACGATTTCGCCCTCGTTGACGGAGAAGTCGAGCGCGTTGAGCGCCACCATCCCCTCGAAATGCTTGGTGAGGGCTTCGGCCTGAATGATCGGAGCCATGGGTTTCTTTTCCGTTGTCATTTCGCTCTCCATTGAGAGAATTTTCCCGCAAGCCCCTGCGGAGCAAACATGGTGACCAGAACCAGCACGCCACCGTAAAAGATGTGCTTGTAGTCGGCGAGGTTAGAGAGCAGTTCAGGTAAAGCGACCAGAAGGACTGCACCGAGAACTGGCCCCCAGAAGCGTCCGCGGCCGCCGAGGACCACCATCGCCACAATCGATGCCGAGGCGAGCACGGTATAGTCGTCAGGCGTGACGCCGCGTATGTGATAGGCAAGAAGAACACCTGCTCCACCCGCAAATGCCGACGATACCGCCAATGCGACGAGTTTGATCTTCTTAGAGTTGATGCCAATCGTACGTGCCAGCGTTTCATCGTCCCTGATCGCCTGAAGAGCATCTCCGAAACGCGACTGCGTCAGCAAATGAATGGCCACCAGGAAAATGACGGCAATTGCCAGCACCAGATAGAAATATGAGGAAAGAGTCGTGAAGCCAGCGACCGGTACCACTTCAATCCCGTATTGCCCGCCGGTGAACTTTGTCCATTGCGACAGGACAAGGTAGACGATTGTCTGGAATGCGATGGTCATAATCGCCAGGAAATGCCCTTGCGCCCGTAGAAGCGGCAGGCCGAGCAGAAAGCCGAACAGGCCAGCAACGAGCATGCCTAGCGGCAGGTTGATCAAGAACGTAGTTCCGAAATCCCTGCCGAGGATGGCTGCTGTATAGGCTCCAATTCCCATGAAAGCAGCATGAGCAAAGGAATAGAGGCCCGTCCACCCCATGACGATATCAAGGCTGCTGGCCAGGATAATGTAGATGCAAACCACGATGGCGATGTTGATCGCATATCCGCTACCCAATAGGACCGAGACGGCGGCAAGTGCTGCCGCTGCGATAACAATGAGGAAAATGGTACGCATATCAGGACCGATCCGTCTTGATGCCGAACAGGCCTTGAGGACGTACCGTCAGGACGGCCATCACGAAGATGAACCCGACAATGTCCCGGAGCGCGTTGCCGAGATAGCCGGTGACCAGGGATTCGATGATGCCCAGACCGAGGCCCGCAATGATAGCGCCCTCGATGCTTCCCATGCCAGCCAGCACGACGATTACGAATGCCTTCATGACGATCAGGCTGCCGGCGTTCGGCTGGACAGTAAAAACGGTGGCCATTAGCGCGCCGGCAAGTCCGGCAAGAGCCGCGCCGATAGCAAACGTCACAACGCCCACTCGACGGACATTTATACCGCAAATTCGCGCCACTGTTGCGTTCTCCGACATGGCACGAAGCGACAGCCCGACCCAGGTGTACTTCAGCACAAGCAGAAGGGCGATTACTGTTACGGCCGCAAATACCACGATCGCAAGCCGCTCGCTGGTCAGGAAGACATCTCCGATCTGGATGGCGCCACGTGGGAGTCCGCTTTTAGCAAGCATCGGCTCTGGTCCTGCAACCTTAAGTGCTACGTTCTGCAGGACAATCGACAATCCGAACGACGCGATGATGACGTTGGTTGGGTCTTTCCGGGCTATGGGAACGAAGATGGCTCGCTCCACGAATGAGCCAAATAGGATCATCACTACAATCACCAAGAGGATTGAAGGAAAAGGACTAAGCCCGAGAATGTGCGTGCCGACAACGGCCACATAACCCCCGACCATGTAGAATTCGCCATGGGCGAAGTTCACGATTTTCAGGATTCCGAAGATGAGCGTCAGGCCGAGCGCCACGAGGACGTAGCTCGATCCGATAACAACTCCGTTGGCAAAGAATTGTTGGAAAAGTATCAAGGTCAAGGTTCCTGTCCGAGGCGCGGGAATGGAGACGGGTACGGGAGCGGATAGTGGCTCCCGTACCCGAGCTCGGGCGGCTTAGTTGAAAGGGAGCCACTCGCGCTTGCCGTTCTTGACGATGGCAAGGCCGACTAGGAACTCCACGCTGCCCTTGTCGTCGAATTTAGCCGTCGTTCCATCCGGTCCCTGGGTCAGGGGAAAATCTCGCATATTCAGAAGCTGCTGTTGGATTCCCGCGCCGTCCGGCTTTCCGACGCGGCGAGCTGCCTCGATGAGTAGGCCCATCGAGTCGAAGCCAATGGCGCTGTAGACATCAGGTTCCTTATGATAGGCCGCTCGAAATTCTTTTGCGAATTCAGCGCCGTGACGGTTGGGCGTCCTTGGTTCGAACATAGAGGACACGGCAAACCCTTCAGACGCAGGCCCGGCGAGTTCGATCAGTTTGTCGCTCATCATTGAACCCGACCCGACAATTCGTGTCTGGACGCCAAGCTCGCCTGCCTGCCTGATGATCTGCGCGCCGGAGTCCATGAGGCCGGCAATATATACGGCCGAGGGTGACTGAGCCCGGATGTTTGTCAGAGAAGAATAGAAGTCTTTGTCGCCTGGGTTGTATGCCTCCATAGCGATGACCTTCCCGCCGGCGGCTTGATAATTTGCCTTGAAATCGTCAGCCAGCGACTTGCCATAAATCGAGTTCTCGTAGAGCACCGCTACAGTCTTTGCGTTCAGCTTGGTGAGAGTGTCGACCGCGGTTTGCTTGGCCTGGGTATTGCTTCCTGGAAACGCGCGGAAGAACCAAGGATCGCCAGCAGTGTTGGCATCGGTTACGGCTGAGGACGTTGAGCCAGCCGAAATCATTGGGACTCTGTATTCCTTCGCCACCTTGCTTTCTGCCGCAGCGACGGCGCTGACATACGTGCCGCTTATGCCGACGACGCCATCCTGTTCAATAAGCTTTCGAATGGCGGTTACGCCCTTGGTCGGATTACCTTCATCGTCTTCGATGAAAATCTTCACGTCCTGACCAAAAACCCCACCGTTTTTGTTTGCCCGCTTAACGGCAAATTCAATGCCTTCCCGGATCGACGTGCCGGCGAGAGAAGCCGGGCCGGATAGTGGAAGAGAAACGCCGAGCTTCAATTGTTCGGCGAACGCTTCGGACATTACGGCGGATGAAATTATGACGGACATTCCCGCGGCGATCGCCACTCTGAACCAGATAGCCATGCTCTCCTCCTAAGTTTGGCATATGCGATATTTTATATTGTAATGCGATATTTTATATCTTATTATGCTTCGAATCATTGGTCAAGCGGTATGCAGGGGGTCGCGTCTGTGAACGACGACAATTCGTTATTTGTGAAATCTCTGGCAAAGGCGTTTCAGCTCCTGGAAGCCTTTGAGAAAAGTGGGGATGGTGGGAGGCTTACTCATAAGGAGATGAAACAGCTCACTGGTTTGGACGCGAGCACGATCCAGCGACTGTCTCACACGCTGGTGCAGCTGGGTTATCTGGAACGCGGGCAAAATCGGACGTATGTGCTCGGCAAGAAGTTTCTGCACTTCACCTTCGAATATCTGCGGCACTCCCAGACCATTCAGCGCGCCAGCCCGATTTTGATGGATCTCCAGAATGAGACGGGTGAGCGCATCGACCTCAGCCTGTTCGAGGATGTGGAAATTGTTTATGCGCTTCGCCGCCAATCGAAGCGCGAAACATTCTTTGCGACCCTTACAGGTCGCCGCGTTCCCTCGTTTGCAGCATCCGGCGGGCGCGCGGTGATGTCACACCTCCCACGCGACGTCGTGGAAGACATACTCGACCGATCGAATCTCGTTCCGCAATCGCCAAAGACGGTCACGGACAGAAGCGGGATACTAGCTGAGATCGAGAAGGCCCGCGATATTGGTTATGCTCTGTGCGTGGAGCAGATGCTGATCGGAGAAATCGTCCTCGCATCAGCCATCTTTGACGAGCGAAATACGCCTATCGGCGCGGTGCATATTGCCGCCTCTCTGTCAGACTGGGATCCCGAGACCTTCTGCCGCAAGCATGCGCCGCTGGCGATCTCAGCTGCGCGGATGATCTCCAACAGGTCTTGACGACAAGGCAAGACATGTTGGCGGCAGAATGTGGCCGGCGCATTATCCAGATCAGCGTCTTGGGCATCCGACTTATTGTGTCGCTATGCGGCCTGTTGCTTTTCAAAAACGAAGCTGCCCTCTTGGCGAAAGTCAAAGAACTAGTCACCGTCGAGCACGACTCGCAATGTTCGCGCCAGCCGGAAGATGACTCCTCTCATAACGGCAATCCTTCGCCGGAAGCGCTGAGCGCGAGCTCAGAACGATGGCAGCAGATGTTATCTTTCCAACTTTCTTGTTGACATAAGTTATCTATCTCTCATAGGCTCTTCCCATGCCGAGAGGCACAAGAGAAATACCGGGAGGAGAACAAGATGAATTCCTTAATCGGATCCCGCACGCGGGGCGCGGGCGCGAAATTGCACGTGGCTGCGCTTGTCGCCACTGGTTTATTTTATACCAATCCTGCGTTCGCCGCCGACGTCATCCGGATCGCATCGCCTTACCAGACTACAACGCTCGATCCGATGCGCTCAGCAGCGGCCGGCAATATAGAAACCTACGGTCAGCTTTACTCGCGCCTGCTGCGCCGCAACTCCGACACTGGCGCGCTGGAGCCGGGGCTTGCGGAGAAATGGGGGATTTCGCCGGACGGCAAGACCTACACCTTTCATTTGCGCGATGCGAATTTCTCCGACGGCTCACCGATAACGGCCGGTGACGTGGCTTTCAGCCTCGAGCGAGTGCGGAGCGACAAGAAATCGGCTTATCCCGCGCCACTCGGTGCGTTGGAGTCGGTGACGGCGGCCGATTCAAAGACAGTGTTGGTCACGCTCAAGTCGGCTTTCGCACCGTTCCTCGGGAATGCGGAGATCTGGAACATGGCCATCGTCTCAAAAGCCGATGTCGACAAGCGAGGTGAAGAAGCAGCCTTCGCCACCGTACCGGTCACGTCCGGCCCCTACGAAGTCAAGCAGTGGAAGCCGAACGAAAGGCTTATCCTGGAGCCTAATCCGCATTACTGGCGCAAGGGCTACCCGAAGTCGGATAGTACGGTCGAACTGATCGAGGTTGCCTCGCCTGAAACCCGTATCGCGATGCTGAAGGCCGGCGAGATCGATGCCGTGCGGGCGGTGCCGTGGACGCAGATCGACGAACTGAAGGCGGTCGACACGGTCGATATTCGGCTCGAACCCTCGACCACAATCTATATGACCCTACTAAACCACAAGCGTGCGCCCTTTTCCGATCTGAAGGCCCGGCAGGCGGCTGGCATGGCGATCGACAATAAGGCGATGGCCAAAGCCATCACGCGCGGTTATGCCGAGCCGGCAAACACCACGCTGCCGGGCAGCGTTGATTTCCATGACAAGGATTATCCGGGCATCCCCTATGATCCCGCCAAGGCGAAGGAACTGCTCGCCGAATCCGGCATGGTGGGGCACGAAGTGAAGATCCTGGCGGCGGCAGACGCGCCCTCCCAGCAGACGGCGCTGCTCATCCAGGCGCAATGGCAGGCGATCGGCCTGAAGCCGGTCATCGTCAATGTCGACAGCGGCGCCTGGTGGGATGCCACCGGCAAGGGCGACTACGACGCTGCGGCCAACTGGTGGTACAACGAGACGCCCGATCCCGATCTCGCTGTCCGCTGGGCGGTGTGTGGAAGCTGCGGTTCCAACTCCTACAACACCTTCTATGCGAACCCGAAGGTGGACGAACTCGTCGAGCAGGGCACCAAGGAGGCCGAACCGGTCAAGCGCGCGGAGATCTACAAGGAAATCCAGAAGATCACCACGGAAGAGGTCGCGCAGATTCCGCTCTACTATGCGCCGAATGCGGTTGCCTATTCCAAGCGTCTGCAAGGCCTCAAGCTGACCCCCTCGCTGCAATGGACCCTGGAAGAGACGTCCATCGGCCAGTGATCCGCCTCAGGCGCGCCCCAATCAGGGGCGTGCCCTTGACGCTCGAACCGGAGAACCGGATTTGTCCCTTCTGCGACTCATTTCGCGGCGCCTGCTGCAATTGATCGGCGTGCTCGCGGGCATCAGCCTCGTGACGTTTCTGTTGGTCCACATGGCCCCGGGCGATCCAGCGCGGCTTATGGCCGGGGAAAGGGCGAGCCTCGAGACCATCGCGGCGATCCGTTCGCAGTATGGGCTCGATCTGCCGCTCTGGCGCCAGTTCCTGACCTATCTCGCCAACCTCGTTTGGGGCGATATCGGCCTGTCGCTGCGCTTTCAGCGGCCGGTGAGCCAGCTTATCGAGCAGTTCATGTGGCCGACATTGTTCCTGACCTGCTACGTGCTGTGCCTCGCCATCCCGCCGACTGTCGCGCTCGCCATCCTCGGCGCCCGGCGTCCAGGCGGCATCGCCGACCAGATCATTCGTCTGGTGGGGATTGCCGGCCTCACCATCCCGGTGTTCTGGCTGGGTATCATGATGTCGCGCTTCTTCGGCGTCAGCCTCGGCTGGTTCCCCGTCTCGGGTTACGGCGCCGGTTTCACGGGCCATCTTCATCACCTCTTCCTGCCAGCCCTGTCGACGGCGATCTGGCTGGTGCCGGTTCTGACCCAGAGCCTGCGCGCCGCTCTCATTGAAAAGACCACGGCCGACTTCGTCACGGCCGCGCGGGCGCAGGGCGCGACGGAACGGCAAATCTTCTGGCAGACCATGTTGCCGAACGCCGTGCTGCCGACCCTCAACCTGCTCGGCGTCATGGTGGCTTTCATGATCGGCGGCGCCATCATCGTCGAAACCGTCTATGCGGTGCCCGGCCTTGGCACGCTGATGGTCAATGCGTTGCTCGGCCGCGACTATTACGTCGTGCAGGGCCTGACGCTGATCTTTGCGGTCTCGACCGTCCTGATCACGCTGATGGTGGACCTGCTCACCGCCTTTATCGACCCGCGCGTCCGGCTCTGAGGAGATCGCCCATGGCTGACAGCCCCATTCTGGTGGAAACTGCGCCGCCCGCCCGCAGCATAACGCCTATCATGCTCATCGCGCTCGTCATCCTCGGCGGATGGCTGGTGACGGCGCTGGCCGCTTCGGCGATCGCGCCCTATGATCCCGATGCCATCGACATCATGAACATGCTTTCGCCGCCGAGTGCCGCCCATTGGTTCGGCACGGACCAGGTCGGCCGCGACGTCTTCTCGCGGGTTCTTTTCGCAAGCCGGGTCGATCTTTTGCTCTGCGTGGTCGGGGTACTTCCGCCCCTCCTGATCGGTACGACGATCGGGCTGTTGAGCGGCTATTTCGGCGGGGTGGTCGATAACGTATTCATGCGCATCTATGACCTGACCGTCGCGTTCCCCTTCTTCGTGCTGGTGCTGGCCATTGTCGGCGTGCTCGGACCGGGGCTGCTCAATTTCATCCTGGCGCTGACGCTGGTCGGCTGGGTCAGCTATGCGCGGCTGGTACGGGCGCAGGTGCTGACGATCCGCGAAAGCGAATTTATCCAGGCGGCCAAATGCCTCGGCTATGGGCCGGCCGCCATTCTCGGCCATCATGTGCTGCCGAACGCCATCGGGCCCGTCATCGCCTACGCGGTCAGCGATGCGGTGCTCGTTATGCTCGCCGGTGCGAGCTTCGGGTTTCTGGGCATGGGCGCGCAGCCGCCGCTGGCCGAATGGGGCGTGATGATCGCCGACGGGCAGGCTTTCGTGCAGCAGGCCTGGTGGATCTGCCTGTTCCCGGGCTTGGCCGCGATTTCGCTCGGCCTCGGTTTCGCGCTGCTTGGCGATGGATTGGGGCAGTGGCAACGGAAGGGAGTGACGGCATGAGCGGGCTGGAAACGGGCAAGCCGCCACTGCTTGAAGTCAAGGATCTGTCTGTCAGCTTCGGCGGCTTCGTGGCGGTGAAGAACGTGTCGTTCACGCTTCAGCCGGGAGAAATCCTAGGCATTGTCGGCGAAAGTGGTTCGGGCAAATCCGTGACCTGCCGCGCCGTGATGCGACTGCTGGCGGCGACGGCACGCGCCGAGGGCACGGTGGCCCTTGATGGACGCGACTTGCTGACGCTCAACGAGGACGAACTGTGCGCTGTTCGCGGCCGAGATGTCGGCATGATTTTCCAGAACCCGGCATCGCATCTCGATCCTCTGCGCCGGATCGGCCAGCAGGTTTCGGCGCCGATGATCCGGCACCTTGGCATCGGCAAGCGCGAAGGTCTCCAGCGCGCGGTCAAGCTGCTGGAAGATGTGGGTATACACGAGCCAGAAAAGCGTGCGCGCTCCTATCCGCACGAGTTTTCGGGTGGCATGAAACAGCGGGCGATGATCGCCGCCGCCATCGGCTGCCAGCCGAAGCTTTTGATCGCCGACGAACCGACGACAGCGCTCGATGTCACCGTTCAGGCCCGCATTCTCGAATTGCTCAAGGACCTCAACCGCAAGACCGGGCTTGCGATGATCCTCATTTCGCACGATCTGGGCGTGGTCGCAGATATCTGCTCGCGGGTCGTGGTCATGCGCAATGGCGAGGTGGTGGAACAGGGGCCGATCGACGACGTCATTAACCGACCGCGCCATCCGTATACGAGGCTGCTGATCGAATCCCAGCCGGGCCGTAAGAGCTATGGTACGGACGTTGGCCCGGAACGGACAACGCCCCTGCTTCGTGTCGAAAACCTTTCGGTGACGTTCCCCGTCGGTCAGGGGCTGTTCAGCGGCTTCGGAAGCGGCAATTCCTTCCGCGCCCTCGACGGCGTCGATCTGGAGATCAATACGGGCGAAACGGTTGGTATCGTCGGTGAAAGCGGCTCCGGCAAGAGCACGCTTGCCCGGTCGATCATCCGCCTGAACACGCCGAGCGGCGGCGTGACCCGTCTGGACGGACAGGATGTCGGTGCGCTGCGAGGAGAGGCGCTGACGGCGTTCCGCCGCCGCGTACAAATGGTGTTCCAGAACCCGTACGATTCGCTCAATCCGCGCCTGACGATTGCCGAGGCCGTCGCGGAGCCGATCTGGCGCCATGGCATCGCGGACCGAAAAACAGCGCGGAAAGAAGCCGATGCGTTGCTGGAGATGGTGGAGTTGCCGAGCAGCCTGCGCTATCGCAAACCGCAGCAACTTTCCGGCGGACAATGCCAGCGCGTCGGCCTTGCACGGGCACTGGCGCTGAAGCCGCAGCTTCTTATCGCGGACGAAATCACCTCGGCGCTCGACGTTACGACGCAGGCGCAGATCCTGGAACTGCTCGTGCGGCTCCAGCGCGAGCGCTCGCTGACGCTCCTCTACATTTCGCACGATCTCGCCGTGGTGAGCAGCTTTTGTCAGCGCGTCTATGTCTTCAAGGCCGGGCGCGTCGTCGAGCAGGGCGTAGCGCAGCACGTTCTGTCCACACCGCAGGATCCTTATACGCAGGCGCTGGTCGGTTCGCTGGCCCGGCTGCCGTCGGTCCGGACAATTTCCCCTTCACAACCGGTAGTGACCCATGCGCCTTGATGAATATGCAGCCCATGATGGAACCAGCCTCGCACGTCTGCTGGCAAATGGCAATGTCACTCCGAAGGAGCTCGGCCGGTGCGTCGAACAGGCCGTCGCGGCCGTGAACCCGGCGCTGAACGCCGTCATCGAACTCTATCCGGACGCGCTCGAGACCCTGCCGGAGGCGGCGTCCGCCACCCCCTTCGGCGGCATTCCCACCCTCACCAAGGATTTCCCGATCGAGGCGGGCCGCCCGGCCGAGTTCGGCAGCCGTCTCGCGCAAGGTTTCCGCGCCGCCAATGATGCCGTCTACTGGACACGGTTGCGCGCCGGCGGCCTGAACAATGTCGGCCGCACGACAAGTTCCGAATTTGGCGTCCCAGCCACGACGGAATCGCCCCTCTATGGCGCAACGCGCAATCCTTGGGATCCGGAGCGCGGCGTTGCGGGATCCAGCGGCGGTGCCGCAGCGGCCGTCGCCGCAGGCATCGTGCCTTTTGCACAGGGAAGCGACGGTGGTGGGTCAATCCGCAATCCGGCGGCGTTCTGCGGCTTGATCGGTCTTAAACCTTCTCGCGGGCGCGTTACCGGCGCGCCGAACGGAAACGCCCCGCTTCACGGCTTGGCAACTGCCTTTATGCTCACACGCTCCGTGCGCGATACTGCTGCCCTTCTCGACCTTTGCCATGGCCCCGATGCAGGCGACGGTTATGAGATCGCACCGCCAGTGGGCACCTATGTCGACGCCATCAAGCACAGGCCGCACGGCCTGCGCATCGCCCTTTGCACGCGCTCCTGGTCCGGGGTCCAGATCGACCCGGAGGTTCTTGCCGCGGTAAGATCGGCGGCGGAGCAGTTTTCATCCCTTGGCCACCATGTGGAGGAAGCGTCGCCGGACTTCGATTACCCGAGTTTCCTCCAGGCGCAGAAGATCATCTGGGCCGCCGACGCCGCCGCGCATATGCCAGCGATGGCGCGGCATATGAACCGTTCGCTCGAGGAAGCGCTTGGCGCCAGCGCATATGCTCTTTGTCGCTGGGGGCACGGCATCAGCGGTGCTCAGCTTGTCGACGCGCTGGCCGTCTATGACCGGGTGACGCGGCAGCTCGGGCGCTTCCTTGCCGGACTTGATCTCTTGCTGACACCAACCAACGCCATACTGCCAGAACCGATCGGAACGTTCGATCCGGACCGAGCGGGCATCGATGCGGAAGGCGTGTTCAATGATCTTGCGCCGAAGGAGACCTTTACCGCGCTGTTCAATGCGACGGGGCAGCCCGCTATCTCCCTGCCACTTGGACGCAGCCGAGACGGTCTCCCTATAGGTATACAGCTTGTCGCCAGTTTCGGACGCGACGACCTTCTGCTTGCGGCCGCCCGGCAAATCGAGGAAGAGGTTGAGAGCGCCCCCGGCATCTGGGGGCAGGGGCGGCCGACCATTCACGCCGCCAATTTCTAGGAGTCTGTCACTGTGGTGAAAGCACGAAGCGGCAAGGATGGTAAGGGATCAAGTGGCGCTGAACAGAAGATCGACATCGAAGCGATCCTGCGCGAGCGGATGTCCGGTTTCTCGCCCTCGGAGCAAAGCCTTGCCGGCTATATCCTGGACAATATCGAGATTTTGCCGTTCGAGACCGGCAGCAGCATAGCAGAGGCGGTGGGCGTTAGCGAAATGACCGTCACCCGGTTCGTTCGCGGCCTCGGTTTTGAGAGCCTGCGCGCCCTGAAGAAGCGGTTGCGCGTCGCGGTCTCGGAGAAGGACACCGAGGTCGACGATTACCTGGCCCGCTTCCAGATGCGCGACGGCCGGCAGTCGCAGTTGCAGGAAAGCCTGCGGTTGGAACTCGACGCCATCGTCAAAGCCTATGCCTTGACCAACACCGAAGCCTGGGAGGAGGCCGCAAGCCTGCTCGTGAAGGCCCGCACTATCTATGTCGTCGGCTTCCAGGCCTCGAAAGGGTTGGCCATGGATTTTGCCAGCCGACTGCTGTGGGCGCGACCCAACGTCATTTTCGTAGACAATACCTCGGGCACGTTCGGCGAAATCATCAATGCAGATCCGAAGCAGAGCGCCGTGGTCCTTATTGACACGGCCTCGTACGCGACTCGCGGCATCAAGCTTGTCGAGAAGTTGAAGTCGATGGGCATGCCACTGGTTATCGTCACCGACAAATTCAGTCATTGGGCGTTTGCATATACGCGCTTCGTTTTCGAGGCGCATACGCATGTGAAAACCTTCTGGGATTCTACGGCAAGTATCAGTGTCGTGCTCAATCTGCTCATCGACGCCGTTGCCACCAAACTCGGGCCAAAGGCTAAGCGCAACTTCGCCATGATGAGCGACATGGGCACACTCTTCGGAGAGTTCGTCGGCGGCAGCTATCTCCGCCGCGACGATTGATCCTTCTAAAACCACAAACGAAAGAACCCATGACGAACATCTCGCCACTCCGCGATCCAACTGCACCCGGCAATCCTCTCATTCCGAGGCAAGATTGGGACCGGGCGCCTTGGAACCGCTGGACCTTCCAGCATGTCAGGGAGCTGCTACCGACTACACCCGTATTGCGGGGAGGGGGGGCGGCAAGCGTTCTACCGAGCAATCTGCAGGATATCGACGCCATCTCCTTTGCGGCGGAGGGACAGGTCCATTCCATTGGCAGTTTTCTCGAGACGAATTACGCCGACGGCCTTCTGGTACTCCATGGCGGTAAGATTGTTGCTGAGCGCTACCTCAACGGCCTGACGCCCCATACCCAACACCTGTCGCAATCGATCGCCAAATCGATTGTCGGCACCCTGGCGGGCATCCTGATCGGCCGCGGAGTGGTCGACCCGGTCGCGGCCGTGACACAGTACCTGCCGGAGCTGGAGGCAACCGCATACCGCGGCGCGACCGTCCAGCACGTGCTCGACATGACCAGCGGCGTGGTCTTCGATGAGACCTACACAACGCATGATTCCCACATGGCGCAGTTGGATGTCGCCAGCGGCTGGAAGGATCGTCGGAACCCGACCTGGCCGACGAGTGTCTGGGACCTGATCCTGTCTTTGAAGGACTTGGAGTGCCCGCACGGCACCTCCTTCCGCTATCGCTCGATTGAGACGGATGTCCTGGCGTTCGTTCTACAGCGCGCCACGGCTACACCGCTCGCAGAACTCGTCAGCCGTGAATTGTGGGTGCCGATGGGCGCGGAGGAAGACGCTTACTTCACGGTGGATGCCGCAGGCTACGCCTTGGGGGATGGCGGCTTCAATGCGACGATGCGCGACTACGCTCGTTTCGCCATGCTGCATCTTCGCGGCGGCGAGATTGATGGCCGACGCATCGTGCCGACCGAATGGATTGCCGGGACACGGTTCGGCGCTGATCCAACGCTTTTCGGCGGCATCTATCAAGAAGTTCTGCCCGCCGGCGCATATCACAACCAGTTCTGGATCGAGGATGCGGCCCGCGGCGTCTATATGGCCCGCGGCGTCTTCGGACAACTGATCTACATCGATCCCGAGACGGATTTCGCGGCGGTTGTCCTGTCGAGCTGGCCGGAATTCGTCAGCACGATTCGGATGAAGACGACCCTGGCGGCCGTAAGCGCTATCCGAGGAGCGCTGTCATTGCAGTGAGAGGCTACTCCCTCTTTCTATGCGCAGCCGCGCCAGTTGGCCGGATGGTCCGGAGCGCACCGTTCACTAGGAACGGTGCGCTTTCTCTTGGCCGGCTATCAGCGGCAGTGCGCGTCGATCGTGTCACTGATCCAGGTATGGGCCAGCCCTCCGACCACCGCGGCGATGACCGCGGGGACGCGATCGCCCCCTGGGGCTTGATCCGGAGTGGTCGTAGACGCACAGATTATCCAACGCGCCAGCATCAAGCGACCTGTGTTGGATAATCACCTTTAACGGTGAGGAGGTAGCGGGCTTTTCCCTCCAGGATTACGCAATTGAGAACTCCGCGGGTGTAAATCTCCGTATCAACATTAATTCTGTTCGGCAGGCTTTCTACTTTTGGGGCGGGGGTATGTCCGTGGACCACCACTTTCCCAAAATCTTTTCTTGACTCCAAGAATTTGTATCGAATCCAAGTCAGATCATGATCGGTTTGTTGATCGAGTGGGATATCTGGATCAACGCCCGCGTGGGCAAAAAAGTAGTCATCAAGTTCAAAGTGGCTCGGTAAAGAACGAAAGAACGTCATGTGTTCCATTGGCAGGTGGTTTAAGAATTGACGACGGACATCTTCCGCAATCAAGGGGCTTTCGATGCCGGCTTCAATTTGCGATAAAGGCACCCCATAAGAGCGCAAAGTCTGTAGTCCTCCTTTTCGGCCCCAGAGAGGAAGAATGGTGCTGTCTTGCGCGAAATCGATAAGCCACTGCTCATGGTTGCCCCTCAATAAAACACAGTTAAAGTTTCTGCTTTTCCGCAGTTCACAAAGCTTTTCAATCACGAGCTTGGAATTTGGGCCACGGTCAATATAGTCGCCGAGAAATATAATTATGGGGTTTGCACTCGGAAATTCTGCTATATCTTCCCGAATCCTTCTCAACATCGAGTTGAGATGAGCATCATAACCATGGATATCAGCGACCGCGTAGATCCGACGAGAGGTCATCGGCGTTTGCGTTTTGATCCGAAAGTGCTCCCAATCCCCACACCCGAAAACCACCTCTAACGGCGTTCTAATGTTATGCGCGAGCACTTCGGCCTTGGTCATTCGGCCACTCCGACACGAGCATTTGTCGTTGCGTCATTCGACATAACACCTTTCCCAACGCTTGCTTCGTTCAGGTATATGCGGTCACCCAACTTGGAGACACTGAGCACGGTTGGTTTGATACTTCCCGACGATCGTATCTCCTTATTGGTGACATCGCTCAAGACCGACCTGTCTTCAGTAAGCTCTCTTAGGGGCCTCCCGGTCATTGATGCTGGGCATGGAATACCGAGTAAGGTCAGGACAGTTGGAGCGATGTCTGTGATCGAGCTTGGCGTATCCGCTATGAGTCCCTTCGCCAATCCCGCTCCATAGGTGGCGAGAACTGCCGAGAGTTCCGCGCTGTGGAGCCCGCCATGTGTCCCGCCGCCAAGTCGTAGGTCATAGTCTCCCGCGTCATAATAGGCGCTACCAGGAATTCCCGCCACACTCGTGTCGTTTCTGCTCGCGAGATTGATAACTAGGTCGGGTGCGCGAGGCCCCCCGGCACCAATGAGTTCAAGCGCTAACGTGTTGGCCAAGGAACCATCTGCAGATCCCGGCTCGGTGGCAGGAGTGAATGCACCACCGAACCATTCTTGTTCAGCCACGAAGGCCAGGATCTCTTCGAGAAGTACAGAGTCAAATTTCCGCATCCAAATCCCTGCGGCGCGACCGGGTCTCACCAGAACATCGGTCGTGTTGTCTTCAAAGGACGAGTCTGCTGCAAAACCGGCGTTGCGGAGCTCCTGGGCAATCGATAACAACCCGCTTATGGTTACGTGTCCATGATCGGAGACGACGAAAATGCTGATCTCATCCCGTTCCGGCTGAGCGGCGTACCAGTCGAGCAGCTCGCCAACCACTTCATCGCAATGCCTCATCTTCTCATAATGTTGGGGCGAGCCGAGCCCGTGCAAATGGGCGGCGCTATCGACTTCGGTTAACCACAAGATGGAGACAGCAGGCTGATAATTTGGCCATACCTCTTTTCGAAAAACCTTAAAGGCGGTTTGCGGTCCATCAGCCGAAATGCCGCCCGAGGGAATCTTGAGGCTTCGGTGAGTTTTCGCGGCGAAAGCATGCGGAAAGGATGGTTGGGGATGCTTTACGTTAAATCCGATATGCCCGCGCTGTTGCCCCTTCCAGTTTAGCGCCGACAACGCTCCAGGACCGCTGGACGTGATGACTGCGAGCTTCCGTTGAGCGCCACTAAGGATATCTGCGAGTGATGTCGCTGTGACCAACCGCCCTCCAAGCCGATCATCGGCAGCATACCAATCATGTGTGGTCTCCGTGAAAATCTGGGTGTGATCGGCGTCTCTCACGTAAAACTGATTGCCAAAAATTCCGTTCGCCTCGGCATTCGCGCCTGTGACGAGAGCGGTCAATGCGCCTCGTGTCTCGCTTGGAAAAACGGTCCTATGTTTCGTACTCCAAGTTCCGTTTCGTCCCAATTGGGCAAGATTGGGCATTGTCTTGTCATTGACCATGTCCGGTCTCAAACCATCAATCCCAAGAATAACGACATGCTTTGATTCACTGCCCATTTGGTTCGGCCTCCGCATTGTTAGGATATATCAATCTAGTACCAAACTCTTTGAAAGAGCTTGCGAATTCCTTGGGCGGAGCAAGGTCCGTAACTATAGTTCCGATTTCAGACAGCGGGACGGAAACATAGGTGCCGGAGGCGCCAAACTTGCTGTGATCGGCAATAAAGATCCTGCGGCGGCTCCTCTGGCAGAGAAGGCGTTTGAGATGTTGATCGTATTTCTCCGCCTCTACCAACCCATGCACAGGATCGATTCCGTAAGTGCCGATAATGGCGGTATCGAATACACATTCGGAAATGGCCTCAAGCACCTGCTGGCCTACCAAGGTTCCGTCCGTGTGGTTGTATTCTCCACCGGTCAACACAACGCGATGCTTCGCCCCCCCATAGAGGGCTTCCGCGATCGCAGGCATATTGGTCATCACGGAGATTGGCGGACCGTCATTGAGCGCTCGCGCCACGGATTGCGCCGTACTCCCTTGGGTTATAAATATCCACTCATTTTTCTCGATCAATCCCGCCGTCAATGCTCCAATTGAGGCTTTCTCGGTGCTCAGGCTGTTGACCCGCACGTTGATGGGCGCCGATCGCGCAGTCGGCATGGCGCCGCCGTGGACTCGGTGGACGAGTCCTTCCTTCTCCAGGGCTGCGAGATCGCGACGGATGGTTTCCATCGACACCGAATATTGTTCCGCGAGCCCGGCAATGCTGATGCTTTCTCCGGCATTGATCATTTCCTTTATCGCTTGCAATCGACTAGCCGCAGGCAATTTGCCTATTCGTGGGCTTCGAACTTCTGTCATCGGCTAGGCACCTTAATCGGAGTGTGACTATTTTTGAGAAATAATGATATTTTGAGGAGGCCGTGTCAACAACGTTTGGACCAGACCAACAGAAAGACATTCAAACCGGAAATGCGCTTGGTGAAAGTTAACACTTGTCGCGTTTTTAGGTTATTGAATGGTGTCTTCCTCTTGAATCGCCATATTTTATCACACAACTTGGTTCGTTTTTTTTGAGATTGTGTGATCGCCAAATCTCAGATTAACGCCGCCACGCAGAGCTTTCCTTCTGTTATCATGAACTTCTCTGCTCATTCTCCGAGCGGGAGGTATTAAAATGAGAATCAATTGGCAAGCCGAACAATTTCTCTTGACGAACCTAAATACACAAATTATCATTTTTACTCACAATACGTCACATTGATGTCACGCGAAATCGGTAGTCTAGCTGTCGCAAGGCGGCTTCACATGGGTGCCTACAGGCCAGTTTATTTGAACGAGAACTAGGAGAGAATGATGCTAATGAACAGAATTGTATGCTTGCTCGCCAGTGCGGCGACGACGGCGCTGGCGGTCGTTCCCACCACCTCATCAGCACAGGATCTGGATGCCCTTGTCGCGGCGGCCAAAGCCGAAGGCCAGTTGACGGTTATCGCCGTTTCGCATGATTGGTGTGGTTATGGCGCCCTCATTCAGGGCTTCAAGGACAAGTACGGACTTGTCGTAAACGAGCTCAATCCGAACGCCGGCTCGGGTGAGGAACTGGCCACGATCAAGGCCAATATCGGCAACAAGGGACCGCAGGCGCCCGACGTGATCGACATCGGCGCGGTGTTCGGCCCCACCGGTATGGAAGAAGATCTGCTGCTGCCCTACAAGGTGAAGACTTGGGATTCGATTCCGGCAGCCGTCAAGGATAAAGACGGCCACTGGTACGGCGACTATTACGGTGTGCTGTCGTTTCTGGTGAACAAGAATGTTGTAAAGAAAAGCCCTGCCGATTGGGCGGACCTGCGCGACCCGATCTACAAGAAGAGCGTTTCGGTGCCAGCCGATCCGAGGACGGCGAACAATGCGATCCTGAGCATCTACGCGGCGGGACTGTCGACTGGCGCCAAACCGGGTGCCGATGCCGCGAAGGCGGGAATAGAATTCTACCGCCAACTCAACGAAGCCGGCAATCTTGTTCCCACCTTCGGCACTGCTGCCGCGATCGCAAAGGGCGAAGCGCCGATCACGACACGTTGGGACTTCAACGGCATCGCCTACAACGAGGGCTTCCACGGCAACCCACCGATCGAAACGATCGTCCCCAAGACGGTGACCGTTGCGGGCGTCTACGCTCAGGCGATCAGCAAGCATGCACCTCATCCCAATGCTGCGAAACTCTGGATGGAATATTTGTATTCCGACGAAGGACAGATCGGCTTCTTGAATGGCCTGTGCCATCCGATCCGTTTCGACCACATGCGCAAAACCGGCATCATCACTGATGAAATGGTCGTCAAGCTTCCTCCCGCCGGGGACAACCTCGTATTCCCGGAGCTTCAGCATCTGGTCGAAGCTGGCAAGGTTGTCGCTGAAAGCTGGACGACGACTATCAATGTCAAGAAGAACTGACGTGGACGGACCTGAGAGCGGACTTGTCGGGTCGGGGTATCCCCGACCCGACAAGCTGTCGGCCGCGCTGAAAATGTTTGTGCAAAAGCGACCAGACTGGTCCGCATTGATCGGAGTAGCGCCGTTCTTTGCTTTCGCCGCTGTGATGATGGTTGCACCAACAGTTGCGCTGGTCGCCGACGCCTTCGTTAATCGGCAAGGCCAGTTAACCCTGAAGAATTTTGTCGATCTGAACACGCCTGAGGTCATCGCCGCGTTTGCGGAATCCATAAAAATATCCTCGGCGTCGGCTGTGCTCGGCGGCTTAATCGGCCTCGGTCTCGCTCTAGTCGTTGGGCGCGGTGTCAGCAATTCCCGGGTCCGCTCCATCGTGATGACCTTCTGCGGAGTGGCTTCCAATTTCTCTGGAGTTCCGCTTGCCTTTGCATTCATCGCGACGCTCGGCCGTCTTGGCCTAGTCACGACGGCACTCAATACGATCGCGGGCCTTGACATTTATGATGCCGGTTTTGATCTGGCGAGCTTTTGGGGCCTGACGATCACCTATCTCTTTTTCCAGATTCCGATCACGATTACCATCATGATGCCCGCCATCGACGGACTGCGGCGCGAATGGCGCGAGGCTGCGGCAATTTTGGGCGCCAGATCCTGGCACTATTGGAGGTATATCGGCCTGCCTGTCCTGTGGCCCAGCCTGCTCGGGACACTAGCTCTCCTTTTCGCGAATTCCTTCGGTGCCATTGCCACGGCCTACGCCCTCACCGGCTACGCGGTGAACATCGTGCCGATTTTGCTCTATGCTCAAATCCGTGGCGATGTGTTGCACAATGAGAGTCTCGGTGCCGCACTGGCGCTTGGCATGATCATCGTCATGGCATTTGCCAACACCATCTATCTTGCCCTCCGCACCCGCGCTGAACGGTGGCTCAGATGATAAAAAATATGCATCTTCTTCGTTGGATCTGTCTGATTGTAGGCGCTGCTTTTTTCCTAATGCCATTGATCAGTACAGCAGAGTTCTCGCTGAGCCTTAGACGCGACGGCTATAGTCTTGATGCCTACCGTTACGTGTTCGCCGACCCGGATTTCGTTTCGAGTTTCAGTTATTCCGCGCTCATCGCGTTGTGCACCATCTTCGTAGGTACTATCCTCGTCTTGCCAACCGTCTATCTGGTGCGACTGCGTCTTCCATGGCTTCGGCCGGTCGTCGAGTTCATTGTGCTGTTGCCTCTGATCGTACCGCCGATCATATTGGTGTTCGGTTATCTCAGGATGTTCTCTTCCTCATCACCCTTTCCACTCACGGGAACGGCGCGCGGGTCCGATATCCTATTGATTTGCGGCTACGTGACCTTGACCCTGCCTTATATGTATCGAGCCATCGACACCGGCCTCCAGGCAATCAATGCCCGCGTGCTCACTGAAGCCGCAACAATTCTCGGCGCCAGACCAATCACTATTATTGCCCGCATAATTCTACCAAATATACTGGTTTCTGTGTTGTCTGGTGCGTTCTTAACTTTCGCCGTTGTAATCAGTGAGTTCGTAATGGCGAGTCTCCTCACGAGGCCTGCCTTTGGCCCCTACATCCAGAGAGTTGGGGTAGCAAAGGCCTATGAACCGGCGGCATTAGTCATTCTGTCATTCTTCATTACCTGGACCGCCATGGGACTGGTCCAAGTTTTGGCGCGCTTTTCCCCTCATGTGCGAAGAGAGAGTAAATGAACCTGGTCGTGTCCTCCGCCAAAAAAAATACCGCCCTTCACCTTTCCGGGATCAGCAAACGGTTCGGGGGGCATGAAGTTGTTCGCCTAGATCTTGAAGTACGCAAAGGCGAATTCATTTCGGTTCTCGGCCCATCCGGCTGCGGAAAGACGACGGTCTTGCGTATGATTGCAGGGTTCGAGCATCCGACGACTGGCCAAATTCTCATCGATGGGAGAGATGTTTCCAGGTTGCGCCCAGATCAACGCAACCTCGGAATGGTATTCCAATCTTACGCGTTGTTTCCGAATATGTCGGTTGCCGCCAACGTCGGCTTTGGTCTCAAAATCGCGGCCATGGCAGATCGAGACATACAAAGGCGTGTTGCTGAGATGTTAGAACTCGTCGGTTTGACAGGGTTGGAGCGGCGCTTTCCTTACGAGCTTTCGGGAGGCCAGCAACAGCGTGTGGCTTTGGCACGAGCGTTGGCAACGAAACCAGCGATGCTCTTGCTTGATGAACCACTCTCGGCACTCGATGCAAAGATTCGTCTTTCTTTGCGTGAACAGATTCGAGATATCCAAACTGAACTCGGCATCACCACGCTTTTTGTGACACACGACCAGGAAGAGGCATTGTCGATGTCTGACCGGGTTGCCGTCATGAACAGCGGAAGGGTCGAGCAGTTTGGCACGCCCCTTGAGATTTACAATCGTCCGGCCACGCGTTTTGTCGCATCATTCGTTGGAACGCTTTCTGTCCTCAAGGCAACGCTATTAGACCCAGCGAGCGGATCCGTGAAGGTCGCAACCGCGACTCTCAGAAATCTGGAACTTCCGCAGGGTATTGCGCGGGGTGACCATCTCTCACTGGCAGTTCGGCCAGAAGCAATACGCTTTGGCGCCCACAAGGGAGATGCCATACTGAGCGGCAAGGTCATAGGTGTTGGCTTTCATGGTTCCGTAATTCGGTTTAGCCTTATCGTTGGCAATGAGACAATAACTATTGACACCTTTAACACGCCGCTGTCCTCCCCGCCGTCGCGCGGCCAGGACGTTGATATTTCGATAGACCCCAAAAGCGTGTTTGTGATGCGAGCTGAATAATGGGATCTGTTGCAGCGTTTGGTTCCCGACAGTATCGCACAAATCCCTTCGACTGTTTTCTGAGAGTTTTGATGTTCAAGGGGGCCAGTTTGGCGTGAAAACACGAAAGTGCGCGTGGTCTTGGCGGCTGCTCGGCTTGGCGGCAACGCTATATATAGCTGGGATTTGCTGCGTGGCGGCACCGCTCCATCAATCTGGAGTTGTAATTTTGAGCGCGTGCTATGGTCGGGATCTCGCGGAGGACAATGACCTCCTGCCCGAATTTGGCAAACCTGACTTGAAGGACCTGCAGAGAATGGTTTCAGATGGGTATCTCAATTCGTGACCTAGCTGAGGCGAGCAGGTCATCCACATTGTCTTCCTATAACTTTGAGAAATCAACTTCCCGTTTGAATCTTGGACAGATAGTCTTGGCACCTATCTAATTCGTGCTCAAATCCTTGATCGGGCTGATCTCCTCCATCCAGTGCGTGGAGGTGACCGGCGTGACATTACAAGACTGGCAAAGAGGCCCCGAGTTGTTCCTGTCCGTTTTCGACGTCTTCAAGATTGGTATCGGCCCTTCGAGCTCGCACACGATGGGACCGATGTCGGCCGCCAACCGGTTCCTGGAGGTCATCCTGTCCAGTGAATGGCCGCGCCCGACCGGCGCGCATGTCGCGGCGCTGAAGGTGAGCCTGCACGGTTCGCTCGCGTTCACCGGGATCGGCCACGGGACGGGCAGGGCGGTGATATTGGGACTGGTCGGTGAGGAACCCCACGCCGTCGATCCGGACCGGATGGACGCGATCATCGACGAGGTGGAGAAGACCGGCCGCGTCACGCCGCCCGACCATCCCGCTTACGACTTCCAGCCGAAGACCGACCTGATCTTCGACAAGAAGCAGCCACTGCCCGGCCATGCCAACGGCATGAGTTTTTCAGCCTTCGATCGGGACGGCCGGCTGCTCCTGAAGCGGATCTACTATTCGATCGGCGGCGGGTTCGTGGTGACGGACACCGAGCTTGAGGCTATGCGCGGTGCCAAGAAGTCGGCCGGCGACTCGCGCATTCCCTATCCATTCGCCTCGGCAAAGCAGATGCTCGATATGGCGCGCGGCTCAGGCCTGACGATCGCCCAGATGAAGCGCGCCAACGAAGAAACCAAGATGAGCTCCGCCGAACTCGATGTCGGTCTCGACCGCATTTGGGAAGCGATGTCCAGCTGTATCGACCGCGGCCTCAAGGTCGACGGGATCATGCCGGGCGGGCTGAAGGTGAAGCGCCGGGCGAGAGCGATCCACGACAAGCTGAACGAGGAATGGCGCAGCAACCGGCTGAACCCGCTGCTCGCCAACGACTGGCTGAGCGTCTACGCGATGGCGGTCAACGAGGAGAACGCCGGCGGCGGACGGGTGGTCACGGCACCGACCAACGGTGCAGCGGGCGTCATTCCCGCGACGGTACGTTATTACCTGCATTTCCACGAGGACGCTACCCAGGCGGACGTCCATAACTTCCTGCTGACGGCGGCCGCAATCGGCGGCATCATCAAGCACAATGCCTCGATCTCGGGCGCCGAAGTCGGCTGTCAGGGCGAAGTGGGCTCGGCCGCCGCCATGGCTGCGGCAGGGCTTGCGGCTGTCATGGGCGGTTCGCCGGAGCAAATCGAGAACGCCGCCGAGATCGCGCTGGAACACCATCTCGGCATGACCTGCGACCCGATCGCGGGCCTCGTGCAGGTGCCCTGCATCGAGCGTAACGCGCTCGGCGCGGTCAAGGCGGTCACGGCCGCCTCGCTCGCGATCAAAGGCGACGGCACGCATTTCGTGCCGCTCGACGCCTGTATCGAGACGATGCGCCAGACCGGCAACGACATGAGCGAGAAATACAAGGAAACCTCGACCGGTGGTCTCGCCGTTAACGTGGTCGAGTGTTGATGGAACCGCTCAGTTCCATAAGACAAGTTACGCCACTTCAAGTTGCAGCCGCAAAGTTAAAGTGTCCTGTTTTTGCAACGTTGGAATGTCACACTCCCCGGGTCTGATTGACGCCAGGGAGATTGCAGATGGGATTGATAGCGATGAGCGAACGCGACCTGCAGCGGATCGAGATTTTGTCGACGGTGATTGCCGGCCGGATGACGATGGTGTCGGCGGCGCATGTGCTTGATCTGAGCGAGCGCCAGGTCCGTCGTCTGCTGGATCGGATCCGGACTGGCGGTGCGGCGTCGATCCGGCACAAGGCGATCGGCCGACCGTCGAACAATCGGATTACCGATGGCGTTCGGGATTACGTGGTGACGCTGGTTCGGGAGAGTTATGCGGATTTTGCACCCGCGAGCCCGCCTTCTCCATGGCCGAGGCAGTAGACGAGATCGTGCGCATCTTTGCGCTCACGCGGGTGATCAAAGGCAAGCCGGCAATGTTCTCCCACGTGGCGACTATAGCTCCTCCCGCTGACATGGTGGGGCCGGAAAAGCAGCGGTTCTTAACGGTCAGGAACGCCCTTGTACGCCAGACTGGCTACGGCTACACCGCGAAAACACCGCATTAGGCAGAGGCTCTGTTCGGTGCGTCGCTGGAGGAGATAAAAGAAGGGCGACCCAAACCGTCACCCCACCCCCTCTCGCGACTTCGCCAACTGGAGCTCGCCCTCGCGACCGAGGCGATCGCCGCCCTTTCAGCCTCGGATCTCTCGGCAACCATTTGCCTTCCAAACGCCATCGACACGACATCGGGGGCGGTACGGCAGTTCGCAGCGCATTATCGTAGCGAAGGTGACGGATCAAAAAAGCGGCTACGAGCCTTTCAGCAGGTACAGGCAGCACTCGCCTCGGCCTTCCCCGCACGCTTTCTGCAGCTCGTGGAATGGCTCGATGTCGATGGATGGCGAGAGACGATGACGATATTTCGGAAAGCGTGGCGTGAGCGCGGCTGCCGGCCGGGTTTCCTTCAAAACAGTCCAGGGAAAAAGAGAGGGTTGAGTTCGGGCAATCCGGCTTCAACCGACGCCGGTCGAGACCAAAAAGGCCGAAGAGAAGGTGGCTAATCCCTTCACACAGCTGCCTGAGCAGAGGCCGGAACGACGGGGATCTGAACTGGAGCCGGAGGAGGTGTGGCGGGCGCGTCTCGCCCGTGAGCAACAGGAACAGGTTCTGCGCGAGCAGCAGCGTCAGCGTATGGCCCGCATGCAGGCGCGGGATTCCGCCTATGATGCGCCTCTCGCCATCGATCGCGGCAAGCTGGAATCGCGGTCGAAAAAGAGGACGAGAGCGCCGGAGCTCGGACGACGACAGCCGCCGCGAACGGAAACGCCTCCGATCTTTACACCGCCGCCTTGCGCGCCGGTCTTGGTGGGCAGAATGTCGATCCGAACGGACAGAGCTCCAAGGAAGACTTCTTCAATGCCGACCTCAAGGATCTCGGCTATCTGTCGAACACCGTCGTGCCGCAGCAGTCCCTGTACGAGCTGAAACGAGGCACGGTTATTCCGGCGACATTGATAACAGGCATCACTTCCGACCTCCACGGGCGTATCACTGCGCAGGTCAGCCGGAATGTGTACGACTGCGCGACAGGCCATCGCCTGCTGATCCCGCAGGGCACGAAACTGTTCGGTCGCTACGACAGCAAGGTTTCCTTTGGCCAGAGCCGGGTTCTTGTCGTCTGGTCCGATATCATCTTTCCAAACGGCTCGACATTGCAGATCGGCGGCATGGCCGGCACGGATGCGCAAGGATATGGTGGGTTCGGGAACAAAGTGAACAACCACTATCTCAAAACCTTCGGCTCGTCTGTCATGAGCGCACTGATCGGGACGGGCATCGACATGGCGGTGCCAGAGCTCAACGCTTCCCACGCAGGATACAGCATCCGATGCGGCAAGGCGCAATTTCGCCGAGACCTTTGGGCGAGTAGCCGACCGCACGATACAGCGGAATATGGACGTGCAGCCAACGTTGGAGATCCGGCCGGGCTATCAATTCAACGTCCTCGTTGATCAGGACATTGTTTTTCGGCGACCTACAGAGACTGACGCCACATATAAGGTTCGTTCGATAGCAGACCCGAACTCGCCGTCTGGACCAGACGCGCTGCCGTGGAATTCAAAAACTCATCGATACAAAACGACAAGGAACCCTCGCGCGGCCCTGTTGCCGATGTTTGAAATGTGATGATTGACATCGGCCGGATAACGCGCCGTTTCACCAGCTTTCAGGCAAACCCGGCTCTCGCCACTTTCGACTCCTAATCCATCGGTGATGGCGGTGAAGTATTCAGACGTGCCTGGTGCGTGCGGTTCACTGGCGAGTTTGCCGCCCTGTTCGATCTCGACGCTATACCACTCTGACTGACCGGCCAGACGCGGCGAACTAAGGATCTTTAGACGGCATAGTCCATCTGCGCTGCGTATCTCCGGAGTATGCTCCGCTGATATCACCTCAATGTCATTTGCGCCTGTCGCCGCACTGCTCCCGCCGATCAATTCCGAGAAATCTATTTCGAGCGCTTGCGTGAGGCTCCAGACCACGACAAATGTCGGATTGGCCTCTCCGCGCTCGATCTGGCTGAGCATTGACTTCGATACGCCGGAGCGGGTGGCAAATTACTCCAATGTCAGCTTGCGGCGCTTGCGCTCCTTTTGAACTATCGGTCCAATTTTCCATGTACGCTGAACCATTTTCCTTTGAGCCACTCTCTATCAGCTTCCATCATGTCCTGTATAAAGGAATTTTCCCGTTTGTGGAATTTTTGCGCTTGCGTTACGAGCGTTTGCACATGATAGTGTAAGAACGCGGGAGAGAGGAAGGTCAAAGAGCCTCGCCGAAGGAGCAACCGCCCCGGAAACTCTCAGGCAAACGGACCGCGCAACAAATACTGAACTCTGGAAAGAGAAGCATTCGCTTCCACCGACGGTGTAAGCAGTCAGACTAATTCCAGTCAGGCTGTGAAACTCTCAGGTCAATGACAGAGGGGGCACGGGAGAGCCGCGAAGGCGGTTGTTGTTCTAATGCCTCTACGGAAAGATCGCGTCGCCGTGATCGGCGCGGGTATCACTGGCGTCACCACCGCTTACAAGCTTGCAAAATCCGGGCTTCAAGTCACGCTTTTCGACAAGCACCCATATGCGGCCATGGAAACCAGCTTCGCCAACGGCGGGCAGCTTTCCGCGTCGAACGCCGAAGTCTGGAACAGTTGGACCACGATCCTCAAGGGGATCAAATGGATGTTCACGCCGGGTGCGCCATTGCTCGTCAATCCCAAGCCTTCATGGCACAAGTTGTCCTGGATGGCAGAGTTTCTAACCGCCATTCCAAAATATAGTTCGAATACCGAAGCGACAGCGAGGCTCGCCATCGAGGCTCGCCGCCATCTCATCCAGATGGCGGCTGACGAAGACATTGCGTATGATTGCCAAACCAGAGGCATTCTGCATTTCTACAGGTCGAAAAAAGGGTTTGAGCACGCGGCCAAGGTGACGCAGATTCTTGATCAAGCGGGCCTGACAAGGCGGGCCGTCACATCGGATGAAATCCGATCGATCGAGCCGACCCTACAAGGCAATTTCTACGGCGGCTTTTATACCGAAAGCGATTTCACCGGTGACATTCACAAGTTTACGAACGGATTGGCTTCTGCCTGCCGACGGCTGGGTGTACGGCAGATGTTCGGATGCGACGTCTCCGATATCGACGTGCTTGCCAGTGAAATCAGGATTGGTTTCGGTCAGTTCCAGGCAGGGCAGGACAGGGCTGAGAGCGCTGTTGAAAGCTTTGACAAGATCGTCATCTGCGGCGGGGTTCATTCCAGACGGCTGGCCGCGCAGCTGGGTGACAGGATCAATGTCTATCCGGTCAAGGGATATTCGATCACGGTCAATCTGACGGAGCAGCACGATCAGGCTGCGGCGCCTTGGGTAAGCCTTCTCGACGACGATGCGAAAATCGTCACCAGCCGGCTGGGAGAAAGCCGGTTCCGCGTAGCTGGAACTGCCGAATTCAACGGTGCGGGACGTGATATTCGCGACGCCCGTATAGAGCCACTCGTCGCCTGGTGCCGCAAGCACTTCCCGGCGATGAGCACACGGCAATGCGTTCCCTGGGCCGGCCTGCGTCCGATGATGCCGGATATGATGCCGCGCGTTCGCGCCGGCCGAAAGCCCGGTGTCTTCTACAATACAGGTCATGGGCATCTCGGGTGGACGCTGTCAGCTGTCACCGCGGAAATGGTTACAGGGCTCGTTCTGGGTTCCGACCAAGTAGCCTGAAGTTCGTTTTCAGATGACAAATACTGACAGATGCGCTCACTTGATAATTCCTATAGGAATTATCCTATATCACGGATAAGCATTTACATGGCTAGGAAACTAGAAGCTCATCTGAGCGCGCTACTGGCTCAGATTGAGCCGATGGCCTTTATAAGCACGAACGTCTCGTCACCAGCCAGCGAGACGGCAAGATATCGATCTCCGGCAAGAAGGAGAACCGCGAGGTCGTCAATCTTTGCGCCAACAACTATCTCGGACTGGCAAACCACCCCGACATCATAGCCGCTGCAAGCGAGGATTGGAGGAATTCGGTTTCGGCATGGCCTCGGTGCGTTTCATCTTTGGAACGCAGACACTACACCGGGAACTGGAGCATGCGATTGCCCGATATCTCGGCAAGGACGATGCCATCCTGTTCGCAGCCTGTTTCGATGCCAGTGGCGGGGTATTCGAGCCCCTGCTGGAGGCCGAGGATGCCATTACTTCGGATAGCCTCCACCATGCCTCGATCATCGACGGCGTGCGGCTATGCAAGGCAAAGCGCTATCGTTTCGCCAACGGCGATATGAGCGAACTGGAAGGCCATTAAAGGAGGCGGCACGAGATGGCGCGCGATTCAAGCTGATCGCCACGGACGGCGTCTTCTCGATGGATGGCTATGTCGCAAATCTCTCCGCGATCTGCGATCTGGCCGAGCGCTACGGTGCCTTGGTCATGGTCGATGATTGCCATGCCACCGGGCATCTCGGCGAGGCCGGCCAAGGGCCATCCCATAACCAACATCTACCGCATGGTTGTGGCGTGCGGACCGCAGCTAAAGTCGCCGGTAGTCCAACCCTGGACTTTCCATCAGACGCGTCTCACGCAGAGTACCGCTACCTTTCAGGATTGGATAGGCGATCGCTGCAATGTGAGCATTAATGCGTTTGAGATCCCGCAGGATGTCGAGATGAAGCGAGCTGGTCTGTATGCTCTCGATCTTGCCGTCACGAAGCCGCGCCATGTGATTGGCCGCCGACCGCTCCTCCAGATGGCGGATATCGACCTTGGATTCCACCAGTTGGCGCGCCAGCTGCGCGTCGCCGGTAACAAGGATGCTCTGGGCCAGCCGCAGGTTTTCGAGCGTGACGCGGTAGAGCTCTTCGATCTCGGAAGCGCCCTCTGCGGAGAAGCTCAACTGGTTGCGGATTTTCTTGTCCACCAGGTCGCGCAGGTTCCGGTCGATGATATCGCCGATGTGCTCGAGGTTTGTCGCATAGCCGCTGATCTCGTTGGAGCGCTGTTCGTTCTTCTCGTCAAGCGCAGAACTGTTAAGCTTGGCGAGGTAAAGTTTGACCGCGCTGTTCAACCGATCGACCTCATCGTCCATCGCGGCAATGCCGGAAGAACGGGCCGTGTCGTTCTTTCTGAGCGCCTCAAGGTTTGTCTGCAGCATCTTCGTGATGCAATCGCCGATGCGAAGGGTCTCGCGGGCCGCCCCCGCAAGTGCAAGGGCTGGCGTATCGAGGCTGTCGGGATCAAGATGACGGGGGCCGCCCTCGATTTCCGTGGCCTCCGGGAGGAAGCGACGCATCAGGGCGGACAGTGGCCGCAGCACCGGGAGCATGATCACGGCAAGCAGAATGTTGAAGGCGATATGCGCATCGACGACGAGTGCGGCCGGTCTATGGCTTATGTCCAAAAGAAGTGCCGCAGCCGTTTCGATAAACGGCAGAACGATCATACATCCAATCAGCCGCATAAGCATATTGCCGATGGTCACGCGACGGGCCAGCGCACCGTAGTTCAGAGTTCCCAGGACTGGTGGGATAGCACCGCCAAGATTGGCGCCGAGCACCAGAGCGATACCGAGTGCAGGTGTCACAGTTCCGCTTGCAGCCAGCGACATTGCCAGCAGAACGATGGCGAGGCTGGAGGAGGCCGCGATCGCAAGCACGGCCGCAACGATCACGGCAAGCGCCGGCACCGCGTCGAGGGATGTCATCAAGGCGACAAGCACGCGGGAATGCTGCATGGGCTCCGTCGCCTGCCCGAGAAGCCGCAATGACAACAGCATCAGTCCAAGCCCAAGGACGGCGCGCGAGAGGCCCTTGGCTGGCTTGGAATGGCTGAAGCCAAAAGCAAACACGCCGGCCGCAATCATCAGCGGCGCAAGGAAGTGCAAATCGAACGCGAGGATGCGCGTGACCAGGCTCGTGCCGACATTGGCGCCAAGCATGATCGCCTGCGCCATCATCGAACTCATGAATCCGCTTCCGGCAAACGAGGCAGTCATCAGCGCCGTTGCCGTGCTGCTCTGCAGAACGAGGGTTGCGAGAAGGCCGACGCCAAACGCCAACAGCCGGTTGCGCGTACCGGAGCCAATCCACCGGCGCAGTCGTACGCCGAAGGATCGGATCACGCCGGTCTTCACCAGCCGAAGACCCCAGAGAAGAAGTGCGACTGCGCCGATCAGGTCAAGCATGGTCTTTCCTCGCCCTGACGTCTGGTGAGACGCGCTCCATCAGCTATTCCAGTCCAGAACGATCTTGCCGGAATTGCCGCTCTGCATCGTTTTGAATCCCAGATCATATTCACTAACCGGTAGCCGATGAGTAATGACCTTACGGACATCAAGACCGCTCTGCAGCATGGCCAACATCTTGTGCCAGGTCTCAAACATCTCTCGGCCATAGATGCCCTTTACCGTAAGCATCTTGAACACGACCTTGGTCCAGTCTACGGGAGCTGGTCGCGCGGGAATGCCTAGCATGGCAATCTTTCCACCCATGACGAGATGATTGACCATCTGATCGAAGGCAGCCGGCGCCCCACTCATCTCCAGGCCGATGTCAAAGCCTTCCTTCATCCCGAGTCGAGCTTTGACGGAAGAGAGGTCTTCTCTGCTAACATCGACGGGGATGACATCCGCGACCTCTGCGGCAAGCGCCAGGCGGTTTGGATTGATGTCAGTGATCACCACGTGACGCGCTCCGACGTGACGAGCAACGGCGGCGCTCATGATGCCGATCGGTCCCGCACCCGTAATCAGGACATCTTCGCCGACAAGGTCGAAGGAGAGTGCCGTGTGGACAGCGTTGCCGAGCGGGTCGAGGATCGCGCCAACATCGTCATCGATTGCGTCAGGAAGCGGCACGACGTTGAAAGCCGGCAGTCGGAGATATTCGGCAAAAGCACCCGGTATATTGACGCCTATTCCCTTTGTCTCAGGATCGAGATGGAACCGTCCCCCGCGCGCGGCCCGACTGTTGAGACCGATAACGTGGCCTTCGCCCGAAACTCTCTGCCCGATGACGAGGTTGCGTACATTGGCACCGACTTCCACGATCACGCCAGAATATTCATGCCCCACCACCATTGGCACGGGTACGGTTCGCTGCGCCCACTCATCCCACGCATAGATATGGATATCTGTGCCGCAAATCCCCGTCTTGTTGATCTTAATCAGGACGTCATCTGGACCAATCGAAGGGATCGGGCGATCATCAAGCCAGAGGCCGGGTTGCGCTTCCGCTTTAACAAGAGCTCTCATGAAAACACCTCTGTTCAACATCAAATGACGCCCAACGACTTGCCCGCGTCGATGAAAGCATCGATCGCGAACTCGACGTCTTGTTCGGTCAGCGCCGCAGACATCTGGGTTCTGATTCGCGCCTTGCCCTGGGGTACCACCGGATAGAAGAACCCGGCCACATAGACCCCACGTTCATCGAGCGCCTGGGCCATATCCTGAGCCAGGCGCGCCTCATGCAGCATGACCGGAATGATCGGGGTCTGCCCGGGCAGCAGGTCGAACCCCGCCTTTTGCATGCCTGCCCGGAAGCGCCCGGCATGGGAGGCGAGTATCTGCCGGCGGTCGTCCGCTTTCTCAGCGATCTCGATCGCCTTCAACGATCCGGCTGCAACGGCTGGAGCGAGGCTATTGGAGAAGAGGTAAGGTCGTGACCTCTGGCGCAGGAGATCGACGATCGGCTGGGACGCCGCGACAAACCCGCCCATGGCACCACCAAGACTTTTCCCGAGTGTCCCGGTCACGATATCGACCCGTTGGTTGACGCCTGTCAGGGCTGGCGTACCTCGGCCGGCATCGCCGAGATGCCCTGTGGCATGGCAGTCATCGGCCATCACCAGCGCATTATAGCGCTCGGCGAGATCGCAGATGGCGACCAAGTCGGCCACATATCCATCCATCGAAAACACGCCGTCAGTCGCGATCAGCTTGAAACGAGCACCTTCCCGGTTGGCCTCCTTAAGCCGATCTTCCAGTTCATTCATGTTTCCATTTGCGAACCGGTAGCGCCTAGCCTTGCAAAGGCGCACTCCGTCGATAATCGAAGCATGATTGAGGCTGTCGGAGATGATGGCATCTTCGGCTTCCAGCAATGGTTCGAACACACCTCCATTGGCGTCGAAGCAGGCTGCAAACAGAATTGCGTCGTCCTTTCCAAGATACCGGGCAATTGTCTGCTCAAGCTCCCTATGGAGTGTTTGCGTGCCGCATATGAAACGGACCGAGGCCATGCCGAATCCGAACTCATCAAGCGCCTTTTTGGCGGCGTCAATAATCTCCGGATTGTTCGCCAGCCCAAGATAATTGTTGGCGCAAAGATTGATAACTTCGCGTTTCTGGTGCGTGCCGCCAATCGATATTCTCCCGTCTTGCTGACTGGTGATGACACGTTCGCGTTTATAGACGCCATCGGCCTCGATCTGAGCCAAAACGTTGTGCAGATGAACGTCGAATTTCTTAGCCATGGGAATATTCCTTCCAATATACAGGTTTATTCCGGCATCCTGGAATTTGCAAGCTATCGCATCACCGAAAATGCGTCCCGAGCGAAATTCTCAGGCTATTTGATCGGAATGCGGAACCAGTTTGGTTAGCCGCATAAGGATGCTTGTCGAAAAGCGTCACCTGAAGGCCTGATTTTGGTATGTTTATAAGCACCGGTGACACCAGTGATTCCACCGCCGACCACGGCAATACGATCTTTCCGTAAAGGCATAGTACAATAACCGCTTTCGCGATGATCCCTTGCCCCTCTGTCATTAACCTGAGCGCTCCACCGGTCGACCGGAATTGATCCTGACTGCTTACAACGTCGGTAGGAGCGATTGCTTCTCTTTTCAGAGTTTCAGAATTCGTATTGCGGTCCGCTTGCCTGAGAGTTTCCGGGGCAAATGCTCCTTCGGCGAGGTTCTTTTGACTACCTCTTTCCCGCATTTTTGCGTTACTATGCCTACGCTTGAGTGCGCGCAACTGAAAAAAGTAGATAAAGTGGAACAATCCTATATAGAGGAATAGAGAAGGTATTTTTAACATGGTCCAAAAGAGAATGGCTCACCGCACTCCGAAAATCGGGCCTCTCGTTCAAAAGGAACGCAAGCGCCGTAAGCTGACCCTGGAGCAACTTGCCACTCGTTCAGGCGTGTCGAAATCCATGCTCAGCCAGATCGAGCGCGGAGAGGCCAATCCTACATTTGCCGTGGTGTGGAGCCTCACACAGTCGCTCGAGATTGATTTCTCCGACCTAATTGGCGGTAGTAGTGCGGCGACAAACTCCGGGGAGATCGAAGTGATGTCCGCTGGGCATACACCTGAAATACGGAGTGCAGATAACCTTTGCCGGTTGAAGATCTTGAGTGCGCCGCGCCTCGCCGGTCAGTCCGAATGGTACAGTGTTGATATCGAGCCCGGTGGAAAGCTGGATAGCGCGCCGCATGCCCCAGGAACGTCCGAGCATTTCACCGCCATTACCGATGGCTTCGAGGTCAGAAGCGGTGAGAGCCATGTTCGCCTCGCTGCAGGCGAGACGGCGCGTTACGCGGGTGATGTCCATCACCATATTTCGAACATCGGCGATGAGGTAGCTTGTGGCTTTCTCATTGTGCTCTATCGGTAAGCGATCCTGCCACCTGCGGATCACACCATCAAACTCGAACCGATTCTCAAGGGCGGTGGTGCCGGCCTGATGCGTCCAGATGGATTCGACGATGTCGTCCCATGCCGAAATGAGTCTCGTACCACGCGGCGCGCGTATTCGCCCGCGAAGAAGCAGCCCCCAACGACCATGCGCACTTTCGTGTTTTCACGCCAAACTGGCCCCTTGAACATCAAAACTCTCCGAAAACAGTCAAAGGGTTCTTTGCGATACTGTCGGCAACCAGACGCTGCAACAGAACCCATCATTCAGCTCGCATCACAAACACGCTTTTGGGGTTTATCGAAACATCAACGTCCTGGCCGCGCGACGGCGGGGAGGACAGCGGCGTGTTAAAGGTGTCAATCGTAATTGCCTCATTGCCAACTGTCAATGTGGCGGCGAAGTTGAAATGTCCGCCGTTGTGCAAAGTTAAAATGTCACTCTGAGCGCGGTGTCAGCCATTTAGAAATGCGACACTCGACATGGAGAATCTACGCCAAGTGCAACATACGCGATTGGAGGGTAGGGGATCAGCCTGTTTCACGCAAATGGGCGATGAACACTTCGGCCGGTGTTTTGTATCCGAGGCATTTGCGTGGCTGCGCATTCAGGTGATGGCCGAGGTCGACGAGCTGTTGCTGTGTGATGTTGGATAGGTCGGTGTTACCAGGCAGGAAGCGGCGGATCCGCTTGTTGGCGTTCTCGACAGCACCTTTCTGCCAGGGTGAGTTCGGGTCGCAGAACCAGCTCTTGGCGCCGATCCCGTCTTCCAAAGCCCGGAAGCCGGCAAACTCGGTACCGCGGTCGAAGGTAAAGCTGCGACGGGCAAAAGACGGCAGCGGCGAGAACGCATTGATGATCTTGTCCATGATCGGCCGCGAGTGGCGGCTGCGGTTCTTGATCAACACGGTGTAGCGGCTCTTGCGCTCGACGAGCGAAGTGATGTTGGCCTCGCCAAGCTCGCGTTTGAAGATCAGCAGATCGCCTTCCCAATGGCCGAACTCGGACCGATCATCAACAAAATCAGGCCGTTGCGAGATCCGGCACTCAAACGGGATGAGCCCACCACGCGGCTTGCGGGATCCACGCGGCAAGCGTCGGCGACGTCGCTCAGGCAGGTGCTCGTAAAGGCCAAGCGGATAATCCTCCTTGCAGTAGATGAAGCGATAGATCGTTTCCGGGCAGATGCTGACTGGGCTGATCCCGTCAATCAACAGCCGGCCGGCAATCTGTTCCGGTGACCATTTGGCCTTCAATCGATCGATAATCAGGTCTCGCAGCTGTGGATGTCGTCTGAGCTTGCGCAGCCGTCGGCGGCGCTCCTTGCTCATGTCGTCGGCAATGGTGCCGAAGTAACCAGTGTATTCTGGAAACTCGCGGTCGTGAAACGCGTTGCGCCTGAGCTCGCGGTATATGGTCGAACGATGACGGCCGAGTTGGCGGGCGATCTCACCAACCGGCAGCTTGCGTTCCTTTAATTGATACAGATGGCGGCGGTCGGACAGGGTGAGTTGCGAATAGCAGGGCGACATGCAAATTTCTCCAAGGCGAAGCCATTGATGTTATTGGCATGTCGCACTTGAAAATAGAATGTACCCCGCTACAGTCAAAAATCGCATAAGATAGATTATGGAACTCAGAACACTACATTTTGGCTGGGGCCAAATGCATACACGCGACGCCCACTATGGCACCGATCTGACGCTGCTTGTTGGCTTCTGAGCGAGAGAAACGATGTCTCGTTGTGTAATTAAGCGAGCACTGTGCTGGCGCGAGAAGGATATCCAGAGCCAACTCATCGCAACTGCTAGGCGACTCCGCGTACCGATCAAGAAATAGATATGGGCGACGCCCCAGATCCACCAGGCAAGCCACCCTCGAATTTTAAGATTACCAAATTCGATTACCGCTGAGTTGCGTCCAATCGTGGCCAGATTTCCAAGATGGCGATACCTGAACTCATCACGTGAAGCTTTGCCTAACAACTCCGCTCGAATGCGCCGAGCTACGTAATATCCCTGCTGCTTCGCAGCCGGCGCGATTGCCGGAACATTTGCACCGTCTTTCCATACAACGGCTGCAGTATCGCCGATCACGTAGATGTTCGTTGCGCCGTCAATTGTTAGATCAGATTTCACGATCACACGCCCGGCGCGATCGTTTGGAACCCCTAACCACTGCGCTGCATCAGATGCTTTCACACCCGCTGCCCAAATGATTGTTTCGCAAGCGATAAAGCTTGAACCGACATTTATGCCGGTTGAGGTGCAAGCCGTGACTGGGTGGCCTTTGTGGATTTCGACGCCCAGCTTGCTCAGGGATTTCTCAGCGTAGAAAGACAGATCCTCCGAAAACGTGGGAAGAAGTCTTGACCCCGCCTCAATAAGCAAGACTCTAGCTGCTCGACTATCGATAGCCCGGAATTCATCGACTAGCGTTCGCTGGGCAAGCTCCGCGATCATACCGGCTAGCTCAACCCCTGTTGGGCCAGCCCCGACAATGCAGAATGTGAGCAGTGCATTGCGGCGCTCTTCGTCACGTTCGACCTCTGCTTTTTCGAAAGCCATGAGCATTCGACGCCGAATAGTCGTTGCATCTTCAAGTGTCTTTAGCCCTGGAGCGGGCATTTCCCATTCATCGTGACCGAAGTACATGTGCCGCGCACCAGTCGCCAAAACGAGGGTGTCGAAGGCAAGAACAGTCCCGTCTGCTAATGATACGACCTGCTGATTGCGATCGATCCCAACAACCTCGCCAAGCAACGTGCGTACATTGGGACTTCCTCGGAACATCTGCCGAATTGGCCATGCGATCTCTGAAGTTGCTAGGACCGACGTGGCAACTTGGTATAAAAGCGGCTGAAAAAGATGATGATTTCGCCGATCGACTATCGTCACGTCGACTTCCAGGCCACGGAGCTGCTTGGCGACCTGAAGGCCGCCGAAGCCGGCCCCCACTATTACGATGTTGCGCCTGATCATTACGAACTCGCTTTATGAGGGATAAGATCGCCCTATTTTCTCAGTCACTCGTCAAGGAAAGAGTCCCCGAGATTGCTTGGCGTCGGTAATGCGCTGCACTCCAATTGTGATCGCCGCCCCCGGATACCTCCGGCACTCACCGGTTTGCCCGTGACGATCTCACTTACAGTTCTGCTTGGTGCATGGAGTACGTGTCCATGAACCACGCCATCACCTGCTCATTTGTTCCCATGTCGGGGGCCATCACATCGATGTGCGGGCCTACAAAAGGAATCATCTCTTGCATCTACCTGCGCGACAGAGCTTCCAGCTCACGAATTGAAAGCTGTCGAGGAAGTCCGACAAGCGCGCATTTCCAACTCATCCAAACGGCCAAGGCCGCGACTTCACCGATATCAACGTTCGTTGCAAATCGCCTCCCACCTTTTGTGGGGCCGAGGGTCAAGTGATGTTGGACGCGATAGCCCTGAAAGACCGCGACTTCGCCGCTGTCGAGATGGATAGGACAAGAGATCGTTATCGCCCTTTTCGGATAGAGAAGGCGATTGCGCTGACCGTCTGGGAGATCCAGACGGTCAGCAATACGATTGAACTGGATCCTCGCCATCTCAAAGACGGGCCCGGAATAGATGTCTGTCATTTTGAAATCCAGTTGAATGACTTCTTATGCAGTAGGCGGTGCGGGATGGATGAAGGGCCAGGGGCTTGCTTCGGATCCCTTCTCGATTGGCACTTCGATGAGAACGGGAGCGTTCAGCTCCAGAGCCTCGCTGACAGCCGATTTCAGTTCACCTGGGGACGACACGCGATATGTTTTCACGCCGAAACTCTCGCCGAGTTTTACGAAATCAGGATTGGTAAGGTCTGAGCCAATGTACCGGCCGGAATAGGCTTGCTTCTGATCGCGTAATACGTTTCCGTAGGCATTGTTGTTGAACACGATTGCGACGACCGCAATGTTATGCTGCACGGCTGTGGCCAGCTCCTGCACACCGAACATGAAACCACCATCGCCCGACACTGAAACGACTGCCTTATCCGGATTGCCGACCTTGACACCGAGGGCGGTATTGAAGCCGAACCCGAGGTTGTCTTGATAGCCGCAAGTCACATACTGTCGGGGCCCGTAGACGGGGAAGGCAAACCGGGCGGTGAAGCCCATTTGACTGACTTCTTCGACGAAGAAACCATCGCGCGGCAGTGCCTCCCGGATCGCATTCAAATAATCGACCTGAGGCTGAACGGCTGAGAACCGTTCTTTCGCGTTGCGATTCAGGGCCGCGAACTCATCAGTTCGCGCCGCTCTGTCCGATGTTCCCACGGCTTTGGTCAAAGCTGCGGTGCCCGCCTTTGCGTCCGCGACAATTCCAACGTCCGGCTTCAACCGGACCATTTCCGTTGGATCGATATCGATCCGGATAACCTTGAGTCTCTTGGGAAGCCACTTCCACCGCATGAATTCGAGTTCAAGACGGCTCCCGATACCGATGAGCACATCGGTATCTTTCCAGTAATCGAACGCGGCGACAAAATTCAGATAGTTGGGATGCTCGTCGCTTACGACGCCCTTTCCCGAACGATGGGACGTAACCGGCGCTTTAAGCGCTTTGGCCAATTCAGCAACTTCCGCACCCGCATCAACAGCGCCGCCGCCCACCATAATCAGAGGGTTCTTGGCGTTTGCCAGGATAGCAGCCGCAGCCTGAATACTGTCAGGATTGACTTGGGGGTCCGCGGCGCGTCTGGTTTCAGGAAGGTCGAGCTCCGGGCCTGTCATTCCAAAGACATCCCAAGGCGCCTCGACCGCTCCGGGTCCCTGACGTCCGGAAAGCATTTTTCCGATCACCTCGGCCACGACCGTTCCGGTCTGGGACTGATGATCAATCCGCTCTGCGACCTTCGTGATCCCACGCATGGTCGCCAGTTGGTCGGGCAGCTCGTGGAGCTGGCCCCGACCCTGACCGATCAAGTGCGACATGATATTGCCCGTCAAACACAAGACAGGGGAATTCGCTCCATAGGCAGTGCAGAGGGCGGCGCCGGAATTGAGCATACCTGGACCAGGCACAACCGTATAGGCGCCAATGCGTCCAGTGGACTTCGCGTAACCGTATGCCATGTAGCCCGCACCCTGCTCGTGGCGGGTATGGATAAAACGGATCTCGTCGCGCTTTTCATAGAGAGCATCGTTGAAGTCGTACATATGGGCGCCGGGGATGCCGAAGACAGTGTCCACACCGTTTTCGACGAGTGAACGAGCGATGGCCTGCCCTGTGGTCTCTTTGTTTTTCATGATGATGTCCAAACCTGGTTTTTGGGGATGCTCAGGCCGCCGAGCGGGCGCTCAGCGTGCCTTCCGCCGACAGAGCCTTGACGATCACGCCCGCATCAGAAGGCTGCATCCCCGCCAAATTCATGCGACCGGAATCGGCCACGTAGATCCCGTGTTTGTGGCGCAATGCGACTGCCGTGTCTTTCGACATCGCCAGGTTCGAGAAGAGCCCTCGCTGGTTTGCGATAAAGCTCAGTTCCGGATGGGCAGCTGCAAGGGCGGCGCGGTTACCATTGACCCGAGCACACATTTCAACCAGCTCCTGCTTCCAGATTTGGGTAAGCTCCAAGCTCTCCAGAATCACGCGTACGATGGCAGCGCCGTGGTCCGGGGGCATCGACCAGTTGACACGTGCCAACGACGCCATGTTGCCATCGGCGATTTTGAGCTGCTCCGCATTGCGGCTCACAAGGTAAAGGGCACCAACACGCTCGCGATAAAGACCAAAATTCTTGTCACACGAGTAGGCAACAAGCGCTTCGTCTACTGCCTCGAGGATAAGGCGGGTTGGCTCCGCGTCCGCTTCGAGGCCGTTGCCCAGACCTTGGTAGGCAAGATCGATAAAGGGAAGGAGCTTGCGCTCGACGAGCTTTGCAGCGATCTGCTCCCACTGGCCGATATCAAAATCAATGCCAGTTGGGTTGTGGCAGCAGCCGTGTAGAAGGATCACATCACCAGTCTCGGCCGCGTCGAGAGCCTCCAGAACACGATCGAAGTCGATTTGCTGCTTGGCAAGGTCGACGAAACGATAGTCTTTGACGGTCAAGCGCGCCGACTCGAAAATCGGAGCATGATTGGGCCAGCTGGGTGTGCCAAGCCAGACCTTCGCACCGGGTGTGGCTGAGGCGATAAGTTCAGCGCCCAGTCGCAGAGCGCCGCTTCCACCTGGCGTCTGAATGCCTACAACCTTGCCGGCATAATGATTTGCGCCGACAATAATCGGTTTCAGGAGATTGACGAAATTCAGGTCCCCTTCCGGCCCGAGATAGCGCTTGCTGTCCTGGGTCTCGAGCAGCTGCCTTTCAGCGAGCTTGACGGCCCGCATGACCGGTGTTCGCCCTTGTTCGTCTCTGTAGACGCCGACGCCGAGGTCGACTTTGTAGCCTCTGGGATCGGCCTGAAACGCTTTGATGAGCGCAAGTAGGCTGTCGGCTGGTTGCGCAGTGAGTTTCTCAAACATGTTGTCTACCTCCTAAGAACGTGGCGCAAGCCTACAGGCGCTTTAGTGAGGTATGTTTGCAATTTTCAGCATATAGAGATATTATCTTACATGAAAATCACCGACTTTCCGCAAATTATGCAGATATTTTGACATGACCTCAAAGTTACATACCCTAGATCAATTCGATATCCGTCTTCTCGCGGCTATTCAAAGCAATGCTGAGCTGACACAGACTGAACTGTCGCAAGTCGTCAATCTGTCAGCAGCTCAATGCTCGCGGCGGCTTGACCGGCTGAGAAGCGAGGGTCTGATCCAGAACGTTGTAGCGATTTTGAACCCGGAAAAACTCGGCTTTTCCGTTGTTGCGCACACGCTGGTTAGCCTTCGGTCCCACACAGAGGAAGGGAATGCTCAACTGCACCGCTTCATCGAAACGGCGCCAGAGATCCTGGAATGCTACTCCCAGACGGGCGATGCGGATTTCCTGATGAAGATTGTGGCCAGCGATCTTGACCACCTCAGCATCTTTTTGGAGCGTATGATCAAGGTGACGGGTGGACTGGCGTCGGTCACCTCCAGCATCGTGCTACGGACCCTTAAGAAGAGTACCGAACTCCCGTTGCAGATTATTCAGACCTAGCGGGATCAACTACAACGCCAAAAGCAGGCTATCGGCTACCTTCGATATCGCGGCTCGGTCGACGATTGCAATGACGGAACCTGAGGCTATGACCATTCCTCCAACTGAAGCTGTCAGACGAATATAGCGACTTCTCCACCAAACCGACGCTTCAAGCTCGAATTTGGTGAACGCACTCGCTACAAAAATCATCCCAACGACCGCGGGAGCGGTCGCTACGGATAAAGCATCCGGACGATAGGCCAGGATGAGCGAGCATATCGTAAGGGTGACCGACCCGAGGACCGCCAGAAAGTAACATACCCACCAGTCTTGCCGGGCGCGTACACGGTCTGCCCTGGTTTTTCCCAGATATGACATCAGTATACGCTGCCTGAGCTCGCAGTACCGGGGCTGGAAGCGGTACGACCGAATTCCTCAATCAGCCGTGTCGTGGCGTTCGCAAATAAAGTGACATCATTTCCAATGGCAACGAATGTTGCACCGAGATCGACGTAGCGCCTGGCAAGCGACAGATCGGCGGTCAAGATTCCTGCAGCTTTTCCATGGGACTGGATGCGCAAGAGAGCCTTCTCAACTTCTTCTTGGACTTCCGGGGCTCCCGGCTTACCAAGATAGCCCATGTCAGCTGCGAGATCAGCCGGGCCGATGAACACGCCGTCGACGCCGTCGATCGATGCGATTTCATCTAGCGCGGCCAAACCTGCGCGGCTTTCGATCTGAAGCAAGAGACAGATTTCGTCGTTTGCCGTCTGGAGGTAGTCCGGAATCCGGTTGAAGCGTGAGGCACGAGCCAGCGCTGCACCAACGCCCCGGACCCCGCGCGGGGGATAAGACACGGCCTTTACCAAATTCTCGGCGACCTCTTTGCTGTCAACCATCGGGATCAGGAGTGTTTGCGCGCCGATGTCGAGCAGCTGTTTTATGATGTATGTCTCGCCGATTGGCGGCCTGATAACCGCGTGACTGGCTGAACCTTTCATCGCCTGTAACTGGGCGACCAGGAGCGGGATGTCGTTTGGCGCATGTTCGGCATCGAGAAGGAGCCAGTCGAAGCCGGCGTCCGCTGATATTTCGACCGTGTAAGGATTTGCCAGAGCTTGCCAAAATCCGGTTTGAAGCCGCTTTTCCTGAAGCGCCCTTTTGAAGGTGTTGGTTGGAGCTGGCATGGTTTTCCCCTATTCGAAATACAGGCTTACAGTTCCGTAGGGCCCGAAATCGCCTACGATCGTGTCTCCATGACGTGCCTCAATCGGTCGAATGAACGACCCGGCAAGAACGACCTGCCCTGCTTCTATTCCGTCTCCATATTGCGACAGCCGATTGGCAAGCCACGCAACACCACGAGCAGGTTGATTGAGGACGCCCGCGCCAAGCCCAGTCTCTTCGACCTCCGCGTTGCGAGACACTATGGCACCCATCCAACGCATATCCAGTTGATCCGGGCGCACAGCGCGGCCGCCCGTTACGATGCCGGCGTTCGCAGCATTGTCAGAGATCGTATCGAGGACGTTACGGTTTTTCTTCGTCTGGGGATCCACCCGAAGAATCCGCGTGTCGAGAATTTCGAGGGCTGGAGTGACATAATCGGTGGCATTGAGCACATCGACGACGGTCACGTTCGGCCCCTTTAGGGGCGCTTTCATGATGAAGGCGATTTCAGCTTCGATCCTCGGCTGAATAAACCGGTCTTTTGGAACGACCGAACTGTCCTCAAAGACCATGTCGTCCAGCAAGACCCCTGAGTCTGGAATGTTGATGTTGAGGGCATATTGCATCGCCTTGGATGTGATACCAATTTTCCAGCCCACCACCTGACGTCCGTCGGAAACTTTCTTTTTCACCCACGCAGACTGGATCGCATAGGCATCATCCATCACCATGTCCGGATGCTGAAGTGACAAAAGCCCGGTCTGAACGCGAGTCCGTTCGGCTTCGTCCAGCGCGGCAACAGCTGTTTCTATGTCTGCGGTGGACAGCATCTCAGATCATCTCGTCGGCAATGGTGTTGCGCAACAGACCGATACCGTCGGCCTCGACCTCAACGATGTCGCCCGGCTTCAACCAAATTGGCGGATCGAAGCGTGCTCCAGCGCCAGTAGGTGTTCCGCAGACGATCACGTCGCCTGGCACGAGTGTCGTAAAGGTTGAGACGTAATTGATGATCTTCCGGAATGAGAAAATCATTCGACTGGTCCGATCACTCTGGCGGACCTCGCCATTGACCCGCGTCTCCAGCTTGATGTCCGCTAGCTGACTTTCGTCAGTATAAGGAACTATCCATGGCCCAATCGAGCCCGAGGCCTCGAAATTCTTGCCTTGGGTAACGTTGAACTTGGCGTGCCGGACCCAATCCCGCAGCGTCCCTTCGTTGCAGAGCGACAGAGCCGCTATGTGTGAGAGAGCCTCGCTTTCTGGAATGCGTCGGCCTTCTTTTCCGATGACGACAACTATTTCCCCCTCATAATCGAGTTGAGGGCTCTCCGGTGGCCGGATCAGCGGCTGATCGTGACCCGTGAAGGATCGCGGGAAGCGGATAAACAGCGACGGATTGGTGGGCGCTGTCTGCCCATCTTTGTATTCCTCGTTACGGTCCGGAAAATTGACGCCGACGCAGATGATCTTTTCCGGCGACGGGATTGGAATGCCCAATGTAACCGCAGCCAGGGGATAGTCGACGGGGGCCGATTGACCTTTCTCGGCCAGCATGTCCAAAGCACCTGCGGCGATAACTTCGCGCAGGGTCGGAAAACGCGGGCGGATCCTGACGGACAGGTCCACCACGCCATCTTCGCGGATTAGGCCGTAACCCTGGCGACCGGAATTGGAAAAAGATGCAAAACGGGGATGCATACGGACTTTCCTTTATTGTTCTTTTGTTGTGATGCCACCAAGGCATACGTATTTGAGCTCGAGGTAGTCATCGATGCCGTATTTGGAGCCTTCACGGCCTAGCCCGGACGACTTTACGCCGCCGAACGGTGCTTCAGCAGTGGATATCAGGCCGGTATTCACGCCAACCATTCCATATTCGAGGGCCTCGGCAACTCGAAACACCCGCGACAGATCCTTCGCGTAGAAATAGGAAGCGAGACCGAATTCCGTGTCGTTCGCCTTTTCAACCACATCAGTCTCGTTCTCGAAGCGAAAGAGCGGCGCGATAGGCCCGAAGGTTTCTTCGGATGCCACGGCCATATCTTGCGTGACGCCTGTGAGAACAGTCGCTTCGTAGAAGGTGCCGCCAAGTTCATGCGCTTTTCCGCCTTGAATGACGATTGCGCCCTTCGATACGGCATCCTGAACGTGCTCTTCGACTTTCTTGAGAGCCGCTTCATCGATCAAGGGTCCGAGCGCAACACCCTCCTCGAACCCGTTTCCGGTCCGAAGCTTACTAACGGCTTTGGCCAGCTTTTCAGCGAACGCGTCATAGACCGTATCCTGGACGTACAGGCGATTGGCGCAAACGCAAGTCTGACCATTGTTCCTGAACTTCGCGATCAAGGCGCCTTCGACGGCTGCGTCGAGATCTGCATCATCGAACACGATGAAGGGCGCATTGCCGCCCAGCTCCAGACCAAGTTTTTTGATCGTGGGAGCAGACTGACGGTAAAGTTCGGCACCAACTTCCGTCGACCCAGTGAATGTGAGTTTACGTACGATGGGATTTGAGGTCATCTCGGCGCCGATTTCGCGAGATGAACCGGTGATCACGTTGAACAATCCTGCCGGCAATCCTGCCCGCTCCCCCAGTACCGCCAAAGCGATCGCGGAAAATGGCGTCTGAGCAGCGGGTTTCAATACCATTGCACATCCGGCTGCGAGCGCCGGGCCAGCTTTTCGTGTAATCATCGCGTTCGGAAAATTCCACGGCGTGATGGCCGCGACGACGCCAATCGGCTGCTTCATCACCAGAATGCGTTTGTCTCGCTGATGGCCGGATATAATGTCGCCGTTGATGCGTCTGGCTTCTTCGGCGAACCACTCGATGAAACTTGCCCCATAGGCGATCTCACCCTTTGCTTCGAGGAGCGGCTTTCCCTGTTCGAGTGTGAGAATGTGCGCCAAGTCATCCTGGTTGGACATTATCAACTCAAACCACTTGCGCAGGATTACGCTACGCTCCTTCGCGGTTCGCGCTGCCCATTCCTTCTGCGTTTCTTCGGCATGCGCGATCGCCGCACGTGCTTCTGCCGCCCCCAGCTTGGGAACGGAGCCGATCTTCTCACCAGTTGCGGGGTTTGTGACCGCAATGGCATCCGTATCGTTTGCTTCGATCCAGTCGCCACCAATGTAAGCGGCCTGGCGGAATAACGTTGGGTCTTTCGGGTGCATCGCTTGGTCACTCCGTGTGGGCTAAGAGAAAAGGGACACAGGGACTTGCCAATGTCCCTCGCCGTCTGTGTTCGCAACGAGATCAGGGCGCGATGATCGGTTGAGCCTTTAGAAGCGGCTCCTGGGTTGGAAGGTCGGTGAACAAACTGCCGTGTTCGAACCAAGACCTCGGCGCAGGTGCCCCCCACAATGTCTGACGCTGTGGATCCTTCAGGTCCCATTTGATCGGCTCGAGATCGGGATCGACAGTCTGGTAGTCCGAGCAGTAAATCTCGATGCGGTGGCCGTCCGGATCAAGGATGTAGAGGAAAAATGCATTAGAGATGCCGTGACGGCCTGGACCCCGTTCGATGTTTGCGAGGTATCCAGTGGTTGACATAAGATCGAGGAGATCGATGATGTTCAAAGGTGTTGGAACCCAGAATGCTGTGTGATGCAGTCGCGGGCCGACACCATTTGTGAACGCCATGTCGTGGACGCCACCCTTGCGATGCAACCAGGCGGCAAATAGTTTTTTGCTTTCCGCATCCTCGGTGTATTCGGTAACACGGAAACCGATGTCGTTGTAAAAGGCAACGGATGCGTCAACGTCTGGCGTGAAGCAGTTGAAGTGGTCGATCCGGAGTGGTTTGACCCCGTGATAAAGCGCGTACTTTTGATGGATGGGCGTCAGGCGATCCATTTTGAAGTAAAATTCAAGCGGGATGCCGAAGTTGTCATGGGTGCGCAGGGTGCGTCCCTGGAAAGGGCGCTCCACCCATGCCGTCTTATGGCCTTCTGTATCGAAATAGGCCTTGGCTTTGTCGAGATCTTCCTCGGAATAGACCTTCAAGGCGAGGTAACTGATTGCCGAAGTATCGCTCTTCTTGAGCACCATGCAGTGATGGCCGCGTTCTTCCATGGCACGCAGGTAGACAGTATCAGAATCTTCGTCTGTGACCTGAAGGCCGAGCATGTCCACATAGAAGGCACGGCTGGCAGCGAGATCCTTAACAAGGAATTCGACATGGCTAAGCCGAACTGTGTTGAACGCTGGATAGAGATTGAATTGCGGGAGCGGCATGGTTTCCTCCTCGGGGCCGAAACAGCCCGTGTTCGGCGCTTTGTTGTTACGAAGCGGCCGCGTCTTTTGTTGACGCGGCCAGAGTGTCGCGAAATCCCGTCAGCCGCCCAATTTCTGGATGGCATGGGCAGTCGTGGCGAAAGCGATGTTCTTGGTTTCCATGTAGAAATCGAACGACCAGTCTCCACCGTCGCGGCCGATACCGGAATTCTTGACGCCGCCGAACGGGGTCGGCAGGTGGCGGACATTCTCTGAATTGACCCAGATCATGCCAGCCTCGAGCTGGTCGGTCAGCCTGAAAGCGCGCGTGACATCGGAAGTCCAAAGATAACCGGTCAAACCGTACTGGACATCGTTGGCAATCTTCAAAGCATCCGCTTCGTCCTTGAACGGGATTGCGGTCAGAACCGGACCAAAGATCTCTTCCTGGGCGATCCGCATTCCATTATCGGCACTGGTAAAGAGCGTAGGAGCGACATAGCATCCGCCTCCCGGTCCATCGACCTTATAGCCACCGGCGGCGACAGTTGCGCCTTCGGCTTTGCCGATCTCGACGTATTCCAACACTTTGCGTTCATGGACAGGGTGAATCAGAGGTCCGACGACCGTCTGCGGATCGAGCGGGTGACCGACCTTGATACGTTTGGCCCTCTCGGCAACCATTTCAGTGAACTTGCCGTAGATGCTGTCCTCGACCAGCAATCGGGATGAGGACGTGCAGCGTTCGCCGTTGAGCGAATAGATCATGAATACGGCAGCATCCGCCGCTCGCTCCAGATCAGCGTCAGCGAAAACAATGACCGGGTTTTTGCCACCGAGTTCGAAGTGGACGCGCTTGAGCGTGTCGGCACCCTGCTTCATGATCATTGAGCCCGTCCGGCTTTCGCCAACAAAACCGATCGCCTTGATCAATGGATGTTCTGTCAGCGCTTTACCGGCGTCCTCTCCCAAACCATTGACGAGGTTCCAAACACCTTTGGGAAGGCCGGCGCTTTCGGCAATCTCGACCAGCAGGCGTGCTGTCAGCGGCGAGAATTCCGCCGGCTTATGGACGATCGTGCAACCGGCCGCCAAGGCCGGTGCAATCTTCCAGGTGGATAGCATGAAAGGCGTGTTCCAAGGCGTGATCACACCGACCGGGCCTATGGGGTTCCGCGTTGTTACGTTTACCTGGCCTGGAATACGGATCGATCTGCCGTCTCTTGCTTCTGGTGCTCGGTCTGCGAAGAAACGAAAGTTCTCTGCGCCACGTAGTGCCGCCTTCGCCATGAATTTCAGGGACTGTCCGGTGTCCATGCACTCAACGAAGGCGATCTCCTCGGCGCGGGCAACGATCGCGTCAGCGATCTTGTGCAGGAGCGCCTTGCGAGCGTCACCAGGCATTGCCGCCCAGGCGGGAAATGCCTCGGATGCGGCTTTGGCGGCACGATCGATGTCTGCCGCTTTGCCATGGGCGACCTGCGCCAGAGGCTGCAAGTCGACGGGCGAGATTGTTTCGAACGTGGCACCATCTAAAGCAGGGACAGCCTCTCCGGCAATGTGGTTGAGGACGCCGCCGGCGCGAAACCGGGCAAGATAGGCATCGGCCTTTTTCTTGTTGTCTTCAAAATTCGTCATGAGATCTCCATCTCGAATGCAGCAGCATTCGCTCAGCCAATGTTCAATGGTGTTTTCTAAGTCCCCGCCCGAAGGCGCGCATGCATTGCATTGTCTTTCCAGCTTAGGGCTGGATCTATCTCGCGCACCTCAAGGGAGAGGGCAAAATGTGGCTCGCTGAAAAGGTCCAGCAGCTCGGCCTTGACGACTGCCATGATCGCGTTGCCAACACGCTTCTTTTCTTCTGAAGATCTGCCCGCGCCAATGCGAAAGCTCATGTCGATGAAAGAATTGCGCTCGTCGAGGTCAGCGATCGCATAGTCATCGCTAAGCAGAACTCGGACGCGAACCGCGCCACGTTCGAACAGCCCACTGTCGAGGATCGCTTTATGAACGACCTCACACAGCGATTTGAAATCGACGCGCGGTTTCAGGTTCGCGGATCCTTCAATGACGAAATGTGGCATTTATCGCTCCTCCGATACTTAACACGTTAACAATTATTGAGTGTTTGTCAACCCACTGTCGGGTGATCTCGGCCTGATCGAATATTGACGGGCCGGTAAATTCTCACTTATTCACCTCATATGGATCAGGATAAAAATCACCCTCGCCTTCTGCGTAGCACCCGCCAGGCACTCCCAATCGCACTGTTGAAGGCGCGAGAAGCAGTGATGGGCCATTTTCGACCGATGCTTGCGCAGCACAATGTGACGGAGCAGCAATGGCGTGTGCTGCGGCTCTTGAGTGAACGCGGGCAGATCGATGCCACCGAATTGGCGCAAGGTGCAGCTCTCCTTGCCCCCAGCCTGACAAGGATGATCAAGGCGCTTGAGGACCGTAAGCTGATCAGGACGACGAAGGATGCTGCGGATGGCCGACGTCTGCTTGTCCGGATTGATGACGCAGGTGCTGAGCTCCTCGAAGAAGTGCGGCCCGAAAGTCTTAAAATTTATGAAGAGCTTGAGCTTCGCATTGGCCACGACAAGATCGAAGCCCTGATTGCACTGCTTAACGAGGTCACGGACAAGGCGACGACGCGTTAGTCGAGTTTGCGCCCTTGCGTTCTTTCGCTAATTTACTTAACATGTTTAGTACTTCAGCGACGGAAATAGGAGGAGTTTTCCCATGGTGAACCAGCAATACAGGCTTGTCATCGACGGCCAGTCGATCGCAACTGAAGGAACATTCGACGTGCTAAATCCCTCAGATGGTCAAGTCGTGGGGGCAGCGCCAAAGGCAACCGTGGCCCAGTTGGACCAGGCGGTTTCCGCGGCGCAAACAGCTTACGAAAAGTGGAGCAAAGCTGACGACGCGACGCGCCAGAAGGCCTGTGTCGCAATCGCTGACACCTTGCGCGATCATGCGGAGGAGCTGGCCCAGCTTCTCACCTTGGAACAGGGAAAACCCCTGAATGGGATGGGCTCCCGGTATGAGCTCGGAGGGGTCGAAGCTTGGGCGCGATACACTGCCGGTCTGGAGCTGCCGGTCAAGGTTTTGCAGGATGACAATCAGGGCCGGGTGGAACTGCACCGCAAACCGGTGGGCGTTGTAGGATCAATTACGCCCTGGAACTGGCCGTTGATGATTGCGATCTGGCACATTGTACCGGCCATACGAACCGGGAACACTGTTGTGATCAAGCCCTCCCCGCTCACCCCGCTGTCCACCATCCGGATGATCGAACTGCTCAACACAGTTCTGCCGGCAGGTGTGTTGAATTGTGTGACGGGTGAAAACGACATCGGGGCCGCAATGTCCTCCCACCCTGGTATTGCCAAGATCGTTTTCACGGGCTCGACCGAGACCGGCAAAAAAATCATGGCAGGCGCTGCGGCGACATTGAAACGCCTGACTCTTGAACTCGGTGGTAATGATGCCGGCATTGTCCTGCCCGATTGCGATCCCCGCCAGATTGCCGAGGGACTGTTCTGGGGCGCTTTCATCAATGGCGGGCAAACCTGTGCGGCATTGAAGAGACTTTATGTTCACGAGGACATCTACGAAGACGTTTGCCGTGAGCTGACAAGCTTTGCAGCGACAGTCAAAGTCGGTGATGGACTTTCGGAAGATAGTGTCCTGGGTCCGGTCCAGAACCGCATGCAGTACCAGAAGGTCAAAGATCTGGTGGAAGATGCGAAGCGGCGTGGCGGGCGCATTCTCATTGGAGGGGATTCTGACGACAACGCTCCTGGGAATTTCTATCCCGTGACGCTGGTCGCGGACCTTAATAACGGCGATCGTCTAGTGGACGAGGAACAGTTTGGGCCGGCTCTCCCGATCATCAAGTATTCTGATCTCGACGAAGTCATCAGGCGCGCGAATGACAACCCGAACGGTCTTGGTGGTTCCGTCTGGGGCAGAGACCTTGCGAAAGCAAAGAAAGTGGCAAGCCAGCTGGAATGTGGATCCGTATGGATCAACAAGCACGGAGCTATCCAGCCGAACGTGCCGTTCGGTGGCGTGAAGGGTTCCGGTCTGGGCGTAGAATTTGCTGAAGAGGGCCTGGTGGAATACACGACGATCCAGGTCATTTTTCAGTAAGAGCCTGGAGCGCGAGAAAAGAAAGGGACGCCGGGTTCGCCGGCGTCCCTTTTCTTATGTCGTTCCGGGATCGAAGGCTCCGAATTCTATCGACAGAGTGACCGTGCGCGCCCTAAGACTTCAAGCGATCTCAGATAGGAACCGTTGAGCACGTTCGGTCTTTGGGTTGTCGAGGAAATCGTTCGAAAGCCCCTCCTCGATGATTTCACCGCTTTCGAGGAACACGATGTGGTTGCCGACTGCCCGCGCAAAACCCATCTCGTGCGTGACCACGACCATGGTCATACCTTCCTTGGCGAGATCTTGCATCACCGCCAAAACGCTTCCTCGCAGCTCGGGATCAAGGGCTGACGTGGGTTCGTCGAACAACATCGCCAGCGGTTTGGTGGCGATGGCGCGGGCAATGGCAACCCGCTGCTTTTGACCGCCCGACAGTTGCCCGGGGTAATGTCCTTCTCTGTCGGCCAGACCGACTTTTACGATCTCCTCGCGCGCAATTTCACGCGCTTCGTCTTTCGACATGCCCTTGCTGTGGACCAACCCACACATCACGTTCTCTAAAACGGTCATGTGCGGGAAGAGATTGAAGTGCTGAAAGACCATGCCCGTCTCGCGACGAAGCCGCTGAAAATCACGGCTGTAACGGCGCTCTCGTGAGCGTGCCGAAAAATAGGCTTTGGCATCCCATTCTACAGAGCCGACCCGTAGTTGTCCCTCGTCGGGAATATTGAGCAGGTTCAAACACCTCAAAAGTGTGCTTTTGCCTGAGCCACTTGGTCCGAGCAAGACGACGACATCGCCTTCAAGAACGTCAAGCGATACCGAATTCAGCCCCCTCACATTGGGAAGGTCGCGACTGGGGAACCACTTGCTCGCATTCCGCAGTGAGATGACTGTTTTTCTTTCTTCTGAATTTTCCATGTTCCGCTCCCTCGAAGAAGCGGGGCAGCCACTCGGCCGCCCCGACACGAATCTCACGCGTCCACTTTGAGAGGGCTGCCGCCCGGACCAACCGCAAGGTAAGGAAGGCCTGCGGCGATCGCATCTTTGCCGACATACTCGCGGAATACGGAGTTGAGGATTCCGCCTGCTGCATTGAAAAGCAACCAGTTGGTCACGAACATGTACATCTTCATGTCTCCCGTCGGCATGAAGAAGGTGTTGTGATCGACATAAGCCGGTTCCTTGCCGATTATCTGAAGCGCGACACCCTGTTTCTTGGTGTTCACGATCGTGAACAGCGACTGCAAGGTTGCGTTCGCACGTCCTGACATGACCTGACCGATGGCGCCCGTCTGGTCAGGGAATACCGAGACGTTTGCCTTCGGGTAGAGCGCCCGGATCTTCGCTTCCTGCGAGCTTCCCTGAAGAGCGGCGAACTTGAACTCCGGCGAGTTCATCTGTTCGAAAGTCAAGTCTGACGCGTCGCGTCCAACGACGTAGACCGGTTGAAACGTCACGGCACAGCCGGCAAACCAGCCACGTAGCGAACGTGATGGCAAGATCGTTCCCGTTGTCATGATATCGGCACGGCCGGATTCGACGGCTGCAAACATCTGACCGAAATCCATGTCTGCGAATTCTACCTGGATATCAGGCGAGACATCTTTCATCATTCGACGGATGAGAGCGATCTCGTAGCCGTCCGGCTCACCCTTGTCGTTGATGTACAGGTTTGGCGGATATTTGAGGCTCGCCGCGACCACGATTTTTTTGGTGCGGATCGCTTTGTCCAGGACGGATTCCTTCGCGGCATCCTGCGCGGCGGCCGGTGTCGTTGCACCGAGTGCAACAGCAGCTGCGCCGCCCACGAACAAACCTGCTGTCAGTAGTGAACGGCGCTTTGCCTGCATTCCATTATCTTGCTTCGTATCCATGAGCATTCCCCTTGTTGTTTCCACGATGAAATTTTCGGCCTGGAACCCACGATCCGTGGGGTACAGCTTTTGCTAAGCGGTAAGACCGCCATCGACTGTCAGCTGCGCACCATTCACGTAGCTGGCATCATCACTCGCCAAGAATAGCGTGGCTTTGGCGATTTCTTCGTATGTCCCAAGGCGACCGAGAGGGACCGTCGGCGCAAAGCGCTGGTCACGAGCTGCGACCTGTTCGGCCGACATTCGGGTCAATCTGTCTGCCATGACACTTTCAAGGACGCCGGGGCAGATCGCATTTGCGCGAATCCCTTTTGCTCCGTAGTCCCGGGCGATGGTACGCGTCAGCATGATCAACCCGGCCTTCGAGACGCCGTATACCGCCTCGGCTGTCGAGGCCCGCTGACCCGCGATAGAGGCCGTGTTGACGATCACACCCTTGCCCGCCTCCACCATGTGCGGGATCGCTTGCCTGCAGAAGAGATAAGCCGACTTTAGGTTCACGTCCAAAGCCTGCTGCCACATCGCGGGATCGGTCTGCGAAATTGTGCCTGTAGGGTTGATACCGGCATTGTTGATCAAGATGTCCAGGGATGAGAAGCGTGACCGGGCCAGTTCGACTGCTTGCTGTGAGGTTTCCTCCTGTGAAACATCGCCAACGAGTTCGACGACGTCCGCTCCCTCTCCGCGTAGAAGCAGCACCAAGTTTTCCAGCTGATCTTTTGCGCGATCAACGAGAACAAGCCTCGCACCTTCATTCGCCAGTGCCTGCGCAACGGCGCGCCCGAGCCCACTTGCGACCCCCGTTACGAGGACCGTTTTTCCTGAAAACCGCATGTCTGACTTTCCATTATTTGCTTTTTCGCGACCGCTTGGGACCGCTTTTTGACATCTATGACTTGAATCTATCTGTCTTGCAATATGAAATCATATATGATGTTGACGAAGCTGGCGCTCGGGTTTATCGATTGAGTCAGTACCGGAGAAGAAGCCGAGTAAAGAAAAGGGAACGTCATGAACCTCGATTTCTCGATCATCCTGACGCAATGGCCCCGGTTCCTATGGGGATTAGGGTATGATCTCTATTTCGCATTCGCGGGATTCGCGCTCGGCTGTGTTATCGGGTTTATCTCCTATCTTGGCTCGGCCTCCCGCTCGAAAATCGCCCGCGCAGTGTCTTATACGTACGTGCAGATCGTTCGGGGCCTGCCGATGTATCTGTTGCTTTTGTGGATCTACTTTGGACTTGCAACAAAGTTCGGCCTGGCCTTGACCGGGCCGCAGGCGATCATCATCGCCATCGCCATCATGAGCTCGGCATTTGCTTCCGAGATTTTCAGGACCGGTTATAATTCGATTGACGTCGGTCAGATTGAAGCCGGCAAGGCACTCGGTCTTTCCGACCTCCGGATCAATCGCACTATCCTTTTTCCACAGGTCATTCGGGTCGTGATCCCGCCCCTGTTGAACGTCTTCGTGATCTGCTTCAAAGCGGCGACTTACGCGGCAGTGGTCGCTGTCCCGGAACTCGTCTTCACGGCCCAGGACATCAGTCTCAACCAATATAGGCCGTTCGAAGCCTATATCTCGGTCGCCGTCCTACTCATCGCGACGATGCTGGTTTTATCTTTGCTGGTCAAAGTCGTCGAAGACCGTCTCAATGACGGCAAAGAGGCTTGAAGTTCATGAATAGCTGGTACGTTGTCCTCAACCACCTGCCCGACATGCTCTACGGGCTTCGTTACACATTCCTGATCGCAATCGTCTCGCTCGCACTCTCAATGGTCTTCGGAGGGCTAGTGATATCCCTTCTCAGGAGCAAATCTGCTGCCATCCGAGCGATGGGGTTTCTCTACATCCAGGTCTTCCGCTCGCTATCGCCATATGTTTACGTTCTGCTCGTCTATTTTGCCCTCGCCGGAGCAACAGGCTGGAAAATGGATCCGATCACAGCCGCTATCATATCCTTGACACTTCTGAATACCGCTTACGTTGCAGAAATCTATCGGTCCGTGTTGCTCACCATTGATGGCGGGCAATGGGAAGCGGCCGCCGCAATGGGTCTGTCACCCTGGAAAACAAACTCGATCATTATCTGGCCGCAGGCGCTACGGACTGCAATTCCACTCCTTCTGAACCAATTCATCGTCATCTTGAAGGATTCCGCGATCGTGGGCGTGATTGGTGTCAAAGACATCCTCTATGTGGCGAATGCCCAGGCATCGATCACCTACAAGCAGTTCGAGTATCTGACGGCGGTTGGGGTGATCTTCATCCTGATTGTCTTCGTCCTGTCGCGGTTGAGTATGAGCCTTGAGCAGCGACTGGCCTGGAAGCACTAGCACTTGCCGAAACCACCCGAAGTCATTAGGTCGAAAAGGAAATCAAATCTGATTTTCAATTTGATCACCGTTGGAGAGTGACGCATGGCAAAGGTGGTGGCACCCGTCACAGAAGCTAGAAGCAAACAGCAACTTGCTTACGATTATCTCAAGGCTGGGATAGATCGCGGCCTCTATGCACCCAAACAGCGGCTTGTAATTGACACACTCGCGAAGGAGCTATCGATCAGCCCTGTACCGGTGCGCGAGGCGATCCGTCGGTTGGAAGCAGAAGGCCTGATCATATTCAGCAAAAACTCTGGCGCAATCGTGGCTGGAGCCGATCCGGATCTCTGGGCTGAGCAGATGGAACTTCTGGCATTGCTTGAGGGCTACGTAACCGGCGCCGCCGCGCCGAGGATTACTGCCAGCGATATCAAGCAGCTTCAGAAAATCAACGAGGGCATGGAACAGGCGCTGGCTTCCTTCGACCTTTCGGGATGGACTCAGGGCAACCTGGACTTCCACTCCGTGATAAATCGGAGGTGCCCGAACGAAACAATCGTCGAGCAGATCGCGCAATTGAGATCGCGAATTGCGATGATCAATCGCTTCATCCAGCCTCGGACGGAAGCGACCATCTTGCATACTCTTGGAAAGGATAGCGGGAAATCGACGCTTCAAGGGCACGAGTGGATCATTGCGGCCTATATCGCCAAAAAATCTCCCGCCGAGATCGAAGCGCATGTTCGCACGAATATCATTCTGCTCACCACAGAAACGCACCGCAATCTGGTCAACAACCATGATCGGCGAGTAAGCAGATCGCAGGGATAGTCATATGCAACCGTCGGAATATGATGTTGTCGTCCTTGGTAGCGGTGGTGCAGGTCTACTCACGGCGCTTTCAGCTGCAATTCAGGGCCTGTCAGTCGGTGTTTTCGAAAAGTCCCATCTAATCGGTGGCACCACCGCGATTTCCGGTGGTGGCATCTGGATTCCAAAAAACCACGTGATGCAAAAGTCCGGTTTTGAGGACCTGGAGACAGACGGTATCACCTATCTGACGCGACTGACCCTTGGCGAGATCGACAAGAGCCTTCTGGTCGATTTTCTAAAAACCGGGCCTGAAATGTTGTTGTTTCTGGAGAAACACTCGGAGCTGCGCTTCTTCAGTGTAGATCGCCCGGACTACCATCCCGGCTGGCCCGGCGCACGTTCCGGCCGATCGGTCGAACCGCTACCTTTCGCGCCAGCAATGGACGAGACTCTATTTCAGACGCTTCGGTCTTCGCACTTGCGTCAGCCGGTGACATCGTCCGAGAGCCGCAAAGGTCTGCCATCAGAGATCATCGAAGACCGTCAGAAGCGTCGAATGCGCACGCAAGGAGCAGCCCTGGTCGCCGGACTTGCGCAGGCATGCGCCAAACGTGGTGTTCAATTTCACCTTAATGAAGCCGCCGCGGGTTTATCGTTCGACGGAGAGCGCTGTCTAGGAGTCGAAACCGTTTCGGGTTCAACATCTGCCCGGCTGGGTGTTGTCCTCTCCACAGGCGGGTTCGAGTGGAATTCGTCCCTCGTCTCGGCTTACCTGCCTGGATTTTCAAGTGCACCGACCACACCGCCTGGTAATGAGGGAGACGGCCTGCGGTTTGGTCTTCGGGCCGGCGCGGCAGTGGCCAATATGACTGAAGCATGGTGGACCGCTGCATATCGAATTCCGGGGGATGCCCTAGATGGAGAACCACTAACACGCAACATGGTGCGTGAACTGGCATTGCCAGGCTCCATTATGGTCAACCGGAAGGGCGAGCGTTTCGTGAACGAAGCGAGCTCATACAATGACCTCGGTATGGCGTTCAACGCTTTTGATCCCGGCTCGTTTTCTTACCCAAACAGGCCTGCCTGGCTTATTTTCGATGACGCCTTCAAGTCGCGTTATCCCGTCGCGTCCGTTTCCCCGCAACAAACCGCACCGGAATGGATGATCAGTGCGGGTTCGGTGGCCGAACTCGCTCAGAAGCTTGGCGTTTCGGTTGAAGGCCTAACCGCAACAGTCGAACGATTCAATCAGTATGCTCGCGAGGGCCATGATCCAGATTTCGCACGCGGTGAGGACGTTCATGGTCTTTATTATGGAGATTCTGGCCACGCCCCAAATCCATGCCTGGGGAAGCTCGATGTTGCTCCCCTCTACGCAGTTGAAGTTCTACCAGGAAACAATGGCACAAAGGGCGGGTTGAAGACGAAATCTCGCGGTAGCGTCGTTCGTGATGACGGATCCGCGATTGAAGGACTTTTTGCGTGCGGGAATGTTGCAGCAAGTATATTCGGAAAAGGATATCCCGGCCACGGTGGCTCGCTCGGTCCGATTCTAACGGCGGCATACATTGTCGGTTTGGAAATCAGCGCCAATCAGCGGCGATGATTAATCCGTTTTGGAACATTCAATCCTCAAGTCCCGGAGTTGGGTAAGGGTGGACCGACACCAGCCTGCCATCAAAAATGGTGTCGAGGCTGGCATCCCGTGCCTGCCCAGCGCATCGGCGCGATCATGCGACCGGGCCACGGATTGGTCACTGCGGAACCCGGGCGGCACATCTCAAATTAAATGCCAAGAACCACTCGAACGGGCGCATTCTCACGATTAGCCGCCAAGCGACACAAAGACTCAAACAGGAACAATCATGGCAAAGCTCCAGCGCTCGACCATTCGGCAGGGATGGCATCAAAAACACGGAGCATGTCTGAAGTGACGTTCGGCATCAAGAACGAAAGCTGCCATGGGGTCAGATGGCCGAAACGATCGAGCACTGTAGATGACAAATCCAATCCGAAAATCGTCCTGAACGCCGCCGAGAGCCGGGCGTCCTTAACAACCTCGTTTAGCGTTAATCTGACGCAACGGTGGTAGCTTGAACTGTCATCGTTGCGCTGTGACAGCCGCTCGCCATTCTTGACCTGCGCCCATTGCCGGTCGATCAGCAGATGCTCGGGACCGACGGCGCCCACCAGGGGCAGGCCAAGTCGTTCGAACTGCGAGGCCGGCGTGTGATTGGCGCGCATGGCTGCGACGAGGAGGTTCGCCATGCGCGTTTCGACCTCTTCATCGCGAAGAGGTTTCTGTTGTTCGGGATCGGTTTGGAGATCGAAGAGCAGCGTTCCAAATATATACGGATTGCCAAGCGCCTTGGCCGGAAGCCGCATGACCTGCACCTGCTTGGTGAAGGGAAACGGTCCGGCAAGCGAGATATCCTTGAGTTCGCCCGGTGCGAAGCGGTGGTCCATATGGGTCGGCATCAGCGTATATTGCTCGAGCGGCTGGTTTTCGGGGGTCACGCAGGCCCGCATATAGACGTAACGCCCGTCGGTAATGCAGACATGCCCGCCATGACTGCCGAACAGGCCGGCTTCACGGACCTGCTCGTCGGTAGAAATGACGCCGGACAGAGGCCTACCCTGCATATCCTCCGTCGGGGTTACCCCGAAGAAATCGAGAAGCGTCGGACCGAAATCGATCGTCTGGACCAGGCTCGAACGCCGCTCGTCCTTAACATGCAGGCGCGGATCCCAGACGAACAGCGGCGTGTGGATGTTTTCCTCATACCAGGGCTGCACGTTCTTGCCCCACCACCCGCGCTCGCCGAGCAGCAGTCCGTGGTCGGTGCAGACGATCAGCATCGTATCGTCCCACAGTCCATATTCGTCCATCGCATCCAGCACGCGGCCGAGGCTGTCGTCGCACATGCTGAGCAGCGCTGCATATTCCATCCGCGCATGTTCGACTTCCCCCGGCTTTTCGGTCACGGCCCGGTAGTCCGGCCAGTCGAAATGCGGGCCGTCGTAGTCGTGCGGATACCGTTCCTTGTGGCGGTCGTAGCTGAAGAAGGGTTCGTGCGGATCGAAACATTCAACCTGCAGGAACCAGCGATCCTCGGCGTGATTAGCCTTGATGAACTCGACGCCCGCATCGAAGGTCTTCGTCTGCGGATGATCGGCGATGTCGGTCATGTACTGGCGGTTTACCCAGTCCTGCCGCCAGAGACTGCCGGACCGCCAGCTTGCGGTCGCAGGGATCAGCGGCTCGCCGACATGGCCTTTCCAACGATCGCCTTCCTGGCCGCGGCAGAATTCGTAGCTGCTGTAGCGATTGTGATAGGTGGCGCCGCCATCCTCCCAATAATGCTGATGATCGGTGACGAGATGGGTATAGACCCCGCTGGTTCGCAGCATTTCCGGCATCGAATCGTCGAAGGGCTCCAGCGGCCCCCAGGAGCGGTGCAGGAAATTGTATCGGCCGGTATGGAGTTCGCGGCGGGCCGGCATGCAGGGCATGCTGCCGCCATAACAATTGTCGAAGGTGACAGTGCGCTCCTGCAGGCGGCGGAAATTGGGAAGGTGATTCCAGTCGGCACCATAGGCAGGCAGAAACCGGCGATTGAGGGTGTCGAACATGATCATGATCGCTTTCAAATCGGTACGTCCTGTCCTTATGCGCTATGAAAATCGGCGGGAAACGGTTCGAAAGCCGAGATTGCAGTTTGAGGAGCCCGGCGTACTGGAACTGCGCGCCGCCACCCGGTAACGGTGGCAGTAGGAGGCGTGACAGAGATAGGAGCCGCCGCCCCAGGGGAACCGTTTGCCCGCGAGACCGCCTCTAGCGGCATATTCCCACTCCGCTTCGGTCGGCAGACGGCGCCCGGCCCATTCGCAATAGGCAAGCGCATCGGCATGGCTGACATGCACGACCGGGTGATCCATCAGGCCCTCGATACCGGACAGCGGCCCGAACGGATGGCGCCAGTCCGCACCCCACACGGTGAGCCACCAGGGCGTGTCGTGATATCCGAGAATATCAGGTCGGTCGGCTGCGACGGCGAGGCGGAAAACGCTCGAATCGCCGTAGCGCTCCGCCTCCTTCCGATATCCCCTCGCCTTTGCGAAGGCCGAAAACTGCGCGACCGTCACGCATGTCGTGTCCATGGCGAACGGGCCGAGCGACACCTCGTGAACGGGCGCCTCGCCATCCGGCGCATAACCTTCACCGAAATGATCGCCCATCAGGAAAGTACCGCCGGGCAGCGACGCTTCCCGGTGAATCGGGCGTGCGCCGGAAGTCTGCGGGTTTGCCTCGGCCGGCATGGCCTCCCCTTCCCGCTCGCGCGAAGTGGAGCAGCAGCGGGCATTTCCAGCGGGAACCGCGTCGGTCATCGGCGTTTTTCTCGGCTCGGTTCGTCGAGCGAAATGTGCATATCCGGGTCTCGCATATAGGGGCGGAGGATGGTGAAGAACTGGATCATTGACGTCTCGCGGCTGACAGCCGTCGGATCCAGAAGCCACTGGAGCCGCACGCCATCGGCTACCGCGATAATCCAGCGGGCGAGTGTTTCGAGGGTCATTCCGGCTGGAAGCTTACTCTGATCGAAAACCGCCGCTAGCTCACTGGTCATGGAGGCCGCCACCTCTCGATACCGCTCGACAAACCAGTCGTGGGCCGGATGATCCTGAACGATGCTTTCGGCGGAAAGAATCGCAAAAAGCTGTACAAGAATTGGTGTTCGTTCGTTGGTATGAAGCGTGCGTAGAAATGTGCTTAAATAGTCGAAACCACGCTCTAAACTCTCCGATTTGGCCTTCTGGTTTCGCTCCTCGCGCTCCTGCAGCACTGCCAGAAGCAATGCGGCCTTCGACGGAAAATGATGCAGCATGCCGGCCTGCGTCATGCCGACGTCGGCGGCAATATCGGCAATGCTGGCGGAGTTGAAGCCGCGTTCGGAGAAAAGCCGCAGCGCCGAATCCAGGATCGCCCGCCGCCTGCTGTCTCCCTTTGGACTTCTGCGCGTCTCTTTCTTCTCCATGCTCGACCTCATCTCCCCGTCCGGATCTGCAAAGGCGTGCCCACAAAATGACAGGCAGCCTTCTGTCCGGTACCAGTTTCCTGGAGGCTTGGCGAACTGGTGGAACAGATTTCCCGCTCCGGAAAATACTCCGGCCCAATCGGACAGCGGGTGCGGAAACGGCAGCCGCTCGGCGGATTGGCGGGGCTCGGCATATCGCCGGCAAGTACGATCTTCTCCTGCGGCGCGTCGAGCACCGGTTCCGGCGTCGAGGAAATCAGCGCCGCCGTATAGGGATGCTGCGGAGAGCCGTAGACCTGTTCGGCCGTGCCAAGCTCGACGATCTTGCCAAGATACATCACCGCGACATTATCGCTGATGTGGCGCACCACCGAAAGGTCGTGGGCGATGAACAGGTAACCGAGCCCGAGTTCGTCGCGCAGTTCCTCCAGGAGGTTGATGATCTGCGCCTGGATCGAGACGTCGAGCGCCGAGACCGGCTCGTCGCAGATCAGAAGCTTCGGCTCGGTGGCGAGCGCTCGTGCAATGCCGACGCGCTGGCGCTGGCCGCCGGAAAGCTCGTAAGGGTAACGTTCGAGGAAATCCTCGTTCAGCCCGACCCGCAGCAGCAATTCCACCGAGCGCTGCCGCGCCTTCTCGCCGCGGATGCCGGCGACGCCCAGCGCTTCACCGAGCGACTGGGCGATGCTGCGGCGCGGATTGAGCGAGGCGAATGGGTCCTGGAAGACATATTGGATGGTTCTGGTGATCGTGTCGCGATCCTCCTGATCCATCGCACTGACATCGCGGCCGGCGACCGTGATCCGGCCCTCGGCGACCGGATTGATGCCGACGATGGTGCGCGACAGCGTGGACTTGCCGCAGCCGGATTCACCGACAAGACCGAGCGTTTCTCCGGGCCGGATTTCGAGCGATACGCCGTCCACCGCAAAGATCGGCTTGGCCTTGGAAAAGAACGACCCCGAACCGCGGTTGACGTCCGTCCTGAGGTTCTCGATCCGCAGGACAGGCTCGACCGAAAGAGTCCGCCGGGCCTTGCGCACAAGATCGTCTTCTTCCGGCACGACAGGCATGCCAGTGGCCGCGCTCACCCAGCAGGCGGCGGAATGACCGGGCACTAGCACCTCCAGCTTCGGCACGTCCGCGCGGCATCGCTCGACCGCGAAGCGGCAGCGCGGATGGAAGGCGCAGCCGGATGGCAGCCGCGCTGGCGCCGGCGGCGAACCGGGGATGGCGCGCAACTGGCTGCCGGTATCGCTGTCGATGCGCGGCACGGAATGCAGCAGCGCCGCGGTGTAGGGATGGCGCGGCGCGGAGAAGACATCGGTTACCGTACCGCGCTCCACCACTCGGCCACCATACATAACGACGAGATCGTCGCAGAGTTCTGCCACCACGCCCATGTCGTGGGTGATCATGATGATCGACAGGCCGAGCTCGTCTTTCAGGTCGCAGAGAAGCCGCAGGATCTGCGCTTGGATCGTCACATCGAGCGCCGTGGTCGGTTCGTCGGCGATCAGCAGCGAAGGCTTGTTGGCGAGCGCGATGGCGATCACCACACGCTGGCGCATGCCGCCGGAAAACTGGTGCGGATACTGGTCGAAATTGCGCTCCACATCCGGAATGCCGACCTGCCGCAGCAGTTCGAAGGCCCGTTCGCGCGCCGCTGCCCGGCCTGCGCCATGAACGACAAGCGCCTCGGCGATCTGTTTACCGACGGTCATCACCGGGTTCAGGGCCGCCTGCGGGTCCTGGAAGACCATGGCGATATCCTTGCCGCGGATCTTGCGCATCTCGGTTTCCGGCAGACCGACGAGATCGCGGCCGTTGAACATTACCTTGCCGGTATCGATCCGGCCGGGATGGCGCAGCATGCCGAGGACCGAACGCACGGTGACCGACTTGCCGGAACCGGATTCGCCGACGATGCCGAGAACCCGTCGCGGTTTCACCTCGAAGGAGACGTTGTCGGTGATGCGGATATTCGTATGCCGGCCGGCGAAGGAGGCGGACAGGCCCTCGACATTCAACAGCGGCGCAACGGACTGGACTGAAATGTCGGTCATTTGCGGTTCACCGTATCGTTCAAGGCGTCGGCCAGCATGCTGAAGGCAAGCGCGACGAGGATGAGGATGACGGTCGGACCGAGCACATAAGTCGGCGCACGGCTGACATAACGCATGCCGTTGTTGAGCAGCGTTCCGAGTGACGGTTCCGGCGGCTGCAATCCAAGCCCGACGATGCTGAGCGCCGCCTCGATGAAGATCGCCGAAACGACAAAGACGGCGCCTTGTACGATGATCGGGTCGATGGCGTTCGGCAAGATGTGGCGGACCATGATCTGCCATTTACCGACGCCCAGCGTGCGAGCCGCGATGACGTATTCCCGCTGTTGCTGGGCGAGCAGCGTGGCGCGGGCAAGGCGTCCGAAGCTTGGCAGACCGGAAATGACGATCGCCACCAACAGCGCCGTCCAACCGGCGCCGAGCACCAGCACGACGCAGATGCCGAGGATGAGCCCCGGGAAGCCCACGATGATATCGAGGCAACGCTGCACGAAATTGCCGAGTCTTGGCGAAACTGCCCCGATCAACCCAAGCAGCGTGCCTGCCACCATGCTGACAGGCACCGCACAATAAACAAGCGTCAGGTCCGACCTTAGCCCGTAGATGCTGCGCACAAAAAGATCGCGGCCGAGTTCGTCGGTGCCGAAGAAATGCACGAGCGACGGTGCCCGCAACGATTCCCGGGACTGGATGTCGTAGCCGAGAGGAAAGATAAACGGAGCCAGAAAGGCAAGCGCCGAGATGAGAATGATCACCGTCAGCGCCACAATGCCGCGCGTCGTGGTGAACGCCTGCATGTAGCCGGCGATCGACGGATTGAACCAATGGCGATGGATCAATTTCGATTGCGGTGCGGCCATGGTCAACTCTCCAGCCGGATGCGCGGATCGAGCGCCGCGATAGTGATTTCGGACAAAAGCTGTATCAGCACTGCAACCAAAACCGCCCCGAGGATCAGCGCCTGCAGCACCAGATAGTCACGGTTTTGGACGCTGGAGACCGCAAGCTGGCCAAGCCCGTTCCGGGCAAAGATTGCCTCGATGACGATCGCGCCGCCCAGGAGCTCGCCGGCCCGAAGCCCGATTGCGACGATCGCCGGGCCGAGGCTGTTGCGCAAAAGATGGCGGCGCATTAGCCGGCCCGGCGGCACACCCTTTGCCTTGGCAAGATCGATGAAGTCTTCACCGCGCACCGAATTGATCGCTGTGGTCAAAAGCCTGGCGACAACCGCCGCCTGCGGCAACGCGAGTGCGAAGGCCGGCAGGATGAGGAATTGCAGCCCCTTCAACGGGTCGCGCAGCAGGCCGATCTCGCCGCTGACGGGCAGGATCGGAAAGGCGATGCCGAGCAGCAGGATCAGCAGCAGACCGGTGAGGAAAGGCGGCGTCGCCAGACAGATGGTGTTGAGAATGTCGAGCCCTGCCCTGGCGGACTGATGGCGCAACGTTGCCGACAGGATGCCGAGCGTGAAGCCGATGATGATCATCAGCATCAGCGCCAGCGCCGCAAGCTCGACCGTGCTTTCCAGCCTGCTCATGATCAGCGTCGAGACCGGGCGGCGCATGGCAAATGAGCGTCCGAGATCGCCATGCAGGAGGTTCCACATCCAATGGAAATACTGCTCGTGGAGCGGCCCGTTGAGGCCGATCTGTTCGCGCACCGCGGCGAGCTGTTCGGGGCTTGCATCCGATCCCGCCAGTGCCACGGCGGGATCGCCGGGCGCCATCCGTGGCAGAATAAAGGCGATGAGAGAACTCGCAATCGCCACCACCACCACCGACGGGAGTTTCTTGAGGAGGAAGGTCAGCATCTCACTCGGCCAGATAAGCTTCGCCGTAGAGCATCTGCGAGCGGAGCGTCGCCTTCACGCCCTTTAGCGTGTCGGAGAGGATGGTCTGGCCCGGTGTCTGCAACAGCGACAGGCTGAAGGCCTCATCGAGCATGTAGTCGGAGAGCGCCTTGACTGCCTTGTCGGTTGCATCAGGCGAGTTGGCCGCCGTCACCGCGTTACGCAGCGTGACATACTGGTCGGACCAGAAGCCAGACGGGTTTCCCTGACGGAGCGAGGGAAGCGAGGAAAGCAGCGTCGCTGTGCTGAAACCGACCTGGCCGTGGATCAGCAGGAATGCGGGGCCGAGATCCCCGGCGACCTGCCGTTTGTCGAAATCCGCAACGTCGAGGACCACTGCTTCCGGCGCAAGCCCGATTTCCTTGAGATTGTTCTGAACGATCTCGAAAATGCTCCGATTCGCCGGGATGGAGGGCACGATGATTGGCACCTTGGCACCCGTGGCGCCAGCCTTTTCGATCAGCGCCTTGGCCTTCGTCGGATCATAGCTGTAGCGGTTCGCCTGCTCCTCACCATAACCCGGCGAGCCGACACCCCAGAAGAGATCGGTCGGAGTACCGATACCGCCAAATACCTGTTCGTTGATACGCTGGCGGTCGATCGCATAACCGAGTGCCTGGCGCACTTCCTTCTTATCGAACGGCGCCTTGGTAACATTGACGCCAAACGGATAGATAGCCCCGCCTGAATTCAGGAACTGGTATTGCGGGTTGCCCTCGAATTCGACGAGGTCGTTCTGCGAAAGTCCCGTCGCCATGACGGAACGGCCGCTGCGTAACGCCGAAACCGATGCGGTGCTATCGGTGATGATCGCGAATTCGATCGAGTCGAGATAAGGCAGGTTCCTGTCGCGGTAACCGGTATAGCGCTCCAGCATGATCGAGGCGCCCGGCGTCCATTTGGCGAACTTGAACGGGCCGGTTCCGATCACCTGGGAGCCGTCCTCGCGCTTGGTATAGGTTTCCTTGTCGATGACGTTAGCCTCTTCGAAGAGGTCAAAGATGTTGGCGAGCGGCTTCTTGAACTTGATCGTCAGCGTCGTCGGACTGGTGACGTCGATGCTCTGGAACTCCTTGGCGATGAAGCCGACCTGGGCGGCGGTTTCCGGCAGGGCCATGGTCTCCAGCGTGAACTTCACGTCGTCGGCCGTCATCCTGCGGCCGGTATGGAAGGTCACGTCGTCGCGCAGCACGATTTCCATCGAGAGTCCGTCGGCGGCCACTTTCCAGGACTTGGCGAGCAGAGGTTTGACTTCGAAGGTCTTGGGGTCGGTCTGGGTCAGCGTTTCGAAGACGTTCTTCACCCAAGGCGAATTGCCGGCACGCAGTGTCAGGATGTTGCGTGGCTGGGCATCCGCCGTCTGCGAGACAGTGATCGCCCCCCCGCGAACCGGCTTGCTATCTTGGGCTTTCGCCGGAACGGCGGCACAGAGACCAAAGGCCAGAACGGCCCAGAAAATCATCCCGCCGATGGGGCGGGCATGGCGAATTGCAGGCAAAATCCTGTTGGTCATCAATCTTCCTCCCGAGTGCGACCGAACAGGCGCGACGCGCCTGCCTCCTCCGGTCATCAAGCGCCTAATTATACCGAGTGCTCGCTAGATTTAGCGTCGCTGGGTTTTCTCCGTTTGTCAAGCTCGCCATGTGCCCCATTTCAGCGGCCTCAGAATATATCCAGTTTGGTGGGGGCGAAAAACGAACTGGATGCACGATCGTTTGCATGGCGCCAAGCCAAGATTTCGAGATCATCCGACAAGCCGATGAGGCCTCGATCAAACATCCAATGGACGGATATTGGGTCGGGAACTGATATTGTTCAGCCGGGCTGTCGTCGTAGATCGAATCTGGGCTGTGAATGAAAACCCCGAATCCCATATACAATCTCCACCATGGTGACCGCTATTCAAAACAGGGAGATCGGTCACAATGCTTGCCTTCAGCGCGTCGTGCTTTATCGCGAAGGAATTCCGCCGCGCTCCATGTCATCCAGGAGGTCCCGTCGCTCGGGATCGTCGACGATGCGCTTTGGCAACGAGTGAAATACGCCAGGAGAATTGGCGTGCTGGCTAGTACGGAGCCTTGTGCGGGCTCGGACCGACGACACTATCAAGTTATTACGCGCACGTGCTGAGGATCGGCATCATCAACTTCACATGAGCATCGATCCTCTCAAGAACCTTTGCCGGAACGACCTCACGCTCTGGCAGGGACCACCAAAGCTCGTTGACGCGGTCAACTGTCTCGATCACCGCTTTGAGAACAGCAGCTTCAGGCAAACGTGCACGATTGGCGAAGACTTTCCATCGCTGTGCGTCCATCGCCCTGAAGGAACGCTCGCCGGCGAGCGACAGCGCCATGGCATCCGCCGGAATGTAGGGAATGGTCGAGAGTACATCATATACAGGAGCTAGCTCGGGTTTATCGCCCGCACCAGGATAGATCAGAGACCAGTTCTTGAGATGCATGTCGCCATTGCCCGTGATGGCGGCCAAAGCCAGCCGGCGGACAAATTCAATCTGCGCCGCCGACGATACGGCGATGCCGAGAGCAACGGCGATATCGTGATAGGCGGCACCTTCGTATTTGCGTGAGGGATATATGCCAAATACCTGAGCAAAGTCCTCGATGTGGATCCGCTCGCCGTCGATGCCGCGATCAAAGCGTTTGACGAGCAGGACTTTACCGTCCGACAGTGTCTCGAACTCCTCAGGAATGCCCTCGAATTCGGATTGCTCGACAAGCTCGCGTTCCGGCACGTCCATGCCGATCGCTTCGGCCAAAGCGAGATTGGCATATTCGTTTTCCGAGACACCGGGAAACGACGTCGACGGAAACTTGGCAATATAGGATCCCTGCTCATCGCCTAGTGGCAGCGTCAGCCCCCCACCCTTGCCCGTGTTCTTGATGACGGAAAGCTTCATCTGCACACCAGCGAGCGAAAACCGGACCTTCGATTTGAGAGGTGATGGATCGTCAACGCGAGCAACGGTTCCTGCGCTTGGCATAACGCGGACGGCACCCGGCAGATCCGACCCGAGTGCAACCAGCAGATCAAAGTCGTTTCCGGCGCGAACACTGCCGGTATGGTGCTTTTCCATCGCCTCGCGCAGCTTGTCCTCGGGAAGAAGATTGGCAAAGAACGCCGGCAACGCTCTAGCAACAGGCTTGGGATCCTTGCGCAGACCTCCGCTTACCGCGCGGAAAGACAAGCTCAAAACAGGAAAGCCGCCCGTCGCGCGATAGCTCTCCTCAAAGCTGAACGCGTTGAAATTGCCGGGCGTTCTGACGATCGTGCCGACCGTCAGGTCATTCAGCAGCACTTCAAGTGATGATATGGATCTTGGATTGAGAGGAGCCTCAGGCATTGGCATTGCCGTCTGCGCTGACCGCGAACGCAGGAAGGTCGTCTTCAGCACCATCGGGCTGCAGCAGGGCATCAACCGCCGGGACCATAGCGTGCGGGATGAGCATCAGCTCAAGACCGAGCGCCCGCGAAATGTTGATCAAGGTCGTTGTGCGAGCAGCGGCGCTTCCAGCCTCGATCTCACGATAGCGAGGACGGGATATGCCTGCCAGGTCGGCAACCTGCTCTTGAGTGAGTCCCAAGTCTTTACGTGCCGTCTTCAACCGCCGGCCGATCGCAAGCAAAGCCTCTGACCCAACCATTTGATCTCTAAACCTATCACTGCGGACTGAATGTTACGTTTACATATCTTCGTTCCTTGAAAAAAGTCAAGACAATTGATCTATTTGCAGATCATATTATGAAATATGATCTGTTCAATGCCTTTTCCGAAAGAGTTTATGGGCGCTGCGGGGTCGAGCACGACCGCTAAATTATATATTCCGCTACATGCTTTGTTAAAGCCCTCCTATTCCCGCTCGCCCTCGGCACCGGTGCCTGAGAGAAAAGGAATGAGCATGCCCAAACTGGATAATTCATCACGTCATTTTCAACGAAAGATCTCTGAATTCCGCGAGCTGCGCATTGCGCCGATCGCACCGAAGCGGGTGCTGGAAAATATCCGCCCCTATCTCATTAACCTGATCATTTACCGGAAGCCGCCACCGATCCTGAATGGCCGCCTTGATATCCCATCAGGGGTGAGTAGCGGCCTGCACCGTGGCAGAGTGAGGTCGCTAGAAAACTCTCTGGAGGCCAATCATGCCGATGACAGCAGATCAAACTCAAGCACAGACCGCTACCCTCATTGATCTTGGAACAATTTTCGTCTCGTTGGAACTCAGTAAATCGGCATGGCTGGTGACGGCGTTGTCGCCCGGAAGCGAGAAGATGTCACGCCATACGATTACCGGAGGTGACATCGCTGGCCTATTTTCGTGTTTTGCTGCGCTCCGCCAGAAAAGTCAGCGGCGCAAGAACATGCTTTATCCGCTGGTGGTCAATCAAGAGGTCGGGCTTGATGGCTTTTGGTTGGGGCGGGTGCTCAGCAAGGAAGCCTGGATCGAGAGCCATATTGTCGAGGCTGCATCCATTGCCATGCCCCGCCGCCACCGCCGGGCAAAGACGGATCGCATCGACGGCGAAACGCTGATCCGCGCTCTGATCGCATGGAAACGTGGCGAGCCGCAGGCCTGCTCGATGGTCAAACTGCTCACGCCGGATGAGGAAGACATCCGCAGGCTCGGGCGAGAGCGGAAAACCCTGATTGCTGAACGTGTCTTCCACGTCAATCGCATCAAAGGTCTACTCTTCGCCCAAGGTGTACGAGATTACGAGCCTGTAAATCGAGATCGTCGACAGCGTCTGGAAGAGCTTGGAACTGGAGACGGCAGGGTTCTGTCTAAACACCTCAAAGCCGAAATTTGCACAGAACTCGATCTGTCTCGAATTGCTGCTCACACAAATCAAGGCCGTGGAAGCAGAGCGAGATGCTTTGACTGTACGCGAGGCGCCGGAAACGCCGGCAAGAGCGACTGCTCTTTTGGGGATCAGAGGAATTGGTCTCGAGTTCGCAACGATACTCTACACGGAAGGTTTGTTCAGACACTTCGACAATCGGCGGCAAGTTGCCTCTTACGCGGGCCTAGCGCCCTCCCCGTGGCAAAGCGGCAACGTCAATCGCGAGCAAAGTGTCTCGAAGGCGGGAAATCCGCGGTTGCAAGCGACAATGGTCGAACTTGCCTGGCTATGGTTGCGGCACCAACCAAAATCGGCATTAACGTTATGGTTCAAGGAGCGCATTGCACCGTAATGCCGGCCGCCTTAAAACGCCTATGATCGTGGCGCTGGCGCGTAAATTACTGGTCGCACTTTGGAAGTACGTGAGCTCCGGTGTCGTAATCGAAGGTGCGATCATGAAAACTGCCTGAAGTGCAGACGCAGCTCGCTTAATCAGAAAACTAATCCTCAGGGCCTGATCAGTCCTGACGGATCCAGGTGGACGAACCGGGAATCCTTTTGGCTCTCAAGCGCCGATCGTGAGTTTGGCCCCTTCTCCTGAGCCCGTGCGCGTCGAAAGCGGGATAATGGTGCGGCCGCTACGGACGGCGACCGAATGTGAGGTTGTACAGGCCTACAAACGGGCCGGTAATGACTATGGGCTCAGACGGTGGATCCGCCTAAAGTGGAGAAATCCGATGCCACTCGAATGACTGATTGACAAAAAATCCCGATGTGAGGGATTCGAACCGATGACACTTCGGCGGGAGACAGGCCGTGTCGGAGACGAAAATGCCGAGAATGGAAATTCCGGTTCCCATGCCGAAACCTCACACGCCTGCAGGTGGGATGACACCCTTGGTGAACAGGAAGCAGCCATAAAAGCGGGTTTCACCGGTCGAGATCACGCAATAGGCCTTCTTGGCCAAATCGTAGAAAGCGAAGCGCTCGATGCCGTACATGGGCGAATGCCTGCCTTCCGCTCGGTCGATCTCCGCCTGCACCTCGCTTTGCACCGTCGGAATTTCGCCCGGCGCGCCCATGACTTCCATGCGACCGGCAGAATTCTGGAGCGGCGTGTCGAGCGGCAGCACCGAGAGAATGGCACGGATCGCGTCACGAGCCGAGAGATTGGCAATGCTGAGCGGCCGGCCGACGACCGTCTGTCGGGCGACGCTGTCGCTCGGGAAGTTGGTGTCGGAGACGACCAGCGTGTCGCCATGCCCCATGGAGCGAAGCGCGTGCAGCACGTCGGCGTTCAGCGCCGGATGAATATTCTTGAGCAAAATGTCCTCCTCAATACCATTTATTTGACGGCGCCCGCCGTCAGCCCCTTGACGATATAGCGGCTCCAGAAAGATTCCGACGAGGACCAGCGGCATGATCGCAGTCGTTCGGAACTTTTTGGGCTGGACCGTTGAGGAGCTGTTCGCTCCGCCACTACCAGGCCGCCCTGTATATCGACAGTGCGTCAGCCTCGCCAATCTCGCGAGGGTTGTTGACGAGAAGTCGGGTCTGTTTCATGGCGTCCCGCGCCATTCCGGCCAAGTGCTCTTCTCCGATACCCACGTCCCGCAGCCGCGGCTGAAGGCCGAGCTTAAGCGACAACCCGGCAAGTCCTTCGATGAAAGCGGCGCATCGTCGCTGGTGTCCCTGTTCCGAAGCAAGTTCCGGAAAAACGTCCGCTGCGATCTCCGCGTATATCGATGCAGCGTCCGGCGAATTGAACTGCAGGACGTGCGGGAGCACGAGCGCGTTTGAAAGGCCGTGGGGAATGTGGAAGGTCCCGCCGATCGGATAGGCCAACGCATGAACCGCCGCCACAGGAGAGTTCGCGAAGGCCTGTCCAGCCAGCATAGAGCCGAGAAGCATTGCGCCGCGGGCGACACGATCCTTTCCGTCCAAGACCGCCTTCTCAATATTCGAGCCTAAAAGCTGCAGCGCCTGACGCGCAAGCATCTTTGAAAGAGGATTGTTGTTCGCGCTCTTCGACGCATAGGCCTCGATCGCATGAACCATGGCGTCGATGCCGGTGGCGGCCGTTATGTGAGCGGGAAGGCTTAAGGTCAGATCGGGATCGAGGATCGCGATGTCGGGCAGGATGATGGACGACGACACGCCACGCTTCTCGTCGCCGCCGACCGTGATAATGGAAACCGGGGTGACCTCCGATCCTGTTCCAGCCGTGGTGGGAACAAGAACCAGTGGCAGCCGCGGCCCCTTCGCATTCCCCACGCCCCACGCCTCGTCGAGGGGCTCACCTGAACCGCAGAGCAATGCGACGACTTTGGCCACGTCAAGTGAAGAACCGCCGCCGAAGCCGATGACCCCGGAGACATTGTCAGCCTTGGCGGCGCCTGCCGCAGCCATCACGGTCGCGAGCGATGGGTCCGCTTCGACTCCATCGAACACAGTGGTCTCGATGCCGGAGGCAGTGAGAGACGCAAGAGCAGGTTCACAAAGGCCAAGCTGTCGCAATCCGGGGTCTGTCACGAAGAGAATACGGCGGCCGAGCTTCTGCTTTACGAGATCGCCGATCGCAGATGCAGCACCAGGTCGAAAGACGATCTGTGCGCTTGTACTGAAGACAAACGGATTCATGCATTTTCCCCTTGCCGATTTGCGCCTACGACGCGGTCCGGGACCTTGTCGGGCAATAGCCGGGCTTTGCAGTGTTTGAGCAGAGCACCTAGTCGAGTGCAACGGCACCCATTAGAACGATGCTTGCGACCGGTGTTCCCCAACATTGGGTCAGGCACGCCTGTGACGGCAGCCCACAGTCGCATAGCCGCATGGCCGAGCAAATTGCCTTCTCCACTTTGACGGGACGCTTGGCCCGCCCTCCTCCCGCCACGGCCCGCCAGAAAGTGAAAGGACCCGATGAACTATCACCAGAAGCGAGGGGAAACATCAAGGTTACTCAGCGTGCCTCTGACGCTCGGCCCGCCGATGCTTCCGCCAGGTTTCCTACCAAAGCCGGACCTCCCTTGAAAGGGCCGGCGCAACCGGGATGGCCACTGCGACCAACATTACCCAATCCGTCTTGCACATCAAACAACTCTCCGGTGAGCACCACACGCCATTAAGTATAAAGGTGAGGTGTTCGACGGGGATATTCAGGCGAGATAAAATCCAGCGTGACTTTCCTATCTAACTGATATTTCACCATCTGAAGAAATCAGGGCAGCCGAAACAAACGATGAACGTTCCCGCCCGGAAACAAGCGCGGGCGCGCACGGCCTATGCGAAAAGCACAAATCGCGCAGCTATCCAAGAACGTGCGGCGATAAAAGCGCGTTCAGCGTTCGAACCGCTCCAGCATCCTCTTCAGTTGTGCATTTTGCAGCTGAAGCTTGCGCGCCAGCTGGTCCCGCAGCAGCCTGATCTCCTCATCAAGGGGGATTGCATTGTTAGAAGCGGCGGGAACGCCTGGAGAGGGTGGCGGAACGGATTCGCCCCCTGCCGCTTTCTTCCCCGCGTGCTGCGCTTTCGCGCCGCACCTTCGCCGGCCTGGGAGGGTTTCAGTATCAGCCGCCTCCACGGGCTTGGCGCCTTCGATATCTGTGCCCGACCTGAGAGATAGGTGACGTTTTGTACCGAAGACATGGGTAACACTTTTTCGCTTTCGGCGGGAGGTGTTGATGCCGTGGAGAGAGACTTCGGTTATGGAAGAGCGTCTACGATTTGTCGCCCGGCTTCTGCAGGGCGAAGGCATGAGCGAAGTTTGCCGGGATTTCGGTATCTCGCGCAAGACCGGCTACAAGATCTTCAACCGTTACAAGGATGATGGCCCTGAGGCCTTGAGCGACCGATCGCGCCGGCCGGTTCGCTATGCCACGAGTATCGCATCGAGAAATGTTTTCGCATGTCATTCTGCACAGCGATGTCGCCAACGAATGCCGTCTTTCACCAGACTGAAGTTCTGCCAGCGGGCGCATACTGTACTGCTCGGGCCAGAGCATCTGGACGCGCAGAAATACTCGCCGACCTCAGAGCCCGTCCGAGAATTGGGTTGAGTGATCGGGCCGATGATGATTCCAAGGAGGTGTCTGGAGCCTGAATGAAAGCGCCATGTGGAACCCGACCACCCGGCGGCGGTATAGTCGCAAACAGCCACGATACGAAACCGACCTGACGGATGCAGCCGAAACCGCCGGCTATGGAAAGACCCGGAAGCAACCATCAAGTCCGCCAAGGCCTTCCTTTATGCCGCATCCATCATGACCCTCGTCAGACGGATCGCACGCCCATCATGAATTCTCGGACGGACTCTAAGCAGTCCTGGCAAACGGTATCTTCCCCCCGACCGGCCCCAGCCCGAAATGCGACCGCAGGGTACTGCCTTCATAATCGGTACGGAAGAGACCCCGCTTGCGCAGGATTGGGACGACTTCGGTCGCGAACAGTTCGAGCTGCTTGTTGACGATTGGCGGCATCACGTTGAAGCCATCGGCGGCGCCGGTCTTGAACCAGTCCTCGATGATATCGGCTACCTGCTCTGGGGTGCCTGTCGCAGTGAAGTGCCCTCTTGCGCCGGCAAGCTTCTGGAGCAACTTGCGCAGCGTCAGGCCTTCCTTCAGCGCAAGATCGACATAACCGGTCGCCCGGCTCTTGGAGGCCTCCACCTGCGCCGGATCCGGGAAATCGTCCTGGGTTAGGACACGGTCGAGCGGAATGCCGGAGAAGTCATGGCCTCCGAACCGCGCCGAGAGCCGGGCAAGCCCGATCTGGGGGCTTGTCAGCGCGTCGAGTTCTTCCCACACCTGCTGGGCTTCACGCGTGGTCGATCCGATGGCGGCGCTGATGCCCGGCAGGACGACGATATCCTCCGGGCGACGGCCGTAACCGACAGCCCGCCCCTTCACGTCGGAATAGAAGGATTGCGCGGTCTCCTTTCCGAGATGCGCTGTGAAGATCGCCTCCGCCCAGCGTGCAGCAAAGCCCCGGCCGGAATCCGACTGGCCCGCCTGAATATAAACCGGACGGCCCTGCGGGCTGCTCGGTACGTTCAGCGGTCCCTGCGTGCGGAAATGCGTACCATTGTAGTTGGCCGGCTGGATGAGCGAGGGATCGAGGTACTGCCCCGTCTCCCGGTTGTCGCGGATTGCCTGGGAGGGGAAGCTCCGCCACAAGGCGTCGACGGCCTCGACGAATTCCTCGGCGATCTCATAACGGTCGCCATGGCTGACATCCTGTGCCAGACCATAGTTGAGGCCGGCCTGCGGAGCCCAGGATGTGACGATATTCCAGCCCGCGCGTCCGCCGGACAGGTGGTCGAGAGAAGCGAATTGCCGGGCATGCGTATAGGGAAGGCTGTAGGTCGTCGAAGCGGTGCCGATCAGGCCGATCTTGTCGGTGCGGGCAGCCAATGCCGACAGGAGGGTAATCGGCTCCATCGAGCCGCTGGCGACCAGCCCACCGTTGTTGGGAGCAACCAGGGCATCGGCGAGGAACACCGCGTCGAACTTGGCGGCCTCGGCAATTCGCGCAGCCTCGACATAGAGTTCCAGATCGGTAAGGGCGCGGCGTGTGGAATCCGGATGACGCCATGCGCCCTCGTGGTGGCCGCGGGGCATCAGGAATAGATTGAAGTGCAGCTGACGCGTCATTGGATTTCTCTCAGATGAGGTTATGTTCGACGCCGAAGCTGGCGAGCAGCATGCGGCGGAGTTCGATGAAGGCGAGATGCCCGAGACTGCGCGGATGAGGCAGATCGACCTGATGATCCTCGGCGATCCGCCCATCCTTCAAAACCAGGATGCGGTCGGAAAGCAGCAGCGCCTCGTCGACGTCATGCGTCACGAGAACGACCGTCGGCTTGTTCTGTTCTACCAGGTGGAACAAAAGACCATGCATGCGGATCCGTGTCAGGGCGTCGAGAGCGCCGAACGGTTCGTCCGCCAGCAGCAGTTCTGGCCGGCGCAGCAGGGACCTTGCCAGTGCCGCACGCTGTTTCTGACCGCCGGACAGGGTGGACGGCCAGACATTGGCCTTGTCGCCCAGCCCCACCGCTTCCAGCATGGCGAGAGCCGCTGCTTTCGCGTCGGAGCGGGGTAATCCGAGCGTCAGGTTGTCGATGACGCTCATCCATGGCAGCAACCGTGCATCCTGGAACAGAACGGACGTATTTGCCGGCCGGCGGAACTCTCCCTCGGTCACCGCATCGTCGTCCAGCCCGGCAAGCGCCCGAAGCAGGGTCGTCTTGCCGGAACCGGATTCGCCGAGTAGAGCAACGAACTGCCCCTTGGGTACTTCGAGCGTGATGTCTTTGAGGATGGTCTTGTCGCCGAAACCACGCGACAGGTTGCGGAGCGAAACCGACGAGAACGAAGAGGTGTGGACGTTCATGCTCCCAAAGCCCTCCGATAGGCGAGTGCGCGGGACTCGATCAGCCGCACGACGGTATCGGAGACAAGTCCGAGGATCGCATAGATGAAGATCCCCACGACGATGACGTCGGTCTGCCCCCAGTCGCGGGCGCGGTTCATGAGATATCCGATCCCGGTCTGCGTATTGATGAGCTCGAGGACGACGAGCGCCGTCCAACAAAGGGTCACCGCCAACCGCAACGAGACGAAGAAACCGGGCAGAGCACCGGGCAGCGCCACTTTCCGGATGAATTCGCCGCGGGTGAGGCCGAGTGTGCGGGCCAGTTCCACATGGCCGATGTCTATCCCCCGCAGCGCCGCGTGGGTGTTGATATAGACCGGCACCAGAACTGCGGTGAAGATCAGGAAGATCTTCATCGCCTCGCCGATGCCGAGCCAGATAATCACGAGCGGGACGAGCGCCAGCGTTGGTACGGCGCGCTTGATCTGCACCACGCCATCGATCAGCGCCTCCCCGCTTCGGGTCAGGCCGGACAGAAGTGCGAGGATGATCCCAACCGTGACACCGAGAAAAAGTCCGGCATAGGCACGCCCGGCCGAAGCCAGCAGGTGCGGTAGCAGCGTGCCGTCGGCCAGCATTCCGTATCCGGCCACCCCCGCGGCCGACGGGGCCGTCAGGGTGTAGGGCGACAAGATGCCGAGGCGGGAAGCCGCTTCCCAGACGATCAGAACGAGGAGAGGACCGATCAGCCTCGCACCGGTCGGAAGCTGCCTCGGCGTCAAACGGACAGCCTTGCCGACTTCTGACTGCTGATCGCCAGCAGACTGCGTCTTTTCCAAACGCCCCGAAAGGTATGGATATGAAATGAAGTCCGTCACGGTTCCTCCTCGTGTTCTCTGGAGATCGAAAGCGGCATCAGCGCGCAGCTACGATGACCGGGTCGAATGTGCTGACGAACGACGTCTTGGCGTCGAAACGTTCCTTGATCGACCCGGCCTGATAGAGAATGTCGATCAGCTTCTGGTGATGAGGGATGGCCTCTGCCGACGTCGGCAGGACGAGCGGCGATTCCGCGGCCAGGATCGCCGCAGTATCGTCGGGCGAGATGCGCTGGAAATCGGTGTAATAGAACTTCCCCCAGGCTTGCCTGTTGGCATTCGCCCATTTGGCACCGCGGGTGAACGCGCCGAGGAAGCTTTCAACGGCCGCGACCTTCTTCGGATCGGCCAGAGCCGCGGGGCGGGCGTAGAAATAGCTGGTGCTCGGCAGGATCTGGCGCTCGACCGGATCGAGAACCGGCGAAGCCCCGGCCTGCTTGGTCAGGCGAGTAACATGCGGTTCAGTCAAAACGGCGACGTCGACGGCACCGGAACGGACCGCGTCCGGCAGATCGGCTACGCGAAGATTCACCAGTTCCACATCCTTGAGCGAAATGCCCGCACGGTTCAGCGCCTCGATCAGGAAAACCTGCCGGCCGGAGCCTTCGATATAGCTGAGCTTCTTGCCCTTGAGATCTGCCAGTTTGTTGATGACCAGTCCGGGACGGCTCGTCAGGCGATATTGCGCCACCTCTCGTGTAAACGTGCCGATGATCGGCAGAAGCGTGCCGGCCGCCCGCGCCTGGATTGGCGGCGTATCGCCAACGTAGGCGATATCCAGCGCACCGGCCCGCATCGCCTCGAGAATAGCGGGGCCACCGGCGAAATTCGGAAAGCTTGCCTTAAATTCAAGATTTGGTGCTTCGCCGCTGGCATCGAAAAGATGGCGAACGAATTCGCTCTGGTCCGCGACGGCAAGCGTGGTGTTGGGATCGACCGTCAGGGCTGCCTCGGTCTGGCGGCCAAACGCGAGACCGAGCGAAAGGGTGGAGGCAAAGGATAGGAATGTACGTCGGTTCACAGGTCGGTTCCCCAGCTAACAAATCGGTGTCGAACACCGGCCGGGATAAAAGTGCAGCGAAACGATAGATTTTATAAGAAATGTATTTTTCTCAAACCGGTGCCGGGTGACAAATTCGTTTCGGTCATGCTTCATGACCCGGATAAACGATCCAGCTCGCTCCGCCGCGTGTGTTCACGGCCAACTTAACCGGATAGACGCATTGCGCTCGTGGAACCGGTAACCTTGAGGCCTTCTAGGCTCTTGAACGGAATCGGACGTAAACTTGGGAAAGAGGCGGCAATTAAATAAGCCAGTTAAGTCTGTCGCCATAGGCTTACGACTTACACTGAAGACGCTTATGCCATTGCGGCCGCTGCAAAGCCTCCTTCGAGATCAGCGATCAAGTCTTGGACATCCTCAAGCCCGATCTGCAGGCGCAGAACAGGGCCGCCGGCCGGCGGCGAAATGATCTTGCGATCGAACAGGTTCACGCGCAGCGCGAGACTCGGGAAGCCGCCCCAGGAATAGCCAAGGCTGAAAAGCTTTAAGCCATTGAGAAAAGCTTGGGCTTTTCACTTGTAATCCTTCTTGTGCTCGACCTTCAGCACGAAAGAAAAGATGCCGCTCGCGCCTTTGAAGTCTCGCTTCCAAAGATCGTGACCGGGAGAACTCGGCAATGCCGGATGCAGCACCCGACCCACCTCGTCCCTGCCCTCCAACCATCGGGCAATGACAAGAGCGCTTTCCTGGTGGCGTTCGAGCCGGACGCCCATGGTGCGCAGACCACGCAGCACCTGATAGGCATCGTCCGGCGCACCGCAGATGCCCAGCGCGCCATTGGTCTCCTTCAGGCGCGGCCAGTGCTCCGCGTTGGCGGACACGGTGCCCATCAGGATATCCGAATGGCCCGCCGGATACTTGGTGACGGCCTGGATGGAGATGTCGACGCCGAAATCGAGCGGACGGAAATAAAGCGGCGTCGCCCAGGTATTGTCCATGGTGACAACTGCGCCCTGCCGATGCGCGACTTCCACGATGGCCGGGATATCCTGCATCTCGAACGTGTTCGAACCCGGCGCTTCGGTGTGCACCAGCTTAGTGTTTGGCCGGAACAGTTTTTCGATATCGGCGCCGGCCATCGCGTCATAGAATTCAGCCTCCACGCCGAACCGCGCGAGCATCGTCTCACAGAAATGCCGGGTGGGGCCATAGACGGAATCCACCACCAGCGCATGATCGCCGGGTGAAAGATAGGCGAGGAAGGCGATCGTCACGGCCGCAAGGCCCGAAGGCACCAGGATCGTTCCGGCCGCACCTTCCAGTTCGTTAAGCGCCTCGCAGAGCGCGTTCGTGGTCGGTGTACCGCGCGTGCCATAGGTGTATTTCTGGGCATGCGTATCCATCGCTTCGGCGCTCGGAAACAGGACGGGCGATGCCCGGACGGGCGGCGGATTGATGAAGCCGTGATAGTCGAACGGGTCATATCCGGCACGAACGAGCTGGGTATTCATGCCGAGCGCGCTCGTCTGCTTGCGGTCTTCAGTCATGCGAATGCTTTCCGGGTATCGATGGAATCTTTGGCGAGCGCCCGCTTCCAGCCGAGCGCGGGCGCGATCTTCGTCGCGAAATCGGTGATGATCTGGGCGTACTCCTCCAGAGCAAATTCATAGGGCAGCTCGAGCCGGAGTTCGCCGACCTCGCGCAGAACACTGTCGGCGAGCAGCCTTTCGATGATCTCGTCTGAGCTGCCGACCAGATCGCGACTGAAAAGCGTGCGGCGCGGCCCCTGAGGCGAGAGCGTTCGCTCATGCCGGCTTGCGGCATAATTTCGGTATTTTCCCTGGTGTGCTTGTCGGCTCCGTCAGTCGGGACAATCACTCTGCCTGCCGCGACGCGGGGACTGCGACCAGCCGGCAGAGCGGCGCGAAAAGCGGCGAGTTGCCTCGCCTGCGCCTCTAGGAAGTCGTCGGAAATGTCGCCGGAGGTGAGACTGCCGATCATCAGGTTGAGGCCGGTTCTTCCGGCCCATTCCGATGACCGAAGTGAACCGCCGCCATACCAGACACGGTCGCGCAATCCTTTCGCGAAGGGCTGAAGACGGGCCTGCTGGCGATTGCCGGGAGAGATCACATAGGTCTCGCCATCACCGATATAGTTGCCTTCGAGATCGGCAAGCAAGCGTTCGACCCGCGCATAAGAGAAATCGAAGTTCTGCCAGTCGCCGTCGAAGACAAGCGGCGCGACCAGTTCGGCGTGCAGCGGCGGTCCGGCGCTGACGCCAACATTGAGGCGCCCGCCGGAAAGCGCGTCCGTCATGGAAAGGTCTTCGGCCAGCCGAAACGGACTTTCATAACCGAGTTGGATTACCGCCGAACCCAGCTGGATACGCTTGGTGCGCTGGCTGGCGGCAGCGAGGAAAACCGGCGCCGAGGAGACGCCGTGCTCGATATGCCGCTAGCGGACCCAGCCGCTGTCGTAACCCAGTTCCTCGCCCGCTTCGAAAAGCTTGAGCGAGGCTTCGAGCCCGCTGGCGGGGTCGTCGTCGGGATAATTGCCGGGGGTGAGGAAGCCGATATGGCGAATGTCGAGCGGGGATGGTGTCATGGTTTCGCGATTGTCACGAGGGAGGATCGATCAGCTCTTCGGCAGGCCGGGCGGATTGGTCTGCGACTGCGGCAGCGCCTCTTCCGAAAGCTGCCAGCGGGCAAGAAGCTTGCCGTAAGTACCGTTCTTGATCAGGTTGTTGGTGGCGAGCGTCAGCGCTGCGGCGAGACCCGAACCCTTGCGGGTGGTGATCGCCACGTCCGAGCGCTCCGGCCAGCCGGCCGACAGCGTGCCGACGCGCCGGATATTCTTGTCGCGAGCGGCGATATAGACGAGCTGAGCATGCGGCTGGACAATGACATCGACGCGGCCGGAGCGCAGCGCCACGAGCCGGGCCCCATCGTCGTCGTGATAAACGAGTTCGATCGGCTTCAGGCCGGCCTTGACGTTCTCATCGCTCCACTTGAGCAGGATACGTTCTTGGTTGGTGCTGGCACCAACCGTGATACGCAGACCGGCGGCATCCTTCGGCTCCTTGATTTCCTTGACGGCGCTATCGGCCTTGACGAAGAAACCGTGCAGCCCCTGGCGATAGGTGGAGAAGTCGAACTTCTCCTTGCGCAGTTCCGTCACGCCGACATTGGAAATCACCGCATCGTATTTGCCGGAGACGAGGCCGAGCGGCCAATCCGCCCAGGCGACCGGGATCAGTTCAAGCTTCAGGCCGAGGCTGTCAGCAATCGCCAGTGCATATTCCGGATCGGCGCCGACGACGGTTTTGGCATCGGTGGCATAGGTCGCAAGCGGCGGCCCGCCAGGCGAAACGGCGACGGTGAATTTGCCCGGCGTCGCGAGCTTAAAATCCTTCGGGATTGCCGCGATCGCTGCGGGATCCTTTTCGGCACGAATGCGGCCGGGCTGGTCGGGCGAGAGATCGAAGATATCTTCGGCGGCATCGGCCGCGGATAGTCCGAGCGCGGAACTCAAAAGGCCAGCGGCCAGGAGGCTGAATGTTTTTTTGAAGAGAGACATGATCAGTTTCCATGTTTGTGAAAAGGGGCGCGAGCCAAGAGGGATAAACCCGCGCCAAATGGGGTCACTTCTTCGGCAGGCCGGGCGGGTTGGTGCGCGCTTCCTTCACCGCCTCGGCGGCGAGGTTCCAGCGGGCAAGCACCTTTCCGTAGCTACCGCCCTTGATCTGCTCGTTGAGCGCGACCGTGATGGCGTCCGCCAGGCCGGAGCCTTTCTTGGTGGCGACGGCGATCTCGGCCGTCTGCGGCCAGCCGCCGGAGAAGCCGCCGACGAATTTCGTCTTCTGCTCCTTGGCCGCCTTGAAGGCCGAGGTGGCGTTCGGGCCGAGATAGGCGTCGGCGCGGCCGGATTGCAGGGCGACATCCAGCACCGCTTCGTCGTCGTAATACTGCACCTCGCTGGCCGGCAGACCCTTCGCCCTGTTGGCTTCGATCCAACGCAGCAGGATCTGCTCCTGGTTGGTGCCCGACGAGACGATCACCTTGAGGCCGGCGACATCTTCCGGCTTCTCGACCTTGGCCACCTTGCTGTTCAGCGGTACGTAGAAGCCTAACAGGTCGTTGCGGTAGGTCGAGAAGTCGAACTTCTCCTTGCGCTCTTCCGTCACAGTGATGTTGTGGATTGCCGCATCGAAACGGCCGGAAACGAGCCCGAGCGGCCAGTCGGCCCAGGCGATGGGTACCAGTTCCAGCTGCAGGCCGAGACTATCTGCGATAAGCTGCGCGAAATCCGGCTCGCTGCCGACCGGCGTCTTGTTGTCGGTAGCGTAGGCCGCGAAAGGCAGACGGCCGGGAACGGAGGCGACCGTCAGCTTGCCGGGAGTGACGAACTTGTAGCCAGCTGGAATAAGCTTGATGGCGGAATCAACTTTCTCCGCCCTCACCCGGCTTTTCTGCTCGGGCGAGAGATCGACTTCCTGCGCATGAGCGAACGCGCCGAAAAACCCCGAAAGCGAAAGGAGGCCGCCAATAGTCAGACCAAGAAGCTTGGACGTGTAGGGCATGCTGGGTGTTTCCTTATGTTTTGTTTGTTCAGAGGACTTTGGCGAGGAATTCGGCCGTGCGCGGGTGTTCCGGTTTGTTGAAGACGTTCTCCGGCACGCCGGTTTCAAGGATACGGCCCTGTTCCATGAAGACGACGAGGTCGGAGACTTCGCGGGCAAAGCCGATCTCATGGGTGACGATGACGAGCGTCGTGCCGGACCGGGCGAGCTCCTTGATGACATCGAGCACTTCGCCCACCAATTCGGGATCGAGCGCCGAGGTTGGCTCGTCGAAGAGCAGGACCTTGGGCTTGAGAGCGAGCGCACGGGCGATTGCAACACGCTGCTGCTGGCCGCCGGAAAGCTGGCGCGGATAGGCATTCGCCTTTTCCGCAAGGCCGACGCGGGCAAGAAGATCGAGCGCTTCTGCTTCCGCCTGCTCGCGGGGAATGCGACGCACCGTGATCGGCGCCTCGACGACGTTTTCCAGAACGGTCAGATGCGGGAAGAGGTTGAAGTTCTGAAACACCATGCCGACTTCCATGCGGCGCTTCAGGATGTCCTTCTCCTTCAGTTCATAGAGCGTCTCGCCATCCTGCCGGTAGCCGATCAGTTCGCCGTCGATGGCGATGAAACCGTCGTCGACCCGCTCCAGATGGTTGATCGAGCGCAGCAACGTCGACTTGCCGGAGCCGGACTGGCCGAGAATGGCGGTGACGCTTCCTGCTGGGATGGAAAGAGTGACTTCGTCGAGAACCTTCAACTGCCCGAAGCTTTTCGAGACCCCGTGGATCGTCACTTCGCCGCCAAGGGCTCTGAGTGGCGCAACTGCGGCTTGGCGCGGGGCTGGCTTGGCAATCACTTCAGCCGCTTTCGGCGCGACCGCCACCTGCGGCACGAAACGGCGATAGAGGCTGGAGAAGATCGACCGCGGCGGATTTCTGAGAGCACCGCGGGCATAATGCCGCTCGACATGGTGCTGGATGATCGACAATACCGTCAGGATGACGAGGTACCAGACGGTGGCCACCATCAGGAGCGGAATCACTTCCAGATTGCGGCGGTAGATGATCTGGATCGTGTAGAAGAGTTCCGGCAGCGCAAGGATATAAACTTGGGACGTGCCCTTCGCGAGACCGATGATATCGTTGAAGGCGGTCGGCAGGATGGAGCGCATCGCCTGCGGCAACACGATCCGTGACGCCTGGCGGCTACGGGGCAGGCCGAGTGCTGAAGCGGCTTCCAGCTGCCCCTGATCAACCGAGAGAATGCCGCCGCGGATGATTTCCGAGGCGAAAGCCGCCTGATTCAGCGTCAGTCCGAGCATGGCGGCGGCGAACGGTGTGATGAGCTGTGTGGTATTCCAGCTGATGAAGTTGATGCCGGTATAAGGGACCCCGACAGTGATCGTCTCGTAAAGATAACCGAGATTGTTGAGGATCAGCAGCAGAACGATCAGCGGGATCGAACGGAAGATCCAGATATAAGTCCAGGACACCCCGACCAGCAAAGGAGAACGAGAGACCCGTGCCAGCGCCAGCCCTGTGCCGAGGATGAAGCCGAACAGTGCGCCGAGGGCGGTCAGCAACAACGTCCGGCCGAGGCCAATCAGAACCGGCTCGGCGAAGAACCACTCTGCGAAGACATCCCAACCCCAGCGCGGATTGCCGAGAACCGAATGGATCGTCGCGGCGATAACGATCAGTGCGAAGACGGTGCCGACGGTGCGTGCCGGATAACGTGCCGGCACAATGCGGTAATGAGAGTAATCCCCCTTGGCGGCTGCGGGTTGTCGCGGAGGAGCTGCCTGGATGTCGCTGAAATCGCTGGTGATCGTCATCCCCGCCTCCTCACGCCGCGCCGTGCAAAGTGGCCGAGACGACCGCCTTGCGCGCCGCGTAGCCGCCGAAACCGAGCGCTTTTTCGAACCGCAGCTTGCGGATGGTCTCAGGATCCGCCGTCGTGTCGAACAGCGCGGAATAACCGTGGGTAAGGTAGAGGCCAACGGCCTCAGGCTGGCGAAAACCGGTGGTTAGGTAGATACGGGTATAACCCTGCCGCGCCGCCTGCTCTTCCAGCTCGGCCAGCACCTTGCGAGCGAGGCCTTGACGGCGATACGCGGAGTGGGTCCAGACGCGCTTGAACTCCGTGGTGCCTTCGTCCTGATGTCGCATGAACGCGCCGCCAGCGATCGCCTCGCCATCCCGCAGCAGCAGAAGGAAATTGCCGTGCGGCGGCGCGAAAACCTCCGGTCCGTAGCGGTTCATCTCCTTCGTCGCACCTTCGGCGTCATAGAAGCTGCCGTAGCGGCTGTCGTATTCGTATGTGAGTTCATCGATCAGTGGCCTGGCCAGCGGATCAAGCGGATTTGTGTAGAGGAATCGGTCGCTCATGGTCGCTCCTTAAGGCAGGATCAGGAAAGATAAGTTTCGGCGAGCCGCACCCAGAACCGCGCGGCGGGGGCGATGATCTCGTCGTTGAAGTTGTAGTGGGGACTGTGAAGCGCGCTGCTGTCGCCATTGCCGACGAAGAGATAGGAGCCCGGCCGCTGCTGCAGCATGTAGGCGAAGTCCTCGCTGGCGGTGCGCGGCCGGAAATCCTTCGCGACCTGTTCCACCGGGAAGTTTTCCTCGGCGACGCGACGTGCAAATCGTGTCTCCTCGGCGTGATTGATCACGGCCGGAAAACCGCGCCGGTAGTTCACATCCGCAAAGGCGCCAAAGCTCTCCGCCTGGGCGCGCGCCAAAGCCGGCACGCGCTCCTCCAACTTGTCGCGGATCGCCTCGGAATAAGCCCGGGCGGTCAGCTTCAGTTCGACGCTTTCCGGAATGACATTCGAGGCGGAGCCGCCATGGATCGAACCCACCGTCAGCACCGCCATTTCCAGTGGATCAACATTGCGGGCGACGATGCTTTGCAGCGCGGTGATGAACGAGGCCGAAGCGAGCACGGGATCAACGGCCTCATGCGGCGCCGCCCCGTGCCCTCCCCGCCCGACGATGCGGATCAGCGCCTGGTCCACTGAGGCCATCGCCGGTCCCTCGACGAAACCGAACTGTCCCAATGTGACACCCGGCCAGTTGTGCAGCCCGAAGATCGCATCGACCGGAAACCGCTCAAACAGCCGGTCCTCAATCATCTTGCGGGCACCAGCACCGACTTCCTCCGCCGGCTGGAAGATCAGCGTCAGGGTACCGTCGAATTTGCCATGTTCAGCAAGATAACGAGCCGCCGCGAGCAGGATCGTAGCGTGCCCGTCATGGCCGCAGGCATGCATGACGCCGGGGTTGCGGCTGGAATAATCGAGATTGGTCGCCTCCTCGATCGGCAGCGCGTCGATATCCGCACGGATACCGATGCGCTTGCCGCCCTGCCCCCGCGAAAGCGTCGCGACCACGCCATAACCGCCGACACCTTCCGTCACCTCGTAGCCGTAGGATTGGAGGTATCTGGCCACGAGGCCGGAAGTCCGCCGCTCCTGGAAAGAGAGTTCGGGATATTGGTGGAGGTCGCGCCGGATAGCGACGAACTCGTCGATCGAGGCAAGGATCACCCGTTCGGCGTCGTCGCGATGACGCGCGCCGTCAATATGGATATTCATGATCTTCTGCTTTCCGAAGGTTGGGGGCGCACGCCTTGTGCACCCGTTTACCTCTTCAGTGCGCTAAGCGTTGAGCGTTATGCCCGAGCCTTCTCCGCAGCCGGATGACCGTCCGTGTAGATGCTTTCTTTCCGGGGCAGCCCGAGATGGTCCCGCAGGGTCTCGCCTTCCAGATGCGGATCGAAGTAGCCGCGCTTCTTGAGGATCGGGATGACCAGCCGAATGAAATCGTCCAGTCCTTCGGCGATGATCGGGAAGCCAAGGATGAAGCCGTCCGCGGCCTCCTGCTCCACCCAGTCGATGAGCTTGTCGGCAATCGCTTCCGCCGTGCCGACGAAACCTTCGCGTGGCGTTGCGGCTTCCAGTGCAGCTTCTCGCAGTGTCTGCCCCTTTTCCTTGGCGATCCGCTTGATGCGGTCGGTCGTCGAGCGGAAGCTGTTCTTGCCAATATCGCCGAGTTCAGGGAATGGCGCATCCAGATCGTAGACGCTGAAATCATGGTGATCGAAGAAGCGGCCAAGATAGGCGAGCGCATCATCGGTCGAGATCAGGTTGCGGATGATATTGTATTTCTCTTCCGCTTCGGCCTGCGTCTCGCCGACGATTGGACCGATGCCCGGGAAGATCTTCACGTCGTCTGCCGAGCGCCCCTGCGCGACGGCAGACTGCTTCACACGCCGGAAGAAGGTCTGGTTTTCCTCCAGCGAGACAGTATTGGTGAAAACCGCGTCCGCGTGTTTGCCGGCGAGGCCGATGCCGGCATCCGACGAACCGGCCTGAAAGAGGACCGGCTGCCCCTGCGGCGAGCGCTGGATGTTGAGCGGACCTTCGACCTGAAAGAAGCGACCCTTGTGGTCCAGCCGATGCAGCTTTTTGCGATCGAAGAATCTGCCGCTTGCCCGATCACGCACGAAGGCGTCGTCGTCCCAGCTGTCCCATAGACCTTTGACGATCTCCAGATATTCATGCGCCATCTCGTAGCGCAGCGAATGTTCCGGATGCGGGCGGCTGTAATTTTTGGCGGTGCCTTCAAGCGGCGTCGTCACCGCATTCCAGCCGGCCCGGCCACCGCTGATCAGGTCGAGCGAGGCGAACTGGCGGGCGACCGTAAAGGGGTCGCTATAGGACGTCGAAACTGTGCCGGCGAGGCCGATCTTCGTGGTGACGGTAGCCAGCGCCGAGAGGATGGTCAGCGGTTCGAAGCGGTTGAGGAAATGTGGGATCGACTTCTCGTTGATGTAAAGCCCGTCCGCCACGAAGGCGAAGGCAATGCCCGCGGCTTCGGCCTTCAGCGCCGTCGCCTTGAAGAAATCGAGGTTGACGCTCGCATCCACCGGGCTCTTCGGATGACGCCAGGAATTCATGTGGCCACCGGCGCCCTGTAGCATGATGCCGAAACTGATTTTCTTGGTCATTTTGTATCTCCTTCAGGAAATCAAGCCGCGGCCGAAAGCGGCCGGCGGGCCAGAAGCTCGATGGATGCAAGCCGCTCATCGGCACTCACTGCGGGCGGTTCGAGGATAAACTCCTCGATGCCGTGGGCTTTCGAAAGGCGCGCGAGTTCTTCATGGATGCTTTCCGGCGTGCCGTGCAGCACGCTCGGCTTGCGTTCCTCGATGCAGTATTCCTTGGCGCCGGCCTGTCTGGCGAATTCCTCCGCCTGATCCCGGCGGCCGAGGCTGACCGACTGGCCGTTGTCTAGAAACACCTTGAAGATCTTCAACTCGGAAATCTGTACGGCCGCGTGGGCGGCATTTTCCGACGCATAGGCCGCGAGTGCCAGGATCGCGGATTTACCGCCACTCTGTTTCCGGAATGTATCAAGGCTCAGCTGCAGGTTTCCCGGATCGCCGTTCAGATGGCCAGCAAAGACGAAATTCCAGCCATGGGCGGCGGCAAGCCGAGCACTGTCGGGGCTGGCGCCGAGCAGGAAACGGTCGGCGGTGACCGGCGGGCCTCGGCCCGGAAAATGCAAGCGCCTCACCGACTTTCGCCATGGCAGAATTATCGAGAAACGCGGTCAGATCGGAAAGCTGCTCGACGAAATCCGGCTTTGCGGCGCGATAGGCCTGAAGCGCAGCTGTTGCCTTGGGCAGCCCGCCTGGCGTCTTGCCGACCCCGAGGTCGACACGGCCAGGCGCCAGCGAAGACAGGAGGTTGAACACTTCTGCCACCTTGAAGGGGCTATAATGCTGCAGCATTACCCCGCCTGACCCGACGCGGATACTCGAAGTGTTGGCGAGGATCCAAGAGACCAGCACTTCCGGCGCAGAGCTGGCGAGTTCGGTTCCGCCGTGATGCTCCGCCACCCAGAAACGACGATATCCCAGCTCTTCCGCCCTCTTCGCCAGATTGACCGTGTTGGAGAGCGCCGAAATGGCGCTTTCCCCGGACGAAATGGGACTTTTGTCGAGAAGGCTCAGAGCGTACATCGGGGACCTCACGGATCATCGCTGAAATGTACCGCTATTTGTCTATTAATTTAGTATATAATGAAGGGCGATATTTCTGATTGCATCGACAAAAGAGGAAAATCGTTTTTCGATCTGATGAAAATTCGCCGCTCCTCATCGTCGGGCTGCCCATGTAGGGTGCAACAACTCTGTAGAACCATTCGATGTCTAGATTGCCGAAGACATCCAAACATCGACCATAGGCTTCACACAACTGACCGCGGTCGGAAGGAGCGGCCGGCGTTCGGAGAACGGCTGCATTTTCTCAGCAGACGGAACGTGGTCAGAAGGATCGTCTGCGACGATGATTTGTTGCGGGAAATGATGACGCCTGTAGCCGATGGGCGAATTCTCATCCCACCATATCCATGCCCCACTCCTTGACACAACGCCGCTAGGGCCATTGAGCTAAATATGATCCTCGACCTCTTGTGGGGCCGGTTGACTTACCAACCTTAAGGACTACTCTTTAGTGATCGCAAGCATATCCACGCCCGGATGGGGTGGATGATGGGGCGATTGGGCAACCTTGAGGAGGATGAGGTTTGCCATGACCTATCGTGTTATTCTGTTGATCGGCGCGTCTATCGTCGCCGTTTCGTCGTTTGATGCCGCAGCTCAGGAAGGTGACGCGACGGCGGGCGCCACCGTTTTCAAGAAATGCGCGACCTGTCATATCGTCGATTCCGATACGAACAAGGTCGGCCCGTCACTGAACAAGCTGTTTGGCCGAAAGGCCGGAACGCATCCCAATTTCGCCTATTCGACCGGGATGAAAGAGGCCGGAGACGGCGGCCTCGTCTGGGACGAGGCGACGTTGCGCGACTATCTGCACAATCCAAAAGCGAAGGTGAAGGGCACCAAGATGACCTTCGTCGGCCTGAAGGACGAGCAGGAGATCACCAATCTCATCGCCTATCTCAAGCAATATTCCCAGTAACCGGCCGAGAGACCACCGGCTGGACATGCCTAAATTGCAGTAATTGCCCATCTTTTCCATTCGTGCGATAATAACCCCGTATTTTTGCAGAATGCGGTTTCACGGTCGACCTGCTCAGGGAGGGGCGGAAATGGCTGTTGTGCTGATTCTCGTCTTGATTGTTGTCGGCTCCGTGCTGTTCCATGTGCTGAGCCCGTGGTGGTGGACGCCGATCGCCTCCAACTGGACCTATATCGACAGCACGCTCGTCATCACCTTCTGGATCACCGGTATCGTCTTCGTGGCTGTGGTTTCGTTCATGGCCTATTGCGTCTTTCGCTTCCGACACAAGCCAGGCAACCAGGCGGCCTATGAGCCTGAAAACCGCAGGCTGGAATGGCTGCTGGCATCGGGAACGGCAGTTGGCGTCGCGGCGATGCTGGCGCCTGGCCTCGTGGTGTGGAACCAGTTCATCACGGTGCCCGACGATGCCGTACCAGTCGAGGTCGTCAGCCAGCAGTGGTTGTGGAACTTCCGCCTGCCGGGCGCGGACGGAAAGCTCGGCCGCGCGGAGACGCGCGACGTCAGCGCCGAAAATCCGCTCGGCCTGAACAAGAACGACGCAAGCGGCCTCGACGATGTGATCATCGAGGGCGGCGAGCTTCATCTGCCGGTCGGCAAGCCGGTGCGCATATTGCTGCGCTCGGTCGATGTTCTCCATGATTTCTACGTGCCGGAATTCCGCGCCAAGATGGACATGATCCCCGGCATGATCACCTATTTCTGGTTCACGCCGACCCGGACGGGAAGCTTCGAGATTCTCTGCGCCGAACTCTGCGGTGTCGGCCATCCGCAAATGCGCGGCACCGTCGTCGTCGACGAGGATGCCGACTACCAGACCTGGCTTGGGCAGCAGCAGACATTCACCCAGCTTACGGCGTCATCGGGAGAGCCGCCGCGGCCGGCAAACTGACCCGGCGGAGCGGCCGGAAGCCGCTTCGGAAGGAAAGGGAAGAGAGATCATGGTCGAGATTCCATCCGGAAGTGCAGGCGCCATCCCCGCCGCCGAAGTCGAGGATGTCGAGCTTTATCATCCGGGCAGCTGGTGGACGAAATATGTGTTCAGCCAGGATGCCAAGATCATCGCCGTGCAATATTCGATGACCGCTATCTCGATCGGCCTTGTAGCGCTGGTGCTCTCCTGGCTGATGCGGCTGCAGCTTGCCTTTCCCGGCTATTTCGCCTTCATCGATGCCGATCACTATTATCAGTTCATCACCATGCACGGCATGATCATGGTGATCTATCTCCTGACCGCGCTGTTCCTCGGTGGTTTCGGCAACTACCTCATTCCGCTGATGGTCGGCGCCCGCGACATGGTGTTTCCCTACGCCAACATGCTGAGCTACTGGATCTACCTGCTCGCGGTGCTGATCCTGGTCGCCGGCTTTTTCGCCCCCGGCGGCCCGACAGGGGCGGGCTGGACGCTTTATCCGCCGCAATCGGTTCTTTCCGGCACCCCCGGCGGCAAGGACTGGGGCATCCTCCTCATGCTCTCGTCGCTGATCGTCTTCATCATCGGCTTCACCATGGGCGGGCTGAACTATGTGGTGACGGTGCTGCAGGGGCGGGCGCGCGGCATGACACTGATGCGCATGCCGCTCACCGTCTGGGGCATCTTCACCGCCACCGTGATGGCGCTGCTCGCCTTCCCTGCCCTGTTCGTCGCTTGCGTCATGATGCTGTTCGACCGCGTGCTCGGCACGAGCTTCTTCATGCCCGCCATCGTCGAGATGGGCACGCAGCTGCAGCATGGCGGCGGCAGCCCGATCCTCTTCCAGCACCTGTTCTGGTTCTTCGGCCATCCCGAGGTCTATATTGTAGCACTTCCCGCCTTCGGCATCGTTTCGGACCTGATCAGCACGCATGCGCGTAAGAACATCTTCGGCTATCGCATGATGGTCTGGGCGATTGTCATCATCGGTGCGCTGAGCTTCGTCGTCTGGGCACACCACATGTATGTCAGCGGCATGAACCCGGCCTTTGGCTTCTTCTTTGCCACCACGACGCTGATCATCGCCGTCCCGACGGCGATCAAGGTCTATAACTGGGTGCTGACGCTGTGGCGCGGCGATATCCACCTGACGCTGCCGATGCTCTTTGCGCTCGCCTTCATCGTCACCTTCGTCAATGGCGGCCTGACCGGCCTTTTCCTCGGCAATGTCGTCGTTGACGTGCCGCTGTCGGACACGATGTTCGTCGTCGCGCATTTCCACATGGTCATGGGTGTGGCGCCGATCCTCGTCATCTTCGGGGCGATCTATCACTGGTATCCGAAGGTGACAGGACGCATGCTGAACGACGTGCTCGGTCATATCCACTTCTGGATCACCTTCCTTGGCGCCTATGCGATCTTCTTTCCGATGCATTACCTCGGCCTGCTCGGGGTGCCGCGCCGCTACTTCGAGATGGGAGAAACGGCCTTCGTCCCGCCTTCGGCCCATACGCTGAACATTTTCATTACCGTCATGGCGCTTGTTGTCGGGGCCGGGCAGATGGTGTTCCTGTTCAATCTCGTCTGGAGCCTTTTCCGGGGGAAAGAGGCCGGCGGCAATCCATGGCGGGCGACGACGCTGGAATGGCAGACGCCGCAGACCCCGCCCGCCCATGGCAACTGGGGCAAGGACCTGCCCGTCGTCTACCGCTGGGCCTATGACTACAGCGTGCCGGGAGCGGCCGAGGATTTCATTCCGCAGAATGTTCCGGCAAGCGATGGCGTCACCCGGGAGGTTCCCGCATGAACGTCATCCTGATCTTCCTTGCCGCGATCGCCGCCATCATCATCTGGTGGCTTTCCGGGCAGCGGCTGACCTCGAAGCCCTGGCTGGAAACCGGGTCGGTGCAACTGCCGGATCATATCGGCGCAGACCGGCGACAGCCGCCGGCGGTGAAGATCGGCCTCTTCGTGTTTCTCGGCGTCGTCGGCGCCGTCTTCAGCCTTGCCGTCAGTGCCTATTTCATGCGCATGGCGTCGGCCGACTGGTGGGGCATGCCGGTTCCGCGCCTCCTCTGGGTGAACACCGCAGCACTCGCATCGAGCAGTGCGGCGCTGCAATGGGCGAGACGAGAAGCGGGACACGGCCGCATGGAAAGCCTGCGGCCGGCGCTTGTGACAGGACTCGCGCTTGCCGTCTTCTTTCTCGTCGGGCAGATCCAGGCATGGCGGGAACTGGTGTCAGCCGGCTACGTGCTGGCCGACAATCCCGCCAACAGCTTCTTCTACATGCTGACCGGCCTGCATGGGCTGCATATCCTCGGTGGGCTCGCCGTGCTCGCGCACACGACGGTCAGGGCATTTTCAACCGACGTTGCGCCGGAGAGGCTGCGCCTCAGCGTCGATCTCTCCGCCATCTATTCGCATTTCATGCTCGCCGTCTGGCTGTTGCTCTTTGCGCTGTTTGCCGGGTGGGCGAATGATTTCGTCGATCTCTGCCGCACATTGCTGACCTAGGGGCCGAACCAGGAGATTTGCAGATGGCACAGACTATCGGGACACATGGCGAGCCAGACCTCAGGCCGGCGGGCCTGCGCGGTGTCGCCGCCGATTTCGCGTCGGATCAGCGCGCCTTCAAGACCGCCTCCTGGGGCAAGGCGATGATGTGGATCTTTCTCTTGAGCGACACCTTCGTTTTCGGCTGTTTCCTGATCGCCTACATGACCGCCCGTATGTCGACGCCGGTCGCCTGGCCCAATCCGAGCGAGGTCTTCGCGCTGCATATTGGCGGCCAGGACGTGCCGCTGATCCTGATCGCGATCATGACCTTCGTGCTGATCTCGAGCAGCGGCACCATGGCAATGGCAGTCAATTTCGGCTATCGCCGCGACCGCCGCACGACCGCGATCTTGATGCTGCTAACGGCGCTTCTCGGCGCATGCTTCGTCGGCATGCAGGCCTTCGAATGGACGAAGCTGATCACCGAAGGTGTGCGCCCCTGGGGAAACCCCTGGGGGGCGGCACAGTTCGGATCGACCTTCTTCATGATTACCGGCTTTCACGGCACCCATGTCACGATCGGCGTCATCTTTCTCCTCATCGTCGCCCGCAAGGTCTGGCGGGGCGATTTCGACCAGGAACGGCGCGGCTTCTTCACCAGCCGGAGAGGTCGCTACGAGGCCGTCGAGATCATGGGCCTCTACTGGCACTTCGTCGATCTGGTCTGGGTCTTCATTTTCGCATTCTTCTATCTGTGGTGAGGTCGTCATGAACGAGACAGCGGCGCATGCACACATCCAATCTGGACAACGGCTCCAAACCGGGCAGCAGCATCCGATCCGGCTCTACCTCCTCGTCTGGGGCATGCTCTTCGTGCTCAGCGCCTTTTCCTACATGGTCGATTATCTCGGCTTCCAGGGTTATCTCAGATGGACGCTGATCCTGTTGTTCATGATGCTGAAGGCCGGGCTGATCGTTGCCGTCTTCATGCACATGGCCTGGGAACGGCTGGCGCTCGTTTACGCCATCCTGCTGCCGCCGCTGCTGGTGCTTGTTTTCGTCGCGCTGATGGTATCGGAGGCGGACTATACGATCTTCACCCGCCTCGCCTTCTTCGGCACTGGTCCCTGAGGGGCAGTGCCGAAGCCGGTCTTCCGACCTACCGACCACTGCTGCTCCCCAAGCCGGATTCCGGTTCAACGACCTTGCGATACAGATGCCAGGTCGCATGGCCAAGTACCGGGATCACGATAGCCAGACCGGCAAAGAACATCGCAAAACCGACGACCAGAAGCACAGCCACGATGAGACCCCAGAGTATGAATTCCATGGGATTGACCGCGAAGGCTTTCATCGAGGTATAGACCGCTGCCGCCGCACCGGTGTCACGATCAAGAAGCAGCGGAAATGCAATGACTGTGGTGCAAAGCACGGCCAGAGCGAAGAGGAAGCCGACGGCATTGCCGTAGAGGATCAGCTGCCAACCCCTGCTCGTCGAGAACACCTCGTTGACGAAAGTCATCAGCGATTCCGGCCGTCCCGGCCCGAACAGGCTGACATAGAGCGACTGCGCCGTCAGAAGCCACAGGATAAAAATCACCGCCAGCATAACACCGATGGCAAGGATTGCCGGGACCGCCGGGGAATGCCTGATTTCGAGCGCATGCTGCCAGGAGGTGTCAAGGCCAAGCTCCCGCCGGCGACTGATTTCATAAAGACCCAGCGCCGCTATCGGACCGATCAGGGCAAAGCCTGACATGAGCGGAAACAGCAGTGGCAGCGCATTGGCACCGGATGTCCAATACGCGAGGATCACGCCGGCCATAGGGTAGATCAGGCAGAGAAAGACGTAGTGCGACGGCTTGGTCCAGAAATCATCCAACCCCTGACGCAACGAAGTGAAGACATCTGCTACATTGATGCGCCGCACGGTGGGATAGGCCACCTTCCTGGCGCCTCCCGCGATCACGTGAAAATGTGCCATAACAATTCCTCTCCATTCTTGTCACAGACAACAACGACCACAACGGATACCCGCGTTAGGAACGGCGCCATAGGACTGAACCTGCACGCGTGAAGATTATACGCCCCCGGTCGACACTTGACCAGCGGCGCAGAATTGCTGCGCATCTAAGCGTCGTCGCCTAAACCATATGTCAGTGAGCGGGGCGTGGAATTGTCACGTTATCGAGCAGTGATCGAACTATGCCGCTGCTGTCTGAGATCGGGTAACGCGCCCGTCACGACGTTCCAACGCGCCATGGCGCGGATGCGATGAATGTCAATGGCGAGAGACGAGCGCCTGGGCAGTGGCATGACGGAGAGATTACGAGACGCCAAGAAAATCGAGATGGAACGCCGCAGACCTCCGGCTGATCGGAACCCCTGCATTGTCCGCTCTCGTTTTCGCAGCAGCAGACGCCATCGCGATGGCCATGCTCGGGGACGACTGGATGCCGGCCGCCCGCTTGTTCTCGAAAGTCATGTCTAACTCCCCAGGGAAACTGTGTTTGTGGCCGGCGGATCTCACCACCGGTCACTGGCGGATTAGCTTTTCGGCGCGTAGTCGAAATCCTTGTCTCGCTGCGCTTTGCCGCCGGATCACGCTTATCGGGCGCGCCGTATCCTCCACCGCCTGGAAGCTGCAGGATCAATCTGCGGCCGGCCGGCACATGCTGACGCCCCTTGGTGGCAAGAACCGTTCCGTCATCAAGCAAGACGGCACCCGCGGCGCCATCGGCCCCACCCTCACGTCCACGGGGTGGATGGTCGACGCGATCGAACATGGCGTTGAAATGCATCTCGTGACCTTCGGTCGGCGATATCTCCACCACCTGGCCTAGACCGCCGCGGAACTGTCCGGCGCCACCGGAACCGTCTCGCAACTCCTTGCGCCAAAAGATCACCGGGCCGACATGCTCGGTCGCCTCGATCGACATGGAATGCACGCCGCTCGGGAACGCCGTGGCGCTGAGGCCGTCGAGTGTGGAGCGAGCACCGGCGCCGCCGCTGTTAAACAACAGCACTTCTGCACGTTGCCCGCCCTCGGCTGGTGCCTTATCCCCCTGTAGCGGACGCACGCTGACATGCAGGTTCCACAATGCCCCTGCCCCTTCTGCCGGCACTTTGCCGGGAAGCATCTTGTGCACGGCCCCGAGCACCGCATCAGGAACCAGATGGCCAAGCACGTGGCGAACGGAAACAGGCGCCGGGTGCTGGGCATTGAGGATGCAGTTCTTCGGGGCGGTTACACGGAACGGCAGCAGAGACGCGTGGTTGTTGGGGATCTCCGGCGCGATCGAGCATTTCATGCCATAGCAGGCATAGGCGGCCGAATAGATGATCGGGCAGTTGATACCCTTCGGGCTTGGCGGTGACGTCCCCTCGAAATCAGCGAGGATATGGTCCTCTGCCACGTCGAGACGCACAGCGATATCGATCGGCGAACCGTACCCATCGACGCGCATAGTGTTCGAATAAGTGCCCTTCGGCAGGGCCGCGATCCGCTCGATGGTGGCGTCATAGCTACGCTTGAAGATGAAATCGCCCAGCGTTTCCAGATCGGCGAGCCCGAACTCTTCCATCATGTCCATCAGCCGACGATGGCCGATCTCGTTGCAGGCGGCCAGCGAATAGACGTCACCGACCACCTGATGGCTTTCGCGGACGTTGTTGTGCAGGATGTTGACGAGGTCCTTGTTGACCTTTCCGCGCTCGGCAAATTTCATGATCGGAACGAAGATGCCTTCTTCGTAGACCTCGTTGGCATCCGGCCCAAAACCGCGGCCGCCGACATCCACCACGTGCGCCGTGCAGGCGAAATAGCCGACGAGCGCGCCATTGCGGAAGCTCGGCGACACGACGGTGAAATCGTGCAGGTGACCAGTGCCCTTCCACGGATCGTTGGTGATGTAGACGTCGCCTTCGAAGATGTTTTCAGGCCCGATGTCGCGGATGAAGTGGCCGACGGCCTCGGCCATGGCGTTGACGTGGCCGGGTGTGCCGGTCACCGCCTGGGCGATCATCTTGCCACCGCGGTTGAAGACGCCGGCGGAAAGATCGCCTGATTCACGCACACTGGTCGAGAAGGCGGTTCGGATGAGCGTGACGGCTTGTTCTTCCACAACGGAGATCAGCCTGTTCCACATGATCTGCATGTGGACGTCGGAAAGTGCGCTGGTTTTCATGTCGAATCCTCCGTTCAAGCGCTCTGCTTGACGCGTATGAGCAGGCAGCCATCCGACTGCATGATGACTTCGCGGCTCGTGGTGATAATCGTTGACGTCTCGCGTTCCGTGATGACAGCGGGACCGGAAACCCAGTCGCCCGGTTTCATGTCGGCGCGCGCGACAATCGACGCGCTCAGAAAGCTGCCTTCCTGGACGTCGAAGATTTCGCGGGTACCGCGGACCTTGGCTTCGCCAACCTTTGCGGTCTTGCCTATCCTCGCCGGCGGGGCAACCTTTGAGGTTGCGCGCAAGGACCAGCTGACGATCTCGACGTCGAGACCATCGATGACCCGACCGAAAAAGTGTTCGTACTGCTCGTCAAACAGCTTCCGGAACAGGTGGCCGTCCGCATCGGCGTAGTCGCGTACCTCGATCGTGACCGGCACTTCCCACCCCTGACCGACGTAACGCATGTAAGCCGTACATTCGAGATCTGGATTTGCTTCGGGCGAACCGGAACGCACGAACGATATGGCCTCGGCGCTGAGGTCAGCGATCGTCTGATTGATCGCATCCGCATCGAACCGGCTAAGCCGGCTATAGGCGCTACGCACGCTTTCGAAACCGAAGGGAGCGCGCAGGAAGCCGATCGCAGAACCAACGCCGGCACCGGGCGGGATCAGCAGGTCCGACATGCCGAGCTTTTCGCACAGACGGGCGGCGTGGATGGGAGCTGCGCCGCCGAAGGCGATCATGGTGAATTCGGAAAGCTCCTTGCCATTCTCCACGGCATGCATGCGCGCCGCGTTGCTCATGTTCTCGTCGACCACCTCGCTGAGGCCGTAAGCGGCGGTCGCGATATCGGTGTCGAGCTTGGAGGCGAGATCGGCATCCATCGCTCGGTCGGCGGCCGGGCGGTCGAGCTTCATCGCGCCACCTGCGAACTCCCCCGGATCGAGACGACCTAGGATCAGGTCGGCATCGGTGACGGTCGGGTTCGCGCCGCCGCGGCCATAGCAGGCCGGACCGGGCTCGGAGCCGGCGCTGTGCGGACCGACACGGATCTGGCGCATGCTGTCGATAGTGGCGATCGAGCCGCCGCCGGCACCGATCTCGACCATCTCGATGACGGGAATAGAGATCGGCATGCCGCTGCCTTTCTTGAAACGCCACGTTCGCGCCACCTCGAAGGTCTTGGAGGTCTTTGGCGTCTGCTTTTCGATCAGGCAGATTTTTGCGGTGGTGCCGCCCATGTCATAGGAAAGGACCTGATCAAGACCGTAGCTGCCGGCGATATGGGCGGCAAAAATCGCACCGCCGGCAGGACCGGATTCCAGCAGACGAACCGGAAACTCGATCGCACTTTCGACGCTGATGATGCCGCCACCCGAATGGATCATGAAGACCGGGCAGCGCGTGCCTTCCTCGGTCAGGCGTCCAACGAGGCGGTTGAGATAAGATGCCATCAACGGTTTGACGAAGGCGTTGGCGCAGACGGTGTTGAAGCGCTGGAACTCGCGCATTTGCGGCGAGACTTCCGACGAGATCGACACGGAAATATCGGATTTTTTGGCCAGAAGACGGTCGCGAACAACCTTCTCGTGCGCGCCGTTAAGATAGGAATGGATGAAGCCGATGGCGACGCTGTCGTAACCGGCAGCGACGATGCTGTCGCACAGCGCATCAACCTCGGCAAGATCGAGAGGTTTCAGCACCGAACCGTCGGCGCCGATCCTTTCGGCGATGACGAAACGTTCGTTTCGCGGCACCAGCGGCGCCGGCAGCACAATATCGAGGTCATATTGTTCGAAGCGGCTTTCGGTGCGCATCTCGATGACGTCGCGAAAGCCCTTGGTGGTGATAAAGGCGGTGCGGGCGCCCCGCCGTTCGATCAGAGCGTTGGTGGCGAGCGTGGTGCCATGGATGATCGTGTCGATCTGCGAAAGCTCGACACCGGCGACCTCGGCGACCTCTCGGACGCCCTTCACGATCGCATTTTCGGGATAGGAATAATCGGTCAGCACCTTGATTGAATGGAGTGTGGTACCGACCTCCATTGCAACGTCGGTAAAGGTGCCCCCGATATCGACACCGACCCTGATCTGCTTGCCATCTTTCGTCATTTTCTCGACTATGCTCCCTAAGCGAGCTGTTGTTGCGCTTGCCCGATAACCCGATTTTCGGCGTGCAGCGGCCTGTCCCCGCCCGCACAGACGGGCGGGGGTCAAAAGCTCTTGAATGTGTTGAGTTTCTTAAGCTCAGCGCGGCAGATGTAGCAGCAACGCAGAGCTTTGGCGCTACAGTTTCCCGGTAAAGTCTACACCCGGCAATTCTGTTGGAAGTTTTGCACGGTCGACGCCGATCCACTTCTTGTAGAGGGCATCGAGTGACCCGTCCGTCGTGTGCTTGATGACGAAGTCCGTCAGGAAGGCGAGCAGTTCCTTATCGCCCTTGCGGACCGCCATACCCTGGAAGTTGTCGGCGACTTTGTATTTGCGTTCGAACTGCTTGTCATAACCGGTCTCTTTGATGACGAGGCCATAGGTGACGCTGCCTACGATCGCATCAACCTGACCGGACAAAAGCGATTGAACAGTCGTGGCGTCGTCATCGAAGCGCTTGATCTGCGTACCCTTCGGCGCGACCTTGACCAGCAGCGGCTCGAAAGCGCTGCCGCGGTTAACACCGATCACGTATTTCGAAAGATCCTCGTTACCTTTTATGGCGGCGTCCGTCTTGCCCCAGACAGTAATGTCGTTCGACGAATAGGGAATGACATACTGGATCACCTTGGCGCGTTCTTCGGTGATCGTCATCGACGGCACCAGGAAGTCAACGTTGCCGTTCACCAGCAGCGGAATGCGGTTCTGGCCTGTGATACGTTCGAACCTCACCTCGACGCCCAGCTCCTTGGCGATCATCTTGGCGATTTCGATATCGAAACCGTCATTGCCGCCCTTGGAGTCGATAAAACCCCACGGAAACTGGTCCATCTGCACGCCGATGGTTGCCGTGCCCTTGGCCTTGATCTCCTCGGATGTGACAGCCATTGCCGTCGTTGCGAATGAAGTCGCGGCGAAGAGAATGGCGGCAAGGCCGCTCAGGGCTTTCGAACGCGAAGGGGTCGGGACTGCGTTGGTCATGTGATCACCTCTGGTTGGTTTCTTGGCATGCGTTTTGTCTTACCGCGCGGCGTTGAGGCGCCGCTCGATCCGGGCACTGCAGTAGGTCAGTGGTACGCAGAGAAAGAAGTAGACGAGTGCGACCGCCCCGTAGACCTGCAGCGGCTGAAACGTGATGTTCGACATCAATTGACCGGAGCGGGTCAGCTCTGTGAGACCGAGCAGCGCGGCAAGTGCCGTGCCCTTGATCAGGTTGACGAGGAAGCTGATGGTGGCCGGCAGGCCGATGCGCAAGGCTTGGGGCAGCACGACATCGACCATGCGATGCCTGTAGCCGATGCCCAGTGCGCGTGCCGCCTCGCTCTGTCCATCGGGAACGGCCTGGATGCTGCCGCGCCAGATTTCGCCGAGGAACGCGCTGGTGTGGAGCGACAGGCCGATCGTCAGCGCCACCCAGACATCCACTTTGAAGCCCAAAAGTGGCAGGCCGAAATACACGAAGAACAGCTGAACCAGCAATGGCGTGCCCTGAAATATCTGGATGTACGTTGCCATGAAGATGCGCAACGGTTTCCATTTGCTGGTGCGTCCAAGCGCAACAGCCAGACCCAGCGCTCCGCCGACGGCGAAGGCAAGAAGCGAAAGGACAACTGTCCAACGTGCGCCTTCAAGCAGAAAGAGGAATTCATTCCAGCCAAATTGACGGATCATCGGACTGCCTCACTTTGCCGGATAAGTAAAATAGACCCGGCCGATGATGCCGAGGGCAACGGAAACGAACTGGGACAACAGGAGGTAGATGACACCGAGCGTGAAATAGATCTCGAAGCTTCGGAATGTCTGGGCATCCAGCGTCTGTGCAAAATAGGTAAGCTCTTCCGCCGAGACCGACGAAACCAGACTTGAGTTCAGCATCATCAGGATGAACTGGCTGCAGAGAGCCGGATAGACGGCCCGGATGGCCGGCCGGAAGACGATGAACCGATAGATATCAGCCGTATGCATTCCAAGCGCCCTGCCCGCCTCGATCTGACCCGGACGGATAGACTGAACACCGCCGCGCACGATCTCAGCCGCGTAGGCGGCGCAATTCAGCGTCATGGCCAGGATTGCCGCCTGTTCGCCGCTGAGCCGGATGCCGATCGCAGGCATGCCGAAAAACACAAAGAACACCTGCACAAGGATGGGCGTGTTGCGGATCAACTCGATGTAGCCAATCGCAATCGTGCGCAGCGTTGGCAGCTTGCTCATGCGCATCATCATGAAGAAAATGCCGAGCGACAATCCGAACACCATTGAGAGAGACGACATTCTCAACGTACCGATCATGCCTTCCAGCAGCGTTGGCCACGCAGCAAAAACGGGTGCGAAATCGAAAGTGTAATTCATCAGCCCCTCCTCAATGGTTGAGGATCTGGCTGAGGAACGTTCTGGTTCGCTCGTGAGCCGGATTGCTGAAAAATACGTCGGGTTTGGCGCTCTCTATGATTTCGCCACGGTCCATGAAGATGACACGGTGGGCGACTGCCCGTGCAAACCCCATCTCGTGGGTTACACAGATCATCGTGATGCCGTCGTCAGCAAGCGAGATCATCGTGTCGAGCACTTCCTTGACCATCTCAGGGTCGAGCGCTGAAGTCGGCTCGTCGAACAGCATGATCTTGGGGTCCATGCAGAGCGCCCGCGCGATTGCCACGCGCTGCTGCTGACCACCGGAAAGCTGAGCCGGATATTTCTGTGCCTGTTCAGCAATGTGGACGCGCTCGAGATGACGCATCGCTTTTTCCTTTGCGTCAGTCACCGAAGCCTTGCGCACCCGGCGCTGCGCCAGCATGCAGTTTTCCAGGACGGTTAGATGCGGAAACAAGTTGAACTGCTGGAACACCATGCCGACATCGCGGCGAATATGGTCGGCATTGCTACCCTTCTGGCTCAGCTCCGTGCCATTGACGGCAATGCTTCCCTCCTGGATTTCCTCCAGGTGATTGATACAGCGGATAAGGGTCGATTTGCCGGAACCTGAAGGTCCACACAGAACGATATGCTCGCCGCGACCAACTTCAAGGTTGATTCCCTTCAAGACCTGAAGATGACCGTACCATTTGTTGACGCCCGTCATGGCTATGGCTTTTTCCGACATGCTGGTCCCGTTCATGGCCAGTTCCCCTTTATTTGATGTCAGGCTTTCGGTGCGACTTCGAAAATGGCGTCGACTTCTACGGAAGATCCGCGCGGCAATGAGCCCGCACCAATCGCGGTGCGAACGTGGCGTCCCTTGTCTCCAAAGATCTCCACGAGAAGGTCGGAAGCGCCGTCGATGACGGCTGGATGGCCCCCGAAATCCGGCGGCGCATTAACGAAACCACGCAATTGAGCGCAGGCAATGACCCGGTCCAGATCGCCATCCAGCGCGGCATTCGCTCTGGCAACGATGTTGAGCGCGCAAAGGCGAGCGGCCTTGTATGCGTCCTCGGGCGAAATGTCCTGACCGACCACGCCGACATAATGCTCGACACCGTCGATCCGCGGGATCTGGCCCGATACGAAAAGAAGGCTCCCGACGAGCCTGTAAGGAATGTAATTTCCTGAAGCCGGGGCAATCGCAGGCAAAACGATACCGAGCTCCGAGAGACGTGCGACGACGACACCCATAGCAGTTTTCCGTTATTGTAAGACGCGCCGATGCGCGAACCACGTTCCCGGGACCATTCATCAGAAGCCATAAGCGTCGAATGTCGATCCACTTTTCTGATGACGAAGATTGACGAAATAGTATCTCATGTCAAGAGCGAGCCTAGAGGTACTATCTCTTGGGCTGGCGGTTTGTTACATGCTGTTTTTTAGAAGCTTTTACAATATATTAGCCAACTTAAGACGACCACTTCTCTGGTAGTGTCATTAAAATTTCGACCCGTTTCCCGCAATTTTTTTTGAAGCCATCCGCTGATTTGCGTCCAGTGGAACTTCTCTATGTGAAGTGTGCGCACACTAAGGCAATAATTCAGTGGTGGGTAGTAGCATCACCTCGGGATGAAGTGATAACTTGCGTCAAACCCTGCAGTCATTCAGCGGGGCGCGACTTAGGCAAAGGGAAACAGGTTTTGGACACTTTAACGGGCCGAACAATAAAGGCACTTAAAGCTCACATCGGCAGCAACCAGTTCGAAAGCGGTACCAAGCTCGGATCGCTCGCGGAATTGTCGGAGCAGTTCGGCGTCAGCAGAACAGTCATTCGAGAAGCAGTGTCCGCCTTGCGGTCCGACGGCATTGTCGAGTCGCGACATGGTGTCGGGGTGTTCGTTCGCAACAGACCAAGCCCCGATATCGAAGATGCCAGCTCGTTGGATGCAAACCTCACGCTTGCTCCCCTGGCTCGTCTGCAAACGTCATTCATGGATCTGCTGGAGCTCAGAATGGCTTTCGAGGTGCATGCTGCCGGGCTGGCGGCGGTTCGGCGATCCTGGGCTCAGGAATCCAATATCTGGAACGCCGCTCGCGAGTTCGAAGCCTCACTCGAAGACGAAGCTGCGCTTGATCATCTCGACTTCGTCTTTCATCGTTCAATCGCAGAAGCGACGAACAATGGTGCTTTCATCGAGTTCTTCAGCCTTATGAGCCTGCAGATTCTCCCGCAACCGGCTTTCTCCAAGCAGCTCAATCCTGCGCTCATAACTCTAGACTATATCCAGAATACTGTGGTCGAACATCGGGCAATCTGCGAGGCAATTAGCTCAGGCAGTGCGGAACGGGCGCGCGAGGCGATGAGAATTCATCTTAGCCGTAGCCATCTACGGTATCGCGGTTTTTCGGACGACGCTGCCTCGCCCCTGAGCAATGTGGCGCCCAAAGACTAGCCCACCTCGCCGTACATGCTCTTGATAGGATTTGAACCATCGGCACGTCTTGCGGTGTGATTATGTGGCGTAGGCCCACTTCGGTCCCACTCGAAGGCATGTTGTCGGAAGGTGGTTTGCAAGTGGGTTCTATTTCGGTGGGTCGATGACCGTCATGCTGATGCTCGCAACTTGCGTGAATCGGGCCGGTTTCGAATTCGTCTGGGCAATGGACCAACAGTTCTTAGTCATGTCCATCGTGGGCAAGAGCTTTTCGAGAAGGCGGCCCTATCCCGCTCCAGGATGCGACTGGAGCTCGAATTCTTCAGATTCGTGGGATCAGACAGTTCCCTTACTTCCATCCGCTTGTGCAAGAGGTCTGGACCGGCCTAACGTCCGCTTCATCGCATGCAGACGAAGGGTGCCCCGTGAGTCCGTCCCGCAAATCGACAGCCCAGCAACAGCCGCGCTCCCTCGAGGCACGCATCTACGCGATCTATTCCACGCTCTCGCCCGCCGAAAAGCGGCTCGCCGACATCCTGCTGCAATACCAGATGGACCTGCCGAGCTATACGGCGGGCGAGCTTGCGGAAAAGGCGCAGGTGTCGAAAGCGACGGCGGCACGGCTGATCCGTTCGCTCGGTTATGCGACCTATCCCGATGCCAAGCGGCAGATCCGGGCCGACCAACACTGGGGATCGCCCCGGGCAGGCCTGGAAGACCCCGATCGCGCGCCGTCAGGCAAGGTCACGCTTTCCAGCACGGTCCAGATGGACCTCGACAATATTCGAACCACCGCCGAAAGCCTGTCCGAAACTACGCTGAGCGAGGTAAGCCAGGCGATCGTCGGCGCCCGCCGCCTGTGGATCATGGGCCTGCGCAGCGGCTACGGCCTGGCGCTGCAGGCGGCGCATTATTTCACGCTGATGAAGAGCGACGTGCAGGTGATCCCCGCCGGCGGGGGGAGCTATTCGCATGAGATCGCCTCCATCGCGAAGGGCGACGTGCTGCTCGTCATCGCATTCCGCCGGCGCCCCAGGCTGCTGCCGACGATCATCAAGGAGGCGCGCGCCGCAGGGGCGATAACGGTGCTGATTACCGATCTCAGCGCCGCGGCAAGCGCCAAGGCCGCCAACCATGTGCTGCGCTGCCGCTGCCAGTCGCCCTCACCCTTCAATTCCTTCGTCGCCGCCGTCACCATCATCAATTATCTCGCCTGGAGCGTATCGACGGCGATGGGCGAGGCGAGCCTTGCCCGATTTGAAAAGATCGACCGGCTGGTGAAACTGCTCGACGACGTATCGACCCCCCAGACCAGTATCGGCCGGTAGTCCGGTAAGGCGCGACTTTGGTCAGGAAAATTTTTCGAGCACGTGCAGACGCGTCGGCGACGCCCAGACACCGGATTTGGATGTAGTCAGGCCACACCTGACGAGCGTCTCGGCAAGACCGACGGCCGCCGAGACGCCATCAACCACCGGAATGCCGTGCGCGCGCTGCAGGTCGAGCGCAAATTCCGCCATGCCGGCACAGCCGAGCGAAACGCCCTCGGCACCCATCGCAACTCCCTGGCAAATGAAGTCGGATATCCGCTCGAACGCGCCGCTTTGCGGATTTTCCAACTCGAGCACCGGAATGTCGGTCGCAAAAACCCGGCGGCAGCGGTGGCCGAAACCGTAGCGGTGGATGTTGTCCTCGATGACCGGCGCCGAGCGGGAAAGTGTCGTCACCACGCAGAAACTGTGCGCGACAAGGCTGACCGCGTGGAACGAAGCCTCGCCAATCCCGATCACGGGTTTTGTCGCAATCGCTCTTGCAGCATCCAGCCCGGTATCGTCGAAACATGCTATGATATGGGCATCGGCGCCATCGCGTTCCGCGGCAACGATTTCCTTCAGCAGGCCGGGCACCGAAAGCGCCCCGTCAAAGGGACCTTCGATCGCTTCCGGCCCGGTTGTGGGCTGCCGGCCGACGATCTCGGTGTCACGGCCGGCAACGGCGCGCGCCGCAGCCGTGATGCGCTGCGTCATCGACGCAGTCGTGTTGGGATTGATGACGGCAATACGCATCGTCTTGGATACTCCAGGGATCAAGTTGGGTCAGGCGGCCGTGAAGGCTGCCGTCGGGCGCGTGTCGATAAGATCGCCATAAGCGATCGGCGCCTCGGTAAGATGGCCGTCGGCAATACCCTGCTGCCAGCGGGCATAGGCGTTCGGATCGATCCGCGGCGTCGTCCACATGCCGTTGGCCCGATAGATATTGGCTAGCCCCACAAGCAGGTCCGGCGAGAATTTCGGGAACGTCTTTGCCAGGAAGTCGCGGTATTCCTCGGCATCATGGGCCAGTATCCACGCCATGCCGCGACCGAGCGCCCTGGAGAACCGGGTCTGGGTATCCAGCCGTGCATCGTCGCTCTCACCTTCGGCATAATAGACGCTCCACGGCACGTTGCCGCCGGTGATGGGGAGTTCGGCAACGACATGGACGCCAGTCTTCGATGCAAGCGTGACGGCGGACGGGTAATCGATCACCAGATAGTCGCCCATTCCCCCCATGAAGAGATCGGACAGCATCTTGCCGTCGAGATCCTGGACGAAATTGACCGTCAGCGGATCGACGCCGTTTTCGCGCAGCAAAAGCTTGGTGAACAGGCCGACGCTGGCGCCATTGCTACCCTTCATCGAAATCGTTTTGCCAGGCACGGCCTGCCAGTCGAAATCCGCGGGCTGTTCGCGGCCGAGGATGGCCAGGGGCGCGCGGGCCGCGATCTGCGCGAACGGCGTATAACGTTTGCCGCGGCCATGGAACATCGACGGGACCCAGATGCCACCAAGCGCGGCGTCCGCCATGGCCGAGCCGATGTCGCTGAGCACCAGGTCCCAGGGAGATGGAACGCTTGCGGTGACGCCGAGCCCCTCTTCCTGAAAGAACCCCTGCCAGACGGCGACATATTCGGGAAGATAGTTGAGGCTGTGCCCGGTCGCCGAGACGTGGAAGTTCTGCATGATGTTCACTCCTGGTCCAGGAAAATGCGATCGCCGTTGTCGATGTCGAACCACAGGACATCGTCCGCCTGATAATCCAGCGAACACAGTTCACCGATCTTGATCTTCGGGTTGCCCGAGACCCGGACGAAAACGAGGTCGTGTTCCAGCAATCGCTGGTCCTTGTTCTCCTCGCCGGTCATCAGGCGGCAACCGATCACCGTCTCCGCACCGAGGCGCTCGACGACAGCCACCTGGGCCGGCAGCCGCCCTTCCCCGGCCGGATGAAGGGTGAGCTTTTCGGGCCTGACCCCGAATGTCAGCTCCCGTCTCGGAGGGAGCGGCGCTGCGTGTTCGACCGCAAGCCTGCCCGAAAGCTGGAGCGCGTTGTTTCTGACCGAAGCCGGAATGAGGTTCATCGGGGGCGACCCCACGAAACGCGCGACAAAGGTGTTGGCGGGATGATCATAGATCTCGTCAGGCGTATCGACCTGCTGGACGATGCCTTTGTTCATCACGATGATGCGCGTCGCCATGGTCATGGCTTCGACCTGGTCGTGCGTCACGTAGACGAAGGTCTTGCCGACCTTGTGATGCAGAGCCGAGATTTCCGAACGCATCTGCGTGCGCAGCTTGGCATCCAGGTTGGAAAGCGGCTCATCGAGCAGGTAGAGGGCGGGGTTGCGCACCAGCGCGCGGGCAAGCGCGACGCGCTGCCTCTGCCCGCCCGAGAGGCTCGCCGGGCGTCTGTCGAGCAGAGGCTCGAGCTCGAGCTGACGGGCGATACTGAGGGTCCGCTCGGCGATATCCGCCCGCTTCATCAGCCTGTGGCGGGCGACGATGTTGACGATCGGCAGATGATACCACTTGCGAAACGCATCCATGATCAGCGGAAACGCGATATTCTCGCGAACCGTCATATGCGGGTAGAGCGCATAGGTCTGGAAAACGAAGGCGACGCCGCGCTGTTTGGGCTCCCAATCGTTGGCGACGGACCCGTCGAACAGCAGGTCCCCGGAGGTAATGTCGCTGAGGCCCGCGATCATGCGAAGCAGCGTCGATTTTCCGCAGCCGGAGGGGCCGAGCAGGACCAGAAATTCGCCGTCATGGATGTCGGCGCTGAAGGCGTCGATCACGGTGTTGTCGCCAAAGGTCTTGGAGACATTTTTGAAGGTCAAGGCGGGCATGGATTATCCCTTCACGGCGCCAGCCGTCAAACCGGCTACGATCTTGCGCTGGATAAGAAGAAAAAAGACGATGGCAGGAAGGCTGAACACGAGGGCTGCGCCAAGCACGGCCGACATCGGCGTTTCATACTGCCCAACGAAGGAGGCGAGCCCGACGCTTGCCGGCCACAAGGAATTGTCCATCAGGAAGGTCGAGGCGAACAGGAACTCGTTCCAGCCGGCAAAGAAGGCCACGACGGCCGCGGCCGCGATGCTCGGCATGATCAGCGGCAGAATGATCATGGTGAGCACGCTGAACCGCGGGCAATTGTCGATGATCGCGGACTCCTCGATCTCGTAGGGCACCGCGTCCATCGCGCCCTTCAGGACGAAACATGCGACAGGCAGCGAGAAACCGACATTGGCGAGGATCAGACCCGTCAGGCTGTTCAAGAGGCCGAAGGTGATGAACATCGCATAGAGCGGCACCAGGATCAGCGCTTCGGGAACGACCTGGGTCATGAACAGCAGAAAGCCGACCAGGCCGCGCCCATGGAACTTGAAACGGCTGAGCGCATAACCGGCAAGCGCGCCGAGGGTCAGGCTCAAAATGGTGCCGCCGGAGGCGATCAGCAGCGTGTTGAACAGCCAGCGGCCGATCGGAACCTTGCCGAGCTCCGTTGCCAGATCCGGCAGATGCTGCAGCTGCGGCCAGCCGACCTGGCCGGTTCCGTAGAGCTGGGAATTGACGTTGAGCGCGGTGGCCGCCATCCAGTAGACCGGGAAGCCGGCGAGAACGACCAGAACTCCGATCAGCGTATATCGCAGCGCCTTCATGGCGAGTTTTCGGGGTGTCATCATTGAGACATCCTCTTCATGCGGCGTTGTTCGACGGTGTAATGGACGGCTGCCACCATCAGCGCCAGTGCGAGGCCGACCGCGCCGTAAGCGCTGGCCATTCCCAGTTCATGGCCTTCGAACGCCGTCTGGCGGAGCTTGACGACGAGGGTGCTGGTCGAACCGAGCGGACCGCCCCCGGTCAGCAGGTAGATGATGTCGAAGCGGCGAATGGACCAGACGGCGACCAGAAGGGCTGCGAGCTGGATCGATGGACGGATATGCGGCAGCGTCACTGCTCGGAAGGTGCTGATCCCATCGGCGCCATCGATCCTGGCGGCTTCGCGCACCTCTTGCGGCACCGATTGGAGGGCTGCCAGCACAACCAGCATCACAAATGGAGCGACCTGCCAGACAGTAACGGCAAGAACCGAGCCGAGCGCATAGTCCGTGCTGGTCAGCCACGAGAAGCGGCCGATGCCGAGGAGCTCAGTGATGCGATTGAAGACGCCCGACCGTTCGTTATACATCCACAACCAGATCAGCGAGGCCGCCACACCGGGCACGGCCCAGCCGAACAGCAGGATTGCCCGGACGACTGCGCGCCCCTTGAAGGGACGATCGATGGCAAGTGCGGCCACAACGCCGAGAGCGACGCCGATAAGGACGGTCAGGACCGTATAAACCAAGGTTGCTTTCAGGGAGACATAGAAGGCTGGATCTTCGATCAGCCGTTCATAATTGCCGAGGCCGATGAACCGGCCTCGGTTGGGATTGACGATCCGGGTGTTGGTCAGGCTCATGTACATCTGCCGCGACAGCGGCCAGAACATGAAGACCACCAAATAGATCATGGGCGGAAGGATGAAGGCATAGGGCAACAATTTGACCAGGCCGTTCCTGTTTTTCAGGCCATTCGCGCTCACATCAGTCTCCCTTCTTGATGCGAGGTTGTCAGAACTGCTTGTCGATGGCGGACTGAGCTTCGGCGAGCGCCGTCTTCGGATCGGCATTCGCAAGAATGACCTTTTCCACCGCCTGCATCACGAACCGCATGATTTGTGCCGTTTCGACTTCATATCCCTTGATCAGCGTGCTGCGGGAGGTTTCGGCGAGCTTGACGAAGGTCGGCGCCCAAGGGTTGGTCTTGGAGTAGGCATCGCTGACGGGGACGTCGGTCGCAAGCGCATCCGGACCCGATGCGTCACGCAGAGCCTGCTGCCCGACAGGACCAATCAGCCACTTGACGAAGGCGATCGCTTCTTTCTGGCTTTTGCCATGCGAGCTCACGCCAACGAAGATCTGCTGATGCGCGCCGGGGTTCTTGAACGGCATCGGAGCGGCATAAAGATCGCCGGACTGAAGAGCCCCACCGGAGGCGATATTGAGCGTGCCGCCGGAATTATCGATCGAGAAGGCCGCATGCTTTTCCTTGAAGCGCGTGCGCTGCGTCGGAAAACTGTCGCCGATCGGCATGATGCCGGCGTCGTAAGTCTTCTTGAAAGCCGTGATGGCGGCGACGGCTTCCGGAGTATTGATCGTCAGCTTGCCGTTTGCATCGACCCAGTTGACGCCGTAGCCATAGGCCCAGCTCTGGAAATCCATGAACCAGCCCGAAAAATCGTTGATCTGGTGGCGGGCTGTAAAGCCGATAACGCCCGGAGTTGCCGCAGACGCTGCCTTTGCGGAGGCAATCAGCTCATCCACGGTCGTCGGCACCTTCGCATTGGCGGCATCGATCAGGGGCTTGTTATAGATCAGGGCATAGACGGCGCGCTGCCAGGCGACGCCGAGGCGCTTGCCGTCAATCACGCCGTTTTCATTGCTCTTGTTCAGCCTGGCGCCGTCGGCCGCAGCCGAGAGATCGACGAGGAAACCGGCATCCGCAATCGCATAGAACAGGCCTTCCTGCATCATCGCTACATCCGGCCCCTGGCCTGCACCCATTTCCGTCGTCAGCTTGTCGGCGAATTCCGCAGACGGAATGGCTTCCTGCTCGAGCGTGACGTTCGGATTGGTTTCCTGGTATTTGCTGACCGCTGCCCAGAGGTTCTTGCCGCGCAACGCATCAAGCCATTGGGAATTGGCCAGTTTCAGCGTGACCTTCTCACCCGATTGGGCATGAGTTTCACCTGCACCGAGCCCGACGGTCAATGCAAGCGCCGCAAGGGCTGCCGTAGCCAACAGCTTTCGGCGACTAGTCTTATCAAACATGTCTGTTCTCCATCTGGGTTTCTTATTTGGCGGTTTCTTATTGGCATTTTGGCATTCACGGGTCAGGCAGTGCGTCAGGCGTCCGCTTTCACACGATGCACTGCAAGCGGCGTATGGTGGCTGAGATTTTCGCCCCCTGTATCGGTGACGAGATAGCAGTCGCCAACATTGCAGCCGGCGATTTCGGGCTCGAGCCATTGCGAGTGCAGGACAAAGGTCATGCCTTCTTCGAGCTTGTCGTGGTTGTTCGATTGGATGTTGTAATTGTTGAACTTCACCATCGAAACCGAATGTCCGACATTGGGATTGTGGGGACCGAGCGTCGCCGGATAGACGTGCATCAGCTTGCGGCCCTGCCGCTCCCAATCTTCATCCACGACATGCTTGCGCGGGATCAGGCGCGGCTTGCCGTCGTCGTCGGACACCCAGTTGTAAGGCATTGTCCGGCTGTCATGGGACGAAAGATAGCCGCGGGCGATGTAGGGTTCGAAGGAAGCATTGGCGAGATCGGAAATGATCGCGCCGGGCTTGATCAGTGCCGCAGCTTTCTGAACACCTTCGGTGCACATCTGCAGCACCTCTTCCTGCTTGTCGGTAATGTCGCCGACCGCGATCATGCGGGCGATCTGGGCCGTATAGCCCTGATAGATCACCGCCGAAATGTAGAGATTGATGATGTCGCCACTGCGCACCACGTGGCCGTAGGGCTTGCCGCAATGGGTGCCGTATTGGTTGATGCCGATCTGGTAACCGTCTCCGCTTTCGCCGCCTCGCGCCATCTGGGCATAGGTGAAGGCGGCATAGATTTCATAATCGGTCACGCCGGGTTTTACGACATGGTATGCGGCCTCTATGCCGATGCTGGCCAGTTGGGCAGCCGCCCGCACCACCGCCTGCTCGCGCTTCGAACGCACCTTCTGCATGCGGTCGATGATCGAGCTTGCCTGCACGAACGAACTCCTTGGCAATCGTTTGCCGAGGCCGTTCCAGTAACCGGCCGAGGTCGCATCGCCGATCAGGCCGATCTGAGCCGACCCGAAGCCCTCACGCTCCAGGAAGGAGCCCACGGCTTCGACGACCTTGTCGACGGTCCTGCCCGGGCGATTGTAGGTTTCGCGCCCCCAGGTACCGACCTGCCAGATGTCGTCGACCAACACCGCCTCGCCGGCCGGCGGCAGCAGGACGGAACTGCTGAAGATGGAAAACAGCGTCAGCGGCTTGTCTTCGTCGGTCGGGACCACCAGCACGCCCTCGCGTGCCCAGTCGCACATGTAGCGAAGGTACGAGTTGGAAACGCGGTACGAGCCGATGGAATCGGCATGGACAAGCATGACGTCATGCCCCGCGACGGTCGCCTCGCGCCGAATGCGGCGCAGCCTGTCCACGAATTCGCTTTCCGGGAGCGGACCGACCGGCTCGAACTCGAAGCTCGGGCTAAAACCGTCCAGCAGGCGCTCGAAACGCACATCACCGTGCTGAAAGGGGCGATTAGGACGAGTTTGGGCGGTCATTGGGCGTCTCATTTGGCAGATACTGATGAGACTAGATTATATCTGAAAATTAATTTGCATAGCCCGGCGAATGTTCATTTGTCGAGCGAGCTGCTGTAAAAACAGGCATTTGAAAAAATGGCGCAGATTCCCGCTCGAAATGATTCAACCGGGAACGTTGGATGCGTTCCATTTCTCATTGGTAATCGGGAAGTTAAACGACCTTCTGGCTTGAGACGAGGGCAAAAAAAGCACCCCTACTCATGGAAAATCGGCACTCGCGGTTGGTACGGGCGCCTATAGTTTGGCCACGCGCCAGATCGCTTTCCGCGTAAGCAAGACAGGGAATGTGAAAAAAAAGTTTCTCTTACCTGAGTGGCCCCTAGGTAGCAGCAGTCAAGGTCAGGATAAAATTCACGATGCGCCAGCACTCATATAGCTGTAGGTCTTGAACGGAACCGAACCGCAGACCCGATAGATTAAGCACCAGGGGGGTCACCTCTACCAAGTCGATTGGCGGGACTTTTCCCAGAAGCCCGACCGCCTTAGATGGCTCGCCGACAAGTCCGTTAAAAGGTTTACGCGCCCGCCGATCGCGGGAAAATAGTTTTCTAACGCCTCCTGCTCAACAAAAACATCAAGCAAGGAGCGCCTATGAGGGCCGACACGAGCCCGGCCGGGATCTGGTAGGGCGCTACGATGGTGCGGCCGACGAAATCTGCCGCAACCATGAGTCCGGCGCCGATCAGCGCAGCGCCGATCATCTGTGGAAGGGCGCGCGTCAAGCCGGCCTCCCGCGCAAGATGTGGCCCCATGAGTCCCACGAAGGATAGCGGGCCAACCGTCAACGTTGCGGCTGCGGTCATAAGTCCAGAAAGCCCAAACAGCGCCAGCCTTGATCTGGCCAACGGTATGCCGACCGCAGCCGTAGGGGCTGGTCCGAGTGGCAGGATGTCCAGCCAACGGCGCGCTGCCAGAGCAACGGCAATCAGTGCGGCTCCTATTGCTGCTTCCGCCGTGGCTATCGTGCCGTCGACCAGATAGGTCGAGCCGCTCATCCATCGCATGAGCAGAACTGCCCTTGGATCTCCCGTCGAACTTAAGACGCCGACAATTGCATCGACCATCGCACTGAGCGCGATGCCGGCCAACAAGACCCGTTCCGGGGCGAAGGTCGAGCGCCGTGAACTCAGAAGAATGACGGTGAGAACCGAGATGGCGCCGCCGACCGCAAAGGCAAACTGGCCGGAAAACCCCGGTGCGATGGCAAAAAGCGCGATCGCAACGCCGAAGGTAGCGCCGGCGCTGATCCCGAGAACTTCGGGGCTTGCCATCTCGTTGCCGGTCAATCTCTGGAGGATCGAACCCGCGACGGCAAGCATCGCGCCGGATGCGAGCGCAGCAAAGACCTTCGGGGCGCGGATCGCAAGGAGCTTATCGAGGAATTCGCCGGAAAGGACAGTCCAGCCGCCGCCAGGCCCACGTCCGACCAAAAGGCCGGCAGTCACGAGAACCAGAACACTTACGGCAGCAATGGCGACGGGGACTTTTATGTTCCATGTGGGCGGGTGCCGCCGCGCCGCCGGCTGCTGCATCCTGTGCCGGATCTTCAATCGCGGCAGTAGCGCCAGGAGCAGCGGCGAACCGAAGATGGCAGTGACTGCACCAGTCGGCAGAAAATCGCCAAAGCCGCCCGCAGCGAGTTGGAGCACGGAGTCGGCAAGAAAGAGCAGTCCCGCGCCGATCAACGGAGACCAGAAGATCAACTGGACCGGCCGACGCGCTCCGGAGAGCCGCGCAAGCGTCGGTGCGACCAGCCCGATGAAGCCTATGACGCCGACAGCACTGGTGACGAAGGCGGCAAGCGCCACCGCACAGGCGACGACCACGATGCGAAGGCGAGCGAGCCTCACTCCGAGCGCGGCCGAACTGCTCTCCCCCAGATCGAGCAGCGACAGCGGCCTGATCACCAGCGCGCAGATGATGGCGACGGTGCCCACTTTCCAGATGAGCGACAGGGGAATGACCCAGCTCTGCTGCGCCAACGAACCGGCGCCCCAGATGAACAGGCTCGCCAGGTAGCGCTGGTTCAGGTAGGTCAGGATAGCCGACAGGCCCCCGCACCAGAGGCTCAGCACAAGGCCCGAGAGGACAAGCGAATAGGGTGAGAAGCCGCGTCGCGCGCCAAAGCCAACGACGATCGCAGCGGCGGCACTGCTCCCGAGAAGAGCGACAATGTCGCGGCCGGCCCCAAGCAGGCCGGGAATAAAAAGCGAGACGACAACCAGTGCAAGATTGGCTCCGGCTGACACGCCGAGCGTCGTCGGATCGGCCAGCGGGTTTCGTAGGACCTGCTGGAACAAGGCACCGGACAATGCGAGCGCGGCACCGGCAAGCAATGCCGTGGCTAGCCGTGGCAACGTCGAATAATAGAGCATCATGCGCTGGATGTCGTAGCCCTGCCCGGCCGATCCTGAGAGCACCGGTCCTGCGAGAAGCCAGAATGCCATGCAGCCGGCGCAGAGCAGGACGAGAGACACGAGCGCCGGCCCGAGATTTTCGCGGTGAATTGCCTTCATGCGTCTTGTTCCAGAACGTCGGTCACCAGGCCGGCGAAACGCATAGCCTCGTTGACCATGCCGAACATCAGTGCCGGCGGAACGACTGATAAATGGCCCGGCCGGGAAAACGGAAGCGCCTGCCACAATGGACTTTGCACGAGTTTTGGCAACACATCGGGCGGAACGGGATCGAAGACGATCAGCCGGGCGTCCGGATCGGTGATAACGGACAATTCTTCGATGCCAATAGTCTCAAAGCCCCAATAGTTCGATTGCCGCGTCCACGCATTACGCACACCAATACGCTCAAGCGCATTGTGAAACAGGCCAGGGGCTGAATAGACGCGAGCGTGGCGGGCATCCATAAAGCTCACCAGCACAACTGGCGGAACAGTCCGGCCGGCAAGCCGTCGGCGGCATCTGTCAAAGAATGCGTCCGATCGCGCCAGGAAAAGCTCCGCGTCGCTTTCACGGCCGAGTTCGGCAGCCAGTTTGCGCGTCGCTATCATTGCCGCCGGGAGGATCGGGCCAGTGTCGGGCGTGAAGATCTCAAGCCGCAAAATCTTCGCAATCGGCCGGAGCCTGGGCAAAAGCTCGTCGAGATAAGGCGTCGTCAGAATAATGTCTGGCTTCAGCTGTATCAGGACCTCGAAATCGACTTCATGGGAACTGCCGATATCGACGACCGATTGCGGCATCGCGGGCTCGACCACCCATTTGCCCCAGTCGGCAAGGTCGGATATTCCGACTGGGGGCAATCCAAGCGACAGGAGCGTGGACGACAGCCCGTAGTCGAGGCTGACCACCCGTTGCCTGGCGACTTCGGCCCACAATGGTTTCGGCATCGACACGGCCGCGGCCGCAGCATAGTGCAGAAGTGAACGCCTTGAAATCTTCATCCCCGAACAGGCCTCAGCGGGCATAGGCAAGCGGATGCAAAAGGTGCGGAACGGAAATCACATCCATATCGATCCCGTAAATGGCGTGGAGCGTCTCAGGCACCACAATTTCGTCCGGCGGGCCGCTTGCAACGACCCGTCCGCCTTTCAGCGCATGGATCCGATCGCAAAAGCGTGCGGCCATGTTGATATCATGAAGAACGATCACGATGCTCCGGCCGCCTTCGCGGGCCAGTCGCTGCACGAGAGACAGCACTTCGATCTGGTGCGCGATATCCAGCGCCGCGGTCGGCTCGTCGAGCAGCAGGCACCGGGCGTCCTGAGCGATCAGCATGGCGATCCACGCACGCTGCCGCTCCCCACCGGATAGTGTGCCTACAACACGATCGGCAAAGGTCTCGATATGCGTGGCGGCTATGGCGGCCTCGACTTTTGCCTTGTCGGCATCGGAGAAACGGCCAAGCGCGCCGTGCCACGGATAGCGGCCGCAACCGACGAGTTCGCGGATCGTCATGTCTGAGCCTGTACCCAAATCCTGCGGCAAATAGGCAACCGATCGTGCGAACTCACGACCGTGATAATGCGCGAGGTTGCGGCCACCGTAAGCGACCGATCCGGCGGTCGGTGTGAGTTGCCGCGCCAGAATTTTCAAGAGACTGGATTTTCCGGAACCATTGTGGCCGACCAGGGCCACCACCTCACCTGCTGGAAAATCGAGACTGACCTCTGACAGGATCGTGTTCCCGTCGATGGAAAGACCGACCTTGTCGACAGCAAAGGCATCCGTCGTTTCGGGAGCGTCCTGCGCTAGCTGAGCCGAGACCACGTTACCTCCCAAGCCAATGATAAAATGTGGCGCCGACGGCGCAGGTGTCTGTCAGGCATTTTTGTGCGCTACTTCGAAAGCGATGCCCACTGCGCGATTGACGGCTGGTCCGAGGACGGACATGTGGGTCTGCCCTGCAAAAAGCTCGAACTGTGTGCGAATGCCGTCCTCGGGACGGTTCAGTCGCTCTGCCATTTCCTGCGCCAACGCAACCGTCTGCTCGGTTTTCCTCTTCTCCAGACGAGACGCTGCATCTTCGTTTCGGTACTGGAAAGGAGCAAGTTCATCCCCCTCGTACTCACCGGCCGACAGATGCAGGAAGGCCGCGTGACCCGCCACGCGCTGGCGGCGCACCTCATTGTTCAGGATTTCACTGCCTTCCCAATAAATGGTCGGACTGGCAGCAATCCAGTTGGCAAAAAGCGCTGGACGTTCAAAAAGGGCGTAGAGAGTAAAAAGACCGCCGAAAGAATGCCCGAAAAGTGATCGCCGCATCGCATCGAGCCGCACCATTTCGGAAAGCCGCGGAAGCAGCTGCTTCTCGATAAAATCGAGCAGCTCGCCCGTCCCGCCGATGCGGACGGCAGGGCCACCGTCAAAATAGGGGGGATAGGATTTGATCGGCGGAGGCCCCAGGTCCCACGCCCTGCGGAGTGCGTTATAGGGTTCGTCAGAGGGGTAGCCAATCGCCGCGATAACGCCCCAACCGACGTTGGTTCCGGTCGGGTAAGGCGCTTGCGTTACCAGGCTCGCGACGGCAAAGGGAAAGGTTGCATTCCCGTCGGTCAGGACCAGAAGCGGCCATCCCTCGGCGGGAGGTTCGTCGGCGGGAATATAGAGGAAGATGCGATAGGGCTCGCCGCCCGCCTTTGGTGCCAGGTCAAAACAAACAGTTCCGGGCAACGGGTAGGTTTTTTCAGTCATGCTCAACTCGCTGAGATTTTCTGCCATGGCGCCAGCTTCCACCTGCTACCACTTATACTTCAGCGAATCCGAGAACCGTGCGGCCTTGGCCGAAGTAGCAATAGCCGCCGTTGCAGACCTGCTCTTCGCGGTTGGCGAGGTTCGTCGCGCTGACGGAGAGTGAAAGTCCTTTCAGGTCCGGATTTTTTGCACCGAAGTCATAGGAAATTGCGGCGTCCAAATACACGACTCCCGCGTTCTTGCCGGTGTTGGCGTCGCTGGTGAAAGATTCGCTTGTTGCGCGGATGCCACCGCCGACGCTGAGGCCGTCGATCACGGTATCTTCAGACGCTGCATAGTTGACCCACAAAGAGGCGACGTGCCGGGGTGTCGTCGTTGGCGTGTTGCCGATAATGGAGCTGTCGAGATTGTCCGTGATTTCCCCGTGAGTGTAAGTGTAGGCGGCGATCAGGCTGATGCCGTTGTCGAAAGTCTTTCGACCTTCGACCTCGAAGCCCGTGAACGTATTCTCACCCGAGTTTTCATAGATAGGGACGAGGATCGGCGTGCCGGCATATTGCGGCTTGCGCGGTTTCGACCAAACGATAAACCGCCGTGCTAAGTGAGAAGTTTTCGCCATCCGGCTGATATTTGATGCCGACTTCGATCTGACGGCCTTCGGTTGGCTCCAGCACGGCCCCTGAGGCAGAGAGCTCGGTCGAAGGGACGAAGGAGGTTCCGTAGCTCACATAGGGAGCGATCCCGTTGTCAAAGAGATAGAGAAGGCCGACCTGACCAGACAGAGCTCCGTCTTCCCTCTCGTCGCTTGTGCCAGCGACCTTATCTGTGGTGGTCTGATCCAGCCAATCGTAGCGCAAGCCGCCGACGAAGCGCCAGTTTCCGATCTCTGCCTGTTCCTGCGCATAAAGCCCCGTCTGACGCAGGTCGTTGCCAGTGAAGCCCGTCAGCGCTGGCGTTGGTGCGTTACCAACGTTGCCTGGCAATGTGGACCCGTAGCCGACGGCAAAATCCGAGTTTACGGCAGTGTAATCCAGTCCCGCGAGAATGGTATGGGACACACTGCCGGTTTCGAACTTGGCTTGGAGCCGGTTGTCGATCTGGTAGGCACGCATCTTGTCCGTAACCCCTGCGGTCGACCAGGGATCGGCCGGGGCGCTGAACATTGTCATCCGGTTGAGATAGCGTGCCTTGAGGTCCAGATCGCTCACGCGTGCGTTCTGCCGGAAGGTCAGGCCGTTGCCAAAGTCATGTTCGAGTTTGTAGCCCAGCTGATACTGCCGAATTTTCTGATAATCGTAATCCGGGTCGCTGACGAGATAGATCTGGCCGTCGTTTTTGAAAGTCCAGGCGCTGGCTGCGGTTTCGGTATCCTGGGCCAGGCCGTAGATGGTGATTTTGGTGCTGTCGGTCGGCTCCCAGGTAAAAGACGGCTGCAGCAGGTAACGGTCGTCCTGAATATCGTAGTTGGTCTCCCCTTCCCGGACGAGACCTACGACACGGTAAAACGCATCGTTGCTCTGGCCGATCGGTCCGCCGAAATCGAAAGCGGCCTGCTTGCGGCCAACCGTCCCGTATTGGAGTTCGACTTCATGGTGAGCTTCCTGCAGCGGCAGTTTGGAAATCTTGTTGACGATACCGGCTGCGCTCGCCGCGCCGTACATAACAGACACGGGTCCCTTCAGCACCTCCACACGGTCGAGCGTGTATATTTCGGTTGTGAATGTTCCGTAGGTCATCACCGGTTGGCGCAGGCCGTCGCGAAAATCACCGCTTACGGTGGTCTCGATGCCACGGATATAAATCTGATCGAAGCGCGGGTCATAACCGAAGCCACCGGTACTCACGCCGGAGCTGTACCGGGTTGCCTGGATTATATCGGTGACGGTACGCTGCTCCATCTCCTTGCGTGTGATCACGGAAACGGAGCGCGGCGTCTCGACGAGCGGCGTGTCGGTCTTCAAGGCGGAAACCGAACGCTCGGGAACGATGGTGTCGTTGTCTTCACTGATTGTTTGAGCGCCGGAGCCTCTTAAGATTATGGGTTCGAGCGTAGTCGCGTCCTGCGCAACTGCCCCAATAGGCATGATGGCTGCAGCCACGGCGCCAACGAATACGGTGGAGCCGAGAAGATGGCGGCGGGCACAAAACCGATTGAAAGATAACGTCATTGCCCGATCCCTTCGGCTGCAAACTGGGTGGTGATCCTGACAGATCACGGATGTGAGGGAGCAGCGAGAGAAGGTCGCTGGGCGAGATGGTTCGCCGAGCGCAGCTATAAAAGCCGAATCTTCGTCGATCAATCAAATATGAGTATCATACTCATCTTATTGAGGGGAGGGTCGCAAAATTGCAACGGACAATGGCCGACGCGAACCGGAAGGGCTGGCCATAACGTCTACATCCAACAGCTCTGCCAAACCCTCCCCTTCCACCGCCTTCGCAGGGCGGATTTCCGGCGCTGACGGTGAAATGCGCTAGGAGGGATCTAGCTGCTTTGAACGGATTGGGACCGTCGCCCATCATCTCCAGTGGAATGATGCCTTTCGATTTTTCTCGATTTTCCCGATCCTTATGACCGATCTCGGCAGAGCCTGCCCTCGGCGCTCATCCCGATCCCGGGCCGCTTGCCCAACGGGAGGACGACAACGACCGATGGGTAAAAACGAGAAGCGGAAGATAAAACTACAGGGACAAAAGGGAGCGGTTAGGGATGAACTGACCCCATAAAGTTGGACATCAACTTTATGGGGTTTTTGACTAGGTGTTGGCGATCAGGCAGCGCGAACCAACTGTTCTGCCTGACGCAGCGCCGAGATCACGCGGTTCTGGCCACGCACGAGTTGGGTCTTGGCAAAACCGAGTTTCTCAGGGCCGAGCTTGTCGAGATCGGCTGCCGTCGAGATGGCCGGCAGTTCCGGGATCGGCAGGGCCGGGTCGTGGCGGAATCGCTGCTCGCGGGTGTAGTTCAGCGGCACCAGGATGCGGGCGAGCCTTTGGATCACGTGGTTGGCGCTCTTCGCTTCGATCTTGCCGCTGTCGATCCCGGCGTAGAATGCGGCGAGTGTTTTAGCCAAGGACTCGACGGCCCGGCGACTCGGCGAAAGGTCGAAGCGGTCGCCGGCCTTCTTTTGGTAGGTGTCGACCGTGTGGAGGAACTCTCGTGCCGTCGCACGCCAGTCGAAGGGCAGGATCTTTGCATTGGCATTGCGCAGCACGGCCAGCAGATAGACCTTGATGTCGCGCAGCATGATGTCCTTATCGGCGATCTCAAGCGTGTCGTTTTCGGTGTGCCAGGCGATGTTGGCGCCACAGCCGCCGACCGTGTAGTAGCCCTTCTCCTCGCGGTCGCGTTCCGTCATGGTCGAGGACAGCATCAGGTAGCTCGACAGGCCGATATTGTTGAAGGAATAGTCGCCGGCGCGGTGCGGGCGCTCGGCCTCGGCTTTCTTGCCGGCCACTTCCTCGATGACGTCGGAGAGGAAAGCTTCCGTTTCGGTCATCATGCAGAGATTGATGAATTCCGTCGCCCAGCGGCAGCCGGGGCTGTCGCAATTGACCGAGGCGACACAGTTTTCGTCGAGGTCGAGCGCGAAATTGTCGGAGAACCAGGTTGAGCCTGCATAACGGCCGGTCGAGTGTCCCGGCCACCAGCAGATGCGGATCGAGCGCTTCAGCTTGTCTCGGTTGGCCCAGAGAACGCGGGCTATTTCGAGCATCGTCGCGTCGCCGGTGGCATTGTCGCCAACACCGACATCCCAGCTGTCGAGATGGCCGTGCAGGAAGACGTATTTGTCCGGCTCCTCGGTGCCCTTGATGAAGACTTCCGGCAGCTTCGACTTGAACCAGCCCTCTTCCATGTCCGCAAAGATGGTGACCTCCGTGCCGGTCTTGGCAAATTCGATCAGCGCATCGCCGCTCTCGCGGTTGACGGCAACGGCCGGGATCGACGGCTTGCGCGGCAGGTCGTCAAGGTCAGGCGTGCCCCAGACGGTGGTGCAGGTGCCCCAATGGATGTCGACGCCCGGATTGATGGCGATGACGCCGACTGCGCCAAGCTCGGTGAACTGCGAAACGAGACCCGGATTGGCGAAACCTTCCGAGAGAACCACTTTGCCGCGGACCCGGGCAGCGAGTTCCCCGGTGCCGTCGACGGTCTTTTCGAACATGGTCGAGATCGCCTTCGGCTGCAGACTGGCGATATAAACGATCTCGCCCTTCACGCCCTTCGATGCGTCCAGCGAATAGGATGGCGGCTTGGCGCGGAAGGTCTTGTCCCCGGCTTCTACGCGGGCGAGGCCCGGCAGGCTGAGGAAGAGGTCGGCTTCGTGCATCTTGACCTCGACGCCGTGCTTGGCGAGCCTCGCGGCGACCTCGTCCATGGCCCGGTTCACATCGGTGGGATGCTCGCGCTTGTAGGTCGCAAAGCTCTCCACCAGAGCCCAGGGTTCATCCAGCGTCACCGCTCCCAGAACGGCAGATTCGATCTCGTTCATATCCGTTACTCCCCTACCTGTTTTATCTATCGAAACAATGTTTCACAAAACTTGAAAACGCTAACAGAGGTTTGATGACCCCGCAAGCGGCTTCGAAGGGCCAGAAATCGCACTGACGAAAACGGGCGCCAAAGCGCCCGTCTATTTCCGGATGATTGGAGATCGGCTTGATCGAGCCTCAAGCCCTTGATTTCACGAGGCCGTTTTCGCCAGGGCCGTGGATCGAAAGGCGCTCGGATATTTCCGCAGCGGCGTCGAGGGCGGCCTTCAAATGGCTTTCGCGCCGCTCTTCGTCGAAACGGGCGACAGCGCCAGCGACCGAGATCGAGGCGATGATGGTGCCGTCGGCGCCGGTGATCGGGACGGCAACGGAGAAGGCGCCTTCATCGAGATCGTTGAGCACGATATTGTAGCCGTTGGCGCGGATGCGTTCGAGTGCCTGGCGCAGTTTCGCCCGGTCGGTGATTGTGTAGGGCGTGAAGGCTTCGAGCGGCTGGGAAAGTACCGCATCGATGACCGAGGGATCGGCGTAAGCCAGCAGAAGCAGCGAACCACCGCCCGCATGCAATGGGCCATTGCGTCCCGCCTGGGCAAAAAGCCGGATCGAATGGCGGCCGGCGCGGGTCGCCAGAACGTAGGTCTTCAGGCCTTCCCGCACGACAAGGTTGACGTTCTCGGATGTCTGGTCGCGGAGCGCATCCATGACGGGCCGGGCGGCGTAAAGCAGGGCACCGTCCTTGCCAAGGCGCTCGCCAAGCACCCCGATGCGGTAGCCGAGCGAGAATTCGGCACGCTCCGGATCGCGCGATACGAAGCCGCGTTCCTCCAGCGTGTGCAGCAGGCGGAAGACCAGCGATTTGGTCATCCCCAGCGATTTTGCAAGCGAGGTCACGCCCTGGTCCGGACGATCGGCGAGGGCTTCGAGAAGGGCGAGCGCCCGGTCCACGGCCGCGATCTTGTAGTCTTTTGGTTCGGTCATCGGATGGTCTCCTCCGGCATGTGATTTGGATTGCTTGAAGCTTCTTGCAATCTTCTTGGAATGTGTTTTACTCGCCATCAATGCGAAACGATGTTTCACACAATAAAACATTGAGAGCCGGGTTGCAAACCCTTCGAAGGCGCTCGTGAATTTATTCTGTGGATTGAGTGTCGGCATTGAACGCGCGGGAAACGTGTTCGAAGGCCGATTTCGGATTTGCGATGCGGAGGGAGAAAACCCTTTGCCAACAAAGAGAATAGTCAAGCTATTCAGAGGAGAACGATCATGAAGTCCGTTTTGAGAAGTGCATTTGCAGCTCTTGTGGTAACGGCCATCGCTCTGCCCGCCTGGGCCGGCGATCCGATCCGCAAGATCACCATCCTGTCCCGTCCGCAGGCCGGCCAGCAGGCGGAATTCCAGTCCGTCCAGCTGATTGCTCAGGAATGGCGCAAGCTCGGCCTCGATGTCGAAGTCCGGGCGATCCCTTGGGAGCAGATGTCCGACGAAGTCTGGTACAAGCGCGACCAGTGGGACTCGACTGCCTGGCAGATGGTCGGCCGGCCTGAGCGCTCCGATCCGGACGAGCTCATCTTCAACCTCTTTCATTCTTCGACCGCCAAGGATGGCTACAACTTCGCGGGCTACCTGAACAAGGATTACGATGCGACCGCCGAAGCCCAGCGCGGCGAGATCGATCCGGCCAAGCGCAAGGCGCTGGTCTTCAAAGCGCAGGAGATCCTCTCCAAGGATCAGCCCTACATGATGCTGGTGCATCCGAAGTCGACCTTCGCTTTCGACAAGACCGTCTGGAAGCCGGAATCGGTCGTCAACCAGAGCGGCATCGGCATCCGCAACACCTGGACCTTCCTCGGCATCGAGCCGGCGGGTGCAAAGAAGGACCTGATCATCAATTCGTCCGACAATATCAAGGCAATCAATCCGCTTTATATTTCGGGCAGCGTCGACAGCTGGATCACCGAACTGGTCTGGGACCGCCTGCTGCGTGTCGGTCCGGATGGCCTGCCGAAGGCATGGGCCGCTGAAAGCTTCACCTGGAAGGACGGCACCACGGTCGACGTGAAGCTGAAGTCCGGCATGAAATGGCATGACGGCAAGCCGGTCACCCCTGATGACGTCAAGTTCTCGTTCGAAGCGGCAGTCGGCGGCGAAGCCCCGATGTACAAGCCTTTCGCGACGAATATCGATGCGATCGCCATCAGCGGCGACGTCATCACCTTCAAGCTGAAGAAGCCGGCCGCCTCCTTCGTTACGTCAAGCCTTGCCAAGGTCAACCTGATCCCGAAGCATATCTGGGAGCCGATCCTCAAGGATCTCGCCACCAAGCCGGAGACTGCGGAAAGCTATCAGGAGCAGATGCCGATCGGCTCCGGTCCGTTCAAGTTCACCAGCTGGGCGAAGAACGAGTCCGTCACGCTTGCCGCCAACAAGGATCACTTCGCCGCGCCGAAGGTCGATCGCTGGATCCTGCGTATCGTACCGAACGCGGAAGCCGCACTCGGCATGCTGCGCTCGGGTGAAATCAACTTCATGGGCGAGTTCACAGGCGATCCGCAGGTGCTGATCGACGCCGCCAAGAAGGACGGCGACCTGGAAGTCGTTTCCACCGTCGACATGGGCTTCCGCTACATCGCCTTCAACGAACGCCGTCCGCCCTTCAATGACCCGGCCTTCCGCCGCGCGCTTTCCGAAGCGGTCGACCGCCAGCTGATCGTCAAGGCTGCCTACAAGAGCTTCGCAGTCGGTTCCAACTCGATCGTCTCCCCGGCGCTCGAATTCTGGCATGACAAGTCGGTCGTCGATGGCTTCAAGACCGGTCAGGCCGTTGCGGCCAAGACCCTGAAGGATGCCGGCTATACGCTGGACGGCGGCAAGCTGCGCTATCCCGGTGATGCCAAGGAAACCATCGCCGCCAAGTAATCTTCACGGAGGCGGCGGGTTCTCCCTGCGCCGCCTCCACTTTTTGCCTGACGCTTGACATCGGCAGCCTCGCCTTGTCCTCCCAAGGCGGCGCCGAGCCAAGAGAAGGAATTTTTTCAGATGAAGAATTTCAAGGCTGTGGGCAGCAGGTTGCTGCAGCTCGCTCTCGTTTTATGGGCAGTAGTGACCATCCTGTTTCTGATGTTCCGGCTGATGCCGGGCAACCCGATGGCCGCTTATATCGATCCGACCTTTACGCTCGAGCAGCAGCAGCAGCTCATGGCCCAGTTCGGCCTCGACAAGCCGCTGTGGCACCAGTACCTGATCTATCTCGGCAATCTTCTGCAGGGCGAGCTCGGCCAGAGCTTTCGCTACCGCGAGCCGGTTGGCCAGCGCATCTGGATCCTGTTGCCGAACACGCTGATCCTGACATTTTCCTCGCTGATCGTCGCTTATGTCTTCGGCATTCTCGCCGGCGCCTATCTTGCCTGGCGCCGCGGAAGTTGGGTGGAGCAGGCGGCCATTCCGCTGGTGCTGACCACCCGCGCCATGCCGGAATTCTGGCTCGGCATGGTGATGCTGGCGATCTTCTCGTTTTCGCTCGGCTGGCTGCCGGCGGGCGGCACGCGCGCTCCCGGCAACGAATATTCCGGCTTTCTCGACCTCTATACCTCGCGCGACTTCCTGGCGCATCTGGCGCTGCCGGCGGCGACGCTGGCGATCTATAGCCAGGGCCTGCCGCTTCTGCTGATGCGCTCCAACATGCTCGACGTGATGAAGGAAGACTTCGTCACCATGGCCCGCATCAAGGGCCTGTCGAACTGGACGGTGGTGGTGCGTCATGCGGCCCGCAACGCGCTGCTGCCGGTGATGACATCGTTCGCGATCGCCGTCGGTTATCAGCTGCAGGGCAATGTCGTGGTGGAATCGGTATTCTCCTGGCCCGGCCTCGGCCGCGAACTGGTCAACGCGGTCGCCGCTTCCGACTATCCGCTGGCGCAGGGCGCCTTCCTGATGATCGCGCTCGTGGTGATCTTCATGAATTTGGCCGCCGACCTGCTCTATGCTTTCCTCGATCCAAGGATTTCCCATGCCTGAGATCGCCGCACCCGCCATCATCAAGCCGAGACGCCCCCATATTATTGCCCGGATGTTTCGCGCGCTGAGACTGCCGATGAACGACCCGTTCGCGGTCGCCGGTCTTCTCATCTATCTGGTGTTCATCGTCGTTGCGGTGTTCGCCGATCAGATCGCCACGCATGACCCGACCGAAATCCTCTACACGCCAGCCTACGATCTCGCGGCGGACCTCCGGCCGGGGCAAGATGGTTTCATCATGGGAACCACCAGCCTCGGCCGGGACATCTTCTCGCAACTCGTCTATGGCAGCCGCTCGGCACTGCTGATCGGCATCACCGCCGCCTTCATGGTGGCACTGATCGGCTCGATCATCGGCCTCGTGGCCGGTTATTTCGGCCGCTGGGTGGATGCTATCCTGATGCGGCTTGCGGATATCGCCTTCGGCATTCCCTTCCTGCCCTTCGTCATTGTGCTTGCCGCCTTCCTGCGGCCGTCGATCTGGAACGTGGTGATCGCCATGGCGCTCGTTCTGTGGCGCGATACCGCCCGTGTCATCCGCAGCCAGGTGCTGACGTTGCGTACCCGTGGTTATGTCGAGGCGGCGCGAGTGGCGGGGTCTTCCGATTTCAAGATCATCCTGCGCCATATCGCGCCGAATATCCTGCCGCTGTCCTTCCTCTACGGATCGATCGCCATCGGCTGGGCGATCCTGACCGAAGCGTCGATCAGTTTCCTAGGCTTCGGGGACCCCAACTCGATCAGCTGGGGCTATATGCTGCAGGATGCGTTTGCCAGCCAGGCGCTCGCCAAACAGGCCTTCTACTGGTTCGTGCCGCCGGGCATCTGCATCATCCTCGTCGTCAGCGCGGGCTTCTTCATCACCCGCGGTTATGAAAACATCCTCTTCCCGAAGTTGAGCCGATGAGCGAACCCCTTCTTTCCGTGAGAGATCTTCGGGTCAGCTATCAGGTGGGGCGCAATTTCGTCCATGCCGTGGACGGCGCGAGCTTTGACATTCCGCGCGGCTCGATCACCGGCCTCGTCGGTGAATCCGGCTGCGGCAAGACGACGGTTGCCCGGGCGCTGACGCGGGTGATCGCCGAGAATGCCGCTATTACCGGCGGACAGATCCTGTTCGACGGCAAGGATCTCGCAAGGATCCCCGAAAAGGAGATGAATGCGCTGCGCTGGCGCGATATCGCCTTTATTCCCCAGAGCGCGATGAACTCGCTCGATCCAGTCTATACGGTCGCATACCAGCTCGACGAAGTGCTGCGTCGCCGCGGCGGCCTGAGCCGCAAACAGTCCCGTGCTCGTTCCGAAGAACTGTTCGAGATGGTCGGTATCGATGCCAACCGCTTGGCCGACTATCCGCATCAGTTCTCCGGCGGCATGCGCCAGCGCGTCGCGATTGCCCTGGCGCTCGCGCTCGATCCGAAGCTGATCATCGCCGACGAGCCGGTGACGGCGCTCGACGTCATCGTGCAGCGGCAGATCCTCGACCAGCTCAAGGAATTGCAGACCCGCCTCGGCGTCTCGGTCATTCTCGTCACCCACGACATCTCGGTCGTCGCCTATATCTGCGACCGCACCGTCGTCATGTATGCCGGCAAGGTGGCCGAATCCGGCACCATGCAGGCGGCGCTGACAGCGCCGTCGCATCCCTACACGATGGGCCTGCGCAACGCCTTTCCGGATCTGCAGGGAGCCTCCGGCATCCTGACCCCGATTGAAGGCGCGCCGCCGAACCTTGCCAATCCGCCGGCCGGCTGCCGGTTCAAGCCGCGCTGTCCTTTCGCGCTCGACATCTGCGGCACAGAGCCCCCGGTCATCGACGTCGCGCCGGATCATCCGGTGCTCTGCCACCGCGCCAACGAGAGTGCTGCCTTGCGTATCGAAGCCGCCAAGACGGAGACATGGATGGCCCCGGCATGAACATGATCACCAAAAGGCCGGATATTCTGGTCTCGGTCTTCGATGCCAAGCTGCATTATGCTGTCGGCGGTGCGTTCGCGGCGATGCGCGGCAAGTCGACGGTGGTGAAAGCCGTCGATGGCGTCAGCTTCGATATCGGGCGCGGCGAAAGCGTCGGCCTACTGGGCGAATCCGGCTGCGGCAAGACCTCGATGGGCCGGCTGCTGCTGAAGCTCGAAGAAAAGACCGGCGGCACAATCCATTTCGACGGCGAGGAGATCGGCTCGGTGCGCGGCAGCGGGTTGAAGAAATTCCGCTCCAAGGCGCAGCTGATCTTCCAGAACCCGTTCGATGCGATCAATCCGCGGTTCACCATCCGCCAGACGCTGGCCGAGCCGTTGGAAAATGCCGCCATTCCGAAGCGCGAACGCGAGGCCCGGATCATCACGGCGCTCGAACTGGTGAAACTGCCGGAGCCTGCGCAGTTTCTCGACCGGTATCCGCATCACCTGTCCGGCGGACAGTTGCAGCGCGTCGTGATGGCGCGGGCGCTGATCCTGCAGCCGGAATTCGTTGTCGCCGACGAGCCGGTCTCGATGCTCGACGTCTCTGTGCGCGCCGGCGTGCTCAACGTTTTTCGCGATGTGCGCGACCGGCTGGGGCTGACCGCGATCTATATCAGCCACGATCTGGCGCTGGTGCGTTACGTCTGCGAGCGGACGATCGTCATGTATCTCGGCCGGATCATGGAAGACGGGCCGACCGAGGATATCGTTCGCGAACCTTTGCACCCCTATACCAAAGCGCTGGTCGCGGCCGTGCCGGTTCCCAATCCGGACCAGAGCCACGAGCCGTTGCCGATCGGCCGCGGCGCGCCGGACCCGCGTAATCCACCCTCCGGCTGCGTGTTTCGCGACCGCTGTCCGGCTGCCCATGCGCGCTGCGCGGCCGAGATACCTCAGCCGAAGCCGGTCGGAACCCGCACCGTCGCCTGCCATCTGTACTGATTGGAGTTATCGATGTTCGCCGCTTCCTACACACGCACCGGTCCCGCCGCGGAGGTTCTCTCCGTCGGCGAAATGGCTGCACCGGTCGCCGGTCCCGGCGAGGTGCTGGTGCGCGTGCATACGTCCGGCATCAATCCTGCCGACGTGAAACGCCGTGGCGGCTGGCGCGGCATGGGCATGGATCACAAGCTGATCATTCCGCATACGGATGGTGCCGGCGAGATCGTCGGCGCCGGGGCGGGCGTCGATCCGGCGCGCATCGGCGAACGGGTCTGGATATGGAATGCCCAGGGCGGATATGGCGAAGCGGGCCGCGCGTTCGGCACCGCCGCCGAGTTTATCGCAATCGCTTCCCACCAGGCGGTGAAACTTGCCGATGCCTTGAGTTTCGCCGACGGCGCCAATCTCGGCGTGCCGGCGATGACCGCCTATCGCGCCGTCTTCTCCGATGGCCCGGTTACCGGGCAGACCATATTCGTGAACGGTGCGGCCGGTGCGGTCGGTCATTTTGCGGTGCAGATGGCGGTTGCCGGTGGAGCGCGGGTGATCGGTACGGTGAGCACGCCGGAAGCTGCGGCCCACGTGAGGCAAGCCGGTGCCTTCGCAACGATCGATCGCAAACAGGAAGATGTGTCGGCTCGTATTCTCGAACTGACCGAAGGACAGGGCGTCGATCGCGTCGTCGAGGTCGATTTCGGCGCAAATCTGGAGTTCGACGCGGCCGTCCTGAAACGCAACGGCACTGTTGCCTCCTATTCGTCGAGCAGCAATCCGACGCCTGTGCTTCCCTACTACGCCTTCGCAGCCAAAGGCGCCAACCTGCGCTTCATCCAGGGTTTTCTGATCCCCGAGGATCAGCGGCTGGCGGGTGAAAAGATGATCGCCGAGCTCGCCGATGCCGGCAGGCTCAAGGTCGCCATCGGCGCGACATTCCCCCTCGAAGACATCGCCAAGGCCCATGAGCGCGTCGAGCGCGGTGGCCTCGGCAATGTCGTCGTCCTGATCGGAGGCGCGTGATGAGGCCCCGGTCGATCCATTCCACAGCATCCAACGAGGATTCCAAGATGTACAATCCCAAGGAAAGCGAAAGCACGCCCGCCAGGGCGGTAAAACCGGAAGGGGCCGTCTGCGATCCCGTCTCGCTCGAAATCATCCGCGGCGCCATCGCGGCCGCCCAGTCGGAAATGGAAGCGCTGCTCGAGCGCACCGCAATTTCCGCCTTCATTCGCGAGAAGAAGGATTTTTATACGGCATTGTTCGACGGCGAAGGCGTGATGGCGGTCGGTTCCATGGTGCCTGTCTTCGGCGACATGACCGGCCCGGTCTTCGACAAGTTCCCGGCCGATACGATGAAGCCCGGCGATCTCTACTGGTACAATGACTGCTACGGCTCGCGCGGCGCGGTTTCGCATTCCAACGACCAGGTTTTGCTGGCGCCGGTCTTCAAGGATGGCAAGCGTTGCGCCTTCGTGATGAGCTGGGCGCATTTCGCCGATATCGGCGGCATGCGGCCGGGCTCGATCAGCCCGGATGCGACCGACATCTATCAGGAAGGCATCATCATCCCGGTCACCAAGCTGATGGATGGGGGCGTGACCAACGAGGCGACGCTGTCGATCTTCCATCGCAATTCCCGTTTTCCCGAACAGAGCATCGGCGACATGCGGGCGCTGATGGCGAGTGTCGATGTGGGCGTCAAGCGCATCGGCGAGATCCTCGACCGCTTCGGCTCCGATGTTGTGGAGGATGCGCTGGCGCAGCTGCTCACCCGCACCCGCAAGCTGGTGCGCTCGAAGCTCGCGGAGACCTTCGACTACGGCACCCATAAATTCACCGATGCGATCGACAGCGACGGCCACGGTAATGGCCCGTTCAAGATGCGCCTCGCATTGACCCGCGAGAAGCTGGCGAATGGCGAGGACAAGTTCACGTTCGATGCGACCGAGTCCGACGATCAGGCGCCCGGTCCGGTCAACTTCCTGATGAACCGCGGTGTGCCGGGCATGGCGCTCGGTCTCTTCTATCTCGGCGGCGATCCGGGCCAGGTGTGCAATGCCGGCGGCCCGCAGGCGCTGGATGCCGTGAACCTGCGCCAGGGCTCGTTCCTGCAGCCGAACTTCCCGGCCTCGCTCGGTATGCGCGGCCTGACCATGATGCGCGTGCTGTCGGCTCTCAACGGTCTCGTCAACACGGCGGGCGGCAAGGCGCCGGCTTCCAATTCGGCCTATGTCATCACCATCATGCGCGGCAATTACAAGGATGACGCGGGCGACCTGAAGCGCTTCCTGCTCGCCGATGGCATCGGCGTCGGTTACGGCGCGCGGCCGGATTCGGATGGCATCGACGCGGTCTATTTCGTGGCGCAGGAGAACTATCCGGTCGAGTTCCTCGAAGTCGGGTATCCGGTGCGCCTGCGCACCTATGGCATCGTCAAGGATTCCGGTGGTGCCGGCAAGTTCCGCGGCGGCTGCGGCATCATCCGCGAATACGAGATTCTTGCCGAAGACATGATGCTTGCGGTGCGCATCGACAGCGTCAAGAACCCGCCCTGGGGCATCAATGGCGGCATGGGTGGCGGTACCGGCCGCGTCACCATCAATCCAGGCCGGCCAGACCAGCGCATGGTTCCGCCGCTTTCGGACGGCAACCGGCTGGTCAAGGGCGACGTGCTGCGCATGGAGACCGGCGGGGGCGGCGGCTATGGCCATCCGTTCGACCGTAATCTCGATGCCATTCTCGAAGACGTGCTCGGCGGTTTCGTCAGTGTCGAGTCGGCCGAACGCCTCTATGGCGTTGTCGTGAAGGGCACCAAGGTTGACCACGCGGCTACGGCCACACTTCGCGCCAACCGCCCCGCCACCCGTGCATTCCATCGTCAGGAGTATGTCGATGTCCTCGCCTGAGACCTTTGTCGATACGTCCCTTTCCGTCGCCGTCGATATCGGCGGCACCTTCACTGACGTGGCCCTTCTCGACCGCGCCACCGGCAAGGTCTGGCGGGCCAAGACGCCTAGCGTGCCCTCCGATCCTTCGGAGGCATTCCTGAACGGTATCCGGCTAGCGCTCACCGATGCCGGCCGCGAGGCCTCATCGCTCGGCCAGGTCCTGCATGGCACCACCGTCGCGACCAACATGATCCTGGAAGACAAGGGCGCCCGCACGGCGCTGGTCACCACCAAGGGTTTCCGCCACGTGCTGAACATCGGCCGCCAGGACATTCCCCGCAAGGCGAACCTTTACACCTGGGTGAAGCCGGAGCGGCCCGTGCCGGCATCGCGCATCGTCGAGATCGACGAGCGCATCGCTGCCGGCGGGGCGGTGCTCGACGCGCTGGACGAGGACAGCGTGCGGATTGCGGCCGAAGCGATCCGTGGAATGGACGTCGAGGCGGTGGCCGTCTGCCTGCTGCATGCGTTTGCCAACCCGGTGCATGAAAAGCGCGCGGCGGACATTCTTCGCGCAGAACTGCCGCATCTCGCCGTCACCACCTCGACCGACGTTCTGCCTGTCGTGCGCGAATTCGAGCGCACCCTGACGACTGTGCTCAACGCTACCGTCATGCCCGGCGTCACCACCTATGTGGGACGCCTCGAAAAGCGGCTTGAGGACGAGAAGGTCACAGCCCCGCTGCTGCTGATGCAGTCGAATGGCGGTGTCGCCGGTGCGGCCACCATCCGCCAGGCTCCGGCGCTGACGGCACTGTCCGGCCCCGCCGCCGGCGTGGTCGGTGCGCGCTCAGTTGCCGCCGCCTGCGGCATCAAGGATATCATCACCGTCGATATCGGCGGCACCAGTGCCGATATCTGCCTGATCAAGGATGGCAAGATCGGGCTCACCCAACACGGCAAGGTCGGCGAATGGCCGCTGCCGCTGCCGATGGTCGACATGGTGACGATCGGCGCCGGCGGTGGTTCGATCGCCAAGGTGGCGGATGGCACGCTGACCGTCGGCCCGCAGAGCGCCGGTGCTCGCCCGGGGCCGGCCGCCTATGGTCACGGCGGCGAGAACCCGACGGTGACCGACGCCCATGTCGTGCTCGGCCACCTCCCGGCCCGTCTCCTCGGCGGCCGCATGGCGCTCGATGTCGAGGCTGCCCGCAAGGCGGTCGACGGCAAGGTCGCGAACCCGCTCGGTCTTTCGACGGCGACGGCGGCGCGGGGGCATTCTGGCGATCGTCGACAACCACATGGTCGGCGCGGTGCGCGTCGTTTCGGTCGAACGCGGGCATGATCCGCGCGACTTCACGCTGGTGCCCTTCGGTGGTGCCGGTCCCTTGCATGGCTGCGCGCTCGCCGAACTGCTCGGGATTTCCCGGGTCATGATCGCGCCGGCTCCGGGCATTCTCTGCGCCGACGGCCTGCTCGCCGCCGACCTCAAGGCGGAATTCAGCCGCACGCTGCCGAAAGCCGGTGCCGTGGATGTGGCGACCGCCAACGGTATCATCGCCGAGCTCAAGACCCAGGCCTCCGCCTGGTTCGAGACCGAAGGCGTGGCCGAAAAGGATCGCCGCATCGCGACCGTGGCGCTGCTGCGCTATCACGGCCAGGGCGGCGAGCTTGCCGTGACCTGGGACGAGACCCGCGAGGCAGTAGAAGCTGCCTTCGCCGCCGAACACAAGGCGCTTTACGGTTTTGCGTTGGAAGCGGCGATCGAGCTCGTGACGCTGCGGGTCGAAGCCGCCGGCATAACGATCGAACCGCCGCCGGCGATCCTCGATAAGGGTTCCGACGTTACTCCGTTCGACTATGTGCCGGTGCATTTCGAAAGCGGCGTCACCAGCGTTCCGGTCGTCGACCGCTCGACGCTCGGTGCAGGCGCCACGTTCAAGGGGCCGATGATCCTCACCCAGCTCGACACGACGACATTGGTCGCACCCGGCTGGAGCGGCACGGTGCATGGTTCCGGCGCCCTCCTTCTGACAGCCAAGCAGGATGCATGAGATGACTGAGCAAGAGAGTGATCTGGAGCGCGTCTTCGCGCATATCGAAGAAAACCGCGAAAGCTTCATCGAGCGGGTGATGGATTATGTCCGCCATCCCTCGATCAGCGCCCAGAACACGGGCATCGCGGAAGTGGCGGCCATCCTCGTCGACATGCTGAACGGCATGGGCATGGAGGCGGTCACCATCCCGACCAAGAACCACCCGATGGTTCTGGGCCGCATGGAAAAGCAGCCGGGCAAGCCGACCGTCCTGCTTTACGGCCATTACGACGTGCAGCCGCCGGAGCCCTACGAACTCTGGGACAGCCCGCCCTTCGAGCCGACGATCCGCAATGGGCGCATCTATGCGCGCGGCATCGGCGACAACAAGGGTCAGCATTTCGCCCAGTTGATGGCGCTGGAATCGCATCTGAAGGTGACCGGCGAACTGCCCTGCAACGTCATCTTCCTGCTGGAAGGCGAAGAGGAAATCGGCAGCCCGCATATCGCCGAATTCGTGGCTGAGCATGCCGACAAGCTGGATACCGCCGATCTGGTCGTCACCTCCGACGGTCCGCTGCATGAATCCGATACGCCGATCATCACCTTTGGCGTACGCGGTGTCGCATCCTTCGAGCTGCGCGCGAAGACCGCCAATCGCGATGCCCATTCCGGCAATTTCGGCGGGGTGATGCCGAATGCGATCTGGAAGCTCGTGCATCTGCTCGCCACGATGAAGACCGACAAGGGCGAGATCACCATCGACGGCCTGCACGACGTCGTCGTGCCGCCGACCAATATGGAGCGCGAGGCGGTCGACAAGCTGCCGCTCGATCTCGAGGCGATCAAGGCGGACCTCGGCATCAAGGAACTCGACGCGCCCCTCGACCGCGGTTATTTCGATCGGCTGATGTTCCACCCGACGCTGACCATCAACGGCCTGCATGGCGGTTACGGCGGGCCGGGCCAGAAGACGGTTCTGCCCTGTGAGGCGTTTGCCAAATGCGACATCCGCCTGGTCGAAAGCCTGACGCCGGACTACGTGTTCGAGAAGGTACGGGCGCATGTCGCCGCCCATGCGCCGGACGTGGAATTCGTGCCGCTCAACGCCATGCTGCCGTCGAAGACGCCGATGGACAGCCCGTTCGCGCCGGTCATCCGGGACGCGATCTTTACCGCCCGCGGCGTCGAGCCGCTGCTCTACCCGACCGTTGGCGGCTCGCTTCCGGACTACGTGTTCACGAAGATCCTGAAGAAACCGGCGTTCGTTGTGCCTTACGCTAATGCGGATGAAGCGAACCATGCGCCGAATGAGAACCTGAAGCTGGATTTGTTCATTGCCGGCATCAAGACGGGGGCGGCGCTTTTGACAAAGCTGGGTGAGATGAAGCCGTAATCCTGCCTTTGTGCCGAAAGAAATCCCCGCAAAGATTGGAACATCATCGAGAGGAATCCGGTTTTATGAACCGATCAAATGTCCCTCTCATCGACCCGGTTGTCTCTCTTTGCGGCAGGGCGCTTGAGGAAGGTTCTACGGACAGCCGCCGACGTGGTTGAAGCGACGGGCATCCTAGCCGTTAACGGCGGCTTGTTTACTGGAGTGCATGCTCGTAAAGGCGAGCCGCGGAAACCTTGACGGGATGTTCTTTTTACTAAAACGCACTCCAACCGGAGGCTCGGCTAGGCATGCCCGGCGATCGACTTGGGAAGGTAATGCTGTTCGAGCTCTGCAACATCCTGCTCGCTCAACTTGATCTCCAGCGCTTCGACCGCATCCCCGAACTGTCCTGGCTTCGAAATGCCGACGATCGGTGCGGTGATGGCGGGGCGGCTCGCGACCCAGGCGTATGCGACCTGCGCCATCGGCCGTCCGTGACGCTCGGCGACCGCCTTCAGGCCGGCGACGACCGCATCGTCGGCGGCCTTTGTCCGGTCGTAGAGCGCCCGCGCCGTGCCGTCCGTTTGGCTGCGCGTGGTTGCTCCCTCGGCCCGGCCAGCGAGACGGCCGCGAGCGAGCGGGCTCCAAGGAACAACACCGACGCCTTCGCTTAAGCAGAGCGGCAACATTTCGCGCTCCTCCTCCCTGTAGATGAGGTTGTAATGAGGCTGCATCGATACGAACCGCGCCCAGCCGTTTTGCCGTTGCAACCCGATTGCCTTCATGAATTGCCAGGCATGCATGGAAGACGCGCCGAGATATCGCACCTTGCCGGCCCGCACCACATCGTTCAGCGCGTCCAGTGTTTCTTCGATCGGTGTGCCGTAGTCGAAGCGATGCAGTTGATAGAGGTCGATATAGTCGGTCCCAAGACGCCTGAGGCTGCCGTCGACTGCATCGAGGATATGCTTGCGCGACAGGCCGCGATCGTTGATGTCGCTGCTCATCGGATGGAAGAGTTTTGTCGCGATCACCAGCTTGTGGCGCGGAACAAGGTCCAGCAGCACCTTGCCGGTAATCTCCTCGCTCTTGCCGAGCGAATACATATCGGCCGTGTCGAAGAAGTTGATGCCGAGCTCAACCGCTTGCTTCAGAATCTTGGCACTGTCCTCAAAATCCAGGACCCATGGCGCCCATTCGCTCGAACCGAAGGTCATGCAGCCGAGGGCAAGGCGAGAGACTTTGAGGCCGGTTCGACCTAGGTTGATATATTCCATTGATACACCTCGTGCAGTTTAAGCGGCGACACACTGCATTTTCTGCGTCTGCGAATGATATAATTGGAAATTATCGAGGCACTCAATGGGCTTGCTGCTAAATTATGCAAAAAATTACAGAAGGGATTGTCAAATTGGAATCTCCTGTTACGGTCAGTGTATCAATCGAGAAATACACGCATGTTCACTATCGACGCGTCCAGCATTGACCGCTCCCTGCCCGTTCCGGTGGGCAAGCAGCTTTACGGGCTACTGAGCTACGTGCTGTCTTTCGGCGACATGCCGAAGGGCGTGAAGCTGCAGTCCGTGCGCCAGCTCGCTGCCGAGCTCGACATCGCGCCGATGACGGTGGCGGAAGTCTACAAGCGGCTTCGCGCGGACGGCCTTGTCGAAATCCGCCCCGGCCTCGGCGCCTTCACAGTTTACGAACCGCGCCGCCGGGATGGCGTGATCGCGCCTGCGAGCGTGCTTGGCCCCGATATCGACAATCTGTTGGAGAAAGCCGAAGCGCTCGGCATTTCGCCGATCACTCTCGCCTCGATGGTGCAGGCGCAGGCGCGGCTGCGCAAACCGCGCGTCCACCTCGACATCGTCTTCGTCGGCATATTCGAGGCGCCGGCACGCGACTATGTTGAACAGATCCGCCCGACGCTTGCTGCCAACGACCTGATCTCGCTCCTAACCTTTGACCATATCCGCGACAACGAGGGAGCGCGCGAAAAGTGTCGCAACGCCGACCTGGTGCTCACCTTTGTGCATCGCGAAGTCGAAATGCGCAGCCTCGTACCGGATGCCAATATCCTGTCGCTGCGGTTCATTCCGTCGGAACGCACACGGCAGGCGCTGGCGCTGCTCGATCCGCGCACCCGCGTCGCGGCCGTCACGCAGCTCAAGGATTACATCGCCATCATGCGTCCCAGCGTGCGCGAATTCGCGCCGCATATTTCCGATATCACGGTAGCATGGTCCTATGCGGATGATCTTGCGGACATCGTCGCCCGCTGCGACGTCGTGATCTACGCTTCCGGCGCCGACCATGTCGCCGATCTCGCCGGCCCGAACAAGCGCTGTTTCGAATACCGCCACTCGCCGGATCCCGGTGTGCTCGAAAACCTCCTCGCGCCGGCGCTCGCCGAGCTGCGCCACAATAAGATCGCCGATGGCGAAGCTCGGCCAAAGGTCGCCGATATTACCTCGCTGAGGACCAAGGCCCGCTGACGACCCATGCCAAGCTTTGAATGAACCAAAACCAATAAGGGAACAGACATGAGCAAAGCACTCTCGATCACAGCAGCTGCCCTTCTCGCAGGGCTTTCCTTCACCGCTCTGAACTCCGCCCAGGCCGCGACCATCACGATCGGCACCGACGTCGATGCCGGCACTCTCGACCCGCGCCTCGCGCGAGACACAACCGCCTATCGCGTTGCGGACCTCATCTATTCGGGTCTGGTTCATCTGACGCCGAGCCTGGAAGCCAAGCCCGATCTCGCCGAAAGCTGGGAAAACCCGAACCCTACCACTTGGGTCTTCAAGCTTCGGCCGAACCTGAAATTCTCCGACGGAAGCCCGCTGACCTCGGCCGACGTGGTCTTTACCTTCAGCACCATTCTCAACAAGGATTTCAACGCGCCGCAACGGGCGCTCTACACACCGATTTCGGCCGTGGAAGCGGTCGACGCGCAGACGGTGAAGTTCACGCTTTCGGCTCCCTATGCACCGTTGCTCAGCTATCTCGACATCGGCATCGTGCCGAAAGCGCTGGTGGAAGGCGGCACCGACATCGCGCTGAAGCCGATCGGCGCCGGACCAATGAAGTTCACCTCCTGGACGCGCGGCAGTGCCATCGAACTTGCGCCGAACCCGAATTACTGGGGGGAAAAGTCAAAGGCCGACAAGGTGGTCGTGAAAATCATCGGCGACGGTTCAGCCCGTGCTCAGGCATTCGAAGCGGGTGACCTGGACGTCATCCAATCGCCGCTCGCGCCACAGGACATCAAGCGCCTACAGGCGGACAAGCGCTTCGGCGCGGTGGTCCAGCCCGGCCTCGGCGTAACCTACATCAACTTCAACACCAAGGACCCGCTGCTTTCGAGCCCGAAGATGCGTCAGGCCTTCTCGATGCTGATCGACCAGAAGACCATCGTCAACGATATCTTCCAGGGCGTCGATGCTGTCGCCTCCTCGATCATCCTGCCCTCCTCCTGGGCCTATTCGAAGGATATCAAACAGCCCAGCTTCGATATCGACGGCGCCAAGAAACTGTTCAAGGAGGAAGGCTGGGCGGACACCAATGGCGACGGCATCCTCGACAAGGGCGGCAAGCCGCTGACGATTGTTTTGTCCACCCATAGCGAAGACAGCAACCGCGTCCAGACGATCGAATTCATGCAGGCGAATTTCCAGGCCGCCGGCGTCGAGGCCAAAACGCAGATCAGCGACTGGCCGTCCTTCTCCACCAACTACGTGCAAAAGAGCCAGCACCAGATCGCTTTGCTTGGCTGGCTGAACATCGTCGATCCGGATCGCCTCCTGTTCGCACAGTTGACCACAGGCGGTTCGACCAACTGGGGTGGCTATTCCAACCCGGCGGTTGACGATCTGCTGAAGCAGGGTCGTTCAGCGACCAGCCAGCCCGACCGTGCCGCCGCCTATCAGAAGGCCGCGACGACTTTGGCAAGCGACCTTCCCTACTACATCGTCTCCTATCAGGGTTATCAGCTCTTCTATTCCAAGAAGCTGCCCTTCCAGGTGCAGGCGACCTCGCGCGGCAATATGCGCGGCCTGATCGGTCTCAAGGACTGAGACAGCTCGCGCGGGCCGGCTCATCCGGTCCGCGCCTGAAGACCCAATTGCAGTTCCAGGATAGATCGATGGCTTTCTCACAGCGTCTCGGCGCGGGCTTCTATGCGAAAATTCAGGCCGAAATCCGCAAACGGATGGCGATTGAGGGCATCGATCTGTTGCTTCTCGATTCCAATGACGACGTCATCTATACGACAGGTTTCTCGCATTATACGACGGAGCGGCCGGTGGTCGTGGCGATCACGGCAACGGATACTTTCCTGCTGCTTCCGGAACTGGAGCGTACCCACGCGGCACACCAGCACATAGCCGCAGAGGCGATCGTCTATTTCGAGTTTCCCGGCATCGACCCGTGGCACGCGGTGCTCGGCCGGAAGTTTGCCGGGTTCAGGGGAACGGTCGCCTATGGCCATGCGATCTCGCTTGCCCGGATAAAGCCGATCGAGGGCGCCTTTCCGAATGCGGAACGGGTGGTCCCGAGCAACATCGTCCAGCAGATGCGGCTTCGCAAACATCCGGAAGAGATCGTACTGCATCGCGAGGCCGCCAGGCTTTCCGACCGCATGGTCGAGGTCGTCGTCGAGATGATCCGCGATGCGATGCGCAAGGGCGGCACGCTGCCGAGCGAGGTCGAGATCGAATCCTACGTGTCGCGCCACGCCATGCGCACCATGCACGAAGAGCATGAGGACGTGATGCTCGTTCAGGGGCTTGCGAGCGGGCTCGTCTATTCCGGGCCGAGATCCGCCTTCCCGCACGGCATGCCGACCGGCCATCCGGTGAAGATCGGCGAAAGCATCATCCTGTCGCTCGGCTGCCGGGTTGGTGCCCGCGCTTCGGAAAGCGAGCGCACCTTCTTCATCGGCGAGCCGTCCAAGGTGCAGGAGCAGCACTATGCCGTCGCCTACGAGGCGCAGCGGATGGCGACTGCGGCATTGATCGCCGGGCATACCTGCGCTTCTGCCGACAATCTGGCGCTTGCCTATATCCGCGACAGCGGCATGGGCGAATACCTGCTGCATCGTGTCGGCCACGGCATGGGCATCATGTTCCATGAAGCGCCGTGGGTGGAAGGCGGCGACCAGACCATTCTGGAACCCGGCATGATCACCTCCAGCGAACCGGCGATCTTCGTGCCGGGCTTTGCCGGCTATCGCATCGCAGACACCGTGCTGATCGCCGCCGAAGCGCCCGATAGCATGACTGTCTATCCCCGCAAACTTGACGACATCGTCATCTCCTGAGGTCGGAAAGATGGGTTTCAGCCTCGCCGATACAGTTCTCGTGACCGAGCAGGGTCCGGATTCGCTGACCAAATTCCCCCGCCGCTTCGAGGAGATCGTGCTGTCATGACCTTTGCTTCGGCACATATCAGGGGAGCGGCCTCGTGTTAGCCTATATCGTCCGTCGAATCCTGCTATTGATCCCGATGGCCGCAGGCATGGTCATCGTCACTTTCGGCCTGCTATTGCTGATCCCCGGCGACCCTGCCTCCGTGCTGCTCGGCCAAGAGGCCTCGGCGGAAGCGATCAACAACCTGCGCAACGCGCTCGGCCTCAATGATCCCTGGTATATCCGTCTCGGCGTCTATTTCGCGCAGTTACTGCGCGGCGACATGGGCCGCTCGATCTTCCAGAACCAGGCCGTGTCGGAGATCATAGCCGGCAGGCTCGGTGCGACTATCGAGTTGGCCGTCCTGGCGCTGATCCTTGCCTGTCTCGTCGGCATCTCGCTCGGGGTGCTGGCTGCCACGCGACAGGGTTCGATCGTCGATACCGTATCGATGATTTTCGCCCAGCTTGGCGTTTCGATGCCGGTCTACTGGCTCGGCCTGCTGCTGATGTTGCTGTTTGCCGTGACTCTCGGCTGGCTTCCGGCAATCGGCCGCGGGGCCCCCTTCCCCGAAGCGGTCTGGGCGGCGCTGACCGGTCGTCCGCAGGTGCTGCTCGACAGCTTAGCCCACATCCTCCTGCCGGCGCTGGCGCTCGCCGCGAACTCGGCGGCGATCATCTCCCGCCTGGTGCGCACCGCCATGCTCGAAGTGCTGCGGGAGGATTTCATCCGCACCGCCTATTCCAAGGGCCTGCGCCGCAATCGCGTCATCATCCGCCACGCATTGGGCAATGCGTTGCTGCCGGTGCTGAGTGTGATCGGACTGCGCTTCGGCGCCCTGCTCGGCGGCGCGGTGCTGACCGAAACCATCTTCGCCTGGCCGGGCCTCGGCCAACTGACCATCACGGCGATCTCGCAGCGCGACTTGCCGCTCATCCAGGGCATCGTGCTCACCTTCGCGATCATCTTTGCACTGGTGAACCTGGTCGTCGACCTTCTCTATGCGGTCGTCGACCCGCGCATCCGTTTGGGTTGAGGCTCATGAGATTATTCAGGCGTTTCCGCAATATTTCACTCATCCTCGGCTCGATCATCGTGCTGGCGATCGTCGTCTGTGCTGTCTTCGCTCCTTATCTATCTACGCATGGCGTCGAGCAGATGGACATGCGCAACCGCTTCTCCGGCCCGACGCTCACCCACTGGCTCGGCACCGACAATTTCGGGCGAGACCTCTGGTCGCGGCTTATATACGGCGCACGCATCTCGCTGACGATCGCCTGCATCTCCGTTTTGGTCTCCACCGTCATCGGCACGGCGGTCGGACTCGCGGCTGGCTATTTCGGCGGCTGGACGGATCTGATCCTGATGCGGATCACGGACATATTCCTGGGCTTCCCGGCGATCGTACTGGCGCTTGCGATCGTCGCGGTGCTTGGCCCCGGCATGATCAACGTGGCAATCGCCATCATCGTCGTCGCCTGGACGGAATATGCCCGCGTGGTTCGGGCGACCACCTTGATGCTGCGCGAGCAGAATTACGTACAGGCCGCCAGGGCGCTCGGCGCTCATCCGGTCCGCATCCTGGTCAAGGAAATCCTGCCGAATGCGATGGGGCCGATCATCGTGCTCGCCTCGCTCGGCTTCGGCACCGCGATCATCTCGGAATCGGCGCTCAGCTTTCTCGGTTTCGGCCTGCCACCGCCGACGCCGACCTGGGGCTGGACGCTTGCCTATGGCACCCGCTTCATGCGCGACGAACCGTGGCTGGCAATCATTGCCGGCGCCACGATCATGGTGACCGTGCTCGGCTTCAATCTGCTCGGTGACGGCCTGCGCGATGCGTTCGACCCCCGCCATCTCTCCCGCTCGGCGGGCAAGAAGAAATAGGCAACTCCTCGGATCAATACGACAAGACGCTGAAAGGAAACGTCCATGGTCAAGTCGATCAACAAGCTCCGTCCCAAATTCACCACCCATGCGGACGGTAGCGATGCCGTGATCTTCATGCACGAACTGGTGGGTGAACAGGATGGCCCGACGGTCGGGATTTCCGCCTCGATCCACGGCAACGAAAATACCGGTTCGCAGGCGATCCTGGACCTGTTCCGCATCATCAAGGACATGCCGCTCAGGGGTCGCATCATCCTGCTTCCGGTCGCAAACCCGCGCTCCTTTGCGGTCAACCATCGTCACAATCCGCTCGATCAGATGAACCTCAACCGCGAGTTCCCCGGCGATCCTCGCGGCACTTACAGTCAGCAGCTTGCCGATGCGCTGGCGCACGAATTCTTCGCGAAGATCGACTATAATCTCGACCTGCATTCCGGCACGGACCGGCCGACGGTCGACTATGTTTACATCTGGAACGACGAGCCGCTATCGCGCGCTTTCGGTTCGAAAATCCTCTATCGCCCAACGACGGGTAAGGCCGGCACGGTTTATTCCGGCACCAGCAAGTCCGTCTCGATGGACCGCCACGGTACCAAGGTCGTGACCATCGAGCTCGGCGGCGGTATCGTCGACCAGACGCCCTATGCGAAGCGCACCGTCGATGGACTGCTGAACCAGCTCCGCCTGATCGGCTCGATCGAAGGCGAAGTGATCCCCAATCCGAAGCAGGCCGTCATCACCGAGCTCGTCGGCATCCGTCCGAAACATGGCGGTTGGCTGGAGCCGCTCTCGCCGGCAAACGGCGAGATCATCAGGGGCGGTTCGTTGCTCGGCCGTGTCGTCAGTCCCTACGACTTCGAGACGATCGAGGAAATCCCGACGCCCTTCGAAACCGGCATCATGGTCATGCAACACCTGACCCGCAATCTCGTGGAAGCCGGCGATTACGGCTTCATGGTCGGCAATATCGAAGGGTCTACCGACTGATCGGATCCCTCCGGCAGATGGAATGAACGGATGCAAGATCGCGCAATGGAAAAGACGATGGAACCGGCGCTTGCCGTCAGCGACCTGAATGTCGAAATCCTCGGGGAGAACGGGGCCTTCCCCGTCGTCTCGGAGATGAGCCTTTCGGTGCGCCCCGGCGAGACGGTCTGCATCGTCGGCGAAAGCGGCTGCGGCAAATCGATGACCGCGCTGTCGCTGCTTCGCCTCCTGCCCGACAGCGCCCGTGTCGCCTCCGGCTCGATCAGGATCCATGGCGAGGACTTTCTCGCCATGGATCGGCGCCAGGTCGAGAACCTCCGCGGCGACAAGATCGCCATGATCTTCCAGGAACCGCTATCGGCGCTGAACCCGGTGCTGACGATCGGCGAACAGATCGCTGAATCCGTCCGCCAGCATCGAAGGCTTGGACGGCGCGAGGCCTTTGCGCGCGCCGTCAAATGCCTGGAACTGGTCCAGATGCCGGACCCGGAACGGCGGGCAAGGCAATACCCGCATGAACTTTCCGGCGGCATGCGGCAACGCGCGATGATTGCTCTGGCGCTTGCCTGCGAGCCGAAGATCATCATAGCCGACGAGCCAACGACGGCCCTCGATGTCACCGTGCAGGCGCAGATTCTCGGACTGATTTCCGACCTGCAGAAGCGGCTCGGCACGGCGCAGATCCTGATCACCCACGATCTCGGCGTGGTTGCCGAAATCGCCGACCGCGTCATCGTCATGTATGCCGGCCGGCGCGTCGAGGAATGCAGCGTCTACGAACTCTTCGACAACCCGATCCATCCCTATACGATCGGCCTGATGGGCGCCGTCCCTCATCGGGACAGAACGGAAGCCGCCCCGGAACGGCTGACGGATATTCCCGGCACCGTGCCACCGCTCTGGGACCTGCCGAAGGGCTGCGCGTTTGCGCCCCGCTGTCCCGGCGCCTCGGCTCGCTGCCTGGAGGAGCGCCCACCCTTCATCGAAAAGAAACCCGGTCATTTTGCCGCCTGCTGGGAGCATGACAATGCCTGATGCTGCGGCCCCTCTCCTCTCCGTGGAGAACCTCAAGGTGCATTTTGCCATCCGCTCCGGCGTCTTCCAGCGGCAGGTCGGCGAGGTGAAGGCCGTCGACGGCGTTTCCTTCTCGATCGGTTCGGGCGAAACGCTCGGCCTTGTCGGCGAAAGCGGCTGCGGCAAGTCGACCACCGGGCTCGCCCTCATGGGCCTCGTGAAGGCCACTGAGGGACACATCGCCATGCAGGGAGCCGAGGACGTCACGCAGATGCGGAGCATCCCGCGATCCTACCGCCGCCGCATGCAGATCATCTTCCAGGACCCGTTCTCCTCGCTCAATCCTCGTCAGAAAGTGCGCGACATCATCCGCGCGCCGCTCGATATCCACGGCATCGGCACTGTGGAGGAACGAAGGACAGAAGTGGCGAAACTCATGTCGCTGGTGGGCCTCAGGCCCGATCAGGCAGACAACTTCCCGCACCAGTTTTCCGGTGGCCAGCGCCAGAGGATCGGCATTGCGCGGGCACTGGCGCTGAGGCCGGATATCATCGTTTGCGACGAACCCGTCTCGGCGCTCGACGTCTCGGTGCAGGCGCAGATCCTTAATCTGCTCGCCGATTTGCAGAAGGAACTCGGCCTCTCCTATCTGTTCATCTCGCACGACCTCGGCGTGGTCGAACACGTCTCGCACCGGGTCGCCGTCATGTATCTCGGCAAGATCGTCGAGACCGGGTCGAAAGAGGCGATCTTCACGAACCCCCTTCATCCCTATTCGGAACTGCTATTGCGCTCGGCGCCGGCACATGATCCGCGCAAGCGTCACAAGTTCAGCGCCGTCAGCGACGACATTCCGAGCGCCACGCGAAAACCCTTGGGCTGCGCTTTCCACACCCGTTGCCCCCTCGCGACCGATATCTGCCGGCAAGCCGAACCGCAGCTCGAGCTGAAGGCCGATGGCCAGTCCGTCGCCTGCCATCACCGATAAGGAGTTTAGGATGACCGAAGACCTGATCGAGCTTCTCGCAGAACCGGGCCAGCCGAACTTTTTCTTCGACGCATTGGATACCGCACTCGCCACCCGGGTTGGGCACCGGCTGCTGACGCTGCTCTATAAGGACGGCGACGAGGTGGCGCGCGTCTATTCCAACATGCCGGACGTCTATCCCGTCTTCGGCCGAAAACCGATGGGCATGACGCCCTGGGGCGACCTGGTGCTGCGCCGACAGCAACCATTCCTCGGACGCGACCGGGAGGCGGTCAGGTGGGCTTTCTTCGATCACGAGCTGATCGCGAGCCTCGGCCTCAACTCGGCGATCAATATTCCGGTCGTCTACAACGGCGAGACGATCGGCACGATCAACCTGCTGCACGAGGAATTCTTCTACGAGGAAAAGCATGTGCAACTCGCCAGACAATTCGCACCGCTGCTGATCCCCGCCTTTCTCGAAGCCCGCCGCGCTGGCGCTTCAAAAGCCTGAACAGGATAAAATCCCGTGACCACCATTCTTTTTGAAAACGCCCGTATCGTCGATGGAACGAGCCCGGAGCCGAGCGAGCCGATGTCGGTTCTCGTTGAGGGCGATATGGTCCGAGAGGTCTCGCCCTCCATCAACAGTGCCGGCGCGCAGCGGATCAACCTTGCCGGCAAGGTGCTGATGCCGGGCCTGATCGACGCCCATGTGCATGTCATCGCCGGCATGGCGAACCTCGGCCAGAACGCAAAACTTCCCGATCCGATCGTCACCGTGCGCGCCTTCAGGATCATGGGCGAGATGCTGATGCGCGGCTTCACCACGGTCCGTGATTTGGGCGGCGCGACCTCCGGGCTGCTGGCCGCCACGCAGGAAGCGCCCTGGCCGACACCGCGGCTCAACATCTGCGGCAAGGCGCTGTCGCAATCCGGCGGCCATACCGATTATCGTGGCCCCTATGACGACACGCCGACGCCGAAGACCGGCCATACGCTCGGCAATCTCGGGCGCATCTGTGACGGGGTGCCGGAAGTCCGCAAGGCCGCCCGCGAAGAATTGAAATCCGGTGCACATTTCATCAAGGTCATGGCAAATGGCGGCATCGCCTCGCCGACCGACCCAATCCATTTTCTCGGCTTTTCGCGGGAAGAGCTGATCGCCTCCGTCGAAGAGGCGGAGAACGCCGGCACCTATGCCGCGGCGCATCTCTATACGGACAAGGCTATCCGCCGGGCGATCGAATGCGGCATTCATTCGCTGGAACACTGCAACCTGATCACATCCGAAACCGCGAAATTCGCTGTCGAAAACGGCTGCATCTCGGTGCCGACGCTCGTCACCTACGAAAAGCTCGGCATCGAAGGCCCGGCGCTCGGCTTGCCGCCCACCTCCGTCGCCAAGGTGGATTCGGTACGGCTCGCCGGCATGGAATCGTTGACGATCATGCGCGAGGCCGGGCTGCCAATGGCCTATGGCACCGACCTTCTGGGCGAAATGCACCGGCACCAGTCCGAGGAATTCGTGATCCGCTCCCGCGTCCTTCCCGCCCACGCGGTGATCGCCTCGGCAACCCACGTCGCGGCGAAGCTGCTCCGGATGGAGGGCAAGATCGGCTGTATCGCCCCCGGCGCCTTCGCCGACCTGATCGTGATCGACGGCAATCCGCTCGACGACATGTCGTTGCTCGCCGATCAAGGCGCCCATATGCCAATCATCATTCGCGGCGGTCATTTCGTAAAGAACCGGAGGTAAGTGGATGAAGCTGGGAGGAGAATTGGCGGCGATAACGGCGGGTCTTGACCTGCTCTATCGCAGCCGCAATCGCAATGCCGGCATTCTGGACGCCGAAGGGCTCATACCCGTCGCTGTCGCCGAGATATCGCCGCAGCGATTTGAGAGCTACGACGAAGCGGAAGCTGCGCTCCTGTCCTTTCGCGATCGTCTCGGGCAAGCCGAAACCGCGCTGCGCGGGGATTGGCTCGACGAGATGTCCGACTCGCTGCTCGCCCTGATTGCCACCTTCCGGGGCGATTCCATCAGTTTTGGTGAAAGGCTGGAGCGGCAGATCCGTATCGACGCCCGCGACATACCCGAAGAGATAATCACGGGATATTACAGAGGAATTCGTGAGGTGTTGGATGAACTCGGCTTCCGCGACGGCAGCCTTTTTGAGGATTTTGCGCGCTGGGAGCAGCATGCCCGGATACCATCGGACAAGGTGCTCGACGTGCTTGCGGAATTTCAACGTCAGGCACGAACGCGCTGCGGCATACTGGCAACCTCGTTAAGGGCCGATTGGGTGAATGACGAATGGATCAAACCTATCGCCCAGCGGGACGTGCCTTACTCGGCCTATTGTGATTTCCCCGGCAGACGACTGCTGCTCAATGTCGACTTTCCTTACACTGCTTTTGGACTTAAGCACCTGGCAGTACACGAGGCTTTTCCGGGCCATCTCGTTCACCTGAAACTGCGCGAGAGACGCGTGGCGGAAGGCCTGATGCCGCTTGATGCCGCTCAGGTGGTCACGAGTTCGGCAAGTTCGGCGATTTTCGAAGGCATCGCCGACAATGGCATGCAATTTCTCGATTGGATCGAAACGCCGGAGGATCATCTCGGCCACCTTCTGCAGCGCCTTCGTTCCGCGCTCAGGTGTCGCGCCGCCTGGCAACTGCTTGGCGAGGGGCAATCCTTTGATGAAGTCGTGCCGAGTATCGCTGCTGCTTCCCTGCAATCTCCTGATGTTACCCGATCGCGACTCGCCTTCCTTCGTCATGATCTGCGCGCTCCTTTTGTCTACGCATATTGGTGCGGAGAGATGGCGGTTCACTCGGTCTGGTCCCAGATACGTGTTGAAGAAAAAGATGAGTTTTGGAACTATCTCTATAACAACATGCACACGCCGAATACGCTGGCAAAACATTGGCTTAGACGGATCTGATAAACACGCATTGGAAGAGTTGAACAGCTATCGCGCGATGACGGTGCTGCCACCGACCTTACCAGTGGCGGAGGTCAGCTTCCGAGCCCGCAGCATGCGATATAGCTGCTGACCGGCATAACCGATTCCAATATGCCGCTCCCGCGCAAAGGATCTTCCCCAGCCCGCAGGCAAGCGGCTGTTGCCGTTCCCAACGATAGCGGATGCCATGCCAATCAGATAGCGGGTTGCCTGCCGCAGGTCTCAGTTCGACGTGCGCGCCAAAAACTCGCGGACCGCGGCGATCACGACCTCATGCGCTTCGGCATGGACCGCGTGGTTCGCGTTCGGCACTTCGAGAAGCTCGCCCTTGGGGATGCTTTCGGCGATCAGCCGCGAATGGTTCGGCGGGCAGATCCAGTCTTCGGCACCACAGACAACCAGCGTCGGAACCGGAATATCCTTCAGCTTGTCGCGCAGGTCGTAAAGTCGTTCCTTGAACAGCGCGTTATGGGTTTCGGCATGCAAATGCATGGTGCGGGTGCGTTCTAGCGCGGCATCCGGATCGAATTTCTCGTAATAGAGCGGCTGCAGCGCCAGCCAGATCAGGCGCAGCTCGGTATCGTCCTTGACCCGGTCGGAGAACATCTTGTCGAGCATGTCGAGGGAGGCGCTGGTTGCCTTGTGAATGCGCTGCTTGAACACCACCATGGCATCGTCTTCGTGGTGATAGCTGGCGGCGGTCCCACGCAGGATCAGCCGCGACAGGTTCTGGCCATATTTCACGGCATAGGTGAGCGCGATCATGCCGCCGAACGAGCCGCCCTCGAGAATGATCTTGCGGCCGCCGCACAGGTTCATGCGAAAGGCTTCGACGTCATCGGCCAACTGCTCGAACGTGTAGGGAGGCGTCAGGCTCGTCTCCCCGCAACCGCGCTGATCATAGGCGATGACACGGTATTTGTCCGACAAGACCTTGTAGGCGTTGAACTCTCCGTGGCGGTCGCCGATGCCGCGCCCGCCATGCAGCGCAATGATCGGCTCGGCATCGGGATTGCCGATGTCGTCATAGACAAAGGTGGCGTTGTTGAGTGTCACTGTCGGCATGGGACTATCCTATCCTGCTGATATGGCGTCTGAGTAGGTGCTTCTGTCGGATCGCCATCGTCCGGCTGGTGCTGGATCCGACAACTGTCATGGGCCAATGGAAGACCATCCCGCCTCGTGTGAAGCGGGATGGCGACATCTGGCGTCCTGGGCCTCAGTTGGCCGCAGGCTTCATGTCGAAAGCGCGGACCCAGTCGTCGCCCCGAGCGGCCCAGGTGATACGCTTGGACAGGCCGTAGGTCGCGGGCTGGGTATAGAGGAAGAGCGCCGGCGCCTCGTCGCACATCACCTCGGTCGCCTTCTTGTAGGCGGCCTGGCGCTTCGCCACATCCATGGTCGAGCGGCCGTCCGCCAAGGCTTTTCCGAAATCGGCATTCTCCCAATAGGCGTACATGTTGCCTGGCGCGAACAGGGTCAGAAGACCATCGGCATCGATCGTCGGCCAGGCCTGGCTGAGCAGGCTCATGCGACCGAGGTCCTTGGTCTTCAGATACTTGTCCATATAGGCGCTGAACTGCATCTCGACGATCTTGGTCTTGACGCCGATCTCTTCCAGCTGGCTGGCGACCGCCTGGACGACTTCCTCGCCGTTGAGGTAGATGCCTGTCGGCACTTCGATTTCGATCGGCTCGGCCGGCGCACCGCCTGCCTTCTTCAAAAGTTCGGCCGCCTTTTCCGGATCATAGGCGTAGGGCTTCAGATCGGCATTGAAGCCGAAATAGCTCTTCGATGTTACCTGGCACTTGGCGATCTCGGCCTGGTCGTTGAAGATCGCCTTGACGATGCCTTCCTTGTCGACGGCGTAGTTCAGCGCTTGGCGAAGCAGTTTGTTGTCGAGCGGCGGCTTCAGCGTGTTGAACTTGATGAACGCGGTGCGGGTGCTCGGCACCGCGCCGGCCTGGGCGCTGCCGCTCGTCTTGATCCGGGTAATTTCCGTGGTCGGGATCGAGTTGATGAAATCGACCTCGCCCGCAAGCAGCGCGGCGACACGGCTGGCGGCATCCGGAATGATGCGGACAACGACCTTGCTGAAATCCGGCTTCGCACCCCAGTATTGCGGATTGGCGTCGAGCGTGATGCTCTCGCCGGGCTTGACGGAGGAGACGACATAGGCGCCGCCCGACGCGGTCTCGGTCGCCGGCTTATGATTGGCGGCCCATTTCGGCGGCAGCAGGAAGAACATGGACAGCTGGCCGATCATCGCCGGATAGGGCGAGCTCGTCTTGATCTCGATCTCGGTCGGGCTGATGATCTTGACGTCGGAGATCAGCGTGAACCACGCTTTGATGCGGGCATTGACGGCCGGGTCGCGCACGCGGTCAAAATTCCATTTGACCACTTCGGCATCGATCTTCTCGCCATCGTTAAACGTGGCGTCCGACCGCAGCTTGATGCGCCAAGTCAGATCGTCGACGCTCGTCCATTCGGTTGCAAGAGCCGGAGCAATCTTCATGTCGGGGCTGCGCAGAACCAGCGACGGATAGATGTGGCTGAGCAGGCTGAGGTCGGTGCCGACGGATGCCGTCATATGCGGATCGAACGTGTTGATCGTGTTGGTGATCGCGATGGTCAGCGTCTTGTCCTGTGCAAGCGCCGATGTCGATATCGTGGCGCCGAGCGAAAGTGCGGCGATTGCCGCGGCGATTGATTTTCTGGTCATGCCCATTCCCTTCTGATTAATTCCCGTTGGTTTTTCATGGGTTTACACCGCGTTCTCAAGGGACGCTTTTCCTCTATTTTACGTCCTTGAGTATAAGCGGATCGAATTTGCAAGGATCGCAGAACGTTTCGATCGTTCGCCTGCTGGGAGCGACGATTGGCTTGTCCGGGGGCTGGCGGTCATGCTGTTTCCTCCCTTCCGTTCATTTGGCTTCGACAGGTACGGAATGACCAAGCGTGTGCATCAGTCGGTTCGCCCAGCCGAAAATGGCGGCGGAGTGGACGAGGTCGACGATCTCGGCCTTCGACATGCCATGATCGCGAAGGGCCTGTACCTGCTCCTTGGTGGCCTGCGACGGCGTCTCGGACAGCGCCTTGCAGAAATCGGCGATCGCCTGGGTCCTGGCATCGAACGGACCTTCGAGGCCCCGCACATAGATCTCCTCGACGACATCCTCGCGGCCCGACAGTTCGACATAACGGCGGGCATGGACCGACGCGCAGTAGACGCAGCGATTGACGGCGGAGGCGACGAGCGCGCCGAGTTCGCGCTCGGCTCGGTCGAGACCGCCCTTGGCATACATGATGGCGTTGAACAGTTTCGTGCGGGCCACGTAGGATTCCGGATCATGCGCGAGCGTGCGCACATAGGGGGAAACCTTGGTATTGGACGGGGTCACCTGCATCGCAGCCAGCTGTTCTTCGCTCGCCGTGGCAACGTCGACCGGCTCGATATAGGGCGACCAGGAGAGCGCCTTGACCTTGAAACGCGCCGTGCTCATTCGACCTCCTCCAGCAGGCTGAGGCCGGCAAGGACGCGGGCCTCGTAGTTGACGAAGGCAATCAGCTCGGACAGCGCGATGATCTGCGGATTGGTGAGGCCCGCCTTTTCGAGGCGCTCGATATCCGCCCTGCTGCTGTTGCGCGGCGTCTGGGTGACGAGGTCGGCGTGGCGGATAATGGCACTTGTAAAGGCATCGGCGGCCGCCGCGGTTTCAGCACCCGAGGCGATCGAGGCCAGGTCCGCATCGCTGCCGGCTTCGTCCAGCATCAGATCGTAGACCGCTGCCAGGTCCTCGCGTCCGATGGAGCGGGCCATGCGGGAGGCGAGCGCGGCGCGCAGTGCATGGCTGAGGCCAAAGCCATGATTTGGACTGAGCACCGTTTCGCGGCAGAGCTCGGTGCCCTCCACGAATTCCGGTCGTTCGCGGCGGATCGCGTAGAGCTCGGAGCCCGGCTTCAAGCCAGATAGGATGTCGATCTGGTCCAAGTCACTCATTCCCATCATAGGTTCCACCTGCGGATCCGGGCCATGGACGGATCGAGATCAGGCATGAATTGGGGGCGGTCGCCTGCGACAGATGCGAGGCGGGTGTAATCGCTGTCAGCGTATTCGGGTTGCCGCCGTGGTCGACGCCCTGCGCATCGGGGCGGAACCAGCCGCCGGTCGCAAGCACGGCGACGCCGGGCATCAGGCCACCGTCGATCGTCAGCGCCGCGATCGTTCGGCCGCGGTCGTTGTAAAGCTCGCAAAGGTCGTCCTGTTTCAGGGTAAGACGTTTGGCGTCGATCTCGCTCAGCGTGAACCGCTCGTAGCCGTCAAGCTTGGCCGCCTGGCTCGCGGGACCGTATTCGAGCTGGCCATGCAGGCGGTGGGCGGGTTGCGGAGACAGGAGATGGAACGGATGTTTCGCCGAAAGCGGTGCGCCAAGCCACTCCTCCGGCGCCAGCCAGACGGGATGGCCGGCGATGTCGGAATAACCGAAGCCGCGGACAGCGCTCGACCCGATTTCGATCCTCCCGCTCGCTGTTTTCAGCGGGGCGGCATCCGGGTCTCTTACGAAATCTCGAAAATGGTTCGCGGGCGACGGCGCAAGCTCGCCTTCATCAAGCGCGGCATAACCCCGAACGCGAAACGCCTGGAAATCCGGCAGTTCCGGATAACGCTCCCGATAACCTTCGTAGATCCGGGCAAGCCAGTCGTCGGTGGTCAACCCCTCGTCGAACTGCTGGCGGCAACCGAGTTCTTCGGCGATCAGGCAATAGGCGTCGTGATCGGTCAAGACACCGGCCGGCGGATCCATCACACGGCGGCTGTAGACCAGCCAGTTCTCGCGCGACGCCGCCGCGACATCGTCGCGCTCGAAGGGAAACGCCGACGGAAGCACGATGTCCGCCATCTTGGCGGTGGCAGTCCACATGTTCTCGGTGACGATCACGGTCTCGGGGCGCCGGAAAGCCTCGGCCAGCCGGTTGAGATCCTGATGATGGTGGAAGGGATTGCCGCCGGCCCACCAGACGAGCCGGATATCCGGCAGTTCGAGAACCTGTCCGTCGTAGTCGATCCGCCCGCCCGGATTTTCGAGCAGATCTGTGATCCGCGCCACCGGAATGAAGCTGCGGACCGGGTTGCGGCCTTGTTCGAATGCCGGCCCTTTCAGTCGCCGCACAGGCTGGCCGACGGAATTGACGGCTGTCAGCCCGAAGGCGAAACCGCAGCCGCGCTTGCCGACATGACCCGCCATCGAGGCGAGCGCGATCGCCGCCCAGAACGGCTGTTCGCCACGCCGCGCCCGTTGCAGCGACCAGGCGACGTTAACCAGGCTCGGCGCGTCATGCAAGTCTTCGGCGATCTCGACGATGGTTTTCGCCGGCACGCCGGAAATGGCCGAGGCCCATTCGGCATCCTTCGCGATGCCGTCCGCCTCGCCGACCAGATAGCTCTCGAAATCGCAATAGCCGGTCGTGCAGCGTTTCAGGAAATCGCGGTCGAACAGGCCTTGGCTCAGCAGCGTATGGCACATGCCGAGCATGACAGCGGCATCCGTATTCGGGCGCAGGGGAATATGCCGGACGTTCGCACCGGAGGGCGCATCGCCCGAAGCGGGGCTGAACACGACGATGCGCGCACCCTTGTCCTGACAGCGCCGCAGCCATTCGACGGCGCGGTGGCTGCCGGTCCCTCCCGACTCGACCTGCGCATTGCTCAGCCGGAAGCCGCCGAACCCGACCAGCAGCTGACAGCCTTCGGAAATGTCGTTCCAGGACGGCGAGGTATCGCAGGCGTCCTTGTAGTCCGGCCCCAGGATATGCGGCAGAAGGACGGCCGCAGCACCATAGGAATAGCTGTTGACGGAAGAGGTGAAGCCGCCGGCGAGATTGAGCAGGCGCTTGAGCTGGCTTTGCGCATGGTGGAAACGGCCGGCGCTAGCCCAGCCGTAGGAGCCGGCGAAAATCGTCTGGTTGCCGTGGAGCTCGCGCACGCGCCGAAGCTCGCCAGCGATCAGGCCTGCAGCCTTGTCCCAGCTTATCTCGACGAAATCCTCGCGGCCGCGCGAAACGCCGGTGGCGGCAAGAGGCCCCTTCTCCAGCCAGGACTTGCGGACCACCGGGGCGCGAATGCGCTCCGGATGGTCGGCCAGATCCAGGTAACCGAGACCCATTTCCGAAGGGTCCGGATCGTGGCGGAACGGCAGGAGCTTGCGCTTCCCGTTCGCATCCGTGCCGACTTCGTAGGTGCCGAAATGGGTTGCGAACAGATGCGTCATTTTCTCAAACCTCCAGTACGAAATGACGGTTGCCGACGGGCCGCAGAACGGCTTCCTCCCGCGGCAGGTTGGCGCCGACGTCGAAGACGAGCGGGCGGCGGTCACGTTCGATATCCGGGTCGGGAACCGGGATCGCCGAAAGCAGCGCTTTCGTATAGGCATGCTGCGGGTTTTCGAAAATCGCGTCGCAGGGACCGATTTCGACGATGCGCCCGCGCAGCATGACGGCCACCCGGTGGCAGAGGTAGCGGATCATCGACAGGTCGTGGGCGATGAACAGGTAGGTCAATCCCAGCTCGTCCTGCAGATCCTGGAAGAGGTTGACGATCTGCGCCTGGATCGACACGTCGAGTGCGGTGATCGGCTCGTCGGCCACGATGAAGGCAGGATTGAGCGCGATCGCCCGTGCGATATTGACGCGCTGGCGCTGGCCGCCGGAAAACTCGTGCGGATAACGCTTCATGAAGGACGGATCGAGGCCGACTTTGGTAAACAGCGAGGCGACCCGATCCTCACGCTCGCGGCGCGAACTGGCCAGATTATGAACCTCCAGCGGCTCACCGACAAATTCGCCCACTGTCATGCGCGGATTGAGCGAGGCATAGGGGTCCTGGAAGATGACCTGCATGTCGCGCCGGTAAGGCTTCAGCATCGCCTTGCTCAGGCCGGTGATGTTCTCACCCTTGTAGAGGATGTCGCCGCCGGTCGGCGCCTCGAGCTGTAGCAGCACACGGCCAGTCGTGCTCTTGCCCGAGCCGGATTCTCCGACAAGGCCGAGCGTTTCGCCGGGGGCGATGTCGAAGCTGACATTGTTGACGGCCTTCAGGGCCGGCATCGAGCCGCCGAACAAACGCTTCTCGCCGCCATAGGTCTTGCAGAGGTTCTGGACTGAAACGAGCGGCGTCATGTTGCTCTCGCTCATGGTTGCACCTGCGTGGCGGCAATCTCGGCACGAAGATCGTACCAGGCGGCCGCCCTGTGGCCGGCAACGCTGCCCTCAACTTCGCCAAGCGGCGGCGTCTCGATGCGGCAACGCTCTGTCGCGAAGGGATTGCGCGGCGCGAAAGGATCGCCGATCGGCTCTTTGGTCAGGTCCGGCGGATTGCCGGGGATCTGGTAAAGCCGGGTCACGCCTCGACGGCCGCCATGTGGCAGCGACTTCAGAAGGCCCCAGGTATAGGCGTTGCGGGGATCGTGGAACACGGCGCGGACCGGGCCGCGTTCCATGATCCGGCCACCATACATGACCTGAACCGTATCGGCGAGGCCGGCGACGACGCCCATGTCATGGGTGATCCAGATGACGGTGGTGCCGATCTTCTTCTTGAGATCGCGCACCAGATCGAGGATTTGCGCCTGGACGGTGACGTCGAGCGCCGTGGTCGCCTCGTCGGCGATCAGCAGCTTCGGATTGCACGAAATGCCGATCGCGATCATCACGCGCTGGCGCATGCCGCCGGAAAACTCGTGCGGATATTGTCTGGCGCGGCGGGCGGCATCGGGGATGCCGACAAGTTCGAGAAGTTCGACGACGCGCCTCCGCGCCTGACTTACCGACATGCCGAAATGCCGCCGCAGCGGCTCGGCGATCTGCCGCTCGATGGTCAGGACCGGATTGAGCGAGGTCATCGGATCCTGGAAAACGAAGCCGATTTCCTTGCCGCGCACTTCGAACAGTTCGCGTTGCGACAGGGCCAGCAGGTCGCGGCCGTTGAACAGGACTTCGCCGCGGACGATGCGGCCGGGCGGCGTCGCGATCAGCCCGACCATCGACAGGGCATGGACACTCTTGCCCGAGCCGGATTCGCCGACGATGCCGAGCGTCTCGCCCTCTTCCAGGCTGTAGGACACGTCGTTGACGGCATGCACGGTGCCGGCCGGCGTGTCGAACGCGACGGTAAGATTGCGGACCTCGAGCAGGGGTGCCATCGGACGCTCAGACCTCCAGATAGCCGCCGGCCGAGCGGGTCAGATACTCGCGGCCGGTCTCGGTGACGAGAACGGTATCGGAGATCTGCGTCGCGCAGACGCCGGGAACGCGGATATTGGGCTCGAAGGTGAAGATCATGCCCGGTTCGAGCACAAGCGAAGACGACGCATCGAGCGAGGAATGTTCGTGTGCGCCGAGCCCGATCCCGTGGCCGATGCGGCCCGGAATGTTGGCACCATAACCACGCGCGTTCAGGCTCTCGCGGGTCTTTTCGAACAGGTCCTTGTAGGGCGTGCCGGGCCTGATCAGGGCATCGACCTCTTCGCGGATGTCGAGAATGGCGTCGAGCGCCCGCTTGTTGGTTTCCGGCAGCGGGCCCATCGCGATGGTGCGCTCGTTTTCGGCGTGGATGCCGTTGGCGATCGTCCAGATCAGCACCGACACAGCCTCGCCGCGCTGAGGCTTGCGCTGGGTGGGGTTGTCGCAATTGTAGAACATGCGCGGCCCCGAGAGAACCCAGGTGGCCATGCCGTTCTGGACCCCGCCTTCCAGCGAGCCGAAGTCGCAGACCTCGACATCGGGATATTCGGCGGTCCACAGCGTGTTCATCGCATGCATGGAGGCGATGGCGACCTCCCGCTCGTTGCCGCCGGCGGCAAGGGTTGCGATCGCCGTATCCATGCCAAGATCGGCCGCCCGCGCGGCGATGCGGGCATTGGCGATCTCGTCCGGGTCCTTGATCAGGCGGCAATGGTCGATCAGATGGCTGACATCGGCGAATGCCGCGTCCGGCAGCGCCTTGCGCAACTGGCCGGCCCGCTGGATCGAAATGAATTCCTCCTCGATGCCGACGGTCTTGCCGGCCACGCCGAGATCGGCAAGGATCGAGGCCAGCGCATCCTGCCAGTTCGGCCCCATGGTGACCTTGGTCGACCAGGAACCGTAGAGGCGGATATCCGGCACCCAGGCGCTGGCGCGGCCGTGATCGTCGCGCAGCGCATGCACGAGCATGATCGGGTCATGGTCCGGGGTCAGTATGGCGATCACCGGATGGGAATAGATGATCGGGTTGAAGCCGGTGAAATAGAAGCTGTTTTCCGGTTTGAAGGAGACGATGACATCGACGCCCTGCCTGGCCATCCCGGCCTTCAGGCGTCCGACGCGGGGCGGTAACGTGGAACGGGAAAGCTGGTTCATCGCGTGGTCCTCAATTTCGGATCGAAGTGATCGCGCAGCCAGTCACCCAGAAGGTTGACGCTGAGCACGGTCAGGAGAATGGCAATGCCGGGGAAGGTGACGATCCACCAGGCGGTCGAGATGTAGACACGACCGTCGGCCAGCATGCGGCCCCAGCTCGGATTGGGTGGCTGGACGCCGAGGCCGAGAAACGAAAGCGCCGCATCCATGATGATGATGCGGGCGAGTTCCAGCGTGGCGATCACCAGCGCCGGGGTCATGACGTTCGGCAGCAAGTGCTTGAGCATGATGCGCCAGGTTCCCGCACCGATCGCATGGGCCGACAGGATGAACTCGCGTTCGCGAAGGGCAAGCACCTGGCCACGGATGATGCGGGCGTAGCGGAGCCAGCTCGTCAGGGCGAGCACGATGACGAGGTTGCGGGTCGAGGGTCCGAGCGCCGCAACCACCAGAAGGGCCAGAAGCATCAGCGGCAAAGCGAGCTGGATATCGACGATGCGCATCAGGACGCGATCGACCATGCCGCGGTAATAACCGGCGACAATGCCAAGCAGCGTGCCGACGATGCCGCCCAGAATGACGGCCGCAGCCGCAATCGCCAGCGTGATCCGGCTGCCGTGAACGATACGGGACAGGATATCGCGACCGAGCTCGTCAGTGCCGAGCGGATGGGCGCCGGGCGAAAACAATCCCGTCCAGGTGGGAGCTGCCATGCGGGCAAGCAGGTTGGATCGCGTCGGCACCGGCAGGCCGAGATAGGGCGCGAGAATTGCGGCCAGCACGAAGACCGACACCAGCAGGAAACCGAACAGTCCGGCGCGACTTTTCAGGAGGGCGAGGAAGAACGCTTTCATGGCCGCACCTATCGCCGACGGATGCGCGGATCGAGCACGCCATAGAGCAAATCGACCAACAGGTTGACGACGATGAAGATGGCAGCGACCAGCGCGACCCCCGCCTGGATGACCGGGAAATCCTGGGCCTGGATCGCCTGCATGATGATGCGCCCGACGCCGGGCCAGGCGAACACAGTTTCGATGACCACCGATCCACCGAGAAGCTCGCCGGCGATGATGCCGATCATCGTAATCACCGGGATCAGCGCGTTTCGTGCGATGTGCCAGAAGAACACGGTGCGCGGCAGCAAGCCCTTGGCCCGCGCGGTTCGAACGTAATCCTCGCGCATGATGTCGAGCAGCGACGATCGGAGCAGACGGGCGATCGAGGCCGACACGAAGACCGACAGCGTCAGTCCCGGTAGCACCAGATGCGCGATGGTTCCCGAGCCGCCCGTCGGGAACCAGCCGAGATCGACCGAAAAGACCAGGATCAGCATGATGCCGAGCCAGAAAACCGGTGTCGCCTGGCCCAGAAGAGCCGCCACCATGACGATGAACTCGGAGATGGTGCCGCGTTTCAGCGCCGCGATGGCACCGGCCACCGCTCCGATCAGCGTCCCGAACAAAAGCGCGGTACCGGCGAGCGTGGCGGTCACAGGCATGCGTTCGAGAACGACATCCATGGCAGGGCGCTGGTGTTGGAACGAAATGCCGAAATCACCCCGGACCATGGCCAGAACGGAGATGAGATATTGTTCAAGGATCGGGCGATCGAGGCCAAGCGAAGCCCGAAGCGCGTCGAGGTCCTGCTGGCCGGCGCCGACCGGCAGCAGAAGCACGGCCGGGTCGCCGAGAACGCGGCTCACGAAAAAAACGATCGTGACCACGCCCCATATGGCGAGCAGCGATTCTGCCAGCTTGCCGACAAGATAGCGGGTCACGGCCAGTACCTCGCAGCATAGAGAATGACGGTCGTCATTCGGCCGCTCCCTTGAGGAGGGCCGGGATCATCGCGGCGGAATCCGTCCACTCGTCGCCGAGCAGCTCCGGCGTTTCAAAGGCGACGAGATTGGCGAAATGGGTTTCGCGGTCGGCGACGAAGAGATTGCGGGCGATGCCGCGCGCAAGCCGACGACCGCCGTCGCTGACCGCCGGTATATCGCCCGACAACTTGCCGTGGCTGAGCGAGGCCGGATAGTTGAAGCAATGGACGAGATGCAGTGACGGGCAGCTGCCGGGAAGCTTTTCGAGAAATTCGAAATCGGGACCAAGATAGGGAGATGTGGCGAGCTCGCCGTTTTCCATGCCCTTTTCGGGCGTGAAGACGTCGCTCCAGAACTGGATATAAGGCGCAAAATGCTTGAGTTCGGGGCGGCGATCGAGATCGACCCGGAAGCCGGTGGCGAAGATCGCGAAATCATAGTCGACATCGCCGCCGCTCGTTTCGACGACGATATGGTCGCCGCTTTCCCGCAGGCCGGTCACCGCCGTGCCGAGGAAAAACCGGCTGTTTTGATGTTGCGACACCCGCAGGGTGGAATCGCGCGGCGGCGGCGTCTGGGCGCCGAGCACATAGTCGAGGAATTTCCATTTCCACGCATCGCTGAGGCCGGCAAAACCCTGGACGACACCCTGGCTGGCAATGCCGGTGAATTTGTTGATGCGGGGAAGTTCCTTGCGCCGGATGATCATATCGACCTGGCCTGCACCGGCTTCGAGCGCGGTTGCAGCATTGTCCATGGCGGAAGCCCCCGCCCCGACGACCGCGACGCGCTTGCCTTTCAGGGCCGGGAAATCGATCTCGTCGGCGGAATGGGCCCAGAATTTTGACCGTACGCGCTCGACGAATTCCGGCACGTAACCGCCGCCGAGGCCGTCGCGGCCGGTCGCCAGAACCACATGCCGCGCATAAAGTCGTTCCTGTCTGCAGCGTTCAGCATCCCAAACGTCGAGAGCGATCAGGTCTTGGCTGACCGGGATCATTTCGGTGACGGTGACGAGATTGCGGACCGGCAGTTGAAGCACGCGGCGGTACCAGACCAGGTAGTCCATCCACTGCGATTTGGGAATCTTGCCGAGCGCGTCCCATGCCTGCGCGCCGAACTGTGAAACATACCATGCCCTGAATGTCAGCGCCGGCAGGCCCAGCGCCGGCCCCGGCAGCTGCTTGGGAGAGCGTAGCGTTTCCATGCGCGCGAACGTCACCCACGGCCCCTCCTGCCCTTGGAGAGAGCGGTCGAGGCAGACGACGTTATGGATGCCGAGCATTTTCAGCGATGCGGTCGCCACCAGGCCGCACATGCCGGCGCCGATTACGACGGTATCGAAAACTTTTACACCATCATATTCGGTCGGCGGCACCCACTCCTTGGGAGGGAGCTCGAGAAACGACAGGTCTTCGGCAAGCCGCAGTTCAAGCGCTTCTAGGCCTTTCATCCGCTGTGCATCCTGCGCCTTCACAATCATTGCTCCTGTGCGTTCGCGCCAGCGCCGAAAGTGGCATCCGCCACGCGTTCGATATGGCCCGGATCGTGTGCCACGAAACCTGGTATGCGGGCGGCCGACATCCTGGTGATCAACTGGATGAGCTCCAGAACGCCTTCCGAAAGCGGCTTGGAAGCGGCCGAGAAAATGCCCCAAAGAAATGGGATGTCGACATCGAGCGGGCGGATCTCGACGTTCTTGAGCTGCAGGCCATAGGCGGTCGCGGGCTCCACGATCGAGACGCCGAAACCCGTGGAGGCGAGCTGCAGCGCATTCAGCGCCGCATTGGTATCGACGACGCGCGATGGCCGGACATCGGCCGCCTGCAGCGCCTGATTGACGCGGCGACGCAGTCGGAAAGGATTGGCCATGGTGATGAGGCAACGGTCGGCCAGGTCGCGAACGGAGATGACATCCTTGCCCGCCAGGGGGTCGTCCGCCGCCACCGCGGCGACGCAAGGCGCTTGAAACAGGCCATGCACATCAAGGCCCGGATGCTCGACCGGCAGCGAGGCGACGCAGAAATCCGCGGTGCGGGCAAGCACCGACTGGACGGCCGCCTCGGCCGAAATGCTGCGCAGATGCACATTCCGCGGAATGAGGTCCGCCGGCATTTCCGCAAGCGCGAGCGGCACCAATCCACTGGCAAATGCCGGGATCGCGGCAATCTCGATCGGCGCCGGCTCTTCCGAGAGAATATTCCTGGCACGCTCCTTGAGCTGGCCGATGCCGGTCAGGAAACGCTCGGCATCCGAATGAAAAGCGACCGCCCGCGATGTCGGCGTGATGCGGGGACCGTTGCGGTCAAAAAGCGCAAAGCCGACGGAGGATTCGAGTTCCTGAATGAGCCGCGTCACCTGCGACTGCGAGCGGTCGAGCAGCCGGGCGGCGGCGGTGATGCTGCCTGCCGACATGACTGCGAGGAACACTTCCAGCTGCTTGATTTCCATCGCCGACCCATAATGCGCAAAATGCAGCATTGACTATTGTTAATTCAAATATCGCATACTCAAAAAAATGCGCAACGTATAAATTGCTCAAATGATAAGCCGGGCAGTAGACCCTCTCTTCATCAGGCCAATGGGAACACGAGGTTGCGCCAATGACGACGATCCGACTGTGCTTGCCGTTACGCGTTTCCGTTTCCAGCCGGTTGACCAGGTCAACAACGTCGAAGAAGCGGCCACCCGCGTTTTGTTGCGGATGCCGGTAGCGGCCGGAGAGGCTCATCTGTCCTTCGATAGCGAGCCGCAGATTTGCATGCGATGAAAGCGATCGCAAACCTGAGACCCTTGCAATGCCCCTTCATGAGCAGCCTGCGCGTAAAGCCCGCATCGCTCGGCTATCTGACATCTTTTGACATCGAGCGGGAATTTTGGCGGCTTTCCAGGGTTCGCGCAGCCAAATTCGGGCCCCAATGACCGATAATCTTGCATTATCGACGTTATCTTGCACACTTGAATGCGACAATATTTTATGTAGAAATCTAGAAAGAACGCTATTTTTCTATATGAGAGCTATCCCACATGAGCCTCAGCATCAAGGATCCGGAAGCCCATCGCCTGGCACAGGCGATCTCCCACGCCACGGGAGAAAGCATGACCCGTGTCGTCACCGAGGCGTTGCGTGAGCGTTTTGCCAAGATCGAACGCCGAAAAGGCCGGGCCAGCGTCGAGGAGCTTCTCGCGATCGCAGATCGCGCTGCGGCGAACGTCAAACGCCCCTATGTCGATCATGCTGATTTCCTTTATGACGAGAACGGCCTACCAAAATGATCGTCGACACTTCGGCGCTGGTCGCAATTCTTTATCGTGAGCCCGAGGCGGCAAGGTTTGTTAAGGCCATCCATGACGTCGAGCTCACGCGGATCAGCGTAGCGAATTACGTGGAGTTGTCGATGGTGGTGGAAGGCCAGCTCGGCCCTGATGGTATGCGCCAGGCGGAGGCTTTCCTCCGGCGCGCCGGCATCATCGTCGAGCCTGTCACTCTTGATCACGGCGAACTGGCCCGACAAGCTTTTCCAGATTTCGGTAAAGGCCGTCACAAGGCCGGTCTCAACTTCGGCGACTGCTTTGCTTATGCTCTAGCGAAAGCGACTGGCGAACCGCTGCTGTTCAAGGGTAACGACTTCTCTCAAACCGATGTCCAGGCGGCGTAACCACGACCGACGATGCAATGTCGACCGGATCCGCTCAAGCCATCGTGCTGGCTGATAACGAGCCCGTTGCCCTGCTGGCGCATCGGCAAGATCTGGCCGAACGTGCCCGTGGTTATGTCGAGGCGGCAAGCTCCGCCAATACCCGTAAGGCCTACGCCTCGGACTGAAAGCATCCGCCGCCTGGTGTCGGCCCATCAGCGGGTTCACCGTCAGGCGATCAGCCTCGAAATCACTGCTTCCGCCTTCCGAGGCGGGCGTGAGATAGGCACAGGCGGACGCGGTGGCTCCGATGTCGCGCCGCTTGGCGTCCAGGATCAGACCAAAGGCCAGCGGCCTGCTTCATTCCGAGGGATAGGGCTGCCAGACCGGATTCGAAAATAAGCAAAACTGTCCGCTGTGAATACCACCACGTCCTCGACCCGAGGCGAGAAATGTCCATCCTCACAGCGTGATCACCGCATGTTCCAAATCGAACAGATATACGCTACCGTCGTGTCGTGGCGCGCTTAACTTCTCAAATCCTCGACGTGCTCGATCTATCGCCTTGGATGATGGACATCAGGGTCACCATCGAAGACTGCCAAGCAATTCGGCAGGCGTCCCGATCAAGCGGTCCGCCCCGGCGATCTCCAGTTCCTCGCGGCTGCCATATCCCCAGAGGACGCCAATCGCCCGCATGCGATTGGCATGAGCGCCAGCGACGTCGAATTTGCGATCGCCGACCATGATGCACTGATCCGCGGTCAGACCGTTCTCCGCCAGAATGTGGGAGATCAATTCCGGCTTGTGGTCGATATCCTGGCCGGGCACCGAACCGTAGATGCCGTCGAAAAGCGGAGCCAGTTTTTTGTTCTCAAGAATCCTGCGAGCAAACACCGCCCGTTTCGACGTTGCCAGATATAAGCTCACACCCGTTTCCCGCATCGCAAAAAGAGCGTCTGCAATTCCGTCGTAGAGCTCGCTGAGCAGCAGGCCCCTCGTCCCATAGTCTTCACGATATGCCTCGACCGCTTCCGACACGCGACTGTCGCCGAATGGCTGGAGAAGATAGCGCATGACGTCTTCGATCGGCGGCCCGATGATCGAGGCGATGTCCATTGCCGGATCTGTCGTATGGCCGAGAGCCCGCAAGGCCGCGCGGCAGCTGGACAGGATGCCCGGCTCTGAGTCGATCAAGGTCCCATCGAGGTCGAGAAGAATGGCTGAAGGCGAAGACATAAGGAAACTCACTTTCCGATCATATAAAGGCTCAATAAATGATGTAGGGATGGCGAGCGATGCATCCGGTTCTGCGAACTGGATCGGTCCTGTGCAACATTTTCAATGTCGCGTTTCAGCCATCATGCTGCTGATGAGATCGATCGCATCCTCGCCCTTCAGCGCGCTCTCCCACATCCTGCGGGCAATTTCCTCATGCAATTTCACGCCTTCGAGCGATGCGGTGATGATCCCGACCCCGACCCTGACGTTTGGCTGTTCTCCAAGGCGAAACGGACTGATCGCGAGAACAGAGCGCCCCGCCTGCCTAAAGATCTGAAAATTCGTCGCCGGAACAAGGCCGGGCACAACCGCTATCTGAACGCCGATCGACGGCTTTTTGACGAGCTCGACAATGTGTTTGACCTCGGCCCTGGCCATGGACTGTCGATTTCGCCGGTCCGAAGCTGAGAGATCATCGCGCCCAATCAGCCCATTCGACAGAAACCGCCGCAGCTCGGAGGCTGCGATCAGGTTGACCAGGAGGGGACGGCGGCGTTGATAGGCTTCCTTACGCTGCCGGAGGACAGAAAGAAGCCTGTCGATAGCCGTCGCGGTCTCGTCGTCCTTGGATCTCAGGTCATCCATCGCAAGCGCGAGCATCTCGTCATATGCGGATGAGGTCAGGAGATAGGAAAGCGGACCGAAGAAGCCGATGATCTGCTCGCTCTCGGCCTCAATCTGACGCATTCGCTCGAAAAAACCCAAGGCGGTATCCACATATTCGATACCTACCCCCAGGAGATTGGGCAGAGAGACGTCCAGCACACGGCTGATGCGAACGAGGGTTTCAATCTTGAGGATTTCTCCTTTTTCCGCCCGGTAAAGCGCGGCACGGGAAACGCCGAGCCTGTCGGCAAGCATTTCAGGAGATAGGCCGTGCGCCAGGCGATACGCATTCAGCCGCTGGCCGATATCCTTCAGTATGCCGGCCTCCTCCGCCGGCATCGTTCGCCTTTCCGACATCAGCGATTCTCCTCATTGAGAACGAGGGATACTTCATTTTATATGCCCTGTCTAAATATTATGGACATCGTCTAAATTTTGAGATAGCCCGTTTACAACATCAAAAAAAGGGGACGTGATAATGATGAAAGCAATTGCAGCAATCCTGCTTGCCGCAGGGACACTGGTCGGCTCCGCCGTTTCCGGTATCGCGCAGAACCTGACGCCGGTGAAGTTCTCGCTGGATTGGACCCTGCAGGGAAACCATGCCATCTGGGGTCTTGCCCTCAAGAATAAAGATTTCGAGGCCAATGGGCTGAAGGTCACCATGGACCGGGGCTATGGCTCGGGCGATACCATCGTTAAAGTCGCAGCGGGCGCCTACGACATCGGGTTCACCGACATCAATTCGCTCATCAAGTTCAATGCCGAAAATCCCGATCGGTATCTGATTGCGTTCTATCAGGTGTTCGACAGGACGCCCAACTCGATCATTGCTCTTGCCAAAAGCGGCATCAAGTCGCCTGCAGACCTTGCCGGCAAGAAGATCGGCGCTCCGGAAGCCGATTCAAGCCGCCTGATGTTCAGCGCGTTTGCCCAGGCAAACAAGATCGACCCCGCCTCGATCAACTGGGTCACCATCGCGCCGAACCTACGCGAGACGATGCTGGTGCAGGGCCAGGTGGATGCGATCTCCGGCTTCTCCTCGACGTCTGTCTTCAACCTCATTTCGGCTGGCGTACCGGAAAAAGACATCACCGTGCTCGGTTATGCCGACAATGGTCTCGACCTTTATGGCAGCGCGCTGGTTGCAACGCCGAACTATATTGCCAAGCACCCGGACGTCATCAAGGGCTTCGTCAAGGCCTCGATCGCCGGCACCATCGCTCTCCTGAAAAACCCGGAGGCCGGCATGCAGGCGATGAAGGAAATCGAACCGCTCTATGACGTCAAACTCGAGGCGGCACGCCTGAAATTCCTGTTGGACAAGGGTGTTCTGAAATCCCCTTCGTTCGAAACGAATGGTCTCGGTTACGTGGATCCCGCCCGCATGGCGCTGACGATCAAGACGAACAGCGACGCCTACAAAATCGCGGCGCCCGCAGCCGATAAGGTCTACACGACCGAATACCTCCCCCCGTCAGCCGAACGGATGCCGCCGAAGTAAGCAATTCCCAGCAAGCATCTCATAATCGTTCCGAAACGACATTTCTGGCGGCCCGGATGAAGAACCTCGTCGAATTGATTGACGTCAGCCTCTCTTACGGCAAGACGCCGGCGGTATCAGGCCTCAATATGAAGGTCGAAGAAGGGTCCTTCGCGGCGGTGGTCGGACCGTCCGGCTGCGGGAAATCTTCGCTGATGAAATTGGTGACGGGCTTGATGCCCGCCACCACCGGCGCCGTTCTGGTCGACCAGCACGAAATCTCAGGCCCGGTCAGCATCGTCGGAATGGCGTTTCAGAATCCCAATCTTTTGCCCTGGCGGACGACATTGGAAAACGTCCTGCTCCCTCTCGAGGTCGTTCGTCCCGAGCGCCATCAGTTCCGTGCGAAGAAACAGGAATTCGTCGACCGGGCCATGGATCTTCTGCGGATCGTAGGACTGGAGAGTTTCGCAAGTCATTATCCGTGGCAGCTTTCCGGCGGCATGCAGCAACGCGTGTCTCTCTGCCGATCGTTGATCCACCAGCCGCGACTGCTGATGCTCGACGAGCCGTTCGGTGCACTCGACGCATTCACGCGCGAGGAATTGTGGGATGTGCTGCAGGCGATCTGGCTGGAACGGCAGTTCACGGCCATTCTGGTGACTCACGATCTCAGAGAGGCGCTTTATCTGGCAGACAGCGTCCATGTCATGTCCAACAGGCCGGGCCGGGTTGTTCGGACGGTCGACACCTCGGCGTTCAGCCGGCCGAGAGGCGAGCAGACCTTCCTGGATCCCGCGTTCAACGCAAACGTCATGGACCTGCGCTCAGATATCCGCTCGCAAAGAATGCCGATTGAAATCGCACCCGCAAAACCAGCAGGAAAGGCATGATGAGCATGTTGGAACGTGTCGGCCCTGTGGCCTTGCCGGTTATTCTGCTTGTCCTGTGGGAGCTCGCCTGCAAAGCTTTTGATATCCCGCCTTTCGTCCTGCCCTCACCGACGATGATCGCAGCAGCCCTTTATGAGAACGCCTATATCATCTGGTTTCATTCGAGCCAGACGCTGCTGACGACGGTCATCGGCTTCGCCGTCGCGGTGGGATTCGGTGCGGTTCTCGGTGTGCTGGTGGGATCGTCCAGGCTCGCCTATACGAGCCTTTATCCGCTGCTCGTCGGCTTCAACTCGGTGCCGAAGGTTGCGATCGTACCTATCCTTGTCGTGTGGTTCGGCATAGGCACCATACCCGCCGTGATCACCGCGTTCATGCTGAGCTTCTTCCCGATTGCGGTAAACGTCGCGACCGGTCTCGCGACGATCGAGACCGACCTGCGCGACGTCTTGCGCTCGCTGGGCGCAAGTCAACTCGATATCGTCCGCAAGGTCGGCATTCCACGTTCCATGCCTTACCTGTTCGCATCGCTGAAGATCTCGATCACGCTTGCATTTGTCGGATCCGTCATCTCGGAAACGCTTGCTTCCAACCGGGGTATCGGAACGCTGATGACCCAGGCATCCGCCAATTTCCGGATCCCGCTTGTGTTTGCAGGCCTTGTCGTCATCGCGCTCATGGGCGTCCTCATGTATATGATTTTCGCCTTCATAGAACGCCGCATGACCGGCTGGGCGACGCGGGGCGCCACCTTCGGCATCGGCGGCTAGTCAACCCCTTTTGGGCAGCGCGAGATGCGCCGCAATCATCTCCGCCACATGACCAAACCGGCAGATACCCAACTCCGCGGGTTTTATGCCCGGCCCGGTCGCCAGCACCGGCACCCGCTCGCGGGTGTGATCGGTGCCCGCCCAGGTCGGGTCGTTGCCATGGTCTGCGGTGATAATCAGCAGATCATTGCTGCGCAGGCGCCCCGTCAGTTCCGGCAGGCGGACATCGAAGGTTTCGAGCGCACGGGCATAGCCCGAAACGTCGCGGCGATGGCCCCAGAGACTGTCGAACTCGATGAAATTGGCAAAGACCAGATCGCCCGGCTCGGCACGGCAGCACCAGCCAAGCACATGGTCGAAGAGCGCCATGTCGTCGCTGCCCTTGGAGACGTCAGTAATGCCCTTGTAGGCAAAGATGTCGCCGATCTTGCCGACCGCATGGACCGCACCGCCTGCGGCAACAACCCGGTCGCAGATCGTGCCGTCCGGAGGGGCGATGGCGAAGTCCCTGCGGTTTGCGGTGCGGATAAAGGCGCCTGGCGTCTCGCCGACGAAGGGCCTGGCAATGATCCTGCCGACATTCAGCGGATGAAAGATTTCGGCGGCGATACGGCAAAGATCGAGCAGACGGTCGAGACCAAAATGGGCTTCATGGGCCGCAATCTGCACGACGCTGTCGGCGGAGGTATAAACGATCGGCTTGCCGGTCGCGATGTGTTCGGCACCGAACCGGTCGAGCACCTCGGTGCCCGAAGCATGGCAATTCGCAAGCGTTCCGGAAATGCCGGAGCGTGCTGCGAGTTCGGCCATCAGATCATCCGGAAATGCCGGTATCGCGCGCGGGAAATAATGCCAGTCACGGGCGACCGCCACACCGGCGAGCTCCCAATGGCCGCTCTGGGTATCCTTGCCGGCAGAGATTTCCTCCGCCACACCCCAACGACCGATCGGTGCCGCGCCGAGACCGGGCGCCGTCCTGCCCGATGCGAGCCGTATCGCGGCACCCAATCCCAAGGCATCGAGGTTCGGAACTCTCAGGAGGCCGCTGCGCCCCTCTTCCGCGCGCCCAGCGGCACAGGCCTCGGCAATATGAAGCAAGGTATTGGAGCTTTCATCCCCATAACGGGCCGCATCCGGCGCGCCGCCGCAGCCGACGGAATCGAGGACACAGAGGAAAACGCGCGCCATCCAATCAGCTCAGTTGAAACCGGCCGAGCGAATGGCGGCGGATCAGTTCGATGACCTCGTAGAAGGCCCATCCGATCAGCGACAGCAGGAGCACCATGCCGATGACAACGGCGGTATCGCTGTTTTCCTGGCCGGAGGACAGCAGATAGCCGATGCCCTCATTGGCGCCCATCAATTCGCCGATGACGGCGGCGGTCATCGCGAGCGTCGTTGCAACCGCCATGCCGGCAAGCACCGCCGGCAGCGCCGACGGCAGCTCGATATGCCAGAAACTCTGCCAGGGGCTGAGCTTCAAGACGGCGGCGAGATCGCGAAAACTGCCTTCCCCGTAACGCAGACCGGTCACCATGCCGGACATGACGGGGAAAAAGGTGACGATCGCGATCAGCACGATCTTGGGTGTTGGCCCGATTCCCAGCCACAACAGCAGCAGGGGCGCGATCGCGATCTTCGGTGCTGTCTGTAGCAGCAGGATGAGCGGCGTGGCAAAACGTTCGACCCGGGGAAGCCGCGCGAAGACGACTCCGGCAAGAATGCCGACCGCCGTCCCGATCACGAAACCTGCGACGATCTCCGTGAGAGTAACGCCGATATGCCGGAAAAGCTTGGCGTTTTCGAACAGGAAGAGCAGCCGGGCGAACACCTCAAGCGGTCCCGGCAGAAGAAATGCCGGAACCCTGAAGATGACGACGATCGCCGTCCACAGGACGAGGGTTACGATCAAACCCGCTATGCCACGCAGGATCATGTCTACTTACCGATCGTCGACGGATCGACGACGAAGTCGGCCGCCTTGGGGGCGCTGTCGATGACCTTGTACTGCGCCAGGATATCGGCGTTTTTCTGCCAGGCGGCCAGATCGGCGGCACCCAGGCCCTTCTGCTTGGTCAGCGCGCTCTGCCAGACGGACGGCACGAAGGTCTGTTCGAAGGCGGTCGTCAGAATGGCCTTCTGGTCTTTCGGCCAGGTCGGCGTGTATTTGGCAAGCGAGATGTCAAGCGCGTCACCGATATGACCATCGATGACCCATTCATAGGATTGGGTCACGGCGGTCGTGAAGCGCTTCACCAGATCCGGGTTTGCCGAAAGCTTCTTCGAACTGGTGACGACGACGTTGCCGAAGGACGGCAGGAAATCGTTCGACAGGATCATCGTGACCTTGGTGCCGTCGGCTTCGAGATTGTACTTGCGAAGCTCGGAGAAGACGATGGCATCGACCTGGCCTGCCTGAAGCGACTGCACGATGGCGCCGGTCGCGACGACTTCGACGCTGACGTCGTCGAGGCTGAGGCCGGCCTGCTTGAGACCCACCTGGAGCTGAAGATAGTTGGGGCTTGCAAGGCTGGTAACGGCGATCTTCTTGCCCTTGAGGTCCTTGTAGGACTTGATGCCACTGGATTCCTTGGCCAGAAGCGCGCCGATGCCCCGCTGATAGGTCGTGTGGACAACCTTGACCGGCAGGCCGTTGGCGGCAGCCGCAACCACAGCATCACCGTTCGGGAAACCGAAATCGACATTGCCGGCGGCGATGTTCGTCAGGATGTCGGCGGCGGCAGCATAGATGAATTCGACTTCGATGCCGTTCTTCTCGAAAATGCCCTTGTCGACGCCGGCATAAAGCGGCGCGTAGAAAGGGGCGGCTGCGCCATCGATCTGCAGCACGACCTTGTCGGTCGCTCCCGCGATCGAAGCGAAGAAGGGCGAGGTAAGAAGAGCAAGCAGGCTTGCCGCGGTCGTCACGCGAAACTGGATCATGGTTGGCTCCTGAGTTCCCATTTTGTGGAGGAAAATGCCCTTCCCGCAATGCGCAGAAGGTTTCGCTGGGTTGCCTCATAGTCGTCGAGCCAATCATCGGTGGCGCGATTTCCATGGACACCAAGTAGGCAGCCGGTTTCGAGGCCGATCGCCCCGCCGACCGTCAGCGTGATCTCGCTCTCCATCTCGACGCCGACGGCACCTTGAGCCTGGAAGCGGCCGATGAAATTGGCGGAGATATCGGCGCCATCGTAGAGCGGGCGATAACGGCGGTCCTGGCCGAAATAGTAGCTGTCGGTCGAAGCCACCATGCCCGGTCGACATGTCAGGCCTAACTCAGCCGCGGCGGCGATGAGGCCTTGGGTTATCTGCGGTGAAGCCTTTGCTTCGCCTCCGGCTGCCCGGTATGTCATCGCAGTGCCGGTATCGCCGATCGCCCTGTCGACCGCGATGAATGAGCCGACGGTGTATTCCGCGACGAGCGCTGACATGCCGCCGATCCGGATGACGCGCCTGGCGCCGAGCATAGCGAGTTCCACAAGGGCGATTTCGGTCGACGGGCCACCGATGCCTGTCGAACAGATGGTCAGCCGCGTTCCTTCGTAACTGCCGGTGATGACGGCGAATTCGCGCTTGCGGCCGAAGTCCTGCACATCTTCCAGCATGTCGGCGAGCAGCGCCACGCGATCCGGATCACCGGGGGTCAGCACGTTTTCGGCAATGTCGCCGGAACCGCAAGGCAGATGCGGCGGGCGGCCGTTCTTCCAGGGAAAGGCAGCGCTGGTCCTAGCCATTCTTCGCACCCTTCCAGGAGAGAAGGCGGCGTTCGAGAATGGTCAGCGCGACATGCAGGACCAGGCCAAGTACAACGGTCATCAGGACGGCTGCGAACAGAAGCGGCGTCTTGTAGGTGGCCGATGCGAAGGTCATCAGGTAACCGAGCCCGACCTTTCCGGACATCCATTCCGCCAGAACCGCACCGACCAGCGCCTGCACCGCGCCGATCTTCAGACCGACGAAGATCTCCGGCATTGCCGCCGGCAGTTCGATCTGACGAAAGCGCTGCACGGCGCTGAGGCCGAGCAGCTTCGAAAGATCCTTCATCTTCGGATCGAGCGTGCGGAAGCCGGCGACCGCACCGACGAAGACGGGAAAGAAGACCAGCGAAAAGATCAGGATGATCTTGGAGAGCACGCCGAAGCCGAACCAGACGACGAAGAGCGGCGCAAGCGCGATCTTCGGCGCCGTCTGCAGGATCACCAGCGGCCCGTCGAGCCAGACAGCGAGCCTCGGAAAGCGGGTCATGACATAGGCGATCGCAATGCCAGCAATGCAGCCGAGGATCAGGCCAAGGACGATGTTCTGCAGCGTGAAGCCGAGATGCCGCCAGAGTTCGCCGGTGAGCGCGATGGTAACCAGCGCGTTCCAGGTGCGCAGCGGCGACGGCAGGAGAAAGGCCGGCAGGGCCATCGGTCCCGTGGCAAACCACCAGACAAACAGGAGTACGCCAAGCGCCAGCGTGTAGTCGACCGCCGCGGAAAAGCGCCTGTTCATCAATGCGCCTCCCCGGCCGGTGTCCGCAGATCGCGGCGCAGCTGGGCGACCAGCGCATGATAGGCCGGATCCAGCTTGGTCTGTTCACCACGAGGACGAGCAAGCTCGACATTGTGGACGCATTTCAGCTTGCCCGGACGGGCCGTCATGACCATCACCCGATCGGCCAGATAGGCGGCTTCGTCGACGCTGTGGGTGACCAGCAGGATCGTCTTGCCGGTCGACTGCCAGATGCGCAGCAGTTCGTCATTGAGATTGTCGCGGGTCATCAGATCGACGGCGGAAAAGGGCTCGTCCATCAGCAGGATCGGCGGATCGTCGGAAAGCGCGCGGGCGATCGCCGCACGCTGGCGCATGCCGCCGGACAATTGGCGCGGCAACGCCTTTTCGAAACCGGCAAGCCCCACCATCTTGATCAGGTCGAGGGCGGTCTTGTCGCCCTGAGCCCTGGCAACGCCGGCTGTATCGAGCGGGAAACGGACGTTGTCGACAATGGTCTTCCACGGCAGCAGCACGGGCTCCTGGAAGACGAAACCGACCGGGCGCTTGCGGCCGGAGACATCGAGCGTGATCGAACCGCCGGTCGCCTGGTCGAGGCCGGAAATCAGCCGCAGCAGCGTGGACTTGCCGCAGCCGGACGGCCCGACGATCGAGATGAACTCGCCTTCCCTGATGGTGATGCTGACAGGCTCCAGCGCCGTCACCGTCCCGTGGTCAGCCACGAATGTCTTGTGAACACCCGCGATATCGATCATCCGCTCCGATTGCGCCACCCAAAAACTCCCTGCCTTGCTGGGGAAACAACTGATCCGCGAGGAGATAAATCCCCTTGGACCGCCCGCCCGCCCCGGAAAGACGTCAAGCTTTCACAAAACTTTCAGGCGCGCAACAAAAATCTCAAAGATGAGATTTGTATCAAAATTGCGTCCGCAATTGTGTTTCGCGTCCTGATAGAACTCAGGCGGCAGCCTGTCTCTTGAGGACGGTTTTCTCGATGAAATCGGCGGCCTGATCGCCCTTGAGGCTACGCCGCCAGAGCTGGTCGGTAATGCCACCATAGAGCTGAACCGCCTCCGCGGCCGCAGTAATGGTGGCGACGCCAACGCGGATATTGGCGAACGAACCAAGCCGGAAGGGGCTGACCGCCACCTGTGCCCTATCGGCCCGCTTGAAGATCTGGAAGCTTGCGCCCGGCATGGAATCGATCACGACGCCGATCTGAACGCCGATCGGCTGCTCCCGCAGCATATGCACGATATGCTCGATTTCGGCGCGGGCGGCGGCCTGCCGTTCCGACAGCCTGACACCCGGATGATCATGGGCACCGACGAACCCCACACGGCCGAACTCCTCCAGTTCCGCGGCCGAAACCAAGCTGACAATACTCGGGCTGCGCCTGCGGAACGTCTCCTTGCGGGCTTTCAGGATGTCCGTCAAAGCTGCGATTTCCCGGATCGCCGTCTTTCGGTCACTGACGTCCTGAGGAATGCTTTCATCGAGTACGGTCGGCAGAAGCTCGTCATAGCGGTCGGTCGTCAGTAGATACGAAATCGGCCCGAACATCACGGTGATCTGGTCCACATCCTCCTCAAGCTGGCGCATCCGCTCGAAGAAACTGACCGCAGAAGCAATATACTCGACGCCAACGCCGAGCAGGGTCGGCAGCGAGACGCCAAGCAGATCCGCGATCTTGCCAAGCGTGTCGACCTTCGGCGGCTTGCCGGACTCATAGCGATAGATCGCAGCCCGTGAAACGCCGGCCTTGGCGGCGAGCTCCTCCGGGGTAAACCCCGCCCCCATCCGAAACGCGCGAAGGCGACGACCGACATCCTCTGTGGAACTCACGAAGTCCAAGGCGATTCCTCCCGTCATCCTGTTGCCAAACCTTCGACTCCTTAAACAAAAACTGGAATAATCGCAATGTAGTTAATCTTCACGCGATAATTCTCATTTTTGAGAATCGTCTTGACAGCTTTCGCATTTCCACAATAGGCTCTGTTTTTGGACCCCGAACGCAGGGAGCACCCTATGACGTCCGACCACCACCTTCTCCGACGCTGATCCAAGGCGAACGACCCCGTGCGACGGTCAGCGCAATGTGCTGAAGCCCGACGTCGCCCACCCACCGACATTCCGATCCGATCGGCGGTCCATCCGCCGAGGGCATTATTTTTCTTGATTCCGGACACCGCCATGCCAGCAAGCCTTTGCGTCGTCTCCGATTCCGCTCCCACCGCCGCTCCCGTGCGTCACTCCGTCAATGAGGTAGACTGCCGGGTCAAAGCGCATGAATGGGTAAACGGCCAATATCGCCTTCTTACGCTTTCCGCGCCGTGTTCAGTGCTGGATTGCCAGCCGGGGCAGTTCTTTCATCTGCTCTGCCCGCAGACGGATCGGTTTCATCCTTATCTTCGCCGGCCGATGAGCATCTATTCCTGCAATCGCGAAAAGGGCGAGCTTACGTTCCTCTACAAGGTCGCAGGCGAAGGCACCGGCGCTCTGGCCGGCCTCGAAACCGGCGATGTCCTGAACATCGTCGGTCCGCTCGGCCAAGGGTTCGAGATCCGCCCAGAATGGCGCCGCCCGCTGCTCATCGCCCGTGGCGTCGGGCTTGCGACGCTCGCCCCGCTGGCGCAGGAATGTGCTCGCCTCAGACTGCCGCTGACGGCGATCTGCAGCGCCCGCGCGCCCGATCTGCTGATGTCGACCAACCTCTTCCGCTCCTTCGGCGCGGAGGTCATCACCGTGACGGATACTGAAGGCAATTCGGATACCGAAAGCCTGACGCCCCTGATCGAGGGCCTGATCCGCAGCCGCGGTATCGACGCTTTCTTCACCTGCGGCTCGGCGCGGCTGATGCGCATGCTGCAGGAGATCGGCGCCCGCCACGGCATCGGTGGACAAGTGGCGCTCGAACAGCACATGGCCTGCGGCATCGGCATGTGCCAGGCCTGCGTGCGACCATTTCGGCGCGAGGACGGCGCGGTGAATCTCCGGGTTTGCCGCGAGGGACCGGTCTTCGATCTTCAGGAGGTGCTGTAATGGCCGACCTCACCACCCGGATCGGCGCGCTCGTGCTCAAGAACCCGATCATGCCGGCCTCCGGCACCTTCTCCGAGGAACTGGCCGAAGTCTTCGATCTCGATTGCCTGGGGGCACATGTGACGAAGACCATTACCCAAGGCAAGCGCGCCGGCAATCCGGTGCCGCGGGTCTGCGAGGTGAACGGCGCCATGCTGAATTCGATCGGCATCCCCAGCAAGGGCGCGGAATGGTTTCTGCAGAACACCGTGCCGTTTTATGCTGACTACGATGCGCCGTTGGTGATCAGCATATCCGCCAATTCCGCCGACGAATTCGCGCGTTTCGCCGAAGAGGTCAGCGTGCCGGGCGTCGCGGCGATCGAAGTCAACATTTCCTGCCCTAACGTCGAGGATCACGGCAAAGCCTTCGCAATGCGGCCGGGCCCGACCGGCGACGTGATCCGCAAGATGCGCTCCGCTACCGACCTTCCCCTCTGGGCAAAACTTTCGCCCAATACCGGCGAGGTGGTGGAAGTCGCGCAGGCGGCCGAGGCGGCCGGCGCCGACGCACTCGTCACCGCCAACACGATGCTTGCCATGGCGATCGACAGCGCCACCGGCCGCGCGCGCCTCGGCAATGTCATGGGCGGACTTTCCGGTCCGGCTCTGAAGCCCATTACGTTGCGCATGACTTACCAATGTGCCCGGGCAGTTTCCATCCCGGTCATCGGCTGCGGCGGCATCTCGACGGTGGACGACGTGCTGGAATACCTGATCGCCGGCGCCCGCGCGGTACAGGTGGGCACCGCCACGTTCATCAGTCCCACGACCATGCCCCGCCTCATCGGCGAACTCGAACAGGAACTTGAAGAACGCGGCCTCACCTCCGTCGACGCCCTGATCGGTTCGGTCGACATCGCCGACGAAGCCATTACCCTTGCGGAGTATGCGTGATGAATGCCGCCGTTCTCGAAAGACCCGCATGCTTTGACCTTGCCGGTGTCGCCGCCCAGCTGTTTGCCGAGATCGCCGAGCGTACCGCAGATGTCGAGGGCGTGAGCCGTCCGGCTTTTTCCAGGGCGGAGACTGAAACGCTGGATTTCCTGGTCGACTTCGCCCATTCGGAAGGCCTCGTGACGGAATGGGATGCCGGTCGCAACCTCGTCTTCTCGCTGCCCCAACATGCCGGGGCCGGGCACTATGTCCTCGTCGGCTCGCATGTCGACAGCGTCCCCAGCGGCGGCAATTTCGACGGGCTTGCCGGCGTGCTGGCCGGGCTGCTTTGTCTCGTCCGGGCGAAGCGCGAAGGCGCTCGTTTCCCCGAACCGGTAAAGGTCATCGCCATGCGCGGCGAGGAGAGCGCCTGGTTCGGCCCATGTTACATCGGCTCGAAGGCGCTGCTCGGCGTGCTCTCGCAGGATGAACTTTCCGCTCGCCACAAAAGCGACGGCCGCACACTCGATGAACACATGGAAGCGGTCGGCATCGACATGGCGCCGATCCGGGCCGGCAAACCCCTCCTGGATCACTCGGCGGTCAGAGCCTATGTCGAGGTGCATATCGAACAGGGGCCTGTGCTTATCGAGCGTAATGTGCCGGCGGCGATCGTTTCTGGCATTCGCGGCAACTTCCGCTTCAAGAAAATTTCCTGTTTCGGCGAAGCCGGCCATTCCGGCGCGGTTCCCCTTGCCTATCGGCACGATCCGGTGCTCGCAATGGCGGAGTTCCTGAACGTGCTTGACGCCGCCTGGCATGATTTCGTCGCCAAGGGCCGCGACCTCGTCGTTACCAGCGGCATGGTCTCAACCGATCAGCAGAAGCATGCCCTCTCCCGCATTCCGGACAGTGTCGAATTCAGCCTCGACGTTCGCAGCCAGGACCGCGATATGCTGGAGGCAATGCACGCACTCGTCCTCCAGCACGTGACGCGTATCGAGAACGAACGCGCCGTCCGTTTCGATCTTGGCCAGGCGCTATGGACCAGTCCGGCGCTCTGCAGCCAGTCGCTGATCGCCCGACTGACCGAGGCGGCGGAAACCGTCGGCGTGCAGCCGACGTTGATCCCGTCCGGCGGTGGGCATGACGCCGCGGTCTTTTCCGCAGCCGGCATTCCGTCGGGCATGATCTTCATCCGCAACCGCAACGGATCGCATAATCCGCAGGAGGCGATGGAGATCGGCGATTTCGAAATCGCCACAGCCATCCTCTATGAGTTCCTCGGCAATCCCCATGAAACGTCAGTCGGCGGCCAATCAGCGAAGGAAACTGGTCCCATGTTCTCCAACATCACAGACATCATCCGCCAGAAGGGCAATGCGGTGCGCGCTTATCGCGCCGCGGCTGTGGCCGCCGGGCAGGCCGCCATCGACGATCCGGATCGCGTGGTCGGCTATTTCATGCTGGGTCTCGCGGCGCAGGAAGTCGCCGAAACATATTATGCCGAACCGGTCGAGGCCGCTGTTTTCGACCAGGAACTGTCGAGGTTTGATGGATATGCCAACACGCTCGATGCTGCATTCGCAAACCCAGATGCCGGGATTCGGCTTGATGCCCTATCGAGGGTAGCCCGCAGCCTGGCAATTGATCGCCAGCGGTCGACAATTCGCGCTGCCAGCTTGTAGTGCAGCGACGATTTCGGTTGCCTAATTGTTGGCCGCCCCCCCCGGGAAGACATTTCGCTCACGACCAGCCGGCAATGCTCTGCAGGAACAGACCGGCCGCCCGTGACAGCGGATGTTTTTCGCCGCTGAGCAGGCAGTATGTGACCGGCAGCTCCGGTTCAAGCACGACGAAGCGCAAGGGCAGCGCCGCGTATTCGCGGGCGATCAGCTCGCTGACCAGCGCAATGCCAAGACCCTCGGCGGCCAGTGCGCAGGCGCTTGCGACGGAATGCGCCTCCAGCAACGGCCGCTGTCGCAAGCCGTGCTGATAGAACAGCGCCTCAAGCTGATGGCGGACGGGCCGTTCACGATTGAGGACGATGAGATCGTGGCCCTTCAGCTCGGCGATCGTCAGCGACGACCGCTCGGCGAGCAGATGATCGCGATGCAGTACGCAGACGATCCGCGACGGCAGCAGCTTTTCCTGCCGCAGTCCGGGAGTTGCCAGCGGCAGGCGCGCGAAACCGATATCGGCTTCGCCATCGGCAACCATGCGTTCGAGCGCCAGATAATTGCCGGAGGCCAGTTCCACCCGCATCGGGCCGTTGGCCGCAAGAAAATCTCGGATCATTTTAGGTATCCGGTTCGACGACAGACTGGCCGGAAAAGCAAGCCTCAGTAGCATGTCGCGGGAGCGCCCGTTCTCCAATTCGATGGCCGCCGTTTTAAGCACACGCAGGCGATCGGCAATGGCGCGGATTTCCGGCCCGAGCTGCAGGCCTTCGCGCGTCGGCGCCAGGCGGTTCTTGTCACGCTCGAACAGGCGAACGCCGAGATAATCCTCCAGCTGCTGCAGGAGCCGGCTGGCATTCGATTGCGAAATGCCGAGCTCCAATGCTGCGGCAACCGTCGAGCCGGTGGCGGCGATCGCGTCATAGGCCTCGATATGCTTGAGGCTGATCCCCGCCTTCACCATGGAGAACCCCTTCCTTCGATAGACTTATTCGAAAACCGCATAAGATTGCGGCCTTCAACGAAGTCGAACACTTTCGCCCGTGTAACAAGCGCAGCGAAAGACATTCGTCAATGACCACGATCCTCCTCGATATCGCCCGGCAGCTTTCAGCGCGGACGGAGTTTTCATCTCTTGCCATGGAGCGCGCCCGCGATGCGGTCATCGACACGCTCGGATGCATGATCGCGGGCACCAAGGATCCAAGCGTAGCGGCAGTTACCACGGCATTCGGCAGTGAGATATCCGGCGGCGGTTCCGGATGGCTTGTCACAGGCGGACACGCATCGCCCTCGGTGGCGGCACTTGTGAACGGCACGGCGGCCCATGCCCTCGATTTCGATGATAATTTTCATCCCGCCCGGGCTCATGCGTCCGCAGTTCTGGTGCCGGCCCTGCTTGCCACCCTCCATCCGCAGCGCCCGATCAGCGGCAAGCAGTTTCTGGAAGCCTATCTGACCGGGCTCGAGGCCCAGGCCGCGGTCGGTTTTGGGGTCAATCCCTCCCATTACAACAGAGGCTGGCATGGCACTTCCACGGTCGGCGCGATCGGAACGGCCGCCGGCGTCGCGCGCCTGCTTGGCGCCAACATCGAGGAAACGGCGCAGGCCATGAGCCTGGCCACCTCGATGGCATCCGGCCCCAAAGGCCAGTTCGGTACCCTGGCCAAACCGCTGCATGCCGGAATTGCAGCACGCAATGCAGTCGAAGCCGCCTTGCTGGCAATGTCAGGCAGCGGCGGCCGGCTCGACATCCTCGAGCGACCGCAGGGTTTTTTGGATCTTTTTGGCGGCGGCGAAGCGCGAGGTTGGGCGGACTGGCGGCTGGATGAAGCCCATGTCATTGAAACCCGCGGTCTTGTCACCAAGCGCCATCCCTGCTGCGCCTCGACGCATCGGGCAATCGACGCACTTTTCGACCTGAAACAGGAACATCGGCTGAGCGCCGGTGATATCGACCGTATCGACGTCAAAGTCGGGATTTCGGCCGCCCGCAATCTTGCCTATCCGCGGCCAGAGAACGAAATGCAGGCCCGCTTCTCGATGCCGTATTGCCTTGCAAGGGCGATGTTGCAGGACACGCTCAGCCTGGCGGACTTCACCCCCGCCGTCCTTCGACAGGCCGACGTCCTTGCACTGATGCCGCGGATCGAGATGCATTCCTACACCTCAAGCGAGGAGCACGGTCATGATCGTCTTCCGCATGTGCTGACTGTGACATTGCCGGACGGTACGGGTCTTAAGAGCCAACGGCTTCATGCCAAGGGATCGATCGAGGTTCCCCTCGATGCCGACCAGCGACGAAGCAAATTCTTCGATTGCGTTTATTGGGGCTCCGGACATGCAACCGATGATCTCTACGACAATCTCTTGGATCTCTCCCAGTCGACCTCGGTATCAAATCTCCTGAATTTGTTTGCGGCATCGTCTTGAACGGGACATTCTGAAGGCGAAGCTTCAGCACCAAATCAGTATCAGCCTTAAACGGGTGGCATCCCTTTGAGCTTGCGAAAATGCGGCACGTCCATTGCCCTGCGTTCGATCGACAAGATCAGCCGTTCGACAGTCGCAGGCAGCGGTACGCCGGTTGCCGTGATGACGCCCCAGTAGAACGGAATGTGGAAGGCGAGCGGCAGGATCACCACATCCTTAACCGGGAGGCCCGTGAGGGTAAGGGACTCGACGATCGCCACGCCAAGTCCCGATCGAGCCAACGCGAGCGAGACATAGGTCGCATTGCTGTCGATAATTCCACCCGTTTCGATCGACTGCTCCGCAAGCGCCTTGTCGATCCTCATCCTCAGCCGATAGGGGTTGGCGGAAGCGATCAGCCGGCGGCCTTTCAGGTTTTCCGCGGAAAGCAGATCGAGACCGGCCAGGGGATCGTTTGCGGCGACCACCGCAACACAGGGCACTTCGCCCACCCAATGCACATCCACCCCGGGATTATCCAGCGGAAGGCTTGCGATGCCGATATCAGCAGTTCGCGCCACGACCGCCTGCACGACGTTTTCGGCCGACGTGCTTCGAAGGTGGACATGATCCGGAAACTGATCCGCGGGTAAGTCGCTGAGCGCGAGCGGGACGATGCTCGCGGCGATGGCCGGGATCGACGCCACTTCGATGGGCGTCGCCTGCGCAGTCGCGATCGACCGGGCACGTTCGCTGATCGTGCGCAATCCGCTCAAGAACAGCTCCGCCTGAGCGAAGAAGGCCACGCCATGCTCCGTCGGCGCTATCCGCGGACCGTTGCGATGCAGGATCGGAAATCCGAGTTCCTGCTCAAGATCTTGTATGAGCCGGGTAATCACCGGCTGCGACTTGCCCAGCGCCTTGGCAGCGCCGGTCATGCTGCCGATCGAGATCACGGCAACGAACGCCTCGAGCTGTTTCGTATCCAGATAGTCAGGGGGCATCCAAAATCCTGAATTCGGCAAGACCGCAGAGCGCAGCAATTGTTGCAAGCCGGCTGGATGTCTTCCCAGACCGGCTCGGATTGCCCGATAATACCCATAGGTCGATTTGCTCAGCGGAAGCTAGAGGTGGATTGGACAAGATCAGCAATCTCCATGATCAAAATGAAAGTCCATAAAGGGGCAGGCTCGCCCCAAAGAAACCGGGTCAGGCTGGCGGCCTTTCCCAAAGCGCCGTTCGGCCGTCGAAGGGATCGATCGAGAGGCGGAATACGCCCTTCTCCATGTGCAGGACCTGTGGATTGGCGCCGGAATAACGCGGCCACCTGCCTGCAGGCGTCTCAGGCGCCGCGTCGCAAATAAACGAAACCCAGACGTCGTGAACCACTGTCGCGAAGGTCCTGTCTTTGACGGATTGGCGGGCCGGCAGATGACTGACGTCCATCCCCTGGCGATACCAGACCTCGCCGACCTCCGCACCATGTGGCGCGCCAAGCTCGTCCGGCTCGACTGGACCATAGAGATATTTATAGACCGGCTGATGCACGGCATGGAGGCGCGCGAACCTGGTGGCAGGATTCTGGAATACCAGGTCGCCGCCGACGGCCCTCCAGATGCCGCGTGCCGTATGCTGCGGAAGAGCTTCGCAATATCGCCGGACGACCTCGACGCCAGTCAGTCCCAAAGGCAGAACGCGCTGATGCAGCAGCCGGGCAGCGAGTTCGAAATCCATTTCCGGCTGCGCTGTCGCGTGCGTGACGTATTCGCCCGTCGTGCAGCCGATCATCATCGGGACGCCGGCGGTCTTTTCGCGCGCGGCTGCGTCTTCCGGATGGTCGGGAAGCGAGACTCCATCGACAACCGGAACGAAAGGCACTCCCAGCATCGAGGCCGAGCCATCCCGCTCGAAATCATGCTTTTCGTAGGACTGATTGCAGAGGTCGCGCTGGGCAATGAGCAGTTTCTCGAAGGGCACGGCTGCGAGTTCCGCTTCGGTCACGTTTAGATAGTCCAGCATGCGCCTGTTGAGCTTCTGGGCATCGTCTATCGTCGAGACGCCGGTGCTTGCGCCGCTCTGCAGCATTGCTTTGCAAAACAGCCCGTCGGCAGCCGGCATGGCCATGACCGCCGCGATCGAAAAGCCCCCCGCCGAACGACCCGCAAACGTGACCTGCTTCGGATCCCCTCCGAAGGCGGAGATGTTGTCGCGGACCCATTCCAGTGCCGCGATCTGATCCAGAAGCCCGCGATTGTCCGGCGAACCGTCGTTCAGATGCAGAAAGCCGAGCGCCCCAAGCCGATAGTTGACGGTCACCTCGACAAGGCCACTGGCGGCGAATGCGCCACTTTGCAGCACTGCCTCATTGGCCGAACCGACAGCGTAACCGCCTCCGTGAATCCAGACCAGAACCGGTGCCGAGCCGGTGACGGACGGCGTGCGGATGTTGACCGTCAGAAAGTCGGCGCCGAATTCCAGCGTCGATGCCGCCGCCTTTCCCACGGGACCATAGGTCGGGATCTGCGGGCACACCTCGCTGAGCGCTTTGGCGGACCGGATCCCGGACCAGGGTGAAACCGGCTGCGGCGCGGCGAACCGCCGTTCGGGTGTGATCGGCGCCGCGTAGGGAATCCCGAGAAAGACGGCGTAGCCGTTCTCGTTAAAACCCTCGATGGTGCCGGCAGTTGTCTCAACGAGCATGTCAGAGCGCCTTGCGCAGGCCAATCAGCTTTTCGACCACCATCACGACCCCGACCGAGATCAGGATCAGGACGACAGAGAGGGCGGCGATCTGCGGATCGGTGGAATATTCGAGATAATGGTAGATTTCCGTCGGCAGCGTCGAAGCCTTGACCGACACGATGAAGAGCGAGATCGTCGCTTCGTCGAAGGAGATGAGGAAGGCAATCACGCCGCCCGCAATGAGGCCGGGCCGCACCAGCGGCAGGGTTATGCGCCAGAACACCATGCGCGGCGATGCACCATGGACGAGCGCCGCTTCCTCGATACGGGTATCCACGGCCATCAGGCTCATGGTGATGGTTCTGACGGTGTAGGGGATCGTGATGCCGAGATGAGCAAGCACGATGCCCGGATAGCTATCCAGCAGGCCGAGCGGCGCGATCACCAGCATGATGCCAACCGCAAGAACGATATGCGGCACGAGAAATGGTGCGAGGATGAGGAAGTTCACCGCCGCCTTGCCACGGAAATGGTGCCGCACCAGCGACAAGGACAGCAGCATTCCGGCAGACACCGCGACCAAACCGACAATCGCGCCGATGATGAGGCTACGCCAGAAGGCCGAGATGAACTTGACGTTCTGGAAAACCTTCACATAGGAGCCGAAGGAGAAGCTCTCCGGCGGGAAGGCGAGATACTGGCGTGTATCGAAGGAGATGATGAAGACAACGATGATCGGCGCCAGCAGGAACAGGTAAAGCAGCGCGATCAGCGTATTCCAGGCGAACCGGCCGAGGAGTGGATTGCTCTGCATGGCTCCTCACGTCTCCAATGCGCGCAGGGCGCGCTGGTAAAGCAGGATGATGCTGCTGAACAGGATCAGCAGCATGACCGACAGGGCTGCCGCCAACGGCCAGTTGAGCGTGACCGTCGCCTCGTTGAAGACTTCGGTGCCGAGCACGAAGACGCGGCCGCCGCCCATCAGCCGCGGCGTGACGAAAGAGGAGATCGCCAGCACGAAGACCAGAAGCGCTGCAGTGAGCACGCCGGGGGCGCTGAGCGGCAGGATGATGCGCGTGAAGACCCTCAAGCGGTTCGCCCCGAGCATGGCGGCGGCCTCCTCGAGTTGTGTGTTCAACCGCCCGAAACCGCTGAGCATCGCGAGGATGGCATAGGGCATCAGGATTTCAATCAGCGCGACAGTGGCACCGAGGCTGTTGTTGGTGAGCCGGATGACCCCGCCCGTCAGTGAAAGAGACTGGAGCGTGCTGTTGATCACGCCACGGTCTCCGAGGATGACCATCCAGCCATAGGTTCTGACGACCGACGATGTCAGCAGCGGCGCGACGGCAAGTGCCGTCAGGACACCGCGAAAGCGGCTTTCCGTGCGCGCCAGGAACAGCGCGATCGGATAGGACAGGATCACCGCAAAAATCGCCACGTTGAAGCCGAGCACCAGCGTGTTCCAGGCCACCCGCCAGTAGAACGGGTCGAACAGCACCGTCGAATAGGATTGTACCGTCCAGTCTCCGCCACTGAGCGCACCCATCGTCGAGGACGCGAAGGAGGCGCGGAGAAGCCATATCAGCGGCAGCAGGAAGGTGATCACCAGAGCGATGAGCCCCGGCAATAGCAACATCAGCAATATCCCGCGCGACGCGTTTGCCGGTGATGTCTCGGCGGCCGGAAGGGCGGCGGCGCTCATGGCGCCACCTGCCCGACCAGGGTAACGTCTTGCGCGGCGACGGCGAGCGTCACCTCGTCGCCTTTCTCGGGCAATACGCCGGCGTGGGTGGGAAGATCCGCCTGCAGCAGTCTGCCCCCGCAGCGGATGTTCAGCGTCAGGATCTGGCCGCGATAGACGATGTGCTCCACGGTCCCGGTAAAACTGTTCGGCTGGCCGGCACTGTCGGCAAGGACCAGCCTGTGCGGCCGTATCATCAGCTTGACCGTTGATCCAACCGGCGCTTCACCGACGAAACGCAGCGACTTCAGCCCTTCGACCACGGCAAGGCCGGGTTCGGCCACCTGGCCTTCGAAGAAGGTCCCGGCTCCGATGAAGGACGCGACGAACTCTGTCTGAGGCCGGTCGAAAATCTCGCGCGGCGTACCGACCTGTTCCAGGCGCCCGGCGGACATGACCGCCAGGCGGTCTGCCATGGACAGGGCCTCGTCCTGATCATGGGTGACGAAGATCGCCGTGACGCCCGTGCGCGCCTGGATATCGCGGATCTCATCGCGCATCTCGTCGCGAAGTTTGGCATCGAGATTGGAAAGCGGTTCGTCCAAAAGCAGAAGTTCCGGCTCGATCACCAGCGAGCGGGCGATCGCTGCGCGCTGCTGCTGACCGCCGGATAGCTGGCTGACCTTGCGGTCGCCAAGCCCGGTCAGCTTGACGAGATCGAGCGCCTTGCGGACACGCTCCTCCCGTTCGGCGCGGCCGACCTTGCGCATTTCAAGGCCGAACGAGATGTTCTGGGCGACCGTCATATGGGGAAACAGGGCATAGGCCTGAAAGACCATGCCCATGTTGCGCTTGTAGACGGCAATCGACGACACGTCCTTGCCCTCCAGCCTGATCGCCCCCGAAGTCGGGGCGATCAGGCCTGCGATCATGCGCAGGATCGTTGTCTTGCCGCAGCCCGACGGGCCCAAGAGGGCCAGCATCTCGCCGCGCGGCAGCGAGAAGCTGACGTGATCCACGGAAGGCTTTTGGGCGCCTGGATAGGTCTTCACGAGATTGTCGATGACGACGTGATGATCAGCCATGACGGCCAGATTTCCCAAGTTGGATCAGTTGAGCGCGATGACTTCGCGGTTGATGCGTTGGATCCAGGTCGAGTATTTCTCGGCGACGAAATTCCAGTCGAGCGACATCTGCGCAGCCTGCGCTTCCTTCGAGCCATAGATGCGGGCAGCCACGGCATCCGCCAGGTTCACCTTGGTATTGACCGGACCATAGAAGCTCTTCTCCGCGAACGCCGCCTGCGCTTCGGTGCCGAGCGCATAGTTGATGAAGAGCTGGGCCGCCGCGGCGTTCTTGGAATTTTCGACAAGGCCAATCGTGTTGGTCTGGCCGATCGAACCTTCCTTCGGGGCTGCGACGCCGATCTTGCCGCCCTGAGTGTCATGCAGGTACTGCGCACGGCCGTTCCAGCAGATCGACAGATCAACTTCGCCGCTCTGGATCACCGCATAGCAGTCCGGAGCCGGCTCCCAGGTCGAGACGTTCGGCGCGATCTTCTTCAGAAGGGCGAGAGCCGGGTCGATGCTCTGCTTGTAGTCGGCACCTGCCAGCTTGTCGAGAATCGGCAGCAGGATGACACCGCGCGTATCGCCAAGCTTTGCGGCTATCTTGCCCTTGTATTTGGGGTCGGTCAGGTCGTTCCAGCTGGTCGGCGGCTGCTTGACGGTATCGGTATTGTAGAGGATCGCCAGGTTGTCCTGCGAAAACGCGACAGCCTTGTCACCGTCGAGACGAGCCCAGGCGGGCATCTCGTCGAGCACCTTGACCTTGGCGGGGTCGAGCTTGGCAAAAATGCCATCCTTGCTGGCCTTGATAGCGACGGCAACGTCGATCAACGCGATGTCGATCTTCGGATCAGCGCGCTGCAGGGTCAACAGAGCCAGGGTCTCCGCGGAGTTCTTGCTCTGCTGATAGGTGACGTCGATGCCGGGATATTTGGCCTTGAAGGGGTCGATGATGAACTTCTGGTAGTTGTCCGCGAACACGCCGGAAAAGCCGACGATGTTGACGGTGCCTTTGGTCGAGGCGTCCTGTGCCTGAGCCGTGCCCAGAAGCGCCAGCATCCCGGCGACAGCCGCGCCAGCGCGGAGCAAGATCCGTGAAATCCCGTTCCCTGAAATCCTATTCTCCATGCATGTTGTCATGTCCGTCTCTCCAGTTTTAGCCAAGGCTTGCCATCTATCAACTTGCAATTCATTGGGCGCGCAAACGCGAACCACTCTCCGTGCGCTGCAGTTTTCGTCCCTCCGCCGGCTTCGTCACGCGGTTGGCGCCCAGGCCTTGCCGAGGACACGCAGCCAGTTCTTTCCGAGCAGCTTCAGCACCAGATCCTCGCTCCAGCCGCGGGCAAGCATGCGGGCGGTCAGGTTCGGCAACTCGGTCATCCGCTCGATCCCCTTCGGTTTGGAAATCTTGACCGAGCCGAACTCGGTGAGCGTGCGGGCCGTGCCCTTGTCCTTGTTGGCCCAGAGCAGCCAGGGTCCGGGACGTGGGCGATCGAGTGAAAAGTCGGTGCCGATGCCGACATGGTCTTCGCCGACCAGGTCGATGATATAGGCCATGGCATCGAGGTAGTCCTCGACGGTGGCATCATTGCCGGCAGCAAGGCCGGGCCCAAAAAGGCTGACGCCGATAATGCCACCCTTTTGCGCGCAGGCAATAAAGAGTTCGTCCGGCTTGTTGCGCTTCACGTCCTTTAGCGCCCTCGGCAGGATGTGGGAGATGCAGACCGGGCTCTTCGACTGCGCGATGACGTCCGCGGTCGTCTTGTCGCCTACGTGGCTGAGGTCGCAGAGGACTCCGACCCGGTTCATCTCCGCCAGAACTTCCTTGCCGAAACCGGTGAGGCCGCTGTCGACCTCCTCCAGGTAACCGGCACCCGAATAGTTCTGGGTATTGTAGGTGAGTTGCATGATCCCGACCCCGAGATCTTTGAAGATTTCCACGTAGTCGAGCTTGTCTTCGAGCGGCGACGTGTTCTGCCAGCCGATGATGATGCCGGTCTTGTTTTCCGCCTTGGCGGCATGGATATCGGCGACGCTGCGAACCGGACGGAGAATGTCGTCGTTCTCGCGCAGGAAGCGCTTCCATTCCGAAACATAGGCGATGCCTTCGCGAAAATTCTCCCAGAGCAGCGACGAGACGTTGACGACCGTCAGGCCCCCTGCCCGCATTTCCTCGAAGATCGACCGGCTCCACTGGCAGGTCTGCAGGCCATCGACGATGATCGCATCTTCGTGCAGCTTCTTCGCGCTCAGGTTTTCGGTGTCGGGCATCACGCAGGCTCCTTCAGTGCTTCAGTCGTTTTTCGGCCGGCTTTCAGGGCCCGGTCGACGAAATCGAGGCGGTCCTGGCCCCAGAACAATTCGGTGCCGACGACATAGGTCGGCGTTCCGAAAATGCCGAGCCGCTCGGCCTCGGCAAGGTTTTCCTGCCACTCATCGACGATCGTTTCCGGCTGTGGATCAACCACCAATGTGGAAGCTTCTTCGCCGGCCGTCGCACGAGCGATAGTGCGCAGTGTGTCGGTATCGGCAATATCGCGCTCTTCGGCCCACAGCGCCCGCTGGACAGCGAAGGAAAACGAGATGGCGTCGAGGCCGGCTTTCTGGAGCGCGATCACCGCTTGCGCAGCCGGTTCGATCGTGCGGCAGGGATAAAATTTCGGTTTCAGGTTGAGCGGAATGCCGAGATATTCCCGCCAGCGGCGCAATTCGACCTCGTGATAGAGCTGACGCGCGTCCGGCCGCCTGCGCAACGGTATGCCACCATTGGCCTCGATGATGCGGATCGGGCGCAGACGCACGTGAGCGCCGTTGTCGCCGGCGACGGCAATCGCCTTCTGTGCCCCGAAATATGCCCAGGGCGACGAGATGCCGTAGAAAATCTGCAACTGCGGGACTTGGTCATCCATTGGCACGGTTCATTTCCTCTTCGAGGTCTGCGTCTGTCCATTCGTCGCCAAGAAGCTCCGGCGTATCGAACCCGAGAAAGCGATCGAGGTGGTAGGCCCGGTCTTCGACAAACAACGAGCGGGCAAGTCCTGTCGCAAGTCGCGTTGCCCCCTCGCTGATGGAAGGAATGCCGCTCGTGATCTTGCCGTGTGACGGGACCGCGGGGTAGGCGAAGCAGGAGATCCGGGAGACCGCATCCGCTGTCGCGGTGTCGAGATCGGGTCTGGGCCGGAACTCGAAAGCCGGGCCGAGATAGGGGGTGGCGCCGATGCCGGCATGTTCCCAGCCGGCAGGAGGGGTGTAGACGTCCTGCCAGAGCAGGATCCTATCCCGTAGCGCCGCAAATTCCGGACGCTTGCCGAAATCGACCGAAAAGCCGGTGGCGAAAATCACCAGGTCGGCGGCGTAACGGCCCTTCGGTGTCACGACCTCGACGCCATCGCCCATCTCGACGAGATCGTCCACTGGACTTGCGATGTGAAAAAAGGCGTTCGGGTGCCGCGAGACACGTTGCACGCTGTGACGGGGCGGCGGGATCTGCGCCCGCTCGCCAGCCACCATATAGGTCCATTTGTCCGCATCGGGCAGGCCGAGATAACCATGCGTCATTCCCTGGCTGCCGACACCCGTGAACTTGTCGATGCGAGGAATATCCGCACGGCGAACGAAGATATCGACACGCGCCGCACCGGCCTCCAGAGCGGCGGCCGCATTGTCCATGGCCGAGGCACCGGCCCCGACTATCGCAACCCGCTTGCCCCTCAGCGCGGTCATGTCGATGAGGTCGGCCCCGTGCTTCACGAAGCGCGGCGAAACCCTGCCCGCGACCTCCGGCTGGGCGGGTGCGCCCAAGCCGTCGAGACCGGTCGCCAGCACGACTCGGCGGGCGAGCACCTTCTGCGTCTGCCCAGCGGTTTCCAGCTGCAGTGCCAGGAGCCCGTCCTCGCGAAATTCCAGACCGGCAAACGCCGTCTCGTTGGCCACATCAAGACCAAGCACCCGGCGATACCAAACAAGGTATTCCATCCACATCGGACGCGGGATAAGCCCCATGTCGAGATAGGCCTGAGCGCCGTATTGCGCCTCGAACCAGGCCCGGAACGTCAGCGACGGAATGCCAAGAGCCGGACCGACGGCATCCTTGCGCGTCCGCAGGGTTTCCATGCGCGCATAGGTCACCCACGGCCCTTCGAACCCTTGCGGGCTACGGTCATAGGCCCGCGCATTCGGTATCCCGACCTTTTTCAGTGCCGCCAGAGTGACCAATCCGCATAGACCCGCCCCGACCACCGCGACATCGAGAACTCGCGCGCCTTCCACGTCCCGGGGCGGCACCCAGGCCTTCGGCGGCTGGCTCAACCAAAGCAGATCCAGGGCCAGACGCGCTTCAAGCGCCTCAAGATCGGCGGGTCGATTTCGATCCTGCATTCTCGTGCCCCAAGTCAATTATGCAAAAAGAACATAGGAACGCATTAAGGATGCGCTTTCTGAAAAATTACTCCAACCGTGGAAGATTGCAAGAGCGTCATGATTGTGTGTCGGGCGCGCAATAGATTTCCTTTTCAAGAATTCCATCGAATTGAGTATCGCCTCTGTTGAGCCCAAGACCCGCACGCCATGCGCCGAGGCCGAGCACGTCGATTTTATCCAGTCCGCGGTATTTTTCGGCAGACGCCCGGCATTCCCGCCACAGAATTCGGCACGAGCGGCCTGCATTCCGAAATTGATCTCGCCTGTTTTGCGCTATTCACTTGGCGCAAGGCATGAAATTTCAGTTTCACAGCAATTGGCATGAAATCTGCTTCTCCTTTACCGACTGGGTGAAAATCCGGCGACTTCAATAAAAAAAGGGAACTGCATGACCAGAACTTCATCAATTCGCCGGCACGGCATCGGCATTTTCCAGAACCTGCGGATGACGACGATATTCGGCGCGACCGCGGCAGCACTCCTTGCAGCCGCCGCGACCCCCGCATTGGCGGCTGGAACGCTGCGCATCGGCATGACCGCTTCCGACATCCCGCTCACCACCGGCCAGACCGACCAGGGCGGTGAAGGTCAGCGCTTCATGGGTTATACGGTCTACAATTCGTTGATCGAGTGGGACCTTTCAAAGGCCGACAAGCCATCTTCCCTCATTCCGAGCCTTGCAACGTCCTGGCAGGTCGATCCGGCCGACAAGACCAAATGGGTCTTCAAGCTGCGCGACGGCGTCAAATTCCATGATGGCAGCGCCTTCGATGCGGATGCCGTCGTCTGGAACCTCGACAAGCTCCTGAAGACGGACGCCCCGCAGTTCGACAAACGCCAGGCGGCCCAGGGCAAGTCGCGTATTCCGGCGGTTGTTTCCTATAAGGCAATCGATCCGCAGACCGTCGAGATCGTCACCAACACGCCGGACGCGACACTTCCATACCAGATCAGCTGGATCCTGATTTCTTCGCCGACGAACTGGGAAAAGCAGGGCAAGAGCTGGGATGCGGTTGCCCAGAAGCCGTCAGGCACCGGCCCATGGAAGATGGAAAGCGGCTTCACGCCGCGCGAGCGTGCGGAACTGACGCCCAACAAGGATTATTGGGACAAGGCGCGTGTTCCGAAGCTCGACAAGCTCGTCCTGATCCCGCTGCCCGAGCCGAACACCCGCGTAGCCGCAATTCGCTCCGGCCAGGTCGACTGGATCGAGGCGCCCGCTCCGGATTCGGTGAAATCGCTGAAGGAAGCCGGCTTCAAGATCATCACCAATTCCTATCCGCATAACTGGACCTGGCATCTGTCGCGTGTCGAAGGCTCGCCGTGGAACGATATCCGCGTCCGCAAGGCCGCAAACCTTGCCGTTGACCGCGCTGGCCTCAACGAGCTTCTCGGCGGCCTTTCCGTTCCCGCGCAAGGCTACATGCCGCCTGGCCACCAGTGGTTCGGCAAGCCGACCTTCAAGGTGGAATACAATGTCGAGGAAGCCAAGAAGCTGATGAAGGAAGCGGGTTACGGTCCCGACAAACCGCTGAAGACCAAGGTCATCATCTCCTCCTCCGGGTCCGGTCAGATGCTGCCCCTGCAGATGAACGAATACATCCAGCAGACGCTCGCCGAAGTCGGCATCAATGTCGAATACGAGGTGATGGACTGGAATACGGTCATCAACGTCTGGCGCGCCGGCGCCAAGGATCCGAGCGCCAAAGGCGCCACGGCGATCAACTACAGCTACTTCATCCAGGACCCCTTCACCGCCATGATCCGTCAGTCGCAGTGCAAGCTCGCCCCGCCGACCGGCACCAACTGGGGTTATTATTGCGACAAGGATATGGATGCGCTGTTCGACAAGGTGCGCAACACCTTCGATCCCGTGGAACAGGACAAGGTGATGCAGCAGGTGCATGAGAAATACGTGAACGACGCGCTGTTCCTGATGGTAACGCATGACGTCAACCCGCGCGCCATGACCACCAAGGTCAAGGGCTTCGTCCAGGCACAGAACTGGTTCCAGGACTTCTCGACGATCACCCTGGATCCCTGATCACGAGCCAGCGGCGCGCCGGTCGATCGGCGCGCCGCCTTTCATGATGCCCGATCAACCTCTTCCGGTGAGGACACCATGCTGCTCTACGCCCTGAAACGGCTTCTGCACGTCATTCCCGTCGCGATCGGCGTGAGCATCGTATGTTTCATGCTGATCCATATCGCGCCGGGCGATCCGCTCGCCGCCATCCTGCCTTCGGATGCCTCCGCCGACCTGCAGACGCAGATGCGCAGCTTCTACGGTCTCGACCGGCCGCTTCCCGTGCAATATGCCCTTTGGGCATGGCATGCGCTGCAGGGCGATCTCGGCAACTCGATCGCCAGCGGCCGGCCGGTGCTGAACGAGATCCTAGATGCATCTGTCAATTCGATCATCCTCGCGCTCGCTGCCGCCATGATCGGCTTCGTGGCGGGTTCTTCCCTGGGTTTCCTCGCCGGTGTCTTCCGCGGAAGCTGGGTGGATCGCCTCGCTTCGACGGTTTCGATGCTCGGCGTCAGCGTGCCCCATTACTGGCTCGGCATGGTGCTGGTCATTGCCTTCTCTGTCACGCTCGGCTGGCTGCCGGCCATGGGCGGCGGACCGGAGGGATCGGCGGGCCGAACCTTAAGCTGGGCTTATCTGCAGTTCCTCATCTTGCCTGCGGTCACCATGTCGGTCATCCCGATGGGCATCATCGCCCGCACCATCCGCTCGCTGGTCGCCGATATCCTCTCCCAGGACTTCACCCAGGCGCTCGCCGCCAAGGGGCTGATGACACCGCAGATCCTGCGCCACGTGGTGCGCAACGCCGCGCCGACCGCGCTCTCGGTCATGGGACTGCAGCTCGGTTACCTGCTCGGCGGCTCGATCCTGATCGAAACGGTTTTCTCCTGGCCCGGAACCGGCTTCCTGCTGAACGGCGCGATCTTCACTCGCGACCTGCCCATCCTGCAGGGTACGATCCTGGTGCTCGCCATGTTCTTCGTTTTCCTCAACCTCGTCGTCGACGTGCTGCAGAGCGCGATCGATCCCCGCATCCAGAGGAGCTGACACATGGCTGTCGTCACCGCAGACATCGCGGCCCCTTCCCCTGCCGCTATCGCCAAGTCCCCCGGCTTCTGGAGCGGCGTGCTGCGGCGCATCTCCCGTGACCCGGTCGCCATGACGGCCCTCGCTATTCTTCTGGTCCTGGTGCTGATCGCGATTTTCGCTCCCTATATCGCGCCTTACGATCCTTCCAAGGGCAGCGTCATCCGCCGCCTCAAGCCGATCGGCACGCAAGGCTATATCTTCGGCACGGACGAACTCGGCCGCGACATGCTCTCCCGGCTGATCTATGGGGCGCGGCTTTCGCTTATCATGGGCGTCATCCCGGTGCCGGTCGCCTTCATCATCGGCTCGACCATCGGTATCGTTGCCGGTTATGCAGGCGGCATTGTCAACACGCTGATCATGCGCACGGTCGACGTCTTCTACGCGTTTCCGTCGGTCCTTCTGGCCGTGGCGCTGTCGGGCGCACTCGGCTCGGGGCTCACCAACGCGCTCGTCTCGCTGACTGTCGTCTTCATCCCGCAGATCGCCCGCGTCGCCGAAAGCGTCACAACCCAGGTCCGCAAGCTCGACTACGTGGACGCGGCGCGGGCGTCCGGCGCCCCGCCGATGACGATCATCCGCGTTCATATCCTCGGCAACGTGCTCGGGCCGATCTTCGTCTTTGCGACGAGCCTGATATCCGTCTCGATGATCCTCGCCTCGGGCCTCTCCTTCCTTGGCCTCGGCGTGCGGCCGCCGGATGCCGAATGGGGGCTGATGCTGAACACGCTTCGCACAGCGATCTACAACAACCCGTTCGTGGCGGCCCTGCCCGGCCTGATGATCTTCATCACCTCGATCTGCTTCAACCTTTTCTCAGACGGGCTGCGCACAGCCATGGACGTGAAGTCATGATCAGCATCGTCGAAGAACCCGCCTACGATCTTCCCGTCGGCGAAAAGGGCGGGCCTGCGCAACCGCTGATCTCCGTGCGTGGCCTGATCAAGCATTTCCCGGTCAAGGGTAGCGGCTTCATGAAGCCGAAGAAGGTCGTCCGCGCCGTCGATGGCGTGGATTTCGATATCCTCAAGGGCGAGACACTGGGCGTCGTCGGAGAAAGCGGCTGCGGCAAGTCCACCACGGCGCGGCTGCTGATGCAGCTCATCTTGCCTGACCGAGGCGATATCCTGTTCGACGGTGAGACGGTCGGCGGCGCGCTGCCGCTTTCCGATTACCGCCGCCAGGTCCAGATGGTCTTCCAGGACAGCTATGCCTCCCTCAATCCCAGGCTGACGATTGAAGAATCCATCGCCTTTGCGCCCCGCGTGCATGGCATTGCCGCGAGCAAGGCGATCGCCAGGGCCCATGGCCTACTGCATCGGGTCGGGCTGGAGCCGTCGCGCTTTGCCGGCCGTTACCCGCACGAACTGTCGGGCGGACAGCGGCAACGCGTCAACATCGCCCGGGCGCTCGCGCTCGAACCGCGGCTCGTCATCCTGGACGAAGCTGTTTCGGCGCTCGACAAGTCGGTGGAAGCGCAGGTCCTGAACCTGCTCCTCGACCTGAAGCGGGATTTCGGTCTGACTTACCTGTTCATCTCCCACGACCTCAACGTCGTGCGCTTCATGTGCGACCGGGTGATGGTCATGTATCTCGGCAAGGTGGCCGAGATCGGCAGCCGCGATGCGATCTTCGAGAACACCCGCCATCCCTATTCCGCTGCGCTTCTCGCCTCGATGCCGAAGATGGACCCTTCCGAAAGAACCTCCGAGCCGCCGCTCTCGGGCGACCCGCCGAACCCGATCGATCCGCCGCCAGGCTGTCGGTTCCATACCCGCTGTTCGTTCGCCGAGAGCATCTGCAGCGAGAATTTGCCGCCGCTTGCCAGAGTCTCCGAAAGCCAGTCCGCAGCCTGCTTGATGTCGGTACCTGGCTCACGCCACAGCCGTGCACCGGCATTGATGGAGGCATGACCATGCAAACCGCCGCGATGATCGATATCCGCAATCTTTCCGTGACGTTCAATCGCGGCCGAAAGCCCGTCAAAGCCGTCAACGGCGTCAGCCTTTCGGTACAGCCGGGCGAGGTTGTTGCGCTGCTCGGCGAATCCGGGTCCGGCAAGAGCGTCACCATGCGCTCGCTGCTGCGCCTGCACCCCAAAGGCACGACGATCGAAGGCTCGATGACGGTCGCCGGCCGCGACGTGACTGGATTGACGGCCAGGGATCTCGGGGCTTTTCGCGGCGCCGTCGCCTCGATGGTCTTCCAGGAGCCGCGGCTGGCACTCGACCCGGTCTACACGCTTGGCCGCCAGATAGAAGAGACCATCATGCGGCATGAGGGCATCTCGCGCTCGCAAGCGGCAGCGCGCGCGCTTGCTCTTTTCCAGAAGGTCAATATCCCCTCCCCGGAGCGCCGGCTGCAAAACTATCCGCATGAAATGTCGGGCGGCATGCTGCAGCGGTCGATGATCGCCATGGCGCTCGCCTGCAATCCGAAGGTCCTGCTCGCCGACGAACCGACCACGGCCCTTGATGCAACGGTCCAGATCCAGATCCTCCTGCTGATCCGCGATCTGCAGAAGGAATACGGGCTCTCCGTCATCTTCGTCACCCATGATATCGGCGTTGCGGCGGAAGTCGCGGACCGGATCGCGGTGATGTATGCCGGGCGGATCGTCGAGGAAGGCAGGGTCGCCGACATCATCCGCGAACCGAAACACCCCTATACCAAGGGGCTGCTCGGCGCCCGCGTCGAACTGGCCCATGGACGCGACCGGCTGATCACCATTTCGGGCGCCCCGCCGGACCTGGCCGCCATGCCGCCCGGTTGCGCCTTCGCGCCGCGCTGCGCGCAGGTTTCCGATCTCTGCCGCACGGAAGTACCGGCCTTGATGCCGGTCGGCGGGGCCGGCAGCGTCGCTTGCGTGCAATATGCCTGAACGCCAAAGATGACGAGAGACGATAACAAGGTAGGGAGGGCGTCCGTGCAATCGCGCGCGGAACGGGACATGACGCATATCACATTGATCAATCCGAACACGTCCCAGGCGACGACGGTTATGATGACCGAGATCGCCCGGAAATACCTGCCGGAGAAATTCTCGGTGGAGGGGGTCACCGCCACGAGAGGAGTATCGATGATCCTGAATGGCGAGGAGCTTGCTGCAGCGGCCGGCGGCGTCGTCGAAATGGGATTGGCCGCGGCGGGAATGAGCGACGGGTTGATCGTCAGTGCATTCGGTGATCCGGGACTCGAACGCCTGAAAGCCCTGTCCGGCCTGCCGGTCGTCGGCATCTGCGAGGCGAGCATGCACGAGGCCTCCGCCGGAGGCCGGCGTTTCGGCATCGCGACCGTCACTCCCGACCTCGTGGCGAGTTTTGCCGCCAAGGCTGAAACGCTGGGCCTTGCCCACCTCTTTACCGGGACACGGCTGACCTGCGGCGATCCGCTAGTCCTTGCCTCCGATCCCGCGCGTTTGCACGCAGCCCTTGAGATCGCGGTTCGGGAATGTTTCGAAAGGGACGGCGCTGAAGCCGTCATCATCGGCGGCGGTCCGCTGGGCCAGGCGGCAGACGATCTTCAGCAGGCTCTCTCGTCACCGGTGATTGCGCCGATCCGCTCCGCTGTCGAACTGTTGCTTTCCCGGATCGCCCATTTTTCCGAAGCCGGAGCGAGGGCGAAATGATCAGGGCGTCTCCCGAACAACGCCATGGAGGGGTCGTTTTTTCTGTTGCAAGTCGCGGCGCCCCGCCGGAAGGTCCGCCCGCTGATGTCTTGGCGGAGTTTCCCATGCCGAAGGATAAATCATTCCTGTATCGGGTCAGGCAAGCCCTGCCCGAACTGCGTCCGGCCGAAAAGCGCGTGGGAGAATTCGTCTGTGATTTTCCGGGCGAGCTTGCCAGCTATTCGGCGCAGGAGCTTGCAGCGCTGGCGCATGTCTCCAAGGCCACGGTGACGCGTTTCATCCAGCGCCTCGGCTACGAAAACTACGAGGAAGCCCGTCGGCATGCCCGGGCCGAAAAACAGACCGGCTCCCGGCTCTTCCTGACGACCGCTGCCGACGCCGCGGCGGCCCAATCGATGCAGGCGCATGTCGCCCAGGGGGTCGCCAATCTTGAAGCAACGTTCCTTTCCATTTCCGAGGGCCAGATCGAGGCTGTGACGGACGCAATGATTGCGGCCAGGAAGGTCTGGGTGCTTGGTTTCCGGAGCAGCCACCCCTTTGCCTCCTACCTGCAATGGCAGTTGACGCAGGTCATCGAGGATATCGTCGCAATCCCCGGCGCGGGGCAGACGCTTGGAGAACACCTCGTCAGCTTGCGCGAAGACGACGTCGTGGTGTTCTTTGCCATGCGCCGGAGGATCGCGCAGGTGGACGCCATTCTGGCCCAGCTTCGGCGGTCTAAAGCGAAACTCCTCTACATCACCGACGAGGGCGCTGCGTTCGAGACGTCGGCAACCTGGCATTTCCAATGCCAAACCCTGGCGCCCGGCCCGCTCTTCAACCATACGGCAGTCATGGCCCTCTGCCATCTGCTCATCACCCGGTGCCTGGAAAAGGCAGGTGTGGAGGGAAGAAAGCGCCTCCGCCACATCGAGACGCTGAATGAAGGGCTCGACGAACTCTGACGGGATCGACGCCGACGCTATTGGGTACCGGCCGGCCCACCGTCAATTTATGCGCTGCTCGCTCTGTGGGTCGAAGAGATGCACCTTTCGGGAATCGAAGTCGACGCGAAGAACATCCCCCGGCCGCGTCGTGACCCGCTCGCGGAATACCCCGATGACCCGCTGGCCCGCGACCTGGCCCACGACGTGCGTTTCGGCGCCGGTTGGCTCGACGACGTCGACGATGAGGGGCTGGCCAGCTTCGCCGCCCATGCTCAGATTTTCCGGACGGATGCCGTAGACCACATGGCGCCCCTCGTTCTCCGGCGCCGGAAGCCCGGAGACAGGAAGCGCGATATCGCCGATCCAGACCTTCCCCTGGGCATAACGGCCGGACAGGAAATTCATGCCCGGCGAACCGATGAAACCTGCCACGAAGAGGTTAGCAGGACGATCGTAGAGAGCGAGAGGCGAGCCGACCTGCTCGACGAAACCATCCCGCATAACGACGATCTTGTCCGCCATGGTCATGGCTTCGATCTGGTCATGCGTCACATAGATCATGGTGCTTCCGAGCCGCTGGTGCAGCGCCTTGATCTCACCGCGCATGGTGACGCGCAGCTTGGCATCCAGATTGGACAAAGGCTCGTCGAACAGGAACACCTGCGGGTTGCGCACGATTGCCCGTCCCATCGCGACGCGCTGCCGCTGGCCGCCCGACAACTGCCGCGGATAACGCTCCAGCAGGGCCTCGAGATTAAGGATCTTTGCCGCCTTTTCGACCTTGGCGCGGATTTCCGGCTTCGCGTCGCCGCGCAGCTGCAGGGAAAAGCCCATGTTCTGGGCGACCGTCATGTGCGGGTAGAGCGCATAGCTCTGAAAGACCATGGCGATATCCCGGTCCTTCGGAGACATCTCGTTGACGACGGTCGAGCCGATATGGACCTGGCCGTCGCTGATTTCCTCCAGCCCGGCGATCATGCGCAGCAGCGTCGATTTTCCGCATCCGGACGGCCCGACCAGAACCACAAACTCGCCGTCGTCGATATCGACGTTCACGCCGTGGATGACCTGGGTCTGGTTATAGACTTTTCTGACGTCGCGCAGATTTACGTTTGCCATGTTTCCATTCCTCGTCTTGGGCACCGGACCTTCCGGTCGAGCGCGCCGGTCCCTGTCTTGCGCACCAGGCGGATCGCAAAACCGTTGATGGTCATCCTTTGACGGCGCCGCCGAGCACGCCGCGCACGAAATATTTCTGCAGGCTGACGATCAGCACCAGCGGCACGATCACCGAGATGAAGGTCGCCGCGGTGAGCGTATTGAGGCCGCCCGCATTGGTCTGGGCAAGGCTCGCGACCTGCACCGTGAGTGGTGAGAGCGAACCGGATCCCAGGAAGATCAGCGGGATCAACAGGTGATTCCAGGCGATCATGAATTGCAGGATTGCCAGCGACGCGAGAACGGCACCCGACAGCGGCAGGATGATCTGGAAGAAGATACGCGGTTCGGAGGCGCCGTCGATGCGGGCGGCCTCGACAAGGTCTGAGGGGATGCTGGAGAAGAAGCCGTAGAGGAGAAAGATCCCGAACGGCACCGTCAGGCCCATTTCGATGATCCAGACCGGTATGAAGGTCCCCGTGAGGCCAACCGCCAGGAAGAACTTCAGCATTGGCACCAGGACGAGCTGCGGCGGCAATACCTGGAAACCGACCATGGCGAGAAACAGCGCGATACGCCCGCGAAACCGCATACGCGCCAAGGCAAAAGCGCCAATTGCCGAGAAGAGCACGGTCCCGAGCACGGTCGGAACCGTCAAGACGATCGAATTGACGACGCTGCGGCCGACGCCGGTCAGGTACATCGCCTCGACATAGTTCGACAGCACCGGCCGCCATTCGACGAAGGCGTGCCACCAGCCCGTCTGGGAGGAGTCGCTTTCCGAGCGGAATGTCGTCACGAAGAGCGACAGGACGGGCGTGAACCAGACCACGCAGAGAAGAAGGACAGCGCCATGGAGCGCGATCCGCTTCAACCGGCTTGCGAGCTTGGAGGTCGGCCGCACGGAAACGAGCGTGGCCCTGCGGCTTTCGATTGCGGACATCGTCACTCTCCTCCCTCCGACCTGATCTGCTTGATGTTCATGAAGATCACGGGTGACGCGAGGATGAGGAGCAGGACGGCGATGGCGCTGGCCGTTCCGAGATTCTGCTTCACGAAGAGCTCCGAATACATCTTGTTGGCGATCACGTCGGTACCGAAGGACCCGTTGGTCATGACGTAGACGATGTCGAAGACCTTGAGGGAGAAGATCGCCTGGGTTGTCAGGACCACGAGAATCGTCGGCCAGAGCGAGGGAAGCGTCACGAAGCGGAAGACCGCCCACTCCCCAGCCCCGTCGATCTTGGCGGCCTCGACCAGTTCGCGCGGGATATTCTTGACGCCCGCCGACAGAATGAGCGTCGCAACACCGATGCTCATCCAGACGGCGACGAAGATCAGCGCATAGTTGTTGCCGTTGCGGTCGATCAGCCAGGCGATCGGCATCTTGCCCGTGACCGCGGTCCAGATGGCGTTGAGCGTCCCGGTCTGCGGCTGCATCGGCGGCTCGTAAGTATACATCATCTTCCAGATGACGGCGCCGGCGACGAAGGACATCGCGGTCGGCAGGATCAGGAAGGTTCTCGCGACCCGCTCGTACTTGACCCGGTCCAGCATGATTGCGGCGGTTAGGGCAAGCACCGCCGTCAGCAGAGGAAAGACAACGATCCAGAGGACATTGTTGAACAGAACTGGGCGCATGGCGGTCCCGAATGCCCAGACGAAGTTTCTAAATCCAACCCAGTTGCTGCCGGTCGCGTCACGGAAACTGTAAACGATCGATGCGACGAGGGGATAGGCTATGACCAGACCCACCAGAGCCAGGACCGGCGAGAGCCAAATCCACGGGCGGATGCTGCTCTGCGTCTTTTGCGGAAACCTCCTGATAGCCAGTTCGCCCGGCAGAATGATGACCAGAGCCACTGCGGGCAAGGAAAGGAGCCCCAGGATAAGTTGCAGAATCTGACTACTCATGGCGTTTATTCCATCCTGTGCCAGGAGCAGCCCGGCTGCTCCTGGAAATGATCGTCCGGCTTATCTCGCAGCGTCGATCGCCTGCAGCACGTTATCCAGGCTGTCGGGATCGAGCACGTATTGCACGACACCCTTCCACAACGCCTGGATTACCGGCGGATCGACAACCTGGGTCGGCTGGGCAACAAGCGTGACACCCGGCTTGAGCAGCGTCTCGCGAGCCCGCTTGAGCACGGGATTGGAATAGTCGCTCGGCTGAACCGCCTGGCTGGCAACGGTCCAGTTGCCGGCGGACGCCACGAGCTTCTGAGCTTCGTCCGATACGAGGTAAGACAAGAATGCCTTGACCTGCGGCGTGTCCCTGAATGCCAGGTAAAGCGTTCCGCCGAACGTCTCATAGGCCGCATTTTCCGGTTTGCCCGGCACCGGCATGAAATCCATATCTTCGATCGGCTTGACCTTGGGATAGATCAGATTGGTGAGGCTGCCGGCATATGTTCCCCAGAGAAGAACCGAACACTGCGGGGGATCGTAGAAAAGCCCCGCCCCGACTTTGACCGCAGGCGTCGACATGGCCGCGACCGGGCCACCGGGAACCATCTTGGGATCGTGGGCAATTTTACCGAACGCCTCGAACGCGGCCTTCACTTCCGGAGCGGTCCAGGAAATCGAGCCATCGCCAAGACCCTTGAGGGTTTTCTGGCCGGAGTTCTTCAGGATGTAGGCCTGGATCCAATTGCCGGCAAGCGCCCCCGAGGAAGCGCCCCGTTCGTCGGTATAGCACCAGGGCGTCTTGCCGGCGTTGGCGCGCTTCACGGCCCAGGCATCGAACTGCTCCCAGGTGGGGGCATCTTTCGGGCCGTCGTAGGTGTGGACATTGTACCAGACCATGAAGTTGTTGAGTTCGGTCCAAACCCCGTAGATCTTGCCGTTCAGGCTCGCGGCGTCGACGAGCCCGGGATCGAACTTCCCCTTGATGGCAGTTTCGCCGACCATCGCGCCGACATCCTTCAGAGCACCTTGCTTCGCATAGCGCACGAGGTTGTTGATGTTGGTAGACCCCGCGAGATCCGGTGGGTCACCTGCCTGGACGCGGGTCTGCAGCACTGCGGCAAAGTCGGTCGTTCCCGTATAATCGACGGTAATCCCCGTTGCCGCCTGGAAGGGAGCCCAGGCTGCCTTCAGCATCTCGAGTTCGCGACCGCCATTGACGCCGAGGATGGAGACCTTGCCTCCGATCTTCTGCCCACCCGTCAGTTTGGATGCATAGGCCTGGGCCGCGTCGATCAGGGGTTTGGGAAGTTCAACCGCCTGGGCATGCGCCAGTCTGTCGGAGGATGCCAGCGCCAGCGCCGTCACGAGACACGTGGACAGCAGTGTCGGCGCGCGCGCCTTTTCGATTTTTCGGGACACCATAATTCGTTTACCTCCTGTTTGAACGGTCCGTTCGTGGATTCTTACGTCTGGGCGCACGGCTGCTCTCCGCATCATTCCGGACGCTGAGAGAATTCGGTGGCGTGTTGAAATCTCCAGGGTGGCTCCAGCCCGCCGTTTCACGTCTTCCGTGACTATGACGCTGCGCCTCTTGGCCTTGGATCAATCAGCGTAATCATCCTGTTCCCCTGTCGTGGCCGCCACTTCCGCCATGCGGATCACCCCAGCGGGTTGATTTCGCTGCGAGATGCAAAGGCAGTGTTTGGCCCGGCATTTATGACGCCACACTCTGTTCAGCAGGGGCTCGAAGTCAAACAACTAACATTGCCCGAGGTATAACCTTTGGTCATAGTGGGGACCGTAGCTGCCTCTCTGCGACCGGACACCATGGATAAAAACCTGCACCGACTGGACCTTCGACAGCTCCGGCACTTCATCGCCGTCGTGCATACGGGTAGCTTCAGCATGGCGGCCGAAAACCTGCGGCTCACCCAGCCCGCTCTCAGCAAAAGCATCCGCAGCATGGAGCAGGCGCTCGGCGTCCGGTTGCTCGACCGAGGCCCGACGGGAGTTCAGGTTACGCTGTTCGGGCAGCGCCTTATAGGCTACAGTGAATTGCTGCTGTCTTTGGCCAACGAGGCCGTCGATGAGATAGACGCACTGCGGGGCGCACGTCGAGGTTCGCTTCGGATCGGAAGCATGGCGGCGGCCCTCAGACAAGTTATCCCCGATGCGTTGATCCGCTTTTCGGCCGCCCGTCCTGATGTTGCCCTCATGGTGCACGAAGGCACCAACGAAGTTCTCCTCCCCCAACTCTTCGCGGCCAAACTCGACGTTGTGTTGACGGTCAAGCCGAGTGATATCCTCAACGAGGATTTCGAGTGGAGGCTGGTTGCCAGGGAGCCGGTAAAAATCGTTGCGCATCAATCGCATCCGCTTGCACAACGCAAGAACCTGTCGGTCTCCGATCTTGCGCAATACAGCTGGGTTCTACCACCGCTGCCCGAGACCGACCGGCTACTGCTCGAATCGCTTTTTCGCAGCTCCGGCTTGCCGAAGCCTGTCGTGGCCGTGGAAACGACGTCGATCAATTTTCTGACGTCGATGATCTCTCGCACCCATCATCTGGCGTATTTGACGCGAGCGAACCTTCAGGGAAGCGGATTGGGATTGGTCGCTCTCGACTTCAACGAGATTTCCCTCACACGCGATATCTACGCGGTCTTTCGCCGCAAAGGGGAAGTCCGCCCGACGGTTTCGGTGCTTCTGAGAGAAATTGAACGCGCCAGCGGCATCGGCGAAACCCCTCCTGCGGCATAGCGGCATAGATGCCCTATGAAGATCAGTTATACCTACGCCAGCCGAAGTTATTTTATTCGTTGAACGCGCTCATGTACCTCTTGGGGTGCTCGCCGCCAGCACATCTTGAGCGGCGAACCAACACCAAACATGCCGCAGGGCATCTCGTGTCGTTCGGGCAACCGTTCGGCCGCGGCGATGGCATGCCCCAAACCGAGCGGCGTGCGGCGCGTTCAAACGGAGCGACCCCTATCCATGACCGATTTTCTCTCCACGCCCGGCGGCTACAGATTTGCTCTCAATCCTATCCAGTGGTTCGCCACGGCGGACGGCTGGCTTGATCCGACCAAGGGACCGACACCACGGGAGCTGCTGAAGGAAATCGCGCGGTCCGGCTTTGATGCAGTGCATGCGCAGGTCCCGGCCGGATGGACGATCGGAGAATACAAGAGCGCTTTGGAGGATGCAGGCCTGAAGCCCGCTCCGGGCTACCTGTCGATGGCGCTGCCGGAACACGGCGTCGAGATAGAGGCGACATTGGAGACGGCCCGCACAAGCGCCGCTCAACAGGCAGAGCTCGGCCTGACCGACATGTTCATCGCCACCCGGATGACCAAGGATGCGCCGCGGGTCATGCGTCCCGGCGTCGGAGCGGAATTCGACGAAGCCAGGTTCGCGATGATATTCGATCTCGTCGATCGGGCGTCGGCTATCCTGAGCGAAGAAGGCGTCAAGGCGGCGCTCCACCCGCATATCGGCACCTGGATCGAGACCGAAATCGAAACCCGCCGCCTCCTCGACAATATCAGCGCGAAGCAGCTCGGCTTCGGTCCGGATACGGGCCACCTCTCATGGGCAGGCGCCGATGTCATCGGCCTTATCAGGGATTATCGGGACCGGACCCGGGTTATGCATGTCAAGGACTGCCGGTTGCAGGTGCGTGATGCTGCCAAGGCCGCCGGCAAGACCTATCAGGAGACGGTTGTTTCCGGTCTCTGGGCTGAACCGGGTTCGGGTGAGCTCGATCTTGCCGGCATGCTTGCAGCCCTTGGCAGTGATTTCGACGGCTGGCTGATCGCCGAGGTCGACTTCCCGACGCTGCCGCCCTTCGAATGCGCGAAGGCGAGCGCCGAATGGCTCTCGAAATTGCGGCGGCCCTCGCATTAGGGAACACGCCCGGCGGCAAACGAAGCTTCGAGACCATCCGGGCCCGAACACCTTAACGCCGCCTTCCAGGACACTTATTTGCCGCGCAGGGTACCGAGAAGCGATGTCTCAAGCCATTTATGATGCACTGGTCGTCGGGTCCGGCGCGGCCGGATCTTTTGCGGCCAAAGAACTCACCGCCCAGGGCCTGTCCGTCCTTCTTCTCGAGGCGGGGCCCGCGGTCGGCCCGAAAGACTTCGACCCGGCGCGCAAGACGGCGGTTCAAAAGGACATCAATATCTGGGATCGGGCAATGGCCACCGCCAACGGGCAGGCCGTCCAGGCGCGGGCCGTCTTCTTCAAGGAATGGATGAGCCACCTCTTCGTCAACGATCGCAAAAACCCCTACACGACGCCAGCGGGTGCGCCGTTTTTGTGGATCAGAGGGCGCCAGGCCGGCGGTAGGCTGCACACGTTCGGCCGGGTTCTGGTGCGGTGGAGCGACGACGATTTCAGGCTGCACAGCCGCACCGGCGAAGGCGTCGACTGGCCCCTGTCATACGACGAGGTCGCCCCCTTCTATTCCGAGGTGGAATCCTATCTCGGTCTCTACGGCCAGGAGGATCGTGTTTCGACGATGCCCGATGGCGTCTATGCCAATCGCTCGAACCTGACGCCAGCGGAGGAAGCATTCAAGGCCTCCGTCGAAGGACGCTGGCCCGAGCGCCGCATCGTCTCCTGGCGTTATGTCGCTCCGGAAGCGAAGCGTGTTCCCCGCGCCCTTCGGGATGCGCAGGCAAGCGGCCGGCTGACCATTCGCTACAATGCGGTAGCTCGCCGTATCACCGCGGACGACAAAACCGGCCTGGCAACCGGCGCGGAGGTGACGGACGGCATTACCGGCAAAACCGAAAAGGTGCAGGCCTCCAACGTCATCGTCTGCGCCTCGCCGATCGAAAGCATCAGGCTGCTCTTGAATTCTGCGTCAGCCAGGCATCCCGCCGGTCTCGGCAACAGTTCGGGGACGTTGGGCCGCTACTTCATGGATCAACTGCCTTGTTTGGCGGTCGGAGCCTTCCCCCCGGTTCCAGGCTGGACGAAGGACGAGTCTGCTCCGCCGGACCCGTTCTATGCCGCATCCGGCGGTATCTTCATCCCACGCTTCGAAGGCTTCGGTAGCGGTGAGAAAAAAAGCGACTTCGCCTATCAGGGGACCGTCGGCAGAGGACCTGTCGGTGGCGATATTCCCGGCCGCATGGCGTTCTTCGGCTATGGGCAGATGTTGCCGCATGCCGACAATCGGGTTACGCTCGCCCAGACTAGGACGGACGCATGGAAAATACCGGTTCCCCATATCCGATGCGTCATGGGTTCAGGGGAGCGTGACCTGCTCAGGCGGCAGGAACAAACACTCATCGAGATCGTCGAGCAGGCCGGTGGCGAACTGGAATTCATCGGCTCCCCCCTCGGCCTCAAGGAAATGGGCAAAGGCGCCTATCCCAACGCCGATGCCCTGAGCCGCTTTCTCTTCCGAAGGATGTTCCACAGAAGCATGTCGATGGGCGCCGCCATCCATGAAAGCGGCGGTGTGCGTATGGGAACATCAGCCGAAACATCGGTTCTGAATTCCTGGAACCAGAGCTGGGACGTTCCCAACCTGTTCGTCACCGATGCCAGCGCCTTCCCCACGAGCGGGGTCGCCGGTACGACGCTGACGGTGATGGCGCTGACGGTCCGCGCCTGCCGACGACTTGCACAACAGGCTTCGGTCCGGCCTCCGCGAAAATCGCCGGGATGAGAGGAGACCTTCTACAGAGCTGTCTGCGCGTTGCGCTGTGGTCCACCGAGACGAAATAAAATCCCATTTTCCGCAGGTTATTTAAGATGCGGCCGGCATGCCGCGTCCAGGACAAAGTGCTAGGCTGGCGACGACCGAAGTTCCAAACCCATGAACAAGGACACGCTATGTCGGCCGACCCCCTCGCCTCTCCTCCACAGTGCAAAACAGCTACCGATTTCCTGCGCCGCCGTTACGGGAAAGACCAGCCGGCAAAGACTGTGGAATGGAACGACACTCTGGAGGCTATTCTTTCGCACCGCTCTGTCCGCAACTACCTGCCACAGCCGGTACCGAAAGGCGTACTGCAATTGGCTATCGCCGCAGCGCAATCGGCCCCGACATCCTCCAGTTTACAGGCGTGGAGCGTCGTCGCGGTCGAGGAGCCGGAACGCCGGGCAAGGCTTGCCGAACTTGCGTCCCCCAACCCGCAGATTCTCTCCGCGCCGCTTTTCCTCGTCTGGTTAGCCGACCTGTCTCGGCTCCGGAAAATCGCCGCCGAGCACGGCAAGACTGGCGAAGGCCTCGACTATATGGAAAGTTTCCTGCTGGGCGCGATTGACGCGTCGCTCGCCGCTCAAAATGCACTCACGGCGCTGGAATCGCTCGGTCTTGGGACCTGTTATATTGGCGGCATCCGCAATCACCCCGCCGAAGTGGGTGAAGCCCTTGGTCTTCCGCCGGAGGTCTTTGCGGTATTTGGCATGACGGTCGGATACCCCGATCCCGCCGTCCAGACCGACGTTAAGCCGCGTCTGCCGCAATCACTGGTCCTGCACCGCGAGCATTATCAGGCTAGACCTTCCGACGCGGATCTCACTGCCTATGACGATACGATGCGCACCTTCCAAACCAGGCAAGCCATGGCTGTCCGAGGCTGGACGATTGTCATCGCCAACCGCATCGCCGACGCCGCGGCGCTGAAGGGTCGGCATGCGCTTCTCGACGTCGTGCGGCACATGGGGTTCAAGGTGAAGTAGAAAAACAGGCAGCCGGCGCGATATGAAACGCCGTTCGCCTTTTGCGCCAAGGGTTGAATATCCTATGGCCGAACGGCGGACGCAGGTCGCGATCGCCGTCGATGAACTCGGATTAGAAGGTGTTCTGCTGTCGACGGGGCAGTCCTGCGAGGGTTCCTGCATTTCCGCGGCGTTGAAAAATCGCCGGAAATTTTGTCCCAAACCATACGATGCCTTCTCGTGCGTCCCAGGCGTGATCACGTTATGGGTCGTTCTTGCGTTCAACCGAAGCTGTTGCAGTTCGGCCCGCAATCAGTTGTACACCATCCGGGATGTGGTCGATCTCGATACGTACCGGGATCCTTTGGGCTAGACGAACCCACGAGAATGTCGGAGCCACGCTTGCGAGAGAACCGGCAGAATCGCTTCGCTCCCGATCCTCGATACCGGCGGCGACGCTTGCGACATGCCCGATCACCGGTTCTGGCTCACCCATGATATCGATCCTCACCGGATCGTTGACGTGGATTCTGGGAAGCTTTGTCTCTTCGAAATATCCAGCGATATAGATGGATTCTCTTTCAACCAGCACACCGATCGCATTTCCCGCTGAGGCATAGTTTCCCCTTCGCAGAGAAAAGTTCGTGATCGTCCCTGATGCCGGCGCCTTCACGGTTGTCCGCTCAAGGTTGAGTCTGGCCAGATCCCACGCTGCAAGTGCCGATTGATAGGCTGCGCCTGCCTGATGCATCTGGCTTTCCGCCAGCTGCCGCTGCTTTAGGCTGGCCGCCTCTTTAGAGGCGAGCAGTTGATTTCGTTCGAAATCGGTCCTCGCTAGCTCCGCCACGGCCTTTGCGCTCTGTACCTGGGCTTCCGCCTCACGGAGTGCAAGCTCGAAACGGTCTGTTTCGATACGGAACAGCGGCTCCCCTTTCTCCACCCGCGCGTTGTCCGACACCAGAATCTCCGCGACGGGGCCGGAGACGTCCGGGGCCAACCGGACGATGTCAGCACGGACATGAGCGTCGCGCGTCCATGGCGCTTCCATGTAGAAAGACCATAGGTGCCAGCTCAGTACCGCCGCGCAGCCGACCATAGAAAGTGTCAAAAGGGCTCGTCCGGAAACGATGGTGACATTCTTCATCTTTGAAACCAGTTTATAGCGACTGAAAACCCACCGAGGAGGGTGACGTAGAGTGCGAGATTGAACAGCGAGCGATGCCATACCCATCGATAAAATCCGACCTTGCCGAGAACCGCTGCGAGGACGCGGTACAGGCCATACGCGAAAAGGGCCGGCGCCGCGAACAACGGCAGGAAGACGCCGTAGAGATCGAATTGCCCGATCATGCCGTCATTCTCCTTGTCGGCGGCGTCCTCAAATCCGGCGGATCAGCGTGCGGAGCAAGGCAAAGACGAAGAGCGGCCACGTGTACCAAAATCTCCCTTTCCGCAGCCGCCGTAATTGCGCCCGGAGCGGAAAGAACAAGATCGTCCAAAATCATAAGGACGTTTTCCAATGGCTCGTAACGTCTGTCGGACTTCACGTCGTATAGTCCTTCCACTGCCTTGAAGACGGCTTCCGCTTTACGACGGACTGGCTCTGACGCTTCGTCGGAAAGCTGCTGTATCGCGGTCATATGAAGCCCCGTCCGCAGATCCCGCATGGGATCGACGTTCGCGGTATCGGACGTCGATGGAAGTTTCGCCGCTCTGGAAGCAAAGAGGCCGGCAACGTCGCTGATGCGATGGCGCGTGGCATTGACGTCGGCATGTCTACCGGCCGCGATTTTCGCCACATGTTTCCGGATAACGGAAGACAACCTCTGGGCATTTGTCTCCGCCCTTACAGATCGGAAGATGCCGCAGACCACGATCGTCCAGACCATCGCAAGAATTGTTGCGATGCCTGCGCTTGAAAAAGTGACGAACTCGCTGTGTTGTTGTGCCTGGAGGGTCAGAAGAAGGGGGAAATTTATGCATAGCCCCATGCCGGCGATGGCCAGCGAAGGCAAAGCGAGACATATCCCGGCAGGGATCAGGAACACTCCAAGAGCCGCGACGAGCGGCGCGAAGCCGTCGATCATCGGAAGGATCGCGTAGCCGTAGACGTACGCTGCGATGACTGAAGCGATTGTTATGACGACGAACCTACGCATCGCCGGAACCGGATCGTCCATCGTTGCGAGGAGGCAGCAAAGGACGCCCGATATCTGGGCAAATGTCATCCCGTCGGACCAGCCGCTTGCGATCCAGAAGATAATCGATGTCGCCAGGCAGATCGCGACTGCCAGCGCTGATAGCAGAGCCATACCGACGTCACGATGCTGGGCTGGCGTCCTGTCAGGAGCAGCGAAGCGGCGCGTTGCTCTCGCCGCGTTGTCTTCTTCCATGGCTTGTCGAATGGTGCGGCATTCTTCGGAGAACCGAAGAATATCCAGCAGGTTCCGAGCGGCATTGGCAAGAAGGAGCTTTTCCCAGGAATAAGGCGCGCCCGAAGGGGCAAGCGCCTCGATCTCAGCCTTGAAGGCTTCAGAAGAATTCGTCGAACGAGAACCAGTCTCTGCAATCAATGACAAAGCCCGTTCGGCGCCCGAAGTGTCCAGCCTGGCCAGCGATCGGCGCAAATCCTCGAGTTCGCCCAGTAAAGGGAGAAAGGAAACCATCCGGTGCTGCAGTGATCGCAACAGCGAAACTGCACGTCGATACCTGGACCCGTCATACTGAAGATGGACTGTAAACGACCTCAGGTCCGCCGCGTCCGCCGCTAGCTCCTGTCGTTCTGTTCTGCTCTGCTTTTCGTCTGTTTCGCCAGTTGCCGTCGCTGCGATGAGCATTCGCGCCCGTGCCATCCATCCATCGATCCGACTGACGAGCACGGTCCCCACGTGAACCGGAAAAACGACGTGGCTGACGATCGAGGCACATATGATCGCAAGTCCGATTTCCTCAATTCGGGACACGACGGTGTCAAACGTGCTTGCAGGGATCGTCACCAACGGCAATCCTGCGAGAAGCACCGTGTATCCGGCCAGCAGAGAAACATAGCTTCGAGGCGTGCGATCGAGAAGGCTAATGAAGGTGCACGCCGACACCCATGCAATAATTACTGCTGAAAGCAGTACTGGCTCGTTTACAAGGTTGGGAACCATGACGATTGTCGCAGCGCCGCCGATGAGGGTTCCCAGCAGGCGATAGAACGACTTGGATGATATCGCCCCCGAAAGCGGATGAGCGACGATGTAGACGGTTGATATCGCCCAGAACGGTCGCGGCAGATCGAACCTGATCGCGACCAAATAGGCCAGCATGGCGGCCAGAAATGTCTTTAACGAAAAGATCACGTTTCCGGTCGTGACAACCGGTCGAACGCTCACACGTCATCTCCTGGCTGGGCGCTCCTATGCGGGACGCCTGGTTCATCACGTGGGCCGGTGAGGCCATAGATCGCGGGCGACACATAGCAAAAAAGCGGGACCGCGACACAGGCATGCAGATAAGCCTCCACAGGGTCTGCCGATGAAGTGGTCGGCGTGTCTGTCGCCGGAGAAGTTAGCGAGGCACTGAATTTCGAGAAGAACTCCACTCGCTTTAATGCATTGAGAAGGTGCCGTCGAACTGACCAGGTTCTCGGCAGCCGTAACGAGCCTGCGATTGGCGAAGCTTGGTAATCATGACGATCGTGTGGGTGACTTATCATTGTCGTCTCCGGACGTGGCGTAGGTTCGAAGACCTATCGACAAATTACCCCAAAGAATTTAGACATTCTCCCACATGATATCGAAATCCCACCAAATCCCGCTGTCCCTTTCCTGGCCTCGGGAGGATAATGATCTCGACAAATCTTCGGCGCGGGTAAGCGCGGTGAGGATCGATGTTTCGCAGAACGAACGCGAAGCACCTGAACATAGTCATCGCAAGGGACAACTGGTCATGCCCCTGCGGGGAGGGGTAACATGTCGGGTTCCCAGTGGGATGTGGATGGTGCCTCCTCATTGTGGGGTCTGGGTCCCTGGTGGCATGCCCCACAGCAACGTGGCGACTGCCAATGCTCGCTTGTTCTTCTTGTTCATTGAGCCAGGCGCTGCCGATCTGCCAGGCCGGTGCTGCACGCTTTCTCTATCCCCGCTAGTCAGGGAGCTGATTATTGAGATCGCTGACAAGTCTGCAGTCGCGACGGCGGATGCCGAACTCATCACGACGCTGCTCCTATCGGCTCTGTCGCGCATGAAGGTAGAGGAACTGCATCTGCCACTGACGGATGAACCGCGACTTGGGCGAATCGCGTCGGCACTGGTGGATGATCCTTCCGATCGAAGCACCATAGCCCAATGGGCAGCGCGAGTGGCGCTGAGCGAAAATTCGCTCAGTCGTCTCGTTCAACAGGAAACCGGCCTGACCTTCGGCCGTTGGCGACAGCAGCTGCAGTTGATCGTCGCGCTGAGGAGCCTTGCCGCGGGGGCGACAGTGCAGCAGGTTTCGGGCGACCTCGGATATGAATCGGCGTCTGCGTTCATCACCATGTTTAAAAAAGCGCTCGGCACATCACCGGCCAAATATCTCAGGAACTTCGACCATTAGGGAATTCAGTTGGGAAGCGGAATTCGGGTTCGGGTCGGGTAGTTGGCGCGGCACATGGCTCACGTTCATCAAGCGGAAATACTTCCAGGAAAGGAAAATTTACACCTGAACAAATTGTCCAGCTGACAGCACATCGAGCGGTTCATAAGTCAGTTCAAGGTTGCCAAGACGGCAGCGGCGACGCGAACGCGTTGAATACGGATCCGCCCGCGCCCCGGACGCCGATCTTACTCCGTCGGCGGAGACCGTACGGTGAGTTTATTTCCGTCCGGATCGCGAAGATAGGCAACGAAGGACCCGTTCGGGCGCTCCGCGGGCGGGCTCTCGATCGCTGTGCCACCATGCGTGATACCGGCCTCGTGCCACGCCAGAACATAGTCGCGGCTTGCGGCGGCGATACCGATCGTCCCACCGTTTGATACGGTCGCCGGCTTTCCGTCGATCGGTTTCGTGATCATCAATCGACCGCCCTCGTGGGCATAGATCAGCCTGCCTCTCGCATCCATCTCGCCGGGCTTGCCACCCAATGCAGCGAACGTCGCGTCGTAGAAGTCTCTGGCCCGCTCCAGGTCGTTGCTGCCGATCATGACGTGGGTGAACATGTTTCATCTCCAGTGAGATACCCGATGGGACCCCATCCTCGGATACCCTACTCAGCCAGGTGTCAGTCGCGAAACTCCCGAACAGAGTTTTCAGTTTTGCGGCTGATTTCTGCAATGTTGAAAGCGCGAATTTTTCGACACGATTGGAAGTCCTTGCTGGCTGTTATCACGCTACTCTCGATTTGTCGCCTGCCTCGTTTCCATCGACATCAGCCGCAAGGACCGCTCAACCTCACGCAAGGCATGGCGCTTGTCTTTCAACCTGTCAGCGAAGCCAACCGCACACCCTGCCGCGAATGATAAGACGTTGGCCTACGCCGGCATTGTACCAGTCGCAGGCAATAGCGGTCCCGCTCCTGGTTGAACCCGTTAAGTGCACATTCAAGACGCGAAATGGCGCCAAGTGGGGTGACAGTCACATCGAGATCTATCTCGTAGACCGCGCCGGAATCTCTCGCCCTCGTAAGTGAGGTACCCCGAGCGTCCAGATCGGGAATTCGTGTTCCGCTTCGATGACAAAAACTTCCCGATCGGGTTGAATCGGCGCTTCAACGGCCATACTTCCCGATCGGTAAGGATGCGATTGAAAACCCGAACAACTTCCTGTACGGTAAGTCAGCACAGGAGACGCAGGATGTTCAGGTCCGCACGTGATTTCGGCACCGCCGTCAGGGAAAAACGCAAAGGTCTCGGCTGGACTCAGACGGCGCTTGCCGCCCGGTCCGGAACAGGCGAACGTTTCATCATCGAACTCGAATCCGGCAAGCCGAGCTGCCAGCTTGAGAAGGCGCTGATCGTCGCGCGTACGGTTGGCATCGAGATCGGTGACCTGAAGACAGGTAAGGCGACACCGACCGCACCGGACGATGACCTCGGCTTCCTGCCGACCTTCGGTGACGGTCGATGACAACCATCTTCTATGAAACTCTTCCCGTCGCCCACATGACCTTCGAGGGGGAATGACGGCTCGACTACGATCCATCCTGGGAAGCGCGCCGCTCGGCCTTCCCAATCTCACTAACCATGCCGTTACGATCAGGAGCGGTCCACGCAGACAGGCTGCTGCCGTGGCTCGCCAACCTGCTGCCGGAAACCCATCTCGCCGAGATCGGTCAGCGGCTGAAAGTGTCTCCCCAGGACATCGTGGGCCTGCTCGGTCACATCGGCCGCGACACGGCGGGAGCGCTCTCGATCGGAGAACCACGCAAGGCAGGCGTCAACCTGCAGCCCGTTCCGGACGACGAGGTGCTGGAGCGCATCCTCAACGAGCTTCCGTCCAAACCCTTCCTGGTCGGGGAGCGGGGCGTGTCCATGTCGCTCGCCGGCGTGCAGGAGAAATTGCCCGTCTTCATCGACGAGGAAGGGATCATCTCAGTCCCTGTCGATGGAACACCATCGACCCACATCATCAAGCCGGATACCACGCGGTTGGCGGGAAGCGTCGAAAACGAAGCCTTCTGTCTTGCCCTTGCGAGGGCATGCGGATTGGAAGCAGCCGAGGCGACAATAGGCGTAGCCGGCAAACGACGCTATCTGCTGGTGAAGCGCTACGACCGTTTCACGGACCCGCTGGGTGAGATCCGCAGGCTTCACCAGGAAGACCTTTGCCAGCTAACGGGTCATTTTCCATCGCAGAAATACGAGCGATCCTCGGGGGGCCGCGGCGTGACATTGAAGATGATGTTCGATGCCGTCAGTGATCTTGTTTCCCCCGGCGAGCGTCTGAAGCTTCTGGACGCGGTGATTTTCAACGTGCTGATCTGCAACTCCGACTTGCATGCAAAGAACTATTCCATCCTGATCGGTGCAGGTGGGTCTGCGAAGATGGCGCCGCTTTACGATTTGATGTGTGCCGCGGTGTATCGTCAGGTTGATCAGAGCCTGCCGCAGGGCATTGCCGGACGTTTCATCGCGCCCGACTTGCATCGACGCGATTGGCAAGCGGTGGCCGAGGAGATCGGGTTGAGCGGCGCATCGACTGCCAGGCGGGTCGAGGAACTTGCGGCCGTAGTTGGTGACGCCAGCGAAAATGTCGCGAAGCAGATCGTCGACGCGACTGGCGATCCGACGAGAGTCCTGGAGCGCATCACCCATGATATTCAGAAACGATGCAGGCGGGTTCAAGGGCAGATTCGAGCCTGAAACACGAGCCCGAAAACCACTGTCTCGGGATAACAGCCCCCTATATCCGCGTTGAGAAGTCGAAACTCGCTTCGGTCTTCGTCCAGTCGTTGATCGCCCCCGGAAAGCAAGTTCACCATCGGCTACAGAAGGAGAGCGCCGGAAAATCCCGGCGCTCGAGTTTCAATCCTGGCTGTTTATCGACCGCGCACCGCGCCATCGTAATAGTCGCCGCTGTCGATCATGGGAGACGCAGGATCATTGAGGCGCTGATCACGCTTCAACAGCGGGTAGCCGTAACGGGTGACCGAGGGGATGCCCGGTGAATCCGTCGTGACCGCCAGATTGTCGCGGTCGCGAGAGGCGCCCTCGTAATAATCGCCTTCCTGCGCAAAGGCATTGCCGCCTGCAAAAGTGGATACCATCAGCGTGGCGAGGACGGTGGAGATGACAGAGTTTTTCATGATATCGTTCCTTGTTTAGCCTGATCGGCTTCTGGTGCGACCCAGCCGATCGATGTCTTGAATGAACTGTCTGGATGCTTGCTTCTGGGGCCTACTGCCGTTCGTCGCCGGCAAGCCGGTTGTCGCGACGGGTTGGGGCGCGGACCTGCGCCACGTCGCGTGCGACATCGGCTTTTGTCTCGGCTCTGGCGGCATCCACCGGAGTGGCGAACGAAACCTCGTTTCCGGAAGCCGACTGATGGCCGTCGTAGGCCAGGACGTGTCCGGCAAACGAAGCCATGCAGGCCGCGGCAACGAGGAAAGCAATCTTCTCTATAGGCACAGTCATTTCTCACTCCATTGTTTGGCGAAACCCGCTTCTGCGGACGTCGTGTTTGATTTTAAGTCTCGCGAGACAGCAGTCGCTGTCATCGATTTTCCGAATGACTGGAGGATCTCCTCTCGGCACCGTTGACGGCATTGCCGAAGCTCTCTGTGAGCTCTTCATCCTTCGGAAACGAAAGCAGGCATGAGGATCTGCCCACGGCTTGAAGCGTTTGTGAGCGTGGGGCCTCTGCCTATCGGTCGAGTGCTGCCGGGAACGGGCAATCTCAGCCAGCCGGACTGTGTCTCCACCGTCTTTCGTGATGAGACTTTCTCTCGAACCCGTCATCGCCTCGCCAGCGCGGCGTTAAATTTCCGTAAAAAATCGCGGTGAACGGGAAAACAATGAAGAGAATCTCAATACTTCGAATCTCTCGCCCCAACGAAGGTACAAAAGCCAACAGAATGGAATATCGCGACGAGCAAACAGCCAGCCTTGCGAAGACTGACCGGGGAAATCTCAACATCTGAGCGTTTGGGGGAGAATCTGATCTGGCTGAAATCGCGAATTTCATCGCAGCATTCAGGCCGTAAAAGCCTGGCTCGGCAGCAAACGTTTATCTGAACGAGGCCTGCGGTTTTGAGTAATCCACGAGACAATTTGAGTGATGTCGGTCCGGGTCTTACGGATATGCGCCTTGCAGGCTGACCGCCCTTGCTGCCTCCCGCCAAAAGCTGCGCCGGGCGACAATCGGGCGGCGCGCGGAAACATGACGATTGGACGTGACCGCGTCGAACGCCATCGGGACTTCCGTGCGTTCGCGTGGCGTCACGCCTTCGGCGACGATCTGTTCGCCGGTGCGCGCTATCAGCAGATAGGGGTGTCGGTGATGCGCCAGCTTGCTGATCAGCCGGCGGCGTTTCGCCATCGCCTCCGCCAATTCCTGCATCTTCGGAACCGCGTGCAGGATATGGCGTGCCACCCGGGCTCCAGCACTGTCTTCGAAATGGAACCGAGGCAGCCGCTTGATCTTTCCGACGCTGAATCCTGCGTCTTCGTGGACGGACACGATGTCGTTCAGTCCGTCAGGCGTCCACCCCAGGCCGAACATTTCCTTCTCCTCCTGGCGAAGAGAAGGAGGTACGTCGGCGTCGTAGACATAGTGGCAATCCATCAGGAGTCCGCCGGGCCTCAGGCATCGCGCCACCATCCGGTAGAGATCGAGCGGCCGGTCGAAAAAGGCAGCACTTCCTCCGCATATGATGACGTCCGCCTCCGAGATGAGGTCGGGAAGCGCGACCGTGTCGGTGCGGGAAAATACCGCTGTCGAATCCTCCAGCCGCGCCACCTCGCGCGCGACCTCGATTATCGACGGATTTTCGTCGACGCCGATTACTTCGACTTGCGGAAAAGCCCGTGCAACCCTGCGGCTGATCCAGCCGGTATTGCAGCCGAAGTCGACGATCTTGCGCGAACCGCCGGGAATGGCGGCAAGAATCGCCTCCATCATCGCTTCTCCGCCAGGCGGCACGTTCTTCTGCTTCAGGGCGGCGACGATCGAGAAATAGTAGTCCTGGGAAGAAAGGGTCTTCATGGTTGACACACCTTGCAATCGTGGCTTTTGGAAACGGGATGCAGCGAGGCGTGGCCCGTGGCTGGAGCAAAGAGCCAGCGATGGCCGCGCAATGAACTGCGGTGGGTAAGGCGTTCGATGGCAATCTGCGAAACCGCAAAGCAGGCGATCAGCGCGTTGTCGGCCGGCGATGGCGGCGTTACCCCCCCCAGGTCGGCCGATGCCGGCAATGTCGAGCAACAGAAGGGGCAGGCGTCATCCGGCTGCGCCACCAGCGGCCCGGCGACACAAAACGGGCCGAGTTGGCCGACATGCAGGTAAGGTGGAGGCACTGGCGCCGTCGCGTGATATTCCGCCAGGAATTGGCGGGCCAGGGAGACATTGTCCTCCGCGAGTATCAGGAAAGGTTTACGCGTACGGGCCAGGGTGAGCCGGGCAGCCTCCGCTCCATCGGCGAACTGGGTCATGATCGCGACCGCGGCAGAAAAGCGGGAGGCGAGATAGGTTGCCAACCGGTCGCTCCTTAGTCGATCGGTATCCGCCGCCGCCCGGCTTCTTCGGTTTTGACTGCTCTCTTCGATGCGGTCGCCATCCACGAGGAAGAAATTGCGAGCCCCGAGTGCCGCAAGCTGGGAGGCGATCTGGGAGCCGAGGCCTCCACATCCGACAATTACGAAATCCGTGTCGTGAATGACATCAAAGAGATCGGCATGATATTCGAAGGCTTTCATGATCGTTTACCTTTGATCCAGTCGAGGACTGCCGCGAATTCACACGAACCGCGCTTGCCCATCACGCATGCGCCATCACGGTCGAACCTGACGTTCCCGCCAGCGCGACATCTTGAATGGAAAGCGCATCGGGAGGTCGGATGGTGGCTTTGCGGATCGTATGGAGCCGGCCATCATACCAGAGGCTAAGACCGTCGCCGCTGCTCTGCAGCATCGGCCGGCCCATCCTTGGGTCGATCGGCTGCTCTCCCCGCAGAATCACCTGCCCGAGATCCCAGGCCTGACGATCCACGACGCACCGGCGCTGGGCGTAATAAGCCTGGCGCCGGGCCATCGGCTCCCGTTCCAGGAGCCGGTCGATGAGCGCCAAGATTGCGGCGCCCCAGGATGGAATGACGGCGATGTCCCGGAGGTCGAGAAGAACATCGCCGCCCAGACGCTCGATCCCCTCGCGGGCGATATCGATGAGCGGAACCAGGCGGGCAGCATACGCAATAACAAAAGCTGCTTCCCGCGCGCGGTGCTCAGGCGGTGCTCTGAAAGGCAAGCATGCGATGCGAACGGCACACTCCCAGGGAATGGCGTAGGCCATATGCAGGATGCTTTCGAGCGTCTGTAAACTATGTGTGTATGGCGAGACGTAACGGAGTTCGGCGGGCAGCGATAACGGCGCAGCCGCGGTGTACAGCCGCAGCAGGACATGCCCCGCTTCGCGCAGAAGCTCCGCGGCAGTCGCGGGATAGTCTTCGGCGTCCAGTCTTTCCTGCGACAGGACCACGACGGCACTCCCCGGCAGATCCCCGGAGCTGGAGACCGAGCTTATCGCACCGCGCCGGGTGCCGATATAAAGGGTATGAAGGCCTGCAGTCAGCCGTTGGTAGCTGCCGGGATCGACGGTCGAGATCAAGGTAATGGCCTCGGCGAGATGATCGGCGATCCGGTCGATATCGCGGTCGCTCGTCTGGGCATGTTCGAGGCAGGGATCGGCCGGCAGGCAACGGGCGATGCGCTTGCCCAGGGTGCGGCTCGCTTCCAGACTGTCGATCAGAACAAGACCGATACCACAGGAAAGTCGATGCACCGGATGGCGCTCGAGCGCAAGGTCTTCGGCCACAAGACGAGGCTGCAGGTTGTCGTCCACAACCTCGGAACTGGCGCCATCAACGTAGCTTTCCAGCGCCCGCTGAAGCTCATCCATCCAGGCAGCCAGAGCGACAGACCGGTAAGGGTCGCTTCGCACAGGCAGGAAGGCTGAAGTGGGTAGGAAAGCGTCGGCATCATGATATCCGCCATCGGACAGGCCCGGGAAATAGGCGGCCAGGGCCTCGACTCTTTCAACGCTCTCCGGCAGTTCGGAAGCGGCCGCAAGAATTCGGGCATAACGAGGTCGCTGTTTCAGCATATTGCCCGTTGCAGCCGCATTCACGAAACCGGACCTCGAAAAGAGCGGATTGCGCTGGAGCAAGGCTCTCGCCTGATCCGCCAACTGCTCGACTTGATAAGCAGACATCTTAAGCTCTCCTCACCCCGGACGCTTTCAAACCTCGTCATGAGGCGCGCCACTCCAGGGAAGATCAGTTGCCGCCGGAACCGGCCGCATCGACGGCCATCCGGCTTGAAACCACGATCTCGTCTGGTCTTTCGATAAGAGGAGCTTCTTGCCAACCCGTCATCGGCACGCCAGCACTGCGTTAAACTTCCGTTAAAAGGACGTTTCGCCGACAAAAAAGCCCCCATTTCAGGGGGCTTCAATTCTGGTGATCCTTGCCGAGAGCCGGTGTCAGGGAGTCAAGACGGCGGCGATCGCTGCGGGGACATCGGGCAGGCCGAACCCGAAGAAGTAACTCATCTCGAGAGTATCTTCGCCATCGGCGTTCATGCAATCGGGAGTAAGAGCGCGCATTCCGGGCGCTACGGTCGCATCCAGGCGGGAAGTGGCCTGAAGGATCGACTTGACTGCGGGGCCTGAGAGCCGCGCATCGCCATCATTCTGGCTCTTATGTGCCCGCTGGATCAAGGCGCAGATGCCCCCCACCTGTGCGGAAGCTCCGGACGTGCCGCCGAACGTCGTGTAATAGCCTCCGCCAATACCGGGATTGGCTCCGAATGGCACAATCGACGACCATGGATCGGCCCCCCGGTTGTAGCCGAATGCGCCGGCAAGATCGGTCGTCAGCAACGAGAAGTGCGAATACTGATATTCCCGCAGTCCGAATGCCTGATAGTCATGCTGCGCGGCGAAAGGAGAGAGACGATCGATACGCAACTGATGACGATTGAAAACTTCGCCGTCATCGGATGGCGAGACGACCGTAAGCCCCTCGCCGTAATTGCTGTATCCTGAGCGGTAGCCCTCGACCGTCACCGCACCGACTGCGATGACCCCGTTGTCATCGGCAGCCAGACTGGCCGGATAGATCAACTGGCTTTCACCGCTGTTTCCCGCCGCGCAAACGATCGGGATATGGTGGCTGATGGCGACGATGAGCCTCTTGAGGATGTGCCACGCCCGATCAGGGTTTGATCCCTTTTGCGCAGCTTTGGGCTCCAGCTCGGCACCACCATGTTCGGCCAGCGAAATACGGGCGAACAGATCGGCAGCGACCTGATTTTTCCAGCGTTCGAGATCGGCCTTCAATTCGTTCTTCGGAATGACCCGGCTGCGTTTCGGGTCCGGTAAGCCGCGTGGCATGACGATGACGTCGACGCGCTGATGGTACGCGTAGAGAAACGCGGCGATGAACTGCAGGACATCGTCCTCGAACGACGTCCTGATCGAGATCACCCGCGACAAGGGATCGACACCGAAATAGGGAAGAACATTGCGATTGGCGCTCGGGCATGGCGTGCCGCCGTCACCGTAGAATATGCCTTCGGGGAGAGCGGGCGGGACCTCGTCCTGCGTCGCCACGGCCGGTTCGCCGACGATCAGCCCGGCGCAGCAGGTGCCATGGGAAGCAAAAAGCGACTCCGGCTGGAACAGCCGGCGGACGACGCCCTGCGAGGCTGCATATTCCGCGACGATATCGTCGAGATATTCCCGATCATCGTTGGACAGGCCGAGATTTCCGAGCGGGGTGATATCAAGCCCGGCGAAGAACGCCTGCTTTTCTTCACGATCGAAGGAAGTGGTTGCGTCGAGGATTTCGGCGACGCGCGAGCCGTAACGATGGGTCGTGAGGTCGATCGAGGCTTCCCGGTCAAGCCGCGTCGCCAAATTCGGATGATCGGGCGCTATTCCGACATCGATCAGCGCGACGCGGGCGGGATGGATAGGACCGGCAGCCGCAATCGTATCCCAGACACTTCCCGCGATCTCCGGGTCAGGGACTGGGGATGCGGCGGTCTCGTTTTCGGACGGCGGTACGATCGGCGGCGAACCGTAATCGGCGTCGATGACGCCCAAGGCCGTCAGATGCCAGAGATAGTAGTAGTCCATCGGTACAGCTTGCAGCGCTTCCATGTCGGCGGACGTCATGACCTTCGTTCTCCCCAAAGAATAAAAACCGGCCTCAAACCCATTCGTCGTGGACCGCCTGGAAAAGCGACCCGAACGCATCATGAAGGTATGGGGCGAAGCGACGCGCCAGATCCCGGCCAGCTTGCGTATCGCTCGGATAATGCAATCCGGCCCATTCGCGATTTTCAGCGACGTTCTGCGCGATACGGGCGAGGTCGTCCGTCGCGGGATGTTCCGGCAGGATCGTCGAGAAAGCGAATACGATCGAAAAGCACTGGAAGGCATGGTTGCTGGGATAGGACTCGTGCACCGGCACGGGCAGAAGCGGCCGCAACAGGGATTCGAACTGGTTCGGCCGAAGCCTGTTGAACTGGCTTTTGTAGAGAAGCCCGACATATTCGCAGGCGGTCAGGATCGCCTGAAACAATCCCTCGGTCTGTTCGAACCCGCCGATGTCCTCGATATGCAAGGCGCGGGTGAATTCCGACACGGAAATTGTCGCCTCAGCTTGGATGTCGGGCAATCGCCTCGCCCGCTCACGATCGCGCCGCTGCATGGAAAGTAGTACCGCTGCTTCCAGCCGGGTGTAGTCCGGGCCGGGCGGCGGCAGGATGTCGAGCATTTCCCAGGTAAAGCGCCGCGCGGCCGTGAACGCGTTGCGCGACGGCTGCTGGTGCAAGCGGCGCAATTCAAACGCCGGAATGAGCTGCGATACGCCGAGGCTTGCGCCGTCCATCGTCGACTTGTTTTTGTTCTTATTTTTGTTTTTATTTTTGTTCTTGTTCAGCGCGGCCTTGTTGAGGACCGACTTGTTCGCAACGCTCTTGTTGAGGACGGAGGCAGCTGCCATTGTCGCCATCATCAACGGCGGTTCGTCTATGGGGGGACCTTCCTCAGGCAAAGGAGCCGGCGCAGCGGGCGGCGGTGCTAGCGCCTCCGGAATGGGGGCCTCGACGGGCCTCGGCTCGCAAGGGAGCACCGTGTCGGGTTCAACTCTAAATTTATAGGAATTCATAAACTGAACAATCTTTGATTGCGCCTCGAAAGTTGCTTCCCCTACCATGCCCCAGCCCCACTCAAATCGGATCATCGGTAATGTTGCCTTAGCGAATTCTGGCGCCGGCCTTGATCAAGCCGTCGAGCAGCAGCTTTCCGCCGCCGGTACTGAGCAATGGATAGCCCGTGCCGCGAAACGAGGTTATGGAAAACCCGTTTTCAACCTTATCAAGCCGTTCCACATATTGGTGCGCCGCCTCCAAATTGCCCGCGTGAGCATGGCTGGAGGCGAGATAGCGCAACAGGCTATTGAAGTTCGGCCGGGAATGCAGCGCATCCTCGCCTGCCGCGATCGCTGCCACATGGTCACCTGCCAGCCCGGCACTGATGCATTTCGTGGTATCGAAGTAATATTTATGGGCACTGTAGACGCCGAGCTCCTGAACCCACCGCGCCATTGCACTGGCCTTCTCCGGCTGCCCCGCATAGCAGTGCAGCATGGCATAGAGATCCCATCCCAGCGGCAAGGCCGGGTTCAGGCGGATCGACTTCTCGAACAGACCGGCCGCGTAGTCGTATTCCCGAAACAGGAACGAATGAACGTGTCCGACCAGCGCCAGGGAGACGGAATTATTCGGATCGAGTTCAAGGGCCTTTCGCGCATAGGCCTGGGCCTCTTCGATCAGATGGGCATCCAGCGCGCTGAAGCGCTGGCCGACCTGGAATGTGCGGATGAAGGACAGCCAGGCGAAGGCAGAGGCTCGCGGCTGGTATTGAATCTGCTCCTGCAGCTGCCTTTCCGCTTTTTCGAGATCGCCTCTCGAAAGCCGAAAAATCGCGTTGACCGCATCGATGAAGAGACCATCGCGGCCGAGGCGACCGTCGCCGGCGCTCAGCTCCTGAAACAGCGACAGCTGGTCGACCGCCTGGCTGATCAGAGCCGCGGCGATCCCGTATTCGGACCGCTCCATCTGGGTGCGTCCGATCATACGGCTGCCAAGCCATATGATCCTGTTGTCCAGCAGATGCTTGATCGCCAGCTCTACCAACACCTGACTGCCATCGTACGTCAGCCGCAGTTGAAGACACAGTGGCAGGCCCATCTTTCGATCCGGTTGGCCAAGGTGCGGATCGAAGGAGAGATCGGTAATGCCGAGCCCCAATCCATCGAAGATCGCCTTGGCGAGCAGGTTCTGAAACTGCAAAGCCGCGATCTGTCCGCCATCTCCGGCGCCAACGACAATCGGCGGCTGGAGAGCGATGGTCCACTGGATATTGTCCGGGGACGGCGGCTTGTCCGGATCATTGCCTGCAGTGGCCGGGGGAATATCGGTCGGGCGCTGGTCGGGCAAGCCTGTCAAAGGCAGCAGTGCCGATAGCGTGCTGACGTCGCGGCGGGGCTGCTGGCGAGGCTCGAACACGTCGTCGACGCGCCCTTCTTCGATGCGTCGGTACCAGTTCTGCCTCTCGACGGTCAGCCAGTCTTCGAATTCAGGATCGCGGATATCCATGCCTTCGAGCAGTTCATCGGTGATCTGATCCGCAAGGCGCTCGCTGCGGAGCATTTCATCGGTGTCGAGCGCGATGCTGTCCATATCCAGCCACACCGTGTTCTTGTCGGCGATGATGAGATCGCGACACGAACCCAGGGCTTTGTGAATATCCAGCAGGGCCTGTCTTAGGCTGGCAGCCGCCTGATCCTCGGAGCGGTCGCTCCACAATTTGTCTCTCAGCCAAACCCGAGAGCGGGATCCTCGCGCAGACAGAGCAAGCATTGCAAGGATTGCCTGGGCCTTCTGGGACCTGGGTGTGGCAGATTTCCCCTTGTTATCGACAAGGCTGAATGGGCCAAGCAGGTACATCCGGAACACTGCATGTTTTTCATCCATGCGATCCATCGGTCCAACTCGTGTTGTGCCCCTTTCGATGATATCATCGAACCCAGGCCGCCCGTCCGACAGGCAGTCTGACACAAAAGCGTCCCTTGACAAGAGCGCGACAGGCGCACTTGTGCTTCGGTAATGCATGCCAGCGTTGTGGCCATCAACGAATTGAAGCATGAAGAGCATCCCAGGAAACCGTAGGATTGCCCTAGCGCGCCGCTGTCAAAGCAGCGTCAAAACAGCGTTAAAAAACGAGGCCTGACGCGTTGCACTGAAGCCGAGCCTTTACATTTTCTCGGGTTGGAGAACCGTCGTGTTGATCCGAGACGTCCGGTTTCCCCGATAGTGCAACCGTCCCTTCCGACAGCTCGACCATGGTCAAAAGACATCTGCCTGCCCTTTTCAGGGCAGCGGCGGCAATGTGCCGTTTCCTGGAAATGGGAGCGGCTGATCCCATGGCCAGTTGACCTATAATACAAGGGATCCCTTGGCCATTCATCCTATCCGTTCTCCGTGACAAGCCCCCTAATATTGGTAGGGGTCATCCGCCATTTTGGGTAGGCACGTTTACAGTTTGCTGATCGCTTGCAGCACGTGCTTCATGGGTAAGTGCCTTTCAAAGCAGCTCCACCGCATTGCCGCCCACCAGTTTGCGAATATCGGACCTGGGCACCTGCAGGTCGAGCAGGTCGTTGACGATGGCGCGGTATCCTTCGACCGGACGCGGCATCTTCACGAGGCCGAGGTCGGAGCCGAATATCGTCATCTCCACGCCCGCCAGATCCACGAGGCGGCGCAATTCAGCAGCGTCCCACCGGGCTGGACCGCGCTCGTTGGGGATGAACATGCAGATGGAATGTTCCATATAGACGCCAAGCCGGCTCAGTTCCCGGATATCGTCGTCCGAGCAGCCGATGACATAGGTGGGATGATTGATCATCATCTTCTTCACCCCACGCCGCTTGGCTTCCGGATAGAGCACTTTCAGCTCGTCCACCGAGAGATGCCCGCTCGAGAGAATGATGTCGCCGGCAGCGATCACGTCGAGAACTTCATTGGTTTCCTTGGTAAGCTTGCCGTTCTCGTCAAGCACGCTCAGCGGAATGGGCGGCAGCATCGGGTCGGCGCTCTTTGGATAATTTTTGGTCTCGTTGGCGCTCTTGTCGATATGGTTCGCCGCCGCGAATGTCGGCATCCAGACGATCTTGCCGCCGAGTTTGACCGCGTGATCGACCGCATGCGGATTGATACCGCCGCTCGCATTGTTGAGCGCGACACCGGAATAGAGGCGCACGCCCGCATCCGGATAGAGCGTCTCAAGCAGCTTGGCATGCGCCATGCCAGGGTAGAAATGATCCTTGTAGACCAGGGCGGAAAAGCCGGCTGCGGACGCCTCGACCATGGCTTCGTAGTGATCCAGCAGCCGCGGGAAGACCGCTGGCCCGCTATGGCAGTGGAGATCGACAGCGCCGACAAGAAGATCAGCGATTTCGGCGTTTCTGTCGGTGGTGGCGGCGGACGCTTCGGTCATGCAAAGTACTCCCTTAAGGGCTGATAATCGGATCAGCGTGCGGTGTTGCCTGGCGCGGGATATTCGTTGGCATTCAGCACCCAGCCGGGTTTGGCGGAAAAATCGGCGCGCGGCGGGCTGAAGATGTCGACCAGGACGTTCTTCACCGGGTCCATCGACCGGGACGTGTGGATGGCCGGGGGCGGAATGACGGCGACGGAGGGCGCTGCGCAAAGCTCCGCGTCGTCCGGCCTCCAGGCATTGAGATCGCTGATCCAGGGCCAGCGCAGGTAATGGATGTAGGCGCCCGCGACGCAGAGCGAATACTGTTCGAAATCGTCGTGGAAGTGCGGCGACATCCTGGTGATGTCGCGCGGCCCACTGCCGGGCAGGAAGTTCACCATGATCGTCGAGCAGCGGAAGATGATGCCGAAGCGGCCGGGTTCCGGCGGTACGTCAAGGCTGTATTGACGCAGCTTGTGGCCGCCGACCGGGTCGGGCCAGGGCTCGAACGGCGGGACGTTCGGGTCTGGGCTCAGATAGGAGTCCGCGTTCGAGCATTTGGCGACGAGATCGTCGGCGCGGGTGGTGATCAGCCGGATCACCTCGCCGTCGCCTTTCAGATGCACCTCGCTGTCTCCGGGCGGAACGACGACGAGACAATAGCCGCCAACCACAATGCTCTGACCGTTCCAGCGGACCTCGACCGGCGTATCCTTGTTGGGAAGCAGAACCACATATTCGTCGACCTGGTCGGTCCTGGAAAGCACGAGGCCGGCTTTGCCCCTGGTGTGCGCGACCACAAGGTTCTGGCCCCGCGCATAATAGGTCTCGCTGCCGCCCGTCACCTCCTGCGGCGGGGCATCATAGAAACGGGCATATTCCGCGCCCTTATAGGCGGCGGGAGCGGGATTGCTGCGGGCCGTTGCAGTATTGAGCGCCGCCCGTGGGTCATTTGCTGCGTACATGTCCAATTCCTGACGTGATCGTTTCAGTTGACGGCCGCGCTGAATTCGGCGCGGATCCGGTTGGCGCTGGCGCGCAAAAGGGCCTGATCGGAGGAAACGATGAAGGCGCTTGCGCCGTCCGCCCGGAACGGCGCGACCTCATCCACCGAGCCGACCATGATGCAGATGGGTTTGCCGGCATTGCGGGCGGCGGCCATGATGCGCGCAACAGCATCCTTGACCACCGGCTCGCTCGCCGACTTGGCGCCGAGCGAAACCGTCAGGTCACCGCGGCCGATGAAGATCCCGTCGAGCCCGTCGACGGCCACGATGGCCTCGATGACGTCGATCGCTTCGCGATCCTCGATCATCGCCAGCACGGCGATATCGCGATCCTGCGCCTCGATATGCGCCCACATGCCGGTCGTGCCATAACCGCCGGCCCGCGGCGAATTGGAAAAACCGCGGGCTCCGCCGCGATATCGGCTGGCGGCCACCGCGACGCGGGCGATCTCGACTGAGGCTACATGCGGGACCAGCACACCGCTGGCGCCGCAATCGAGCACCGACTGGATGGCGCTCGGGGCCGACGAGGGCACCCGGACGAGGCCGGCGATATCGTTCGCCCGGCATCCCAGCAGGATCTGGTCGGTCGCGAAACGATCGATCGGCGCGTGCTCTTCGTCAATGACCACGAAATCGAACCCCGCGCCGCCCAAGATTTCCGAGGCATGGCTGGTGGGTGTCTTGACGAATGTGCCGAGCAGTTGCCGAGACGCCCTGAACCGCGCCGTAAACTCCGTCCGTGGCATATTTTTCCTCCCTGAGGCCGCTTTGTTTCTGTGACTCTGCGGCGTTTGGCGGCATTCGGCGAGGGTCGGCGTGGGGACATTTCAATGACTGAAATACAATCCGGCGGACCTGTTCAGCCGACCGGCTTGACCAGCTTGAACACCGCCTGCAGCGATGCGACAGCCTCGTTGCCCACTTCCACAAGCCCGTCCAGGAACACCAGCGTGCGCGTTTTTCGGGTGACGCGACAGCGGGCGATCACGAAATCGAACGGCCGCACGGCCGCGAGGAACTGCACGTTGAGCTGAACCGTGACGGACCGCACCGGCGGTGCATCGGGGTCTCGACCGCGCGACAAGGTTTCATGGAGCGTGCCGCCCAATGCCTGATCGCAGAAGGTCGCGAGCGCGCCTCCATGCATCACGCGCGCATTGTTCAGCGTCTGCGGCGTGCAGAGTAGTCCGAAGAGGATCTGGCCATCCTCCTGCTTCTGCCAGAACGGCCCGACCACATCGGAGAAAGGGTTGGACCGGCGCTTCGTCCAACCTGCCGCGGCAGGATCGAAGGCGGCCTCGGAAACCGGGTCGAGACCATCCATCAGGCGGCCATCCTTGCCGCTTCGAGCGACAGGATCTCGCGGGCTTCCGCCGGCGTCGCGGGCTCGGCCCCGAGGGCCCTGATGATCTCCACCGCGCGTTTGACCAGCGGCGCACTGCCTTCGGACAGAACACCGTGTTCCAGGTAAAGATTGTCTTCCAACCCGACGCGGCAATGGCCGCCGAGGATGACCGACTGAGCGACCATGGGCATCTGAAAACGGGAAATGCCGAAGGCAGACCAGATGGCGGCCGGCGGTATCAGCGAGCGCATCAGAAGCATCGCCTCGGTCGTCGCCGGAGCGCCGCCCGGAATCCCGAGGCAGAACTGGAAGAATGGCGGTTGCGGCAGGTGCCCGGCTTCGAGCAGCCGCACCGCGACGCCCACATGGCCAATATCGAAAACTTCAAGCTCCGGCTTCACACCGGCCGCCTGGATGGATTTCGCCATGGCGATCAGATGCGGCGGCGTGTTGACGATCGCCCGATCGCCGAAATTCATGGTCGCCACATCCAGCGTGCAGATATCGGGGCGCAGGCGCGAGACATGGTCGGTGCGAACGGTCGGAGACAGGACAGGCGGCACGGCAGTCTCGTCCAGTGTCGGCGCATAGCCAGCGCCCGGACCGGCTGTCAGATTGACGATCACGTCCACTCCGGAGTGGCGGATACGCTGCATTACTTCCTCATAAAGTTCGAACTTCATGGAGGGGGCGCCTGTCTGCGGATCGCGGACGTGGATATGCACCGAGGCAGCACCGGCCCTTGCGGCTGCAATCGCCTCATTGGCGATCTGCTCGGGCGTAATCGGTACATATTGGCTGTTCCTGGATAAAGCACTGCCGCCCGTGACGGCACATGTCAGCACAACCTTACGCTTCATTGGATCCCTCTTTGGGTTGGTCACGATTGGACACAGCGAGGCCTGCCCCGATCGAGCACGCCCAGCGGATCAGTGTTGATTGTGGCTCAGTAGCCGGCGCTATTGAGGTTGCGCATATCCACTTTTATGGCGGATGCGGTCTCGAGCATGGGCTGGATTACGCTCTCCACGATGCGATCGGACGGAACCGCGGTACGATAGAAGCCGACCCCCATGCAGGCAGAGCAACGCTGACCGTCGAGGATCGGGACAGCCACGAAATCGAAAACCCGCCGCGGTCCGCCGACACGGGCATAACCGCGCTTGCGGGTTGCCCTGAGGTCCCTCAGCACCCGCGCGGCATCGAACGGCTTGCCCTGCCCGCGGCGCTGCTGGGTCAGTGCGTTCAAAAGCAGCGCACGCTCCTCGTCATCGCAGAACGCCAGGTAACACTGCCCCATCGCGGTCAGTTCCAGATCCAGGAACCGGTGCAGCACGGGAAACGGATAGGACCAGGGACTGATCGGCGCCGTGGTGAAACTGACCAGGATGTGGCCGTCGCGCAGCGTTCCGAGGCTCACGGGCCACTTGATATCGTTGGTCAACGCCACCGCCCGCGACCGTGCCGCCTCGATCAGCAACGGCGCGCCGCTGAACCCGGAAGCAAGCGAGACGACCTTGGAGGTGACGCTATAGCCGCCGACGAAATTGTCGCGGACGACGTAACCTTCGCTGATCAAGGTTTCGAGCATTCTGACGATCGTCGACTTGGAAAGGCCCGTTACCTGATGCAGCGAACCGATGGTGGCGATACGCTGGGCATTGAGCGCCTGAAGCAGCAGCAGAACCCGGCGGGCGGATTCGACTGGGGCATAGGACGCCTTGTGTTCGTCGACGCTGCCACGCAATGAGTTAGCCCTGCAATGAAGATCGTTATATTTCGGCAGCTGCGGAGATCTGGCCGGTCTCTCCTTAAGCTCGCTATCCAGCATCCAGAACTCCTCCCAGAATTCCCTCTGCACCAGTCTCCCAACCAATGCCTAAGCAAACGGTAGTCCCCGCCGGGCGATGAGGCCAGAGGCTTCTTTTTTTCATTTCAGCAGATGAAATGAAAACGGTCACGATTGCTGCCGGCGGAAGGCCAGCGCGATGGCGCCGGAATAACAGGCGGCAAGCGCCGCGACGCCGACGATGGGAATGACCATGCCGACAAACGTCGCCGCGGTTCCGATGACGAAACTACCGACCGCGGGACCGCCACGGATGATCATGCTGTAGATCCCCATCACACGGCCGAGCTTGCCGGGCTCACTCTCCAGCTGCAGCAAGGCTTGTCCGGCGATCCCCGCATACATGTTGGCGAACGACATGCAGAAGATCGCAATCAGCGCGAGGTGAAAGTTCGGCGTCAATGCGAGCACGGCAAGAGCGGCGGTGGCGCAAATCGCGGCAAACGCGATACCGAGCAGGCCCCTCGCACTCGGCGGTCGCAGCAGGGTTATCGTGCCCGAGACCACCGATCCGAAGGCGGAAGCCGCCATCAGTCCCACGAACCCGTCTATGCCTTTTGCGAACAGGGCGTCGGAGATGGCCGGAAGCATCTGCAAGATCCCGTTGACGCTGATCCCTGTCATCCCCAGCAGCCCCAACGTCACCAGAAGGCTTTTGTGGCGAAGCACATAACGAAAGCCATCGGCGGTGCCCGATCGCTGAACGCCGTCCGAGGGTCGATCGATACCCTTCTGGACCCGGATCATAGCCAGTGCATAAGAGAAGAAGGCGATTGCCGCGGCACTCGCCGCAAAGGTTACGCCGACATTGACTTTACTGATCAACAGCCCGGCGATGATCGGGCCAACGAACCGGGCGAGGTTGAAACTCAGTGCATTGACCGCCACTGCCGCATGCAGATAGTCCGCAGGCACGATTTCCCGAATGAGCGATAACCGCGCCGGCTGTTCGAGACTGCTGGAAATTCCAAGGATCAGGGTGAGCCCGAGCAGCACTTCGACGGTGGTGAGCCCCAGCCACGAGAGCAGGGCCAGCGCCACGGACTGCAGGATGGCGACCGATTGGGCCGAACGCAGTACCTTGATCTTGTCATGCGCGTCGGCGAGCGAGCCGGCAAAGCTGCTGAGGAAGATCGACGGCAGCATGTCGGCGGCGGCAATCAACCCGAGCCAGAATGGCGACTTGCTGAGCTCCCATGCCAGCCATGCGACGCCGATCTTCTGCATCCACATGCCGAGGACGGAGATGATGCTCCCGATGGCGAAACGGCGGTAATGCGGGTCCTTCAGGGTAAGCAGAGGGTTGTAGCGTCCGACCTTGTCAGCGCTCATCAGCACAGCCGGAAAAAATGGAAACTCAGCAGATATTGCAAGTTTCACCTGTGAATATCGGGGTTGGTCGATGGGCGGGAAACGCCGTCCGGCTGTTTGCCGGATTTCGATGAGTTACAACCCGGACGGTCGAGGGGTCCACCTTCGCCGCGCGGCGATTTCACGACATGAAACACGATCGCGCCATAACACGTGGTAAAATCCGCCCGGCAACGATGGAGAAGCTCTCAATCCTCTTCTGCAAAAACGACCCTGCGGCGGTTGCGGATCGCCGGAAACAGCACCGCAAAGAGTGTCACTGCCGCGACAAACAGCAGGCCGGCGGTGAGCGGCCGCTGGAAAAACACCAGCGGATTGCCGTCCGCCAGCAGCATGGCACGCCGCAGGTATTCTTCCAGCAACGGTCCAAGCACAAAGCCCAGCAGCAGGGGCGCGGGTTCGCAATCGAGCTTGGTAAGGCCGTAGCCGACCACTCCGAAAATCGCCATCACGACCAGATCGAACGGATTGTTGCCGACACTGTAGACGCCAATCGCCGAGAAACCGATGATCGCCGGGAAAAGGTAATGGTTGCGCACCGAGAGCAGCTTTACCCACAGCCCGACAAGCGGCAGGTTGAGGATCACCAGCATCAGATTACCGATCCACATCGAGACGATCACACCCCAGAACAGAACCGGCTTCTCATTGACGAGATTGGGGCCCGGCGCCACGCCTTGCAGCATCAGCGCGCCGATCATCAGCGCCATGATCGCGTTCGAGGGGATACCGAGCGTCAGCATCGGGATGAAGGAGCTCTGGGCGCCGGCATTGTTGGCCGATTCCGGACCGGCAACACCGGCGATCGCGCCGTGGCCGAACAGTTCGGGATGGCGGGAAATCTTCTTTTCCAGCGCATAAGACGTGAAGGACGACAGCATCGCGCCACCACCCGGCAGGATTCCGAGAATGCAACCGAGCCCCGTCCCCCGCAGGATAGGCCAGGCTGACTCCTTGATATCCGCCCAGGTGGGCATGAGGCCGGTGACGCGCGTGGTCAGCACATCCCGCTCCTGCTCCTTTTCATCCTCGAGACCACGCAGGATTTCGGCGATCGCATAGACGCCGGAACCGAAGGCGATAATCGGAATGCCATCCGCAAGGTCAAGCGTGCCGAGCGTCAGGCGCATGCTGCCGGTATAGACATCGGTCCCGACGCAGCCGAGCAGCAGGCCCAGCACGATCATGACAAGTCCCTTCAGTACCGAACCGTGCGCCAGCGCGATCGAGGCCACGACCCCCAGCACCATTAGCGCAAAATAGTCCGAGGGACCGAAGCTGAGAGCAAGCGAGGTCAGCGGCAGCGCAAACAGCGCGATAACGAGCGTCGCGACGCAGCCGGCGAAGAACGAGCCGAGCGCGGCGATGGCGAGCGCTGCCCCTGCCCTGCCCTGGCGCGCCATCTGGTAACCGTCGATGGCGGTCACCGCCGATGTCGCCTCGCCAGGCAGGTTGATGAGGATCGCGGTGGTGGAACCGCCATATTGGGCGCCGTAATAGATGCCGGCCAGCATGATCATCGAGGCCTCCGGCGCAAAGCCGAACGTCACCGGCAGCAGGATGGCGATCGTACCGAGTGGACCGATGCCCGGCAGCACACCGACGGCCGTGCCGAGCAGGCAGCCGATGAAGCAGAACATCAGATTGGAAGGCTCAAGAACCGCCCCGAAGCCGAGCGCGAGATTGGCAAAGATATCCATGGCGTTTCTAACCCGTGATCAGGTCGCCCCAGAGGGCGATTGGCAGGTTCAGGAGATAATGGAACACCGCCACGCAAAAGACGGTGAAACCGACGGACAGCAGAAGGGATTGGCGCAGGGTGGCAAACCGGCTGGCAAAACTGGAAAAGAAGATCGTCAACGCCACTGCGGCCACCAGACCCAGCGACTGGATGGACGCTGCAAAGACCAGGGGGGACCCCATGATCAGAATGGACGCCTTGACCGGGGCGAACCGCAACGGCTGGGCGCCTGCGGGGATCGGCGTGAAAGCCACGGCCAGGGACAGGAACCCGAGCACGATCGAGAGCATGACGGGAAAGAACCCGGCCCCCATCTCGGCCGCCGTACCGATCTTCAACGTTTCATAAGCGTAGATGCCGACAGCCACGCTGAAACCTACGAAAATGGCGGCGAAAGTGACATTTCGGCGACTGAGCGGGCGGTGCTGTCGCGTTGCGATGGCCATGCTGTTTTCCTCCTCAACGGCATTCGATCGGTACGATATGGAAATTAGCTCTGAGCCTGCGAGCTGCCCTCCGGCAGCAGGGCCTCCCGCAGATCTGCCGGCATCGTCGTCGTCGGCTCCTGCCCCTTGAACAAATGGGTAAACACCTTCGACTGGATCTTCCAACCATCCGGCCAATCGCGCACGACAACTTCGAGAACGTCCGAAATGCTGTTTGGCCCGTTGATGGGCAGGACCGGCAAGCCATCGACCGCATAGATGGTCATGATATATCGGATCGTCGCCCGATCTCGGCTCTCGATCGAAACGATCGGGTTGTTGATCAGATGGCGCGCAACACGTTCGCCCCGGCTGCGGCGCCAGTCGTAAAACGCCTTTATCTGCTCCCGGCCGACAAAAGCGGAAGGGCCTGACCCGAACACGCCATCCTCGGTGAACATCATATGTGCACCGGCACCCCAATTGGTGTCGACATCGTTCCAGTACTCGGTGACGAGGGACAGGATTTCGGCCTTGGCAGTCAATTCCGCGAGTGCATCCATTTCCGGTTCCAGCTTTTACATGAAGTAGAGTTCGAGGGCATTTCGACCGCCGATGCGTCGCCGCATGACCGGGTCAGGCACCCATTCGGAAAGCGCCGCCACGGTCTCTCCGTAGGTCACGTTGTTTTCGTAGGCGGCAAAGGGCCAGTCGCTCGCCCAGACCAGCCGCTCCCCGCCCGTCCGCTTCACCAGCTCCCGCGCGCAATCCACGGCGGCCGAGGGCGGCTTGAACCGATAACCCGCCGAAAGCTTGACCCAGGTATTGCCACGATCGATCGCGTTGAGGACGAGGCGAAATCCGGGATCGTCCACACCCTTGCCCGCCTCCGGCATGCCCATATGATCGATCACCACGCGCGCGCCCGCTGCCTCGATCTCCTCTATCATCCGCGGCAGTCGATCCGCCCGTTCGATCAGGTGCACGTGCCAGCCGAGATCGGCGACCCGCCGCAGCAGCCGGCGATAGTCCGGCGAGGTGATATCCGGCGCCTCCGCAAGCGTTCTCCACATCAGCCGGATGCCGACGAAGCCGTCGTCGCGCATCCGCTCCAGCTCGTAGATGCCGATGGACGGAGAGACGATTGCCGTTGCCCGCAGGCGGCGATATCTGCGCAAAGCATCACGAACGTAGTCGTTGTATTCGCCATGCAAGCTGGCGGCAGCCACCACCCCGAGCGAGATGCCATGGTCGTCGAGCAGCTTGATCAGCCGCTCGGTGCCTGCATCTTCCGGCGGTCGGTGCCAGGCGTCAGGCGCCAGCGGCAGGTCCGTCGTATAGATGTGAAAATGTGCATCCACCAGCGGCGCGTCGGCGGGCCGATGTGACCGGACAAGGGTATCACTCGACATCGGATGCGCTCCCGGATTTCGTCAATCTGCCGGCCGCCGCTCTCGGTCTCGGAGAGACCGAAGGACTATTCGCTCCGGATCTTGTATTTGGTGATGATGTTCCGCCACAGCGCTTCTTCATCGACGACGATCCTGTGGAACTCCTCGGGTGTGGTCGGCGCCGGGACCTGGCCCGCAACGGCGAATTTCCGGATGGCGTCGTCCGACTTCAGATATTCCGTGAGCACGTCGTTGATCTTCTTGACGACCGCCGGGGGCGTACCCTTGGGCGCCATGATGCCGCCCCACGGTACGGCAACGAGATCGAGCCCCGCCTCCTTCAGGGTCGGAACGTTCGGCAGTATCTTGACCCGGTTGGCGGAGATCACCGCGAGCGGCTTTAGAGTGCCCGCCTCGATGTGTTTGATATAGGCATCACCGAGATAATCCACGGAGAGATCCAGGCTCGCCGACAGCATGTCGGTCACGATCGGCGGGCTGCCCTTATAACTGACAAGCTTGATGTCGATCCCGGCCATATCCATGATCGCGGTCTCGATCATGTGACCGTAGGAGCCGATGCCGTTGTTGCCGGCGCTCACCTGCGAGGGGTGCTCCTTCACATAGGTGATCAACTCGCTGAAATTGTTGGCCGGAAAATCCTTGCGGGCCACCAGCACCATGTCGCCCACGGAAAACTGGATGATGTGTTCGAAATCCTGCAGCGGCTTATAGGCCAGCCCGGGCATGGTGTTGGTGAAATTGGCAGCCGGTCCCGGATAGGCGGTGACCAGCGTATAGCCGTCCGGCTTCTGGCGGGCCACGTAGCCCGTGCCGATCGCACCGCCAGCCCCCGGCTTGTTTTCGACAATGACCGTTTGCCCGATGCCCTTTTCCAGCGCCGCGGCCACCAGCCGCGCCAGATAATCGCTGCCTGCCGAAAAGGCGTGAACCAGAGTGACCGGCTTGTCCTTCGGCCATTCCGCCGCCAGCCCGGCACTGCTCGCTGCGTTCACACCCGCGAACGCCAGCAAGGCAAGACCGATGGATGTCAGTATCCTGCGCATTGTTTCTCCTCCCTCAACCCGGATCGGCGCTTGATGCTTCTTGTTCCGGTGGATTTGGATCATAGACAAAAGCCGAGCCTCGGCTATTGCAGCGGGGCATCTGTTTCAAAGGTTGAAATAGGGATCTGCAATCGGTGGAGGCCAGGGCGAGCCTTTTCGAGTTCGTCAACGTGGGTGACGTGGGAGAAATGGTCCCGGCAATGACCTTGAGGAGGATGAGGACTTGCGTCGATCAGCTCACCGGCGGAGAGCCGTCTTCGTTGAAGCTCTGCCAGATCTCGGAAGCACATGAGCGCGACAGGCAAATCGCAAACCGCGATAGTGACTTGATTGAGCTTTGAAATAATGGTGCTCGGAGGCGGATTTGAACCACCGACACGCGGATTTTCAATCCGCTGACACACCCGATAAGCTATTGAGGAACTTAAAGTGAATACCGCGCTGCGCTAAAAATGCGCTAGTTTTATGAGCCGGCTATACACCTGAAGCTTTTCGCAAAGCTTCGTTTATCCGACCCTGCCAACCTTTTCCGCTTGCGCGAAATTTAGCGATTACATCTTCGTCCAATCGGAGAGTGATTTGCTTTTTGGGATGCTCCAACGATGGGCGCCCACGCGATTTGCGATGCTCCTCCATCGCCTTGAAGAACTTTGCCGGTAGCACGTCCATCGCGGGGCGCATGTTGTCGAGCTCTTCCGCGGTTAGCTCGGGAAAATCGACAGCATCCCAATCTTCCTTCGTGTAACCACGACCCGGTTCAAAACTCTTCATTTTTTGATTTTTGGTGGCCATGGGAGCTTCCTTCTTTCCTTTTCACTTGCTGGGCGAAAGTTGATAATCGATATTGCTTCAGTTCCGAGTGTCGCAAAAATGGCTGCGGCTGTCCCATCGCGAAAGTAACCGATGGCCTTCAAGCGTCTTTTGCCAAGAGCATCTGGTTTGCCTTCCTCTGTGACGGCGCTCGCCCAATCGAGATCGCTTACGTCAGCAAAATCGAAACCATGCTTTTCGAGGTTGGCCAGCCGCTTGGGCTCGTCCCACATTTTCTTCATAATTTAATGTAGCTAGGGATATCAAGCCGCACTTAACAGCACGCACAGCGGCTCCATATCGCTTGGCGCCTTCATATAACTGCTAAGAAAACGCCTTAAAAATCAACCTGATCCAGCTTTGCACAGCAAGCCAGCGCGACGTCTCCGACGCCTGCCGCGTGGATCCCGCAAGCCGCGTGACGGGCTCATCCCGTTTGAGTGCCGGATCTCGCAACGGCCTGATTTTGTTGATGATAGGTCCGAGTTCGGCCACTGGGAAGGCGATCTGCTGATCTTCAAACGCGAACTTGGCGAGGCCAACATCACTTCGCTTGTCGAGCGCAAGAGCCGTTACACGGTGTTGATCAAGAACCGCAGTCGCCACTCGCGGCCGATCATGGACAAGATCATCGACGCGTTCTCGCCCCTGCCATCTTTTGCCCGTCGCAGCTTTACCTTCGACCGCGGTACCGAATTTGCCGGCTTCCGGGCTTTGGAAGACGGGATCGGCGCCAGGAGCTGGTTCCGCGACCAAACTCACCCTGGCAGAAAGATGCCGTGGAAAACGCCAACAAGCAGGATCCGCCGCTTCCTGCCCGGTAACACCGACCTATCGAACATCACACAGCAACAGCTCGTCGACCTCGACCATCACCTGAATGCGCAACCGCGCAAACGCCTCGGCTATAAAACACCGGCCGAAGTGTTTATCGCCCATTTGCGCGAAGGTGGCTGATCCCCTACCCTGCAATCGGCAATGACGCACTTGGTGTAGATTCTCCAAAAAATCGCTCCGGTCGAGAGGGCGGCGTGATCACCTCGGCCTGGTCGGTCACCCCAGAGGACAAGCGCTTCGCAGAAGGTCAGCTGAGCCATATCCGCTCGGAAGCCGAAGCCTATCGTAAGGCCTGTGGTGTGGCTGGATCCGCTGGCGCGCTTAGCCCTCGGCGAGTGGAGTGCGCACAGGTCTAGCCCTGGGCTCTAGACGCTCGTCGTCGGACGATTTGATCGCGTCACCGCCACTCTGCGAGGTTTCCGGCATAGGTCAGCTTATCGACATTGACGACCAAGTCGCCGGTATTCTGGATGATGTGACGGACAACCGCCGAACCGATAAAGCCGGCTCCGCCGGTAACCAGAATTTTCATTCCCGTCGACCCTCCTGGTGGGTCAGCCGATGGCATTATTCAAAACCTTGACGACATGTTCCTGCTGCTCCGCGGTCAGGTCAACCCACAACGGCAAACGCACAAGCCTCTCCGACTGCATCGTGGTCATCTCCAACCCGCCCTGCGTGCGGCCATACCGTTTCCCGGCAGGCGACGAATGCAAGGGCACATAATGGAAGACCGAGAAAATCTCATTCCTCTTCAACTCATTCAGCACGTTTTGACGATCAATCTCCGGCGCCAGCAATACGTAGTACATGTGGGCATTGTGCTGGCAATCATCCGGCACGATGGGCCGGCGAAGCAATCCCTTGGCCTCAAGCGGTTCCAGAAGCGCGTGGTAACGTTGCCAAATGTCCAAACGGTGATTGGTGATGCGCTCGGCTTCTTCAAGCTGGGCACATAGAAAAGCCGCGATCAGCTCACCCGGCAAGAATGAAGAACCCACCTCCTGCCACGTGTATTTATCGACCTCGCCTCGAAAAAAACGACCACGATCCGTGCCTTTTTCGCGGATGATTTCAGCGCGCACCGCCAAAGCGGGGTCGTTCACCAGCAGGGCTCCGCCTTCCCCTGAAATTACATTCTTGGTTTCGTGAAAGCTGTACGCCCCGAGATTACCAATGCTGCCTAGCGCCCGGCCTTTATAAGCCGCCATCACGCCCTGTGCCGCATCCTCCACGACCTTGAGACCATGTCGTTTGGCAATGTCCATGATGGCGTCCATCTCGCAGGCTACACCCGCATAGTTTTGGGCGCTATGCGATGCTGTCACTCCTGTGCCCGGATTGAAGGACTCTCCACTTTGAGCGTGGTATGCATGATGATTACCCAGTCTGAAGGGTTCAGATCAATCCGTATCGCACTGTTTCTCCGCTGCGCCTCGTCGCCACTATCGCCATTCCGCTTCAGTCCCACTATTGCCTCAGGAAAACCTCGTCGAAATCAACTTTCGGGAACACGTCCATGTAATGAGATGGATTTTCATTGGCATTGTAGATGTTTTTTCTAATGGAATAAAGATATTTATACTTCCTGAAAATGTCCGCGTGTCTACGCATCTGGAATTCAGCGTCAGCAAAGTCGAGGTTTGCTTGATCTGGCTTCATCGCGTGCTCTTTGGTATGGTCGAAGAAGTATACGAGCTTGCCATTGAACCAGTCATGGTCGAAGCCAATTAAGTATATCTCGCTGAAGCCCAAGTAAACTGCCAGCGTAACAGCGGTTTCGGAAACCGACCAGATTTTCGGTATCTGCGAAAGATCAACAGGGAGATTGAAGTTGCCATTCCACGAGATATAATCAACCCAGTGGACACTTCGATTACGAAACAGTCCATTTTGATCAATCATGTTTCGGTCACCGATATGCAGCACCATTGCAGCGTCGGAAGTCTTTTGTTCCATCTCACGGAGCCACGACACGAACTTTTCCGTCGAGTACAGCTCACCATGACTTGAAAGCAGTGGCGGCAAAACGTGGTAGCGGGGTCTGATGGTCTCGAAAAGCGGGTGGACGAAAGTGTTACTCACACTGATGACGGTCTCACCCTGCAGTTTATTTAGATCCTGTCGCGAAATCGATGATCCCGCTCCAAGGACGAAGCAGCGTTGCCCCGAGTGGAGGTTCTCGAGATCTCGTGTCGACAGCAGTGCTGTACGCTCTTCTCCCGGCTTCTTGAGCCAATTCTTCCGCCGGCGGATGCGATCCTTAAGCTCCGCTCGCTCAGCGCGATTGAATAGCAATCTCAAAACATTTGTCACGCGAGCTTGTTCTCAAACAACGGATGACTTTCCCCATTTGCCGGCATGCGCAACTGGGCGGCTCGCCGCCGCAGCTCTGCTTCCGGCCAATCCCACCACCTGAGCTTTAGGAAGCGCTCGATGACTGACGAGGAAAATCGATGGCGAATGAGCTTCGCCGGCACGCCCCCAACAATGGAATAGGGATCAACGTCATGGTTTACAACTGCTCCCGCGGCGATGATTGCCCCGTCTCCGATCCTCACACCGTCCATAATAAGAACGTTCGCTCCAATCCAAACATCGTTCCCAATCTCTACCGGTTCGGCATCTTCTTCAAAGTAGTCAGTCTCGACGAAGCTAACTCCAGCCTGTTTCTTGGTTGAGTAAAATACCGGATGGGTTGTCGCCCAATCGACTGGGTGCCGACCAAAGCCGCCAATTTTTGTTTCAGGCCCAATAGAACAGAATTGGCCGATGGACGCATTAGAGATTGAAGCTCCTGCAATGTAGGTGAAGCGTCCGAGCTTCGTTCGCGATAAAATCGTATTTTTATGTAAGACGTTATACTCAGAGAAGGAAGTGTATTTATCAAACCGACTTTGTTTAGAGACCGACAATCCTTTGTGAGCCGACAAGATTGATTTTCGCCAATTTCGACGTGACAACCAATCGTGTAAAAACATCCTTGAAACTCCAATCTAACGCAGGTGAAAATGTGGAAGCTACCCCGATTGGATAGCCGCTTAGCTTAGCTTTTGTCAAATTATGTTTTCCTAAAACACACAAGAAGCTAGCTGGATGCCATATGAGTTATGGCGCGTGAATGCATAGGGCTTAACCGTCGATGCCGACGATTGGAATCTCCAAAAACCTTAACTGTCGGCGTGGATGCGCTCTGCGCCTTTACCGCCGACTTCAAAGGCGAGTTCAAGCTTGGCGGCCAATACTGTTACCCGCAGCGACAACGGCTTGCCATTCGCGAGCCCAAACGGGCTCTATAATCTGTCCAAGCTGTCGGTGTGGTGACTGAGGCTCGGCATCGCCTTCGAACGCGTCAGGCCGGGCCGTCCCCGACGAAACGGGCGGCGTGAGCAACCCCTTCGGCACGAGGTTGTCACCCATGTCTTAGGAACGAACTGTTACCTATGTATCCAGGTCGGACAAGAAAAAAATGGTGCCCGGAGGCGGATTTGAACCACCGACACGCGGATTTTCAATCCGCTGCTCTACCAACTGAGCTATCCGGGCATCGAGGCCTGAGGCCTTCCGGCCGAGGCCGGCGGGGGGTCGTGTCCCCCGGAGCGAGCGGGGTTATAACATCTTGTTCGGCCATGTCCAGCGCCAGAACCCACTTTTTTGACAGGTTTGCGAAAATCGCCAATTCCTGAACAAAAACAGGCACGACCTGCCCGGCTCAGTCGTCCGAGCCGTCGGCCTTGGCCTCATCGTCCGAGACCGGAATGGCGTAGGAACCCGTCAGCCAGCGCGACAGGTCCAGCGTGCGGCAGCGGTCGGAGCAGAAGGGATAGTGGTCGCGGGCGGACGGCTTGCCGCATTCCGGGCAGGGCCTCGTCTTCCTGAGCGGCTCGACCTTGCCGCCGGTCTTGATCGGTTCTGATGTCATCTCTGAATACTCCTTTCTACAGGGGGCATGGCGCATTCGGCAGCCTTCCAGCGCCGATGACACCCCACGGGCGCAGCCGGAGCATCTTTCGGCTTGCTCCATCGGCCTGCACCGTCTGAACCCGCCTCTATCAGCCTTCCGGCCAGGCCGCGGCCACGTCGAAGCCTTCGCCGGCCAGAAGTCCGGTCACCTCGAAAAGCGGCAGGCCGACGACGTTGGTGTAGGAGCCGACCAGCTTCTGCACGAACGATCCGGCAATACCTTGGATCGCGTAGGCACCCGCCTTGCCGCGCCATTGCCCGGAGGCGATATAGTTGTCGATCTCGCGGGTGGAAAGCCGCTTGAAGCGCACCTTGGTCTGCACCACCTTCTGGCGGAACTGGCCGCCGGGGGTGATCAGGCAGATGCCGGTATAGACCCAGTGTCCGCGCCCGGAGAGCAGGTGCAGGGCAGACGAGGCCTGCTCCGTATATTCGGTCTTTTCGAGAATGCGGCGACCGACGGCGACCACCGTGTCGGCCGACAGGATATAGCTGTGCCTCCAGGCCGGATCGTTGCGGATGGCGCCGAGCGCCGCTTCGGCCTTTTCCGTCGAAAGCCGGCGGGCGAGCGAGCGCGGATGTTCGGATTTCTTCGGCGTCTCGTCGATATCCATCGGCATCAGCCGCGCCGGCGCGATGCCGGCCTGGTTGAGGAGGTCGAGACGGCGCGGAGAACCGGAGGCCAATATCAGCTTTTGTTCCAGCGCCATGAGAGCCCGCCGCGAATGAAGGGATTTTACTTGAAGCGGTAGGTGATACGGCCCTTGGTCAGGTCGTAGGGCGTCATTTCGACAAGCACCTTGTCACCGGCGAGAACGCGGATGCGGTTCTTGCGCATGCGGCCGGCGGTATGGGCGATGATCTCGTGTTCGTTTTCGAGCTTCACGCGGAACGTCGCGTTGGGCAGGAGTTCGGTCACGACGCCCGGGAATTCGAGGACTTCTTCTTTAGCCATCTATAGTTTTTCTTCCTGTGTTGGGTTGGGCCGGCAACGCTTTTCGCGCCCGCCCGGAAATTTGCGCGGAAACTACACAATCGTGTCCGCTTTGTGAACCTCGCTTGCGCGCTATTCTCAATGTCGTTTCAAGTCACATCCGGCAGGCCGTTTCAGGCGGTCTCGGCGGGGTGCCGACTGATGCCGGAAAGCCGCTCGTCGATCAGCCGCCAGAGGTGGTCTCGAACCTCACGATAGGCATCGAGCATCTGGTCGCGGGTGCCGGTCGCAGCGGTCGGATCCATGGTCGGCCAGTAGACCACGTCGACGGCATTGGCCCGGGTCAGTTCCAGCGCGGCATGGTGGGCTTCCGGCGTCAGCGTGACGATCAGGTCGAAAAAATCGTCCTCGAGCTCTTCGAGCGTACGCGGCTGGTGGCGGCCGATCGAAAGGCCGACCTCCTCCAGCACCGCATCCACGAAGGGATCGCGCTCTCCGGAGCGCACGCCCGCCGACTGGACGTAGATATCGGGTGGCAGCAGCCGCTTTGCATGGCCGATCGAAAGGCCGACCTCCTCCAGCACCGCATCCACGAAGGGATCGCGCTCTCCGGAGCGCACGCCCGCCGACTGGACGTAGATATCGGGTGGCAGCAGCCGCTTTGCAATGGCCTCCGCCATCGGCGAACGGATGATGTTGAAGCCGCACATAAAAAGGATGGCGCCCGGTCTCTTGGTTTTGGTCTCCGGCGCGAGCACTGCTTCCATGCTCAACCGCGCCAGTAAAGCACGCAGACCAGCGTGAAAAGCCGGCGGGCCGTGTTGAAATCGACGCGGATCTTGCCGTCCAGCCGGTCCATCAACGTCTGCGAGCCTTCGTTGTGGACGCCGCGCCGGCCCATGTCGATCGCCTCGATGCGGCTTGGGGTCGAGGAACGGATTGCCTCATAATAGCTTTCGCAGATCATGAAGTAATCCTTGATGATCCGCCGGAAGGGCGTCAGCGACAGGATATGGGTCGCGACCTCGTCGCCCCTGTCGGTGGTGATGCCAAGCACCAGCTTGGCATCGACGAGCGAGAGCTTCAGCTTGTAGGGCCCGCCGGCATGGCCGAACGGCTCGAAGGAGTTTTCCTCGACCAGGTCAAAGATGGCGACTGCCCGCTCGTGCTCCACATCGGGCGTCGAACGCCCGATAGAATCGTCCAGGACGACATCGTAGAGCCGGAAGTCGCCTCGCCCCATCCGTCAGCCCTCGTCGTCGAGGGGCAGGCCGTTCAGGCGGATTGCGACGGAACGGGCGTGCGCATCGAGCCCTTCGGAATGCGCAAGCGTGATCGCCGCCGGCGCGAGCTGGCGGAGCTGATCAGGCCCAAGCCGCAGGATGGAGGTGCGCTTGACGAAATCCAGCACCGAAAGGCCGGAGGAAAAACGGGCCGAGCGGGCGGTCGGCAGCACGTGATTGGAGCCGCCGACATAATCGCCGATCACTTCCGGCGTATGGCGGCCGACGAAGATCGCACCGGCATTGCGGATGCCCGGCAGCAGCGCGTCGGGATCGGCAACGGCAAGCTCCAGGTGCTCGGCGGCAATGCGGTTGGCGAGCGGCAGCGCCGCCTGCAGGTCCGGCACCAGGATAACGGCGCCGAAATCGCGCCAGCTTGCCGCGGCGGTCTGCGAACGAGACAGGGTCTTCAGCTGGCGCTCGACGGCCGCCTCCACCGCCTTGCCGAGCCGGGCGTCATCGGTGACGAGGATCGACTGGGCGCCGGCATCGTGTTCGGCCTGGGCGAGCAGGTCGGCGGCCAGCCAGTCCGGATCGTTCTCAGCGTCGGCGATGACCAGGACTTCCGAAGGGCCGGCGATCATGTCGATGCCGACCGTGCCGAAGACATGCCGCTTGGCGGCCGCCACATAGGCATTGCCGGGGCCGACGATCTTGGCGACCGGGGCGATCGTCTCTGTGCCGTAGGCGAGCGCTGCCACGGCCTGGGCGCCGCCAACGCGGTAGATCTCGGTGACGCCGGCGATGCGGGCAGCGGCGAGCACCGCCGGATTGATCTTGCCGCTGCTTGCAGGCACGACCATGACCACGCGCGGCACGCCGGCGACCTTTGCCGGCACCGCATTCATCAGCACCGAGCTCGGATAGCTGGCGGTGCCGCCGGGAACATAGAGGCCGACCGCCTCGATCGCCGTCCAGCGGGAGCCCAAGCCGACGCCGATCGCGTCCTCGTAGATGTCGTCCTTCGGCATCTGGCGGGCATGGTGGCGCTCGATACGCTCGGCGGCGAACTTCAGGGCGCCGACGACCTTCCGGTCGGTCTCGGCGAAGGCGGCGTCGATCTCGGCCTCGGTCACCTTTATTCCGACCGTGGCGAGGTCGATACCGTCGAAACGGGCGGAATAATCGATCAGTGCCTGGTCGCCGCGGGCGCGCACATCGTCGATGATGGCGCGTACCACCGTATTCACATCTTCCGAGACCTCCCGCTTGGTCGAGAGAAATGCGGAAAACTTCGCCTCAAAATCCTGCGACGCCTGATCCAACCAGATTGCCAAGCGGATATCCCTTCCAGCTCAAAAAACGATGTTATCCCGCTCAGACCGTTCGGGCAAAGGGGCCAGATCAGGGATGACGGGGCTTCGACGCCGTTTCCCATGCGCCGCCGACATCCGCAAGAGCAACTTCGATGCATTCGACATCGAGCGCAATCGTCGATTTGCCGGAAAGCACCAGTTCGATCGTCCCTTCCGGGCCGTCGCCCTTCTGCGAGAAGGTGATCGCCAAAAGCGACAGGACCTCGTCGTTCCGGCCGCGATTGACGCCCGTCGAGCGTACTGCCTCGACCCGCTTGAAAACGATCGCCGAGCGGCGGCGTTCGAAACTTTTACGTTTTTTCTCGCCGGCATTTTCCCAGACGAAGCGGTTGGCCGCGAGCGAGAAGTTTCGTTCGGGCTGCGACCAGCGCACGTCACCCACCTTGAAGACCGCATCCTGCATATGGGCGGAAATGACACCCAGGTCGTCCGGGTCGAGGGCCAGCAGCTTCAAGTCGGTCATCGCTTCCAATATCCATCCAGAGGCGCGCGTTCACGCGAATGTTCCTGGGACTTGAGATAGGATGTGACGAGCCAAGAAGCAACGGCGGCGAACAAGACAGCATGCAGCTTTATCCGCAGCCGACAGATGGTGCCGGCACGGTTCAAAGACGGGAATGGGGCAGGCAGGGCATTGGGGTATTGATGTGAGGTAGGTTTCCACCTGCCCCGATCGTCTTTTGCGGTTCAGGGAGGATTTCCGAGCCCTCCCCTCGCCGCTTTTGACGACCGTCACCAGAACCGGGCACTTTCGAACCTTGGTGAAGGCAGCCGGTTCGCGAACCCGGTTCCCATCCGATGACGCGGCCATTATTGCCCGGTGTCCTCATCGCGGGGATGTCGATGGAGCGAAAAATCTGCCAAGCCGTTGAAGAAGCAGGAACGCAACCGCCATCCGGCCGCATTTCGTCCCCCGGGGTTATCGGGGGATATCGCCTTGGCATGCGTAGTTACGAATGCGCTACGATGGGATTAACAAGGCGAGGCGCTTCCTCGGCAACCGCCAATATGATGCCTGACTTTCGGGTCGAGGCGAAATCCAATCCGGCGAAATAGAGGCCCGGCAGGGCGGTCACGCCGTCCTCGTGAACCGGTTGCCCCAAGCTGTCGAGCACACCGGGAAGTCTCACCCAACTAAAATCACCCTTGAAGCCTGTGCACCACACCACGCTGTTTATTCCGGACCGGGATAAGTCAAGCGAACAGACAGGCGGGTTCGGCCGACGCAGCGCGACCGTCTCCGCCGGGTCGGGCTGCGCAGCGGGCACATCTATTCCAGCGCGGCTGATATATATTCGTCGACATGGCGTTTGACGCTGTCCGAGGATTGATCCGCAAAGCTGACATTCGCTTCGAGATCGTCGGCGAACGAGAGGCGACCGCCATCCTCGACCCCGGTCAATCGCCCAAGAAGCGTGACACCCTGGGCGCCGAGCGCCTGAAGGCTGATCGTGTGCAGCGAGCCAAGCACGCCACGAGCCGGGATTCGCCCCGCAAGCCGAAGAACTTCCTCTCGCCGCACGTCCAGAAACCCACTTTCCTCAAGCCAGACCATGATGTCACGACCCCGGTAGCGCCGTGGCAAGCGTCCGACGCGGCTGGTAGCGAGGAAGACCGTTCGGCCTGATTCGGCCAATTCCTCCGCGATCTGGACGCCCGATTGGCCGCCTCCGACCACCAGCACCGGTCCGTAGGGCAGATCGGCATCGCCGCGGTAACCGGCCGACGGCAGACCCCTACTCCGCTCGAATTGGCGCGTTGTTGCGAAGGCGAATGAGGGGTAGCATCGTTCCAAACGTTGAGATCCGAGCACATCCGACCATGACACTTTCCTCGCCGCAACCGTCACCCCGGATCCTCTTTTCCAGTGAGGGAAGAGCCTGGAATGCGCTCGATGCCGCTCTCGTGCATATCCCGGGCGGAATGTCCTCGCATGCGCGGGGGAGCGAACTGCATCGACTGGGCATGCATTTCGGTCCGCCCGTCCAGGCGGATTGCACGGTCGGCGACAGGCGGATGCGGCGTTTGCAGAAGCCCGGCGATATCGATTTCGTTCCGGCGGGCGTGGATGGATCCTGGGAGGACGATGCGGATTGCCAGATCCTGCGGCTGAGCCTTCGCCCCTCGCTTCTGGAACAGGTTGCCGAAGAGCTTGGAAGGGGCACAGCAAGGATCGAATTCATCCCGCGGCTCCAGCTTCGCGATGCCCGTATCGAGGCGATCGGCTGGGCCATCAAGGCGGATCTCGAGGCGGAAATGCCGTCCGATCCGCTCTACATCGATCTTCTGGCAAACGCGCTGGCCGTCCGACTGATCGAAACCACGACCGACGGCAGTCCATACCCAGCAGCCTCCGGCGCGCTGAGAATGTCCGCGCGCCAGCTCAGAATGCTGATCGACTTCATCGAGACGAACTTGGACCAGAAACTCCATCTCGCCGATCTGGCGACGGTCGCGGGCGTCAGCGTCACCCGGCTCAAGACGCTGTTTCGCCACAGCACCGGAACGTCCGTGCATCAATATGTGATGCGCCGCCGCATCGAATACGCAAGGGCCCTGATGGCCACGACGAGGATGCCGGCCAGCGAGATCGCCCTGGCCGCCGGCTTCGCTCACCAGAGCCACATGGCCTCGACGATGCAGCGTATCCTCGGGCAGACCCCGAGCGAGATCGCTCGTCCGGCACCCGAAATCCGCCCGAAACTGCAAAGATCCGTCTGAATCTGCGCGATGCGGCCTGCCCTATTCCTTAGCTCTATACCTCGCAACTCAAGGAATTGGACATGCTTGCAATCGTCGGAGCGGCCGGAAAGGTCGGTTATTCAACATCATTGGCATTGCGCAAGGCGGGCGTGCCCGTCAGGGCGATCCTGCGCGATCCGGCAAAGGCGGAACAGCTGAGCGAGATCGGCTGCGAGATCGCAATCGCCGACCTTCTGGATGCCGAAGCCCTCGCCAGATCGATCGCCGACGCGGATGCCGTACAGATCATCCTCCCGGCCTCGCCGCAGGCGAAAGACACCGCCGACGAGATGCTGCGGGCGATAGAAAGCCTTGCCGGAGCGCTCGAACAGGCGCGCACCAAGCAGGTGCTGGCGATTTCCGACTACGGCGCTCACGTCGCCGACGACATCGGGATGCCCAGCATGTTCCGCATATTCGAGGACAGGCTCGGCCGGCTCGATAGCCACACGTTGCTGCTGCGATCGGCGGAGCATATGGAAGGATGGGGGCGCGTCATCCCGACCGCCCTCGCATCCGGCATCCTGCCGACCTTTCACGACCCGGTCGGCAGGAAGTTTCCAACGATTTCGGCTTCGGACCTCGGCCCGATTGCCGCCGGCCTTCTGTTGCAGCCTGCCACCGGCAAAGGACTCGAGGTCATCCATGCCGAAGGGCCAGACCGATACAGTGCCAGCGACGTTGCGGAGGCGCTGGGCCAGCTCGTTGGTCGGACCGTTTCCGCACAAACCATACCCCGTCCGCAATGGAAGGAACGTTTCGAGCGGATCATGAACGCGAGTGCTGCCGGACTGCTGATTAAGGTCTATGATGCCCATAACAAGGGCGGCCTGATCGATAGCGAACCGGGCGCCAGCAATATTCGTTACGGCACGACCGGACTGATCGATGCTTTGCGGCCGCTGCTTCCGCCGCAGTGAAGGCCGACCGGAGCGGTTGCGGTCCGGTCGGCTGCAGGACGGTTCACCACTCGCCGGGAGCGAATGACCGCCCTCACCAGCCGGCTGGCCCCACCGTGCCATCCTCAGCTGGGAAAATCGGCGGAAAGGCTGATTTCCTCCCAGAGTTCGATCTGGGCCAGGCGCTCCTTCAGCTTCTGGGTGACGGCATTATAGGCGATGGCGCCCAAAACCAGGTGGCGGGGCGCCTGATCCGCGTCGGTCGCGGCGATCATCGCCTCGCCGGCGCGCACCGGATCGCCCGGCTGGCGGCCGCTATAGCCGGCTGTCGCGCCCATGCGGGCGGCCGCCGTCTCGGAATAATCGGCGATCGTGCTCGGCGTCTGCTTCAGGGATCGGCCGGCCCAGTCGGTGCGGAACGGACCGGGCTCAACGCAGGTGACCTTGATGCCAAGCGGCGCGCCTTCATGAGCGAGCGCATCGGAAAAACCTTCGACCGCATGTTTGCTCGCCGCATAATAGCCGGAACTCGGAAGGCCCATGAAGCCGGCCATCGAGGTGATGTTGAGGATATGGCCCTTGCGCTTCGCGCGCATGCCCGGCAGCACGGCGCGGGTCATCGCGAACAGGCCGAAGACATTGGCGTCGAACATGGCGCGGATCTCGTCCTCCTCGCCCTCCTCGATCGAGGCCTGGTAACCGTAGCCGGCGTTGTTGACCAGCACGTCGATGCGTCCGAACTTCCGCTCAGCAGCCGAAACCGCATCAGAAACCTGCTTCATGTCCGTCACGTCGAGATCGAGCGCCAAAACATGGTCCCTGCCCTCGGCCAGATCGGCGACGCGATCCTTGCCGCGGGCGGTGACGACGGTCGGCCAGCCGCGCTCGATGGTCAGTTTGGCAAGTTCGCGGCCGAAGCCGGTGGAGCAGCCGGTGATGAACCAGACGGGGGCTTGAACATCGGTCATGGGAAAATCTCCGTGGGGTGCCGGATCAAACAATATGAGGCGGGATTAAGAAGGGCGTATGCAAAACATAGACATGCAAAAAAAGACGGCAAGGGCAATGCCCTGACCGTCCTTCAAAATCTCGATCTTTCGAATCGATCAGTCGCTGACGCGCTCGACCATCGCACCGCAGCGGGTGAGCTTCTCTTCCAGCCGCTCGAAACCGCGGTCCAGGTGGTAAACGCGGCTGACCATGGTTTCCCCTTCGGCGGCAAGGCCGGCGATCACCAGCGAGACGGAAGCGCGCAGGTCGGTCGCCATGACCGGAGCGCCCTTCAGCCGGGTCACGCCTTCAATCCGGGCCTTCTGGCCGGACAGCGAAATCCTGGCGCCGAGGCGGGCAAGCTCCTGCACGTGCATGAAGCGGTTCTCAAAAATCGTTTCGGTAATGTTCGAAACGCCTGAAGACCGGGTCATCAGCGCCATGAACTGTGCCTGCAGGTCGGTGGGGAAGCCGGGGAACGGCTCGGTGGTGATATCGACCGGCTGGATGCCGTTGCCGTTGCGCACCACGCGCAGGCCGGTCTCGGTCTCGGTGATGTGGGCACCGGCCAAACGCAGCGTGTCGAGGGCGTTGTCGAGCAACGACGCTTCCGTGCCCTCGAGCACGACGTCGCCGCCGGCCATCGCCACAGCCATGGCATAGGTGCCGGTTTCGATGCGATCCGGCAGGACCCGGTGGCGGGCGCCGGAGAGCGACGTGACGCCCTCGATGGTGATCGTCCGGGTGCCGGCGCCGGAAATCCTGGCGCCCATGGCGGTCAGGCATTTTGCGAGATCGACGACCTCCGGCTCACGGGCGGCGTTTTCGATCACCGTCGTGCCGCGCGCAAGCGTCGCCGCCATCATCATCACGTGGGTCGCGCCGACCGACACTTTCGGAAAGACGTAAGTGGCGCCGATCAGGCCGCCCTTGGGGGCCGTGGCGTTCACATAACCGCCGTCCACCTCCAGGGTGGCGCCGAGCGTCTGCAGGCCTTCGAGGAAGAGATCGACCGGACGGGTGCCGATCGCGCAGCCGCCCGGCAGCGAAACACGCGCCTGGCCTTCGCGGGCAAGCAGCGGCCCGATGACCCAGAAGCTCGCCCGCATCTTGGAGACCAGCTCATAAGGAGCGGTCGTATCGACGATGGTGCGGCAGGTGAAATTGATGGTGCGCGAATAGCTCTCTTCCTGGCGCTCGCGGCGGCCGTTGACGGCGACGTCGACCCCATGATTGCCGAGAATGCGCAGCAGCTGTTCCACATCGGCCAGATGCGGCACGTTTTCGAGCGTCAGCGTGTCGCTCGTCAGAAGGGAGGCGATCATCAGCGGCAGAGCGGCATTTTTCGCTCCCGAGATCGGAATGGTGCCCTTGAGTTCGTTGCCGCCTACAATTCTGATGCGATCCATAAGTTGTAACTCTTCCTTCTGAGAGCGCGAAAGGAGGCGTCCTTAAACGAAATCCGCCGCTGCTTCAATGATTGCTAAAATGGCCTGCCCGAATAGCCCGTCTGGCGCATAAGCTACGATGATTCGTCCGTTTTTGCGGCAGGCAGTCCCGGTTCTGCGGCGGGAAGTCCCTGGGTCAGATCCTCCTCGCCCGCCCGGCGGGCCCGCGCCTGGGTCTTGCGGCGCATCAGATTCTCGCGAAGCTTGGCCGCAGCCTTCGCCTTGCGCTGCGCTTCGCGGGCTTCCATCGCCTTGCGGTGCCGGTCGCCACGGCCTTCGCCGGTATCCCCACCTTCGGAATCGTGCCGTTCGTCATCATTCGCCATGGCCCTCCATACCGAAAAAGCGGGATTCTTGAAAGCGGAAGCGACGTTTTCCCCACCCGTTGGCAAAGAACTTGGAATTTGCGGCTTGCGCTGCCGGTGAACCTATGGCAATAGGCCGCTGCCGACGACGCGGGTCTTTCGCGCCGGCTGACGCTGCTATAGCTCAGGGGTAGAGCACTCCCTTGGTAAGGGAGAGGCCGAGAGTTCAAATCTCTCTAGCAGCACCATTTTACATCCCAATAGAATCTTCAGCGCCAATAGTTCACGTTTGAAGCGGTTCGCTCGCAAGGCCGTTCAAAACCGGTCATGAATCGGAGCGCGCGCCGTGTCTTCGTGGAATCATTTTTGCCGGACCGCAAAGTTCCCCGATCAGATCTTTGCCTCACGGGCGACGATCGGGGATGCCGGGGAACTTGTTATGCTGCCGTTCATTTTAAGTCTGCTAATTTGGCTCATTACCATTGCTGGAGAAAAACAATGAGAGCGAAACTAATCGGGCTGTTGGCCGGTATATCGACCGTGCTTGTCGGGGTCGGCATTCAACCGGCGCCTGCCGCAGCCCAAGGATTCGAATTCGAATTCGGAGATCGTAGCCCCCGGATAGAGCGCCGTTACTATGATGACCGGCGGTACTATGATGACCGGCGATACGATCGCCGCGAGGAACGCCGCTATGAGCGTTCAGGCTGCGGCCGGCGTGAAGCTGTGGCCGCCGCCTCACGATACCTGAACGATCCGTACATTAACGCCGAGAACCGCAGTTATTATTATATCGACGGATACGGCAAGCGCGGCGGAGCCCGCAATCGTCCGGATTCCGTCATAATATCCAAGGCCCCTGGCTGCCCGCGCGTATAATAACACTGCCAGCAACTTAGTCAGGTTAGGCCAAGGGCGATGAGCCAGTGTTTGGCTTGTACCAGATTTCGCCGATTGGTTCGACATCAGATATGCTGGGGGAATGGGACCGCGGCAGCGGCTCCATTCTCCCAGGTTCGGGTGTCTTTGTATTGGCAGCGTGCTCAGAGGTACTGGACGATGTATGCAAGCGCGCCAAAAACTGGCGGCGCCTCGCGGCCATTCCCTGCCCTTGCTTCTTCCTCTGCGAATTGATTGAATAACTCACGCCCGGACGCATCCAGGATGCCAGCGGGCGGCGGCGAATGGCCTCGTCCAGCTCATGCGCGCGTGCAACGGCCATGCAAAATCGTATTTGCGCGGTTGGCAAAGTATGCGCCAAGCGTTTAATACCCCGCAAATGTGAAAACTCATCGTCGGTGCGACGAGCGGGGAAGCCCAATTGAACGGCAAAAAGAACAAGAAGACCCATTTGGATTCGGGCACCGTTGCCAGCGTCCTGAAACGGGTGATCGCCGAGAACGGCAGGGATCACGTCCGCGGATATGCTTTTGCGATCTCCTGTCTGGTGGCGACAGCCATGTCTACCGCCTTCACCGCGTGGATTATGGAGTCGGTTGTCAACGAGGCTTTTGCCAACAAACGGGCCGACATGGTCCTTGTCATTTGCCTTGGGATCTTTGCGGCCTTCGTGGTTCGCGGTTTCGCGACCTATGGACAAGCGGTGACGCTGTCTAAGATCGGCAACAATATCGTCGCCCGCTATCAGAGGCGCCTTTATTCGCATCTCATGAAGCTTTCGGTCGGTTTTTTTGCGGAAGCAAGGTCCGCCCAACTGACGGCGCAAGTCAATCAGAATATCGGGGGCATAAAAGACGTTCTTAACCTGACGGTCACATCGACAGCTCGCGATTTGCTGACGCTGGCGTCGCTGATTGTCGTGATGGTCTCGAAGGACTGGGTTCTCTCGCTGATCGTGTTCACCGTTGCTCCGCCCCTCATTCTTGCGATCCGTTACCTATCGCAGCGGCTGCGTAGCGTGACGCGCGAATCCGTCGAAGTGAGCAGCAAAGTACTTGGCGCCATGCAGGAAACGATCCAGGGAATCACGATCGTCAAGGCCTTCACCATGGAACGGCAGCTGGAGCGGAAGGTCCGGCGCATTATCGAAACATCCGAAAGACAGAACAATCGAATTGCGCGTCTTTCTGAACGCACGGCACCGCTCACCGACACGTTTGCAGGCGTTGCGATCGCCAGCGTGATCGGTTACGCATCCTTCCGCTCCATCTATGACAACGTTGCGCCCGGCGCCTTCTTCGCATTCATCACAGCGCTGCTGATGGCTTACGACCCCGCCCGCCGGCTTGCCAGAATGCAGGTGGAGCTTGAGCGAGCAGTTGTTAACGCCAAAATGATCTACAGCTTGCTGGATATGCAGCCATTGCAGCGGGAAAATCCAACGGCACTCGACCTTGTCGTCACCAATGCGCAAATCGAGCTCAAGCGTGTCGTGTTCGCGTATGGCAATGGGGAGCCGATTCTGCGGGGCGTGGATCTCATCGCAGAAGGCGGCAAGACAACCGCCCTGGTCGGTCCTTCGGGCGCCGGCAAATCGACGATCATCTCGCTGATCCCCCGCTTCTACGATCCGGCCGAAGGCCAGATCCTGATCGACGGACAAGACATAGCCCATGTGACCAAGGCGTCGCTGCGCCACAGCCTCGCCTATGTCACGCAGCAACCCTACCTGTTCGAAGGAACGATCCGCGACAACATCCGCTATGGACGGCCGGAAGCGACCGATGCCGAAGTGGAGGAAGCCGCCCGCCTCGCCCATGCCCATGAGTTCATACTCACGCAGCCGGCGGGTTACGAAACACCGGTCGGCGAAAACGGCATGACGCTCTCCGGCGGCCAACGGCAACGCCTGTCGATCGCACGCGCGCTCGTGCGCAACGCACCGATCCTACTTCTCGACGAAGCCACCTCCGCACTCGACAACGAATCCGAAGCCGCCGTGCAAAGGGCGCTCGATTCGGCTATGCATGGGCGAACGGTCGTCGTTATTGCCCATCGCCTGTCGACGGTCGTCAATGCCGACAAGATCATCGTGATGCATGAAGGACGCGCAGTCGAAGAAGGCACGCACCAGGAACTTGCCAAACGCGATGATGGCCTTTACGCCCGTCTCAACAATCTGCAGGCGTCTGAAAAGACCGAATCTGAATGAAATACACCGCTCCCATCCATGGCGGGCGCAGTTGCGCATGCGTTCTGCTGCTTCTGAACCAGAGCGTTATTCAAGAGAGTATGGGTCGATGAACGACGCGGGAAAGCGTAAAAAGCTTCTGATTGTAGAGCGAAAGCTCGTCCACAATCGCGGACATCATCATACTCAGATTTCTGCGCTGCGTACGTATCTGCCGGATCATGAGACAAGCCTCGTCGCAGGGGAAACCTATGACGGCTTCTTGGGAGCGGCGGCCGGAGAGCTTACCGCCAAGTCGGTTAAACTGGCTAAATTGCGATCACGTTTGCTGCACGGAAATGTATTCGAACGACTGGAAGCGGGATTCGGCGCCCTCAAATCCGTGCGAACTATCAAGTTGCCTCCTTCGGCATTCGGAGCGCAATTGGCTGAGATATGCCAAGGCCTTCAACTGGGGGCCGACGATCTTGTCATCGTGCCGACCGCAGAACTCGATACCCTTGAGTCAGCCGTTGAGCTGACAGCTATATTGGGAGATGCGGCGCCTAGGATTTGTCTTCGCTTTCTGAATTCGGAACTGGGTGACCGAAACGAGCGGCTCCGTTCAAAGCGGCTCGAGGCGATCCTTACGAACCTGCCCGCAAATGTTTTCCTATTCACCGAGACCGAGGAACTGTCAGTCCATTTCCGCGAGACTTTTGGCATGCCTGTAGAAGGCGGGTTCTACCTGCCCTGCAGCATGAATGCCACAATTATTCCCGGTGCCAGGATCGATCGAGGTGATAGGTTTCGGATAGGTGTTTTCGGAGAACCGAGACCCGAGAAGGGAAGCCGGCGGCTTACGGGTATCATCGCAGCTCTTGCCAAATTGGCCGAGACCCGAGCGGCGCCACCGTTGGATTTCCTTATTCAGGGTTCGACAGCTGATTTTCGTGAGGGCGGCGTTTATGGAGACCTGCGAAAATTTCAGGAGGGCGAATGGAATATCTTCGTTTCTCCGCAAGACAATCGCATTTCGCCTGAGGAGTTCGAACAGCTTTTTCATTCTGTAGATGTGGTCCTGCTGCCATACGAAACGGCTATCTACAGCCTTCAGGGGTCCGGTGTCGTTCAAGATGCCGTCGCCGCCCACAAACCCGTCATCCATACTCGATATATGTCGATGATGGCATTTCTTTCCCACGGAAATGGCGTCCCTGCGACGACCGACCAGGAATTCGCGGAAGCTATTCTGCGCGTTGCGGCTGATCCTTTGAGCCTTCAAGAAGGTACCGCTCGTGCAGCCGTTTATTTTCGGAATGCCCTCGCTGGTAATCCGCTTCTGCGCGTATTGCAGACATCGCTGCGTGACCGGTAGCAGAGTTCATAAGTCGGCCAGATCGAACCGGGGAGACCGGATCGGTTTTTCTTTAGGCCAGTATCCGGTTTGGGCCACGAAATCTTCTGAATGTCCACGACAGGTGCTAGATAGACTGCAACGGTAGAGGTATAGGCTTCCGATGGGCCATAAATCCTGGGATGAAAAATGATTAAGCGGATAAGTTTCAACGGGACAGAGATTGCGATCATCATATCCAGCAAATTCACGTCACCGGGTGTGACATTCGTGACGGATGGAAGCTATTCGCAGCAATTGGCCTACATGAAACGCCCCGAGGGCGAATATATCCGGCCCCATTATCACAATCTCAACGAGCGGGCGGTCCAGCTCACCCAGGAAGTGCTCGTCATCAAGAGTGGTCGCCTGCGGGCCGATTTCTATACATCGGAACAGCAATATATCGGATCAGAAGAGCTCGGCGCGGGCGACGTGCTGATGCTGACATCTGGCGGACACGCTTTCAAGATGCTGGAGCCCGTCGAGATGCTGGAGGTCAAGCAAGGCCCCTACGCCGGAAATGAAGACAAAACCATCTTCGAAGGGGCTTCCGAGCAGGAAATCGTCTCCTTGCCATCCGCCCATTTTTCGATCGATCCAGACCAGAAGGTGAAGGCTCCATGATCCCCGTCAACACACCGTCATTCAAGGGGCGGGAAGCCGAGTACCTCGCGGAATGCATCGAAAGCGGCTGGGTCTCATCCGAAGGCCCGTTCGTTCGCCGATTTGAGCTAGCCTTTGCCGCCAAGGTTTCGCGCGCTGACGGCGTCGCGGTCGCGAACGGGACATGCGCCCTGGACGTCGCTGTCAAGGCTCTGAAGATCGGAGAAGGCGACGAGGTCATCATTCCGACATTCACCATCATTTCCTGTGCCGCGGCCGTCGTTCGCGCCGGCGCGACGCCGGTCGTGGTCGATTGTGATCCCATCACCTGGAACATGACGGCAGAGGCGATCGAGCAGCGCATCACGCCCCGCACCAAAGCGATCATGGTCGTGCATATCTATGGGTTGCCCGTCGATATGGACCCGATCCTCGATCTGGCCAGGCGTCATGGCTTGAAGATCATCGAAGACGCCGCCGAGATGCATGGGCAGACCTACAAGGGAAAACCCTGCGGCAGCTTCGGCGATATCAGCATATTCAGCTTCTATCCCAACAAGCATGTCACGACGGGCGAAGGCGGCATGGTCCTGTCGGACGACCCCGAACTGCTCGAGCGGTCGCGCTCGCTTCGAAATCTCTGCTTCATCGAGGAACAGCGATTCGTGCATCACGAATTGGGGTGGAACTACCGGATGTCCAACCTGCAGGCGGCGCTGGGGCTGGCGCAGGTCGAACAACTGGATGACGTCGTTTCGCGCAAGCGAGCGATCGGCGCGGCCTATGAAGAGCGCCTGGGCGATCTCGACTGCTTCGACAGGGCGCCGCGCTCGACCAACTATGCCGACAATATCTATTGGGTTTTCGGTCTCGTGGTCCGCCCCTCGGCGAAAAAGACCCGCGCCGAGATCGTTTCGGCCTTGTCCAGCCGAAAGATCGGCACGCGCCCATTCTTCTGGCCGATGCATCGCCAGCCGGTCTTCGAGAAGATGGGGCTTTTCGCAGGTGAACATCACCCGGTCTCGGAGCATATCGGCGCCAACGGCTTCTATCTTCCAAGCGGTCTCGGGCTGTCGGATGCGGATATCGACGAGGTCGCCAGCGCCGTCCGCGAGATCGTTCGATGAGCGTGTTCGCGAATTACGCGGAAATCTACGACACCCTCAATGCCGGCAAAGACTATGCGAAAGAGGCTGAATTCGTCGCGCAACTGCTGCGGGAGATTGCGCCGGGCGCCCGAACGCTGGTGAATTTCGGATGCGGCACCGGTCAGCACGATCTGATGCTGGCCAAAAGCGGATTCGAAACTCTGGGCGTGGAATTGAGCCCTCACATGCTCGCGCAGGCGCAGGCAAGAGGCATGGCAGCCGATATCCCTGAGGGACACGCGCACTTCACACAGGGCGATTTCCGGAACTTCGACGCTGGACGGTCCTTCGATGCGGTTGTCTCGCTGTTCCATGTCATGAGCTATCAAACGAATGAAGCGGACGTGGCGGCCGCATTCGCGACATTGAGCGCCCACATGTCGAACGGATCCGTCGCTCTCTTCGACCTGTGGCACGGGCCGGCGGTAGAGCATGAGCTCCCCGAAACCCGAGTCCGCCGGGCTGAAAACGACAGTTTCAAGATTGTCCGGATCGCGGAGCCGCAGCACGACAGCAGCGCGCATGTCGTGACCGTCAAATTCACCTTCTTCGTCGAAGACAAGAAGACGGGCGCGATTTCAAGTTTCGAGGAACTCCATCCGATGCGGTATTTCTTTCCGGCGGAAATCCAAAGCCACATAGAGGCCGCCGGCTTGAAGCTGAAAGAGACCGGCGAATGGCTGACACGGAATTCTCCTTCGCGAGATACCTGGAGTGTCTACTATCTCGTTGAAAAAACCGGGCACTGACGATGGCGACAGCGGATGCAGTGGCGAAGTCCCGGCTAAAACTTGCCGTGATTCTGGAAAAGAAGATCTCTGTCGGAGGCGGCTTCAACCAATCGATCACCGCGGCCCTGCAGATGCTCCGCATCGCCCCGGAGCCCTATGACGTCGAAATCTACACCACTATCAGGAGCAATATCGAGACCCTCGCCGCCAGCGGCTTGAAGGCCAAGCATTTCGTCAAGCCGAAGCGCAAACTGTCCAAGAAGATCGTGCAGGCCTTCCAGTCCGCGCGCAGGCGGCGTGAAGAGATGACGGAATTCGAGCTTGAGATAAAGCGGCAGGGAATAGATCTCGTCTACTTCACCGCCCCGAGCGGATATGCGCTCGACCTCCAGGCGACGCCTTACATTTTCACGATCTGGGACCTCTGCCATCTGGAACATCCCGAGTTTCCCGAGGTCACCGAAAACCGCGAATTCGAGAAGCGCGAAGAGCTTTATTCGCGCGCGGTCGTCAAGGCCGCTACAACATTGACGGACGGGCTCCACACCAGCCAACTGGCATCACAGCGCTACGGCGTCGCAAGTGATCGTTTCATAGAGATGCCTTTTTCTCCCGCTCCGCTGCTGCGGGAGGAGACGTCGGCCCCGGACGCACTCGCTGCGATGTTCGAGCGTTACGGTCTTGCCCCCGGCTACCTCTTTTACCCGGCGCAATTCTGGGCACACAAAAATCATGTCAGGCTGCTGGAGGCCTGTTCGCTTCTGGCCAAGCGGAACGGCGCCGCACCCAGCATCGTCTTCGCGGGCGGCGACCAGGGCCATGCCAGGGCGATCAGGAGCATGTCGGAACGCCTCGGCGTATCGGGCAGCACACACTTCCTCGGCTTCGTGCCATCGGAGGACATGAGCCTGTTATATCAGGGCGCAAGTGCGCTGGTCATGCCAAGCTATTTCGGCCCCTCCAATCTTCCGCCCATGGAGGCATGGGTGCTGGGCAAACCGGTGCTTTATCCGCAGCGATTTGCCGATTTCGTAGGTGACGCCGCACTTCTTTTCGACCCCCGACGACGCGCATTCGCTTGCCGACTGCATCGAACGACTTGCTCAGGGACCGGGCGATGGCCACTGGCAAGAACTGGGACGGCAGCGCCTGGAGCATTTCGAACGCGAAAGACACGCCGCCGAAAACCGGTTGAGGCTGCGGCTGTCCCGCCTGGCGTCGAGGATGCCTACTTCGGCCTAAGTTAGGGCAAGGCAGGATGCCCGATCGTCATCTGCGGCCTTGGCAAGTCGGCTGTCTCCCTCGCTTCTCAAAGGAGATATCCTGGTGGGACCGGATCGGATAAACCACTCCCGATGCAACGGATCAGCCCCTTTCCGCGTTGCGAGGCATCGGCTCGCGTTGTGCGGGTTATCGGAACGGCATGCTGATGCGGCTCGGTGGAATTCTTGATCGCTGGAACGACCAATCCCTCGCCCGGCAATTTCTGCTTGCGGGTGGGCTGGTCGCTTTCGCGGCGATGCTTCTGGTCGGCGCCTATGTGACGAGCGTTATCGAGGCGACGGTCACCCGCAACTCCGCCGCGTCCACGGCCCTTTATGTCGACAGTATCATCGCCCCGCTGCTTCCCGACATGAAGACCAACCAGACGCTTGATGACGTCACCACGCGCGCGCTCGACGAGACCTTCGGCCAGGGTGCTCTCGGGGGGCAGGTCATATCCTTCAAACTCTGGCGCCGCGACGGCACGGTCCTTTATGCGACCGACAAAAGCATGATCGGGCAGAAATATGGGCCGAGCGACAATCTCAGAACCGCATTTTCCGGACAGATGGTGGCACGGTTCGGGCCTGCCGAAGACCCCGAAAGCAATTTTGAGCGGTCGACCGGCCTGTCGCTTCTCGAAATCTACAATCCCATCCTGCAGCCCTGGTCGGGAGAGGTCGTCGCGGTCTCGGAGTTCTACGAGGTCGCGGGCGATTTCCAGCGCAGCCTTTATCAGGCGCAGCTTCGAAGCTGGGGGGCGGTCGCCGGCGTCACGCTCGCCTTCTTCCTCATTCTTTCGGCGATCGTTTTCCGCGGCAGCCGGACGATCGACCACCAGCGACAGGCGCTGACGCAGCGGGTGGCGGAACTGTCCGATCTGCTGTCGCAGAACGAGGCTCTTCACGCGCGGGCGCAGCGGGCCTCGCGGCGCGCCACCGCCCTTAACGAGAGTTATCTGCGCCGGCTCGGCGCCGACCTGCATGACGGGCCAGCCCAACTCGTGGCCTATGCCGCGCTTCGGGTGGACAGCCGGCTCCTGACCGATCCTGCGACGTCGCCGACCGCGCGCGAAGAGGAGGTCACCACCATCAAGGCCCGGCTCGACGAGGCGATGGACGAGATCCGCAGCATCTGCAGCGGTCTTGTCCTGCCGCAGATCGAGGCCGCCGAGCTGCCCAACGTGCTGCGGCGCGCCGTCAATGCTCATCGGCAGCGGACCGGTGTCGATGTCGCGCTCAAGACGTCGAGCCGATCGAGGCCGCTTTCGCCTTCGGCCAAGATCTGCATCTATCGTTTCGTCCAGGAAGCGCTCAACAACGGCTTCCGGCATGGCGGCGGCCTGGATCAAAGCGTTCGCCAGAGTTTTGACAACGGCAATGTCGTCGTCGAAGTCGGCGATCGCGGCCCGGGTTTCGACCCCCAGCGCATACGCCCAGAAGGTCTCGGGCTGGCAGGCTTGAGAGAGCGCATCGAAAGCCTCGGCGGAACATTTGCAATCACCTCATCGAAAGACGGCACCACGGTCAGGATGTCGCTGAACACGCATGAAATGGAGCAGGCTTGATGGCAGGAATAAAGATAGCGGTTGTCGACGATCATCCGTTGTTCCGAGAGGGAGTGACGCGCAGCTTGGGGGAGATCGAGGATTTCGAAATGGTCGGCGAAGGCGGTTCCCGGGAGGACGCATTGCGCATCGTGCGGGAATTGTGCCCAGATGTGATGCTGATGGATATTTCGATGCCCGGCAACGGCCTCGAGGCCATAACCGAAGCGCTCGATTTTTGCCCTGACCTCAAGATCGTCATGCTGACCGTTTCGGAGGCGAGCGAAGACATCGCCGCCGCCCTGAAACTCGGCGCAAAAGGCTATGTTCTCAAGGGTGTCGGTTCGAGAGGCCTGGCAGACGTGGTCAGAACGGTGGCGTCCGGCGAGAGCTATGTTTCGCCCAGCTTGTCGGCGCGGTTGATTGCCGGCCTATCCGCTCCCACCGAGGTCCAGGCAAAGCCTGATCTCTTGTCGGAACTGACCGACCGCGAACAGGAGGTTCTGAGCCTCGTTGCATCCGGGCTCAGCAACAAGCGGGTGGCGCGGCAGCTCGATCTTCACGAGAAGACCGTCAAGCATCACATGACCCGCATCCTCTCGAAGCTGAAGGTGACCAACCGGACGGAGGCGGCACTCGCCCTTCGCGATGCGACCGATCAACGGTCAACGGCCGAACGATCGCAGTCTTGACGTATCCGATGGGGTTGCGGTCCGATTGACGATGGTGCGGGATTGCGAATCCCGCATCTCGTAACGCCCTTGAGAGATTCGTTCCGTCGCGCCGTTGTGATGTCTGACTGTTATCGACGTTCCACGAACATCGACCTCGACGCCGGCTTTCGAGGGAGCCGCCGGGACAGAAGGTGCCGGGGCTGCGGGCTGGGCTGGGGACGCGGCGGCTTTGCCGGGATTTACAGCTTCGCCTGCCGGAGCCGATCCCGCTCCGGGACCAGGTCCGGTTCCCGAGCCGGTACTGCCGGTATCGGTTCCACCGGCGTTACCGTTACCGCCGCTATTGCCGTTGCTGGAACCATTGCCGTTATTGCCGGAACTGCCGCCATTATCGCTGCCATTCCCGCTGGAGCTGCCGCCGCCGTTTCCGCTGCCACCATCACCATTGCCGTCCTTAGCGGCAACGGTCGACAGAGCGATACGCGGCAGGCCGTCCGCGCCGGCGACAACCTTCCACGGTAGCACCGCTGCAATGACTGCGGTGAGCGCTCCGCTCAGGACAAGCATTCTACGCGTCGGCATCTCTCGCTCCTCGTGTGGCCATCTCCTGCGTGAGGCATTTTTGAACTGTTTTGCAAGGTCTAAACCGGACGCCCGCCCTTATGGTTCCGTGCTCTGTCGCCGGTCAAAGAGCCCGCCGACCCATAAACACGGCAGCCGGCGGGCAAGGTTCTGCGCTGAAAAGGACCGATGATCGCGCAGGAACCGGGGTCTGCATCCGTCAGACGGCAAGCGCTTCCAAAGTGGCGATGAAGATAAAAAGCCCTGCGACGGGGATCAATAGCCATCTGGCCTGGGAAACGCCGTTGTCCATGACGGGACCTCCTGAAAAACCTCCAGGATTAACGGCACTTTAACAGCGCAATTCCTCGATTTCATCCCCCCTTGGACCTTTAGCCTGCCCCATCAGACCAAAGGCCCAGAAAGGGTCGGCCTGAAGTCCGGTCGCGTCAGACTGAAGCCCAAAACCCGGAACGAGCCGTGGCAGCCGCAGTTCGAGGTGTGAGTGCGGCCCATCAGCGGGCTCGCCGGTGAACCAGAAAATGGAGGAAACATCATGAAACTCTCGATGAAACAGACGCTCGCGATTGCGCTTCTCGCCGGATCGACCCTTTCGGTAGCGCCGGCAATCGCTCAAACCCAAGATAATCAGACCGGACAGGACGGCAGCAATCAGGTCTTGCCCCGCAAGGTCAAGCCAGGCTCGGACAATTCGTCCGGCGCCAAACAGGCTCAGCCGCAGCAGAATATGGGCGCGGCGACACAACAGCCACAGGGCTCGGCCGGCGGCAATGACAAAACGAGCGCCCAGGCCCAAGGCGGCGACCAGCAGCGCCTGAAGCCCCTGAAGCCCAAGAACGGTGACAACGCTGCTCAGGGAAAATCGACCGATTCCATGAAGGCACAAACGGGCGACACACAGCCAGGCGCCAAGGACAATACGGCGCAGCAGAAGCCCGCCGGCCAGAACGACAGTTCCACGACCGCCAATTCCGGTTCAGGCTCGGGAACTGATCCGCGCAAACCGGCAACCGATGACACTGCCCGACAGAACAATGGCGCGCAGCAGCCGGGTTCGAACCAGGCCACCACCAATAAACCTTCCAACGAGACCACGGGCAGCATCAATATCTCGGCCGAACAGAAGACCGAGGTGCGCAACATTCTCGTCCAGAACAAGGTCGAGCCCGCCGATGTCAATTTCGACGTCAACGTCGGCGTCGCCGTTCCGACGACCGTGAGACTGCATCCGTTGCCGCCGCGCATCGTCGAGATCGTGCCCGCCTATCGCGGTTATGAATACTTCGTCCTGGCGGATGGGCGGATCATCATCGTCGACCCCTCGACCCACGAGGTTGTTTACATCCTGGTCGGCTGAGCGCTGAACACAGGAGAAAACCATGAGTGACCGAGAACCGATAGTGATCCGTACGAGCGGCAGCGGCGGCTGGGCCGTTGCCGTCATCCTGCTGGTGGCCGTCATCGCAGGTGGGTTCTTCCTCTTCGAAGCTGGTTATCTCGGAAACCATGACGTCGATATCGGCGTCACCCTGCCGAAGATCGAGCCGCCTGCGCCAGTCACGCGATAGACGGCCTCGATCCCGTTCGAAGGGCGCGGCGCAAATCACCCGCCCGCTCACAACATGTAGAAGGAGACTATCATGAAGACCCAGATCATCGTTCTTTCCGCCGTGGCCCTTGGCGCCCTCGCGCCTGCTGCTTCCGCCCAGCAAGGCACCGTCAACGGAGCCGCCGGCGGCGCCGTTACCGGCGCCATCATCGGCGGCCCGGCGGGTGCCGCCGTCGGCGGGGTCGCCGGTGCAGCTGTCGGTACCGTCATCGACCCGCCGCCGCAACGCGTCGTCACCTATGTCGAACAGGCCCCTGCCCCGGCATCACCGGTCGTCGTCAAGGAAAAGATCGTCGTCGGCAAGCCGCTTCCTTCAAGCGTCGTGCTGACCCCGGTTCCCGACAGCCCGAAATATGCCTACGCGGTCGTGAACAAACAGCGCATCATCGTCGACCCGCGGACCCGCACGGTCGTGCAGGTCGTCCGGTAAATATGCCCCCTTCTGCCGAAACAAGATCGGGGAGAGGCGGGATCCCGTCTCTCCCCGATCTGCGTTCAAAGAGAAAATGGTTGGGAAGACTGCCGGCTCACTGCGTCGTGTCGTCGTCGCCGATGCCATCGACATCGGAAAGACGCACGAATTCGACGCCCCGGCCTTTCAGGGCCAGGAGAGCGCGGGCGACGCCCTCGCCGGCCGCATGGGTCGGCTGGTTGATATGCGCGAGGACGACATCGCCGTCCTTGGCGGCAGCGATGCGTTTTTCGGTGACGCCGGCGCCGAGCAGCGAGCCGCCGTCGCCATTCAGCGAATAACCGGCGACCCGGTATCCCATGTCGCGGATCTGGCGGATCGCCGAAGGATCGTATTTGGCCGTTGAGCCCCGAAACCAGCGCGGTGCGGCGATGCCCGCCGCCAGCATCGCATCGGCGCCACCTGCCACTTCCTGGCGAACGGCTTCCGGTGATCCGGCCGCGGCGATGCCATAGATCAGGACCGGAGCATCGACCGCCGGCACATGGTTCTGGCCGTGGTTCTCCAGTTCAAACAGATCGAGGTTGTTTAGAAAGACCGCGACCGCCTGCGGGTTCTTTTTCAGCCAGCGGGCGGTGACGAAAATGGTCGCGGGAATGCGTTCTCGGACAAGCGTCGAAAGGATGCGTTCGTCGGCCTGCCCCATGCAGGCATCGAAGGTCAGCGCCACCCGAGGGCGGCTGACATTGCCGGAACGGCTGACATGCAGATGCGGCTCGACCAGTTTGGGCGTGCCGGCGGCATGCTGCGTGACAGGCGGGCTTGAAGGCTGCTTTGCAGGCAAATTCTGGGCGCCCGCCGTCAGAGGCAGCAGCAGGAAGATGGTGGAAAGCAAAGCGCGTCGCATCATGGATACCGATGTTGAGAAGGCCCCTCTTTATCGGCAAACGCTTAAAAACGCCATGCGACGGAATCTCCGGACGCAAAAAAGGCCGGACAATGCCGGCCTTTCTTCGCTAAAATGCATCTGCGTCAGCAGTCCGTAGCCTGACCGTTGGTGTTGGTGCCGGCCTGGCCCGAAGGAACCGATGCGGTGCCCGTCGTGTCAGGCGTGGTGGCCGAGCCCCTGGTCTGCAGGTTCGGAGCGCAGTTGGTCCGCGTGTCCTTGGTGCCTGCAGCGTTGCCCATGGCGCCGCCTGTGGTGCTGTTGGTGGCGCTGGGGTCGATTTTCTTCTGGCCGTCGCTGCTATCGCTGGCCGACGTCCCGGTGGAGCTTGCATTTCCCTTGCCGCTGGTCTGGGCAAGAGCGCCACCGGCCGCGAGGCTGAGAGAAAGAAGCGAGACGGTAATCAGCTTGAAAGTCATGGGAATTTCCTCCGTTGAAATACCGGCAGAACCGGCGGATTCGATTTGCCCGCGTAGTTCAAACCCCAGACAACCGAGGATGTTCCATAAAAACTGTTCCGATCCGGAACCCTAGAATCGTGCCGAGGCCAACCTGCTCTGCAGCGACTTGAGATCTTCGGCCTTGCGGGAGGCGAGGCCTTTCTCCCAGGTAATCGCGGTCTCGACGATAAAATCCAGATCGTCGTGGCGCGGCTTCCAGTCGAGCAACCGGCGCGCCAGCGTCGAATTGGCGACCACGCTTGCCGCGTCACCCGGCCGGCGGGGTCCATAGCGGATTTCGAACTTGCGGCCACCGACGCGCATCACCGCGTCCAGAACCTCCAGGACCGAATAGCCGCGGCCATAACCGCAATTGGCAATCAACGGCTCGCCGCCACGGCGCAGGTAGCTCAACGCTTTCAGATGCGCGTTCACGAGGTCGGTGACGTGAATGTAGTCACGGATGCCGGTGCCGTCAGGCGTCGAATAATCCGTCCCGTAGATATCGACGCCACGGCGTTTGCCGAGTTCGGCCTCGCAGGCGATCTTGATCAGATGGGTGGCGCCTTCAGTCGACAGGCCGGTGCGGCCGAGCGGGTCGGCGCCGGCGACGTTGAAATAACGCAAAGCCACGAAGCGGAAATCATGGGCGGCGGCGGCATCGCGCAGCATCATCTCCGACATTAGTTTCGACTGGCCGTAGGGGTTCTTCGGATGCAGGTCGGCGTTTTCGAAGACGGGCGTGTCGTCCTTCTGGTCTCCATAGACGGCAGCCGTCGACGAGAAGACAAAATGGCGGATACCGGCGGCGATCGCGGCGGCCGCCAGCAACCGGGTGTTGCCGGTATTATTCTCATAATAGTCCAGCGGATTGGCGACCGATTGCGGCACGACGATCGAGCCTGCGAAATGCAGGATGGCGTCGATGTCGTTTTCGGCAAATACCTGCGAGAGAATGGCGCGATCACCGACGTCGCCCAGATAAAACCGCGCCTCGGCCGGCACGGCCCAGCGAAAACCGGTCGAAAGCCTGTCGAGGACGACGACTTCCTCACCCGCATCGAGCAAAGCCCAGATCATGTGGCTGCCGATGTAACCCGCGCCGCCTGTCACCAGAACTGCCATGTCTATACTTCCCTGCTTTCTTATCGTTGGCAGGACGAAAACACGGGCGGTCTTCAACAATGCTTACCCGACGCAGGTTGCGCCGGGTTTATCTCGGGTCAAGGCAAACAGGCTGTTGAGCAAATCGCTCGAATTTTAGCGTTTGCGTGCCGAATCGGGTCAGAGCCGCTTGATGTAATCGGAGAGGCGGCCGGCGGCCTCTTCGATCTGTTTCGGATCGCGCAGGAAACAGGCGCGCAGGAAAAGCTCGCCGCCCTTGCCGAAAGCCGAGCCGGGCGCCAGCGCCACGCCGATCTTGTCGACGATATCGAGCGCCGCGCTGCGGCTGTCGGTAATGCCATCGACCTTGACGAAAGCGTAAAGCGCGCCGTCGGGTTTGAGCGTTTCGACGCGGTTGGTAGCAATCAGCGCGTCGCAGAGGATGTCGCGCGCTGCGGTCGCCCGGGCGATATTCGTATTCACGAAGTCGTCGCCCTGGTTGAGCGCCACCACGGCACCGCGCTGCAGGAACTGCGCCACGCCGGAATTGGAATACTGCACCAGGTTTTCGATAACCTGTCCCATTTCCGGCGGCGCAACGATCCAGCCGACCCGCCAGCCGGTCATCGACCAGTTCTTGGAGAAGGAATTGGCGAAGATGATCCGGTCGCCTTCCTCCATGATGTCGAGGAAGGACGGGGCCCTTGCGGCGCCACCATAATAATAACGGGCATAAATCTCGTCGGCGATGATCCAGATACCGTGCTTGCGGGCGAGCGCCAGGATGTTCTTCAGGTCTTCGAGCGTCGCCGTCCAGCCGGTCGGGTTGGCCGGGGTGTTGATGAACAGGCCTTTGGTCTTCGGCGTGATCTTCGCTTCCAGCTTGGCGAGATCGAGCGACCAGCGGCCGCCGATGAAATCAAGCGGCAGGCCGACGGAATGGGCGCCGGAAATCTCGATCGCCGAGATGATGTTCGGCCAGGTCGGCGACAGATAGATCATCTCGTCGCCCGGCGAGGTCACGGCCTGCACCGCCAGCATGATCGCATGCATGCCGGAGCCGGTCACATAAAAATGCTCGACCGGCAGCGAGACGGAGAAATGCCGCGCGTAATAATCCGACAGCGCCTGGCGCAGCTCGGGGATGCCGCGCTGCCAGGTGTAGAAGGTCTCGCCGCCGAGCAGCGCCTCGGTTGCAGCGCGGTTGATGAAATCCGGGCTCGGCAGATCCCCTTCACCGGCCCAGAGCGGGATCAATCCCTCTCGCCCGCGGGCGTAATTCAGGACCTCGACAATGCCGCTTTCGGGCGCCGCGACGGCGCGGGGGCTGAGACTGGAGATGATCGACATGGAATTCCCTCGGGGCTGTTTCCCACTTCTTTAGCGCAGGAAAGCCTCGGAATCCCATGATAATCCGTGACGCAGGGATCGATTCCGCTGATGAATTCGCCGGGCGTGATCAAAAGATCACTTTGCCTTCAGCAGGTCGCGTATTTCGGTCAGCAGCTGGATATCTGCCGGTGGCGGAGCCGGCGTCTCGTCGGCCGACTTCTTCTCGTCGGCCAGGCGCATCTTGTTCACGGCCTTCACCATCAGGAAGATGATGAACGCCAGGATCACGAAATTGATGAGAACGGTGATGAAGTTGCCATAGGCAAAGACCGCACCCTGTTCTCGGGCAGCGGCGAGTGACGACGCTGTGACCGCGCTCGACAGCGGCAGGAAGTAATTCGAGAAATCGAAGCCGCCGCCGGTGATCGCGCCGACGATCGGCATCACGATGTCATCGACCAACGATTTTACGATACCCGTGAAAGCGGCGCCGATGATGATACCGACCGCAAGATCGACGACATTGCCCTTGGCAATAAAAGAACGGAATTCGCTGATCATCGACATCGCCAATATCCCCCATGGCTTTTCAGTTTCGGTAAAACGCAACATAGCGCTTTCTGCGGATGTGAAAAGACGGCGCCCGCCGCAGGCTTAAATACGATCGTCTATTGGACTTTTTGCCGAGAGGCCCCCTGATTTCCAACCGCATGCTTTTCCCCTAATGTTTGAGCCCTGAAGCTCTTTGCGGAGGAGCAATGCTTCCTGGCTGGGTCATTTTCGTTTCGGCTTTCGCCTATATCCTGCTGCTGTTTGCGGTGGCGAGTTATGGCGACCGGCGAAGCCGTGTCTTCGGCGTGCCGAAGAACGGCCGGCCGATCGTCTATGCGCTGAGCCTTGCGATCTACTGCACCTCCTGGACCTATTTCGGCGGCGTCGGGCTCGCCTCGCAGAAGGGGCTGGAGTTTACCGGCATCTATATCGGCCCTATCCTCGCCTTCACGCTCGGCATGCCGATCATCCGGCGGATCGTCGAGCTTGCCAAGGCCGAGAAGCTGACATCGGTCGCCGATTTCATCGCAGCCCGCTACGGCAAGAATTCCACCGTCGCGATGATCGTCGCGATCATCGCCCTGGTCGGCGCCATTCCCTATATCGCGCTGCAGCTCAAAGCCGTGTCGAGCTCGGTCGCCGCCATGGTCAATCCGTCGGACTACGGGATTGGCAGCGGCAACCTCTATTTCATCGACCTGGCGCTGATCGTCACGCTGATGATGGCCTGTTTCGCGGTCATCTTCGGCACCCGCCACACGGATGCGACGGAACACCAGGACGGGCTGATCCTGGCCGTCGCCATGGAATCGGTGGTCAAGCTGTTCGCCTTTGCGACGGTCGGCTTTTCGGTGTTCTTCATCCTGTTCGACGGGCCGTCCGATCTGCTCGCCAAGGCATCGGAAAACATGCTTGTCGGTTCGGCGCTCGCCTACGAGACGCCCATCAGCCGCTGGCTGATCCTGATCGCGCTGTCAGCGTTTGCGATCATCATGCTGCCGCGGCAGTTCCATGTGACCGTGGTCGAGAACCGCACGACGAAGGAGCGCAAGGTGGCGAGCGCGCTTCTGCCGCTTTACCTGATCGCCATCAACATCTTCGTGCTGCCGGTCGCGATGGCCGGGCTGATCACCTTCGGCGGCACCGGCGACGCCGACCTTTACGTGCTGACGCTGCCGCTCGCCGGCGAGCTGAAAGTCGTTTCGCTGATTGCCTTCATCGGCGGCTTTTCCGCCGCCACCGCCATGGTCATCATGGAATCCGTGGCGCTTTCGATCATGGTGTCGAACGACATCATCATCCCGATATTCCTCAGACAACGGCTGATGGCGGCGCGCTCCGGCCAGCGCACCGATTTTACCCGCACGCTGCTGAACATCCGCCGGGTCGCGATCTTCGGCGTTCTGATCCTCGGTTATGCCTATTACCGCATGGCCGACAGCCAGTCCGGCCTTGCCTCCATCGGCCTGCTGGCGTTCGCGGCGATCGCGCAGGTGGCTCCTGCCCTCCTCGGCGGCCTCGTCTGGCGCCGTGCCAACGCCCGCGGCGCAATCCTCGGCATGTCCTTCGGCTTCCTTGCCTGGGCCTATCTGCTGTTCGTGCCAAGCCTTGGCGGGCCTGACAATTCCCATGTGGCGACGGCCGTCCTCAATTTCCTGTTCCCGGGCACCGGCATCTTCTCCGGGCCGCAGACGGACCCGCTGGTCAACGCGACGATCTTCAGCCTGACGCTCAACATTCTCGCCTTCGTGCTGGGATCGCTGTCGCGCAATCCGCGTCCGGTCGAGCGAATCCAGGCCGGCATCTTCGTCAAAAGGCACCTGCGCTCGCAGTTTGCCACCCGCGGCTGGAAAACCCGCGTCGGCGTCGGCGACCTGAAGACGGCGATCGCCCGGTATCTCGGCGAGGAACGCATGCGTCGCTCCTTCTCCAACTACGAGAAGACGGCCGGCCGCAAGTTCGGCGACGACCAGCCCGCCGACATGGCGATGATCCATTTTTCCGAACAGCTGCTCGGCAGCGCGATCGGCTCGTCCTCGGCCCGGCTGGTGCTGTCGCTGATCTTGCAGAAGGCAGAGGACACCAATTCCGACACCGCCTGGCTGCTCGACCAGGCAAGCGAGGCGCTGCAATATAACCAGGACATGCTGCAGACGGCGCTTTCGCAGATGGACCAGGGCATTGCCGTGTTCGACAGTTCCGAACGCCTGACCATCTGGAACCGGCGTTTCCGCAATCTGCTGGACCTGCCGGAACAGGTCGGCCAGGTCGGCTTTCCGCTGGCCGACATGGTTGCCATCCTTTCGGAACGCGGCGATCTCGCGGCCGTCGAGCAGGCGGAGGTGATCCGTAAGTTCCAGACGCTCGACGCCCCCTTCTCGCTGGTGCTGAACGGCGGCGAGCGGATCATCGAGGTTCGCTCCAACGCCATGCCCGACAAGGGCATCGTCGCGACCTTTACCGACATTTCCGATCGTGTCGCGGCAGACCAGGCGCTGAAGCAGGCAAACGAGACGCTCGAACAGCGGGTCGGCGAACGCACCGCCGAGCTCACCCGCGTCAATAAGGAGCTTGCCGAGGCCCAGGCATCCGCCGACGAGGCCAATATCGGCAAGACCCGGTTCTTCGCAGCCGCCGGCCACGACATCCTGCAGCCGCTCAACGCCGCCCGGCTTTATTCCTCGGCGCTGGTCGAGCGGCTCGGATCGTCTGACAACAACGGTTCGCTGGTGCGCAATATCGATTCCGCGCTGGAATCCGTCGAGGCGATCCTCGGCGCCGTCCTCGACATATCGAGGCTCGATACCGGGGCCATGAAGCCGCGTTTCACCTCGGTGCCGCTCGAAGACCTTCTGAAACGCATCGAGACCGACTACGCGCCGATGGCCCGTGAGAAGGACCTGGAATTCGTGGTCATGCCGACATCGCTGAAGGTGCGGTCCGATGCCAACCTGCTGCGCCGGCTGGTGCAGAACCTCGTCTCCAACGCCATCAAATACACGATCGACGGCAAGGTGCTGATCGGCGCGCGCCGGCGGGGCGACCAGGTGGTGATCGAGGTGCTCGATTCCGGTATCGGCATCCCGCCCTCGAAATTCCGCACCGTGTTCAAGGAATTCGCCCGGCTGGACGAGGGTGCCAAGACCGCGGCCGGCCTCGGTCTCGGCCTGTCGATCGTCGACCGCATTTCGCGGGTGCTCAACCATCCGGTCCAGCTCGCCTCCACGCCCGGGCGGGGCACCTCATTCCGGGTGCAGGTGCCGATGGACCTGACCGCATCGCAGACAGTCCATGCCGCTGACCAGTTGGAGCGCCGCAAGCGCTCGCAGCCGCTGAACGGGCTCCGGGTGCTCTGCATCGACAACGAACCGCGAATCCTCGAGGGCATGGCGCTGCTGATCACCGGCTGGGGCTGCACCGTCGGCCAGGCGGACTCGCTCGCCGCTCTCGACGACATCGTCGACCGCCACGAGCCGCCGCCGGAAATCATCATCGCCGATTACCATCTCGACGACGGCAACGGCATCGAGGCTGTCCTGAAACTGCGCGCCAGATATCAGGCGGATATCCCCGCGCTGATCATCACCGCCGATCGCACGCCCGAAGTCCGCGCTGAGGCGGAGCGCCACGACATCGGCGTGCAGCACAAGCCGGTAAAGCCTGCGGCCATGCGGGCGTACCTCACGCAGGTTGCAGGCCTCAAACGCGTCGCTGCTGAATAGTGTGAACCTCACCCAACCCAGCGTTCATCGCGGAGTCATCACGGACAGTTTACGGTAGATAAGGTCTAAACGCTCAAATAGGGCTGGAACTGTCCGGCTTTTTGCCGCGTTTAGCCGCGTACATCCTGGCCCGCAGAGGCCTTACGGACCGAAAGGCGAAAGCCCATCGGAACCGGCAAAAGACGGAGACCGCGACCGATGAAACGCTTTGATATTATTGATGGTATGCGAGGATATTTCCTCGTTTTCATGGTTCTCAACCATCTGATCTTTGCTGGCGGTTATCTTCTGGTGAAGATCAACCACAATCAGCTCGCCTTCGTTGAAGACGCCCAGGGCTTCGTTTTCCTGTCCGGCCTGCTGATCGGCATGGTCTATGCCAAGAAGATGCTGAAGAACGGTTATGCGGCCGGCCGCACGGCCATCTACAACCGCGCATTCGAGCTCTATCGTTATGCGATGGGCATCGTGCTGGTTGTGCTGGTCGCACAGATGCTTTTGCCGGGCGCCTATTCGATCTGGTTCAACTGGCTGGGTTACACGACCTTCGACGACCCGTTGCGCCTCGCTGCGATCGCGACCTTCCTCTACCAGCCGACCTTCATGGATATCCTGCCGCAGTATATCGTCTACATGCTCTTTGCGCCGATGCTGGTGAAGCTCGTGCTGGAGGACAAATGGCATTATGTGGTGGCCGGTTCGGTGATCCTGTGGATGGCGGCCCAGCTCGGTCTGCAGCAGATCGCCACGACGCCGCTCAACGATCTGGTCATGGGTGCGGACGATCAGGGCATCCGCGTGTCGTTCAACCTGCTCGGCTGGCAGGTGGTGTTCTACTCGGGCCTCGTGCTCGGCGCGCTGACGTCGGCCGGCAAGATCAAGTGGAGCAACATCCTGTCGCCAGACAATACGTTCATCCCGAAGGTGGCGCTGCTGATGGTTCTCTTCTTCCTGCCGCTGCGTCTGATCACCGCGCATGAGCTGATGCCGCCGCACATGATCGGCAAGTTCGCCTCGATGGAAATCCGTGCCGATTTCGGTCCGGTCTATCTCCTGAACTTTGCGGCCGTCGCCATGCTCGTCACCTGGCTGATCGTCGCCGGCCCGAAGCACAGAGACGAATGGGTGCGCCGCATTGCCGGTGCGGTTACCTGGGTGTTCTCGATCAAGTACCTGCAGCTGCTGGGCCGCCACTCGCTTTATGTCTATGTATGGCACGTCGCGATCGTCTATTTCGTCTATTATTTTGACGGACGGACGCCGGAGCTGAACGAGTTCACCAAGACGGCGATTGCGCTGGTCTCGATCGCGCTGCTGTCGCTGCCGGCCCTGTGGCGCGAACGCGACAAGCTGTTCGGCACAGCGGAACCGGCTCCGGTCAAGGTGCAACAGCCGGCAAAGCCTGGCGCACCGCAGCAGATGGTCATTCGGTAAGGCCGGGTCTAGGCAAAATAAGGGCAGTGGCCCAGGCCACTGCCCTAGAGTTTCGGCGCGTTGCAACATATCCGCCGTCGTCCTCGGGCTTGACCCGAGGATCCAGCATCCGCACCGCCAGCCCATGGATCTCGGGTCAATGACGGAGAGGGGGCATTTTCACGTCACCGCCCCGACCTGCCACGGCACGAATTCGTTGTCGCCGTAGTCGTAGATCTCGCTCAGCGTCTTTTTGCCCGAGGCCACCGCGATCACGTCCTCGAAAATCCGCAGTCCCGCCTGTTCGATCGTCTCCTCGCCGGTGACGATGCCGCCGCAGTTCAGGTCCATGTCTTCCTTCATGTGTTCGTACATTTCGGAATTGGTGGCGATCTTGATGCAGGGCGACGGCTTGAAGCCAGAAACCGAACCGCGGCCGGTGGTGAAACAGATGACGTTGCAGCCGCCCGCCACCTGCCCCGTCACAGCGACCGGATCGTAGCCGGGCGTATCCATGAACACGAAACCCGGTTCCGTGACCGTCTCGGCAAATTCGTAGACCGCCTTCAACGGCATCGAGCCGCCCTTGGCGACGGCCCCGAGCGATTTTTCGAGGATGGTGGTCAGGCCACCGAGCTTGTTGCCGTGGGACGGGTTGTTGTTCAGCTCGTCGCCGTTGCGGGCGGTATAGTCCCGCCACCAGTCGATCCGCTGCAGAAGTTTTTGGGCCACGTCCGGCGTCACGGCGCGGCGGGTGAGCAGATGTTCGGCTCCGTAAATCTCCGGCGTTTCGGACAGCACCGTGGTGCCGCCGTTGCGGACGATCAGGTCCGAGGCGTACCCCAGCGCCGGATTGGCGGAAATCCCGGAATAACCGTCCGAGCCGCCGCATTCGAGGGCCAGTTTCAGTTTCGACAGAGGCTGCGGTGTGCGCGTCGCGGAATTCACACCGGGCAACATTTCCTTGATGATCGCAATTGCCGCATCGATGGTCTTGCGGGTGCCGCCATGCTGCTGGATGTTCATGGTCCGCAGCCGTTCGCCCTCTTCCATGCGGTAATGTTCGAGGATCGGCGCGATCTGGTTGGTTTCGCAGCCGAGGCCGATCATCAGGATGCCGCCGAAATTCGGATGCCGTGCATATCCCTGGATGGTGCGGATCAGCAGCCGGTAACCTTCCGATTTGTTGTTGAGCGCGCAGCCGCCGCCGTGGGTGAGCGCCACGACGCCATCGATATTGTCGAAACCGTCCAACCCGCCCAGGCGGTTGAAATAGTCGGCGATGTAGCGGGACACCGTGGCGGAACAGTTCACCGACGAGATGACGCCGATATAGTTGCGGGTGCCGGCGCCGCCGAGGCCGCGGTCATAACCCATGAAGGTGCGCCGCTCGGCTTCCGGCAGCATGCCCTTTTCCTCGATATCGATGCTGAACTGGTGCTCGTGCTCCGAGGGCAGCATGGCAAGGTTATGCAGGTGCACATGGCTGCCGGGGGCGATGTCCTGCGTTGCGACGCCGATCACCTGGCCGTATTTCTTCACCTCGCCGCCGTTCGGTATCGCCCTGATCGCCACCTTGTGGCCACGGCCGATCAGCTCGCGGGCCGCAAGATCGCCGAAACCGGTCGGGGCGCCGGCCTGCATCGACCGCCGCGCGACGCCGACATCGTCGATCGGGTTCAAGATGATGATGGGTGAAGCCGCAAAGTCCATTTTTTGTTTCCTCCCGAAACAGCCGCAGGAATATCACCGTGTCTCGTGATTCATCCAGCGTTGTTTCGATTCTTCCAGATGTGCATGCATCATCGCCTGGGCGAGAAGCGGATTGCGCGCCTCCAGCGCCGCATAGATCGCCTCGTGTTCGGCCAGCGCAGCGCCCCAGGTCTGCGGGGTCTCGAACCGCACCCGGATCTGCGCCGACATCGGGCTGTGGCGCTCGTCGAACAGGTCGCCGACGATATGCGCCAGCACCGAATTGCCCGACTGGCTGGCGATCGTCAGATGGAAAAGCCGGTCGAGATCGAGCGCCTTGCGCCCTTCGGCGATCTCCGTGCGCATCTGGTCGAGCGTCTGGCGCAGCGATCGCAATGTCTCCGGCGTGACCCTTGCCGCTGCGAGCAGGATGACCGCGCCTTCGACGGCGGCCCTTGCCTGCATCAGCTCAAGCGGGCTTTCGCCCATGGAGCCGCTTTGCCAGGGCCGACGGTCCGGCTCGGCCGTCACGTAGATACCCGACCCCATTCGGATTTCGACGCTTCCGTCGATCTCAAGCGCGATCAGCGCTTCACGCAGGGAGGGCCGCGAAACGCCAAGCTGCTGGGCAAGCTCCCGCTCCGCCGGCAGGCGCGCGCCGGCCGGAAACTGGCCGCCCTGGATCAGCACCCGGATCTGGTCGGCTATCTGCTGATACAGCCGCCGCGGTTCTGCCGTCTTGATGGGTCCGTTCATAATTCGCCGTCCTGACAATGTGGCCTTACCATATCAGGAGGTGTGAGGAGAGCAACAATGAAATTTCTGTCGTTGATTTTTAACGTTTTTAATCGTTTTTGTCTCTTGTTCCTTTTGCCGCCACGGGTCTGCGGCTAGGTCCTGAAAAAATTGGCTTGACCACTTCCGCCCTCAGGTTTACCCATTATCAACGCCGGAGGGAGGAGCCGCCGGCGAATGGGCCAGACCGGCCCGGGGAGGCAAATGTGGAAAACCGTCCGGCCGAGCTTGGGCAGACTATGCATGGCGCCGCCATGTCGCCGGGCCGTGCCGCATTGGCTTCAACGAACCAGCCGCTGCTCCGCCTCGACAATATCAGCAAGGACTTCCCGGGCGTCAAAGCGCTTGCCAACGTCCATTTCGACCTCCGCCGCGGTGAAGTTCATGCGGTCTGCGGCGAAAACGGCGCCGGCAAATCGACGCTGATGAAGATCGTCAGCGGCGTCTACCAGCCGAGTTCAGGCACGATCACCTACAAGGGCGAGGAACGGCATTTCTCCTCGACGCGGGAATCCGAAGCCGCCGGCATCGCCATCATCCACCAGGAACTCAACCTCGTGCCCCACCTGACGGTGGCGGAAAACATCTATCTCGCCCGCGAGCCGCGCCGTGGTTTCCTCGGAGGAAGCTTTCTCGTCGACCGCAGGAAACTGCGGGCCGACGCCAAGCGCTGCCTCGACCGGCTCGGGGTCGACATCAATCCGGATCGTCCGGTGCGGGGCCTGTCCGTCGCCCAGTGCCAGATGGTCGAGATCGCCAAGGCGCTGTCGCTGGACGCCGAAGTGCTGATCATGGACGAACCGACCTCGTCGCTGACCGAGCAGGAGACGCGGCTGCTGTTCAAGGTCATTCGCGACCTGAAGGCATCGGGCGTCGGCATCGTCTATATCTCGCACAGGCTCGACGAAATGTCCGAGATCGTCGACCGCGTCACGGTGCTGCGCGACGGCCGCTACATCTCGACCGACGATTTTGCAGCCACCAGCATCGACGCGATCGTCTCGAAAATGGTCGGCCGGTCGCTGGAGGAGAAGTTTCCGGAGCGGACCTCGGTTCCGAGCGACGAGGTCATCTTCTCGGCGCAAGGCCTTTCGCGCGCCGGCGTCTTCCGCGACATTTCCTTCACGCTGCGCCGCGGCGAGATCCTCGGCTTTGCCGGCCTGATGGGCGCCGGACGCACGGAAGTAGCGCGCGCCGTCTTCGGCGCCGATCCGCTCGATACCGGCACGGTCACCCTGCATGGCCATACGCTCACCATCACCTCGCCGCGCGACGCGATCGCCGCCGGCATCGCCTATCTGTCCGAGGACCGGAAGGCGCAGGGGCTGGCGGTCAAGATGCCGGTCGACGCCAACATGACGCTCGCCAACATGGAAGCGGTCTCGAACCGTTTCGGGCTGATCGACTTTGCCAAACATGCCCGGGCGACGAAAGAATATATCGATCTCCTGAACATCCGGACGCCCTCGATCAAGCAGCCGGTGCGGCTGCTTTCGGGCGGCAACCAGCAGAAGATCATCATCGGCAAGTGGCTGTTCCGGAAGTCGAGAATACTGTTCTTCGACGAACCGACCCGGGGTATCGACGTGGGCGCCAAGCTCGCGATCTACCGGATCATGGACGAGCTTGCGGCAAACGGCATCGGCGTCGTGCTGATCAGTTCCGAGCTTCCGGAAATTCTCGGCATGACCGACCGCGTCGCCGTCTTCCACCAGGGCCGCATCACCGGCGTGCTGGAGACTGCGAAAACCGACCAGGAAGAGATCATGCGATACGCCTCCGGCTACGCTCGGTCGGCAGGATGAGGGCATAACATGGCTGAAATTATCGAAGTTGCGAAACAGAAGAGCGGCACGTTCAGCGACCGCCAGAAGGATATCATCCAGAAATTCGCCGCGCTCGGCAGCCTGTTCGTGCTGATTGGCGTCTTTTCGGCGACCAGCAGCGCCTTCTTCACCATCGACAACGGCATGACGGTGGCGCTGCAGGTGACCTCGATCGCCTTTCTCGGCATCGGCGCCACCTGCGTCATCATCACCGGCGGCATCGACCTGTCGGTCGGCTCGGTGCTGGCGCTTTCCGGGGTGGTCGCGGCGCTGGTGGTCAAGGATCTGGGAACGCCTGTCTGGCTCGGCATGATCTGCGGCATTCTCACCGGCTCGGCCTGTGGTTTGATCAACGCCATTCTCGTCACCAAGATGAAGCTGCCGCCGTTCATCGCCACGCTCGGCATGATGATGATCGCCCGCGGCGTGGCGTTGCAGATCACCGGGGCGCGGGCCGTCTCGGGGCTTGGCGAATCCTTCGGCGAGCTCGGCAACGGCTCGCTCTTCCGGGTCGTCAACATCGGCGCCGACGGTTTTCCGACCATCGTTTTTCCCGGCATCCCCTATCCGGTCATCCTGATGATCGCGATCGCGATTGCCGTCTCCTACATGCTCAACCGCTCGGTGCTTGGCCGGCATATCTATGCGGTCGGCTCGAACGCCGATGCGGCGCGGCTTTCCGGCGTCAACGTCACCCGCATCGTCAGCTTCACCTATGTTCTCTCCGGCACGCTCGCCGGCCTGACCGGCTGCGTGCTGATGTCGCGCCTCGTCACCGCCCAGCCGAACGAAGGCGTGATGTACGAGCTCGACGCGATCGCCAGCGCCGTCATCGGCGGCACCTCGCTGATCGGCGGCGTCGGCACCATTTCCGGAACCGCGATCGGCGCCTTCGTGATCGGCATCCTTCGCAACGGCCTCAACATGAACGGCGTCTCCGCCTTCACGCAGCAGATCATCATCGGCCTCGTCATCCTGGTCACCGTATGGATCGACCAGTTGCGCAACCGCCGCTGAGATAAGGGCACGCGGACCTTTACCCGCGAGACTTCATGGGAGTGAGGAGCTCTCTAAAAAACCGGCCGTTTCAGGCCAACGAAAAGAGGAGGAAGACATGAAAAAGCTTGCTGCCGCACTGCTGACATCCGTGATCGCACTGACCGCGTTCTCGGCTCAGGCTGGCGAAATCGCCGTTATCGTGAAGACCGTCAATTCCACCTTCTGGCAGAATGTCCAGAAGGGCGCCGATGCCGCCATGAAGGCCGGCGGGGGCAGCAACACCATGACTTTCCAGGGACCGGCTGCGGAATCCGCGATCGCCGACCAGGTCAACATGGTCGAGAACGCCGTCAACCGCAAGGTTTCCGGCATCGTGCTGGCACCGTCCGATCCGGACGCGCTGGTTCCGGCCGTCAAGAAGGCCTGGGAAGCCCGCATTCCGGTCGTCATCGTCGACTCGCTGCTCGCCAAGGGATCCGAGCAGTATTACCAGTCGTTCCTCGCCACCGATAACAAGAAGGCCGGCGAGCTTGCCGCCAAGGCACTGATCGACAAGGTCGGCAAGGAAGGCAAGATCGCCGTGATGTCCTACGTCGCGGGTGCCGGTTCGGAAATCGGCCGCGTCGGCGGATTTACCGACTACATCAAGGCGAACTCGAAGCTGACCATCGTCGGGCCGTTCTACTCGCAGTCCCAGATGGCGACCGCGCTCAACCAGACGACCGACGTGCTTGCCGCCAATTCCGACCTCAAGGGCATCTTCGGCGCCAACGAGCCGACGGCGATCGGCATGGGCCGCGCGCTGAAACAGTCCGGCAAGGCCGGCAAGGTGGTCGCGATCGGGTTTGACGGAAACCAGGACCTGCAGGAGTTCGTCAAGGACGGCACGCTCACCGCCATCGCGGTGCAGGGTTCATTCCAGATGGGTGAACTCGGCGTCAAGACCGTGCTCCAGTCGATCAACAAGGAGAAGGTCGAAAAGTTCGTCGATACCGGTGTCGTCGTCGTCACCAAGGACAATATCGACAAGCCGGAAGCCAAGAACGTTCTCTACTAACCTTACCCCCAGCGGGCGCGCATCGCGAATGATGCGCGTCCGTGATCCTATTCCCAAAGGACTTCGGACGATCTCATGAATGTCACTGAGCGCCGCAAACTGCCCCACGCCTCCGTCGAATTAACCCAAATGGGGCTCGGCTGCGCGCAGATGGGCAGTCTCTACCACAAGACCTCTTACGAAGAAGCGGCCGGCACCTTTGGAGCTGCCTGGGAGGCGGGTATCCGCTATTACGATACGGCGCCCTTCTACGGATACACGCGCTCCGAACGGCGGCTCGGCACCATGCTGACGGACCTGCCCCGCGGCGACTTCGTGCTCAGCACCAAGGTCGGCCGGCTCATGCAGCCGGACGAGACGGTCGGCTCGCAGGAAGACGGATATGTCGAGCCGCTACCTTTCCGGCCGGTCTTCGACTACAGCTACGACGGCATCATGTGGTCCTTCGAGGCAAGCCAGCAGCGGCTCGGCATCCTCAAGCCCGATATCCTCTACATCCACGATATCGGCAGCATGACCCATGGCGACCGGCATCAGCACTACTGGTACCAGCTCACCGCCGGCGGCGGATTTCGCGCGCTGAAGAAGCTGCGTGAGGAAGGGCTTACCAAGGCGGTCGGTCTCGGCGTCAACGAATGGGAGATCATCCGCGACGCGATGCAGGTCTTCGATATCGACGTCGCCATGCTCGCCGGCCGTTATACGCTGCTCGAACAGCAGAGCCTCTCGTTCATGGACGACTGCGCCAGCCAGGGCGTCGGCATCGTGGTGGCCGGACCGTTCAATTCCGGCCTGCTCGCCGGCAACCGCAAATTCAATTATACTGACGCTCCTGCCGATATTCTCGCCCGCGTCGACGTGTTGCGCGCGGCCTGCGAGGAAGAGGGCGTCAGCCTGCAGGCGGCGGCATTGCAATTCCCCCTCGCCCATCCAGCCGTGGTGACGGTCGTCTCCGGCGCACGCACCGCCGAACAGATCAAGTCGAATGTCGACTGGTTCGGAGAAGAGATCCCCGCCTCCTTCTGGTCACGCCTGAAAGCCCGCGGGCTGATCGCCGATGGCGCACCGCTGCCCAGTCAGGGGGGCTGAACCATGCGGATCGACGCGCATCAGCATTTCTGGCGGATTGCCGACCGGGTGGGTCAATGGCCGCCGGCCGAGCTTCAGGCAATTTACCGGGACTTCCTGCCCGACGACATGCGCCCGCTTCTTGAGGCCGCCGGCGTCGACGGCACGGTGCTGGTGCAGACCATGGAGAGCGAGGCGGACACGGCGTTCCTGCTCGATGTCGCCGACAGAACGCCCTTCATCCTCGGCGTGGTCGGCTGGACCGATATGAAGGCGCCCGGCGCGCCGGCAGCCATTGCCCGGCTGGCCCGGCATCCGAAGCTCAAAGGGCTGCGGCCGATGCTGCAGGATATCGCCGACGACCACTGGATCGGCGACCCTGCGCTCGATGCAGCCGTGGCAGCGATGGTCGAACACCATCTGGTCTTCGATGCACTTGTGCTGCCGCGCCATCTCGAACCGCTGCTTGGTTTCGCCCGGCGACACTCCGATCTGCCGATCGTGATCGACCACGGTGCCAAACCGCCGATCTCTGAGGGCCGTTTCATCGACTGGTATGCGCGCATGAAAGTGCTCGCCGAACTGCCGAACGTTCATTGCAAGCTTTCCGGCCTGCTGACCGAGGCCGGCGACCAGAAACCCCAGGCGGTGCGGCCTTATGCCGAAACCATATTCGACCTGTTCGGCCCCGAGCGGATCATCTGGGGCAGCGATTGGCCGGTGCTGAGGCTTGCCGGAGATTACCAAGCCTGGCTGGATCAATGCCTCGATATCGTGCCCGCCGACGCTCATGGCGAGGTCTTCGGCGGCAGTGCCCAGCGTTTCTATCGGCTCGGAGCGTAAAATTATGTTGACGATCATCTGCGATGCACCGGGAAAGCTCAGCGCCATCGACCGTCCCAAGCCTCTTCGCGGTGACGGCGAGGTGCTGGTCAAGCTGCGGCGCATCGGCGTCTGCGGTACCGACCTGCATATCTTCACCGGCAACCAGCCCTATCTCTCCTATCCGCGCGTCATGGGCCATGAACTCGCCGGTACGGTCGAAGAAGCGCCGACCGGTAGCCTGCTCGAGGCCGGCGATGTCGTCTCGATCATGCCCTACATCTCCTGCGGCCACTGCCATGCCTGCCTCAAGGGCCGGACCAATTGCTGCCGTAACCTCGGCGTGCTCGGGGTCCATCGCGACGGCGGCATGACCGAATATCTGAGCCTGCCGGAAGAATTCGTGTTGAAGGCCGAGGGCCTCTCGCTCGATCAGGCGGCGATGGTGGAGTTCCTGGCGATCGGCGCCCATGCGGTCGCCCGCGCCAGGATCGAGCCGGGACAGAGCATTTTGGTCACCGGCGCCGGTCCGATCGGACTGGCGGTCGCAATCTTCGCGACACTCGAGGGCGGAACGGTGACGCTTCTCGACGGCCGTGCGGACAGGCTGGATTTCGCCCGCGACCAGCTTGGGCTCACATCCACGGTTCAACTCGGTCCGGACGACCACGCGCAGCTTTCGGCGCTGACCGGTGGCGACTTTTTCGATGCCGTCTTCGATGCGACAGGCAATCCGAAAGCAATCGAACGCGGCTTCGGTTTCGTCGCCCATGGCGGCACCTACGTCCTGGTCTCGATCGTTTCCAGCGACATCACCTTCTCCGATCCGGAATTCCACAAGCGCGAGACGACGCTGCTCGGCAGCCGCAATGCGACGGCCGTGGATTTCGAGCGGGTGATGCAGGCCATGAGGGAAGGCAAGATTCCCGCGGCCCTGATCACTCATAGAATGATGCTGTCGGAGGTGCCGGAACGTTTTTCGGGACTGACCGATCCGGCGGCAGGCGTCGTCAAGGCGCTGGTGGAAGTCTGAAGGAGGCGATGATGCAGCGAATGGGCATGGTGATCGGCATAGAGCCGCAGATGATCGCGGAATACAAGCGCCTGCACGCGGCCGTCTGGCCGGAAGTGCTCGCCCTCATCAGCCGCGCCAACATCAGGAACTACACGATCTTTCTGCGCGAACCGGAAAACCTGCTGTTCGGCACCTGGGAATACCATGGTAGCGATTTCGATGCCGACATGGCGAAAATAGCCGCCGACCCTAAAAATCAGGAATGGTGGTCTTTCACCATCCCTTGCCAAAAGCCGCTCGATAGCCGCAAGCAAGGTGAGTGGTGGGCGATGATGGAAGAGGTCTTTCATCATGATTGAGGATTTCCTCAATCAGACTGACGGCCGGCCGGATAATTCGAGGATAAGACATGACGATCAGACTTGATGGAAAAACCGCATTCGTGACCGCCGCAGGCCAGGGCATCGGCCGGGCAGCGGCGCTCGCCTTTGCAGAAGCCGGCGCGACGGTCCATGCGACCGATATCAACGAAAGCCTGCTGGCTGCGTTGCCGAAACTCGACAATCTGAAGACGGCAAGGCTCGACGTGCTCGACAACGCGGCGATCGTCGCCTGTGTCGAGCGCATCGGCACGGTCGACATCCTCTTCAACTGCGCCGGCTTCGTCCATGGGGGCTCGATTCTGGAGATGAAGGACAGCGATTTCGATTTCGCACTCGACCTCAACGTCAGGGCGATGATCCGTACCATCCGGGCCGTGCTGCCTGGCATGCTTGCGAAGAAGGACGGCGCGATCATCAACATGTCGTCCGTCGCTTCCAGCATCAAGGGCGTGCCGAACCGCTTCGCCTATGGCGTCACCAAGGCCGCCGTGATCGGGCTCACCAAATCCGTCGCCGCCGATTATGTGACCGAGGGCATCCGCTGCAACGCCATCTGCCCCGGCACAGTCGAAAGCCCTTCGCTGCAGGACCGCATGCGGGCCCAGGGCAATTACGACGAGGCCCGCGCCGCTTTCATCGCCCGCCAGCCGATGGGCCGGCTCGGCACCCCGGAAGAAATCGCCGAGCTCGCCCTCTATCTCGCCGGCGCCACCTATACGTCAGGCCAGGCTTACGCCATCGACGGCGGCTGGACCATCTGAGGCAATACGAGAGAACCATGACCCGCATCACCGATCTCCGCGTCTTCGATCTTCGTTTCCCCACATCGCAGAGCCTTGACGGCTCCGACGCGATGAACCCGGACCCGGATTATTCGGCGGCCTATGTCATCCTCGATAGCGATAGCGGAGATCTTGCCGGCCACGGCCTGACCTTCACGATCGGGCGGGGCAACGACATCTGCTGCATGGCGATCAAGGCGATGCGGCATCTGGTCGTCGGACAGGAACTCGAAACCTTCGCCAAGGCGCCCGGAAAGTTCTGGCGGCACCTGACCAGCGACAGCCAGCTGCGCTGGATCGGGCCGGACAAAGGCGCCATCCACCTCGCCACCGGCGCGGTCGTCAACGCCTTCTGGGATCTTCTCGCCAAGCAGAAGGGCAAGCCGGTCTGGCAGCTGGTTGCGGAGATGTCGGCCGAAGAGATCGCCGATATTGTCGACTATCGCTACCTGACCGACGTGCTGTCGCGCGAGGATGCTCTGGCGATCCTGAAACGCGCCGAAGCGGGCAAGGCTGAGCGCATCGAGGTGCTGAAGCGCGAGGGTTATGCCTGCTACACGACATCGGCCGGTTGGCTCGGTTATCCGGAAGAGAAGCTCCGCCGGCTCTGCAAGCAAGCCGTCGACGCAGGCTTCAACCATGTGAAGATGAAGGTCGGCCGCGATCTCGAAGACGATATCAGGCGCCTGACCATCGCCCGTGAGGTAATCGGTCCCGACCGCTATCTGATGATCGATGCCAACCAGGTCTGGGAAGTCGGCCAGGCGATCGACTGGGTCAACAAACTCGCCTTTGCGAAGCCCTTCTTCATCGAGGAGCCGACCAGCCCCGACGACATTGCCGGCCACCGAAAAATCCGCGAGGCGATCGGTCCCGTAAAGGTCGCGACCGGCGAAATGTGCCAGAACCGCATCATGTTCAAGCAGTTCATCGCCGAAGGCGCGATCGACATCGTCCAGATCGATTCATGCCGCATGGGCGGGCTGAACGAGGTGCTGGCGGTGCTGCTGGTCGCCGCGAAATACGGTCTTCCCGTCTGGCCGCATGCCGGCGGCGTCGGTCTCTGCGAATATGTGCAGCATCTGTCGATGATCGACTACATCGCCGTTTCCGGCACCAAGGAAGGCCGCGTGATCGAATATGTCGATCATCTGCATGAGCATTTCGTCGAGCCCTGCATCATCGAAAACGCGGCCTATATGCCACCGGTGCGGCCCGGCTTCTCGATCGAGATGAAACCGCAATCGATCGCCGACTACACGTTTCGAGGCTAGAGTTTCTCAAGCTCCGCATTCACCCGCGCACGCCATGCGCTATTCTCCGTGAGAGCCGGGGGGAACAGGCCCGCAATTGCGAAGAAGGGTGCCGACGGATCGTCCGCCGTCATCCCCGCGGCGGCAACCTTCAGCTCGGTCGCGCGCGGATCGTTGATCTCCGCGGTCTTGCGAACATAGGCGATCCAGAGCGCCACAACGTAAGCTGCAGACGACGCATCTCCACCATTCGCCAAGGCTTCCACTGCACCTGCGAAAATACGCTGCGGCAGTTTCTGGGTACCATCCATGGCGATCTGCTGCGTCTTGTGGGCGATCGTCGGGTTCTCGAAGCGCTCGATCAGCTGGTCCATATAACCGTCGAGATCGATGCCCGGCACCGGATCGAGCGTCTTCACCGCCTCCGCCATGTGGCGGCGGACCAGTGCCCGGTATTCCGGCACGGCCATGACGTCGCGGACGAAGGTGAGGTCTTTCAGCTGGCCGAGATAGGCGACCAGCGAATGTGAGCCGTTGAGCAGCCGCAGCTTCATCTTTTCATAAGGCTCGACGTCGTCGACGAAAAGCGCCCCGCCGGCTTCCCATTTCGGCCGGCCGGCGAGAAAATGGTCTTCGACCACCCATTGCATGAAGGGTTCGGTGCTGAGCGCCAGCCTGTCCTCGGCGCCGATCAGCTCTTCCGCAAGGGCACGGGTCACGTCGGTCGCGGCCGGCACGATGCGGTCGACCATGCTGGACGGAAACGCGCCATGGCCGGCGATCCAGCTGGCGAGCGCCGGATCGCGGGCACCCGCCATCTCGATCACCAGTTTGCGGACGATGCGGCCGTTGGTCGGCAGGTTGTCGCAGCAAAGCACGGTGAAGGGCGGCAAGCCGGCGGCGTGGCGGCGCGAAAAACCTTCGACCAGATAACCGATCACGCCGGTCGGCGATGTCGGATCGGCAAGATCGGCCTTGACCGACGGGTGGGTGCGGTCAAGCCCTCCGGATACCGGATCGATGCCATAGGCCTTTTCGGTGACGGTGATAGTGACGATCCGGATGGCCGGATCAGCCAGCAGGGCGAGGATTTCCGCCTGGTCCTCGGTGCCGGAAAGGCCCTTGGTGACCGAGCCGACGACCTGAGCCCTATCTCCGGCAGCGCTGCTGGCGACGACCGAATATAACCCATCCTGTGCCGCCAGATCCCGAACAATATCGACCGAACGTAAGCTGACGCCGACAATCCCCCAGTCACCGAACTCCGCTGTCAATGCGGCGTCGGTATAGACCGCCTGATGGGCCCGGTGGAACGCGCCGAGGCCGATATGCAGGATGCCGGGCTTCAGCAGGGCTCTGTCGTAACCGGGTGCTGCGACATCTGCGGGAAGTTCGGTGGAGGCGGAAAGGCGTGGCATTCTGATCATGATGCCCGACAGGTTCGCGGGCATCCTCCCTTTATTGACGCGAGCAGTGATAGCCTCCTCCAGGCGCGCGGGTCAACGGCAGATCTGGACTTTGCCGGCCGGAAACCAGAGGTTTCCGGCGCTGAATGCAGGTCCGACGCCCGCGCCCGCGGCGCTTTCAAAACATGCAAAATCTGATAATGACTAACGACCGGTCGCGGGGGCGCCGGCATATTCGCACATTGACCGGAAACCGGTCGTATCTTCGGCCCGGGACACGTGACAGGGGGACATCTATGCGTCTGCTGGCAGTTCTTTCGATGGCGTTCGGCTTGGCTCTGGCGGGGTGCTCGCAGGTAGCGGAAAAAGCGGAAAATGCCGCCAACCGCTCCTTCACCAGCTATGCGATGGGCCGTCCCTATGCCGAGGTGGCGAATGTCAATCAGTCGACCCTGGCCCGGCTTTCCGGCTCCGACGCGACGTTCGGGCCGATGATCGGCGGGACGCCGCTGAAAAACGGGATGACGGTCTACCGGCATATCGCGCCTGCCGCGCGCACCGAGTCCGGTTCGAGCTTCGGTGGGCTGGTCGGCCGCTCGACCGTGTCGCAGAACAACCGGCTTTCCTATTTCCTGGTCGGCGCCGACGGCATGGTCAAGGACTGGGCGACCGGCTCGGTACAGGGCAATGTCAGCGACTGCGTGCAATATATCGGCGGCATCATCAACCGCTGCTCCGACATGCGCCAGGTCGAGGCCTCGCTTGCGCTCTACGACATGCGCGTGACGACCAGGGGCGGACAGCCGATCTCGGCCTGGGGAGAGCCGGCAGTACCCGCTGCGCCTCCGGCTGTGCCACCGGCGCGCTGAGCAACCCGGCTTTCGCAGATAACGCCCCTTGGCGGCGGTTTTTCCGATATTATCTCCGGTCATGGCATCCGCTTTTTTCACGCCAGGAGACCGACCATGACCGCCCCGCATCCCTCCAAGACGCATATCGGCAATCACAAGCTCCATCCCGAAACGCAGATGCTGAACTACGGCTACGACCCGGAGCTTTCCGAAGGTGCCGTGAAGCCGCCGGTCTTCCTCACCTCCACCTTCGTTTTCAAATCCGCCGAGGAGGGCCGCGACTTCTTCGACTTCGTCTCCGGGCGCCGCGAACCGCCGGCGGGCACCGGGGCGGGGCTTGTCTATTCGCGCTTCAACCATCCCAACAGCGAGATCGTCGAGGACCGGCTGGCGGTCTATGAGCGCACCGAGAGCTGCGTGCTGTTTTCCTCCGGCATGTCGGCGATCGCCACGACGCTGATGGCGTTCGTGCGCCCCGGCGACAGCGTGCTGCATTCGCAGCCGCTTTATGGCGGCACCGAAACGCTGCTTTCGAAAACCTTCCTCAACATGGGCGTTGCGGCGGTCGGGTTTGCGGACGGGGTCAACGAACAGTCGGTGACGGCGGCGGCCGAGGAGGCGATGGGCAAGGGCCGCGTTTCGGTGATCCTGATCGAGACGCCGGCGAACCCCACCAACAGCCTGGTGGACGTGGCGATGATCCGGCGGGTGGCGGAGGCGATCGGCGAAAAACAGGGGCACCGCCCGGTGATCGCCTGCGACAACACGCTGCTCGGCCCGGTCTTCCAGCGGCCGATCGAGCATGGAGCGGATATCTCGCTCTATTCGCTGACCAAATATGTCGGCGGTCATTCGGACCTGATCGCCGGCGCCGCACTCGGCTCCAAGGCGGTGATGAAACAGGTGAAGGCGCTGCGCGGGGCGATCGGCACCCAGCTCGACCCGCATTCCTGTTGGATGCTCGGCCGCAGCCTCGAAACGCTGTCGATCCGCATGGAAAAGGCCAATACCAACGCGCTCGCCGTCGCCGATTTCCTGCGTGGGCACCCGAATGTCGAGAACATCCACTACCTGCCCTATCACGACCCGGCATCGCCGGTGGGCCAAGTGTTTGCGGCGCAATGCAGCGGCGGCGGCTCGACCTTCTCCTTCGACATCAGGGGCGGCCAGCCGGCCTCGTTTCGGTTTTTGAACGCGCTGCAGATCTTCAAGCTGGCGGTGAGCCTCGGGGGAACGGAATCGCTTGCCAGCCACCCGGCGACCATGACCCATTCCGGCGTGCCCGCCGAGGTGCGCCAGAGGATCGGCGTGCTCGATTCGACCATCCGCCTGTCGATCGGCATCGAGCACCCCGACGACCTGATCGCCGACCTGACGATCGCGCTCGACAAGGCGTGACGGGCGGACGGTCGCGCCTGGAACCGACCGGCATCGGGGCGATCATTCGCCCTCGCCGCCGAGCCGCTTCATGCCCGACAGCACCTCCCGCTGACGCGCACCGCCAAGGCTGATACAGGGCGGAAAAGCGCCGTGGCAACCTGGCTTTGCGCGATGCGCTTCCGCAAGGAAACCTCTGCAGGCCTGGCCCGGCGGCAGGAAGAAAGGTCGCAGGCTTTCAGAAGCCTAGATAGGTCGTGAAATGCTGGATGAACTCGCGGGATTTCCGGCGTTTCGGCAACCCGTTGACTTGTTTCAGGTCAACCCGGGCAGGTAGGGTTCTTTATCCTCTTCCTCGAAGAGACGTCCGCACCTCCAGGGGGTCAATTTCTCATTTCGCCCGACACGAATATTCACGCCCTTTGTCAGCAGCTCACCCCGGATGCAGGCTCCCGCAAATCTGCATCAGATCAGAAAGAATGGTTCTGAGCTCCGGCCACGGCGCTTCCTCCAGGCCCGAGCCGGGGTCCTCTGTCTCCAGCACACAGTGCAGCTTTGCAGCGATGCCGGCGACGGATCGAGATGAGGTGTTCCAAAGCTCCTTTGCCAAGGCGTCCTCGACCTCTGCAATTTCCGCCTCCGCCTTCTTGGCGCTGGAGTAACCGATCCAAGCGTCAACCGTATTCCAGTCGGCACGGCGTGCCGCAAGCTCCGCTCGGGCCGCTCGTCGTGTCTCCGCCTGATCGGGGTTCGGGAGAAGGCGATCGATCTCTTCCGTGGTGTAGGCCCACATGAAACCGTCGCCCTCGGAGAAGCCGATTTTCACACGTGGGAAGCTGCCAAGCTGACGAAGCATCTCGGTTTCGAGCTTCTGCTGACGACGGCAAGCCTCACTGCACAATCTGTGGGCTGCCAGCCAGTCTCTCCACAGCGAGACCACCGGATCGACGTGATCGGTCCCATCCCCTCCCCTCGCAGACTTGCCAACCGCTGGCGTCGCCGCTATCGACGCAGCAGCCGCGGCCAGGAACGTTCGGCATGTTGTATCGAGGGTGGCGCTCCTATCGCCGAAACAAGCCATGGAAATACCTCCGGTCATAACAAGATCCGTCAGGATCGCCCGCGGTCCGGAAAGCTCGGTTCGCTGAGGCGCCGCAGCTCCGAACGCAGTTGCCTTCGTGGGCAGCAGGGGAGAGCCGTTCTATGGCGGCACCTGCGACAGAGCGCGTGTGTGTAACGATAGGTGAATCGTGCGAGCGACCACACGCCCTGCCGCTTGGCTCCCTCCCCCGAACCCGCGGCTGTTACAGCGACGCAGACGCCTGGCCGCCGGCCGGCAGGTCACAGGGGAGAGCCATCCGGCAAACAATAGTTTTCGGCGGGTGATTGCAGGCAAAGTTCTGCTATTCTCAGAATCAGCCATGATCCAAGCTCCATACAGCTAGATTTGGTTAGGCTGCAGGGGTGGTACCAACATCCATGCAGCCGCTACTGCGAAACAAGATACAGGCTCAAACGACTATGCGCAATCAAAATCACTATGGCATGGTGATATGAGGGGAATCCAGTGCAAGTTGGCCCGCGTCGCACTTGATTGGGGAGTGCTGGATTTGGCGAACGCAGCGAAAGTTTCAACGCAGACCATCACTCGTCTCGAAAGGGGCGAAGAGTTACGCGCCGCCACACTTCATAAAATCAAAAGCGTTCTGGAAGGCGCTGGAATTGAATTCATTCCGGAGAATGGGGGCGGCGTAGGTGTGCGTTTCGCACGGGCGACCGGGTACGAGAAGTAGCGCCACTGTTCTAGACGCTCTTGGGCCTAAATTTAGACACGCTCGGGGCGGCCAAAAAGCTCACAAGATCCTCAAGCTCAACGGCTTCTACTGAAACGGGCGAAGGTACTTTTCTGGTCTTCGCTATAAGTTGAGTTTGCGTTGCTGAGTCAGTGCCTACAGGTTGATTAGTGAGTTGGAGAATCAGCCTGTATCCTGATAATTGTCTCACTGAGATCAGCCTATGGTCTGAGAGACAGGATGAAAAACGATGGTCGAAAAAGAGGGCGTCTGCGCTTCATGAAAGGCTTCGGGCGCTCCAACCGATTGACCGATTCAAGGCACCACCGAAAGGATGGGTGCGAGCGATACGCAACGCTCTTGGGATGACGGGTGGGCAGCTCGGCGCTCGCATTGGTGTGCGTCTTGCTCTCGCGAGGGAGTGATGGGGTCCGATAGCTGCGCAGCGATCGATGCGTCAGGCTAATCAAGTTTGGCCTTGAGCGCTTGGAGGCTTTGCATGTGTTTGGCGGGATTGTCGGATTTCAGTGTCGCCAGATTGTCCAGCTTCCATTGGACCGCAGGGAGATCGACGGCCTCGGCGAGGGGGAATAGCGACCAGTCCGGCTCGGCGTCCTTGAAGCCGAGAAGGAAAGCCTTGTCGTCGGGAGTCAGCGCCGCAGCGATCGCGTCCGTGAGGCGCGCGAGCGTCGCCTCATGATCGTCGTAGCTAAAATCGGTGAAGGCCATGCCGGCGAACTGGCCCGTGAAGGCCTCCCGACGATCCTTGGGTCTGGGTTTGAGCAGTTCGTTGATCGGACGCCCATGGCCGATCAGGGCGGCGAGAAAGCCGAACCTGACCTCGTCGGTGATACCTTCGGCGTCGAGAAGCAGGTACACATCGAACAGGTCGCGAGGATGCTGGCGGTCGAGCGCGGCGCAGATCTTCCCGCCGAACAGTTCGCCGTGGGAAACGACGGGGGCCTCCACGAACATTTCAAACTCGTCCTGCACGCGGGCCGTACAGGACATGAGCCGCGTCGGCATGAGATGACCGCGAAGCGTTGGATTGACTTCGATCTTGATCTGAACGCGGCCACGCTGGCAGTGCAGCTTGGCTTCGAGGCCGCCTGGCTGGACGACGAGCGTGACCCGGGTCTTGGCGACGGTCTTCTCGATGCGGGCCCTGATCCGCTGCAGCGCTTCGGAGATCGCGGCCAAGGCGGCATCTCGTGCGTCGAATGGCAAATAGGTGAGGTCAATGTCGACGGAGAGCCTGGGAAGATCACGCTCGAAGAGATTGATCGCCGTTCCGCCTTTGAGAGCGAACACCTTCTCCTCGGCAACGAGGGGAAGGACATCCAGCAGCAACCGCACTTGGTGTCTGTATGCCTCATTCATGGACGGCCAGTTCCTTGGGCACGATCAGGCGATGTTTGGCGATATAGACGCCGCCCTTCACCATCGCTCGGTCTCCGGTCCCCAAGTCAAGCGCGTCGGTGTGCAGATGAGAGAGAACCGGCAGGGAAGCCTTGTCCGCCATGAAGAGGAAAAGACGTTTGACCTTGATGGAGGCGCAGGCTTCCAGCAGCGACTGCATCAGAGCGGGGCGCAACGTTCGAAGGCCCTCCAGCACCTCAAAGGTCTCAATCAGATCGACCGTCTTCGGTGCCAGGTGCAGACATTCGAGGATGGCGCGCTCGGCTGTCGAGGCTTTCAGCCTGAACCCGCCCATCTCGGTGTCCCGGACACCGAGATGGGCGGGCAGGAATTGTGTTTGTGTATGCCGAAGATCGACACCCCAATCATGGGTCTTTAACCAGCCGGGCAGAACGCCGCCCGTCTTGGAAAAAAGGAAGACGGTTTCGCGACCCAGCCGCATGTAATGGGCCGACCCCTCCGATGCGAGTGCGCTCAGGGCGCCGACATGGACCTGCAGATCGAGCTGGGTTTGCAGACTGTAGAGGGCACCTTCCCAGGTCGGGGTCTCGCTGGGCCGCCGGAACACGCCCATTGCCACCGGTTCGAGCCAATGGCTGGAGACGTACTGTTGGGCGTGTTGAGGCGATACGCCCATGCCTTTGAGCCAGGCGCTGGTCGCCACCATTCCGGGGACCCACGCATCCAAAAGCGCCCTTAGTTTTTCACCTCGTGATATAGCCATAATGTATTACTGGCATAAATTGCACTGTTTATCAATCTATGGCGTCGCGGTGTCACCTTAGATCTATCGCCAGCGATACCCCTAAAATATACAGCGGTGATAAATTCTGATGCGAACGGTAGGTTCTGATGGACTTCCACGCTTTTCGCCGAGCCGCTGTGATCTTCTGTATGTGGCCAAGCCTTTTGAGGCATTGGATGAACGCCGCGTATGCTAGTAGCGGACTTTCCGACCCCAAAGTGGACCAAGAGGCCTCATTTCCTAGACAAGGTGATAGGTTCTTTTTTGAATCGCCGCTGTGCCGCCTATTCAAGTTTTTCCAGCTTCGCGACCGCCTTTTCGAACCGCGCGGCGCGAATTTTCGGGGTCGTAGCTTTGAGGAGCGGCAGGACGACCGCATATTGGCCGGTCTTGTCGAGCTTTTCGAAGGCCGCCGCGGCGGCGGCATTTTCAGCGAGCGCCGCCACCAGGTCGTCCGGCAGGCCGGCCTCGCGCTGCGGCGCATAGGCGACCGCCCAGCGTCCGTCGGCCTTGGCCGCCTCGACTTCTGCCAGCCCCGCCGGCCGCATCCGCCCGGCCTGCGTCAGCGCCGCCACCCGATCGACATTGAGCTTCGACCACGGGCTTTTGGCGCGGCGCGGCGAATACCGCTGCAGATAGGAGGTGGCGTCGAAGCCCTTGCGCTGGCTGTCGATCCAGCCATGGCAGAGCGCCACATCCAGCGCCTCGTCGATGCTGATCAGGGTCCGCTTCGGGTTCTTCTTGCCGATCTGTAGCCAGACGCCGGACGAGGTGCGTGGTGGGCGGAGAGCCAGGAGGCCCAATCCGCGGGATCGATAAAGGCGAGGGCTTCGGTGGCAAGGTCCATGGGCGTTCCCGGTTGGCGAACTGCCGATCCAGATCGCAGCTATCGCTCGTTGCGTTGCCAAGATCGGGGAGTGGCCGCCGGATGACAAGCACCGGGGGCCTAGCGCGCGATCAGTGGTAGCCAAGCGACTTCAACGTCATGTCCATCCAGAAGAAACCCCCGACCGCAGCCACGGCCGTGATCGCAAACAAAACCCACCCCGTCGTCGTCAACGTGCTGCGCTCGACATCGCGATAGGGATAACGGTTGCCGGTGAACAGAAAATAGAGACCGAAAACCGCGCAGACCGCCAGCAGAACGACGACGCGCGGCATCCACGCGACGGTGTCGGCGCCCAACTCCGCCTGCTGAAGCGGCTGCCATATGGCCGACCAACCCACGGCCGCCCCAACAACCAGGACCAGCAAGCCACCCAGACGATATTTTACCTCTTCAAACATGACCCCTCCTGCAACCTGAACTTGACGAATGCCAGGGAAGATAGAAGGAAAAACGGGATTGGGGAAGCGGAGCGATGGGATGAACTTGCGGAGGTGGCTTTGGTAGCCGCTGCCGGAATGGGGGCAGCCGGAACGGGCTTTTTGATGGCGAGATCGCCGTCATCGCCCGGCCGCAGGAGTTCCTTCCGGTTTGGGTGGAAGGAGCCCATGGCTTCAGCCTTCCGTTCAACATCGCGATCTGACGGTTGTAGATCGGCGCGACATCCGGCCTTGGCGCGGCGGTCAACATGATGAGAAAGGGCGGCTGCTTGCCTATTGCGAACCGCCAGAAGCCGGGGCAAGGAAGGCACGCTCAATGTCAGTAAAAGCAAGCCGCGAGGACGCGGTGGAGACGACGTGGCGATCAAGGAGGTCTGCCGACTTTGATACCGCGGTTGAGCCGCAGCTGCGCTGGAAGGGCCGGTTTGGAAAAGCATTTTCCTCCTTCATCATTCCTCCTGCCTTGAACCCCGCGTATATTATGGCAATATACATCAATGATCGATTGGGAACGGATTGTCGGATTCGAGTGGGACGAAGGAAATGTCCGCAAGAGTGCCGACAAACACGACGTCAGCCAGAGCGAAGCTGAGCAGGTGTTCTTTAACGAGCCGCTGCTGATGGTACCCGATCTGAGACATAGCTTTACCGAGCAGCGCATTCATGCGCTCGGTCGGACCGATGACGGAAGGTTGCTCCATATCACCTTCACGCTTCGGGCAAACGAAACGAGAATCCGGGTGATTTCCGCCCGGGATATGAGCCGGAAGGAGCGGAGCTATTATGAGCAGAAAGCCTGATCCCGTCCCGCACTTCAGTACGGAAGCCGAAGAGCGGACCTATTGGGAACACCATGATTCCGCTGATCATGTCGACTGGAGCAAAGCCGCGAACGTGCGATTGCCGAACCTGAAGCCGTCATCCACGTCGATCTCATTGCGCCTGCCCAACTCGCTTCTGGAACAGATCAAGGTTGCCGCTGGCAAGCGTGATGTCCCATACCAGTCGCTGATCAAGATCTGGCTTGCCGAGAAGATCGATACATCTGGAGCAAAGCGATAATCTCTCGAGCCGGCGTGGGACACGGCAATGAGAACCCCGGTCGGCTAGGACATGGCGGCCAGAAGCCCCTACCGTGAGAGCCATGATAGGCCATGAGCACGGTTTCTCCTCCTATCGACACGAAAGGCGCACGGGGGTCGATCTTCGCTAAAGAGTGCGCCTAATGTATCCACGCAGCCGTCAACGACGAGCATTGGGTACTTGGTTTCTCAGACATGCCGCAGCCGTTCCATACGACCAGCACGGCCCGGTCCAGCCTGTCCTTGAAATGTTTGTCGCGGCCTCACGCCGCCTCCCCCCACCTTCGCATACGGGTCAAACCGCCCATAAAACGTCTCGCCCTTCGCCGCCATATCTTTCAACAGCGGCGTCGGCTTGAAGTGGGGGCCATAACTTGCTGCCAGCTTTTCGCAGAGCGCAACAAAGGTCTTCACGCCCATGCCGTCGATGTAGGAGAGGGTGCCGCCGGTATAGGGGGCGAAGCCGAAGCCGAGGATGGAGCCGACGTCGGCTTCGCGCGGATCGGTGACGATGCCTTCCTCGACGGTGCGGGCGGCTTCGAGCGCGATCGTCACCAGCAGGCGCTGTTTCAGGACAGCGACATCCACCTCCGAGGCCTTTTTCTGCGGGTAGAGGGTTTTTAGCTCGGGCCAGAGGAATTTCTTGGCGGGCTTCGCCGGATATTCGTAAAAGCCCTTGGAATTCTTGCGGCCGCGGCGGTCGAACACGTCGACCATCTGGTCGACAAGCGCCATGTGCTCCGGCTTGACGGCATTGGGGCCGAGATCGGCGATCGAGGCCTTCATGATCTTCTGGGACAGGTCGACGGCGACTTCGTCGTTGAGCGACAGCGGGCCGACCGGCATGCCGGCCATCTTTGCGGCATTCTCGATCATCGCCGCCGGCACGCCTTCGGTCAGCATGTCATAGGCTTCGTTGATATAGCGGAAGACGCAGCGGTTGACATAAAAGCCGCGTGTATCGTTGACGACGATCGGGGTCTTCTTGATCGCGGCGACGAAATCGAGCGCCACGGCCAGCGCCTTGTCTCCCGATTTTTCGCCGAGGATGACCTCGGTCAGCATCATCTTTTCGACCGGCGAGAAGAAATGCACGCCGATGAACTGGTCGGCGCGCTTCGAATTCTCGGCAAGGCCGGTGATCGGCAGGGTGGAGGTGTTGGAGGCAAAAATGGTGGTTTGCGGGATGACCGCTTCGACCGCCTCGATGACTGCCTTCTTGACAGCACGATCCTCGAACACCGCCTCGACGACGAGGCTTGCGTCGGAAAGCGCCTGGTAATCCGGCGTCGGGGTGATCAGCGACAGCAGCTTTTCGCCCTCCTCCTTGGTCATCCGGCCCTTGCCCACCTGGTCCGCCACCAGCTTTTCCGAATGGGCCTTGCCCTTGTCGGCGGCCTCTTGGGTCTGGTCGATGAGGGTGACGGGAATGCCGGCGGCGGCCGTCACATAGGCAATCGAGGCGCCCATGAAGCCGGCGCCAACGACGCCGATCTTGGAGAATTCGGTCTTGGGCTGGCCGGCCGGGCGGCGGGCGCCCTTGCCGAGCTCCTGCATCGAGACGAACAGCGAGCGGATCATCGAGAACGCTTCGGTGGTGCGCAGGATCTCGGTGAAATACCGCTGCTCGACCTTGAGGCCCGTATCGAAGGGAAGCTGCAGGCCTTCATAGACGCATTTCAGAATGGCGAGCGCCCCCGGATAATTGCCGGCGCTTTCGCGGCGCAGGATGGCGGGGGCGGCCGGCCAGAGCTGCGCGGCAGCCGGCGTCCAGATGCCGCCGCCGGGGACCTTGAAACCCTTTTCGTCCCAGGGGGCGACGGGTTTCAGGCCGTCCTTGATCATCTGCTTGGCGGCGTTGATGAGCTCGGCGGGCTCGACGACCTGGTGCACGAGGCCCATGGCCTTGGCGCGCTGGGCGGTCAGCGACGAGCCCGTCGTCATCATCTGCAGGGCGTCCTGGGCATTGGCCAGACGCGGCACGCGCTGGGTGCCGCCGGCGCCCGGGAAGATGCCGACCTTGACTTCCGGCAGCGCTATCTTCACCGACTTGGAATTGGCGGCGACGCGGCCGTGGCAGGCGAGCGACAGCTCGAACGCGCCGCCCATGCAGGTGCCGTTGATCGCCGAGACCCACGGTTTGCCGTTCAACTCGACCTTGCGCCACAGCCACGACATGCGGCCGGCGGCATCGAACAGTTTTTGAGCGGCGGTCGCCGGATCCCTGGCCTGCTCCTCGGCGAGCATCGAGAACATCGACTTGATCATGGTGAGATCGGCGCCGCCGGAGAACGACGACTTGCCGGATGTAAAGACGACGCCCTTGACGGCCGCATCCGCAACCGTCGCATCGACGATCGCCTCGATCTCGTCCATCACTTCCATGGTGAAGACGTTCATCGATTTGTCGGGCATGTCCCAGGTGACGAGAGCAATGCCGTCCGCGTCGGTTTCGACGGTGAAGTTCTTGTAGGTGCTCATGATGGGATTTCCTCTTCCCTGAAATTTCTGTGGCGTGCCGAACCGCCCCCTCACCCGGCCTCCGCTTCGCTCGGCCACCCTCTCCCCAAGGGGAGAGGAGGATCGGAGGCGTTGCGGCAATCCCTCTTCTCCCCTCGGGGAGAAGGTGCCGGCAGGCGGATGAGGGGGTTTCCCCTCAAACTCTCTCGATAATCGTCGCGGTGCCCATGCCGGCGCCGATGCAGAGCGTGACCAGCGCGGTGTTGAGATCGCGGCGTTCCAATTCGTCCAGGACGGTGCCCAGGATCATCGCGCCGGTGGCGCCGAGCGGGTGGCCCATGGCGATGGCGCCGCCGTTGACGTTGATCCTGTCGTGGCCGATCTCGAAGGCCTGCATGTAGCGCAGCACCACGGCGGCGAAGGCTTCGTTGAGCTCGAAGAGGTCGATATCGGAGATCTTCATGCCCGAGCGAGCCAGCAGCTTTTCGGTGACGTCGACCGGGCCGGTCAGCATCAGCGCCGGATCGGAGCCGATATTGGCGAAGTGGCGGATGCGGGCTCGGGGTTTCAGGTTCATGGCTTCGCCGCCGGCTTTCGAGCCGACCAGCACGGCCGCGGCGCCGTCGACGATCCCCGACGAATTGCCGGCGTGGTGGACGTAATTGATCCGCTCGATTTCCGGGTGGGCCTGGATGCCGACCGCTTCGAAACCGCCCATCTCGCCCGGCATCTGAAACGACGGGTTGAGCGAGGCCAGCGACTGCATATCGGTGGTCGGCCGCATGTGCTCGTCGCGGTCGAGGATGGTCAGGCCGTTCTGGTCCTTGACTGGAATGACCGAGTTCTTGAAGTAGCCGGCGTCCCAGGCGCTGGCCGCGCGCCTCTGGCTCTCGACGGCATAGGCGTCGACGTCGTCGCGGGAAAAACCGTATTTCGTGGCGATCAGGTCGGCCGAGACGCCCTGCGGCATGAAGAAAGCCGGGAAATTGACCGACGGGTCCATGTACCAGGAGCCGCCGGACATGCCCATGCCGACCCGCGACATGCTCTCGACGCCGCCGGCAATGACGATGTCGTCGGAACCGGCCGCGATTTTGCCGGCCGCAAGATTGACCGCATCGAGGCCCGAGGAGCAGAAACGGGAAATCTGCATGCCGGGCGCCCTGGTGGAATATCCGGCCTCGAAGGCAGCGGCCTTGGGGATGACGGCGCCGGCATCCATGACCGGATCGACGCAGCCCATGATGATGTCGTCGACATGAGACGTGTCGAGGCCGTTGCGGTCGCGGATCGCTTCCAGCGTCTTGGCCGCGAGGCGCACGGACGGCACCTCGTGCAGCGCCCCATCCTTCTTGCCGCGACCGCGCGGCGTGCGGACGTGGTCGTAAATGAAGACTTCGGTCATGGTGTCATCTCCCTGGGTGGCGCTGGGCGCCGTCATTTCTTCGCTGATCTGCTATTCGAAAAACGTACTGATCCGAGCCAAAACTTCATCCATGATGAAGTCGGGAACCCGCTCCACAAAGCGGGCGCCACGAGCTTTCAGATCGACCGCCCGCAACTGGTTGCACAGGACAACGCCCGAACTCCGGGTGCCAGCACCAGACAAGGAAACCGCAAACCCTTGAAAACGGGCAAACTGCCCACCGGTGGTGATCGGCACGATGACGGGCGTTCCGACATTGTTGAAGCTCTTCTGAGTGACGATCAACGCGTAGCGAGAGCCCGCCTGTTCGCGTCCCTTTATTGGCTCCAGATCCACATGCCAGATGTCGCCACGCTCCATCAGATGATCTCCCGACCAACGGGCGGATCGTTAAGCCATTCCAAATCCTCCTCCGTAAATGGCGCATCCAGATCGCACTGGGCGAGAAGCTCATCCAGAGTGTATTTCGGCCGGGTTTGCGGCGATGCCACGATCCGTCCGCCTTCGGCCGAAACCTCCAGCTTCGTATTGGCCGATAGGCCGAGCTCTTCCAGCACCGGCTTCGGGATCGCCATCATCACCGAGCCGCCAACGTTTCGCAAAGTCGAGGATGCCATTTCTGCCTCCATAGGAAAGTTATATCCGTGTATAACTTTTCCCCGTCTCTAGCAATCAAAACGCGTCGGCGGCGAGTTCCATCACGCTGTCGGCGCCGGCTTCGATGCGGACTTTGCGCATCGCGGTTTCCGGCATGATCTTTTCCATGAAGAACTTCGCCGTCACCAGCTTGTTCTTCAGGTAGTCGGTGCGGGCGTCGCCGGCGGTAAGTCCGGTCTGGGCCGCCTTGGCGATCTTGGCCCACATGTAGCCGAGCGTCACGATCCCGAAGAGGTGCATATAGTCGGTCGAGCCGGCGCCGGCATTGTCGGGCTTGGCCATGGCGTTCTGCATGAACCACATGGTGGAGGCCTGCAGGTCGTTCAAGCCCTTCTTGAGACCCTTGGTGAAAGGAGCCATATTCTCGTCGGCGCGGTTTTCCTCGCAGAAATCGCCGATCTCCTTGAACATCGCCATCACGGCGCGGCCGCCGTTCAGCGCCAGCTTGCGGCCGACGAGGTCGAGCGCCTGGATGCCGTTGGCGCCTTCGTAGATCATGGTGATGCGGGCATCGCGGACATACTGGCTCATGCCGTGTTCCTCGATATAGCCATGGCCGCCAAACACCTGCTGGGCCATCACGGCATGCTCGAAGCCCTTGTCGGTCATCACCCCCTTGAGGATCGGGGTCGCGAGGCCGAGGAGATCGTCGGCGTTCTGGCGTTCCGCCGCATCCGGCGAGCGGTGGGCGATGTCGGATTTCAGCGCCGTCCACAGCAGGAAGGCGCGGCCGGCCTCGTTGAAGGCGCGAATGGTCATCAGCGAGCGGCGGATATCGGGGTGGACGATGATCGGATCGGCCTTTTTATCCGGCGCCTTGGTACCGGAGAGCGAGCGGCCCTGAATGCGCTCGCGGGCATAAGCGACGGCGTTCTGGTAAGCCGTCTCGGCGATCGACAGGCCCTGCAGTCCGACGCCGAGGCGCGCCTCGTTCATCATCACGAACATGGCCGCCAGGCCTTTGTTTTCGGCGCCAATCAGGTAACCGGTCGCGTCGTCATAGTTCATGACGCAGGTGGAGTTGCCGTGGATGCCCATCTTGTGTTCGATCGCACCGCAGGTAGCGCCGTTGCGCTTGCCCAGCGATCCATCGGCATTGACCATGAACTTCGGCACGATGAAGAGCGAGATGCCCTTGGTGCCCTCCGGCGCGCCTTCAATGCGGGCGAGCACCAGATGGACGATATTGTCGGTCATGCCGTGTTCGCCGGCCGAGATGAAGATCTTCTGGCCGGAAATCTTGTAGGAGCCATCGGCCTGCGGCACCGCCTTCGAACGCAAAAGCCCGAGATCGGTGCCGCAATGGGGTTCGGTGAGGTTCATGGTACCCGACCAGATACCTGCAACCATGTTCGGCAGGTATGTCCTCTTCTGCTCGTCGGAACCATGCACGAGGATCGCGGCGATCGCGCCCTGGGTCAGGCCCGGATACATCATCAGCGACATGTTGGCCGACGACATGTATTCGCCGACGGCGGCATGCAGCGTATAGGGCAGCCCCTGGCCTCCAAATTCCTCCGGCACGGCAAGGCCGATCCAGCCCGCCTGGCAATACTGGTCATAGGCCTGCTTGAAACCCTTCGGCACCGAAACCGTGCCGTCGTCGTGGCGGGTGCAGCCTTCCTGGTCGCCGGAAAGATTGAGCGGAAAGAGCACGTCCTCGGCCACCTTGGCGGCCTCTCCGATGATCGCTTCCAGCATGTCCGGAGTGGCATCGGCAAAGCCCGGCAGGTTGCCGTAGCGTTCCAGGCCGAGCACATCGTTGAGAATGAAAAGCGTATCGTTTACCGGGGCCTTGTACACGGGCATGGTCGAGCTTCCTCCAAATCCTCGTCGGTGAATTCCGCCCCGGGCCTTTGGCTCACGGGAGAATCCGCATTCTTTCTATCACAAATAATTGACGTTCGCGTAAACGTCAATTACGCGCGTCTGGAACTTTGCCCATCTCCACCGTCGCCATTCCTCCGTTCCGATCACAGTCTTAACGGGTCGAGCAGTTGCGAGGCTGGAGGGGGAAAGCAGGAAGATAGGGCCGGCAGGCGCTACGTCATCACCGCAAAGCAAACCGAACGCGTCGAAAAGGTTAAAATTTTCGGCCGGGTTAACGAGTTGTTTACTACGTTTAAGGAAATAGTGGGCTCTTAAGCGACGCAGTACATTTACCTCAAGACGTCCCGCGTGCGCTGAAATGGCAAGTCCTGCGTAAGGCATTTCTAATATATGGCCGAATGACGGGATGCCCTATCCCTGAACACGGCCCGTTACGAGAGCCCGCAGGTACAACGTCGAAACGAGCGAGCACATGAACGGATCACGATCGACCCCTTCCCGTCCCGGCGACCGCTCTTCCCTGGATGCGTTGAACCGCACCATCGAAGGGCTCGAGGCGCGTATCGAGGGGTTGATGTCGGGCACCGCGCGTGATGCCCAGCCGGCGAAAGCCATCGATCCGCGCCACGACCGCCGGCCGGCCGCAGCGTCCGCCTATCGCGAACCGCAATTCGCAAGCGACCCCCTTGCCGAGATCCGCGAACGCCAGCGCATGCTCGATGCCAGCCGTGACCGCAGCGTTCGGCCCGAGCGCCAGCGTGCGCCGGAGCGGCGACAGGAGAGCCTGCGCCGGGAGGAGCCACGGTATGCCGAGCCCCGCCGAACCGAACTGCGCCCGCCGGAAGCTTACCGCCCGCCGGCTCGCCAGGCGCCCGTGCGCGCGGAAGCACCCCGTTATACCGAACAGCGCCCGATCGCGCCGGCCCCGCGCCGCGAGGAACCCCGCCGTCCGGCCCCACAGCCCCCGCGCATACCGGTGCCGCAGCCGCAGGCAGACAATGGCATGCGCGATATCGCCCAGGCGCTGGTCAGCCTGCGCCAGGAGCTGAAGCAGGATATTTCCGAAAGCGTCGCCCGCGAAATGAGCGCGTTGCGCTCCGAAATCCGCTCGATCAAATCCATTGCCGAAGACCAGAACTTCAACGAGGATCTGCGCGGCGACCTTGCCCGGCTTGCCGAAGGCATCAGCCAACTCGGCTACCAGGCGACGCCGGAGGCGGCCGGCCTGCGCCGCGAATTCGAGGAACTGCGCGCCGTCATGGACGGCCTTGCCCGCGAGGATTCGGTACGGCGGATGGAAACCCGCTGGCAGGGTCTCGAAGATCGCATGCACGATCTCGACTCCACGGCGCTGCGCGAGGAGCTCGTCTCGCTCGCCTACCGGATCGACGACATCAAGGGCCAGCTCGGCGAGATGAGCGACAGCCCGGTCATCCGCGCGCTCGAACAGAAACTGATCACGGTCGCGAGCGCCATGGAGCAGCTCGGCTCACGCATGCAGCCGAACGATTCGGTCATTGCCGAACAGTTCGCAACGCTCGACGAGCGGCTGGACGAGATCAGCCGTGCGATTGCCGCCGGCAGCCGCGCCTCGGCCTCAGCCTCGATCGACCAGTCCTTCCTGCAGCGTCTGGATGGCCGCATCAGCGCGCTCGCCGACCAGATCGAAGCCATAGGCCGGGTAACCCACACCCAGACCGACCCGGCCGAAATGCTCTCCGCCCGCATCGAAGCGCTGACCGGCCGGATCGAGGAACTCACCGACGAACAGGCGGCCATGCGCCTGGAAGAGCGGCTCGAGCAGCTTTCGCTGATCCTCGAACAGGCCCAGAAGCCCTCCCAGGACCCAGAGCTTTCAGCCTATCTTGCCGACATTTCCCGCAAGATCGACGGGTTGGAACAGGGCAGTGTCAACGACGTGCTCGCCGAACGGCTCGACTATCTCGCCCGCCGGATCGAGGAGATCGGTTATCAGCCGCATGCCCAGTCGGCATTGGACGAGAATGCGTTCGGGCGGATCGAAGACCGGCTGACCGACATTGCCGCCCGGCTTGACGAGGCGACGGCTTCGCCGCGTGGCGACGACGGCGCGCTTCGCAGTCTCGAAGACCAGATCGCCCATCTTTCGGTGCTGATCAGCCAGCCGCAGCATGGCGGCGGCGCTCTTCCCGCCGAATTCGAAAACCGCATGACGGCGCTCGAAAGCTATATGGCGACCAATGACGAATACATCATCGAGGCTGCCCGCCAGGCCGCCGAGACGGTGGTGGAGGCCTATTCCCGCAACGGCATGGCAGGTGGGCCGGGTGTCGCCGCCGACATGGCGGCACTGTCGGCGCTTGCGGACGACCTTCGCCATCTCGAAGACCTGACGCGCCATTCGGACGACCGCACCCACCAGACCTTCGAAGCCCTGCACGGCACCCTGGTGCAGATCGCCGACCGGCTGGACGGCATGGAAGAACGTTTCGTCTCCTCCGCCCATGCGGAGCGGGATCGCTATCATGAAGAACCGGCGCGTTACGAAACCCGCCCTGCCCCGGCCATGCCGGCAGCCGCACAGCTTTCCGTTGCCGCTGCCGAAGAGCTGATGAGCTACGAGCTCGCGGAGGCTGAGGCGAACGAACAACCGGCCGCAACCTTTGGCCACCGCGCGAAGGCCCCTGGAGAAACGCATTCCGACGAGACCGTACTTCGCGCCGACTATGCCGACGCCAAAATCGTCACCAAGGACACCCCCGCCAGGGACAAGGCGGCCAAGACCAGCTTGCTGACCGAGCTTTCCCGCCGCTTCCTGCCCGGCGGAAAGGCCGAGGCGCCGAAGGGCGGCCGCACCGTCATCGAGCCGACGCCGCCGCTCGATCCTTCCGACGTGCTGCCGGCAGATCGCCAAAACGACCTTCTGGAGCCGGGATCCGGCGCCCCGGACGTCAAGAAGATCCTCGAGCGGGTTCGCGCCAGCCAGGCCCCCGGCGAATTCGACACAGACCGGACGAGTGCCGCCGAACGCGCCGACTATATCGCCGCCGCTCGCCGCGCCGCCAAGGCCGCTGCCCAGGAAACCGATCCCTCGCAGGTCGGCTCGTCGTCCAAGGAAATGCGCAAGGCCGCCAAGGCATCCGCCAACAAGGGCTTCGGCGCCATGCTTTCGCAGCATCGCCGGCCGATCCTGATGGCTGTCGGTGCCGTCCTTCTGGTGCTGATGGCGATGCCGCTCGCCAAGACGCTGACCAGCGGCACGAAGGCTCCAGCAGTACCGGCCGCGACGATCCAGGCGCCGGCGCGGCCGGTTGCACCGGCCAACGTCACCGGCAGCAACGAGGTCCCGACGGTCGAAGACCAGGCCGCGACCGATGGCGCCGACGGCGACACGAACACCGCAGCTGCGCCGACGCAACCCGCCGAACAGGCCCCTGCCCCGGCGGTTGCCGCAAACCATCTGACCGACCCGCGGCCCGCGTCGGGCGCTCCTTCCATCATGGAACAGTCGGGCAATGCGCCGGCTACTGCGAACACGTTCGCCGCCGCCCCCAAGGTCACGGCTCCGGCTGCGATCGTGGTGCCCGTCGGCATCGAACCCAAGTCGCTGGCCGACGCCGCCGCTGGCGGCGATGCGAACGCCCTCTTTGAGATCGGCGCACGCTTTACCGATGGAAAGGGCGTAAAGAGCGATCTGTCGGAGGCCGCCAACTGGTACAAGCTTGCCGCCGACCGCGGCCTGGCACCGGCGCAATACCGGCTCGCCAATATCTTCGAAAAGGGCACGGGCGTCTCCCGCGACCTGACCAAGGCGATGACCTATTACAAGCAGGCCGCCGATGCCGGCAATGCCAGCGCCATGCACAATCTCGCCGTGCTCTATGCATCGGGCGCCGCCGGCCAGCCGGACTATGCCGCCGCCGTCACCTGGTTCCGCCAGGCCGCCGACTTCGGCGTCGCCGACAGCCAGTTCAACCTCGCCATCCTGCTTGCCCGCGGCAACGGCGTGAAGCAGGATCTCGAGGAATCCTACAAGTGGTTCGCGGTTGCGGCCAAGGGAGGCGACAAGGACGCCGCCCAGAAGCGCGACGAAGTGGGCAACGCCATGCGCAAGGAACAGCTCGAAAGCGCCCGCGCCAAGGTCGACCAGTGGAAGGTGAAGCCGCTCGACCCGAAGGCCAACTCCGTCAATCTTCCGGACGAATGGGCTTCCGGCAAGCCGCTCACCACGGGCTCGGTCGACATGGAAAAGGCGATCCGCAACATCCAGGCGATCCTCAACAAGAGCGGTTTTGACGCCGGCACCGCCGACGGCAAGATGGGCGCCAAGACCGTGACCGCGATTAAGGCCTTCCAGACTTCGGTCGGCCAGGAACCGAACGGCAGGATCACCGATGCGCTGGTCAAGGAACTACTTGCGAAGAACAAGTAAGTCGACTTACCCGACCGATATAGGGGAGTTGCGGGATATTAATCACGCCCGCACAAAAACGGCAAAATTGCCGCATTATCTGACACTTGCGAATTGACTTGCGGCCAAGCCCGGGCGCATGACGGATGAAGTCCTTCATGCCCTGTTCACATGGCATGTGAGATCACGTTTCCTTCGCCGCACCGGGCGGACAACCACATCGCGAGCGCCCGCGAGGGCGTCGCTTTTTGCCGTGTCGAGGTTCTGCCGTGACTGTCTACCTGCCGATCGCAGAGCTGTCGGTGAACATCTTCATTATTCTGGGCATGGGCGCGGCCGTCGGCTTTCTCTCCGGCATGTTCGGCGTCGGCGGCGGATTCCTGATCACGCCACTGCTGATCTTCTACAACATCCCGCCCGTCGTGGCGGTCGCGACCGGCGCCAACCAAGTGGTCGCTTCGTCGATCTCGGGCGCGATCACCCATTTCAGGCGCGGCACGCTCGACATGAAGCTCGGTTCAGTGCTTTTGGTCGGCGGTCTTGCGGGGGCGACGGCGGGCGTCTGGGTCTTCTCCTGGCTCCGGCGCGTCGGCCAGCTCGATCTGTTCATCTCGATCCTCTACGTCGTGCTGCTCGGCTCGATCGGGGCGCTGATGCTGCAGGAGAGCCTGCGCGCGCTCAGGCGGGCGAAGAACAAGGAGCCGCTGCCGTTGAAACGGCCGGGCCAGCACAACTGGGTGCACCGGCTGCCGCTGAAGATGCGGTTCAAGAAGTCGAAGATCTATCTTTCCGCCATTCCGATCGTCGGGCTCGGCTTCGGCATCGGCGTGCTGACCTCGATCATGGGTGTCGGCGGCGGCTTCATCATGGTGCCGGCGATGATCTATCTCTTACGCATCCCGACCAATGTCGTCGTCGGGACCTCGCTGTTCCAGATCATCTTCGTCACCGCCTATACGACCATGGTGCAGGCGGCGACCAACTATTCGGTCGACATCGTGCTCGCCACGATCCTGATGGTCGCCGGCGTGATCGGCGCGCAATACGGGGTCCGCGTCGGGCAGAAGCTGCGCGGCGAACAGCTGCGCGCGCTCCTGGCGCTGCTCGTGCTTGCCGTCGGCATCCGTCTGGCGATCGGGCTGATCGTCACGCCGGACGACGTCTATTCGGTCGCGGTCGGGGGGATGTCCTACTGATGCGCAAGCTCCTCCGCGCCGCCCTGCTGCTGCCGTTTTTCGCGCTCGCCTCGCCGGCCGCGGCGCAGGTGCCGTTCGGGCAGGCATCGGCGGTGAAGGAAGGGCTGGAGATCGGCGCCTCGACCAGCGAAATCGCCATCACGTCTGATTTCCGCGGCGCCGACCTCACCATTTTCGGGGCGCTCACCAATGCGGACGAGCTGTTCCTGGCGATCGGCCAGTATGACGTGGTGGTGACGCTCGAAGGGCCGAAGGACTATGCGACGGTGCGCAAGAAGGAGCGCGTCTTCGGGATCTGGATGAACACCGAGGGCATGACCTTCGAACAGGTGCCGGAAAGTTATTCGCTGGCCAGCACCCGGATGATCGACACCATCGACGAGGCACCGAGCCTCAACAATATCGGCGTCGGCATCGACCACCTCGCCCTGAACCCGGTCGGCTACATCCCCGATTCCGGCATGATCGGCGAGTTCCGCGACGCCTATCGGCGCCTGAAGCTGACAAACGGGCTTTACCAGCGCGACACGAGCGGCGTGCGCTTCGTCTCGTCGAGCCTGTTTCGCGCCTCGCTAAAACTGCCGGCCAACATCCCCGACGGGATGCACATGGTGCGCGCCTACCTGTTCAAGAGCGGCGAGCTGATCAATCAGCGGGAAATGCCGCTGCGGGTCGTCAAGACCGGCATCGAACAGGCGATCACCGACGCGGCCCACGACCGTCCGTTCGCCTACGGTTTCCTTTGCGTGCTGATCGCCGTCATCACCGGCTGGGGCGCCAGCATCGTCTTCCGCAAGGACTGATCATTCCGCAGCGTCGGCCGCCGCCGCGTTGCGGGCGACGATTTCGAGATAGGCAGCGCGCAGGCGGTCGAAGACGGAAGGCTTGGCCGGATCGCGCGGCGCATGCAGGTGCAGGACGCGCAGTTCGTCCATGAAATCCTCCCAGAGCGGCCGCCCGCCTTCCTCCAGCAATTGCGCCCGGATCGAGAGCTCTTCGGACACCGGCATGAAACGGCGGCCCCAGGCGCCCATCTCCGCAAAGATCGGCACCAGCCGGATCGACATCTCCGTGAGGCTGTAGATCCCTTTCTGCTTGTGGCTCGGATCGTCCTCGCGGGAAAGCAGGCCTCGCTCCACCAGCCGCTTCAGCCGGTCGGCAAGGATGTTGGAAGCGATGCCTTCCTCGGAATTCTGCAGCAGTTCGCGAAAGTGGCGGCGATTGCCGAACATGATGTCGCGGATGACGATCAGGCTCCAGCGATCTCCGAGAACCTCCAGCGTCAGATTGATCGGGCAACCCGACCGATAGGCTTCGTTCATTTTTTTCTCCAATACTGCTTGCATTCTACAATCAGTTTGGTTAGCTTTCAACTGCTTGCTTTTTGCAACTGGTTTAAACGCGACGGAGGATGACATGAGAAAGCTGGTAGTCTGGAACCTGATGAGCCTCGACGGTTATTTCGAGGGAGAGAAGCCCTGGGACCTCGCCTTCCACAACTATGCCTGGGGGCCGGAGCTGGAAAAGCTCTCCGAACAATTCGGCGAGGAAGGCGATCTCCTGGTGTTCGGCCGCAAGACCTATGAGGGCATGGCAGCCTATTGGCCGACCGCCGAAGAAGGCGGCAAGGTCAAGAACTACATGAACAATATCGCCAAGATCGCCGTGTCGAAGACGATCAAGGACGCCCCCTGGAACAATACCCGGGTCGTCAGCGATCCCGTCGGCGAACTCACCGGGCTGAAGGCCGCGGACGGCAAGACGATCTTCATCTTCGGCAGCGCCGAACTGGTGGCATCGCTGATGAAAGAAGGCCTCGTCGACGAATACCGGCTCTGCATCGCGCCGGTAGTTCTCGGCTCCGGCAATCCGCTCTTCAAGAAAACCGGGCACCAGGCCGAGCTCAAACTGCTGAACTCCACCGCAGCGGCCAACGGCGCCGTGATCCTCACCTACGCGGTGGGCAAGGCGGCCTGACGCCGCAGGCAAGGGTATCAAGGGATTGATTATTGGCCTGAAGGGATATTTGCGCTAGAGACGCGCCAACTCGTTTCTGCAAGATGTTCATGTTCAGCCGGTTCTCCTCCCTCCTGCCCTCCGCCCGGGTTCTCCTCAATCCGGGCCAGTTGCGGGTACTCGTCCGGCGTAGCGAATTCGGGCTCATCGCCGTTGCGGCCTTGGTCGGCGTGCTCTCCGGGCTGGCGATCGCCGGCATGAGTTTCCTCTCCCAGGAAATGCACCGGGCGATCTTCGAACTCGGCGGCGGCGAGAGGCTGAGCTCGGCAACCGATATCAACCGGCTGGCCATTCTGCTCGCACCGATCTGCGGCGGAGCCCTTCTTGGCCTGTTGTTCCTGATCCTGCGGCGCTGGCGCAAGAAGCCGATGGTCGATCCGATCGAGGCGAACGCGCTGCATGGCGGACGCCTGTCCCTGACCGACAGCATTCTCGTCGCGATCCAGAACCTGGTTTCGAACGGTTTTGGCGCGTCCGTCGGGCTGGAGGCGGGATATACGCAGCTTTCCTCCGGGATCGCTTCAAAGATCGGGCTGCTGCTGCAATTGCGCCGGTCGGATCTGCGCATCCTCGTCGGCTGCGGTGCGTCCGGCGCGATCGCAGCAGCCTTTAACGCGCCGCTAACAGGTGCCTTTTATGCCTTCGAGCTGATCATCGGCACCTATACGATCATGAGCCTGACGCCGGTCGTCGTCTCCGCGCTGGTCGCGACGATCGTTACCCGGCTGTTCTTCGGCGAGGAATTCCTGATCGACGTCGGCGATTTCGGCGCCGTCGTGCCGGCGGATTACCTGCCGGCGATCCTGCTCGGCGCCTTCTGCGCCGGCGGCGGCATCCTGCTCATGAAAGGCGTCACCTTCGTCGAGGAGACGGCGCGCAAGAGCTCGCTTTCACCCGCCTTCCGGCCGGCGATCGGCGGTATCCTGATCGGGCTCCTGGGGCTGGTCGACCAGCAGGTGATGGCGGCGGGCCATGGCGCGCTGCATCTCAATCTCAGCCAGAACCCGACGATCCCGGCGCTGCTTGCAATCCTGGCGCTGAAATCGCTGGCATCGGCGGTGTCTATCGGTTCCGGCTTTCGCGGCGGCCTGTTCTTCGCGTCCCTGTTCATGGGAGCGCTGCTCGGCAAGATCTTCGCCTATTCGGCGCCTTATATTTTCGCCCACGCGACGCTGACGCCGGTCATCTATGCGGTCGTCGGCATGAGCGCGATGGCGGTGGCGGTGATCGGCGGGCCGCTGACGATGACGTTCCTGGCGCTCGAAATCACCGGCGACTTTCCGATCACCGTACTGGCGCTTGCGGCCGTGATCACCTCCTCGCTGACCGTCCGCAACACGTTCGGTTATTCGTTCGCCACCTGGCGCTTCCATCTGCGCGGGGAAAGCATCCGCAGCGCCCATGACATCGGCTGGATCCGCAACCTGACCGTCGAACGGATGATGCGCGCCGACGTCCGCACCGCGCCGATTTCCATGAGCATCGAGCAATTCCGCAACGACTTCCCGCTCGGCTCAACCCAGCGCGTCATCCTCCTCGACGATGCGGAGAAATATGCCGGCATGGTGCTTCTGCCGGACATCTATGCGGCGCCCACCGAGGATGCGGCGGAAAAACCGACACTTGCCTCCTTCGTCAAATATAAGAACGACGTGCTGCTGCGCTCGATGAACGCCAAACAGGCGGCGGCGATCTTCGATAGGCTGGAGGCGGAAGCGCTGGCGGTCGTCAACAACCAGGTCGAACGCAAGGTCGTGGGACAGCTCAGCGAAAGCCACACGCTGCGGCGCTACGCGGAAGAACTCGACCGGCGGCGGCGTGAAGTTTCCGGGGAGATCTGAGCCGCCTTCTCCCTTCGGCTAATTGCACCTCGCGAAGCGCGATATATGGTCACCGTTCCAGGGAGAAGGACGATGGCCAATATGGAATGCGAAGCGCCCGCGGTTCGGCAAAGCGACGGCGACGCCCGATCGTCGCGTCCCGCCGGGGAGCCGGTCGACATGGTCTGCCGGGACGGCATCACTCTCCACGGACACCTCTGGCCGGCCCGGTCCTCCGCCATCGGCAGCGTCATCGTCAATCCGGCAACCGGGGTGCTCGCCCGTTATTACCACTATTACGCCGACTTCCTGGCCGGCGAAGGTTTCGACGTTCTGACCTACGACTATCGCGGCATCGGCCTTTCGCGTCCCGAAAGCCTGAAAGGATGCGGTTATCGCTGGCGGGAATGGGGCGAGCAGGATTTCGATGCGGCGCTGAGGTTCATGGATACCATCCGGTCGGGCCAACCGCTTTATGTGGTCGGCCACAGTATCGGCGGCTACCTGCCGGGGCTTTCGCCGATGGCCAAACGCATCGACCGGATGCTGACCATGGGCGCGCAATATGCCTACTGGCCGGACTATGCCAGCGGCCGTCGCCTGCGGCTGTTCCTCAAATGGCATGTGGTAATGCCGGCGCTGACTGCCGCCTTCGGCTATTTCCCTGGAAAGCGTCTCGGATGGCTGGAGGACCTGCCGGCGGGCGTGGCCAACGAATGGAGTTTTCGCGGGGCACGGATGGAGCTGACCCATCCGGCCGAGGAGCGAAGCGACGTGCTGCGGCGGTTCGAGGCGGTGACGGCGCCGATCCTGGCGGTCACGATGTCGGACGACGATATCGGCACCGTGGCGGCGATCCGGCGCACGCTCGGTTATTACCGCAATGCCCAGATGACGCAGGTGCTGCTGAAGCCGGAGAACTACGGTCTGGCCGCCATCGGGCATTTCAGCCTGTTCCATTCCCGGCACAGGCAAGGCTTCTGGCAGGATACCGTTCGCTGGCTGCGGAATGGGATCAATCCATGGTCCGGGCATGTGATTGCGTCGTCCTGAACCTGTGGCTGTTGCGGTTTGCTTTGGATCAATGAGCGATCCCGGGGGAACTGCGACGATGCCACCAACTAGAAGGAGGCACAGATGTTCAAACACGTTCTCATTCCGACCGATGGCTCTCCGCTTTCGACCGGCGCGCTGGAAAAGGCGCTCGACTTCGCCCACGAAATCGGTGCGGAAGCCACCATTCTGGTGGTGATGGAACCGCTACAGGTCTTCACGCTCAATCCGACCGGCATGGAAGTCGCCTATGCGGAATATGACCGGCAGAACAACGAGGCGGCCGACCGTATTCTCGCCGACGCCAAGGAAGCGGCTAAACAGCGGCTCGTCGCCTGCGAAACGGTGAAGCTTGGCAGCGTCGACCCGGCGAGCGCCGTCATCGACACCGCCGGCACCTATAATTGCGACGTCATCGCCATGGCCTCGCACGGCCGCTCCGGCTTCAAGGCCTTCATGCTCGGCAGCGTGACAATGAAGGTGCTGGCACATTCCAAGACGCCGGTGCTGGTTTATCGGTGATATCTGATCTACGCCGGCGCTGGCTGCGGACGTTGGTTCAAAACCGGCCGGTCATGCGGTGCTTTACACCTTCGATATTGCGGCGCACAATGCTCCCTTGGCCCCGGGGGACAGCGAATGATGACCGTATTTGAAGGCCTAAAAGGAGAACTCGCCGCCGGCACGACAGTCTTGGCGCTGGTCGACTACAATGTCACCGAATTTCGCGACGGCGACAGTTGCCGTTATGTCGGGCACGTTCGCACCAAACCGTCCATTCTACGAACTGCACTGAACGCTCCGACCCTCCTGCTTGGCGGTCACCGCATAACCCTCAATGCGGTCGAGCATGAGGATTGGGTATCGTTTCATCTCGACAGGTTTCCCTAAGCAGAATGCTGGTTGTCGGATCTGGTGAATCGTTGTCAGTCCAGCCTGTTCGGCGTCGTCAGGGCTGTCGATGATGGATGGCATCCGCGTCCGCGCATGTGGTAGGGCGCTTGGACAGGTTTAAACCAAAGCATGTCGCGCAAAAGTGTGCAGCGGTTTTGCGATAACGACATGCGTAAAACAAAGACTTGAAGGGTGTCGAGCGAATCCGAAGGATCGCGGCACGCTTTAGACGATCAGCCGATCAGGTTGCCGTAGCGGACCGAATAGATGCGGTCGCGGCCGAGAAGATGTGCGACTAGGGCCTCGCGGTCGAACAGGCCGTGCATGGCACGATGGCGCAGATCGAGGCCGCCGGCCAGCACGCCGAAGGCCGGCATGAGGAGGCGGTTGCCGTCGCTCGCGAAACACGGGCGGCGGACGGATTTTTCGCGGCGGCGGACGGTGGCCGACGGATGCAGGTGGCCGGCGATCTCTCCCTTGCTCCCGCCTGGGCCGGAAATCAGGCTCGGCTCGTGGCGGAAGACGAGGCCGCCATAAAAGAGTTCGTCGATGCAGGTGCCGGGCAGGTCGACCGTGCCGTCCGGATCATGGTTGCCGTTGATCCAGATCCAGTCGCGGCCGCGCGCCATGGTCGTGATCAGCGAACGCAGGTCGGGGGCAAGATGCTCCGAGCCCTTGCGATCGTGGAAATTGTCGCCGAGCGAGACGACGATCTTCGGGTCGTAGCGGGCGATGACGGCCGACAGGATGTTGAGCGTGGCGATCGTATCGTAGGGCGGCAGCATCATGCCGCGGCGGGCAAAGGCAGCACCCTTTTCCAGATGCAGGTCGGAGACGACGAGCAGGCCGGTTTCGGGCAGGTAAAGACCTCCGAGCGGATCGCAGACGGCGATGACGCCGTTCACGACGATCTCTTCCGCACCGGTTGCGGCAGGTCCCCCTGTGATCGTTCGCGCCAAAGCGAGGCGGTGCATCAATTCAATGTCTTCCAGTCCAGCGTACCGCATCAGCCAAGCGCCTCCGCGATCAGTTCGTCGGCGGCTTCCTGCAGCACCGCGTCATGCGCCTCGCCCGGTACCGGCTCTTTGCCGATCTCCAGCATGATCGGGATGGCGAGCGGCGAAACGTGGTCGAGATCGCGGTGGGTGATGTGCCCCCTGATTCGCGCCAGCATATCGCCTAATCGGGCAAGATCCAAAAGACCGGATGCCGCATCCCGCCGCGTCGCCTCCAGAAGCACGTGATCCGGCTCGTGGCTGCGCAGCACGTCGTAGATGAGATCGGTCGAGACGGTGACCTGCCGTCCGGTCTTTTCCTTGCCCGGATGGCGGCGCTCGATCAGGCCGGAAATCACCGCGCAATTGCGGAAGGTGCGCTTCAGCATATAGCTTTCGTCAAGCCAGGCTTCGAGATCGTCGCCGAGCATGTCCTCGTCGAAAAGGTCGGAGAGGCTCAGGCGACCAGCGCGGATCATCGCGCCGATGTCGTTGAGGCCCCAGATGGCCAGCGAATAATCGGTGGCGACGAAACCGAGCGGGTAGGCGCCCATGCGTTCCAGACGGCGTGTCAGCAGCATGCCGAGCGTCTGGTGCGCCAATCGCCCTTCGAAACAATAGGCGATCATGAAGAACCGTTTCCCGCGCGGAAAGGTCTCGATGAGAAGCTCATCCTTGGCCGGCAGCATGGAGCGCTCGCGCTGGATGTTCAGCCAGTCGCGGACCTGGTCCGGCAGCACGCCCCAGCGATCGGGATCGGCGAGCATGCCGCGCACCTGGTCGGCGAGATAGGTGGAGAGCGGAAACTTCCCGCCCGCATAGGCGGGGATTTTCGGATCGAGCGAAAAGGCATTGGAGACGAGGCATTCGTTCTCGCGGATGCCTTCGAAACGAAGCACCTTGCCGGCAAACAGGAAGGTATCGCCCTGGACCAGCTGTTCGAGGAAATATTCCTCGACCTTGCCGAGCGACATGCCGCCCCGGCCGACCGTACCCTTGGCGTTACGTTTCACCAGACGGACATTGAGCTCGGTCGCCTCGACGATCGTGCCGAGGTTCAAACGGTATTGCTGGGCGACGGCCGGGTTGGAGACCCGCCAGCGGCCTTCCTTGGTCTTGCGGATCTTGGCGTAACGCTCATAGGAGCGCAGCGCATAACCGCCGGTCGCGACAAAATCGACGATGCGCTCGAACATTTCCCAGGAGAGGGTGGCATAGGGCGAGGCCGAGGTGATCTCGTCATAGAGCTCGACCGGGTCGAAAGGTTCGGCGCAGGCCATGCCGAGCACGTGCTGGGCGAGCACATCGAGCGCGCCCTCGCCGACCGGCGGCGTATCCTGGGCGCCGAGATAATTGGCGTCGAGCGCTGCCTGGCATTCCATCACTTCGAAGCGGTTGGCCGGCACCAGGATCGCCTTCGACGGTTCGTCCATGCGGTGGTTCGAGCGGCCGATGCGCTGGGCAAGGCGGGAAGCACCCTTCGGCGCGCCGACATGCACGACGAGATCGACATCGCCCCAGTCCATGCCGAGATCGAGCGTGGAAGTGGCGACGACGGCCCGCAGCTTGTTGGCCGCCATGGCGGCCTCGACCTTGCGGCGCTGGCCGGCATCGAGCGAGCCGTGATGCAGCGCGATCGGAAGGTTGTCCTCGTTGATTGTCCACAGCGTCTGGAACAGCAGTTCCGCCTGGAAGCGGGTATTGACGAAGATCAGCGTCGTCTTGTGGCGCTTGATCTCCTCGTAGACCTCGGGGATCGCATAGGTCGAGACGTGGCCGGACCAGGGGATGCGGTCCTCGGTGCGCATGATGGTGATATCGGGTGCCGCGCCGCCTGTGACATGCACGAGGCCGGCGGGCGGGGCGGGGTTTTCACCCTGCGAGACCAGCCAGCGCTGCAGGTCCATGGGATCGGAGACGGTGGCCGAGAGGCCGATCGTGCGCATGTGCGGCGCGTGCTTGCGGATGCGGGCAAGGCCGAGCGACAGGAGGTGGCCGCGCTTGGAGGTGACCAGCGAATGCAGCTCGTCGAGGATCACGTATTTCAGGTCCTTGAAGAAACGCTCGGCCTCCTTGTTGGCCAGCAGCAGGGCCACCTGTTCCGGAGTGGTCAGCAGGATATCCGGCGGGTTGAGCTTCTGGCGCTGGCGTTTGGCCTGCGGCGTGTCACCGGTGCGGTTCTCGATCGAGATATCCAGGCCCATTTCGAAGACGGGCTTCATCAGGTTGCGCTCGATATCGACCGCGAGCGCCTTCAAGGGCGAGATGTAGAGCGTGTGGATGCCGGTGAAGGCGGAGCCGGGCGGGATTCTGCCGCGCCGCGTGAGGTCGGTCAGCGACGGCAGGAAACCGGCAAGCGTCTTGCCGGCGCCAGTCGGTGCGATCAGCAGCATGTTTTCGCCGGATGTGGAGCGCGACAGCAATTCCAGCTGATGGGCGCGCGGCTGCCAGCCCTTCTCCGCGAACCATTTCTGGAACGGCCGGGGCAGAAGCGCGGCGTCACGGCCGGGAGAATGGGTTTCGACGATATCCACGCCGCTAAGTTAAGAGAAAGCGCGCGAAAAAGAAGGGGCTTGACGATGACGCGATAATCGTGGATAAATTTTATCCACGATATGGAGATCAAGCGATGAAACTCGGCGACGGCGTCGAACAGGCGATCCACAGCATCAGCATGATGTCGAGCCTTACCGAGGGCGGCGTCCTGTCGGCTGCGGCGCTGGCGGAATTCCACGGGGTTTCGACCAGCTACCTGCTGAAACACCTCCAGGCGCTTTCGGGCGCCAGGCTGGTGGAAACGGTGCCGGGTCCAAAGGGCGGATACCGGCTCGCGAAGAAGCCGGCGGGGATCACGCTCCTCGATATCGTGCTCGCCGTCGAAGGACCGGCGCCGGCCTTCCGCTGCGCCGAAATCCGTCAACGGGGACCGAACCCGCTGCCGGGCCGCTATTTCACCAAACCCTGCGGCATCAATGCCGCAATGCTGAAGGCCGAAAAGGCCTATCGCGCCGAACTCGCCAAGGTGACGATCGCCGACATCCTGGCGGACCTCAGCGCAACCGACGACGGCGGCATCGCCGCGCGCGGCTGCGCCTTCCTGGAAATCAATGAACGCAGAACCGCCCGGTAACCGGGCCATAGGCACGCCGAAGGCGGCCATAACCAAAGGAGAAGACCCATGCATCAGCGTCTCAACATGCTCAAGGCCGCCCCGGAAGCCGTCAAGGCCGTCACGGCACTCGAAAACTACGTGCAGGCTTCCGGTCTGGAGCGCCGCTTCATCCACCTCATCAAGCTGCGCGCTTCGCAGATCAATGGCTGCGCCTATTGCGTCGACATGCATGTGAAGGAATCACGGCATGACGGCCTTTCCGAACAGTGGATCAACATGATGTGCGTCTGGTGGGAATCGCCGGTCTATGACGACAAGGAACGCGCCCTGCTCGGCTGGGTCGATGCCGTGACCCGCATCGCCGATACCGGCATTCCGGATGCCGCCTTCGACGCGTTGAAGGCGCATTTCACTGAGGAAGAGATCGTCAAGATCACCGTCGCTCTCGGCGTCATCAACACCTGGAACCGGCTGGCAGTCGGCTTCCGCAACCAGCATCCGGTCGACAAGCCGGCCAGCAAGGCCGCCTGATCCACCCTGCCACCTCGATCACCGCGCGACGATATACCGGTCGGAGCGGTGATTGATGGCCAGCACGAGATTGAGGACAACGGCGCCCAGCACCGACCACGCGACGGTGACGGGCGAAACCACCGCGAAAGCGCAGAGCATGACGCAGAGGTCGAAGGCAAGCTGGATGAGGCCCGCCTGGATGCCGAAGCGCTCCTGGATATAGATCGCGAGGATGCCCACCCCGCCCAGCGAGGCGCGGTGGCGGTAAAGCCCGAGCAGGCCGTAACCGAGCACCAGGCCGCCGAGCAGGGCTGCCCAGAATGGGTGCAGGTACTGGATCAGGAAGAAATGGCTTTCCAGTTCGGTGATGACCGAGACCAGCGCGATGGCGATGAAGGTCTTCAGCGAGAAGGCAAGGCCCAGGCGCTTGAACGACAGGTAGTAGAACGGCAGGTTGACGATGAAGAACAGCAGGCCGAACGAAATGCCGAACGCATAATGCAGCAGGAAGGCGACGCCCGCCGTGCCACCGGTCAGAAGGCCGACCTCGTTTAAGAAATAGAAGCCGAGCGCCGACACCATGGCGCCGATGAACAGGCCTTGCCCATCTTCCAGCAGCGTGTGTTGTGCCGGATCGGCGCTGTAAAATCCGAGACCGCGCCTCTGCTGCTCAGCCAATTTGAACCCCTCAGGTTTTCGGTGATATTGCACTGCAATAAAACCGTCGGCAAGGGTCTTCAAGCGTTCATCGGCGGGCACGGAAAAAAGCAAGAAACGGCGGGTTCAGCCGCGCTTTCGCGACAGAAACAGAATGCCGTGGACGGGTTTTCCGGCATCCATGCGAATGACGGTGTTTTCCACCTTGAGCAAATCAAGGCCGAAGCGGGAAAGCAGCGCGCGGATAAAAGCCTCGGAATGAGCATAGCGCAGGGAATCCCGCAACACGAAACCCTCCCCCTCGCCCGCATCCTCGACCGAGAACGCGAAGAGACCAGCCGGCGACAACAGCTCAAGCACCAGCGGGAAGACGGTTTCGAGCGAGCCCAGATACATCAGCACGTCGGCTGCCGAGACCAGATCGGCGCGGTGGGCCGCCAGGTCGCCGAAGAGGCCGGATTCGTTCGATGCGAGACTGAGGTCGGACTGGCCGAGATGGTCGTAAAGGCCCTTGGCCCGCGCCTTAGCGAGCATGTTGAGCGAAATGTCGAAACCTCCAAGGCGCTCGGTCCTGCCACGGATTTCGGCACCGAACAGGCCGGTGCCGCAGCCGAGATCGACGGTATTGCGGAAAGGTCCGTGCGGTGTGACCAGCGCCGCCAGCTTGCCGGGCACGGAATAGCCGAGCTTTTCGACGAGCGCGGTATCGAACCGGTCGGCATAGTCGTCGAACAGGCCTTCGACATAACGGCTCGGCGGCCGGTCTGGCGTCTGCTCGGCGCCGATCAGCGCGAGCTTCAGGCGGGCCCCGAACACATCGTCCGGCCGCAGGGCCAGTGTCTGGCGATAGGCGTCCGCGGCCGTGCCGAGACCAGCCTTGTCGCGATATTCGCCGAGCCGGAACCAGCCGGCGGCCCAGGCGGGCGTCAGTTCGAGCGCCTGTTCGATCAGCTCCGCAGCCGCCGCGAAATCTCCGCCCTCCGCCAGCATGCGGGCATAATCGGCGCGGCGATCGGCGGTGGCATCGCCCGAGGAGAATTGGCTGGAAAACGGGCTGGGCGACATGGACGATCCTCTAAGGTGGAGGTTCTTTGCCGAAGCCACAAAAAAACTCAAGTTCTATCTGAGGGGAAACGCTTGCGGTGGCAACGGCTGCCGACTATCTCTCATGGGCAATTCGGAGAAGGACAAGGATGGCGGACGGGGTCAACAAGTTCCTGGGCGATACGCCAGGTCGCACGATCATCAAGTTGATCGTGGTGTGCCTGGTGGTGGGTTTCGTGCTGGCATTCTTCGGCTTCACGCCGGACAATATTGTCAGCGAGATCCGCTACTGGTTCCTGGACCTCTGGTATAACGGCTTCCGGGCGCTCGGACGGGTCGGCAATTATCTCGTGCTCGGCGCGATCATCGTCATTCCGATCTTCGTTATCCTGCGCCTGATGAGCTACCGCCGCTGACATGACTTCACTGATCAAACCTTCCCGGCGGGACCTTCTCGTCTTTTCCGGCATGGCGCTGGTGCTTGCCGGCTGTTCCACCACATCAGTCCTGACGCCGACGGCCGGCGCCGAGGACGAAACGCAAGCAGCGCTTCCGATGGTCAACAAGCTGCGGCAGAGCCGTGGCCTGTCCACACTGACGCTCGACATGCCGGCCCGCAAGGCAGCGGCCCGCCAGGCGGTTCGTATGGCGAAAGCCAACGAAATGAAGCACCTGATCGGTTTCGGCGACGATTTTGGCGCCCGGATGAAGAGCAATGACGTGGCGCTGCCCGCAGCCGAAAACATCGCCAGCGGTCAGGATACGGTCGTGGCCGCCGTGCAGGCCTGGATCGACTCGCCGAAACATCTCGAAAACATGCTCGGCTCCTACCGGGGGCTCGGGGTTGCCATGGCACGCACATCCGTTGGCGCCCGGCCCTATTGGGCCATGGTCCTTTCCGGCTGACCGATGGAGAGCGGGGGGCGTAACCACGAGACTGGGTCGGTAAAGCCGTTCGACGTAACGCACCGGCTGGTGCTCGGCATCGCCATTCCGATGACGCTCGGGTTCCTGACGACGCCGCTGCTCGGCCTTACCGATACGGCGGTGGTCGGTCAGCTCGGCCAGGCGGAGGCGCTGGCAGGTCTGGCGATCGGCGCCATCCTCTTCGACCTCATCTATGGCAGCCTCAGCTTTTTCCGCACCTCGACCACCGGACTGGTGGCGCAGGCGTTCGGCCGAGGAGACAATAGAGAGCAGCAGGCGGTATTCTGGCGAGCCTTCTTGAGCGCGCTTGGCCTTGGCGTGATCATGCTGGCGCTCTCGCCGCTAATCCTTCGATACGCGCCGGACATGATGACCAGCGATCCGACCGTCGCCGAGGTGACACGGCGTTATTTCGCGATCCGGGTGCTGACCAGCCCGGCGACCTTCGCTAACTTCGCGATCCTCGGTTTCGTCCTCGGGCGGGGCCAGGGCGTGCTCGGGCTGACGCTGCAGATCATCCTCAACGGCACCAATATTGTGCTCGCCATCCTGTTCGGCCTGGTGTTGGGCTGGGGTGTGGCGGGCGTCGCCTGGGCGACCGCGGCGGCGGAAGTGACCGCCGTGGTGATCGGCCTCGTCATCGTCAGCCGGCAATTTTCCGCCGCTTACCGGCCGACGCGCGCGGACATTTTCGATGCGGCCAAGCTGCGCCAGCTTTTCCAGCTCAATGCCGATATCCTGATCCGCTCGCTGATATTGAACGGCGCATTTGCGGTGCTGACCCGCGTCGGATCGAGCTTCGGGGCTGTGACGCTGGCGGCGAATGCGGTGCTGATGAACATCTTCATGCTCTCGGCCTTCTTCCTCGACGGGCTCGCGGGCGCCGCCGAACAGCTCGCCGGCCGAGCGGTGGGCGCGAAGTACCGACCGTCCTTCGATCGGGCGCTGAAACTGACCGGCCTCTGGTCCTTCGTGATGGCGGGCGTGGTCGGGCTGTTCTTCGTGGTCTTCGGCCAGCCGATCATCGAGCTTCTGACCACCTCGCAAGACGTGCGGCGGGAGGCTTATGTCTATCTCGGCTGGGCAGCCGTAACGGGCTTGTCCGGCGCGCTCGCCTTCCAGATGGATGGCGTATTCATCGGCGCCACCTGGTCGCGCGAGATGCGCAACATGATGCTTGCGTCATTCGCGGGCTATTGCGTCAGTCTCGCCGTGCTCGTGCCGATGATCGGCAATCACGGGCTCTGGTTGTCGCTCAACCTGTTCCTGCTGATGCGCGGCTTTTTCCTGGCAGCCATGGTGCCGCGCAAGGCGCGTCAGAGTTTCGTCTCCGCCCATTGATCGAGGCGGGTATCCCGCAACTCGCGGATCGAGGAGACCTTTTCCCGGTCGAGAAGGTTCGAGAGCCCCTTGACGATCGTCGCCGGCAGGCCGGGGCCTTCATAGACCATGCAGGAATAGAGCTGCACGAGGTCGGCACCGGCGCGGATCTTCTCAAGCGCATCCGCTGCACTCGAAATGCCGCCGACGCCGATGACGGCGAGATCCGGCCCGACGCGCTTGCGGACTTTTGCGAGGACGGCCGTCGAGCGCTTGAAGAGTGGCCCGCCCGAAAGACCACCCGCTTCCTTCGCCTGGGCCTGATCCTTCAGTCCATCTCGGGCAAGTGTCGTGTTGGAAACGATCAGCCCGTCGAGCGGGTGCGCGGTCGCCTCGGCCGCGATGTCGTCGAGGCCCTCCTCGGTCAGATCGGGTGCGATCTTCAGGAAGACCGGAACGGTGTGGCCATGGCGCAGCGCTTCTTCCGCGCGGGCGGCGAGAACGGCCTCAAGCAGCGCCTTCAGGCTGTCCCGCGCCTGCAGATCGCGCAGGCCCGGTGTATTAGGCGAGGAGATGTTGACGGTGAAATAGCTGGCGAGCGCATAAAATTTGCGAATGCCGGCGACGTAGTCGGCGATCCTGTCGACCGCATCCTTGTTGGCGCCGATATTGACGCCGACGATGCCCGGCGCATTGCGCCGCGCGGTCAGGCGCGTGAACGCCGCCTCATGGCCCTCGTTGTTGAAGCCGAGCCGGTTGATGACGCCGCGGTCCTCCACCAGGCGGAAGATGCGCGGCTTGTCGTTGCCCGTCTGAGCCTTCGGCGTCACGGTGCCGATCTCGGTAAAACCGAAGCCGAGCTTCAGCATGGCGTCCGGCACCTCGGCGTTCTTGTCATAACCGGCCGCAAGCCCAATCGGGTTTGCAAACCGGATTCCGGCGACGGTCTGGGCAAGCCGCGGATCAGCGGCCAAGCGGCAGGCGGGCACGAGACCGGTCTTCAACGCGGCGATCGACAGGCCGTGGGCGGTTTCCGGATCGAAAACAAAGAGGCTGCGCGAGGCAAGTCCGGCGAAGGGGCCGATCATGGCATTTTCTCCGGAAAGGCATGCAGGCCGTCGACCCCGATCAGCAGCGGCATCTCCCAGAGGACCGAGGACACCGGAAGCGTGCCGTAAAGATGCGGGAAAAGATCGCCGCCGCGCGAGGCTTCGTATTTCAGTTCCTCGCCGAGCAGGGTTGCATCGACCGCAACCAGCATCAGGCCCGAGACGCCGGCGAAATGCAGCCTGGCGGTCTCCTTGGCCTGTGTCCCGGTCGAAAAATGGATAAAGCCGTCCTTCAGGTCGATTTCGGCGCCTTCGAAGACACCTTTCTGCTTTGCCTGACGCCAAAGCGTTTCCGGCACGATCTTGTACACTATATCCGTCATCATCAACTCTCGGAGACCTGCTATTCTCCGACCGTTTGCCGCAAAGCCCGGCGCTTGTCCACCGTTACAGCAGGAGGACCACAACATGAAAACGCTCGCATTGACGACTTGCGCACTGCTCGTGCCGCTCGCCGCCTCGGCGCAGCAGCCGCAGACCAACCGTTTCCAGCTTCAGCGCACCGAAACCGGCATCGTCCGGCTGGATACCGAAACCGGCGCGATGACGCTCTGCCGCGACGAGAACGGCACGCTCGCCTGCCGCATGCAGCCCGACGAAAGGGCGGCCTACGAACAGGAACTCGACCGGCTGGCAAAACGGGTCACCGCGCTCGAGGAGCGGCTCAGCAACATCCCGCCGGATGCCTTGCCGAAAGCGCTGCCGAGCGATGCGGAAGTCGACCGGTCGCTATCGATCATGGAGAAGTTCATGCGGCGCTTCATGGCGATCGTCGGTGAGTTCGCGAACGAAAAAGAACCCGATAAACCACAGCCCAATCGTACGTGATTTCCCGCACTTGTTTCGGGTCTGGGAGAGGTTTACAACCTACTAAGATTCATTGGCACGACTATGCTCTTGGGAGGGGGCGTGGAAATGCAGACACTCACGATCATCATCGCAGACGACCACCCGCTGTTTCGCGGCGCGCTCAGCCATTCGGTGCGGGGCATTGCCGAAGAACTCGTGATCATCGAGGCTGGCGATTTCGAGGCGGCGCGACGGGCGGCCGAAAACAATCCCGATGCCGACCTGATGCTGCTCGACCTGGCGATGCCAGGGGTCAGCGGCTTTTCCGGACTGATGTCGCTCCGCGCCGAATTTTCAGGCCTGCCGATCGTCATCGTCTCGGCCAGCGACGATTGCGCCACCATCCGCAGGGCGCTGGAACTCGGCGCCTCCGGCTTCATCTCGAAATCCTCCGGGCTCGACGATATCCGCGCCGGCATCCAGGCGGTGCTGAGAGGCGACATCTGGGTGCCGGAAGGCTACCTCACCGCACCGGACGAAGATCCGGGCCTCACCGAGATCATCGAGCGGCTGAAGACGCTGACGCCGCAGCAGAACCGCGTGCTTTCCATGCTCGGCGAGGGGCTGCTCAACAAGCAGATCGCCTATGAACTCGGCGTCTCCGAGGCGACCATCAAGGCGCATGTGTCGGCAATCCTCCTGAAGCTCAATGTCGACAGCCGCACCCAGGCGGTAATCAAGCTCGGCAAGATCAACATGGCGCTGGTGGCCTGACGAGGGCCGCCGCGGGAACAGGATTTTATTCCTCTCATCCCTTTACGCGAAGCTGCGGTTCCGTTAAAATTCGGGTGCGCGCGAGCCGGCAGCCCGCTGGAACGGAGCGTTCGAGAGTCTGGTCGACAAAAGTCTGATCGGTCAAGGGCGAGAGGTTCGCAGAGCGCTGGCTTGTCCGGCTTGTCTCGCGCACCGGTCACGGGTACGGACGACGATGCTGTCACATGATACGATCTGGAGCGCGATCGATACGCTCGCCCAACGCCACCAGCTGACGCCCTCCGGACTGGCGCGGCGCGCCGGCCTCGATCCCACCTCGTTCAACAAGTCGAAACGGCTCGGACCGGACGGGCGGCTGCGCTGGCCCTCGACCGAATCGATCGCCAAGGTGCTCGAAGCGACGGGTGCCACGATCGACCAGTTCATGAGCTACCTGCCCGCCGTTCCCGGCCGCTCCTCGATACCGGACGGCAATTTCCCGCCGCAGGGCGGCTCCATCCCGCTGCTCGGATTTGCGCAGGCCGGCGCCGGCGGCTTTTTCGACGATGGCGGGTTTCCGGCCGGCCAGGGCTGGGACGTGGTGGAATTTCCGGTCGACCCGTCCCGCAAGGCCGGCGTCTATGCGCTGGAAATCCAGGGCGAATCGATGATGCCGCTTTATCGCGACGGCGACGTGCTGATCGTCGAACCGGGCGCGCAGGTGCGCCGCGGCGACCGGGTGGTGCTGAAGACCAAGGAAGGCGAGGTGATGGCAAAAGTGCTCGCCCGCCAGAGCGCCCGGACTGTGGAATTGCTCTCGCTCAACCCGGAACATCCGAACCGCAGCTTCGATCTCTCCGACGTGGAATGGATCGCCCGCATCATCTGGGCGAGCCAGTGAGCTCGAATAGCGGGTAGGAAACTGCTCCTACTCGCCGATCAGTAAAGCCCGTTCGGGAAATAACGCAGGTAGATGTCCTGCAGGCGGCCGTTGCGCGACAGAACGCTGAGCGCCTGGTCGACGGCGGCCGTCAGAAGCGGGTCGTTCTTGCGCAGCATGATCGACAGGCCTTCGCCGAGGAATTTCTCCGAGAGATAGGGACCGTCGAAGAGGGCGCAGCATTTCGCCGAACCTTCGCCGGCGACCCAGAAGGGCAGCCTCAGGCCATCGGAAAAGACGGCATCCACCTTGCCAATCTTCAAAGCCTCCAGCATCGCCTCGTAAGTGTCGAACGGCGTGGCGGTGACCTTCGGGAAAAACGCCTTCAGCATCAGCTCGTGGGCGGTGCCCCGGACGACGCCGACCGGCTTGCCGGAAAGCGCTGCCGCCGTATCGCCGTCGATCCTGGCCTTCAGGTTGCGGGCGAAACGGGCCGGCACGCCGAGATACGGCCGCGAGAAGGCAAACCGCTGGCGCCGCTCCGGCGTCACGGCAATGCCGGCGATGACGGCTTCGCCGGCCCCGCCTTCCAGGGTCTTTTCCAGCTCGTCGAAGGGCAGCGCCTGGATCTGGCACTTCGCCTCGATCTTCAGTTCGGAACAGATTTCACGGGCGAGGTCGATATTGAAGCCGGCAAGCCGGCCGGTCTGGTCGGCGAAATTGAACGGCGGGAAATCGACGCTCGTCAGGATCCGCACCCGGATGATCGTGGAAAGATCAGGGCGGGCGAGCCGCTCCTTGGCATCGAACATCAAAGGCAGCGGATTGCTGCCTTCGGCGGCACGGGCCGGGATTGCGGCGGAAACGATCCCGCCGGCTACAAGGCAAAGCTGCAGAAGATTGAAAAACCCCTTGATTTTCGGGGATGCAATCATGGGATGCATCTCTATGATCCAGATCGGGACAGGTTGGGGCGTTCGCTTGCGGGCGGTGTAGCAGAAACATGCGGTTAGGGGAATATCCGCCAGCAGCGCTGCCGGTGCAAGACGATGCGCGGCATAATCCGGCGCTGATCGGAAATCCGCCGACCGACCAGAGCACTGCAGCCGACGATCCGGAACTCGTCGCCCTTTCGGCGCTCGGCTTCTCGAAGCCATTGCTTGCGACGCTCACTGACAGGGCACGGCGCAACGGCACCAGCATCGAAAGCGAGCTGCTTCACAGCCGTCAGGTTGATGAGGCGGCCTATTACGGCGCCATGGCACGTTACCTTCGCCTACCCTTCATCGCGGAGATCGATCCGGGCTCAGTCGCCGATATGCCGGGGCTCGACACGCAGTTGCAACGCCCGAACCAGATCAGGATCAACCATCGGCACAAGGCGCCGCAGGTGGCGGTCGTGCCCGAAGCGATGCGGCTTGCCGACCTCAAGGCGGCACTGCTTGCAATGCCGCTGCTCGGGCAGGACCTTGCGATCACCACTCCATCGGCAATCCGCGGAGCTGTCTGGAGAACCGGCGCGGCGCGGCGCGTGCGCGAGACGATTGACGGGCTTTTCGACCGTTTTCCCGAGTTTTCGGCCCGCATCGTGCTCTCCGGTTCTCAGGGGTTTTATGCCGGACTTGGACTTGCCGCCCTTATCTTTGCGCTGATCGCAGTGCCGATCGAGACCCTGCTTTTCCTGCATATTCTTCTGTCGCTGATCTATTTCGCGTCCCTTGTCCTGCGGCTCGCCGCCTTCACCCGGCAACAATTCGCAGGGCCGGTCCCGCCAGCTGCGCCGCCTCGAGAGGATGCGCTTCCCTGTTACACGGTGATGGTCGCGCTCTACCGGGAAGCTGCGGTGGCAGAACAGCTGATAGCCAGCCTCGGGCGGCTCGACTGGCCGCCCTCCCTGCTCGACATCAAGCTCGTCTGCGAGGCGGACGACCAGGAAACGATTGCGGTGCTGAAGGTGCTGAAGCCCGCCTCACATTTCGAGATCGTCGAGGTGCCGCCCGCGACGCCGCGCACGAAACCCAAGGCGCTCAGCTATGCAATGATGGCTGCGCGAGGCGAGTTTCTGGTGATCTACGACGCAGAGGACAGGCCGCATCCGCAGCAATTGCGCGAGGCCTATGCACGCTTCCGCGCCTCGGCAGCGGACGTCGCCTGCCTTCAGGCGCCGCTGATCATCACCAATGCCCGCGAATCCTGGATCAGCGCATTGTTTTCGCTCGAATATTGCGGCCTCTTCCGCGGGCTGCTGCCGATGCTGGCGCGCAGACAGATGCCGCTGCCGCTCGGCGGCACGTCCAATCATTTCCGAACCCAAGCGCTGCGTGCCGCCGGCGGCTGGGATCCCTTCAACGTCACCGAGGACGCCGATCTCGGTTTTCGCCTGTACCGCCTCGGTTATCGCTCGGATGTCATCACCCGCCAGACGCTCGAAGACGCGCGCCGACCACGATGCACGTGTGGATGGGCCAGCGCAGCCGCTGGTTCAAAGGCTGGCTGCAGACCTGGCTGGTGCTGATGCGCGACCCGCGCCGGCTGATCGGCGAGATAGGTTTTCGAGGCTTCTGCATCTTTCAGCTGATGATCGGCGGTATGCTGGTCTCGTCGCTCCTGCATCCGCTGATCATCATCTTCATGGGCGTTGGCACTTATTCCATGCTGGACGCGCCGGCGGACGGCATTCCGGCCGGAGTGCTTTTGCTTTTCATCATCGACACCATCAACATCCTCGGCAGTTATCTGATCTTCGTCGGGCTCGGGAGAGGCCCGATGGTCGAGCACGAACGGCGACTGGTCGGCTGGCGCTGGATCGGCGTGCCGCTCTACTGGATGATGACCTCGGCCGCCGCCTGGCGGGCGGTGATCGAGCTGCGGTCAAAACCCTTCTTCTGGAACAAGACGCCGCACCGGCCGACCGGCAAAAGGACCTGATCCACGATCACGCCTCGCACGCCGGAACATTTCCGCTCCCCGGACGTCAGGTATAAGGCTCTGACTATGGAGGAGACCCATGCATACCTATTACCGTTATCACGGCGGCGCACCCGCGCCCGGCGCTCTCATCATCAAGTTCTATCACTCCGGCGACCAGATCCGCGGCTTCATTCGCAAGATCGCCGAGCCCTCCGAAGACGACGCGATTTTTCCGGGCGAGGAAATGGAGCCCGAAGCCGCCTTCCGAATGGCTGAAAACAAGAACCGCGGACCGGACAAGCCGCCGATCTTCGTCGAGCTTTCCGAAGGGGTGCAGTGGGACCCGGCCTGGGGCAGGTTGATGTGAAGTCGGCACGGATGAGAGACCAGAAAATTTACGCGCAGGAAGCGGCCGCGCTATTCACATTAAGTTCCGACCGCTGCGCGGGCATCTCATGGACGCGCCCGCGTCAGTTATTGCGGCACTCAAAGCTTGCCGCGCTGTCGGCACTCCCTTCTCCCTTATATTGCGCGTGCGACGGATAGGGGCATAGCGGTCGTGTGCGGTTCGGAAAAGCCTTGCCCGACGCTTCGATGCTTCGTGGAGCTTCATCTTTTTCCACCCAGTCGATCAGCCTGGTCAACATGTCGAACTGGTCGAGACCGGCTGGTCCGCCGCTGCAATGGCTCATGCCCGGAACCAGATAGAGCTTGGCCCAGTCCTCCACCCGCTTACCTGTTTTAGTCGCGGTGCTCATCCGGTTGAAGAAACCGACCGTATCGTTGGAGGAAAACCACGGATCACTCACCCCATGGAAGAAGATGATCTTGCTTCCTCGGGCGGCGAAGGAACTGAGATCCGCCCATTGGTCGGCGTTGATCAACCGCTGCTGCGGATCGCCGATATCGGCTTTCTCGACGGCATCGTCCACATCGAAACTCATGGCGTTGTTCTTGAACTGCCGATTGCGCTTGTCATCGAACCGCATGAGTCCCGGAATGGGATCTGTCGTGCTCATGACGCCCGTATCGTAGGGGAACGCCACATAGGCCGGCCGGCCCGATGCATCAAGCGTCGGCGAAAATGTCTCGGCCACGACGTCCGCCTGCTGCTTCGTGAGACAACCGTCGACTTTACCGGCAGGGCAGACAAGGCTCGCCGGGTCAAACTTGCATGCGCCCGGATTTGAGATCATTCCGTCCTCGAGGCCGTCAAGACCGTCGCAAGCCTTCAGTATTCCCTTGAGAACCAGATCGCGGTCGCCGTCCGAAAAGGCTTTCGAGCGGTCCGGCGCGCCATCGGCACCGGCCGGAGATATCTTGTTCATCGCGACGTTCTTGGCGGCGAGCGACATGTTCGAACGGCTTGTGCGCATCGCAGGAGCCCCGGCGATGATGCCGTCGAACAATGTTGGAAAGCGTTGCGCCGAGGCCATCGCCTCGCGACCGCCGGTCGAGCATCCCGCAAAATAGGAGCGATCGGCGCCCTTGCCGTAATAGGTGGCGACCAATGCCTTGCCGAGGGCCGTGACCTTCTCGACCGACCAGCCGGCGAAATTCAGCGTGGCAATCTGGTCCGCCCTGAAGGAGGCGTCCCAGACCTCGCCCTTGTGGCCGCTGTCATGGGAAATGACGGCGAAACCACGGGAAAGAGCGTTTTTTCCTCCGGCGGCCACGTCCCCCACGGCCGGCCGCACGACGCCATTCAGGCCCCCACCGCCCTGCACCAGAAACCTTCCGGTCCAATTGTCCGGCAGGGCGATCGAAAACCCGATCGCATAAGGCTTGCCGTCCGCCCCGGTGCGGTGTTCGAACGACCCGCTGACGAGACAATGCGCTGGTCCCTTGTCCTTGACGTGATCGGCGCTCGCGATCTTCATGTCGAAAGTGGGCAGCTGAAGGTTCTTCGCCGCCGAGCATTGGGCTTCGGGCGAAGAATCCGCGGCGACGGCCGGCGTCAAGCCGGGCATGAGGGCAACAAAAGCTGTGGCTACAAGCAGCTTGACCATATCCGATCGTCCTCCTCCATGACGCAGCCTCCTCAAGCCGCGCAACAATCGCACCAGATTTCAGGCTCCCTGTCAATCAAGGCTGCACGGCGCTTCTGGCCGAGTTGACCATGATCCGTCGATCGATTCCAATTGGGTCGGCAGGATAGACTTGATCGGCCACCTGATCGCGGTTCTCACATCCTTCATTGCCGCAACCCGACGCGTCGTCTCGACGAAATCGAGCACGATCTTCGATTTTTCCTCCGCATGCCAGGCGACGAGCAATTCGACTTCGGCGGGGATGTCGTCGAGCCGCTGGTAGACGAGATATGGGCTGGGATTGTGAGCGAGCCAGGACGGCGCAATCGCAATCCCGACGCCGGCCGCCACCAGGGTGCCGATCGCCAAAGTATGCGAGACCTCCTGCACGATGACCGGATAGACGCCGGCGCGGCGCAATGCCCCCATGATCGCGTGATAGTAGCTCGCTCCGACAGTCGGGGCATAGGTGATGACGGGTTCGCCGGCAAAATCCTTGACGGTCAGGTTTTCCTTCTGCGCCAGCCGATGCTCCCTGGGCAGCACCGCCACGAAACCTTCCTGCAGGATATGCTCGGTCTTCAGAAAGCCTGCCGGATTGGTCGGGCGGATGAAGGCCACCTGAACCTTGTTGTTCTGGAGCAGTTCGAGCTGCTGTGCCGTGCCGAGCACCTGCACGTCGACGGTCATCGCCGGATAGCGCTTTCGAAAGTCCGAAATTACCGGCGGCAGGACATGCGATAGCGCCACATGCACACCGCTGACGGAAATCGTTCCGCTATCGTCACCGGAAATGGAACGGGTATGCGTGACCGCCCTGTCGATCCCGCCTAGGATTTCCTGGGCGTGGCGCAGGAAGATTTCGCCTGCCGGCGTCAGTTTTACGCGCCGCGTCGTGCGGCGGAAGAGCTTGGTGCCGAGGCGATCTTCGAGCTGCCGGATCTGCTGGCTGAGAGGCGCCTGCGCCATGCCGAGCTTGTCTGCGGCGCGGCTGAAATGCAGCTCTTCGGCGACGCAGGCGAAATAGTGGAGGTGACGAAATTCGATGCCGTATTTCATATCTAAAACATATCAATGCTCGCTCGATTTTGTAATAGATAATAATCTATTCCCGTGATTAGTTTTCAAAAAAAAGACGATAAAGTTGGAACAGCTGGAGCTTCGGCTCCCGGAACGGAGCGTGATGACGCGTTTCTGGGTATTAAAAATTCTGCGCACCGTGCTGACGCTTTGGTTCGTGGTGACTTTCGCATTCGTGGTACTGAGAACGTCCGGGGATCCGGTTGTGGCACTTGTCGGCGCCGACGCCACGCCTGAGGAGGTCGAGCAGTTCCGTCAGCTCTGGCGTCTCGACGATCCGCTCTGGATCCAGTATTTCCGCTACGTCATCCAGATGGCGACCGGCCAGTTCGGCATTTCCTACCGCGACGGCCGCGAAGTCATCGACATCATCGTCGAGCGCGTTCCCTGGACGCTGATCCTCGGCGTTTTCTCCTATATCGGCGCCATCCTGATCGGCGTTCCGGCCGGCATCATCGCCGCCATCAAGCGCGGCTCGACCTTCGACAATCTGATCATGGCGACCGCCGTGTTCGGTTTCGCCCTGCCGAACTTCTTCCTCGGCATCCTGATGATCCTGCTCTTCTCCTTGAGCCTGCAATGGCTGCCGAGCTCCGGCACCGGCACCGTTTGGCACCTGATTATGCCCGCCATCACGCTTGCGACCTTCACGGCCGGAACGCTGGCGCGGTTCACCCGCTCGGCCATGCTGGAAGTGCTGGACAAGCTCTATATCCGCGCCGCCGCCGCCAAGGGCGTCGGTTATTGGAAACGCATCATCTTCCACGCGCTGCCGAATGCCAGCATTCCACTCGTCACCATTATCGGTCTCAATCTCGGCGAGCTGATCGGCGGCGCCATCGTCGTCGAAACGGTGTTTGCCTGGCCAGGTGTCGGCCGCCTGCTGGTGACCGCCGTCTCCTCGCGCGACCTTGCCGTCGTGCAGGGGCTGGTGCTGATCATGGCGGTGACGATGGTACTCGCAAATCTTGTCGTCGACCTGCTCTACGGCCTCCTCGACCCGCGCATCCGCGTGCAGAATTGAAGGCCGGCAAATGAAGCGCGTTTCCCCCATTCTCGTTCTCGCCATCATTATCCTGGCGGCCGCCGTGACCGTCGCGATCGTCGGCAATGTCTTCACGTCGCATGGCATGTCGCAGCAGAACCTGCTCGCCCGCCTGAAGCCCCCGGCCTTCATGACCGGCAGCAATCCGAGCTTCCCGCTCGGCACCGACCGCATCGGCCGCGACATGGTGGCAAGGGTGATCGCCGGCCTGCGGATGTCGCTTTCGGTGGCGATCGCCGGGACGATCATCGGCGCTGTCGTCGGCTCCGCAATCGGCTTCATCGCCGCGCATTTCCGCGGCTGGGTCGAGGAAGGACTGATGATGCTGGTCGACTTCCAGGCATCGCTGCCCTTCATCCTCATCACGCTGACGCTGCTTGCCTTCTTCGGCAACAGCATGACGCTGTTCATCATCCTGATGGGCCTGTTCGGATGGGAAAAATACGCCCGCCTCTCCCGCGGCGTGGTTCTGTCGGCGATCAACCAGCCCTATGCCAAGGCGATTGTCGCGCTCGGCGCCGGCAACGGCCGGCTCTATCTCAAACATGTGCTGCCGAACGTGGCGAGCGCCCTGATCGTCCAGGTGACGCTGACATTCCCGCAGATCATCCTGCTGGAAACCTCGCTCAGCTTCCTGGGTCTCGGCATCCAGGCGCCGCAGACCAGCCTCGGCCAGATCCTCGGCGACGGCCGCGATTATCTCTCGACCGCCTGGTGGATCTCGGTCTGGCCCGGCTTGGTCATTTTTCTCGTCACTCTTTCGATGAGCATCGTCGGCGACTGGCTGCGTGACCGCCTTGATCCGATGCTGCGTGCCCGAACAACCTGAAAATGCCGCTCGAATATAAATGAACAAGGGAAGGTGGAACGATGTTTACAAGACGTGAAGTGGGAAGTCTCATCCTCGGAGCGGGGGCCCTGTCGATGGTGGGCAACCTTCCGAAAGCAAACGCGGCGGAAAGGCCGTCGCTCAATATCGCGGTCGACAATCTCTGGGCCAATATGGCGACGATCAACGGCATCTCGACGACGTCGCGCCGTATCTTCCCGAATTTCTACGACAACCTCGTCGACCGCGACTACATCAAGGACGAGAACGGCCTGATCTTTGCGCCGAAGCTCGCCACCAAGTGGGAGCAAAACGGCAACATCTGGAAGTTCACCCTGCGCGAAGGCGTCAAGTTCCATGACGGCACGGAGATGACGGCGGAAGACGCGGTGTTCACGCTGTCGCCGGAACGCCTCTGGGGCGCAAAGCCGTTCGAGCCGCGCGGCAAGACTTTCACCGCCGGCTTCAAGCGCGTCGAAGCGACCGGCAAATATACGTTCGAGATCGAGACCGAGCGGCCGGACCCGAACATCCCGAGCAAGCTCACCGGTTATATCGGCTTTGTGGTGCCGAAGAAATATTACATGGAAGTCGGCGTCGACGCCTTCGGCCAGAAGCCGATCGGCACCGGTCCGTACAAGGTGACGACCTTCCGCTCCGGCGAAATCATGGTTCTCGAAGCCTTCGACGACTATTGGGACGGCCCGCCGCCGGTCAAGCAGATCTCCTGGAAGATCGTTCCCGAATTCGCCGCCCGCATGGCAGGCCTGGTCTCCAAGGAATTCGACTTCATCGTCAACATTCCGACCGACCAGGAAGCGGCGCTCGAAAAATACCAGGGCGTGACGCTGAAGCGGGTTCTGGCCGACAACTACCCGGCTCTCGCCTTCAACACCCGTCCGGACCCGGTTGATAACCCGCTGGTCGATCCGAACCTGCGCTACGCCATGGTCCAGGCGATCGACATGAACGCGATCGTCCAGGCGCTCTTCAACGGCACCACGGAACATCCGGCAGTGCCCTTCAACTTCACGGAATACGGCAAATTCTATGACCCGAACTTGCCGGTGAAGCTCCCCTACGATGTCGCCGCCGCCAAGGCGCTTGTCGCCAAGACCAAATACAAGGGAGAAAAGCTCCTCTGGCATATCACCCGCCAGTATTATCCGAACTACGAGGCGGCAGCCGAAATCATGGTCGAGCAATGGCGCGAGGTCGGCATCAATGTCGAGGCGCAGATCCTCGACAATTTCGAACTCGTCTACCGCCGCCCCTACCACCTGATGAACATGTCGATGAGCTCGGATTTCATCCCCGGCGATCCCTATCAGCCGCTGTGGCTCGATTGGGGCCCGACCGCATCACGCTCCACCGCCACCTGGAAGACTTGGGATCCGACGCCGGAATATCTGGCCGCCGGCAAGAAGTTCGACGAGGCGATCGAGTTCGAGGACCGCAGACGAGCCTATCTGGAACTTTCGGACGCTTGGCAGAAGGTGACGCCCGGCTATTACATGTGGAAGAGCGTCTATAACTGCGCCCACCGCGCCGGCATCCAGTTCAAGTTCAAGCCGAACGGCGAGATGCGCATCTACGGCGATTATTTCAAGTTCGTATGATGAGCATCAAACGCAAGCATGCGCTGAAGGACATGACGTTCGCGGAGTTCCGCGAACGTCTTTCCGAAAAGCCGGTCATCCTGCTGCCCTTCGGCAGCCAGGAGGAACAGGGACCCCACGCCCCGATGGGCGATTTCATGCTGACCGAAGCGGTGGCGGCAAAGGTGGCGGCAGCCTCCGATGCGATCGTCGCGCCGATCATCCCGTTTGGTTATGCCGATTTCTTCAAGACCATTCCCGGCGGCATCCAGTTCCGGGCCTCGACCTTCTCGGCCGTGGTCGAGGACACCGTAACCGCTTTCCTCGATCACGGCATCGAGCATATCCTGATCCTGAACGGCCATACCAGCAATGCGCCGCTCTTCGACCAGACGCTTCGCCGCATCCGCGCCGAGCGCGGCGTTTCCGTCGCCTTCATCAATCTCTGGCAGGCAATCCCGGATACCCTCTGGAGGGAGCTGCACGGCTCTTCTGCCGCCGCAGCCCGTGGCCATGGCGGCGATCCGCTGACGTCGATCTACCTGCATCTCTTCCCCGAATTGATGCGCATGGATCTCGCCCGCCCCTCGGTGCGCGAAAAAGCCTTCGGCCTGCCGACCGGCGGCGTCAACAACGTCCAGTTCGAAGGCATGCCGGTGCATGTGCCGCTCAATTGCGATGAGGTGAATGCCGATGGCATGCTCGGCGGCGATCCGCTGCTCGCCAGTGCCGAAAAGGGAGAGAAAATGGTCGAACATCTCGTCGGCTTCTGCGCCCGCTTCGTTGAACATCTGCGCCGCTGCGACATGCGCTCGGTGACGGCCTTTTCACCGCAGACGGACAAGGCGGCCTCATGAGCAACGAGCGACTTTCCATCGAACATCTGAACGTGCCGCTGCCACGCGGCGCCGATCGCGCCTTTGCGGTTGAAGACCTGTCACTATCGGTCAGCAAGGGCGAAATCCTCTGCATCGTCGGCGAATCCGGCTCCGGCAAATCGCTGACCGCACTCGCCACAATGGGCCTCCTGCCCCGCAACCTCGGGCGGCCGGCGGGCAAGGTGATGTTCGAGGGCAAGGACCTGCTGACCCTCGACGAGGCGACCCGCCGGGACATTACCGGCCGGCGCATCGCGATGATCTTCCAGGAGCCGACGGCGGCGCTCAACCCGATCTTCCGGGTTGGCGAACAGGTGTCGGAGACGTTCCGCATCCACACGTCGCTGAGTGGGGCCGAGATCCGCAAGAAGGTGATCGATCTCTTCCGCGAAGTTCAGCTCCCAAATCCCGAGCAGATCTACCATTCCTATCCGCACCAGCTTTCCGGCGGTCAGTGCCAGCGGGTGATGATCGCCACCGCCCTCGCCCTTGATCCATCCGTGCTGATCGCCGACGAGCCGACCACCGCGCTCGATGTCACCACCCAGGCGCAGATCCTCAAGCTGATGCTGGACCTGCGCGCCAAACACGATACCGGCATCGTCTTCATCACCCATGATTTCGGCGTCGTCGCCGAGATCGCCGACCGCGTCGCCGTCATGCAGATGGGCAAGCTGGTCGAGATCGGCACCCGCGACGAAATCCTCAACCACCCCAGGCAAGACTATACCCGCCGCCTGCTCGCCGCCGTGCCGACACTGACGCCGCGAAAAGAACGCGAAGGCCTCGGCAACCCAGTGCTGATCGCCAGGAACATCGTCAAGACATTCGCCCGCTCCGGCCTCTTCGGCGGCGGCCGCACCGTGAAGGCGGTGGACGACGTCGATATCACCATCCGTCGTGGCGAGACGCTGGGGCTCGTCGGCGAGTCCGGCTCCGGAAAATCGACGCTGGCGCAATGCGTCATCCGCCTCGTGCAGCCGGAAAGCGGCGACATCCTGATCTCCGGCGGAGATTTTGCCGGCCTCAACGGCAAGGCGCTGCGCGAGGCACGCCGCAAGGTTCAGATCGTCTTCCAGGATCCGTACACCGCACTCGATCCGCGGCAGAAGGTCGGAGATTCCATCGCCGAAGGCCCGGTCATCCACGGCCTAGACCGCAAGGCGGCGATGACGCGCGCCCTCGACCTGCTCGAAGCCTGCGGCCTCGACCGCGCTTCGGCCACCCGTTTCCCACACGAGTTCTCCGGCGGCCAGCGGCAGCGCATCTGCATCGCCCGCGCACTCGCGGTCGAACCGGAATTGCTGATCGCCGACGAGAGTGTCTCCGCCCTCGACGTCTCTGTGCAGGCGCAGGTGTTGAAACTGCTCGCCGACATGCAGGAGAGACTTGGGTTCGGCATCCTGTTCATCACCCACGACCTGCGCGTCGCGAGCCAGATCTGCGACAACATCGCGGTGATGCGCAACGGACGGATCGTCGAACGGGGCGATCCGGCTTCGCTGTTCGGTGCGCCGAAGGAAACCTACACGAAGGAACTGCTCGCCGCCGTGCCCGGCAAGGGCTGGCAGCACCATGCCAGTGAAAACGAGGCCGGGACAGTCAAATCCCGGGAGGAAACCCCATGAAGAAATATCATATCGGCAGCGTGCCGAAACAGGTCGACCCGGAACTGATCGCCAAATTCGAAAGCGTCGAAGTCGCGACCATCGGCCATTTTCGCCACCGCGGTTTCGTGCATCATTCGATTTCCCCCGTTGTCGAGCCGGGCAGGACGCTGGTCGGCACGGCGGTAACGGTGGCGATCCCGGCAACCGACTCCACCCTTCTCCACCACGCGATCGGTTTCATCCGCCCCGGCGATTTCCTGTTCGTCGACAGGCTCGGTGACGACCGGCACGCCTGCATCGGCGGCGGCGTCGCCTTCGCGATCAAGACAGCCGGCGCCATCGGCGTCGTGCTCGACGGTCCCTGCACCGATGTCGAGGAAATTCTTGAACTCGATCTGCCGTTCTGGTCACGCGGTGTCTCCGGTATCACCACACGGCTCAACGATCTCGGCGGCTCGCTCAACCTGCCGATCTCTTGCGGCAACGTCCCGGTCATGCCGGGCGATATCGTGGTTGCCGATGCAAGCGGCGTCGTGGTGATCCCGGTCGATGAAGCTGAAGATGTCGTCGAGGAGGCGATCGCGCGTCAGGCACGGGCGGGCCGCAACAAGGACAAGATCGCAGCCGGCGAAAAGCTCGGCGATCTCTCGGGTGCCAGCCGTCTGGTTGCCGCTGCGCTGGAGCCGAAATGATGGAAAATCCGCAATACAATCATCTCCGCGTCGAGCGCGGCGTCTATCGCAAGGTCGCCGGCGTCAGCGAACGCGGCGTCGTTACCTCCCAGCACTACGCGGCGGCCGAGGCTGGGGCGGCGGTCCTGTCAGCGGGCGGCAATGCCGTCGACGCTGCCGTGACCGCCGCCTTCACCTTGCAGACCGTCGAACCCTGGATGACCAGCCTCGCCGCCTGCGGCTACATGCTCATCGCCCAGCCGGACGGAAAGGTCGAGGTCGTCGAATTCACCGGCCGCGTACCTTCCACTTTCGACGAGGAATTCTATAAGCCCGATCCCAGCATCAAGACCTTCATCGGCCACCCGGCTTCGATCGACAACCGCAATGTCCGCGGTTTCACAGCGGCGGTCGTGCCGGGCTGCGTGCGCGGCTTCGCGGAAGCCTTGAAACGCTACGGCTCGATCGGCTTCGATCGCGCACTTCAGCCCGCGATCGATCGTGCCCGCAAGGGCATGTATGTCGACTGGCATACGACGCTGGCCATTGCGATCGCCGAAGGCGAACTCGCCATGGATCCCGGCGCCCGTTCAATCTTCCTGCCGAGTGGCCATGCGCCGGAGCCCGGCGCCACCCTGCCGCTCCACCAGCTCGCCCAGACGCTGGAGCAGCTCGCCAACGAAGGCTCGGATTCGCTCTATGGCGGCGCGATCGGCGAGAAGCTGGTCGCCGATCTCAGGGCCGGCGGCAGCTCGATCACCCTGGAGGACATGGCCAGTTACGCCCCCCCTCCTCTATCCGTCCCGAACCATGCCATTGCAGGGCAAGACCGTGCATGTGGCGGGGGAAACCAGCGCCGGCCAGCGGCTCTTCGACGCGCTCGATCACTTCGACAGGAAGCGCGGAAAAGGCCCGGTCGACGCTGGTTTCTTTACGGCCATGGCCGAAGCCCTCTGGGAAAGTTTCGGCGCTCATCGCAAACGCCTCAACCCCGCCGAGACCACCAACAAGACCAGCACGACGCAGGTCAATGCGGTGGATTCCGAAGGTCGTATGGTCGCGATCACCTTCACGCTGCTCAACCGTTTTGGCGCCCGCGCCCTGTCTCCCTCGACTGGAATCCTCTTGAACAACGGCATGTCCTGGTTCGACCCGACACCCGGCCGCGCCAACTCGCTGACGCCGAACGCCTATGCGCCGAGCAATATGTGCCCGGTGGCGATCACCGACGAGAACGGCGCTTTCGCGGCCTTCGGCGCGGCCGGCGGCAACCAGATCGTGCCGTCGCTAGCACAGTTGACAGGCATGATCCTGCATGCCGGCCTCGACATCGAGGAGGCGATGAACCTGCCGCGCATGACCACCGGCCCGCACAACGACATCATCGTCAATGTCGATATGCCCGCCGAGCAGATCGAGGCACTCGAAAAGATCGCCAAGGTGAAGCCCGCCGCAGCCGTCGTCTATCCCCGGCCCTTCGCCGCTCCCGGCATGGTGGGAAGGCGCGGCAATGCCTTCATCGGCATGCCCGACATCACCTATCCGGCCGCATACGCCGCCACAGCCTGAACGAGACCAAGATGACAGAGCTGACTTTTGCCCCCGTCGAGATCGACGGCGTTCTCAAGATCATTCCGCCGACGGCACCGGCCGTCCCGCTGGTGTTCGACTCGCCGCATAGCGGCCTGACATTGCCGGATTTCGAGCGAACGGTTTCCGACGAACTGGTGCGCGTCGCCTCCGACACCTACGTGGACGACCTTTTCGGCTTTGCGCCGTCGCTCGGCGCGCCGCTGCTGATCGCCCATTTTCCGCGCAGTTTCCTCGATCTCAACCGGTCGCTGAAGGATGTCGACCTGCAAATGGTCGAGGGGGAATGGCCTCACCCAACCCGCGACAGCGCCTCGGCTCGCCGCGGCATGGGGCTCACCTGGCGTTACGCCTGGGGCGATACGCCCATGTACGGGCGCAAGTTGACGGTGAAGGAGCTGGAAGACCGCATCGACACCTATTGGCGGCCCTACCACCGCGAGATGGTACGGCTGCTGGACGAGACCCATGCGGCCTTCGGCAAGGTCTATCACGTCAACTGCCACTCGATGCCGGCGATCGGCCATGTGCTCTCGCCCGATCCCGCCGGCACGGTCCGCAAGGATATCGTGGTCGGCGATTACGAGGGCGTGTCGAGCGAACCGGATTTCGTGAGACTGGTCGTCGAGACGCTGCAGGGGTTCGGTTACTCGGTATCGCTCAACGTGCCCTTCAAGGGTGCCGAACTTGTCTCGGCCTATTCTGCGCCGGCCAAGAACCGACACAGCATCCAGATCGAGCTCAATCGACGCTTATACATGAATGAGGAAACCCGCGAAAAGGTCGAAGGTTATGACGAGGTGAAGGCCAATCTCGCCAAGCTCGGTGCGGTCATGCGCGACTACGTCATCCGCGGAACTTAAGAAATATCGTGCGGCGTTCTGGAGATCAGGTCCGACACGCCCGCCCCTGAACGACCAGATTAAGTCGGCCCGATTTTAAGGCCAACATGCGCAAGCGAGGCCGCGGGACCGTTCAAGGCACCGCACGCCTCCGTCCAGGCGATCGGATCGATTGCCAGGGCGGTCCGCAGCCAAGCGAGGGTCATGCGCCTGGTGGTTTCCAGCGTTTCGGGCATTTCTGCCTCCGTTTCGCGTGCGTCCAGTCCGGCGATCCCGCCAAGCCCATGCCCCGCCCCATGCAAGGTCAACAGCGCTTCTGCGCCGGGACCATCGTAAAAGGCATCGGCGTGCCATTCGGGGCCGCGTGATGTGAAATGCGGATCGTCGGCATCACCGCAGACGACAAGGCTGCGTGCCGCCAACCTTGAGAAATCGACATCGAAGAAGGGAAATCGGCGCGCGTTTTCCTCGGTCATGTCTTTGCCGCCGCGCCCCGGAGCAGCCAGCAGGATGCCGCTGAAATACGCGGATCGGAAAAGCTCTCACCATCCAGTGTCGCTCCCAGGAGGAGGCCGACGGTGTGGCCGCCGAAGGAGTGACCTGCCGCCGCGACCCGAGTGGAGTCCAGCCGCCTAGCAATGGCCGGTGCCTGACGCTCGACCTCGTCCATGCGGTCGAGAATAGCCGTCATTTCACCTGCGCGCTCACGCCAGAAGAAAGGGGCACCCGGCGCGTCGGCAGGCAGGCCTCCAACCCGGGAGCTCGCATGCGTCGGCTGGATCACCGCCAGGCCGCGTTCCGCCCAGAACTGGGCAAGCGGAGCATAACCGTCCTTCGACGGGATGTAGTTGGAAGGCCCGAAACCGTGCGACAGCAGCACGACGGGCAGGTTATCGCCGGCCGCCGGCGCGGTGAGACGCAGTTCCAGCGGCTGGCGGCCATCCATGGGCAGGTGGATGGGGGTGTAGGCCACGGTGAGGCTGGCGTCGGGCGCAGGGATATGGCGGGCGAGATCGATCAGGTTATTCATGGTTTGGAATGTCCTTGGCCGAGAATCCGAATGTCCTTCGGCGACTGGGATGGTCCGCCTCAGCCGGCAGAGAGACCTGCTTCGCGGAACCAGGTCTGGGCATCGGCGCCGGCGGCAATCCGCATCGGCGCATCAGGTTCCGTCACCGCACGCCAGACAGCCTGCGCCACATCTCCTGGCGTCGTTACCTCGCTTCCGGAGCGCAACTCCTGGAGATAGTCGTGAACAAATGCCCTGTAAGGCTCGGGAATATCCATTCCCATGCGCGCCACGGCATTCTTCCCGAACCCTGTCGTCGGCGCCGAACCGGGCAACACAAGCCGCGCACGCACACCGAACAGTGCGGCCTCCAATGCCAGGCTCTCGGTAAAGGCGTTCAATGCAGCCTTGCTGGCGCTGTAGACGGAAAGCGCCGGCAGCGGTCTGATGGTGACGCTGGAACTGACATTGACGATGACGCCTGAGCCGCGGGCGCGAAGCTGCGGCAGGACGGCCTTCGTCATGGCGATCGCGCCGAAGACGTTCGTCTCGAACAGCTCGCGGACTTTCCCCATGTCGGCACCCTCCAGGACGTTCAGCATGCCGACCCCGGCATTGTTGACCAGAGCGTCGATGGCGCCCGCCGCCTCCACGGCCTTCGCGATGCTATCCGCGTCCGTGACGTCCAGGGGAAGGATGTTAAGCCGGTCGTGGCTCGGCAGCAGGTCTTCGCGCGGTCTCCGCATGGTCGCGACGACCTCCCATCCCCCAGCAAGAAAGGTCTCCGCGATGGCGAGACCAAAACCGGAGGAGCATCCTGTAATGAGTATCTTGGACATCTGTTCTTGTTTCCCGATGATGTGTGCCCTGAAGAGATGGACCGATCGACATGGACTTTCTATATTCAATGATCCGACATTGATTAGTGAAAGTCCGAATTATGTCCGACCCTCTCGCTGAAGTGGTTTCCCTGCTGAAGCCGAGCCCGTCGATATCGAAGCTGGTGACCGGAGGCGGTCGTTGGATCGTCGAACGTACCGAGCTCGGAAGTCCCTTCTACTGCGCCGTCGTCGAAGGACGTTGCCGCCTCAGCGTCGCCGACCGCCAGCCGATCCTGCTCACCGCGGGCGATTTCGTCCTGGTGCCGGATATCCACTCGTTCACGATGAGCAGCATGGACCTGCCATCTCGCGCTGCACCCCCGCAGCGTCTCGAGACAAGTCCGGGCGTATTCCGACTGGGGGATCCCGAGGCTCCGGTCGAGGTCAGGGCCATGGTGGGGCATTGTGCATTCGTCGCTCGCGAGCGAACTCTGCTCGTCTCGCTGCTGCCGGAGGTAATCCATGTTCACGGCGAGGATCGGCTGACCACGCTGGTCGGTTTGATTCACGATGAAACACGCAGCGGCCGCGTCGCCCGCGACATGGTGCTCGGTCGGCTGCTCGAAGTACTGCTGATCGAAGCTCTTCGCTCGGTCGGCGGTGAAACGGCTCCGCCGGGCTTGTTGCGCGGACTTGCCGATCCGCAACTGGCAGCCGCATTGCGTCGTCTTCACGACGATCCGGGCGGCAACATAACAGTGGCGGCCCTGGCGCGGGATGCGGCCATGTCGCGGTCCACTTTTTTTGACCGATTCCGATGCGAGATCGGTGTAGCACCGATGGAATATGTAACGACCTGGCGCATGGCGCTGGCAAAGAAACTTCTTCGCCGCGATATTGCCCTGGCCGACATCGCCCGACGCGTCGGCTACGGCTCGGCAAGCGCGTTCAGCGTGGCGTTCAGCCGGCATGTCGGCACGTCGCCCGGAGCCTATTCGCGATACGCTCCGGATGAATGAAGGCGGCGGTACCTGGCATTAATCGCGCGCTCCGGGAGCCTGCTTCCAGCCATCGACCGCCCTTTTCATCAGTTCCGGATGCAAATCGTTGCCCTCCGCCGGAACCCGAACCTGGTGGCAGGGTAAAAGACAGCAACCGAGCGAAGCCGGCTCCTTCGGCGGCCACCAGCGGCGGGCTTTCACTAGCGTCAGCTAATCCCGAGCCCGGCGTCCCTTCGGGGCAAGGAGTTGCCTTGTGTGGTCTTTCGGGACTAAACACAGCCGGATGTCATACGAATGGACATACGAACTCAAATCCAAGCGCCGGTCCCATGAAAGAAAAATACAGCACTGCTACGGTCATCAAGCGGGTTCTCGCAGAAAATGCCCGGGAATATGCAGGCCGCTATCTGCTTGCTGTCGCGTGCCTTGCAACGCTTTCATTATCGACAGCGTTTACCGCTTGGATAATGAAGTGGGTGGTCAATGGAGCCTTCGTTGACCGCCGTCCCGATCTCGTATGGGCGACCTGTATCGCCATCTTTTTTGCGTTCTTTCTCCGGGGCCTTGCGAATTACGGCCAAGCCGTAATCTTGTCGAAGATTAGCAATAACATTTCCGCTCGCTATCAAATGCTCGCTTATAGCCATTTGATGAGTTGCTCCGTTGAGTACTTTAATCAGATACGCTCTGGTCAAATCGTATCGCGGATAAATTATAGTATACTCGGCGTCCGCAATATTATGAATATTGCCGTAACTTCATCCGTCCGGGACATTCTTACGTTCTTATCCTTGATCGGAGTAATGTTTCTTCAAGAACCGTTACTCACACTTTCCGTTTTCATAGGCTCTCCACCCCTGATTTTTGGCCTGCGCTACCTTTCCAAACGGATTCGGAGCGCAACTCGAGATGCCGTGCAGACTGGGGGTCATATCTTCAGCGCCATGCAAGAGACAATGCAGGGCATATCTGTGGTCAAAGCCTTCACTATGGAAAATGCTCTGGAGAAAAAGGTCGGGGACCTGATTGAGACGGCTGAGCGCCGTAACAACCGCATCGTCCGCATATCCGAGCGCACCGCACCGCTGATCGAAATATTCGCGGGCTTGGTTGTGGCGAGCATCGTGGCCTTTGCCGCATACCGTTCCATTTATTACGACGTTCCTCCCGGTGGATTCATGTCGTTCTTGACGGCACTTCTGCTCGCGTATGATCCCGCAAAGCGAATTGCGCGCCTGCCGACTCAGCTGCAGAATGCTGTGACCAGCGCAGAGATGATCTATGAATTTCTAGACATGGAACCCCGGCAGCTGGATAAGCCGGAAGCGAAGCCCCTTATCGTGACACAAGGGCAGATTGAGTTCAGAAACGTTACTTTTGGCTACGGCAACGATAAAGTCCTGCGAGACATCAATTTTATAGCCGAAGGCGGCAAAGCAACTGCGCTCATCGGTCCGTCCGGGGCGGGAAAGTCGACGATTATTACGCTAATTCCTCGCTTTTTTGATCCCGAGGCAGGCTGCATATTGATCGACGGCCAAGATATCGCAGGAGTGACCAAACAATCTCTACGGGAGCAACTGGCCTATGTGTCGCAGCAGGCTTACATGTTTGCGGGCACGATCAGAGATAATATCCGCTATGGCCGACCTGAAGCAACTGATGCGGAGGTGGAGCAGGCGGCTCGCTTAGCCTTCGCACACGACTTCATCCTCGCACAATCAGAGGGTTATGAGACGCAGGTCGGCGAGAACGGCGTCACTTTATCGGGCGGTCAAAGGCAGCGGCTTTCGATTGCTCGCGCGCTTGTGCGCAATGCGCCTATTTTACTTCTCGATGAAGCGACATCGGCGCTCGATTCTGAATCAGAGGCATCTGTGCAGAGGGCGTTGGATCATGTGATGATCGGCCGCACCGTGATTGTGATAGCGCATCGACTGTCTACGATTAGAAGCGCAGACAAGATCATCGTCGTTCAACAAGGCCGCGTGCTGCAGGTCGGAAATCACGAGAGCCTGTCAAAAGAGGAAGACGGGCTTTATGCGCGGCTGCAGAATATTGGCAAGGAAGCCGTATAGCTGCGAAGTCGCTACGTTCGTAAATGCAGGATGGGCGCCGTTAATTGGCCGAGGCCCGTAGAGGCTGGCTGTCAGTTTCTGAAAACGAAAATTGCAATGGGAACTACGCCGTTATCCAATGCGCCGATCATTTTCCTGGACGCAGTCGGTGGAACCTCTGGTCGTACTTGAATGCGAAAATGATGAGCTATAAGAACGTTCCGTAGCGAGGGTCGCGGACAACGGCGACTGATATTAGCGACCGAAAGGCCACAAGATCATGAATAAGGTGCTCGTGACGGGGGCGGATGGCTTCATCGGCTCCCATCTGGTCGAGACGCTCGTAAAGGCCGGCGTTCACGTTCGCGCTCTCTGTCAATACAATTCGTTCTCAAGCTGGGGATGGCTGGATCACTCCGCCCATATCGGCGATTTTGAAGTTGTTCTTGGCGATGTCCGTGACCCCGCTCAGATGCGTGCCGTTACAAAGGGAATCGATACGGTATTTCATCTAGCTGCGCTGATTGCGATACCCTATTCTTACCAAGCGCCCTCAAGCTACGTGGAGACCAACGTCCAAGGCACATTAAACGTGCTGCAGGGAGCCCTCGACGCGGGAGTGGAGCATTTCGTTCAGACTTCGACCAGCGAAGTTTACGGAACGGCGCGCTCTGTGCCGATCAGCGAAAGCCATCCTCTGCAAGCGCAATCACCGTATTCTGCGAGCAAGATAGCTGCCGATGCAATGGCATACAGCTTCCATTCTAGCTTCGATATGCCCGTGGTCATTGCCCGTCCGTTCAATACGTTTGGACCGCGGCAGTCTGCGAGAGCGGTGATTCCAACAGTGATAACCCAGCTTTTGAGCGGTAAAAAGTCGATAAAATTAGGCTCGGTATCTCCGACGCGAGATTTTAATTACGTTCAGGACACCTGCGATGGATTTATAGCCTTGGCCCAATGCAAGGATGCGATCGGGAAGACCGTGAACATCGGATCCGGCCAGGAAATTTCGGTTCTGGACACTGTTAATATGATTGCTCGACTGATTGGCACCGACGTAAGTATTGAGTGTGACGAACAAAGACTTCGGCCGACCAATAGTGAAGTCGAACGGTTGTTGTGCGACAATAGTCTCATCCGCAGCCTCTCGGGCTTCGTGCCACGCTTTTCGCTCGAAGAGGGATTAAATGCGACTATCGAATGGATGCGCGATCCCAAAAATTTGAGCAGATACAAGGCTGATCGATACAATGTCTAGGCGGGCAGTAATTCTGGCGGGCGGACAAGGGACGCGGCTGAGGCCGTACACTATTGTTCTGCCGAAGCCATTGATGCCGATCGGGGAATATCCGATCCTCGAAGTCATCGTTCGGCAACTCATCGCAGCCGGCTTCGGCCACATCACCATGGCGGTGAACCACCAAGCGGAGATCATCAAGGCATTCTTTCAGGATGGAGCGAAATGGGGCGTCCGTATCGATTATTCGCTCGAAGACCGCCCTTTGGGTACAATGGGGGCTCTCACGCTCATTCCTGATCTGCCTGAGAACTTCCTCGTGATGAACGGCGACATTCTGACGGATCTGGATTTCGCCGATTTTCACGACGCTCACGTGCAGAAAGGCGACATATTCACGATCTCCGCCAAGACTAGGGAACATCGCATCGATTACGGGGTGCTCGACACGGATGAGCAGGGTATGCTGTCGGGGTTCCGCGAAAAACCGAAGGCGACTTATCAGGTAAGTATGGGGGTTTACATGCTCGCGTCGAGAGCGCTTTCGCACTTCCCACCCGCAGGCGCGTACGGTTTCGATCAGCTGATGCTCGATCTCCTCGCCGCCGAAGACCCTGCATACGTTCGAAACTTCGATGGGTACTGGTTGGATATTGGCCGGCCCGACGATTACGCGCTTGCTATTGAGGAATTCGAAGCGATGCGGCATAGATTCTTGAATGATTGACGCGGTCGTTACAGGCGCGGGCGGGTTTATAGGTCAAAGGCTGATCCGCGGGCTTAAAGCCGCAGGCATCAATGCTTTTGCCGTCGAACGCATAAGCGACATCTGCGACGCGGACATGTGGCGTGGCCTGCCCTCCGCTCCCGTCCTTTTCCATCTCGCCGGTAAAAGCTACGTCCCGGAAAGCTGGAGCAACTCTTCGGCCTTCATGGCTACCAATGTCGTAGGGACGCAGAATGCGCTGGATTGGTGCAAGCGTCACGGCGCGCGCATGATATTTGCCAGCGCCTACGTTTATGGTGCTCCCACCCGCCTTCCAATCCAGGAAAGCGACCCGGTCAACCCGAACAATCCTTATGCAGTCTCTAAAAGGCTCGCCGAACAGTTGTGCGAGTTCGCAGCCGCTCACGAGCATGTACCTGTTACCGCTCTTAGGATATTCAATGTTTATGGTGCGGGGCAAAGACCTGAGTTCTTGATCCCTACGCTAATCTCGCAGGTCGGATCACGATCGCCAATCAATGTGATGGACCTGACGCCTCGACGGGACTTCGTCTACGTCGATGATGTCGTCGCTGCGTTCATCGGCGCCCTCCGAGCCCCGGACGGCTATAATTGTCTCAATATCGGGTCCGGTATATCCTTGTCGGTGCAAGATATTATCGATGTCATTCAGGAGGTATGCGGGACGAGCCTTCCCGTAGGTTCGTCTTGCGTGGCTAGGCGGAATGAGATACTTGACGTTCGCGCTGACATAGGGCGCGCAGAGAAGCTGATCGCATGGCGTCCGAAATGGAATTTTTCAGCGGGCATCAGAGCTATGATAACGGAGCTTTAGATTGACGGAGCGCAACGTCCCGATCAACAAAGGCAACTATTCCATGGATACCGAAGAGCGCGAAGCCGCGTTCGAGAAGTATCGAGGTGAAGGTTGGGAAACTGAATACGCTATCTATCGCAAAAGATGGGCCGAGTACGCCAAGAATCAGGAGGTTTCCGAATATCCCCTTCTGGTTGATCTGGAGCTTGCGTCGATCTGCAATCTTCGCTGCCCGATGTGCTATACAATCAGCGACGAATTCAAGAAAAGCGTCAACACGACGCGTATGGACTGGGATCTGTATCGTCGCATTATCGATGAGATAGGCGGCAAGGTTCCGGCGATCCGTCTCTCATTGCGCGGCGAAGCGACCCTTCACCCGCGGTTTGCGGACTGTGTCCGCTATGCCAAAGACCACGGAATCAAGGAAGTCTCGACGCTTACTCACGGCTTTAAGCTGAATCGCAAGTACTTCGAGCAGATCGTCGATGCCGGAATCGACTGGATCACGATTTCCATCGACGGAACCGGGCAGACTTATGAGAACATCCGCAAGCCGATCAAGTTCAACGATCTGCTCGAAAAGGTCAAAGGCATCAAGGCCTACAAGGAAGAGCGCGGTCTTAATCGGCCGGTGATCAAGGTGCAGGGCATATGGCCTGCTATCAGGGAAAATCCAGACCTCTACTATGAGACTTTTGCACCTTACGTCGATCTCGTAGCCTTTAATCCGTTGATTGATTATCTCGGAAACGATACTGACGTCGAATACCTCGATAATTTCACGTGCCCTCAGCAGTATCAGCGCCTCGTCATCGGTGCCGATGGTCTTGTCATGAAGTGCTCGAACGACGAGGAAAACCGGGAGGTCATTGGTGACGCCAAAGATCAGACCGTGCATGAAATTTGGCATGGAGAGAAGATGAATGCAGTGCGGGCGCTTCACAAGGAGCCACAAGGTTTCCTAAAGAGCGAAGTCTGCAGACGTTGCTATCTTCCGCGCCTCACGAACGACGAATCTGCCGAAATTGGCGGACGTAAGGTAATTGTCCACAACTACGTAAATCGCAGCCAAGAAATCGGGATGTAAAGTGTTGGCCATGACCGATCGCGCCTCGTACCGAAACAGGGGCGGTCTCTTTCAGAAGATAGTTTCCTTCTACAAAGAGAAGCGCTATCTTTCAAAGTGCGGTGCTGACTTTGTCTGCAAGTCTAGCGCGGAGTTCCGGATGGTCGGTCACGCCCTACTTGAAGTAGGCGACGGAGTCACAATCCAAGATTATTGCTTCTTCCAGCTGACGATGCCCCACCCGCATGTCGTCATCGGAAGCAATACGGTTATCGGCCGCAGGAATATTATAACGGCCAAGAACCGCATCGAGATTGGCAGCAACGTTCTCATTGGATCGGATGTGCAAATCATTGATCACAGCCACGGAGTTGCGCGCGATCGCCTCGTTCGCGAACAACAGGCGGAGATTGGGCAGGTCGTCATAGGAGACGACGTGTGGATCGGCGCGGGGGCCAAGATACTGATGAACAGCCGTGTCGGCAAAGGTGCCGTCATCGGGGCAAACGCGGTGGTAAGAGGGGAGATTCCTGACTATGCGATCGCAGTTGGCGTTCCCGCTAAGGTCGTAAAATACAGGGAGTAGTCGATGTTCCGCAACTATCGCGCCGATCGAGCATACATCATTGCTGAAATTGGGGGGAATTTTACAACCGTAGATCAGGCCATCCGTCTGATTGACGAGGCTAAGGCCACAGGTGTGGATGCAGTTAAACTCCAGACCTATCGGGCCGAGACGCTATCGACGCGTGGCGCTATCTTTGACATGGAGAACACAGGAGTGACGTCCCAGTTCGAGTTGTTCCAGCGCTACGAGGTCGATGAAAGCGTTCATGAAGAAGTCTTCAAATATGCCGAAGCACAGGGGCTGGATTGGTTCTCCTCTCCCTCTCATCAGTCTGACGTCGATCTGCTAGAGAGATGTGGCGTCGGCGCGCACAAGGTAGGTTCCGACGATGCCGTGAATCTTCCACTCCTCCGCTACCTTGCCAATACCGGAAAGCCGATCATTCTATCGACAGGCATGTGTACCCTGGATGAAGTTCGCGAATCGGTTGGCGCCATCCAAGAACAAAGCGATAGCCGGATTATTCTACTGCATGCTGTTACGAGCTATCCGACTCATCCTGAGAACGTCAACCTTGGCGCTATGCAGTCGCTCATGCGGGAGTTTCCGGGCTTGGACGTTGGCTATTCTGACCACACGCTGACGCCTGTTGCCTGCCTGTGTGCCGTTGCCATGGGTGCTCGCGCCATCGAACGCCATTTCACCTACGATAAGAATGCCGACGGGCCTGACCATATGCTCTCGGCGGATCCAGATGAGATGAAATGGCTGGTAGATGCCATTCGCGCCTTTGAAATCATGCGTGGATCAGGTGTGAAAGAACCCGCCGCGAGCGAGCGAGTGACCCGTATCAACAACAGGAAGAGCATCGTGTTGGAACGCGATATGAAGGCCGGCGATGTGATTTCTGAAGCGGACATCGCGGTCAAGCGTCCAGGCACTGGTATATATCCGAAACACCTTGAAGATGTGATCGGCCGCAAGGCAGCCTCCGACCTCAAGGCAGATACGGTATTGCAGTGGAGTAATCTTGCTTGAAATTGGGAGTAATAATCCAAGCGCGGATGGGGTCAACGAGGCTGCCTGGGAAGGTTTTGACTAACATCGGAGGGAAACCCCTGCTCTCTCATACCGTTGGGCGGCTTGCAATGATGCGCAATAGAGCGGAGATCGTTGTTGCGACCTCAACTGCTTCCGAAAATGATTCCATCCAAACTTGGTGCGCAGATAAGGAAGTGGCGGTTTTTCGCGGGGATGAACTGGATGTTCTCGATCGTTACTATCAATGCGCAACCGCTTTCAGTTTCGACAATATTGTCCGCTTGACCGCCGACAACCCTTTTACGGATATTGAGGAACTCGACCGCTTAATCGACTTCCATGTTGATGGAGCCTATGATTACACTCATGCGTTCGGTCAGCTCCCTGTAGGAGTCGGGGCGGAAATCTTTACTTTCGAGGCTCTTGCCCTGAGCCATCGCGACGGGCATCTGCCGCACCAGCGAGAGCATGTGAACGAATACTTCACCGACCATCCGAGGCATTTTAGGATTGCAGAGCTTCCGATACCGGAGGCAAAGAGAGCGCCGGGCCTTCGTCTCACCGTTGACACTTATGAAGACTGGGAACGTGCTGACAACCTTGTGAAACTGGCTTCCCAGGAATGGTTGGGCACCGAAGAAGCGATCCGCTTATGTTCGTATTCTGCATAGAGAGTTCACATACGCGAGGCTTAGGACATCTCTATCGGTCGCTAACTTTGGCTGATGAGTTGGCGCGTAGAGGCCGGAGTGTCTGTTTCGCTGTGAACCGCCACCAAGCCTCACACGATATCATCAAAGCGCGCGGCTTCGCCGTTTATGGCTATGATATGTCCGCCGAAGCCGGAAGCTGGGAACTCGAACTTATTCGATCTCTCGGTTCCGCTAAAATCTGGATCAATGACCGCTTGAACACGCAGCCAGCACACGCCAAGGCTGTAGTAGCGGCAGGGCTAAAGCTTGTGACGTTTGACGACAGGGGGGACGGCGCGGCGCTTGCCGATCTAAACATATCAGCGTTGGTATTCGAGGATATTGCCGAACTGAAGGGTAAGGATGTCCGAAGCGGCGTCGAGTTCATGATCCTCAACCCCGAGATCGAGTTGTATAGACGGCACCGCGACAACTTAACCTCGGTATTGGTTACCATGGGCGGCGCCGACACTTATGGCGTTACGATAAAGGTGGCCCAGTGGCTTCGTGATAATTCAATGTGCGCCACGATCGTCACTGGGCCGGCCTTTCAACATAAAGGTGAACTTGACGCCATCCTCACTGACAAAACCGAAGGAGTTCTAACTCATTTAGGCGCTGTTGCCTCCCTTGCACAGGAAATGGCTCGCCACGATCTTGCTATAACGGGCGGCGGAGTGACACCATTCGAGGCCTGCGCAGGCGGCCTTCCCTGCATTGTCATAGCCAATGAGGATTTTGAGATCCCCGTCGGATGGGCTTTAGAAAAGCTCGGCTGCGCGCGATTTGCAGGACACCACCGCACCTTTGATCTCGCCCCTGTTTTCGAGGACCTACCTATAAGAACGATGAGTCTGGCTGCTCTCGATGCCGTCGATTTGGAAGGCGTTCGTCGCGTTGGCGGCTTGATCAGAAGGTTAGAGATTTGATGCGGACAGCCGTCATTCATCAGCCGGACTTTGCGCCATATCTCGGCTTCTTCCAACGATTTCAGCATGCTGATCTTTATATTGTGCTCGATCACGTCCAGTTTGTTCATGGTACCAGCAAAAGCTGGACGCACCGTGACAAAATCAAGACGAGTGAGGGAGAGCGTTGGCTGACGCTCGGAATTCGCAAGCCGAAGTTAGGCACCCCGATCAATCAGGTGGAACTCATGCCTGATTCCGAATGGGTAGAGAAAAATCTGGCGCTGCTAAGGGAAAACTATCGGAAATGTCCGGGTTGGAATGAGGTTTTTCCAATAGTCGAAAGCCTCTATTCTGAGCGTTGCGATCTCCTCGTCGATTTTAATCTCCATTTTCTCAAAGCGATTATGAAGATGCTCGACATTCAAACCCCAATGGTTCGCTCCAGTTCGCTAAAAGTGGATGGTAGCAAAAACGAGTTGCTGATCAATCTTTTGCAGGAGGTTGGCGCAAACTGCTACTTGTCGGGCACTGGCGCGAAGGATTACATGCGGCCCGACCTATTTCAAGCTGCCGGTATAGAGGTGGTCTGGCAGAAGTTCACTCACCCTATTTATCGACAACCATTCGGCGACTTCATGCCCTATCTCAGCATCCTGGACCTGCTGTTGAATTGTGGTATTTCGGAAGCGCGCGATGTGCTGAGGAGTTGCAAATGAATATTCTGGCGATTGGTGCGCATTTTGATGACGTCGAACTGGGCTGCGGCGGGGCGCTCGCTCGTCACACCGCGAGCGGCGATACTGTTTTTGTCTACGTAGCCACTGTGTCGGGGTTCTCCAATCAGTACGATCAGTCGGTTCGCAGTAGCCAGGTCGCTCGTGCGGAAGCCGATGCAGCAATGGAAATTCTCGGCGTCGAAAAGATGTACTGCGGTGACTTTAAGACGCTGGAAATCGAATTTGTCGACAAACTCAACATCGAGATCCTCAAACTTGTCCAGGATTTGAAGATCGAGCTGGTTTACACCCACTGGAGTGGGGATATTCATCACGATCACCAGGCTTTGTCGCGTGCATCGCTTCATAGTTGCCGCCACGTTCCCCGGCTCCTGATGTATCGCAGCAACTGGTATCATTCGACGGTCGATTTCCGAGGCAATTTTTACGTCGACATCACACCTCACTGGTCCCAGAAGGAACGCGCGATCCTTGCGCATGAATCTGAAATGGAGAGGACCGGACGCAAATGGGTGAGTTTCTTCCGCAACGAAGCCGAAAATGCTGGTCAGCGTATAGGTGTCCAATATGCCGAGGTATTTGAGATCGTGAAATGGCTTCAGCGCTGAAAAAGATAGGTTTTCTTTTTTCCCTTTTCGTGCCGAGCGGTGTTGATGTTTTTAAACAATGGCGCAAAGACCGGGCGGCTTCGTCTGCGGAAATCGTGGGTCTGTTAAAGGCCAATCGAGACCTTGCAAACAGACATCAAGGCGAGCGCTGCTTTATCCTCGGCAATGGCCCAAGCGCGAAAAAACTTGATCTCTCCAAGCTGAAGGGGGAGACAGTATTCAGCGTGTCAAATGGCTATCTGTTTCCAGGCTATGGTGAATTCTCACCTAGATATCATTGCGTTCCCCAAATTACCTATGGACTGATGACCGAGGAGGACACGGTCAGGTGGTTCAATGAGATGCATGAAGGCTTGGGGAACGCCGAGCTGTTTCTAAGTTCGAATGAGGCAGCTCTCGTGCGGAATCAACATCTGTTTCCGGGGCGCAACGTGCGGTACCTGAGCCTGAGCGGAAGCTTTGATGAATGGCCGGACGAAGATCTCGTCGATATCTCAAAAGCGGTACCCGCCGTCTATTCGGTGCCGGTTATGGTGTTGATGATCGCACTGTATATGGGCTTTAAGGAGATCATCCTGCTGGGTGTCGATCATGATCAATTTCTGACATCGAGATATGATTATGCCTTTGATCTCAAAATCCAAAAGGGCAAGGACATCACGTTGAATAAAGACGGGAGCTCCAGCTTTAGTCGATATGAAGAATTCCGTGGTCTCTTTCGGTTGTGGCATCAATATCGGAGCATAGATAAGATCGCCCGGAAAAATGGCGTTAAAATCTTCAATTCAACCCCAGGCGGGGCATTGGACGAGTTTCCCAGGAAAGATTTTAACGAATGGTTTGCGGTGAAGTAGAAGCCTATCCAATGCCGAGCGAACGTCCAAAGGACCAATGGCTTGTATTTTGCCGCGCCTTCCGACAGATAGATAATCGACTACGGCGGCTGTAGGTGCCGTTTATCGTGCGTGAATCGTGTGGCGGTGGAGCAGGAATACACCAATGTCCTTATTTAGACGACTGAACCCAAAGGCCCAGCCAAAGACCAAAACGCACTCGATTGGCAGCGTCGAAATCACTTTGAATGAAGGCCATCAACTGCCAAAATATGAGGCGAAACACCCTCTGTACGATCGCTTTCTCCCGGTACTCGCAAGCGTACTTCCCGACGACGGAAGCTGGATCGTCGACGTTGGCGCCAATGTCGGCGACACTGCCGTGGCACTCTACCAAAACTGTAAAAATCCCATCCTTTCGATCGAGGGGGACGCTGAGTTTTATTCGCTACTCCAGCGCAACGTTCAGCAGCTCGGCGGCCGAGTTACCCCCATTCAGGCCCTGGTCGGCACAGGCTCGGTCACAGGCGATCTCGTACGAGACGGAACGACGGCGACAAGAAAAGGCGACGGACAGGGCTCGACAGTCACGCTCGACAACGTATTGATGCAATATACCGTTGAAAAGGTAAGCCTACTCAAAACCGACACCGACGGATTCGATGCCGATATTATTAAATCGGCGCCAAATTTGCTGAAAAGCTGCCGCCCACTTCTCTTTTGGGGAAAACGATTTTCAGTCGAAGGAACAACGCGACGACCTGGAGAGTGGGTACGATTTCCTAAGAGATCTCGGATACTCCAGAGTTTGGATTTTCGACAATTTCGGCTTTCCGATACTGTCGGACATCGATTTTTCCGCACTCACACAAATCAATGACTATATCCATTCCACGGCAGCAATGGGAAAGCCCAAGACGATCTTTTACACGGATGTGCTTGCGGCAACCCCGGAGAACGAAGGCCTAGCCCGCAAGGCGCTCGCTAAATATCGCGAACTGATCCCCGCCGCCTGATGATTGGGCTGCGCGCGTGAGGTCGGCGAAGCCTCGATTGGGGACCGACGCTGGGTGAAATTAGCGGCAGATCACCGTCGAACAATCGACAGAGAAATCGACGGCTGAGCGGCTATCGCTACCGCCGAGCGCGTCCCTAGAAATGTGACGGCGGAACAACCTGTCGAAGGACGGATGCAGTAACCCGCATGATCGCACGCGAAGTCGAGGGCGCGATCTGCAGGCAAAGTCTGAGGCGCAGGCCGTGCATGGAGGTCTTCAGCCGGATCGGCGGCGTTCGCAGCAAACCCATCCAGGCTTCGCCGGGATAGGGGGCAAGTGTCCCCTCCCCGAGATCGAAGGGCGCCAGCGCCCGGGCAGTCAGCCCTTCCGGCGCCTGGTCTTGAAGCTCCAGCGAAATCTCGCGCCAGCCGTCATGCGCGTCGACGTCCACGAGGACGCTTGCCTGAACCCAGGCGCCGGCCGGTAGTGGGTTGCGGTCGTCACGATCGAGAATATCGATGGAGGCCTGGCCTTCGGAAAGCGAAACATGCCAACCGTCCTGGCCGTCCGTTGATCCGGCCAGTCGGTCGACCACCACATTGGATCCGGAAACGCTGACCCCGTCGCGAAGCGATCCGATGCTGCAGACAGAAGGGTTGGACAGAAGATTGCCCAATGGATTGTTGACCGGATCGAACCGGTCGTCCGGTGCCGGGCGTCCGGCGCTTGGCGGAGGGAGGAAACCCGCCAGATAGGCGGCCAGCGCCTTGCCGACGGCGTAACCGCCGGGCACCGAGAAATGCGTCCCATCGTCGGAGAACCCGGTCTGCGGAACCCCGTCGACCGAACTCCAGTCGACCCATGGCTCGTTCCAATCGAAGACATGGCAGCCTGCCCGTTGCGCCGCAAACGTCAGGGTCTTCTGGTTGATCCAATGCGCCTTTGCCCGTTCCGGACCACCGGCGGCCCATTTCTGCGTGCCGCGGGCGAGAATAGGCAGAAGGACGACCAGCTTGCCGGCGCAGAGCAGCCGGTCGACGATCATCTCGCGGGTTGCCTGGATCACTTCCTTGGTTTCGACCATCATGTCGTTCGTGCCGGCATCGACGATGATGAGGTCGAAGTCGAGCTTGAGCACGTCGTCCAGTCGAAGGGCGATGTCGCGGGCCTTCTGGCCCGAAACGCCCGCGTTCAATCCACCGAAACCGCGGGTGGCGCCGACCCTGCCGCTCGGTTCCCAGCCCGGATGCACGAGAGGATCGTGAAACACGCCGATGTCGAGCCGGCCCGCCAAAAGCACCTCTGCCCAGGTGGCCCAGCCGCGTGCCGACGACCAGATGTGTCGTTCGCCGGCATGGTGGTTCTGCTGGACGAGCGATGTTCCAAGCAACGCGATGCGGCGGCCGTTGATCGGGCCATTGATCGGGAATGTGGGCATGTTTGCCGGCCTCACGAGAACAGGGTGCCGCCGTTGACGTCGTAGCAGGCGCCGGTAATGAAGGCTGCATCATCCGACACCAGGAAGGCGACGAGGCTTGCGACCTCTTGCGAACTGCCTTCGCGTTTCAAAGGCGTTGCGGCAGCGACGCGCTCACGCACTTCGGGCTTGGTGAACGTATCGTGGAAGGTTGTGGAGATCATGCCGGGGCAAACCGAATTGACCCGGATCTTTGGACCGAGTTCCTTTGCGAGTGCCCGCGTGTAGGTCATCACCGCGCCTTTCGAGGTCGCGTAGGCCAGCGCGCCGGGGCCGCCGCCGTCGCGCCCTGCCTGCGAGGCAAGGGTCACGATCGCGCCGTGGCCTCCCATCGCGGCCGTGGCCGCCTTCGTGGCGTTGAACAGCGAGGTGAGATTGAGGTCGATGACCTCCTGGAAAAAGGCTTGATCCATGTCTGCCAATGTCTTGCGCGCGACGATGCCCCCAGTGACGTGGACCAGCCCGTCGAGCCTGCCGAAATCCGACAGCGCCTTGTCGACGGCAGCCTGCGCATCCGCAGCCTTGGTCATGTCCGCCTTGACTGCGACGGCCTTGCCGCCTGCGGCAGCAATGGCCGCGATGCTGGCCTGTGCCCCGGCGGCCGAGCCGAAATAGGTGACCACCACCTGCGCGCCCTCCTCGGCCAGCCGTTCGGCACAGGCCCTGCCGATGTCGCGTCCGCCGCCGGTCACCAGGATGACCTTGTCTTTCAATCCGTTCATGGGAAATTCCTTGCGCAATCAGAAGTTCTTCGGGATGACGATCCGCAGCTGGTTGTCGTCGACATCGGTGAAATAGATGTCGGCGCTGAAGCCCTGGTCGTCGATGAAGTGGAAGACCCGCCTCGGTTCGTTCAGCGAATAAGGGACGAGTAGGGTCACGAGCGTGTGCTTGGTGGACGGGGGAAGGCTTGCCTCGATATGGAATTGCGTTGCCAGCCCCTCGACTTCGACCGGATCGACGCCCTTGAAGCCTTCCACCAGCCGAACTTCGGGCGCTCCGGACGTGGAATGGACGAACTGTCCGTAGAGCCCGGCGCGTTCTCCGGTCAGCCGGAAGCTGTTCGATCCGACATCCATGGATCGGGTGGCATGGAACAGCCACTGTATCGACTTGGCCGTCGCGCATTCGACGCGGTCGACGATCACCAGGAAATCGCTGTGCGAGAAATAGATATCTCGCTCGGCGCGCAGGACATCCGGATCGGCGGCCTGGTAGGCGGCCGTCGCATCGCCGCTGATGAAGACATGTGTCTTTTCTTCCCGGACCGCGAGGATCCGGCCGCCGGCCTTCTTGGCGATCGTCTTGTCGCCGTCCGCATACTGGCCCCTGCCTTCGATCAGGACGGCGTTCTTGGAGATCGTCTGGCGCCGCCAGTTGCGGTGCATGGTGGAGTTGAAGGCGACATAATAGCCGCTCTGGATCGCCAGGTCCTCGCCGAAGGCATAAAGAAGGAAGGCGTTCTGGTCGCCGTGGCTGTGACTGAGGGAGCCGAAGGAACTGCTCTTGAACAGGAACTGGATATGTCGAGCAGGGTCGTCCATGTGTTTTTGGACGGCGACCCAGCCGATGTCCTTGAACCACTTGACCGGCGGCAGGTCGGATGGCGCCCTGGCTTCGACCGGCGGATAATCGTGGCGATAGACGAGATCGTCGAAATTGAGATCCCACCAGCCATAATTATAGAATTCCATCGCGGTGCCGGCCGCCCCCGCGTTCAGGCGTTCGTAATACCATTGGTAATAGGGAATTGCCCGTGACCCCGGCGAACTGACGGACATTGTATCCGACCTTGAGACCCGGCGGATCGCCAAGTGTCGAGTCATCTCCGAAACAGGCGCGGCGCGTCCCCGGCGCCTTTGTGTAAAGCGGAAAATCGCCGGTCTTCTGGAAGAACGGCCGCTGGTAGAGATCGACCTTGAGAAAGGCGCGGATCAGATTGGCCGCCTCGGTCAGATAGGCGATCCCGGTCATCCAGTAATGCGGCCCCTCGGCCCAGCCGCCATCCTTGCCGCCCCAGGGGGAATAAAGGGTGAAGAGGAATTCGACCGTATAGTCCAGCCAGTCCTCCGCCTCCTTCTCCTCGCCGGCCAGCGCGATGCAGGCGGCCGTCAATGCCGCCGAAAGGGAGCGTACCGCATGGCTGTCATAGGGAAAGACATGGATGCGCGCGCGCCACAGGACATGGTCGGCCACTTCGCGGGTGCGGGCAAACAGCACATTTCGGACCTGTTGGCGCTCATCCTCATCCAGATGGTCGTGTAGCCAGTCGTAACCCCAGGCGAGCGCGGTGACGACGCGGAAGGCCGCCTCGTCGTTGTAGGAGCGGCTCGTCGCGCCTTTCGGATCCCATGCGGCAACGGACAGAAGCCAGGTCTTGGCCATGGCAATCAGGGCGGGGTCATTCAGGATCACGCCGCCAATGGCCAGATGGCGGATGGCATAGATGACCTCCTGGCAGTCGATATACATCTGCCGCCACAGCGTTGCGATGCGGATATTGTCCGGATAGGGGGAAGGCTCGGAAATTATCGCGCGCGATAGCCAGGGTTCGACGGAATTGTTGAAGAAATTCTGCCAGCCGCAGTGATCGGGTGCCGACTTGAGCTTCTCCCGAAAGGCGATCACCCCATCGGGATTGAGCCATAGACGGGGATGGCGAAGGTCTCTCGCCTGAAGCCGGGCTTCGGCGCGCGGCAGCTGCGTTTGCGGCAGGTCGGGAGTGATGTCGAACGACCGGACGCTGCTCCACGCTGAGGCGACGCGTTTTGCTTTGTCGTCCCAGAGCGCGAACGCCCAGGAATAGGAGCCGGGCTCGAATATCACGTCGGGCGTGAAGAAGTTCCAGGTCAGATTTTCAAAGACGTGCGTGACCCCGGGCGCGAAGTCCGGATCGGGCGAGACCTTCAGAACGTAACGGGCATCATCGTCAAGCGCCGGCAGCCAGCTGAAGCGCGGCGGGTTCTCCTGGATGGGGGCGCCGTCCGGCTGGTATGTGATCGTCAGCGTGCCGGGCTTCGGCTCGTCGAGATACTGCAAACGGGGGGCTTCGGCGATTTTGGGCATCGCAGTGAGATCCTTTAAATCTATGGAGAAGAGGGGCGCGGGCCGGCCGCGCCCGGAGGTGTCAGTTCTTGCCGTACTGGCGGTCGTAAGCCGTCTGCATGACCTTGATCACCTTGGAGAGGCCAAGCTGTTCGAGACGGGCCTGGTAGGCGTCCCAGGATGCCGCGACATCTTGTGCACCCAGCACCCAGGTCTGCTGCATCTCGGTCATGTAGGTAAGCAGGCTCGGCCAGTACTTGTCGTAGGTGGCACGCTCCTTGGCATCCATGGAGACGCCGGTGAATTCCGGCTGCAGGAGGCCAGGCTCCTTTTTGTACATGGCGATGCCGTCGAGGGCCATCTTGTTGGTCCACTGCTCCTCCGACGGATAGGAGGCCCAGTAACCGCGCGGTACGCCGGCGCCGATCTCCCACATCTGGGCGTTTACGGGCTTCGGATTGTGCAGCACGCTGTCCTTGTAGAGCGGCTTGCCGTCCTTCATGTCGTAATTGACGCCCTCGATACCCCAGTTGGACAGGATGCGGCCCTTCTCGGAGAACCAGAAGTCGAAATATTTGATCGTCTCGACCGGATGCTTGTTGCTGTAGGAGATCGCCCATCCGGCCGGCTGCACGGTGGCGCGGCGGCTGTCTTCGAACCGCTTGCCGGAAACCGTTTTCGGCGGCAGCATCGGCGCAAAATTGATGCCGGGAACGCTGTCCTTCAGAGCTTCGGTATAGTTCGAGGTGCTGGCGAACCAGTCATGCGTCATGCCGCCGATATTGTTGCCGAGCATGTATTCCCGGTCACGCGCGCCGCGCGTGAAGATCTCGGTATCGATGAGGCCTTCCTTGAACCACTGGGCGACTTTGGAAATCCCTGTCTTGTAGTTCGGCGTCGTCCACGGATGGACGATCTTCCCGTTCTCGACCATGAAATCGCCATAACGCTCCGACCCCGAGACGCGGGCATCCCACATGTTGATCAACCGCACCGCCTCGATCGGCTCGCGGGCGAAATACGGTACCTCGTCCTTCTTGCCGTTGCCGTTCGGGTCCTTCTCGCGAAACGCCTTGAGCACCGTGTAGAGCTCGTCGACATTGCCGGGCTCCTTGAGGCCCAGCTTCTCCAGCCAGTCCTTGCGGATGAACCAGGCGCGCGAATATTCGCCCTCCGGGACGTAGGGAATGAAATAGATATGGCCATCCGGCGCGCTGATCGTCTGGCGCACGACAGGATGTTCGTCGAAGAACTTCTTCAGATTGGGGGCATGTTCCGCGATGAGGTCGTCGAGCGGCTGGAATGCTCCTTCCATCCCGTAACGGATGAAATCGTCCTTCAGGCCGCCGGTGACGTCGCCGCCGACGATGTCCGGCAGGTTCCCGGACGCCATCAACAGGTTGAACGCGTCGCGGCTGTTGCTGGTGGCGAGGGACGCCACGTTCTTGACATGGATGCCGGTCCATTCGGCCGCCTTCTTCTCCACCGGCCAATTTTCCGTGTAGACGTATTTGTCACGAAAATGAAAGTGGATCGTCAGCTCGAGTGGATTGGTAACAATCTTGGTCGAGGCGTCCTGCGCATGGGCTCCGCCGACCTGCAGCAAGGCGCATGTGGCCAGCAGGGTAAGGCTTTTTCGAAAGTGTCTCATCCATTTCTCCTCCTTAAACAGAATTGGCTTTGACGGCGTTATTCCTTCACTCCACCAAGGGTGATGCCCTTGTTGAAGTACTTCTGGATGCTCGGATAAATGAGCAGGACCGGGATGATCGAGGCGATCATGATCGCCGCCGTCACCGTCTCGAACGAGTAGCGCGACGTCATCAGACTGCTGGCGAACTCGTCGTTGGCGCTCAGGTCGACGATGATGCGCTTCAGGTAGAGCTGCAGCGGGATCTTCTCTTCGCCGCGCAGGAGCACCATGGCCCAGAAATAACTGTTCCAGCGCGACACGATGCAGAACAGGCCGACCGTGATGATCGCCGGCTTGGAGAGCGGAATGAAAACCTTCCAGAGCAGCTGGAACTCGCTTGCGCCGTCCATCTTGGCGGCTTCCTCGAAGGATTTCGGGACGGCCTCGAAAAAATTGCGCAGCAGAATGACGTTGAAGGCGTTGCAGGCAAAGCCGATGATCAGCCCGAAGCGCGAGTCCAGCAGGCCGAGATCGCGCATGTTCAGGAAGAACGGGATCATTCCCGCATTGAACCAGAGCGTGAACGCCACCATCAGGTTCAGGAACTTGCGGCCGCGCAGCCGTGAGCGGGACAGGGCATAGGCGCCGGGGATCATGATCGCGAGGCTGACCGCCGTGCCGCCGAACGTGTAGATGAAAGTATTGCCGTAGGCGATCCAGAACAGCCGGTCCGACAGCACGAACTCGTAGGCCGCAAGTGTCAGGTCCTTCGGGAAAAGGATGACCTGCCCCGAGGTGACCGCGGCGCCCGAGGAGATCGATACCGCCAGAATGTAAATGAACGGATAGAGCGTCGACAGGACGAAGATGCCGATCAGCGCCGCATTGGCATATCCGAAGATCCGGTCACCCCGGGAATAGAGGTTGAAATGGGCCATGACATCACCAGAGCGAGGTTGACGAGACCTTCCGGCTGATCCGGTTGGCCGTGAAGACGAGAGCGAAGGCGATGACGGCGTTGAACAGGCCGGCCGCGGTTGCGAGATCGTATTGGGTTCCCTGCAGGCCGGTCCGGTAGACGTAGGTCGAGACGACGTCGGCGGTGCTATAGGTGGCCGGCTGATAGAGAAGGATGATATATTCGAATCCGACCTCGACGAGATTGCCGATGCGGATAATCAGCATGATGATGATCGTCGGCAGGATGCAGGGCAGCGTGATCCGCCATATCATCTGCCACCGCGAGGCGCCGTCCACCCGCGCCGACTCGTAGAGCGTCGGGCTGACGCCGGCGATCGCGGCCAGGTAGACGATCGATTCGAAGCCCGCCTCTTTCCAGATGTTGGAGCCGATGAACACCGACCGGAACCATTCCGGCTGGGTGAGGAAATAGACCGGTTCGAACCCCAGGCTGGATATGATGAGATTGATCACACCCGTCGTCGGAGACAGAAGATTGATGACGATGCCGGCGACGATCACCACCGAGATAAAGTGCGGCAGGTAAACGATCGTCTGGGAGAACCGTCGGCCGAACTCGTTCTGCAGTTCGTTGAACATCAGCGCCAGGATGATCGGCACCGGGAAAGCGAAGATCAGCCCGAGCCCGCTGATGGTGATCGTGTTGATGAAGGCGCGGATGAAGATCTGGTCTTCGAGAAGGGTGCGGAAGTTCTCAAGCCCGACCCAGGGACTGCCGGCGATGCCCCGGAAGGGGCTGAAGTCCTTGAAGGCTATCTGCAGCCCTTCCATCGGCTTGTAGAGAAACAGCAGAAACCAGACGATCATTGGCAGGGCGAGCAGATAGAGCTGCCAGTCCCGGCGAAGATCTTCGCCTATGCCTTTCAGATAGTGGGTCACCCTCGAAGTCATCATCCACCTCACGAACGGCCGTTGACGGCACGGCCGGTTTCCAGGTCGAAAATGTGAAGCCTGTCGGTCGGCATCAGCAACTGCCGGACCTCGGCGAGCTTCTGGACATCGGACGGCGTGTCGACCTTGGCGACGACCGGCTGGCCGGCGATCCGGCAATGCAGCAGGGCTTCGGAACCAAGCGGCTCGACGAGATCGACTGTCGTCGGGATGTTCTGGACATCCGCGACCGTGCCCGTCCCGATCTCCAGATGCTCCGGCCGCAGACCGACGAGAATGCGCTGGCCCGCGTCGAGGGCGCCGCCGCTCCAGGCGGGGAGCGTGAGTTGCGCCGGATTGTCATCGGTCCCGTCGATTCGTGCGACGGCCACGCCGTTCGCAGCGGTCACGGTTGCTTTCAGCAGGTTCATGGGCGGCGAGCCGAGGAAGCTCGCGACGAAGGCATTCGCAGGATTGAGAAAAAGCTCCATGGGAGAGCCCACCTGCTCGACGCGCCCGCTGTTCATCACCACGATGCGGTCGGCGAGCGTCATGGCCTCCACCTGATCGTGGGTCACGTAGATGCTGGTGACGCCCATGCGGTTGTGCAGCCGGCGGATTTCGGCGCGCATCTGGGTGCGCAACTTGGCGTCGAGGTTCGAAAGCGGCTCGTCGAAAAGAAAGACCCTCGGCTTGCGCACGATCGCCCGTCCCATCGCCACCCGCTGTCTTTGACCGCCGGAAAGGTCCGCCGGCTTGCGCTTCAGGTAGGGCGTGAGATCGAGAATCGTCGCCGCCTCGCTGACGGCCGCCTCGACGACTGCGTTCTTCTCGCCGCGGACGCGCAGGCCGAAGGCGATATTTTCCGCGACATTGAGATGCGGGTAGAGCGCATAATTCTGGAAGACCATCGCGACATCGCGATCCTTGGGCGCCATGCGGTTGACGACGCGCCCACCGATGGAGATCGTGCCGCCGGAGATATCCTCAAGCCCGGCGACCATGCGCAGCGTCGTCGACTTGCCGCAGCCCGACGGGCCGACCAGGACGACGAATTCTCCCTGCACCACCGACAGATCGATAGAATGCACGACTTCAAGTGCGCCGTAGCGTTTCACTACGTCGTTCAATTCCACTGCAGACATTTCAGTTTCCTCCCGCTGCGTCCGCCTTCAGGTCAGACTGCGCCGCGGCCTCCGTTTTTCCGTCGTTGTTGCATTGATGGATTCGATGTAGCTCCACAGCTTCGGATCTTTTGAAAGCTCCGTGATCTTGCTTTCCAACGAACCCAGATGCCGGGTCATCGCCGCCACCGCCGCATCCGGGGACGCAGCCCCGATGGCCTCGACAATGGCACGATGTTCGTCGATGACCTCGCCGGTGCGGCGCACCCCGAACACCATCTTCAGATGACGCATGCGGTCGATTTCACCCTTCGCCTGATTGACGAAAGACCAGACGCCGCTAAGGCGCGCCGCCGCAAAGATCGCCTTGTGAAAGCTCTCGTCCAGTTCGAAGAAGCTGGTGTAGTCCTCGCTCTCGACGGCCTCGATCTGCTGGTTGAGCAGGAGTTCCAGGCGGCCGAGATCCTCGAATGTATGGCGCTTGGCCGCTTCGGCTGCAGCTCCCGCCTCCAGACGGAACCGGATAAAGCAGGCCTCGATGTAACGCTGTACCTCGATCGTTGCGACGAAGGTGCCCCCTTGCGGGACGACCTTGATCAGGCCCTCTTCCGAAAGACGAATGATCGCCTCACGCACCGGCGTCTTGCTGACATGCAGGATCGCCGCAACCTCCTTTTCGGGAAGGGCGCGGCCGGGAAGCAGCCTGATTTCGACGATAAGCTGCCGCAGCAGGCGATAAACCTTGTTGGTCGTATTGCCCGTGCCTTCCATCAGGAACGGCCGGAGCAATTCCTCAAGGGGAAGAGCAGGAATCTGCACCACTTCAGACATATCTATTCACCAACTGATATCTTAGTTGTCAGATTGATGTCCTAACTGAGAATTGTCAAGTCCGTATCTTAAAGATTCTCCAGCGCCAAAAAGACCGTAAGCGCTGTTTTGGTCCCACCTTCCGGATTGACGTTTGATCGTTGATGTTGTGCTCAAACAGGGCTTCGACATATGACGATTACAGGGTTTACGCATAGCACCAAGGCCGATGAGGGTGTGCAGCGGTTTGAGGTTTTCACTGGCGCGGGCCGCCGTCGTGATTGGAGCGACGAGGAGAAGCACCAGATTGTCGCGGAGAGTTATAGCGGCGAGGTGTCGGTGAGTGCTGTTGCTCGACGGCATGGTTTATTCACCTGGCGTCGACAGTTGCGAGAGCAGCCGGAGCGTTGAAGACATCTTCCAAGCTCTCCGCTGACGAGACAACGGCACCCGTGCTTGATCCGGGACGCGGCAAGACCAAGACCGGGCAACTCTGGACCTATGCGCGTGATGACCGACCGTGGCAGGGGAACGATCCACCGGGTGTCGTTTATGTCTACGCACCGGATCGCAAGGCCGAGCGCCCGATGGCGCATCTCGAAGGCTTCGTCGGCATTCTCCAGGTCGACGGGTACAGCGGCTATCGCCCGTTGGCTGCTAAGAACACCGTCTCTCTGGCTTTCTGCTGGTCGCATGTTCGTCGGCGCTTTTACGAACTGGCCGCCGCCGGTCCCGCACCCATTGCCACCGAGGCGCTACGGCGCATTGCCGAACTCTACAGAAACGAAGACGAGATGCGCGACCGGACGCAAGATGATCGTCGTGCCATCAGACAAGAGAAGAGCCGTCCGATCACCGACAGCCTTGCCCCCTGGCTCACCGAACAGCTCGGCCTCATCAGCCAGAAGACAAAGCTGGCCGAAGCAATCCGGTACGCTTTGTCACGCTGGGATGGGCTGACCAGGTTCATCGACGACAGTCGTATCGAGATCGACTCCAACACCGTCGAGCGATCCATCAGGCCAATTGCTCTAAATCGAAAGAACGCGTTATTTGCAGGCTCTGATGCCGGAGCCGAACACTGGGCGACCATCGCGTCGCTCATCGAGACCCCCAAGCTCAATCATGTCGAACCACTTGGCTATCTCGCCGACGTGCTTACCAGGATCGTCAACGGCCATCCAAACAGCCAAATTGATGACCTTTTACCCAGGGCCTATCCCTCTGAGCTCAACCTGAGAGCCTTAAAATGAAAGCACCGCGACAAACCGCTAAGCTTTCGTTCCACTGTACACGATGATACCAATGGGAAACGAGCTAGGTTTGACTATGCTGCTGTTGGGGTTCTAGGGATTAGATGGCGGGACTTTTTAAATCGTTGAAGAGAGTGCTGACTGGAAAGATAATCCGGCAATCCGACGTTCACATTATGAACGGCAGTTGCGTTATGTCCTTACGTATTAAACGCGATAGCGGAAGCGGTGGCGTCTATGTAGTGTTAGCCTCTAAAGCATCGGGCAACTATCAATATTACCCTTTCGATGAAGAAGAGTTCGACAGGTTCGTTGATGCTGCTATCGAGATCAAGAAAGCCTTACGGGCCGATGGATTGGCTAGTATCGGTGAAGCCTAAGCCAGCGTAAAGCCGGTATCGGCGAAACCGACCACGTCGGAAATCCAGCTCTTTTCCCGGCAAGGCGCCTCGTCCAGCGCCCGCAGCGTGAACCAGGCATCGCCCTCGCGCGGCAAAAAGGCGGCGCGGTACATGGTTTCGGAGACGGTGTAGCCGGTCAGCCAGGCCAGCAGCTCGCCGCTATCGACGAGCAGCAGATCGACGCCGGCGGATGCCATGGCGTCCCGGGCGCATGCGATACGGCGATCGAATTCCGCCCGGGAGAACATGATCAGGCAACCTCGCAGATATCGAGGATGGTCAGCATGTAGACGCGGATCATGTCGAGATAGTCGATGATGTCGACACGCTCGTCGGGCATGGTGTTGTAACGGCCGCCGGGGCCGCACACGATGCCTTCCATGCCGAGTTCCTTGTAGAGATGGCCGGCATCGGTGCCATAGAAGCGGGTCGGCGTGATCGCGCCGGTCGGCTGTTTTTCGCCGCGCACGGCTTCATAGGCCGCGTTGATCGACTTGACGATACGCGATGTCGGCGAGACCTCGAAGGGCGGCATCAGTGGGCGGCCCTCGATCAATTCCGGAACCAGCTTTGCCTTGAGGCCGGGGAAGCGGCCTTCAAGGGCCACCAGTTCCTTTTCGAGATCGGCCAGCACGCCCTCCTGCGTCTGCCCCGGCGCATACCGGCACGAGCCCTTGAGGCGGACGAAATCCGCGACCTGCGGCGGGCGCCATTCTTCGAGACCGCGCCCGAGCGCACCATGGACGACGCCGACATGGCCGCGGTTGATCGACCGGTGCACGTCGCTCCTGGCGCCGCTGAAGGTCATGGCGTTGATGCGTGGGATGATGTCGCAAGCTGCGGCGATCGCGTCGACGGATTCCTCGCGCTTGGAGAGATGGCGCGTGTCGCCGGTCAGCTCGATGACATAGCTCAGAGCTGCCGCGTGCATGGTGACGGCGACGAGATCGCTCGGCTCGCTGTTGATGAAATAGTCCGCCTTGACGCCGTGCCTGATCGCCGCAAGCGTGCCCACGCCGCCCTGCAGTTCGCCGACCACGAAGGTCAGGATAACGTCACCCTTGAGCCTGATGCCGGCATCGAGCAGCGTCTTGACCGCGCAGAAATAGGCGGCATCGCCGGCCTTCATGTTCGACACGCCGATACCGTAGATGAACTTGTCATCGACAAGGCCGGCATAGGGATCGACTGTCCAGCCTTCGGTAACGGGGTTGGTGTCGAGATGGCCGTTGAACAGCAGGCTTTTGCCGCCGCCGGTACCCTTGAGGCGTCCGATCGTGTTGAAGCGGCGGCCTTCGTCGAACGGCTGTAATTCGGCTTCGACCCCGATCTTTTCCAGTTCGCCGGCCATGTAACGCGCAAGATCACGCTCACCATCGGTTTCCGAATGGCTCTTGTGCTGGACCATCTTCGACAGGAAATCGAGGCAGGCCTTTTCGTCGATCCGATCCACCAGGGATTTCGGGTCCATTGTCATACTCCTTGATGCATTGTCATAGGTATTGGCCGGCCGCGCGCGGCACCGCCTCGATCAGGCGGCGGGTATATTCGGCGCGATCCTGGCTATCGATGTCTGCTGCGGGTGCGATCTCGACGAGATTGCCGCGATACATCACAGCGATCCGGTGGGCGATCTGGCGGATGAGGTTGAGGTCGTGGGTAATGAACAGGTAGGCGGTGCCGCTGGCCTTCTGCAGTTCCAGCAGCAGCTGGACGATGGACGCCTGCACCGACACGTCGAGCGCCGAAGTGATCTCGTCGCAGATCACCAATTTCGGCTTGGAGGCAAATGCACGGGCGATCGCCACCCTCTGTTTCTCGCCGCCCGACAGCTGATGCGGATACCGCTGGGCATGGGTGCGCGGCAGGCGCACCTGCTCCAGCATGTCGCCGACCTTCTGGTCGAGATGAGACGCGTCCCCGAACAGCTTCAGCGGCCGCGACAGGATCTCGCTGATCTTCTGGCGGGGATTGAGCGAGGCGTCGGGGTGCTGGAAGATGATCTGCACGTCCTTGCGATAGGCATTGTCCATGTCGCCAAGGTTCCTGATCTCGCGGCCGTCGAACCAGATCTTGCCCTCGAAGCGGTTGAGACCGGTCATCGCTTTTGCCAGGGTCGATTTACCGGAGCCGGATTCACCGACGATGCCGAGAATTTCCCCCGGATTGATGCTGAGGCTGATGGCATTGTTGCCGGCGACACGTTCGGTGGCGCGGCCGGTCAGTGCTGCCAGAAACGGCTTGCGCCCATAATGGACACTGACGTTTTCGATACGCACCAGCGGCTTGTCCGCGTCAACGACGATGTCGCCGACCAGCCTGCGGGCCGGATCGGGAACCGCCGCAATCAGCTCGCGGGTATAATCCTGCTGCGGCTTGGCAAAAATATCGCGCACCGGGCCCTGCTCGACGATGTCGCCGCGCCGGATGACCGCTACACGGCTGGCGGTGCGCGACACCAGCGCCAGGTCGTGGGAAATGTAGAGCGAGGCGACACCGGTCTCGGCCTGCAGTTCCACGAACAGGTCGAGGATTTGGCACGAGGTGATGACGTCGAGCGCCGTCGTCGGTTCGTCGAAGATGATACATTCCGGATTGCACGCAAACGCCGATGCGATGACGACACGCTGCTTCTCGCCGCCCGATGCCTCGTGCGGCATGCGGTTCATCATCGCGGCCGGCGTCTTCAGGCCGACGCGGTCCAGCATCGCCTCGCCTTCCTTCCAGGCCTGCTGTCGTGTCAGCCCGCGGTGACGGACCAGCACCTCGGCGAGCTGGGTGCCGAGCGACAGGGTCGGGTTGAGCGACGTGCTCGGATCCTGGAACACCATGCTGATCCGCCGGCCGCGAAAGGCCTCGATCTGGGCATCGGTCTTTTCGAGCAGGTTCTCGCCGCTCAGCAGGATGCGGCCGCCCGGTTCGCGGGCGTTCTTGGGCAGATAGCGCATGATCGACCAGGCAAGCGAGGTCTTGCCGGAACCGGATTCGCCCACCAGGCCGAGGATCTCGCCGCGGTGGACGGAAAGGTCGATGTTCTTGAGCGCATGGAAGACGCCGGAGGCCGTGTCATAATCCAACGAGTAGTTCTCGATCGCGAGAACCGGAGTAGCGGGTTTTGTCGTCATGGTGGTGGCCTCAGGTTCGCGGATTGAGGGCATCGCGAAGACCGTCGCCCAGGAGGTTGAAGCCGACGGCGACGACGGCGATCGCCACGCTCGGCCAGATCAGGATGCCGGCACTCAGGTGCATGTAGCGGCGTGCTTCCGAGACCATCAGGCCCCATTCGGCCGCCGGCGGCTGCGCGCCGAGGCCGAGAAAACTGAGCGTCGCAAACAGCATGACCGCAAAGGAGATGCGGATGGTCATCTCGACGATGATCGGCGCGATGACGTTCGGCAGCATTTCCCGCAGGATGATGTAGGCGGAGCTTTCGCCGCGGGCGACCGCCGCATTGACGTAATCCTGCTTGCGAACCGACAACGCGACGCTGCGGGTGATGCGGGCCATGCCCGGCGCGAACGCGATGGCAACGGCGATCAGCGCGTTGACCGTGCTGGAGCCCAGGAGGTTGACCACCAGAAGTGCAAACAGCAGGCTCGGGATCGACATGACGGCATCGATGGTGCGCATGATCAATTCATCCGCCCGGCCGCCGAGGAAGGCGGAGGTGGTACCGACGAAGGCGCCGAGCAGCGTGCCGGCGATGGTTGCGAGCACGGCCATGACCACGGTGGCGCGGGCGCCGATCAGCAGGCGGCTGAAGATGTCGCGGCCGTATTGATCCGTTCCCAGCCAATAGGCAGCGCTCGGTCCCTTGTATCGCGTAAGCGGCGCAAGAGTTTCCGGGTCGTGCGGCGCGAGCATTGGTCCGAACAGCACTATGACCAGCACCAGCAGGACAAGCAACATGCCGATCGCGCCCTGCGGCGTGCGCAGCAGGCGTTTGATGAAATCAGTCATACTGGATCCTCTTGTCGAGCCAGGCATAGAGGATGTCGGCGATGAAATTGACGATCGAATAGGTGGCCGCCATGATCAGCACGCCCGCCTGGATGGCCGGCAGGTCACGCGCCTGGATCGCCACGATCAGCTGGCGGCCAATGCCGGGAATGGCGAAGATCTCTTCGACGACGATGACGCCACCGAGCAGGTAACCGACATCGAGCGCAACGATGGTGATGGTCGGCAACAGCGCATTGCGCAGTGCGTGGCGACGAAGGACTTGCCCGCGCGAAATCCCCTTCAGCCGGGCGGCACGGATATAATCGGTGTGCAGCACGTCGACGAGTTCCGAGCGTACCATCCGCGAGACGTGGGCGATCAGGATCACCGAAATGACGCAGACCGGCAGGACCAGATGCGCGATGCCGCTCGAGAAATTCTCAGTGAGCGGCACATAACCGGTCGGCGGCAACCATTTCATCAGGTCGGCGAAGACGAGGACGGCGACCGTCGCCGTGACGAATTCGGGAAGCGCCACGCCGGCATAGGAGATCAGGCTGACGACCATGTCGGCGATCTTGCCGCGACGGACGGCGGCGATGATGCCGAGCGGAATGGCGAGAACCAGCATCAGGCCGATCGACAGGAAGGCCAAAAGCAGCGAACGCCCGAGCGCCTCGAACATCACCGGGCCGACAGGCTGGCCGGTGCGTAGCGAGGTGCCGAGATCGCCCCGCAGCACGTGGCCGAGCCATATGGCATATTGCTGCCACACGGGAGCGTTGAGCCCCATGTTTTGACGCAGCGCAGCGAGGGCGTCCTGTGTCGCATTCTCACCCAGCATCATGACGGCCGCATCGGCCGGCAGGATCTGGGTGATGGCGAAGACGATGAGCGATACGATGAAGAGCGTATAGACGATCATCACCAGCCGCTTGGCTATATAGTTCGGGGACACGGTCGTGTTCCTTGTTCCACCAGCCGGACGCTCAATGAGCGTCCGGCATTGTTCGGGATCAGCCGCGCTTGGGCGCCTTGTCGGTCAGGGAGGCGTAGTCGAGGCGGAAGACCGAGGCGCGCGGATGCGCTTCGTAACCCTTCACCCAGCTGCGCTTGGCCGACAGCACGTCGAAGAAGGACGGGATGATCGAGGGTACTTCCTCGTTCATCAGTTCCTGCGCCTTGGTGTAAAGCTCGGTGCGCTTGGCTGCGTCGATCGTGCCGCGAGCTTCGGCGACCAGGGCGTCGAAGGCCTTGTTGTTCCAGCGCGTCTCGTTCCAGGAGGCATCCGAGGTATAGAGAAGCTTGAAGATTCCGTCCGGGGTCGGCTGCATGTTGTAGAAGCCGACGTAGAAGCTGCCCTTCTTCCACACCTGCTCCAGATAGGTGGCGTGCGGCATCGTCTGGACGTTGATGGTAATGCCGGCCTCCTTGGCCATTTCCTTGAGGGCGACGGCAAGCTGGGTGCGCACCGCCGGGCGGTCGGAAGCGATGAGCGTCGCTTGCAGGCCATTCGGGAAACCGGCTTCCGCAAGCAGCTTCTTGGCTTCCGCGATATTCTTCTGGCGCTGTTTGGCGGCCTTGAAGAACTGATAGGACGGGTTCAGCGGCGTGTCGTTGCCCGGCGTGCCAAAACCTTCGGTAACGAAGTTGACCATCGCCTCGCGATCGACCGTGAGCGCGATCGCACGGCGGACGCGCGCGTCGTTGAACGGTGCGGTGTCGCAACCGAAGTTGATGTTGCAGAACTGGCCGGACGGTGTGCGCAGGACCTCGACGCCGTCATTGCCGTCAAGCCGCAGGTATTCGGTCGGCTGCAGCGTCGAGATGATGTCGACGTTGCCGGCGATCATCGCCGAACCTTCGGCGGAGATATCCGGGAATACCTGGACCTCGATACGATCGAGATAAGGGCGTGCCGGGTCGTAATAGTTCGGGTTGCGTTCGACGACGATCAGGCGGTCCGGCTCGTAGGATACCAGCTTGAACGGGCCGGTACCCACAGCCTTGGTGGCAAGACTCTTGAGGTCGCCGGTGGCGATCGAGGCGGGAATGATGCGAGCGTTGGTGTAGGCCATGGCGACCGGCAGGTCGGCATAGGCGCCGGAGAGCTTGAACAGCACCGTCGTATCGTCGACGGCGACGATGTCGGAGATCGGGCCGACATTGTTGCGGCCGGGCGACGCGGTTGCCGGATCGAGGATTGCCTTGAAGGTGGCGACGACGTCCTTTGCCGTGAACGGCGAGCCGTCATGGAAGGTCACGCCCTTGCGCAGCTTGAACGTCCATTCGGTCAGGCCATCGTTGGGCGTCCAGCTTTCGGCCAGATCCGGCTCTACCGACATGTCGACCTTCAGGCGTGTCAGGTTGCTATAGAGCAGTTCGGTCACCAGGTATTCCGGGTTGACGCGGGTCAAAAGCGGATGGATGACGCTTGCGGCCTGGTCGACGGAGATGCGCAGCGTGCCGCCCTTGGCCGGCTTTGCGGTCTGCGCCAGGCCAAGCGCCGGTGCAGCAAAGACGGCGGCGGTGCCGGCGAGGAAGAGGCGACGTTTCATTTCCAGCATTTTTCAGTTCCCTTATGGTTCAGGCGCGGTTTTCAGGAATGGCGTCGGCGGCAAAGTCCGCCGCGAGATAGGCCAGTATGCTTTTCGCCAGGGCGATGATGTCCTGGCGGGTGGTATGCTCTTCAGGACTGTGGATGCAGCTTTCCGGGCGGCCGAGCCCGCCCAGCAGCACCTCCTGGGCAAAACCGGACTTCTGCACGTAGCCGAAATCGGAGCAGCTTGCGGCGCCCCATTTTTGAAAATCTTCCGGCTTGTAACCGAAGCCCAGCGACAGCGCTTTTTGCCAGCGTGGCCAATGCGGACCTTCCGGATCGCCCGTCGGGATGAGGTGTCCGACCAGATCAATTTCGAGCTTCAGCCCGGTGCCGGCAACGCTGTCGCGGATCACTCTTTCGATCTCGGCGCGCGCATCCTCATAGTTTTCTTCCGGAGCGTAACGGCGGCTCACGAGAATCTTGATCTCCGCCGGCACCTGTCCGCCGGCGGTGCCGCCATTCACGGCCGAAATCGAAAGCTGCGGTCGCAGCGGACCTGACGCGTGCGGCGGCGGCGCCAGCGCGGATGCCCGGCTGGCCACGTCCGGCTTCAAGACCATCAAGGCATTGAGCAAGGGCAAGGCGCCTTCGATAGCATTGATGCCAGCGCCGGTGCGATTGCCTTCGCCTGCATGAACGGCGTGCCCCCTGATCGTCACCTGCAGATGGAAGACACCGAAGCATCCAGCCCAGATGCGCGGCGCCGCGGACCCGTTGAAATTGAGGATATGACCTTTCAACTTGCCCTGCTCCGCCAGATAGCGAATGCCGGGATATAGGCCCCCTTCCTCATCGGTGCACAGCAGCAGCATCGGATCGTAATAGAGAGGCAGCCCGCATTTTTTGGCGGCGCGCAATGCCAGCAGAGTGGCTGCGATCGTGCCCTTCATGTCCGCTGCGCCGAGCCCGAACAGATCGTCACCCTCGACCGTCAGCTTCAAAGGATCGCGTGCCCAGCCAGGCGCGACCGGGACCGTGTCGACATGATAATAAAGACCGCAGACGGGCTTTCCCGTTTCGCGGGTGGCAATCAGGTTGGTCCGCTCGCCGGATGCCGGCCCACCGGCCACGTGCCAAAGATCACGCGGCACGACCACCCGCTCGAACTCGAACCCCAGGGGCGAAAGGAGTTCGGCCATCAGATCGGCAAAAGCATCATAGCCCAGACCCGGCGGGAATGAGGTGTCAACTTCGATCATCCGGGCCAGATCATCGACAGCAACCTCGACATCCCGCTCAATCGCTGCCATGGCAGATCCAAGGACCTGTTGCGAAGAAGCTGGCTGCGGCGTGTTCATGGCAGTGTCCTCGGTACCCGTCGCGCCAGCCTCCCCAGCTTGCGCTTTAATATAAACTATATAGTAATACTGCGTAGATCGAGACCCTGAGTCAACTCCAAAGAAGAGGCAAATCATTGCCGGAACTGCCCAATAATTCATCAGGAGTGATCAAGCTGACGGAATTGTCGTTGCCGCTCTATGAAGTGGTCAAACGACAGATCACCGAAGCGATCATGCTCGGCAAACTGGAACCGGGTGCGGTTCTGCCGAGCGAAGTGGCGCTGTCGCAAACCTATGGCGTTGCCGTGGGCACCATCCGGCGGGCGCTGATGGATCTCACCAATGATGGCCTTCTCAGCCGCCGTCGCAAGACCGGCACCGTCGTGACCGGCCGCAAGCCGCAGCACAGCCTGCGTCTGTTTTTTCAGTATTTTCGACTGCACGGTCTGGATGGTTCGCTCAGCAAATCGGTCACCAAGGTGACTTCGCTCGACAGGAGCACTGCTTGCGCGGCCGATGCGCGAAAACTTCAGATCGACGAGGGATCGCCGATCGTCACCTTCCACCGGGTGCGTTACGTCGACGAGCGGCCAATCATGCATGAGACGCTGACGCTTTCCCGCGAACGGGTCCCCGACTTCCCCGAAAGGCCGGAGGAAATCCCTCAGCTCTTCTACCTGCATCTGCTGGAAAATTATGGGATCCGCATCTCGGCCATACGCGAGCAGATCGGTGCCGATCTTGCGAACGATTCCGATGCCCGGTGGCTGGATCTGGCTCTACCCGCTGCCGTTCTGACGATCGACGAGGTCGCCTATGATCAACTGGCGGTTCCGGTTCTCATCTCCGCCCATCGCGCGACGACCGCGCACCATCGGTATGTCAACGAGGTTCAATGAGAATGTGGCCGTTGACGGTGGTGGACGACTATCCTGAACGGGAAGGTCGTCCATCCTGCCGACGTCAGTTCTCCAACGCCTGCATGACGAGATGGCTGTCGACATATTGGACCATGGTGGCGATCTTGCCATCGGATACGCGGTAGAGATGGGCAAAGCTCGCGGTCATGGACTTGCCCGTGGCCTTGTAAGTGCCGGAATAGACGCCGAAGGCGGCTACGCGATCGCCGTCTTCCAGATAGGTGTGGACTTTGGCGCTGTATCCGATCCATTCGGTGGCGAGCCTGTGGAAGACACCGGCGATGATGGCGTCGGTTCCGACATAGGTGCCGGCATAAGGAAAACCTTCGGCTTCCGTCCAGGTCGCATCGGGCGCCAGGGCCGCAACTAAGTTGCGGCCATTATCTTCCGAGGTGCCCTCATACGTGGCACGGATGAGATCGAGATTTGCACCCATGACCGGTCAGCCCCACTTCATCTCGCCCGTGGCGACCTTGGAGCCGATGTCCAGAGCAATGCCCATGCCGAGGCCCGGGAAGCGCGCTTCCATCGCCGCCTTGAGCCCGGCTGAGCCCTTGGCCTTGGCCAGTTCTTCCTCGAACGCCTTCAGATAGGCAAGGGTATGCGCGACACCTGAAAGGTCAGTCGACGCTTCCAGGGTCATATGGCCGGCGACCACGATTGCCGGTTTGCGGGCTGCGATCTTCTCGAGATTGGCGATCCAGGCGGCCCGCAGTTCGGCACTGTTGGTGTCAGCCGTCCAGACATGGACGCCATTGAAGATCAGCACGCCGCCGAATACGGCGTTCAGCGACGGAACGAAGAGATAGCGCCGGTTGGACAAGCCTTCGGCTTCGACGATCTCGATCGTTTCGCCGTCAACCGTCAGCGTCTTGCCATCAAAGGTTTCCGGAAGAACGACGTCGGCCAGTGTCTGCGGGCCATCTTCCTTGAGCTGCGGCCCCCAGACTGCAAGCTTCTTCTCGACACTGCCCTTGATGGCAGCGACGGTTGCCGAGGCGGCAATCACTTTCGCATCTGGGAAAGCCGCCTTGATCGGCCCAAGGCTGAAATAATAATCCGGATCGGACTGGCTGATGTAGATCGTAGTGAGCGTCTTGCCAGTCGCCTTGATCGCGTCCGCCAGCGCCTTGCCGTCTGGGAGCGTGAAGCCGCCGTCGATCAGTACGGCTTCCGTCGCACCGGAAACCAGAACGGGAGCGCGGAAAAAGCCGTTCTGCCCGGCGGGGAAATGCTTCCAGGTCAGGGTTCCGGCTGCATGGCCAAGTCCTGCAGGCGCAAAAACGGCGGTGGCGCCGGCGGCGAGAGTGGTTTTCATGATCGTTCTCCTTGTAAACATGGAATGTCTCCGGGGGCTTCGTTCGCTATCTGGGACTGAGAGATGGCTGCCTTGCAGGTTTCGCCTCTCCTGCCTCGCTCCTTGTGAAGCCAAAGATGACACGGCGAGATAGAACGAAGAAGACCAACAAATACGACAGAATGTATGCTATAAGTTGACAGTCACGCGGGGGCTTTCATGCAAGAAGCGAGAAATCTCAACCGGCTCGCCTATTTTGTCGCTGTCGTCGACGCGGGATCTTTCACCCGGGCGGCGGAGTATCTCGGCATTACCAAGGCAGTCGTCAGCCAGCAGGTTGCCAGGCTCGAACAGGAGGTCGGCACCACGTTGCTGATGCGCACGACGCGGCGGGTCCAGCCTACCGAGGCAGGACAGATGTTTCACGCCCGTTGCGTGTCGATCCTCAGAGAGGCCGAGGATGCGCTGGGGGAACTGGCTCAAGCCAGGTCGGAACCCAAGGGCCTGTTGAGGATCACCGCACCCTACGACTATGGCACGTCGGTAGTCGTGCCTTTGGTCACCGCCTTCACGTCCCGCTATCCGGATTGCAGGGTGGAACTCAATCTCAGCGACAGGATGGTCGATCTGGTCTCTGAGAACATGGACCTCGCCGTTCGCGTCGGGTGGCTGGCCGACTCAAGCCTCCAGGCCAGACGGATCGGCTTCTTTCGACAATATCTTGTCGGCCCGCCTCAGTTTGCCGCACGACTAGCGGAATTAAACGGGCTCGCCGATTTGCCCGCCCTGCCCTTCGTTGCCAATAACGCGCTGCGAGAACCTTTGGAATGGACGTTTACGCGCGGTGATCAGGAGGCACTCACGGTGCGGTTCAAGGCGTCTATAGCCATCAATACCACGCCGGCGGTCATGGAAGCGGTAAGGCAAGGTGGCGGATTGTCCGTCCTGCCGGATTTCCTCGCGACTGCTGACTTGGCCGATGGACGCCTTGTTCACGTCCTGCCTGAATGGCAGCTGCCGTCGGGCGGCGTGTTCACGGTCTATCCGGCTGCACGTTTTCGCCCGCCTAAGGTTTCCGCATTCGTGGACATGCTGATAGCGGCGTTGAGAACGGAAACACCGCGCGCGGAATAGGCAGATGGACACTTGACAGATTTTTCAATTAACCCATAGTAGAAATTGGTCAGACAATCTGACCGCTTGCGCATCATAGGAGTGATGCGCTCGGAGGAGTTCGATGTTCGTGGCCTTGGAGCCGCGCCGGCTTTATCGCCAGGTTGCGGAGCAGATTCGTACGCTGATCGATACGGGGGAGTTGAAGCCGGGTTCGAGGCTTCCGCCCGAACGAGAGCTTGCCGAGCGATTTTCCGTTTCACGGCCGACGGTTCGCGAGGCTCTGATCGTGCTCGAGGTCGAAGGCCGGATCCAGATCCGGATGGGATCCGGCGTCTATATCAGCAGTACTCCGCGACAGCCCGCCAGCGTCCTGCCGAACGACGAAGGAGGCGGCCCCCTGGAAATCCTTCAGGCGCGCTGTCTGATCGAAAGCAGCATCGCGGAAGAGGCCGCGCGTCTCGTGACGCCCGACGGCATCGCCCGCATCGATCTGCTTTTGGAGCGCATGGAGCAGTCGCTGGACGACGGCCCGGTCGCTCTTGCCTGCGACCGCGATTTTCACACGGCGATTGCCGACATTATCGGCAATTCGGCCCTTAAGCACTTCACCGGGCTGATCTACGATACGCGGATGTCGCCCTATTTCACGAAGCTCGCCAGCTATTTCGAAGGGCCGCACACATGGAAGCTGGCGCTTGAGGAGCACCGCATCATTCGTGACGCCATTGCAGCGGGAGACCCTGCCGCGGCACGCGAGGCCATGCGCCGTCATCTGACGCTGGCGCAAAAGAGATTCTCGGAAAGCTTCGAGGAGGAGCAGACCAGAGAAGACTGACCTCCACCACTGCGGTGGGGTCGACCATACAGTTCCGTTTCACTGGGAGGAAAGAATGAAACACCGATTGAAGACATTGCTTGGCGCCGCCGCAGTCATCATTGCATCGACGCTTTCGGCGCATGCCGAAACCGTGCTGAAATGGGCTCATGTCTATGAGACATCCGAGCCTTTCCACACCGACTCCGTCTGGGCCGCCGGCGAAATCGCCAAGCGGACCAATGGCCGCTATAAGATCGACGTATATCCGGCTTCACAGCTTGGAAAAGAAGCCGACATCAACCAGGGCCTCAAGCTCGGCACCGTCGATATCATCATCTCCGGCTCCAGTTTTGCGGCGCGCGATTACAAGCCGATCGGCGTCACCTATTATCCCTATATCTTCCGCGATGCGAGCCACCTGATCGCCTATACCAAGAGCGACATCTTCAAGCGTCTTGCCAAGGGCTATGAAGACAAGACCGGCAACCATATCGCCGCCGTAACCTATTACGGAACGCGCCACACCACATCCAACAAGCCGATTTCCAAGTGCGCCGACCTGCAGGGCGTGAAGATGCGCGTGCCGGATGTTCCGGCCTATCTCGCCATGCCGCGAGCCTGCGGCGCCAATACAACGCCGATCGCCTTTGCCGAAGTTTACCTCGCCCTGCAGAATGGCACGGTCGACGCGCAGGAAAATCCGCTGACCACGATCGAGGCGAAGAAGTTTTATGAGGTGCAGAAGAATATCGTCCTGACCGGCCATATCGTCGACCACCTCAACACGCTGTTCTCGAAGAAGCTCTGGACCAGCCTGTCAGACGAGGACAAGAAGATCTTCTCCGACGTCGCGCAGGAAGCCAGCGTGCGTTCGTCGAAAACGATCGACGCCCGTGAAAAGGAACTGGTCGACGAGTTCAAGAAGAAGGGCCTGACCGTGACGGAAGTCGACAAGGCGGACTTCCTGAAGAACGTCGTCGAAAAGGTCAAGCTCGAAGAATTCGGCTATGAAAAGGCCGACTGGGAAGCAATCCGCGCAATCAAGTAAGCCCGTGGCGCGGTCTGCGGACCGCGCCTGTTCGACAATTCCTTCCATTGCGCATGGGACCTGCCGTGTTGGCTGGTTATCGGGCACGCTCGCCGCACCTTCCTGAAGGCTGCGGCGGCTCGCCCGGCCGACGAACGTTTTCCCGGCGCAGTGAGGTTCATATCCGGACAGGATGCTATCGATGTCAGCGTCGCAGGAAATTCATACCAAGGTCACGCCTGAAGAACTTGCCCATACATTTGACGAGGCGCCAACCGAGGCCAATCTCAGCGCCTATGCGTTCGAGGACTGGATCACCCTGGCCCTTTTCTGGCTGATGACGGGTTGCGTCTTCCTCCAGTTCTTCACCCGCTACGTCCTCAACAACAGTTATGCCTGGACAGAGGAAATCGCCGTCAACTGCCTGATCGGCGTGGTGTTCCTGGGTGCTGTGATGTGTGTGCGCACATCACGCCATATCCAGGTGGATGTCCTCTATCATTACCTGCCCGCCCGCGTGACCCGCGTGATGGCGACCGCGGTGGATCTCATCCGCATCGGCTTCTTCCTCTACGGATCATGGCTGATGTGGCGTTACATGGAGATCGTGGCGGACGAGGAGATGGTGACGGTGCAACTGCCGCGCAACATCGTCTTCTATTCCGTGCTTGCCGCCTTCGTGCTGATGCTGATGCGCTCGATCCAGGTCTTCATCGCCAACATGCGCCGGGGTTACTCCGTTCTGGAGCGACCGGAAGCTTTCCAGAGCGTGGAGGATTGACGCCATGTTGCTGCTCATAGGCTCGTTTCTTGTCCTGATGCTGATCGGACTTCCGGTCGCCGTCTCCATGGCCGTGTCGTCGGTCCTGTACATTGTCATCTATGACGTCGCGCCCGACATCATTGCCGCGCAGCGGCTGATTGCCGGCGTCGAAAGCTTTCCGCTTCTGGCGGTTCCCTTCTTCATCCTCGCCGGCAACCTGATGAATATCGCCGGCGTCACCGGCCGCATCTACGCCTTCGCCGTTGCCCTTGTCGGCTGGATGAAGGGGGGCCTTGCGCAGGTGAACATCATCGGCTCGGTGGTGTTTTCCGGCATGTCGGGCACGGCACTGGCAGATGCCGCGGGCATCGGCACCATCGAGATCAAGGCCATGCGCGATCACGGCTATCCGGTGGAAGCGGCCGTCGGCGTTACCGCGGCCTCTGCCACGCTCGGGCCGATCTTTCCGCCATCGCTGCCCTTCGTCATCTACGGCATGATGGCGAATGTCTCGATCGGCGCCCTCTTCATGGCCGGCATCGTGCCCGGCGTCGTCATGACGGTGCTGATGATGGTCACCGTGGCGATCTTTGCCTATGTCAAACGCTGGGGCTCGGATGCCCCATTCAGCATCAAGGGCCTGATCGGCGCGTCGTCGGAGATCCTCGTCGTCATGTTGGTCCCGGCCACCATCTGGGTTCTGCTGACGCTCGGCCTATCGCTCAACTTTGCCATTTTCATTGCACTGGCCGTGCTGCTGATATGCGACTGGTATTTCAACTTTTCCGCGGTGATGGCGCTGATGACCCCGGTCATCCTGATCGGCGGCATGACCATGGGCTGGTTTACGCCGACGGAAGCAGCCGTCGCGGCCGTTCTCTGGTCGCTGTTCCTCGGCATGGTGCGCTACCGGACCATGACGTTGAGGACGATCGCAAAGGCGACCTTCGACACGATTGAAACGACGGCATCGGTCCTGTTCATCGTAGCCGCAGCCTCCGTGTTTGCCTGGCTGTTGACCGTCAGCCAGACGGCGCAACTTCTGTCGGATGCGATCCTCTCCATCACCAGCAACAAATGGCTCTTCCTCATCCTGGTGAACCTGCTGATGCTGTTTGTCGGCTGCTTCCTCGATACGATTGCGGCGATCACCATCCTCGTCCCGATCCTGCTGCCGCTGGTCAAGCAGTTCGGTATCGATCCTGTGCATTTCGGATTGATAATGACGCTGAACCTGATGATCGGCCTCCTGCATCCGCCGCTCGGCATGGTGCTCTTCGTTCTGTCGCGTGTGGCGCGACTGTCCGTCGAGCGTACGACGATGGCGATCATTCCCTGGCTGGTGCCGCTCATCATCGCCTTGCTGCTGATCACCTTCATCCCGGCCATCACCCTCTGGCTGCCGACGGAGATGGGACTGATCCGCTGAAACCCGGTCCCGTACGGCTTTCTGACGCGTACGGGGCACGATCTCTCTGAAAGAGAAAGGCATCGCATGAAGACGCGCGTCGCTCGTCTCCACGGTATCCGTGACATCAGGATCGAAGATCTTGATTACCGCAAGCCCGGTCCGGGCGAGGTGCTGCTGGCCATGGCGGCGGGCGGCATCTGCGGCTCGGACCTGCATTATTATCAGGATGGCGGCTTCGGGCCGGTGCGGGTTCGCGAACCCATCATCGCCGGCCACGAGGCCTCCGGCTTCGTCGAAGCCTTGGGCGCAGGGGTTTTAGGGCTCGAGCTCGGGCAACTGGTTGCGGTCAATCCATCGCAGCCCTGCGGCGATTGCCAATACTGCCGGACCGGCCAGCCGATCCATTGCCTCGACATGCGTTTCATGGGCTCGGCGATGCGCCTGCCGCACGAAAACGGCATGTTTCGTGAAAGGCTGGTCGTCCCTGCGATCCAGTGCCATCCGGTGGGACGTGACGTGTCGCCGGGCGAGGCTGCCTGTGCGGAGCCGCTTGCGGTGTGCCTGCATGCCGTCGCCCAGGCCGGAGACCTGTCGGGTCGCAACGTGCTGGTCACGGGGGCAGGCCCGATCGGGCTTCTGACGGTTGCCGCAGCCCGGCATGCGGGCGCCGCGAGGATCGTGGTGACGGATCTGGCTGACGCAGCCCTGTCGCGGGCGCCGTCGATGGGAGCGACCGAGACGATCAACGTGGCCTCCGATCCGGACGGGCTTCTCCCCTTCCAGGAGAACAAGGGCAGCTTCGATGTGGTGTTCGAATGCTCGGCCTCGGGGCCGGCTCTGCGATCGGCATTTGCCGCGATCAAGCCGCGCGGAACCCTCGTCCAGGTTGGCGTGACCGGTGACATGACCATCCCGCTCAATGCGCTGGTCGGCAAGGAGATCGTCTGGCGCGGCTCGCAGCGTTTCCATGCGGAATTCGCCGAGGCGGTCGATCTGATCGCCACGCGGCGCATCGACGTGCGGCCGATCATCTCGCACAGTTTCCCGCTTGATGCGGCGACCGCGGCTTTCGAACAGGCCGAGGACCGTTCCAGGGCCTGCAAGGTGCAGATCACATTTAAACAAACTGACAAAGCGTGAAGGACGAGACATGAGACATACGTGGCGCTGGTTCGGCCCGGTCGACAAAGTGAGCGTAAGAGACGCGGCGCAGGCCGGCGCGGAAGGCATCGTTTCGGCGCTCCACCACATTGCGACCGGCGAGGTCTGGCCGGTCGACGAGATTTCCAGGCGACACGAGGAGATCAAGGCCGGCGGCCTGGTGTGGGATGTCGTGGAGAGTGTTCCGGTTTCCGAAGACATCAAGACGCAGACCGGCGACTGGAAGCGCCATATCGCCAACTGGCAGGAAACGCTGCGGCGTCTTTCGGCCTCCGGCATCCGCACGGTCTGTTACAATTTTATGCCGATCCTCGATTGGACACGCACGGACCTGCGCTGGGACATGCGCCATGGCGCCAAGGCCATGCGGTTCGACCTGACGGATTTTGCCGCCTTCGATATCCATATCCTCAAGCGTCCCGAGGCTTACAGTGATTACCCGGAATGGCTGCAGGAGGGTGCGGCAGAGCGGTTTTCCGAGATGGCAGATGCGAAGATCGCCGCCTTGGGCAAAAACATCGGGGCGGGGCTGCCGGGCTCGGCGGACGGCTATACGCTCGACCAGCTGCTGGAAAAGCTTCGCTCCTACCAGGGTATCGACCGGGAACGGCTGCAGCAGAACCTCGTCGATTTTCTGACTGAAGTCACGCCCGTGGCGGAAGAGGTCGGCATCAATATCTGCGCTCACGGCGACGATCCGCCCTGGCCGTTGCTTGGCCTTCCGCGCATCCTGTCGACCGAGGCTGATTACGCACATATGCTGGATCAGGTCGGTGCGCGCGCCAATGGCGTGACGCTCTGCACCGGCTCGCTCGGCGCCAGGCCCGATAACGATCTGCCCTTCATCGCCTCGCGCTTTGCCGACCGCATCCATTTCGTGCACCTGCGGAATGTGACGCGGGACACCGACACGGTCCCCTGCTCTTTCTTCGAGGACGAACATCTGGAAGGCGGAACGGACATGGTTGCGGTGATCGCCGCGCTGCTTGCGGAAGAGGCTCGTCGGCGCGGGGAAGGCCGTGAGGATCACCGCATCCCGATGCGGCCGGATCACGGGCAGGAAATCCTCGACGACCTGACGCGCGGAGCTCAGCCGGGCTATCCCGCCATCGGACGTCTCAAGGGGCTGGCGGAGCTTCGCGGCATCGAGAGAACTCTGATACATGCCCGCTACGGCTTGCGGGCATGATCATGAGCCACTGGTTCGGCATCGCATGTTTGCGGCCGATCTCCGGCGGTTTTCACGGATAGGCCGTCGAGCCGTCCGGCTTGCGGGTGATCTTGCGCTCCCAGTGGATGTAATCGTCCTTGGCCAGCACTTTTTCGTCGATCTCGATGCCCCAGCCGGGGCGGTCCGGGCGCAGGTTCATATATCCGTCCACCGGCATATAGGGGTCGAGCGCCCAGGGCGCGTGCACATGCGGCTTGAACTCCAGGATCTTGAAGTTCGGCTGGGCGGCGGAGAAGTGGATGTTCACCGCGGTTGCGAGCGGCCCCATCGGGTTATGTGGTGCGACGGTGACATAGTGGGCTTCCGCGATCGCCGCGATGCGGCGCATTTCGCTGACGCCGCCGACGACGCAGATGTCCGGCTGGATGATGTCGGCGCCGCGGGCGGAAAGCAGCGCCAGGAACTCGAAGCGGTTGTAGAGAGATTCGCCGGTCGCCAGCGGCACCGTTACCTTCGACTTCAATTCCGTCCATGCGGGAATATGTTCAGGCCGTATCGGCTCTTCGTAGAAAAGCGGATCATAGGGTGCGATCGCCGCAGCCAGCTGGACGGCCTGGTAAGGTTCGTAGATCTTCGCATGCGCATCGAAGGCAAATTCGAAATGTGAAGGGGTGATCTCGCGGATCTTGCCGAAATAATCGCCCGTTTCCTTCACCAGTTCGCCCCAGCGGCTGTTGTGAAGATCGCGGCGATAGGGGCTCAGCTTGAACGCGGTATAACCGTAGTCTTCATGGAGCTTGAGCGTCTGATCGAGCGCGTCCTGCGGATCCGGTGCGGTATAGACGCCGCAATAGACGCGGACGCGGTCACGCACATTGCCGCCGAGCAGCATGTAGACCGGCAGACCCGCAGCCTTGCCGGCGATATCCCACAATGCGTGATCGATTGCGGAAATCGCGGCAAGGCCGAGCGCCCCGGGAGGAAACCGGCACTGTTGGTTGAGCTTCAGGACGAGGAATTCCACGCGGCGCGGGTCTTCGCCCTCGATCTGGTGGAAGAAGTAATCGAGAAGCGGCGGAAGCGCCCAGTCGGGGCCGTGATTGTAGCATTCGCCCCAGCCGGAAATGCCTTCGCTGGTCTCGATCTTGAGCAGCAGGCGAGGACGGTCGTCGACGCGCTGCATGTATGTCTTTATTCCGGTAATATGCACCTTGGTTTCCTCCTCAGGCGGCAAGCGTTTCGGTTTTGACGCGATCGACAATGGCGCGCAGGATCCGCCGCTCATCCTCGTTGAGAGCGACGACGCCCGGAATGCGCACCGGTCCGACATCGGTGCCGAGCATGCCGAGCGCTTCCTTCACAACCGTCACGTTGGCGCCGTTATTGTATTTCGTGCGCAGCGTTTCGAAGCCGGCGATGCCGTCGATCAATTCTCGCGCCGTCGCATAATTGCCCGCCTCCAGCGCCCGATGGATGGCGTGCGAGCGCTCGGGGAAGACGTTGACGAGACCCGAGGTAAAGCCCTTGGCGCCCATGGCGTAAAATGCCGGCGCCCAGCCTTCGGCCAGGCCGCAGACCCAGATCGCCGGAGCATCACGGGTGGCTCGAATGACTTCCGCCAGCAGCATCAGGTTCGACGAGGCGAACTTGATGCCGGCAATGTTCGGATGCAGTGCGAGTTTGCGAAAATCCTCGACCGAAAAGCTGTCGCTGCGCACATAGGCGATAACCGGTACGGTGCAGAACTCCGCCAGTTCCAGGAAATAGCCGGCCTGATAGGACGGCCCGGCAAACGGATCCATGGGATGATGGCCCATGATCGCATCCGCACCTTCGGCAATCGCGCCCTTGGCGAGCGCCTTTGCTTCGCTCAGCGAGCGACCGACGGCGGCGCTCACCAGCGACATGCCGTCGGCCGCCTTGATCGTGGCGGCATGCACGATGCGAACTTCGTCCACAGTGAGCGTGAAGAACTCGCCGGTATTGCCGGCCGCCATCAAGTTGTGGACCTTGGCAACCGCCAGGCGCCTGATCAGCTCTCCCAGCTTTTCGACGTCGACAGTCCCGTCTTGCCGGTAAGGCGTCACCGGAACACCGGAAATACCGGTCAGCGCCTTTCTTACAGTCTGAAGCCTGTCATTCACGTCCGATATCCTTTTTGCTGCCGAAAACGATGTTCAAATAGGTTTCGCCGGAGCGCACGACGTGGTTGCGCATCTGCCGCTCGGCGAGATCCGCATCACCGGTGACGATAGCCTTGGCGATGGCGGTGTGTTCTTCGAGGGCTTTTTGCCGCTCGGCGGGATCCATGTGGATGACGCGGCGGATGCTGGCGTCATAAAATTGCTGCCGCTCGATCAGTTTCGCCAGATAACTGCAGCGCGAACTGCGGTGAATGTGCTCGTGGAATTGCTCGTTGAGGGAAATGAGGCTGTCCGCATCCGCCGAGGTCGTCGCCTTTGCCATCAGGTCGGCTATTGCCGTCAGCTCGGCGCCGGCAGGCTTGCCGATGCGCTTGGCGGCCAGGTGCGCAATCATCGATTCGAGCGCCGCGCGGGCAAGAATCATCTCCTCCGCCCATCCCATATCGAACCGGATGATGACGCCGCGCCGGGGCAGAGCCTCGACCAGGCCTTCCGTCTCGAGTTGCCGCAGCGCCTCCTTGATCGGCGTGGTACTGACGCCGAATTGTTCGGCCAGGCTGCGCTCGTTGACCTTCTCCCCCGTCGCGAACCGCCCCGCGAGGATGGCAGCCCGCAAGCTGCGATGGACGTGATCGCGCACCGTCATCTGAAATTTCGGGTCTATCTTCGCAAACACTTCGGACCGTGGGCTTCCAGTGGGCTCAGGAATCATTTTTTGCGAGATCCGTTGACGAGGCGGTGAGAGTACAGCGTCTGATATACCAGATTTCAGATCTATGTCGATACGGGTCGCGTTCTGCTTCGCGGGCCGCTGTGTGCGCCGTCGATCATCATCCGCCCGACCCTCAACATGTCGGGCATCATCCTGACGGCCGCCGATCTCGGCTTCCTCGGCCTCAGCGCCCAGCCGCCCATGGCCGAATTGGGGGCCATGGGCGCCGCCGGTCGCAAATATGCCACCAGGGCGCAACTGGTCGTGGGAACCACGCCGACATCAACGACAATCTTCGGCAACATCATATAACAACTATAAACAATCATTCGCGCCGAAGTCGCTTAGACCGTCTCCAGATTATCGATGGAGCGGCATGTTGGTTACGATTGTTTGCATGAAATGGGGCACGGCTTTCACCGCCAGCCATGTCAATGCTCTTTATGCCGGTGTGCTGCGCAACATGGAGGAGCCGTTCGAGTTTGTCTGCCTGACCGACGATCGTCGCGGCCTTGCTTCCGGCATTCTCACTCGTCATATCCCGAATCTCGGCTTGCCTGAGCAGGCGTGGAGACGAGGGTGCTGGCCCAAGATCGGCGTGTTTGCCCCGGGTCTTTTCCCGCCCGGAGACGTCGTGCTTTTCCTCGATCTCGACGTCATAATCCAACAATCACTCGCCCCGCTGGTCGGCGTGCTTCGGGAGCGCCGTCATTTTGTGATCCAACGGGAATGGAATCCGGATCTCTGGAGCCTTCTCCCAAATAGCTTCAGGCCGGACAGGGGTGCCCAGTCATCTGTCTTTGGATTTCATGCAGGACATGTCGATGGAATTTACCACGACTTCGTAGGCAAAGCTGAGGCGATCATCGCGCAATTCAAAAACGACCAGTCCTACCTGACGCAGGCGGTGCCGCAAAAAAGTTACTGGCCGACAGGTTTCTGCGTCAGCTTCAAGAGAAGCTGCACAAAATACTTTCCGATCAATCTGCTCCTGCCGAGGATCAGGCAGCCGCGGAACGCAAAAATCATCGTCTTCCACGGGAAGCCGAGGCCTTGGGATACGATGGTCGAAAAAGGCCAGCGGTGGGGATCGAAAAGGCGATTTGGCGTCGGCCCCGTCCCATGGATCAAACAATATTTCAACCAGGCGGACGCGATGTTGGCTTCCCTCACCAATGCTGCAGACAATTTCGACGCGGGCGCCCATGCCTCCGCAGCAAATGCCGGCCCAGAGCGGGCAAACCCGCCGAGTTATAGCCATAGCTGAGGTGGTCACCGCGCAGATAGGCGAAGCAAGAAGGATGCCCGCAGGCGGATTAAGGCCATACGCGCAAGCCTTCACCGCACCTGTGCGGTAATGCCGTCAGCCTGGAGATCTGCTGGAAACGTTAACCGCGCCAAGAGGCCGGATGGCTCCCCGTCCAACAGTTCCAGCGTTCCTCGGTGAGCTTGCACGATTTCTCCAACGATGGACAATCCCAGCCCGAACCCGGCGTTGCCATCAGTCCTCGCCGCATTCAGCTTGAAGAATGGCTCCAACACCTGCGCACGTGATTGCTTCGGTATCCCGGGGCCATTGTCCGATACGTCGACAACGACCTTGTCTCCGCTTCGCTTCAGCTCGATTGCGACCTTGTCGCCAAATTTCACAGCGTTTTCGCAAAGGTTGGTCACTGCACGCGTTATCGCGAGAGGCTTGCAATTGGCGGACAGATGATTGGGGCCGATATAGTCGACCTTGTGGCCCACATCGTCAAACTCGCTGCAGATCGTCTGCAGCGTCGTTGCCAGGTCAATCGTTTCTACCTGCTCACGATGATGGTCGTCACGCAGATAGCTGAGGCTCTCTTTGAGGAGACTATCGATGCGAGAGATATCCGCCAGCAACATATCGCGCAATTGCCCGTCGCCGACCCGCTCTATTCGAAGTCTTAGTCTCGTCAATGGCGTGCGCAGATCGTGGCTCACCCCACGCAGCATCCGCGTCCTGCCGTGGATCATATCGGTGATACGATCGCTCATCCCGTTCAAGGAGCGCGCAACAGCGACGATCTCCACGCTGCCTTCCTCTTCGAAGATTACCCGACCAGACGTGATGTCAGCGTTCGCAGCCGCGGAAGCAATCTTCCGTAGCGGCCGCGTGATTGCCCAGACCCCGAACGAAGAAAACAGCACGATCAAAGTAATAACCGCCACCAGATAATCGAGGACCTCGCTCCAGAACGCCGTGTTGGGAAGGCCGCCCAAAACGAGGATTGTTTTATCGTCAATCTCGGCTGAGACGACGCGCTTGTCATCAAGAAAGGTTTTCCAGCCGCCGAGTGGCGTCTGCCTCCCATCGGGCGAAAAAAGCCAGTCTATCGTAGCGTCCAGGACGCTTTCCTCCGGCGATGAGCTCTTGAACGTTTCCGCCAAGGCGCGAGGTCGCAGAGTGAAGTGCCAACCGGCACGATTGGCTGCTTGAAGAACGATGTCGCGCTCTTCGGGCGTGGCCGTTTTGAGGATGGAGCTTATCGTGAACACACTGTCGGCGAGTTCCTCAACATCAACTAGCGAGTATCCGGTTTCAACCCGCTGCTTGAGAAAAGAGCCGCCTAAAACGGTGATGGCGAGGCTGAGAAGAATGACGCCCGTGATCTGACTATGGATCGTCGATAGGCCTGGAAGCCGGCGAAAGAACATGAGCACCCTTTTGGAATTGAGAAGCGCGCTTGAGCCGAGGCCGCTCGGCGAACCGGAAACATAGTCGAACTCCCTCACAAGATCCCGTGTTTCCTGCTGCGCGATTATTACGTTTTGTTACGGCGGGGCCGCCTCGTTGCCGATCGCGGCGGGCTGCAACAAAGTGCAACAAAAAAACACGCAACCGAGGGCTCCAGCATGAAACACAAGCCATCGCAGGCTCCTCTGTTGGGGGGACTGATAACCTGTTCTGGAGCCCTTATGCTACATCTTAAAAAAGCCAAGCGGCGTCTTTCGCCCCTCGCCTTATGCGCCGCATTCAGCGTTGCGGGATTTTCTCCAAACGCCTATGGCGCCGACCAGACCGCCACCGAGCAGACGCCGGAGCCACCTTTCGACAAGCAGCGTTTCGACAAACGCCAACCGGAGCGCAATTGGAGCCTGATCCTTGGCGCAGGCGCTTCTTACGAGCCTAAATACGAAGGGAGCGACGAATTTGAAGTCAGCCCCATTCCCTTCGTCGTGTTTACCTACGGCAAATGGTTGGAAATCGATCCAGGTGGGATCAGCGTCACTGTCCTGGATCAAGGCGGATTTTCCATTTCCGCTGCGGTTGGCTACGAATCAGGGCGGGATGAGGGTGACGGTGATCGCCTCCGCGGCCTCGGCGACATCGACTTCGCCGCAACAGTCGGCGCAAAAGTCGGCTATGATTGGGGTCCGGTCAAAATCTATGCGAGCGTCGACCAGACCATCAATGGCAGTGAAAGCCTGATCGGAAAGTTTGGGGTAGAGTACTCGGCCCCGGTCACGGAGCGTCTCATTCTGGGCGCACGCGCCGAAGCCACCGTGGCCAATGACAAACATATGCAGGCTTATTTTGGCGTCGATGCCGCTCAGTCGGCACGTTCAGGCCTGCCTGAATATAAAGCAGAAGCAGGCTTGAAGCGTGTCGATTTTTCTGCCTCCGCCACATACGCACTGAGCGATCATTGGTTGGTGCGTGGTGAAGCAGGCATCGGAGTGCTCACCGGAGATGCCGCGGATAGCCCGATCGTCGAGAAGAAGATCCAGCCTTCCGTTTCTGCTTTTGTCGGCTACAAGTTCTAAAGCCGGCGAGCGAAAATAAATGGCGTGTCGCCTGCACGGATCGCATCCGATCCGCAGGCGACATGCGTTGCCGTGCGCAATATGGCAGTTGCGGCGCCGGAGAAAGATTGGGGCCTCTGTTTCAGACTTCCTCTACCGACGCGGTAAAAGTATATCCTCCCAGCCTGACCGTCTGCAGGAGCGTTGGCTCGCGAGGATCAGCCTCGATCTTTTGACGGAGGCGGCTGATATGCACATCGATACTGCGCTCGATCGGCCCAGCCAGCCCGGAATGGGTAAACAAGAGCAGCTCCTCGCGGGTGATGACCCTGCCCGGATTTCTGCAGAACGCCAGCAGAAGATCGAATTCCGTTGTTGTCAAAGCGATGCGAGCGTTGCCGGGGTCGTGAAGCCGGCGCCGCATCGGGTCAATCACCCATCCGTCAAACCGCAGCTTCCTTTGAGCAGAGCTACTTGTCAGGCCGTAAGAGGCGCGACGCAGGAGACTGCGAATCCGAGCGACCACTTCTCTTGGGCTGAAGGGTTTCGTAATGTAGTCATCGGCGCCGACTTCCAGTCCCACGATCCGGTCGACTTCCTCTCCGAGTGCCGTCAACAGGATTATCGGGATCGTTCTTTCCGAACGGATGCGTTTGCAAATGCTTAGGCCATCTTCGCCCGGCAGCATGACATCGAGGATGATCAGATCATAGGAATTGCTGCGAAGCAGGGACTGCATCACGTTTCCGTCCTCAGCCACAGTCGGCAGCATCCCGCTTTCCTGAATTGTCGACGCCAGAAGATTGCCGATTTCGAAGTCGTCTTCCACGATCAATATCTTCGCGGATGCTGAATTGGGCTGCATAGGTCTTTTCCTGTTTAAGGACCTGACAATGGGCCGGCTGCTGGTCCTCGAATATTTCGCTTTATTAAGTTTTGTTACGGTCGCTGCTCGCAGTGTACAGGATACCGAACGCACCCTGCTATGGCGATAAGCGCTGCAGCCGCTCGCATCGCGACGCAGAATTGACGTGACCGGCAAAGTGGCGGCGCTGCGGAAAAAACGCTCGGCAACATACGGCAGGGCCGGCCAGGTGGTTGGCCGGCCCTCCATTGGTAGTGCAAGCGTCCTTGCGGCGCCTGCAACCTTCAGATCTCGGCCGACTGGAGGAAGGGCTTGAAGATCCGAGCGGTACGATCGCCAAAGTCGGAAACGATCAGGTGGAGCGACGGGATGACGATCAACGATAGAACCGTGGACACGAGCAGACCGCCAATCACCGCGATCGCCATCGGCGCCCTGAATTCGCCTCCGTCCCCTACCCCGAGCGCGGAGGGGGCCATTCCCCCGATCATAGCGAACGTGGTCATGATGATGGGGCGAACTCGCTCCGAGCAGGCTTCAACGATCGCATCGACCCGAGACAGCCCATGGGCTTCGCGTTCAATGGCGAAGTCCAGGAGCATGATGGCGTTTTTCGTCACGATCCCCATCAGCATCAGGATACCGATGACGACGGGAAGCGAGACGGCGTTGCCGCTCAGCATGAGGCCGGCTGCAACGCCGCCGATGGACAGGGGAAGGGAGGCCAGAATGGTCCAGGGCGCCAGCACGCTTCCGAAGAGGAGGATGAGAACGACAAGTACAAGCATGACGCCCGATCCCATCGCCACCGCAAAGCTTGAGAACACCTCGCCTTCGGTATCGGAATCCCCGGTCGCCTGAATGCGCACGCCCGCCGGCAGGCTCTTGACGCTGTCGAGCTGTGCCAGCCTGTCGAGACCTTGGCCCGACGTCATGCCGTCAGCCATGTCCGCTGAGATTTCGATGCGACGCTGGCGATCAAATCGCTCGATGGTGGCGACCCTCTCATCGAAGCTGACGTCGGCGACGGAAGACAACGGAACCGACGTCCCTCTCGTCGTCGGTACCGACAGCATTTCAAGGGTTGGCAAATCGTCGCGAGCATGCGTCTGGAGCAGCACGCGGATTGGGATCTGTCGGCCGCCGTCGATGAAGTTGGGCAGTCGGCTGTCGACGTCACCCACCGTCGATACGCGGATCGTGCGCGCAAGCTCTGCCGGAGATACACCGATCGTTGAGGCCTTGTCGGGGTCGACTTTCACTCGCAGTTCTGGTCGCGTTGCCGCGTTGTCAGCGGTCGGGTTGACGAAATTTCTGTCAGCGGCGAGCTCCTGCAGTATGTTATCTGCGGCCTGCTGAGCAAGAGCGCCATCCGCGGACAGGACAGCGAAAGATACGTCCCGCCCTCCGCGCGTATTGAGAAAGCGCAGCCTGACGTCCGAAATGGAGGAAAGTGCCTTTTCAAGATCGGCTTGTATCGAGAACGATGAACGGTCGCGTTCGGATTTATGGAGCAGATCGATCAGGACGGCCGCATAGCGTACGTCTTCCTGTCCGGCCGTACTCGACCCCGCCCTGACGAATACGCCTTCCACCGCGGGATCCCGCCGGATCATGGCGGCAATTTCATCCGTCGCTGTTCTTGTTTCCTGCAAAGCCGCCCCAGGGGGCAGTTCCACCGAAAGGGTCAACCGCCCCGTATCCTCTTCCGGCAAAAAGGCGGTCGGCAAGGAGGTCAGGGCGTATAAAGCCAGTGCGAAAGCCGCAAATGCGGATCCGACTGTCATCCATCGCCACCGCAGGCTGACCTTCAGCAGTCCCTCATAGGCCGACACCAGGCGCCCTCTCAGAATGTGGGACGGAGGAGCGTTCGTCATGATGTATGCAGCCATGATTGGGGTGATCAATCGGGCCACTAGAAGTGAAAAGAACACCGCTATCGCAACGGTCAGCCCGAATTCTCGAAAGTACAGCCCGACCACGCCGCTCATGAAGCCCACGGGTGTGAAGACAGCCATGATCGTTGCGGATATGGCTATGACAGCAAGCCCTATTTCGTCAGAGGCGTCCAACGCAGCCCGGTAGGCGGATTTGCCCATGTCGCGGTGACGCACCACGTTTTCAATTTCAACGATCGCATCGTCCACGAGAATTCCTGTCACCAGGGTGATCGCAAGCAAACTGAGGATGTTGAGGGAAAAGCCCAGGAGATCGATGGCAAAAAAGGTCGGGATGATCGAAAGCGGAAGCGCGATTGCCGCCACGACCGTGGCCCGCCAGTCGCGCAGGAATAGAAATACGACGACGATTGACAATGCCGCGCCCTCATAGAGGGTATGCATGGCCGAGTTGTAGTTGCCCGCCGTGTAGGACATATTGTCGTCGACCAGCTTGAAGCGGATCGACGGCTGTTCGAGATGTAGCTTCTCCAGTGCGACGGCCACTTCCTCCGCAACAGCTAGCTCGCTCGAACCCTTTGAGCGATAGACCGCGAAACCTACAACGTCCTCCTGATCCAAAGTCGCAAAGGCGCGGGCCTCCGTGATCGTATCCTGGACGCTGCCGACATCTTCCAGTTTCACACTGGCGTCGTCCGACAGGAGGATGCGAGAACCACCCAGTTCTGCAATCGTCTGCGCCGCCGCGGCGGTCGTCAGCGTCCGTTCTCGGCCATTCAGGTTGCTGCGGCCGCCAGAACGATCCAACTGGCTTGCGATGAGGCTTTCGTTAACGGCATTCGCCGTCAGGGAGAGCGCCTGCAATCGCGAAGGATCGAGTTCGACATGGATTTCCCTGTCAGCACCTCCGACACGATCAATGCGGCCAACGCCCTTCAGACCCTGCAACTGCCGGGCAACAACATCGTCGACGAACCACGAAAGCTCAGCAACGGTCATGTCCTGGCTTGTCACGGCATAAGTCACCACCGCCTGCGCTTCCTCTTCAGCCCGTTCGATGACAGGCTCATCTATTCCATCGGGAAGATCGCTGCGGATTTTCGCAACCGCGTCGCGGACGTCACCCATGGCGCGGTCTGGCGAAATCACGCCCAACTCAAATTCGACAGCGGTAACAGAACGGCCTTGAGTGACCGTCGACTTGATCTCTTCCACGCCTGCAAGAGACGCTACCGTGTCTTCAACAAGACGAGTGACTTCAGTCTCCAACTCGCTCGGCGCGCCGCCGGGTTGGTCGATAGTCACATTCACCGCCGGCTCGTCGATGGTCGGGAAGTAAGTAACGGGCAGCCGTGAAAAGCTGTAAAGACCCGCGGTGACAAGGAGTAGGAATAGGAGGATCGAGGGAAGCGGGTTGCGAATTGCCCAGGCCGATATGTTCATTGAAGTCGAGCTCCGAGCCGATTTGACGTAGATGTGGAGGCGTCGGCACGCGTTGCCGGTGTCGCGGCCAATACGGGCCTCACCCGCTCCTGTGCCTTCAGGAAGGCACCTGATTTCAGGACGACCTCCTCTCCCTCCCGGATGCCGTCGACGATTTCCACGAAGCCGCCTTGCTGTGATCCGATGTGGACCGGGCGGATATCCACGAGCCCGTCTGAAACGACGTAGACGTTGTGGCCAGCCGCCGTGCTTTTGACGGCCGTTCCCGGAAGGAGAACATTCTGCCGGTTTTCGACACTGATGTTACCGCGCGCAAAGACGCCTGGGATAAGTCCGGCCTTGTCTGCAAGTTCGATCCGCACTGTCCCGCTTCTTGTCTTGGGATCGAGTTGCGCGGCATTCAACCGGACGGTTCCCGCGATGGCTCGGTCGCGTCCTGGCAAGGTAATTTCGGCGCTCATGCCTTCGCGCAGCCGAACGAAGCTTGTCTCCGTCACCTGCGCCACGAACTCGATATCATCATCGTCAGCAATGACAAAAAGAGGGTCGGCGGAACTCGATGTCATCCCCCCGACACGCGCTTTCCGGCTCAAGATCCGACCCGAGCTGGGGGCCCGCAGGGTGCTTCTCTGAACAGTCAGTTCGATTTGCCGCCGCTCGCTGGCGATCAACTGTTGATCTGCGTTGGCGAGCTCCAACGATTGGCGCGCCAGTCGCAATTCCGCGACGGCTCGGGCGTGAGCATTCAGGTCTTCCTCGAGGACATTGTCGGCGATCGCTCCTTTTGGCTGTAGCGAGCGGCTGCGTTCCAGCTTCTTGCGCGCTTCGGCTTCGGTGACCGTTGCCACATCTATCTTGCTGCTCTCAACCGCCACGGCAGCACGCGCGCGAAGGAGGCTCACCGCATTCTTGTCCAGCAACATCAGTGCTTCGGTCGTGTCCAGGACCGCGAGCGCCTGGCCGCGCTCAACATGTTGCCCGGCCTCTACCAGAATCTGCCTGACCTCCTTGCCGACGACGGCGGGATAGACCTCGATCTCTTCCCGCGCCGCGAGCGAACCAACCACCTCGATCCTTTCCGTCAGCGCGCCTCGCTTGGCGACGATCGTCGTCACCGGCATTTGGGCGTCTGCGGACGCCACTGTCGAAAACGCACATGCGAGCATCGCTGCTTTACCGAAAAGCGCGCAGCAGCGTCGAAGCGTGGATGATACGGTCGATAACGCGATCATGGAGTGGACCTTTTAACTGGGCCGGCGAGCGCCCTGGCGTGTTTGGTCACACGATAGCGATGGGGAGGAGCCGCACTGTGTAGTCGCATTAAGAAATGTTGCGGCCCGCTCGTGCCTCGGATTCTCAAGAGGCGCGGCCCGCTAAACTCCGCGTCTGGAAGTAGGACTAAAGGCTGGCCTGCTGCGGGGCTAAAGTCTGAATCGCGGTGGTGGCCACAGTTTGGTCGGATTTTGCCTGAACTTTTCGGGCTGCAAAAATAGGTTTTCGGGGTTCCAAACAAAGCACGGCGGCAAAATACAAGCGAAGCGGGAGTTATCACAAGTTCTGCTCAACTGGGGGCTCCATGCTTCATGCACGCGACCGACAATTGGATGGTCTTAGAACTCTTGCCATCTCAATGGTTCTATACGCGCATTTTTTCGCGGCCGACGGGTCGCATTGGGGCCATATCGGCGTACGCCTGTTCTTCGTTCTCAGCGGCTTCCTGATAACGCGAGTTTTGCTGGAAGCGCGCTCTACCGCCCAGTACGAACCACGCACCGCGATAGGATCGTTCTATATTCGCCGGGCGCTGCGCATATTTCCGCCGTACTTTGCGGTGCTGAGCTTCGTCTGGCTGGTCAACCTCGAGCAGGCGCGCGGCAGCATCAAATGGCATGCCCTTTACCTCTCGAATTTCTGGTATGCCCTTCGCGATGAATGGACGCCCTGGGTACTTTGTCACACCTGGAGCCTGAGCATAGAAGAGCAGTTCTATGTCGTGTGGCCGCTCGTCATCCTGCTCGCCCCGCGCCGCTGGCTTGAGCCGATCTGCATTGCTCTCATCGCATGCTCGCTTGCCTATCGGTTCTATTGGCCGTTCACGGGGACGCCTTCGCTCGCGCGGGATCTCCTTCCTCCGGCGTCGATGGACGCTCTGGTGGCCGGCGCGCTCCTTGCGCTCCATCGAGCGCGATCTCAGACATTGCCGCACTGGATGCGGCTAAGCTCGGCACCCTTGCTTGTTGCAACGGCCATTTTGATGTGGCTGAAACCGCTCCCACTGTCACCGACGCTCGCCTGGATGAATTGGATCGGCTTGGAGGTCCTTCCTCTTGTTCCGCTCACGGCCTTGGTCGGATACTGTTCGTCGGGCCTGCGGGGAACTCCCGGCCGTCTATTGGAATCCGCTCCGATTAACGCTGTCGGACGTGTCAGCTACGGGGTCTACCTGTTCCATCCGATCGTCCTGTCCTTCGTCGTAGGCGCACAACCCTGGATTCCGTTCAACGTCTCGGAACAGGGTTTCGGTCGCCTCATCTTAGGAACCACCGGAACATTGGTATTGGCCGCGATCTCGTGGCTGGCGTTCGAAAAACCACTCAACCAGTTCAAGCGCTATTTCCCATACGTCCCCCAAAGAAGGCTTGACCCGACGTATGACGCGCCGTCTGCCGCAGCCATTTCGAAGGCTGGGCAAGTACAGGAACCTCAAATTGCCACGCCATTGCGAGTCGAACGATGTCCTCCCCGCTGATCTCCGTCGTATTGCCCGTCTACAACGGCGAACCTTATCTCGCTGCGGCGGTCGAGAGCATTCTGCGCCAGGACTACAAGCGCTTTGAGATCGTCGCCATCGACGACGGCTCGAACGATCTCTCGCTGGATATTCTGCGCCGATATCAGAAGCTTGACGATCGCGTTCGCATTGTCTCACGCGAGAACCGCGGGCTGATCGCGACCTTGAACGAGGGCATCGCCCTGGCTAGAGGTGACCTGGTCGCCCGAATGGACGCGGATGATATCTCCTATCCAACCCGCTTTTCCCGTCAGGTCTCGCTCTTTGAACAGCAGCCCCAGCTTGCGATCTGCGGAACGGAAGTCGATCGGCTTCTCGGCAACCGCGTTGTGCGCAGCACGCCAAATCCCATTTATCAGTCAGGAGATTGGCACATACTGTCGCTGTTCTTCACGATCTTCCTGCATTCGACGGTGATGTACAATCGCAAGATCATTCCGGAAGACATGCTGGTTTATGACGCAAGCTATGTCCATGCGGAGGACTTCGATCTCTTCAGGCGCATTACACGCGCGTTTCCGGCGGCGATGATCGACGAGAGCCTGATCGCCTATCGTATCCACAGCGACAGCGTTACCAACAGGCACAGGCGCCAAATGCGCCGAACCCATCTGAAGATCGTCGCCGAGAACCTCGAACGGCAGGCTCTTAACGATGATCCCGGTGCTCTTCTTGCTATCGGCGCGGCCGTTACGCCGGAAACGGTGCGCCGAGCCGCCGATTGCGTGCTCGCGATCGAAGGAAAGGTCGCCGAGCAAGTTGGTGCGAGCGCTCGCAGCTACGCAGAGGGCGCCCTGTGCTTCTTCTATTTCCTCTACCAATTCATTGCCGATGAGCAACGTCCTGAGTTGACCCACGCATTTCTTATGCGAACGGGAAAATGGGACGTCATCCGGCGGCGGGAGCGTTATGGCCTTCGAGCCGCCGTCGCTGCGCCCTGGTTGAGCCGCATGTCGGAAGAGGCGATCCGGCGGCTCGATGGGGTGGCACGGTACTATCAATCGGTGCCGGCCAAGACGGTGTTACCGCTTCGAGGGCTCGCCTGATGCCCAGAGAGCGTCCCCCTCTGTCCCCCGATGGGGGTCACCCCATCGATGCAAGCTTTATCGTCTGCACCCGCAACAGGGCGGCCGCGCTCGAGGCATGTATCAGCTCGATCGAAGCCGCCTGCCAAGCCGGTTCCCTAAACTGCGAGCTCGTGGTGGTCGACAATGGATCCACCGACGATACAGCCACGCGTTTATCCCGCATCGCGGCGAAATCCGCTGTTCCCGTCAGATGGATGGTGGAGCCGCGGCCTGGCCTTGCTGCCGCGCGCAATACGGGAATGGAGCGAGCGCGAGGCAGGCTTCTGATCTTTGTCGATGATGACTGCGTCGTCGACGGTTCCTACCTCCAGGATCTGAACCGGCATTATTCGGCAGGCGAGCGATGCATCGTCCGGGGCGGCCGCGTCGATCTCGGCAGCCCGCACGATCTGCCTTTTACAATCAAGCGGTCGCGATTCCGGGCCCGTTTCACGCCGGATGTTCATCCGGGCGGGTTCGTGCTTGGCTGCAACATGACCATGCATCGAGAAGCGGCAGCCTGCATCGGGCGCTTTGACGAGCGGTTCGGGGCCGGCGGCCCGCTGCGGTCCGCAGAAGACACGGATTACCTCGTCCGTGCCTATCAACTCGGCATTCCAATCGAATATGTTCCCGACATGACGGTCCAGCATTTTCACGGGCGAACCACACGCGATGCAATCGAACAACTTCACCGGGATTACAGCCTTGGAAACGGCGGTCTTTGCATCAAGCATGCGTTCAAGGCTCCCTGGCTGCTTCGTCATTTCTGCTGGACGACCCGATCGGCCTGGCGGGAGCTGTTCGGCGGCTACCGTTTCGATCCGGAAATTTCCCTCTCCCACCTGACGATCGTGGGCATGAACCTGGTCGGAGCAGCCAAGTTTGCCTTGCTTGCCATTCGGTGGCCCAAACAGGCGGATCCTGGGACGACCAGCCATCTGCCCCGTCCGCAACGGGAATCGCCGCCATGCTAGATGTCCTCACATCGAGTTCTCACCTCCTGCGCAACGCTCTGGGGAAAAACACCGGTCTGTTGGCTATCGTCGTCATCCTGGGACTGAGCAGCGCCGTTCTCGAAGGCACCGGCATTGGTCTTGTCATCCCCATGCTCAGCATCATTGCCGGTGAAAATAATGCTTCGGGAATGGCCGGCCTTTCCGCCGTTTTTCAGCGGGTGGGAACCGGATTGGACGATCAGACCCGGCTGATCGTCATCGCGGCCGCCATTCTCGGATTGATCACCGTGAAGAACGTGCTGGCTTTTGCGAACGCGGTGCTTGCCAATTTCATATACGGCAAGGCCGGCCATTCGATCCGGAACCGTCTCGCCGACCAGCTTTTGACGATCGGCTACCCGTTCTTCCTGCAGCAAAGCCCGGGGCGGTTGCTGAACATCATCTCCAACGAGTCCTGGCGGGCCTCGGATGCGGTCCAGACCATCCTTGCAGCGATCGTGAATGCGTCAGCGGCCATTATCCTGCTCGCATTTTTGCTGCTTCTTTCGTGGCAGATGTCGCTGTGTGTCACACTTGGGCTTGTCCTGATCCAGGCCATCCATGCTTTGCTATCGGCAGGCCTGAAGGGCCCGAGCCGCAACGTCACGTCGTTCAACAGTGAGCTTGCCGCGAGGATGCTTCACCTTGTTCACGCCGGGCGCCTCATCCGCGCATTCGGACAGGAACAACGTGAAGGAACGATCTTCGACGCGGCTTCGAATGCCGTGCGAAAGGCGGGTTTCGTTCTTAACAGCCGCCAGGCAGCTCTCCCCCCGCTAACCGAAGTCCTGCATTCCGCCCTCTTTCTGGGTGTGGTTGTCAGCGCATGGCGGATTGGGGTCGGTTTCCCGGTCATCGTGGCTTTTGTCGTCCTGCTCTATAGGCTGCAACCGCATGTCCGCGCGCTGCAGATGGCCTGGAGCCAGATTCAGGGATGGAGTGGGGCGTTGGAAGAGGTTGGATGGCTACTGGATTCCTCCGACAAACCAGCGGCGCCCCAGGGAAGTCGTCCGATCCAGGGGCTCCGCCGGCAGATCAAGTTCGACCAGGTGACCTTCAGGTATCCGGGTTCCAGCACACGGCCCGTGGTCCTGCGTTCGGTAAGCTTTGATATTCGCCAGGGCCGCTCGACGGCAATTATCGGACGGTCGGGCGCCGGCAAGAGCACGATCGTCAATCTCCTATGCCGGTTTGTGGAGCCGGATCAGGGGAATATTCTTGTCGACGGCATTCCACTCGACCAAATCGATCCCGCCGAGTGGCGCCGACAGATTGCGCTTGCCAGCCAGGATCTTGAACTGGTGGATGGCACCATTTTCGAGAATATCGTCTACGGCCACGAGACCTCCCTTCTCGCGGCGGAAAACGCGGCCAGACTTGCCGAGGCGCATGAATTTATCGAGAAGCTGCCTGACGGATATGAAACTGTCGTCGGCTACCGGGGAGCGAGCCTGTCTGCCGGTCAACGACAGCGGATCGCCCTGGCAAGAGCTCTGGTCCGCGATCCGGAAATTCTGATCCTCGACGAGGCTACGAATGCCATGGACGGCCTGTCCGAGGCATCGATCGTGGAGACGTTGAAATTAAGAGCCGGGCGCCGCACCACGATCGTTGTCAGCCATCATCACAGCACCATTTCCTTCTGCGACGAGGTTGTCATTCTCGGTGCCGGCCGCGTCCGCAATCAGACGCCCTTTGCCGAAGTTGCAACCTTGAGCATGGAACAGCTTTACGAACATGAGATGTCGCATGGCAGCCAATCGTGAAACCCTGTTCGAACCCGCAAAGTTGCTGCGTTCTCACAATCAACTGCCAGGCGACAATCGACGCTGCCCCTGATGATCCGACGATCGGGGTGTGTCGGCAGCGGCCTCGCTCTGAAGCATTCGGACATCTGAGCGAAGGCCACCGTTCGTTTTGAAGGACAAACCCTTTAGTCGCCGCGCGGATTTCTCATCACGCGCAGCCTCCGAGCTCATCCTCGATGTGGACCCGGATGATCTCGTCGAAATTTTTCTCCGCGGTAAAGCCGAGGGCGGTGGCGCGTTTTGCCTCGAAACCTGGCGCCCAGCCCGCAACCATTTTCATGATCATCTCGTCCGGTACCCGACGAATGAGGTTTACCGCTCTTTCGCCCCCCACCCGGCGGAGCGCGTCGATCTGCTCGCCGACGGTCGCACTGACGCCCGGCATGGAAAGATTGCGGTGCGGGCCGACCTGATCGAGATCCATATTCGCCGCATGGACGAGGTATCCGACGGCCGAGCGAGGCGATGTATGCCAGTGGCGCACGTCATCCGACACGGGCAGGATCGCCTCCTGCCCGATCAGCGGCTCCCGCAGGATGTTGGAGAAGAAGCCGGATGCGGCCTTGTTCGGTTTGCCGGGCCTGATGCACACGGTCGGCAGCCGGATGCCGATGCCCTCGAAGAAACCGCGGCGGGTGTAGTCCGAAAGAAGCAGCTCTGAAATGGCCTTCTGTGTGCCATAGCTGGTAAGCGGCGTCAGGTGGAAATCATCGGGAATGGGGAATGGCAGCGGGGCACCCGCGACAGCGATGGACGACGTGAAGACGACCCGCGGCCTGTAGCCGTCCTCGCCGTTTGCAAGGCGGATCGCATCGAACAGGTAGCGGGTGCCATCCAGGTTGACCCGGTAGCCCTTTTCGAAATCGAGTTCAGCCTCCGCCGAGACGATCGCGGCAAGGTGGAAGATCACGTCGGGGCGGGTCCTGATGAGTTTTTCGGCCTCGCCCGGCATCGAGAGGTCGGCGTCGCTCGTCACCACGGACCCGGAAAAACTCTGCGGGTGCTCGGGCTTCACGACGTCGACGAGGGTCAGCTTGTCGATCGGCTTGCCGAGAATGCCGCCCTCCGCAATGAGACGCGCCGTCAGTTTGCGGCCTACCATCCCGGCCGCGCCTATGATCAGAATATGCATGCTTCCTCCCGTCTCGACCCGAGGCGACGACTGCCCGGATACGCTAATATTTATATTATACGGTTGTCTGATAACCTTATATGCTTCGGTTGAAAACAGGATAGTTGTGCGCCGAGACAAGGCGCAGAGCAAATCAAACTATCCAGCCAAGGGACGGATCTTCCGAAGGAACCACCGAGAATGACGAGCCTGCAAACTGACCCGTCCGGAGAGCATCGCCTCCTCCTGCGATCGATGCTTGGCGAAGACCTTGTCTTGACGGATGCGGATGCGATGGCGCGATATTGTCGCGACTGGCACGGGGACGTTACCAGTTCGGCGGTTGCCGTCCTCAGGCCGCGGTCGACGGAAGACGTGGCCGCTTGCGTCAAAGCCTGCCGTGAGTTCGGCCTCGCCGTTGTTCCGCAGGGAGGCAATACCGGCCTTGTGCTGGGCGCTATTCCGGATATGCCGGAGCGGCAGGTCGTTCTCAGCCTCGAACGCATGAACCGCATCCGCAAGATCGACGCCGACGACTTCTCCGCCGTCGTCGAGGCGGGCTGCATCCTGTGGGAGCTGAAGGAAGCTATCGCCGCGGAGGGGATGTTCTTTCCGCTGGCCCTCGGTGCGCAGGGAAGCTGCCGGATCGGCGGCAATATCTCGACCAATGCCGGCGGCATCAACGTGCTCCGATACGGCATGACGCGCGAACTGGTGCTGGGCCTGGAGGTCGTGCTGCCGGACGGCACGATTTTCGACGGGCTTTCAACGCTCCGGAAGGACAATCGCGGCATAGATCTAAAGCAGCTCTTCATCGGCGCCGAGGGAACGCTCGGCATCGTCACCGCCGCATCGATCAAGCTGACGCCCTATCCGGATCAGGTTGCGACCGCCCTTGTCGGTCTCGCATCCCTGGAGGATGCGATCACCCTCTATCGCCGTGCCCGGCGCGACTGCAGCGACCTGATGTCCGCTTTCGAATTCATGCCGCCACTCGCCTTCACGCTCGCCCGGGAGGCCATTCCGGATCTGCCGATCCCGATGGCCGCCGATTATCCCTGCTATGTCCTCATGGAAGTATCCGGCTCGGGCCTCGTCGATATCGACAACCTGATGCAGCGCTTCCTTGAAGGGGTCATGGAAGATGGCATCGTCGTCGACGGCGCGATTGCCTCGTCACAGGCGCAGGCGAGAAACCTTTGGCTGATTCGTGAAGGAATGAACGAGGGTCAGGCGAAACGTGGGGTTCATATGCGCAGCGACGTTTCGGTTCCGCTCTCCAAGGTACCTTCCTTTGTCGCCGAGGCCGAAAAGGCGATCCACGAAGCGCTGCCCGATTGCGTCTGTGTCTCCTACGGTCATGTCGGAGATGGAAATGTTCATCTCAACGTCCTGCCGTCCGTGGAACTGCCCCATCAGCAGCGGCTCGAAAGGATCTATCAGTCGAAAACGATCCTGAACCAGGTGCTTGACCGTTTCCACGGCAGCCTCAGCGCCGAACATGGCATCGGCCGGCTCAAGCGGGCGGATTTCGATGCACGCCTCCCCGAAACCAAGCGCCGACTGCTGACGGCTATCAAGAATGCCATCGATCCTGACATGGTGATGAACCCGGGCTGCCAGTTGAATTTTACCGGGAAGTCGTAGAAGAGCGTCACAAGGGGAGAGCCGGCGCCGTGGTAATGGACTTCAGCCAGATCAGACGAAACGAACACCTGCCCGCCCGGATCGCGTCGCAGATCGGACGCGAGATCAGCGACGGCCGGATAACGGCCGGCGAAAAATTGCCCACCGAACATATTCTGGCAAAGACCTTTGGCGTCAGCCGGTCTGTCGTGCGCGAGGCGATCGCGCAGCTTCGCAATGAGGGCCTGGTCGAGACCCGGCAGGGTGTCGGAGCGTTTGCCACCGATATCGAGCACCGCCATTCGATTCGCATCGAACAGGGCAATCTCGCCCACCGAGCCAGTTTTCAAAGCCTGTTTCAGCTGAGGCTGCCACTGGAGATCGAAGCTGCCGGTCTCGCCGCGGTCAATCACACGGACGAAGACCTTGTGAGGCTCGACGACGCGCTCGAGCAGATGACGGGCGGAGAGAAGTGGACCGAAAAAGGCATTCTCGCCGACCTCGCCTTTCATCGCCAGATCGCGGCTTCCACGCATAACGAATACTTCCTGCTATTCATCGGTTTCATCGCGGAGCGAATTCATCTTGCCATCAATACAGCTCGGGAGGCAGCCGTATTGACGGAAATCGTCGAGGTGACGATCGCCGAACATGTCGCGATCCGCGACGCCCTCGCCAGCCGCGATCCGGTCTGTGCCCGGGAAGCGATGCGCCATCATCTCCACGGCGCGGCAAGCCGCCTCGACCTTCAATTGGAGGTTTATTGGGGTGTCGGCCGGGGCTCAAGTTAGATCGATCCAGCGATTTCCTGAAACAGGCCAAGGGCCGCTGGACAGCGGGTAAAACTGTCTTTAGAGATACCGCAGGTGGAGGGTTGTCAGACATCCTGACAATTGAGGGAGCGCTGGAGAGGTCTTTGCGATGGAGGAGAGGCTGATCGCATATCAAATAGGAAACCGCATCGTGACGTCCAGCCTGCCGCTTGAGCCGCTGGTCGATGAAGCGGATCATCGGGGCAAATGCCCGGAGCGGAACTTGAGGTTGTCGACGGTGACGAAGACGCTCGCCCGGCGCGGGCGTTTGTAGGAATTCGGGAGGGGAATATGCAAAAGGCAATCGATCTATTTTTTAAGGCATTGGAAGTCCTATTGATCCTGCTGCTTTCAGCAATGGCGATCATGGTGTTTGCCAATGTGGTTCTTCGCTACGCCTTCAATTCCGGCATGTCCGTCTCTGAGGAATTGTCCCGCTACTTCTTCGTCTGGCTGAGCTTCGTCGGCGCAGTCGTCGCCTTTCGCGAACATGGTCACCTCGGCGTCGAAAGCGTCGTGGCGCTTTTCGGGCGCAAGGGCCGGCTCGTCTGCATGATCCTGTCTAACCTCGTCATCCTCGCTTGCTCGATGATCTTTTTCTGGGGGACTTGGCAGCAGTTCGAGATCAACGCCAGCATGAGCGCGCCGGTGACCGGGATTTCGATGATCTGGGTCTACGGCATCGGCCTGTTTACCGGCGCCGGCTTGTCGCTAATCGCGCTGGAGCGGCTGTTCCGCTATGTCACCGGCCGGGCGACGGCCGACGAGATCAGCATCTTTGCCGGTGAAAACCTGACGATCGAGCAGATGGCGGAGCGTACCTGATGACACTTATCGTATTCATCGTATCGCTTCTCGGAGCCATGGCGATTGGCGTGCCCGTCGCGTTCTCACTGATGTTCTGCGGCGTCGTGCTCATGTGGTACATGGACATGTTCAACACCCAGATCATCGCCCAGAACATGATCGCCGGTGTCGACACCTTTACCCTGCTTGCCATTCCATTCTTCATCCTGGCCGGTGAGCTGATGAACTCCGGCGGCCTGTCGCGCCGCATCATCGATTTCGCGATTGCCTGTGTCGGCCATATCCGCGGCGGCCTCGGCATTGTCGCGATCATGGCAGCCGTCATCATGGCCAGCATTTCGGGCTCGGCCGCTGCCGATACGGCAGCCCTTGCCGCCATCCTTATCCCGATGATGGCGAAGGCTGGGTACAACGTGCCCCGTTCCGGCGGTCTTATAGCGGCGGGCGGCATTATCGCGCCGATCATTCCGCCGTCCATGGCCTTCATCGTATTCGGCGTCGCGGCCAACGTGTCGATTACCCAACTTTTCCTCGCCGGCATCTTTCCCGGCATCCTGATGGGCGTCGCGCTGGTCATCGCTTGGTTGATCACCGTGCGCCGGGATAAGGTCCAGCCGTTACCGAAAGCGCCGATGAGCGAGCGGCTGCATGTGACCGGCAGGGCCGCCTGGGCGCTCGGCATGCCGGTGATCATTCTTGGCGGCATCAAGGCCGGCATCATGACGCCGACCGAAGCTGCGGTGGTTGCCGCCGCCTATGCGCTCTTCGTCGGCATGGTCATCTATCGGGAGCTTAAACCGAGCGAACTGCCGCACGTCATCCTGCAGGCTGCCAAGACCACATCGGTCATCATGTTCCTGGTGGCTTCGGCACTGGTGTCCTCATGGCTGATCACCGCCGCCAATATTCCGTCCGAGATCGTCGGTTATATCGAGCCGCTGATCGACCGTCCGATGCTGCTGATGTTCGCCATCATGATCCTGGTGCTGATCGTCGGCACGGCGCTCGATCTGACACCGACCATCCTGATCCTGACGCCGGTCCTGATGCCGATCGTCAAGCAGGCTGGCATCGACCCGGTCTATTTCGGCGTGCTGTTCATCATGAACAATTCCATCGGCCTCATCACTCCGCCGGTCGGCGTCGTATTGAACGTGGTCAGCGGCGTAGCACGCATTCCGCTTGGCAAGGTGACGGCAGGCGTATGGCCGTTCCTGATTGCCGAAACGATTGTGCTGTTCCTGCTGGTCCTGTTTCCAGGCCTCGTGCTCGTGCCTGCACGCTGGCTCCATTAAACCTGTCTCAAGCTCATCCATGGGAGGATAATATGAGAAAACTGTTACTGACGACCACCGCCCTTGCCATCGCATGCGCGTCGGCCGTACCGGCCTTCGCCGAATTCAAGGCGCGTAACATCCGCGTCTCGAACGGCATCAATGCCGACCATCCGGTTGGAAACGGCATCAATGCGATGCAGAAATGCCTGGACGAGAAGTCTGGCGGCAAGATGAAGTTGACCGCCTTCTGGGGCGGCGCACTCGGCGGCGACCTGCAGGCCACCCAGGCGCTGCGTTCCGGCGTCCAGGAAGCCGTGGTGACGTCGTCGTCGCCGCTGGTCGGCATCGTCCCCGCCCTCGGCGTTTTCGATCTGCCCTTCCTCTTCGGCAACGCCCAGGAAGCCTACAAGGTCCTCGACGGCAAGTTCGGCGACATGATGAACCAGAAGCTCGACGCTGCCGGCCTCGTCAACCTCGCCTATTGGGAAAACGGCTTCCGCAACCTGTCGAACTCGGTTCGCCCCGTCACCAAGTGGGAAGACTTCTCGGGGATGAAGGTTCGCGTCATGCAGAACAACATCTTCCTCGATACCTTCCAGAACCTCGGCGCCAACGCCACCCCGATGGCTTTCGGCGAAGTCTTCTCGGCTCTCGAAACCAAGGCGATCGACGCGCAGGAAAATCCCTACGTGACGATCGACACGTCGAAGTTCTTCGAAGTGCAGAAATATGTCACGGAGACGAACCACGCCTACACACCATTCCTCTTCCTGTTCTCCAAGGCGATATTCAACACCTATGCGCCGGACGAGCAGGCAGCCTTGCGCGCCTGCGCAGTCGTCGGACGCGACGTGGAGCGCCAGGTGATCGGCGATTTGAACAAGAAGTCGCTCGAGAAGATCAAGGCGGCCGGCCTGCAGGTCAACACGCTGTCGCCGGAAGAGCAGCAGCGCATCCGCGAAAAGTCCGCGGTCGTCTATGAGAAGCACAAGGCCGAAATCGGCGCCGAGGTGGTCGACAACATTGTCGCCGAGCTCAAGGAAGTCCGCAAGAAGTAAGCCGAAGGCTTTGCGCGACAGCGACCATTTGGGAAAGCCCGCGAGCGATCGCGGGCTTTCTCTATTCGGGAATGGCGGGAAGCACGCTCTGCCGCTTCTTGAGCATCTGTTCGCGGATGAAGATGAAGAGGCCGGACGCAACGATCAGGGCTGCCCCGACCATCATGCCGAGCCGCGGCATATCGTCGAAAAACATCCAGCCGAAGATCACCGCCCAGAGCAGCAACGTATATTGAAGCGGCGCGACGGTCGCCGCATCGGAGATCTTGAGGGCGCGGTTGACCAGCATATGCGCCGCCATGGCGACGATGCCGAGCAGTCCGAGCAGAAGAAGGTCGCGGTTCGACGCGATCGGCGACCAGTTCATCGGCGCGAAGGCGAGGCCGGCGAGGCCGGCGCCAACGACCTGGAAAAAGACCAGCGCACTATCCGGCGTACCGCGCAGGAAGCGGCCGGAAATCAGCATGAAGGCAAACGCGGCGCTGCCGACGATCGAAATGACCGCCGGCATGCTGAACATGGCGCTCGAAGGTTCGAGCGTGATGATGACGCCGACGAAGCCGACGGCAATCGCCGTCCAGCGCCGCCAGCCGACCTTTTCGCCGAGCAGGAAGGGCGAACACGCCGCAACGTAGATCGGCGCCGCCAGCCAATAGGTCATGACGTCGGCGAGCGGCAGGTACATGACCGCATAATAGAAGCAGAACACTTCAGCCGTCGAAAACGCCACGCGGAAGAACTGCATGCCGGGCCGTTCGACGGTCAGCAGGTTGCTGAAACCTGCCTTCCAGACCATCGGCACCAGGATGATCAGCGCCGCAAGGCTGCGGATCAGGACAACCTGACCCAGCCCATAATTCGCGACGAGCCATTTGCCCATGGCGTCGTTCAAGGCGAACATCAACATGCCGAGAAGCATCAGCATCGGGCCGGTCATGCTCGCGGTTCTGAGCATGGTCGCCGAGGATATCGTCATTTCAGTAGCACCTTAGAAAATGGAGGCGTCGGACATCCGCCGGCTGACGGTGAAGGCGCGATCGAGCTCAGGGTTGAGCTCCAGCCCAAGACCCGGACCTGGCGGAACAGTAATCATGCCGTTCTTCACCTCCGGCAGCGCCGTCACCAGATCGCGATACCACGTCCTGTAGAACGCGCGCACGCTTTCCTGCACCAGTGCGTTCGGTGCATTGAGGGACAGGTGCGTCGATGCGCAGAGAACCACCGGGCCGGTGCAGTCGTGCGGCGCGACCGGCAGATGCCAGGCTTCCGCCATGGACGCGATCTTGCGGGCTTCCGAAAGGCCGCCGCACCAGGAAATGTCGAGCATGACGATGCCGGCGACGCCGGTTTCCAGGTAATCGCGAAAACCCCAGCGGGTCGCGAGCGTCTCCGAGGCCGAGATCGGCGCCGGCGATACTTCCGCATAACGCTTGAGGCTCGACAGGCTGTCCATCTTGATCGGATCTTCATGCCAGAAGGTCTGGTAAGGGGTCAGGGCCTTGGCGATCTGCATGGCCGGCAGGAGCTGCCACATGGAATGGAACTCGACCATGATATCCATCCGGTCGCCGACGGCCTTGCGGATCTTCTCGAAAGGCTGAAGCGCAAGCTTCAGGTCCGGCATCGAGATATACTGGCCCTTCGTCCTCTCTGCAGCCGCGTCGAACGGCCAGATCTTCATCGCCGTGATGCCCTCCTCGAGCAGCGACAAGGCCAGTTCGTCGGCACGATGCAGAAAGCCGTTCAAATCGTCGTAAGCTGTGCCGCCGGTCAGACCGTAGTTGGCGGTCGCCTGGCCGGTGGCCTTCTTGATATATTCCGTGCCGGCGCAGGTATTGTAGGTGCGGATTTCCCGGCGGCTGAAGCCTCCCAGCAGCTGGGCGATGGGCTGGTTGGTGACCTTGCCGAAAATATCCCAGAGGGCGATATCGAACGCCGAATTGCCCCGCACTTCCGCTCCTGAGGAGCGAAACCCGATATAACCGACCAGCTCCTGCGCCAGGAGGTCGATCTGGAGCGGGTCGCGGCCGATGACCCGCGGAGCGACATATTCGTGGATGTAGCTCTCCACGGTCTCGGCGCCGAAAAAGGTTTCGCCGAGGCCGGTAATTCCCTCGTCGGTGTGGACAAGCACCCACAACAGGTTCGCACGCTCTGCGACGCGCACAGTTTCAAGCTTGGTGATTTTCATGTTTCCTCCCTTGGCGAAATTCAACCACAGGCCGCGGTCTTTGGTAAGGCAGGATTTGCATTTTCCCGCTCCCTGAACACCGTCACCTAGACCGGCCAAAATCAGCCTATTGCGCCGTTGACAAAATGTCGACAAAGTGATGACATATTCTTATCAAGGCAAGGGTGAGGCAGGTGACGGAAAAACCGAAAGAAATTCGGGCCCGCCATATATGGGAGAGCAGGCAGATGACGGTGAGCGTGGCTGCCAACAACTGCCGTGCCGAAGGTCATGCGCATCTTGTGGGTCCCCCTGTCGACGCCCTCATCCGGGCGGCCTGCGCCGCCACTATCCGGCAGGAGCTCCCCGAGTGACGCCAACCGCCCCCACCCCGCTTCTGGCCGTGGATGACCTTTCGGTCGAGTTCGGCGCCTCCCGCGTCATCGAGAATTTGAGCTTTTCCGTTTCGGCCGGCCAGACCGTCGCGATCGTCGGCGAATCCGGTTCGGGCAAGTCGGTCACCTCGCTGTCGATCATGCGACTTGCGGACATGCTCGGCGCCAACTACCCGACCGGCCGCATCCTGTTCCAGACATCAGGCGGCGAGATCGATCTCCTGAAATTCGACCAGAAGAAGATGCGCAGCATTCGCGGCAAGGAGATCTCGATGATCTTCCAGGAGCCGATGACCTCGCTCAACCCGGTCTTCACGATCGGCGATCAGGTGGCCGAAATCCTGAAGCTGCACGAGGGCAAGTCGAACAGCGCAGCACTTGCCGAGGCGAAGCGGCTTCTCGACATGGTGCGGCTGCCGGATGCGGCGGAACTGCTGACCCGTTATCCGCACCAGCTTTCCGGCGGCATGCGCCAGCGCGTGATGATCGCCATGGCACTTGCCTGCCGGCCAAGGCTGCTGATCGCCGACGAGCCGACCACCGCGCTCGACGTCACCATCCAGGCGCAGATCCTCAATATCCTGCGCGACCTGCAGAAAGAACTTGGTGCCGCCGTCATCTTCATCACCCATGACATGGGCGTTGTCGCCGAGATGGCCGACGACGTGGTGGTGATGTGGAAGGGCAAGGCGGTGGAGAAGGGCAAGGCGCTCGATATTTTCGAGAAGCCGACCAATGCCTATACGCGCACGCTGCTCGCAGCAGTGCCGAAGCTCGGCAGCATGACCGGCGAGGAATTCCCCAAGCGCCTGCCGCTGACCGTGCTCGAAGATGGCGAACCGAAGCTTTCAGGCGTCGAACGCATCCAGGATACGGCCCGCTACGATGCCGACCCTCTGCTGTCGGTACGCGATCTCGTGGTTCGTTTCGACATCAAGAAGGGGCTGCTCGGCAAGGTCACCCACCGCGTCCACGCTGTGGAAAAGGTCTCCTTCGACATCCATCCGGGCGAGACGCTGGCGCTGGTCGGCGAATCCGGATCGGGCAAGTCGACGATCGGCCGCACCATCCAGCAGCTTCAGAAGGCAACGGCCGGCAATATCACCTTTTCGGGCAAGCCGCTCTCGGCAATGACCATGGCGGAACGGCACAACCTGCGCCGGGACGTGCAATATATCTTTCAGGACCCGTTCGCCTCGCTCGATCCGCGCAAGACGGTCGGTTTCTCGATCGCCGAACCGATCCGCACCCACGGCCTACTCGACAGCGAGAAGGAGATCGCAAAAACCGTCGATGCCCTGCTCGAACGGGTCGGCCTCACCTCCGCGCATGCGCGCCGTTATCCGCACGAGTTCTCCGGCGGCCAGCGCCAGCGCGTCTGTATCGCTCGCGCGCTCGCCTCGAAACCGAAGCTGATCATCGCCGACGAGGCGCTTTCCGCACTCGATGTCTCGATCCAGGCGCAGATCATCAACCTGTTCATGGACCTGCAGGAAGAGCGCGGCCTCGCCTACCTCTTCATTAGCCATGACATGGCCGTGGTCGAAAAGATGAGCCACCGGGTGGCGGTGCTCTATCTCGGGCAGATCATGGAATTCGGCAATCGCCGCCAGATCTTCGAAACGCCGTCTCACGACTATACGCGCCGGCTTCTTTCAGCCGTGCCGGTCGCCGATCCGCGCCGCCGCAAGCCGCTGGCGATGATCGAGGGCGATATTCCAAGCCCGGTCCGGGCTGTCGGCAACGAACCGGTGCTTCTCGCCCGGGAGGAGATCGCGCCAGGACATTACGTGGCGCGCAGCGCGTGACGATTTGACATTCGGTTTTTCAACAGGAGCAAAAACGATGATAAAAATGCAGAGGGGTTTGCGGACGGCATTCGTGGCGATGGCGCTCGCAGGCACGGCGTTCGCGCCGGTCTCGGCGCTCGCCGCCGGCAAGCTGACGGTGTCTTCGCCGCAGGATCCGGGCAGCTGGGATCCGATCGACACTTTCCTGGTCAACTGGGCCTCGGTCTCGACCAACATCTTTGACGGCCTCACCTATCGCGGCCCTGACCTCAAGCTCGTCCCGGGCCTTGCGACCTCCTGGGAAGTGCTCGACAATGGTATGCGCATCCGCTTCAAGCTGCGTGAAGGCGTGAAATTCCACAATGGCGAAGCCTTCAATGCCGAAGCGGTAAAATTCACCTTCGACCGCCTGCTCGGCCCGGAAGGCGCCAAAGGGCCGCAGCAGTCCAACTACAATTCGATCGGCAGCGTCGACGTTATCGATGCCACCACGATCGACATGAAGCTGAAGGTGGCCGATCCGGTCATCCTGACGAAGCTCGCCGGTTACGGCGCGATGATCGTGCCGCCGAAATATATCGCCGAAAAGGGCGACGCCTATTTCAACGCCCATCCAGTCGGCACCGGCGCCTTCAAGTTCGTTTCCTACGAGCCGAAGGTGAACATCGTTCTCGCCGCCAACCCGGACTATTTCGGCGGCGCGCCGAAAATTTCGGATCTGGAATACAAGTTCATTTCCGAGCCGGCGACAGCGGTTGCCGAACTGCAGGCCGGCCGTGTCGATCTGGTTATCCCGCCGACCATTCCGATCGGCATGATCCCGACCATCCAGGGCAATTCCAAGCTCGCCGTGGTCACCTCGCCGGGCCCGACAGTCTACGCACTGCGCTTCAACACCCGCGATGGCATCACCAAGGATCCGAAGGTTCGCCAGGCGCTGATCATGGGCGTCGATCGCGACGCGATCATCAAGTCGATCCTCGGCGGCCAGGCACAGCCGATCGCCAGCTTCCAGGGGCCGCTATCCTTCGGCTTCGACAAGGCCATGAAGCCGCTTCCCTACGATCCGGTCAAGGCACAGGCTCTGCTGAAAGAAGCCGGCGTCGCGCCGGGCGCTGCCGTACAAATCGACCTTCGCGGCAACGAAGCGACCTTCATCGAAGTCGCCCAGGCGATCTCCGCCTATCTGCAGACGATCGGCATCACCGCGACGATCAAGCCCTATGAGACCAACGTTCTCCTGAACGACATCATTCCGGGCGGCAAGACCGGCGCGATGTTCCAGCAGTCCTGGGGCGGCTGGACGCTCGACTACGACAACACGGCCGTCGCCATGTACCATACCGGCGAAAAGTGGAACCCCTACGACAGCGACCCGAAGATGGACGAACTGCTTGCCAAGCAGCGCACCATCACCAATGTCGCCGAGCGCGAGAAGGTTCTGCAGGAAATCGCCCATTACGCAGCCGACCGGGCGCTGGAAATGCCGCTCTACAACTTGAACGCCATCTTCGGCATCAACAAGCGCGTAAAGAATTTTACGCCGGTGCCGGATAGCCGTTTGAAGTTCACCGACGTCACCGTCGACTAAGACTTCGCGGAGCCGCCGCCTTCCAATCGGAGGCGGCGGCTCCGACAAGAAAACAAGGGAACGAGAGATTGGCCGCATTCCTGGTAAAACGCCTTCTGCAGGCGATTTTCGTCGTGATTGCCGTGACGCTGACGGTCGCTTTCGCGATCCGCCTCACCGGTGACCCGGCGCTGATGCTGACGCAAGGCGCCGGCAGCGTCACCGAGGCCGATCTCGTGCGCATCCGCGAGGGTCTCGGCCTCAACGAACCGTTCTTCGTACAATACCTGAATTTCCTGAAGGGCATCTTCACGCTCGATTTCGGCAAGAGTTTTCTGGGCGGCACGCCGGTATCGCTGCTGATCGGCAAGGCGCTGCCGGCGACGCTGGCGCTCGCCTTCACCTCGCTGATCGTCTCGATCGTGATTTCCATTCCGCTCGGCATCAAGGCCGCCACCGCCCGCGGCAAATGGGCCGACCAGCTGATCCGCATCCTGTCGCTCGTCGGCCTGTCGTTTCCAAATTTCTGGCTGGCGACGATGCTCGTCCTGCTGTTCGCGATCGCGCTGCCGCTGTTGCCGCCGAGCGGTATGGACGGATTTGAAAGCTTCATCCTGCCGGCCGTCACCATGGGCATCATCCTGACGGCGACCAATGTCCGCCTGGTACGCACCACCATGCTGGAGACGCTGCGCTCGCAATATATCATGGTCGCCCGCGCCAAGGGGCTCAGCGAAAACGCCGTGCTTTATAAACATGCACTCCGCAACTGCGCCATTCCGCTGATCACCTATTTCGGCTTGCAGTTCGGGGGCCTGCTGGGCGGCATCGTCGTCGTCGAGCGGGTGTTCAACTGGCCGGGCCTCGGCACGCTCGCCTTCGACGCCGTCGGCGCCCGCGACTATCCGGTGCTGCAGGCGGTCATCACCGTCCTGTCGCTGATGATCATCGGCATCAACCTCCTCGTCGACATTGCCTACGGCCTCGTCGATCCCCGCATCCGGACGGAGTGAGAGCCATGGCCTCGCGCACTGCTTCCTCGAATTTCCTGAAGCTCGAATTCGTCCTCGGCGCCCTGCTGGTCGGCGTCATCGGTCTTGCCGTCATCTTCTCCGGCGTGATCTTTCCCGGCGGCGCCGAAAAGATCGACCTGATGTCGCGCCTCGTTCCGCCGTTCGTCAGGCCAGCGCATGTCTTCGGCACCGATCCGCTCGGGCGCGACGTCCTCGCCCGTGTCATGGCCGGCGGCAAGATCTCGCTGCTGGTCGGTTTCGTCTCTGTCGCGGGCGGCGTCGTTTTCGGCGTCTTCATGGGCCTGATCGCCGGTTATTACCGCGGCATCTGGGACATGCTGGTGATGCGGTTTGCCGATATCCAGCTGGCGCTCCCCTTCATCCTGCTCGCCATCACCTTCATCGCCATCGTCGGCGGTGGGCTGACCAACACCATCATTCTGCTGATCGTCTCACAATGGGTGCAATATGCCCGCCTGGTGCGCGGTTCGGTGCTGACGCTGCGCGAGCGAGAGTTCATCCTTTCGGCCCGCGCCATCGGGGTCAAGAACTGGCGCATCATCGTCCAGCACCTGCTGCCCAACCTGATCGGCCCGGTCATCGTGCTGATGACGCTCAACGTCGCCACCAACATCCTGCTCGAATCGAGCCTCACCTTCCTCGGCCTCGGCATCGACCCGACCATCCCGAGCTGGGGCGGCATGCTCGCCGAGGGCCGCACCTATCTGCAGACGGCCTGGTGGGTCAGCGTTTTCCCCGGCCTTGCCATCCTCCTCACCGTCCTTGGCCTCAACCTCCTCGGCGACTGGCTGCGCGACAGTCTCGATCCCACAGGCAGAACCTCCGCATGACACTGATCCACGAACAGCAGGTCGAGCGCACGCTCGATGCCCTCGTCGCACGTTTTTCCGGCGCCCGAGGCACGAAGATCGAGGCCTGGGTTTTCGACGACGAGAAGACCCGCAGGCAGGCCGAAGCGAAGCTCGCCGCCACCGGCGTCGAGGCAAAGTTCCGCAGCGCCTATAAGCCCCTGTTGCATTTCCTCCTCGAAGAGGTCGATCTCGACAACCTCTCTGCCCTGCACATTGTTTATCCGGTTCACACGGCCTGCCCGAAAAACCGTTTCCTGCTCGAGGCCTATCCTCTGGCCGGTCTTGTAAACGAAGCGCGGCTGACCTTCGAAGCGGGGGTCGAAGATGCCTTTTACGCTTTGACGCTGACCGCAAAGGTCGGCAGTACGGAAACCCATAAAATTTTCGCGCCGAACCGGCTCCACACGGATTTCATCGGCGAAACATTGCTGTCGCCGACCGGCTGGCTGTGCCTCGACGGCGGCGTCGGCGAACGGCTGGAGACCGACTACGAACTGCTGTTCTCCTCAGCCGTCGAAGCCGTCGCGGCCCATGATTGGGGGGCGACGGAGCCTTATTTCGACGAGCTCAACATCGCTGTCACCCTGCCGGCCGAAGACCGGCGTTTGGCCGTGGGCGAAGAGGTCGTCAGCCTGCGCGAGGCGCTGCACGAGGATTTCTATTTCTCGCTTCTCGAAGTCTTCCAGAAGAAAGCCGGCCGGCCGATCGGTGACCGTGGCCTGCAGCCGGGCCAGATCATCCCGGAAATCCGCGACGGTGAGACCCTCTCCGTCCGCGTCGAAACGCGGCCGCTGTGGGCTTCCGAGGCGGTGACCGAGCCGCAGCGTCTCGCTTCAGCCGTGTCGCCGGTCTCCGTGGCCCAGATCCGCAAGGAACTCGCGGCAATCGATGGCGTCGCCTTCGAAGCCCGCTCGCGGAGCGGCCGCGCTGTCGAAGCTCGTTATCACTCAGGCGCTGACAAGCCGGTCATCATCAGCGGTGGCCAGCATGCAAACGAGACGACCGGCATCGTCGGCGCACTGCGCGCGGCGCAGACGCTTCACTCACGGCCAAATTCGCATTTCGTCATATCCCCGCTCGAAAATCCCGACGGTTACCAGGTGCATTGGCGGCTGCGCACTGACAACCCGCTGCACATGCACCATGCTGCACGCTACACCGCGCTTGGCGACGATCTCGAATATCGCTCCGGCAAGGACCTGTTCGAAAAGGCGATCCGCATCGAGGCGGAACGGCTGAGCGGCGCCAGGCTGCACGTCAACCTGCACGGCTATCCCTCGCATGAATGGACGCGGCCGCTTTCCGGCTACGTGCCGCGCACCTTCGCCATGTGGACGGTCCCGAAGGGCTTCTTCCTGATCATGCGCCATCACGCCGAATGGACGGAACAGGCGGAAATCCTGATCGACCGCGTCAGCCGCCACCTCGCCGCCATTCCCGGCCTCGTCGCCTATAACGCCGCACAGATCAGGCTTTTCGAAACCCACGCCGGTGAAACCGGCTTCCGCATCATCAACGGCTTCCCCTGCCTGATCTCGATCGACGACCGCCACATGGTTCCACTGACACTGATCACCGAATATCCGGACGAAACCATCTATGGTCCGGCTTTCATTCAGGGTCACACGGCGCAGATGGAGACCGTGCTTGCCGCCTATGATGCGATCCAGGCGATCGAGGAACCGGCCGCGAGCCCGCAATCTTTGGCATAATTATTTCCGGCAGACACCCGGCACGCATTTTCTCTTGCTTATCCGACGGGACCTGTTAAACGTTTAACGGTAAAACGTTTAACAGTGAGGCTGCGGTGTCCCGCAAACGTGCAACGCTCAAGGAAGTCGCCGAACGTGCAGGCGTTTCGATCGCCACCGTGTCGAACGTCTTCAGCGGCCGCAAGCCGGTGAACGACGATCTGCGCGAGAAGGTCGAGCAGGCTGCCAAGGACCTTTCCTTCCAGATCGACCGCGCCGCTTCGCAGCTGAAATCCGGCAAGGCCCGGGTGGTCGGCGTCCTCGTGCCGGATCTGGACGACACGTTCTTCACCTCGCTCATCTCGCGCATCGAGGTGATGGCGCTGAAGGACGGTTACGACGTCATCGTCGCGAGCTCGCGAGACGACCGGCAACTGGAGGAATCCAGGCTGCAGACGCTGCTCGGCTGGCGGCCTTCGGGCATTATCGCGGTGCCCTGCTCCGATACGATACCGGCAGCACTTGCCCGCGAAGTCGGGCATCTGCCGACCGTGCTCGTCGACCGTGTGATCCCGCAATCGGCCACCGCCGATACGGTGACGATCGACAATTTCGAGGCGGGAGAAATCGCCGGCCGTTATCTCGTCGAGATGGGGCATACTGATATCGTGCTGGCGGCATCGCATCTCGATATCGCGCCGATTCGCGAGCGTGTCCGCGGCGCCACGTCGATCATGCGCGAGATGATCGGCCGCGAGCCCGTTGCGATCGCGCTCGGCTCCAATGCCGAACGGGGCGCCGAGATTTTTGCGCATTGGCTCGAACGCCATCCGCTGCCTTCGGCGGTTTTTGCCCTGACCAACGTCACCACGCTTGCCGTACTCACCGCGCTCGCCAGACAGCGGATCGACATTCCCGACCAGGTCTCGATCATCGGCTTCGACGACTACACATGGATGAGCGCCCGCAAGACGGCGCTCACCGCGATCCGCCAGCCGGTCGACGAGATCGCTCGCCTTGCCTGGGAACGGCTGCAGAAGCGCATGCGGGGCGATGCCTCGGCGCCGTCGCCGAGCATTCTCAACACCAGCCTTCAGGTCCGGGATTCGACCCGCCGCCTCGTGTCACCGCCCGTGGAGGGGCTTCTGAAAGTTGTGGAGGAACAGGCGGCCGATACGCCGGACAAGGTCAAGGAGCGACCGAACCGCATTCACTAGGCGTCGGGCAAGAACGCCAGTCAAAGACTACGCTCGCATGGGAGGAGCATTTTGCGTTTGAACAAGATCACCGAGGTCGTGCCATTCCTCGCGCCGGTACAGATACTGATCCTCAGTGTCATCGTCATACCGTCGTTTTATGTCGTTTGGCTCAGCCTGCATGCCTCCAGTTTCGGGCAGTCCGCGACCTTCGTGGGCCTTCAGAACTATATCAAGGTGCTGACCGATCCGGCCTTCCTGCTGGCGCTCGGCAACACCGTCCTCATCGTCATCTTCGCAGTCCATCTGGAACTGGCTCTCGGGCTTGGAATGGCGCTGCTGTTTGCAAGCGGCCTGCCGTGCCGGCGTGTTCTCCTCGTTGCGGTCCTGGCGCCCTATGCCGTCAGCGAAGTCATCGCCGTCGCCATGTGGCGTTTCCTGTTCGATCCGGATGTCGGCCCGGTCACCGCCATGCTCACATGGCTCGGCCTGCCGATGCTCGACTGGTCCTTCGAGCCGTCTCACGCCCTGATCATGATCGGCCTGCTGACCATCTGGCTGCACCTGCCCTTCACCTTCATCATTCTTTATGCGGCGCGCCTGGCGATCCCGAAGGATCTCTACGAGGCGGCCCGCATCGACGGCGCCAAGCCTTTCGATGCCTTCCGCCGCGTGACGATACCGCTGCTCGGGCCGGCAATCGTCGTGGCGCTGCTGTTCCGCTACATCTTTGCCTTCCGCATCTTCTCGGAAGTCTGGCTTATGACCCAGGGCGGGCCGGCCCGCTCGACGGAAGTGGTCGCGGTCTATCTCTATCAGGAGGCGTTCAGCTTCAACGCCTTCGGCACGGCGGCCGCCACGGCCTGGATCATGGTGCTCGCCTCGCTGCTTCTGGCGACCGGTTATGTCTTCCTCCTTCGCAAGCAGGTGGCCGGCAATGCGCACTGACAAGCTCGCCATCGGCCTTGGAAAAACAGTCGCGGTCGCGGTCATCCTCGTCTGGTCGCTGTTTCCGATCGCCTTCCTCGTCATGTCGTCGTTCAAGCCCGGCCAGGACATTTTTGCGGTACCGCCGAAACTCGTCTTCTCGCCGACAGTGCAGCACTATGTCGAACTCTGGAACGGCTGGGGCGTGTTCTTTTCCGGACTTCTGAACAGCACCATCATCACCGCCGGTGCGACCATCATCGCGATCACCACCAGCACGGCGGCGGGTTACGTCTATTCGCGCTACAGCAGCCGGATGCTGGATGCGAGCGTGATGTTCCTGATCATCGTGCGCCTCATTCCGCCGATCGTGGTGACGCTGCCGCTGTTTCCGATCATCAACGCGATCGGCCTCAACGACACGCATATCGTGCTGATGGTGCTTTACGCGACCTTCTTCGTGTCGCTCGGCACGGTGCTGATGCGCACCTTCATCGACCAGATTCCGCGTGAACTCGACGAAGCGGCCCAGATCGATGGCGCCAAGCGGCTGACGATCTTAAGGCGCGTCATCGTGCCGCTCGCGGCACCCGGCATTCTCGCGGTCGCCGTCTTCGTGGTGGTCTTTGCCTGGAACGAGTTCCTGTTCGCCTTCATCTTCACCGCGACCAAGGCCAAGACCGCGCCGCTGGTGATCTCCGAAATGATCGGATCGATCGACGGCGTCGACTGGGGCGTGCTGTTTGCGGCGTCCACCGTCCAGCTCATACCGGTTCTGCTCTTCGTCATCTTCATGAACCGCTATCTCGTGGCCGGCCTCACCGCCGGCGCGACCAAGGGTTAGTCACCCGGGTTATTCAACTGTCTGCAAGGGAGGGAAATCATGTCAGACAAATTGCTTACCAACATCACACGGCGCGGCTTCTTAGGCACCGCTATGGGAGGAGCGGCGATGCTCGCCGCTGGGCCGTCGTTTGCGGCGGGCAAGACGCTCAACGTCCTGAGCCACAAGGTGCACCAGACAGTGCTCGGCACCGGCGACGGTGACCTGCTCAAGGACTGGCGCGCGACAAACGATGCCGACGTCGTCTGGACGACGTTTGATTCCAATCCGCTCCAGGACCGCCTGTTCCGCGAGGCGAGCCTCAGCTCGACCGATTTCAACGTCGGTTACATCGTCGACAACCGCCCGACCAAGCAGATCGCCGCGATGTTCGAGCCGCTCGATGCCTATCTCAAGAAGGATGCCATCGAGGACTTCGGCGATATCGCACCGGGCCTCGTGCAAGGCATGACCGTCGACGGCAGACTGATCGGCATTCCGGTCCGCCACGCGACCCAAGGCCTCTTCTATAACGAAGCGCTCCTCGAAGAGCAGGGCATCACCGCGCCGCCGACGACGCTCGAAGAACTGGTGGAGCAGGCCCAGAAGCTTACCTTCACCTCCAAGGCCGGCACGCCGGTCGCCGGCATGGTGCTGGCAAGCGACCTCGCCGTCTTCCCGGTCATGTTCGCCCGCGCCTTCGGCGGCGATTTCATCAACGCCAAGTTCGAACTGCTGCCGAATCCAGAGGCCATGGAAAAGGGCCTGACCATCCTTCGCAAGATGTTCGAGGGCGGCGCCCTGCCGCGCAGCTACGCGACCACCAAAAACGACGACCAGGTGACCTGGCTGCAGCAGGGCCGCGCCGCCTTCACCGTGCTGCCCTTCGCGCGCTTCGCTCAACTCAACAACAAGGAACAGAGCAAGTACCCCGGCAAGATCAAGGCGATCGAATTCCCGATCTCGGCGGGCCTCAAGGGCAAGATGCCGATGTCCTCGATCGTCGAGGCCTGGGGCATGGTCATCCCCGCGAACTCCAAGGACAAGGACCTGTCCTGGAAGTTCATCAAGGAAGTCTCCAGCAAGCGCGCCACGCTCGGCATGGCCAAGAATGGCAATGGCCCGGTCCGCGTCTCCACCTATGCAGACCAGTCCTTCGCCGCGAACAGCCCGGTCGCCGCCGTCGAGGCCGCGGTGCTGAAGAATGCTCGCGGCGCCTTCCCGCCCTTCCCCGAAGCGGCACGTGCCCAGTCGATCTTCCTGGAGGAAGTCCAGCTCGCCGTCCTCGGCCGCAAGGAGGTCAAGGAAGCCGTGGCCTCGATCGCCACGCGCGTGAAGCCCCTGCTTCAGGCCTGAACATTTGTGAAGACCGTCCGGGCGCGAGCCGCCCGGACGTCGGATATCGCCGAAATTAGCATGATTGATGCGGGACCCTGAAGGTCCATCCACGAAAGAGACAAGGACAATGTTGAACACCACCAGTCGATCGATCCAGGAGCCCGCCCGGGCAACCCCTGTCATGGCGGAATATGACGTGCTCGTTATCGGCGGCGGACCGGCCGGCCTGACGTCGGCGCTCGCCGCCGCGGAAGACGGGCTTCGGGTGGGACTTGTCGAAAGCCGCAGCTTCGTCGGCGGCAACATGACCATCGGCCTTCCGGTCCTCGGTTTCCTCGGCCAGAAGGGCAACCAGATCATCGAAGGCCTGCCACAAAAATTCATCGACCGCCTCAAGGCGCGCGACGGCGCCAGCGAACACCGGCCCTGCCCGCTCCACATGGGGATCACGCTCGTCGAACCGGAAGCAGTGAAGACCGTGGCGCTCGAAATGCTGACGGAAGCGGGCGTCGAGGTGCTGTTTTACACCTTCTGCGCCGGCGTCGTGATGGACGGCGACATGATCCGCGGGGTCATCACCGAGAGCAAGAGCGGCCGCGGCGCGATCCTCGGCAAGGTCGTCATCGACTGCACCGGTGACGCGGACGTCGCCTATCGCGCCGGCGTCCCCTGCGAGAAGGGCAACGAAAATGGCGGCATGCAGCCGCCAACGCTGATGTTCTGCATAGCCGGCGTCGATACCGAAAAGCTGCGCCTCAGCATCGCCAACCAGCCGCCACAGGCACGCACCTATCTCACCGACTTCATCCCGGCGGAGTATTTCGGTCAGAACAACCAATTCATCGTGGTTGGCCTGCGCGAGCTGATCATCAAGGCGGAGGCCGAGATGGGCCTGAAGATCGCCAATGAACGCACGATCATCATCACCGGCCTGAAGGCCGGCGAAGTCTGGATCAACATGACCCGCGTCAAGGGCGTCGATGGGACGGATGCATCCAGCCTCACGATGGGCGAAATCGAGGCCCGCGGCCAGATCGACGACATCGTCACCTATCTCATCAACTACGTTCCGGGTTTCGAGAAGGCCTATTTCACCAAGACGGCACCTTTCCTCGGCATCCGCGAAACACGCCGGATCATCGGCGAATATGTGATGAACCAGGAGGACGTGCTCGGCTGCCGCCATTTCGACGACTCGATTGCCGTTGCCAGCTATCCGATCGACATCCACCGCCCCGCAGACGACGGCTGCACGCTGATCTGGTGCGGCGACTGCTACGACATCCCCTATCGATCGCTGATCCCGACCAAGGTCAGCAACCTGATCGTCGCCGGCCGGGCGATTTCCACCACCCATGAGGCGATGGGCGCGATCCGCGTCATGGCGACCTGCATGGCGATGGGCGAAGCGGCAGGACGGGCGGCAAAGATCTCGGTGCGCAGTAACCGCCCGCCCGCCGATATCGATGTCAGGGAACTTCGCCGCCAGCTGATCGCCAGGGGGGCTTATCTGCGCGTCAAGGACAGCACCGAGCGCGCAAGGGAACTGGAAGACGCCTGACCGCGAACCGGCAGGCCCGGCGGTGCACGCTGCCGGGATGGGATGGTCTAGAACGTTTGTTTTGCCCACAGGCGGACCGTGGGCGACGGGTGCGGTCCGGTGGTTTGTCCAACGGTGCCGCGCCCGAAGACTTCAAGGAAAGTGAGGAAGCATGGCAAGTTTGCGTCTGGCCGGGCTCAAGAAGAGTTTTGGTGCCGTGGATATCATCAAGGGCGTCGACCTCGATATCAAGGACGGCGAATTCGTGGTGTTTGTCGGGCCTTCCGGCTGCGGCAAGTCCACGCTGCTGCGGATGATCGCGGGGCTCGAAGACATATCCGGCGGCGAGCTTTATATCGGCGACCGGCTTTGCAATGAGGTGCAGCCGCGCGAGCGCGGGATCGCCATGGTGTTCCAGTCCTATGCGCTTTATCCGCATATGACCGTCTATGACAACATGGGCTTCGGGCTTTCCCTGAACAAGACACCAAAACCCGAGCTCGATGCGCGGGTGCGCGAGGCGGCCCGTATCCTGAAGATGGAGCATCTGCTCGAGCGCAAGCCGAGCCAGCTCTCCGGTGGCCAGCGCCAGCGCGTCGCCATCGGCCGGGCGATCGTGCGCAAGCCCGGCGTCTTCCTGTTCGACGAACCGCTTTCGAACCTTGACGCCGCGCTTCGCGTGGATATGCGCATGGAGCTTGCCAAGCTGCATCGCGACCTGGGGGCGACGATGATCTACGTCACCCACGACCAGATCGAAGCGATGACGCTTGCCGACAAGATCGTCGTGCTCGACGGCGGCCTGGTGCAGCAGGTCGGCTCGCCGATGGAACTCTACAAGAACCCGGCAAACAAGTTCGTGGCAGGCTTCATCGGTGCGCCGAAGATGAATTTCCTGCCCGTGAAGGTGCAGTCCGTCGCCGGCGATACTGCGATAGTCGCCTCCGATACGATGTCCCCGATCCCGGTCAAGGGAAGAGGCTTTTCGGTTGGTGATCCGGCTTGGCTCGGGATCAGGCCGCAATTCCTGAAACCCGGCCCGCCGACAGACGGCGAAGGAGCTCTTCGCGGGCGCATTGCGCTGGTCGAGCGTCTGGGAACCGAGACGATCATCGCGGTCGATACCGCCGAAAACGAGCGCGTGGTCGCCGCAATCCCGGTGGATGTGGAACTGGCGTTCGGGGATGCCGCCGAGTTTCAGTTCAACCCGCAGGCTGCGCATCTGTTTCACTGATCGGGGCACAAGCCGGGCCGGGCCACTGCAATCGGCTCCAACGCGGCTCCCATACTGATTGTTATAATATTGAAGCAAGGAACGACATGAGACAGGATCTTTCCGGAAAGGTGGCCGCAGTGACCGGTGCGGCGTCGGGCATCGGCCTCGAATGCGCCCGAGCCCTGTTGGCCGAAGGCGTCAGCGTCGCTCTGGTCGACAGGGCCGGCGATACGCTCCAAACACTCTGCTCGGAACTGGGGCCGAACGCTTTTCCGCTGGCGATCGATCTCACCGATTCCGCAAGCGTCGCAACGATGATGCCCCGCATCCTCGACCGGTTCGGCAAGCTCGATATCTTCCACGCCAATGCCGGCGCCTATATCGGCGGAGAGGTGGTCGAGGGCGACCCGGATGCCTGGGATCGCATGCTCAACCTCAATATCAACGCCGCCTTCCGTTCCGTCCAGGCCGTGCTGCCGCATATGGTCGAGCGCAAGACCGGCGATATCATCATGACCAGCTCGATTGCCGGCCTGGTGCCGGTCGTCTGGGAGCCGATCTACACTGCCTCGAAACATGCGGTGCAGGCGTTCGTTCACACCGTGCGGCGCCAGGTCGCCAAACACGGCATCCGCGTCGGCGCGGTCGCACCCGGGCCTGTCATCACCGCATTGATCAGCGATTGGCCCCAGGCGAAACTCGATGAGGCGATCGCGGCGGGAGGTTTGATGGAGGCGACGGAAGTCGCCGAAGCCGTGATGTTCATGCTCTCGAGACCCCGCAACATCACTATTCGCGATCTCGTCATTTTGCCTCTCAGCACGGATCTCTAGTCATGACCCGCTTCTTTATCGGCATCGATGTGGGAACAGGCAGCGCGCGGGCCGGCGTGTTCGATGAAGCGGGCACCCTGCTGGCCTCCGCCAAACGCCCGATCACCATCTGGCACGAGCCCGGCAATATCGTCGAGCAATCCGGCGAGCAGATATGGCAGGCGGTCTGCGAGAGCGTTCGCGAAGCCGTCAGTTCCGGCGGTATTCCGCTGTCGGCGGTTGCGGGAATAGGTGTCGACGCGACCTGCTCGCTGGTCGTCGTCAACGCTGACGGGATGCCGGTCTCGGTCAGCCCCTCGGGAGAGGCCGACCGCAATGTCATCGTCTGGATGGATCATCGCGCCGCCGGCGAGGCGGCCGAGATCAACGCCGGAGAGCACGAAGTCCTGCGTTATGTCGGCGGGAAAATCTCGCCGGAGATGGAAACGCCAAAGCTTCTCTGGCTGAAGCGCAACCTGCCACGATCGTTTTCCGATGCCGGACATTTCTTCGATCTCGCCGACTATCTGACCTTTCGCGCGACGGGATCGCTCAGCCGTTCGGCCTGCACCGTCACCTGTAAATGGACCTATCTCGCCCATGAGAAGCGCTGGGACGGCCGGTACTTCAGGGCGATTGGCCTTGGAGAACTCGCCGACGAAGGCTTCAAGCGGATCGGAACCGACATCGTCGATCCGGGAACGCCGGTTGCAGACGGCCTGACGGAACAGGCCGCTGCCGATCTCGGCCTGAGGCCGGGAACCCCTGTCGGTGCAGGCCTGATCGACGCCCATGCGGGCGGCATCGGCACGCTCGGCGGTCAAGATCCAGAAGGCCGCGCAGACGTTCGAAACAGGCTCGCCTATATTTTCGGGACATCCGCCTGTTCCATGGCCTCCAGCGACAATCCCGTGTTTGTCGATGGTGTATGGGGCCCCTATTATTCGTCGATGGTCCCTGGACTGTGGTTGACCGAAGGTGGCCAGTCGGCAGCCGGCGCTGCCATCGATCACCTGGTCACGATGCACCCGGCATCCGCTGAAGCGCGCTCCAGGGCCGAAGCCGACGGGATATCGCTCGTAAGCTGGCTCGACCGCGAAGCGACGAGACTGTGTCCAGATCTCGCCCAGGCCGTTGAACTTGCCGGCACTGTCCACGTCCTGCCCGAATTCATGGGCAACCGATCGCCGCATGCGGACCCCGATGCGCGCGCCGTCATTGCGGGGCTCGGGCTGGAAACCGATATCGCCAGCCTGGTTTCGCTGTTTGTCGCCGGGCTCTGCGGCATCGGCTATGGCCTCAGGCAGTTGCTGGACAAGCTGTCGCAGAACGGCATGGCCTTCGACCTGATCATCGCCAGCGGCGGTGCGGCGCAAAGTCACCTCGTGCGTCAGATTCTGGCGGACACCACAAATCTGCCGGTGGCTGTCGCCGATACGGAGGAACCGGTTCTGCTCGGCAGCGCGATGCTTGGAGCCGCTGCCGCGGGCCGATACGGATCGCTGCAGGAAGCCATGAGCGCGATGTCGCGTCTCTCGACGCTCTACAGCCCCGCCGGAGGCACGATCCGTCAAATGCACGATCACCGATACCGCACTTTTGGTCGGCTTCAGGAGGTGGAAAGGCAGATACGGTCAGATCGCAGAACGCTATCGTCTTGAGAGATCTGGACTGGGCCACATGACATGGGTAAGCACGGTCGCGTCGCCTAGTTCTCTCCGCCCGGCGTGAAGCGGGCGACCAGCGCGTGCCGGTCGCCCGGATAGGTGAAGCGCACGAATGTTACCGGACCGGTGCTGCCCCAGGTCCGCCGTTCGATGACCAGACAGGCTGCGTTCCTGGAAATGTCGAGCCTCTTTGCGACCTCCGCGCTGGCCGACTGGGCATAGATCCGATGTTCCGCAGTGCTCCACGGGATCTGGCTGATGAGCCAGGTCCCCGGCGCCGACTTCGAAAAATCCTCGCTTTCCGCTTCGGGCACCGTCGTCAGGTTGATCAGCCGCTCCTCAAGGCAAAACGGTCGTTCGCCGGCATGATGAAGGCAGACGAGATCGAGGACCGGCGCCGTTTCCGAAAGCTCCAGGTGCTGCCGGTCCAAGGGAGTGGCCTCGCGTCGAACCTGCGTTTCCAGCCGGTAGGAATAGGCAAGCTTGAGGGAGTGGACCTCCGCCTCGATACTATGGATTTCGAGCACCGCGGCCTGCGTCACCGGTTGCGCCACGAAACTGCCGGACTTCTTGCGCCGCTCGATCAACCCGGTCCTCGCCAGATGCGTCAGCACCTTGTTGGCGGTCATCCGCGAGCAGCCGTATTGTACGGCAAGGTCGACCTCGAAAGGCAGGCGATACCCGGGAGGCCATTCGCCGGAGACGATCCGTCCCTCTATGTCGCTCAAAATGCGATGATGGAGGGTGGCTTCCTTGCCATTCGTCATAGTGTCAGCAATTCCTGCATTACCATCCTGAACCGCCGGCCGATCGCGTCCCGCCGGACATGTCGCCCGCCTTCGACCTGCTTGCGGCCAAGCGACCAGACGCAATCCACGGCAATGCCGCCCGCAAATATCCAATGATCGAGAATCTGATCGGCAGCAAGATAGGGAACTTCATTGACGTCGAGCGAGACGATATCCGCGTAATTGCCGGGAGCCAAGCCGGCGGCGGCGTGGAGCGCCGTTCCGCCACCCGAAAGCGCTGTCTCGAACAGCCGCCGTCCTGTCGAACCTTCCGGCTTTGCCACGACGTTGCGCCTCTTCAGGCCGAGGCGCTGGGAATATTCGAGCTGACGCAACTCCTGCGCCACGGAAATCAGTATGTTCGAATCCGAACCGATGCCGAAGCCGCCGGTCCGTCCGAGAAAGAGATCTCCGGGAAAGATGCCGTCGCCGAGATTGGCTTCGGTGATTGGGCAAAGCCCGGCAATAGCGCCGCTGTCCGCCACGCGACAGGTTTCATCCTCGGTCATGTGCGTCGCGTGGACGAGACACCAACGTTCGGTCACCGGCATGTTTGCAAGCAGCCAGTCGACGGGCCGGGCGCCGGACCAGGCAAGGCAGTCCTCGACCTCCTTCACCTGTTCGGCGATGTGGATATGCACAGGCCCTTCGCCTGCCATCTGCACGACCTCATGGAGTTCCTGCGGAATTACTGCGCGGAGGCTATGGGGCGCGACGCCAAGTTTGGCGCCGGGCATGGCCGCAGTCAGGCGACGGCAACCTTCCATCGTCTTGGCGAAATCCTCGACAGAATGGATGAAACGGCGCTGGCCTTCGATCGGCGAAACGCCGCCGAAGCCGGAATGCGCATAGAAGACCGGCAGGAGGGTCAGGCCGATTCCCGCCTCCGCACTCGCCGCGCCGATGCGCTCGGCCATCTCGGCGATATTGGCGTAGTGGCCGCCATCCCTGTCGTGGTGGAGATAGTGGAATTCCCCCACCCGCGAAAAGCCGGCTTCCAGCATTTCCATATAGAGCTGTGAGGCAACGGCCTCGACCTGTTCCGGCGTTATCGAGAGCGCGAACTTGTACATCAGCGTCCGCCAGCTCCAGAAACTGTCGTCGCCGGGACCGCGAATTTCCGTAAGGCCCGCCATGGCGCGCTGGAAGGCATGGCTGTGCAGGTTCGGCATCGCAGGCACGACAACCTTGTGACACTCGTCTTCCGCCGTCGCCTCGATGCCGACCTCCACTCCCGCAAGTCGGTCCGCCTCGATCGTCAACCTTACATTCTGCTGCCATCCATCCGGCAGGAGAGCCAATTGCGCATGAAGCGTGGCCATGGACGCCTTCCCTTTTCCTCGCGGAGACCAAAATTCTTCTTGTCACTCGGGTTATTATGTATATACATGTTCTTCCATAAGGAAAGGCGAAAAGCTTATGGATGGGGAAGATTCTTCAAAATCTGCAGCAGGCTCCGCATCGCTTTGGCACAATGCGCGGATCGCCACTTTTGCTCCCTCGGCATCCGGTTTCGGCATAATCGAAGCCGGTGCGATCGCCGTGCGCGATGGGCGGATAGCTTTCGTCGGCGCACTCGCCGACCTGCCTGCCGATTTTGAGAAATCTGAACACAAAACCGATTGCGGCGGGCGGTGGATCACCCCGGCCCTGATCGACTGCCATACCCATCTGGTATTCGGCGGCGACCGCGCGATGGAATTCGAAATGCGCCTGGCGGGATCGACCTACGAGGAGATCGCACGGGCCGGCGGCGGCATCATCTCCTCTGTGAAGGCAACCAATGCCCTCTCGGAAGACGAGCTCCTTGAGCAAGCGCTCCGCAGGCTGGACACGCTTCTGGCCGAGGGCCTCTGCACGGTCGAGATCAAATCCGGCTATGCGCTGAATATCGAAGGTGAACTCAAGATGCTGCGGGTCGCCCGCCGGCTCGGCGAAGTCCGGCCGGTGCGTATCGTTACCAGCTGGCTTGCCGCGCACGCGACACCGCCAGACTACAAGGGCCGCAACGGCGATTATATTGCCGACGTGGTTCTGCCGGGCCTTGAGGCTGCGCATTCGCAAGGGCTCGTCGATGCGGTCGACGGTTTCTGCGAAGGCATCGCCTTCTCGCCGGCCGAAATCGCCCGGGTTTTCGACAGGGCGAAAGCGTTTGGCCTTCCCGTCAAGCTGCATGCTGAACAGCTGTCCGATCTCGGCGGCGCGCGCCTTGCTTCCTCCTATGGCGCGCTGTCGGCCGACCACCTCGAATATCTTTCCGCGGCGGATGCCGGGGCGATGGCGCAGGCAGGCACAGTCGCCGTGCTGCTGCCGGGCGCCTTCTATACGCTTCGCGAAAAGCAGGCGCCGCCTGTCCAGGCACTGCGCGACGCCGGCACCCGTATCGCGCTGGCGACCGACAGCAATCCCGGCACCTCGCCGCTGACCTCGCTGCTCATGATCATGAACATGGGCGCGACACTGTTCGGCCTGACGGTCGAGGAATGCCTTGCCGGCGTCACGCGGGAGGCTGCACGCGCACTCGGCCTTCAGGCCGAAACCGGCACGCTCGAAGTCGGCAAATCCGCCGACTTCGCGATCTGGGATATCGAGCGGCCGGCGGAGCTCGTCTATCGCATCGGCTTCAATCCGCTGGCAGCGCGCATCTTCAAGGGCAAGAGGGTTTCCGCATGAGCATCGTTCTGACACCCGGCTCGGTGAGCCTTCGCGAGCTTCAGGACATCTACTGGAACGGCACGCCGGTTCGGATCGATCCTTTGTTCGACGCGGGGATAGAGAAGGCTGCGGCGCGGATCGCCCAGATTGCGGCCGGCAACGAGCCGGTATACGGCATCAATACCGGCTTCGGAAAACTGGCCTCGATCAAGATCGACAGCGCCGATGTCGCGACGCTCCAGCGCAATCTGATCCTGTCGCATTGCTGCGGCGTCGGCGCTCCGCTTGCCGAGAATATCGTCCGCCTGATCATGGCGCTGAAGCTCGTCTCGCTCGGCCGTGGCGCCTCTGGCGTCCGGCTCGAACTGGTGCGCCTGATCGAGGCGATGCTGGAAAAGGGCGTGATCCCGCTCATCCCGGAAAAAGGCTCGGTCGGCGCGTCTGGCGATCTCGCGCCGCTTGCGCATATGGCGGCCGTGATGATGGGCGAAGGCGAGGCCTTCTATCGAGGCAGTCTGCTGCCGGCTGCCGAGGCCTTCGCGAAGGCCGGACTGAAGCCGGTCGTGCTCGCCGCCAAGGAAGGTCTTGCCCTGATCAACGGTACCCAGACCTCCACGGCCCTGGCATTGGCCGGTCTGTTCCGTGCCCATCGCGCCGCCCAGACAGCACTGGTGACCGGCGCGATGTCGACGGATGCCGCGATGGGCTCCTCCGCACCTTTCCATCCGGATATCCACACACTTCGCGGCCACAAGGGCCAGATCGATGCGGCCGCGGCTCTGCGTGCGTTGTTGTCGGGTTCGGTCATCCGCGAAAGCCATCTTCAGGGCGACGAACGGGTGCAGGATCCCTATTGCATCCGCTGCCAGCCGCAGGTGGATGGCGCCTGCCTCGACCTCCTGCGCTCCGTCGCCCGCACGCTCGAGATCGAGGCCAATGCGGTGACCGACAATCCGCTGGTGCTTTCGGATGACACCGTCGTTTCCGGCGGCAATTTCCACGCCGAACCGGTGGCCTTTGCTGCCGATCAGATCGCGCTTGCCGTCTGCGAAATTGGTGCGATCTCCCAGCGCCGCATTGCGCTTTTGGTTGACCCGGCCCTCTCCTACGGACTGCCGGCGTTTCTTGCGAAAAAGCCGGGGCTCAATTCCGGGCTGATGATCGCGGAAGTCACGTCCGCCGCCCTGATGTCGGAAAACAAGCAGATGTCGCATCCGGCCTCGGTCGATTCGACGCCGACCTCCGCCAACCAGGAAGACCATGTTTCGATGGCCTGCCACGGGGCACGCCGGCTTCTGCAGATGACCGACAATCTCGCGACCATCATCGGCATCGAGGCACTGACGGCAGCGCAGGGCGTGGAACTGCGCAAGCCGCTGACGACCAGTCCCGAACTCCAGAAGGTGATCGCCACCATCCGCTCCGTTGTTCCTAGCCTGGAAGAGGACCGCTACATGGCAAACGACCTCAAGGCGGCGACAGATCTCGTTGCTTCAAGCGCGCTCGCCGCGTCCGTTTCCGCGGATATCCTGCCGGTCCTGGAGGCGTGAAATGGCTGTCTTTGAAGTGAGACAGGGCACGTCTCCCGTCATTCTCGGCTTTCCGCATACGGGAACCGATGTGCCCCCAGTGATCTGGGACCGTCTGAACGACAACGGTCGCCTGCTTGCCGATACGGACTGGCACATCCATGAACTCTATGATGGCCTTCTGGCGGATGCAACGACGGTGCGCGCCACGTTCCACCGCTACGTGATCGACGCCAACCGCGATCCGCAGGGTGCCAGCCTCTATCCTGGCCAGAACACAACAGGCCTGATCCCGGAGACGGATTTCGACGGCAAGAGCATCTGGAAGCCTGGCGCCGCGCCGACCGGGGCCGACACCAGAGAGCGGCTGCGGGATTTCCATGCGCCCTATCATGCCGCACTTGCGGCCGAGATCGAACGGGTCAAATCCATTCACGGCATTGCCGTGCTCTACGATTGTCACTCGATCCGCTCGCATATCCCGTTCCTGTTCGAGGGCACCCTGCCTGACTTCAACATCGGCACGGATATGGGCCAAACCTGCGCGCCGGAAATCGAACAGGCGGCGCTCGATGTGACAACTGCAGCTTCGGGCTACACCGGCATCCTCAACGGCCGCTTCAAGGGCGGCTGGACGACACGGTTTTACGGCAGGCCGGAAACCGGCGTCCACGCTATCCAGATGGAACTTGCCCAGTCCACCCACCTTGCGGCGGAGGCCCTGCCCTTTGCCTACCATCCGGGCAAGGCAGAGCAGCTGCGCGTCCATCTGAAAGATATCCTGACGCGGATCGAGCGGATCGCCCTCGGCCTCGCGTCACAGAAAAACAACAACCGATAAAGGGAACGTTCCGATGACCAATCCCCGCCACAATATCCGCGAAATCCGCGCCCCGCGCGGCAACCAGCTCAACACCAAAAGCTGGATGACGGAAGCGCCGTTGCGCATGTTGATGAACAATCTCGATCCGGACGTGGCGGAAAACCCCAACGAGTTGGTCGTTTATGGCGGCATCGGACGCGCCGCCCGCACCTGGGACGATTTCGACCGGATCGTTGCGACGCTGAAGACGCTCACGGAGGAGGAAACGCTGCTGGTGCAATCGGGCAAGCCGGTCGGCGTGTTCCGCACTCACAAGCACGCGCCTCGCGTGCTGATCGCCAACTCCAACCTCGTGCCCCATTGGGCCACCTGGGACCATTTCAACGAGCTCGATAGGAAAGGGCTGGCCATGTACGGCCAGATGACCGCCGGTTCGTGGATCTATATCGGCACCCAGGGCATCGTGCAGGGCACCTATGAGACGTTCGTGGAAGCCGGCCGCCAGCATTATGGCGGCAATCTCAAGGGAAAATGGATCCTGACCGGCGGCCTCGGCGGCATGGGCGGCGCCCAGCCGCTCGCCGCCGTCATGGCCGGCGCCTGCTGCCTGGCGGTCGAATGCAACCCGGACAGCATCGATTTTCGCCTCCGCACCCGCTATGTCGACGCGAAAGCGGAAACGCTTGACGAAGCCATGGAGATGATCACCCGCTGGACGGCAGCCGGCGAGGCAACATCCGTCGGCCTGCTCGGCAATGCCGCGGAAATCCTTCCCGAAATGGTTCGTCGCGGCATCCGTCCGGACATGGTCACCGACCAGACGTCGGCCCATGACCCGATCAACGGCTACCTGCCGAAGGGCTGGACGATCGCCGAATGGAAAGCCAGGCGCGAAAGCGATCCGAAGGCGGTGGAAAAAGCCGCCCGCGCCTCAATGCGCGAACATGTGGAGGCGATGATCGCCTTCTGGAACGCTGGCATCCCGACGCTCGACTACGGCAACAACATCCGCCAGGTCGCCAAGGACGAGGGGCTGGAAAACGCCTTCGCCTTCCCGGGCTTCGTGCCGGCCTATATCCGTCCGCTGTTCTGCCGCGGCATCGGCCCGTTCCGCTGGGCGGCGCTTTCCGGCGATCCGGAAGACATCTACCGCACCGACGCAAAGGTGAAGGAACTGCTGCCGGACGACGCGCATCTCCACAACTGGCTCGACATGGCGCGCGAACGGATTTCCTTCCAGGGCCTGCCGGCGCGCATCTGCTGGGTGGGCCTCGGCGTGCGCCACAAGCTCGGCCTCGCCTTCAACGAGATGGTCCGCAATGGCGAGCTGAAGGCGCCGATCGTGATCGGCCGCGACCACCTCGACTCCGGATCGGTCGCCTCTCCCAACCGGGAGACGGAAGCGATGAAGGACGGCTCGGATGCGGTATCCGACTGGCCGCTCCTGAATGCGCTTTTGAACACGGCGTCCGGTGCGACCTGGGTGTCACTGCATCACGGCGGCGGCGTCGGCATGGGGTATTCACAGCATTCCGGCATGGTCATCTGCTGCGACGGCAGCGAGGATGCCGACCGCCGCATTGAACGGGTTCTCTGGAACGACCCCGCCACCGGCGTCATGCGCCATGCGGATGCGGGTTACGAGATCGCCGTGGATTGCGCCAGGGAAAACGGACTTCGCCTGCCCGGCATTCTCGGGAACTGAGTCCCATGAAAATCCTGCGCGCATCCGACCACAAGCGAATGCCGTGGAAGAACGGCGGTGGCGAGACGGTGGAGATCGCCGTCTTTCCCGCCGGCGCATCGATCGAGGATTTCGACTGGCGCATCAGCATGGCGACCGTCGCCTCCGACGGACCGTTCTCGATCTTTCCCGGGGTCGACCGAACCCTGTCGATCCTGTCCGGCGCCGGAATGGAGCTGACGATCGATGGCTGTGAGCCCCTGATCCTCGATCTCGGTTCCGAGCCTTACCCATTTCCGGCCGACAAGCCGGTTTTGGCAAGGCTTGTAAATGGCGTCGTAACCGACCTCAACGTCATGACGCGGCGCAGCCGGTTTTCACACCGTGTCAGCCGGCAGCCGGCTCCCTTCTTGCTGTCGCCGTCCGCCTCCTTGAGGTTCGTTCTTGCGACCGGAAACCACACGATCGCCTTCGGTTCGGAGGCAGCTGAACTCGGGCCACTTGATTGTCTGGCCTTAGAGGGCGAAGCGGCCAGCGACCTCGTTATCTCAGGGGGCACAGGTGTTTTCCTGATAGAGCTGGATCCCGACGGCGGGGACAATTTACGCTGACACTCCCAGTTGGGGTTGTCAGGCGCGGTCCTGCCGATGTCGTTTGCCTCGACAGTCGAAGGGAACGACCATGCTTCGCCTCGTCAAGCGCGGGCCGGGCCATTGACCGCCCGCTGGCAGACCACAGGAACGGCGACCACGGGCTCTTTTTGGTTGTCGCCATTTTCTGGACGGGCAGGCTTTAGAATGAGGAGACCGCGACCAGAAGGCCGGCCAAGGCCGAAGGCTCCAGTGAGGTTACGTCGTATATGCAGGGTGTCGCGAATACGGCTGCTCCGAGGAGGTAGATAATCACCAGTTTCATTGGGTTCTCCAAGGACGAGGCCTCAGCCTCGTCCAGTGCGCATTTCATCCCTGTCGTTGCGATCCTCAGGCAAGGATCAGCTCGACGTTGATGTTGCCGCGGGTCGCCTTCGAATAGGGGCAGGTCTGGTGGGCTTCTTCGACAAGCGCCCTGGCAAGATCCGGATCGATGCCCGGCAGGCTGATGTTGAGGCGGGCCTGCAGGAAATATGCGCCCTCGGTGGTTCCGAGATCGACCTCGGCATCGACCGCCGTCTCAGTGGGGAGCTTGATCTTCCGCTTGCCCGCTGCAATCCCCATGGCGCCGATGAAACAGGCCGACCATCCGGCTGCAAAGAGCTGCTCGGGATTGGTACCGGCATGGGGGCTGCCGGGAGGCGAAAGCTTGACGTCCAGCTGCGCATCGTCACTGCGCGAGAACCCATCGCGCCCGCCGGTGGTATGCGTCTTGCCGGTATAGAGAACCTTGTCGATCGTGGTCATGGAACACTCCTTTGTTCGTGTCGCCGATTGCGGCATCCGTTGACGGGGAGTGGTTTGACGGGTCGATATATCCGGCATGTTTCTAAAATCACCGGAAATGTATCGAAGCGTAATGCCGGCCTCGCCGGACATTCTCTCATACAAAACGCTTCGAGAATTTCGGCCGCTCTCCGAGATCAGCGGATGGTGATTTCAGCGGCCAGCCCGCCGCCGGCGCGATTGTAGAGCCTGACCGAACCGCCGATCGCTGCGGCCAGTTGCTGGGCGATGGCAAGGCCAAGTCCCGTACCGCCGGTCTCGCGGTTGCGGGATTGCTCCAGCCTGAAGAACGGCTGCATCGCAGCCTCCAGCATATCTTCCGGAATTCCCGGCCCCCGATCGAGGACCGTAATTGCGAGGTCGCCCTCGCCTCGTCGCTCAACGCCGATCTCGGCCGCGCCGGCAAATTTCACGGCGTTGTCGATAAAGTTCGACAGGATGCGGCGCAGGGCATACGGCTTGGTGGACGCAGTCCCCTGGACAACGCCCAGCACGGTCACCGCCTTGCCGGTGTCCTGATAGTCATAGGCAATGCTGTCGATGAACGAGGCAAGGTCGATGCGGGAAATTTTCTCGCCATTGCCATGCGCGCTGCGCGCATAGGCTATGCCGTCCTGCACCAGCCGCTCGATCTCGCCGAGGTCATGCACCAGTTTATCCCGCTCGGGCGAATCGTCCGCCATGTCGGCGCGCAGCCGCATGCGGGTGATCGGCGTCTGCAGATCATGGGCGATGGCGGCGAGAATCTGCACCCGTTCCTCGAGATAGTGGGCGATCCTGTCGCGCATGGCGTTGAAGGCCCGTGCAGCATGGGCGACTTCGCTCGGGCCGGTCTCGCTCAAGGGCGGGCCCTTCCTGTTGGGATCGAGCGCATCGGCGGCGGCCGCAAGGTCTCCGAGCGGACGGATCGCCTGCCGGACCGCAAGCCAGGTGCAGACCACCAGAAGCGCCATCTGGATGGCGAACACGTAAGGAAGCCATTCGGCGATCGGCATGACACCGGTCGGGGTAACGTCGATGGTGAGTGGAGAGCCGTCGGAAAGGGTGAGATGACCCTGCAGCCGTCTGCCGTCACCGGGAATGGACTCCACCCGCAGCGGAAACCGATGCCCGACCGCCTCCTCGATCTTGCCGGTAATCTCCGCGCCCCGGCCCGACACATCCGGCACGCCGGCAATCCCCGGGCCGAGCACCAGGCGGTAGTTGCCGCGGCTCAGCCGATCCAGCCAATCGGCCCGCTCGCCGGCCGGCAGCCGGTCGAGGATGGCGATCGATGTCGCAAGATCGTTTTCAAGCGTGCCGAGCATGACGGCCTTTGCCGACATGTAACGTTCGATGAAGAGGATGCCGAAGGAGAGCCCATAGGCGATCGCGAGGCCTGCAAACAGGATGAGGAAAAGCCGGGCACGCAGGGTGCTCGGCCATAATTTTCCCAAATAACGGGAGACGCTAGCGCTCACGGCTTCGGCTCCGAGATCGCAACGGGGACCGAGAAGACGTAACCTTCGCTGCGCACGGTCTTGATATAGGTCGGCTCGCGCGCATCGTCGCCGAGCCGCTGGCGAAGCCGGCTCACCAGAAGGTCGATCGACCGGTCGAAAAGATCGGCATCACGGCCTTGCGTGAGGTTGAGGATCTGGTCGCGGTTGAGCACGCGCTGCGGATGGTCGATGAAGACCCGCAGCAGCCGGTATTCGGCGCCGCTCAGCGCGATTTCCGTGCCCTGTTTGTCGAGCAGATGGCGGCCGATCGTATCGAGCCGCCAGTCACCGAAGCTCAGCAACTGGCCTGCTTCGCTGATCTGCAGGTTGGGCGGCAGCATGCGCGTCCGGCGCAGGACGGCCTTGATGCGCGCCAGCAATTCGCGCGCGGCAAACGGTTTCGGCAGATAATCGTCGGCACCCATTTCGAGCCCGATGATCCGGTCCATCTCGTCGCTGCGGGCGGTCAACATCAGGATCGGCGTCGTCTTGTGCTTGCCGGCCCTGAGTTCGCGGCAGAGCACCAGACCATCATCACCCGGCATCATCACGTCGAGCACGATCAGATCGACCGAATTGGCCTCGAGAAAACTGCGCATCTGGCGGCCATCCGCGGCCACCGTCGCGCGAAGCCCGTTCTTCTTCAGATAGCTCGATACCAGTTCGCGGATTTCGCGGTCGTCATCGACGATCAGGATATGGTCGATATGATCCATTTTCGGGCTTCAAATCCTTGTCCGATGAGACGGTATCGCACCGCCCATCCTTCTTTAAACCGCAGGATGGCTGCCGCGAAGCCCAGAAATATCTCCGCGGCAGCCTTGGAGATTTAGAACCGGTCAACGTCGAGTATCGCTTGCGTAAAGGCCCGCGGGGCTTCCTGCGGAAGATTGTGACCGATCCCGCCGCTAATGGTGCGATGCTCGTATTTTCCGGAGAACTTGCCCGCATAGGCCGAAGGTTCGGCATGCGGCGCGCCGTTGGCATCGCCCTCCATGGTGATGGTCGGCACCGAGATCATTGGCCCCGTGGCGAGCTGTTTTTCCAGGGCATCGAACTGGGCCTCGCCTTCGACAAGGCCCAGCCGCCAGCGGTAGTTATGGACGACGATCTCGACGTGGTCTGGATTGTCGAATGCGGCGGCGGATCTTTCAAAGGTCGCGTTGTCGAATTTCCAGGTGGGCGAGGCCGTCTGCCAGATGAGCTTATTGAAGTCGCGCCGGTTCTGCTCATAGCCAAGCCGGCCGCGTTCGCTGGCGAAATAGAACTGGTACCACCAGGCAAGCTCGGCTTTCGGCGGCAAGGGCTTCTTGTTGATTTCCGGGCTGCCGATCAGGTAGCCGCTGACCGATACCATCGCCTTGCAGCGTTCCGGCCAGAGCGTCGCTATGATGTTGGCGGTCCTGGCGCCCCAGTCGAAAGCGGCAACGACCGCCTTGTCGATTCCGAGCGCATCCAGGAGCGCGATCATATCGGCCGCGATGGCCGACTGTTGGCCGTTGCGCGGCGTATCCTTCGACAAAAAGCGTGTCGTGCCGTAACCCCTGAGATAGGGCACGATGACCCGGTAACCGGCTGAGGCTAGCAGCGGTGCGACATCCACGAAGCTATAGATGTCGTAGGGCCAGCCATGCAGCAGCAGGACGACGGGCCCGTTGGCCGGACCGACCTCCGCATACCCCACATCTAGCACCCCGGCCTTGACCTGCTTCAGCGTTTCGAAGGACGTGTTGGTGCCGGCCTCGGCCGGAGTCAGTGACGTTACGGGAGCCTGAGCTCCGGCAGTACCGGTCATTCCGAATTCGACCGCTGCAACGGTCATGGCGGCAACACCGAAGAAGCGGCGACGCTGGTGGTTGATTGGGTCGGACATCGATCTCTCCAATTCGTGTTGAACACGATCGGAAAAGAGCCCTGGCCATGTATCCCCGATGTGTCCCGAGCCGCGGGTTTTGAATGCGGATGTAGCATCCGGCCGTCGAGATACGTTCTGATACAATTCAGGCACTGCCGATCTGGGCACCTTCCGCCGCGCCTGGCGATTTGTGTCGCTCTGTAGCGCGCCGGGCGAATTTCTACATTTCGGTACATTTCCCCACGAACCCGGACACATCCGGGATACGTCGCGCCGACCAGATTGGCACCGTTGCTGGTCGAGCCGCATCGCCGCCCAGAACCCGAACATCCGGTTTCAAAGGAAACGATGATGACGCTTCTTATCATTGCCTATCTCGGAGGGGCGCTGACGATCCTCAGCCCGTGTATTCTCCCTATTCTTCCCTTCGTCTTTGCGCGCGCCGGACAGCCGTTCGTCCGCAGCACATTGCCGATGCTCATTGGCATGGCCGCCACGTTTGCGCTCGTCGCCACGCTTGCAGCCGTCGGCGGCAGCTGGGCCGTCCACGCCAACGAATACGGCCGGCTCGCCGCCATCATCCTGCTTGCAATTTTCGGCGTCAGTCTCCTCTCGCCGCGCGTCGCAAGCTTCGTCACCCGGCCGGTCGTCGATTTCGGCAACAAGCTCATGAATGCCTCGGGCAAACCCGGTTCGGTGCCGACCGCAGCGAGTTCATTCGTCCTCGGCATGGCGACCGGCCTGCTCTGGGCGCCTTGCGCCGGCCCCATTCTCGGACTCGTCCTGACCGGTGCCGCGCTGCAGGGCGCGAACCTTGAAACGACATTCCTGCTCGCTGCCTATGCGGCCGGCGCGGCAACTTCCCTCGCCGTTGCGCTCATCGTCGGCGGAAACATCTTTGCCGGGATGAAGCGTTCGCTCGGTGTCAGCGAACGGATCCGCCAGGTCTTGGGTGCCGCCGTGCTTGCCGGCGTCGCGGCCATCGCGCTCGGCCTCGATACCGGCCTGCTCGCCCGTCTCTCCTATGCCAGCACCGCCTCCTTCGAACAGGCCGTACTCGACAGGCTCCACGCAAAGCCATCGGCCGGTTCGCCATCGGAAATCGCCAGCAATGGCATGATGATCACGGCAGCCGATACCACCCGGCCGTTCCGCAGTAACCTGCCGGTCGAAGGCCGTGCGCCTTCGCTCGACGGCGCGGTCGAGTGGCTGAACTCTGCCCCGCTGACGGCTGAACAGCTCCGCGGCAAGGTCGTGCTCGTCGATTTCTGGACCTATTCCTGCATCAACTGCATCCGCACCGTGCCTTACGTCCGCGCCTGGGCCGAAAAGTACAAGGATCAAGGCCTCGTGGTGATCGGCGTGCATGCCCCGGAATTCGCCTTCGAGAAGAAGATCGACAATGTCAAAAAGGCCGTCGGCGACTTCAAGATCGGCTACCCGATCGCAATCGACAACGACTACAAGATCTGGCGCGCCTTCGAAAACAGCTATTGGCCCGCCCAATATCTGATCGATGCCAGGGGCCAGATCCGCTACCATCACTTCGGCGAAGGCAATTACCGGCAGTCCGAGCAGGCCATCCAGGACCTGCTGCGCGAAGCCGGCAGCGAGACGGCTGCCACCGCACCGGTGGTGCCGGACGCCAAAGGCGCCGAAACAAGCCCGGACCTGCGCAATGTCCGTTCCGGCGAAACCTATCTCGGCTACAAGCGCGCGACCAACTTCGCCTCCCGGGAAACCCTGCTCGCCGACGCCGCCCGCGACTATTCGATCGAGGAGCCCAGCCTCAACGAATGGGGCCTCTCCGGCACCTGGACCGTCGGCGCGGAACAGGCAACGCTCGGCCAGCCGGGCGGCGGCATCGCCTACCGGTTCAGCGCCCGCGACCTGCATCTCGTGCTCGGTCCCGCCACCGCCGGCAAGCCGGTCCGCTTCCAGGTGACGATCGACGGCAAAGTTCCGGGAACAGACCACGGCGCTGATATCGACGCGGATGGCAACGGCACGGTGACCACGACCAAACTCTACCAACTCGTCCGCCAGGCCGGCGATGTCGAGGCGCGCAATTTCGAGATCCGCTTCCTCGATCCCGGCGTCGAAGCCTACGCCTTCACCTTCGGCTGAAACCTCATCCCAACCCAATCCTATATCAACCAACAGGAATTAAGCTCATGAAAAGACGTATCTCCACCTTCGCACTTGCCCTCGCCATCAGCGTCATCGCCTTCGCCGCACAGGCCGCCGAGGTCAAGAACATCGTTATCGTCCACGGCGCGCTGGCTGACGGCTCGACCTGGCGCAAGGCGACCGAAATCCTCGAAAAGCGCGGCTTCAACGTCACGATCGTCCAGCAGCCGATCACCTCGCTTGCCGACGATATCGCCGCGACGAACCGGGTGCTGGACCTGCAGGACGGCCCGACCCTGCTCGTCGGCCACAGCTATGGCGGCATGGTGATCACCGAAGCCGGCCACAGCCCGCATGTCGCAGGCCTCGTCTACGTGGCGGCGTTCCAGCCCGACAAGGGCGAAAGCCTGCTCGGCCTCGCAAGCTCCAAGCCGGCCGGCGGCATGAACATCCGCGAGACGAAGGACGGCAAATATCTCTATATCGACTCCGCCGCATTCCCCGGCGATTTCGCCGCGGACCTGCCGAAGGACGAAGCACGGTTCCTTGCGAGATCCCAGGTGTTTGCCGCCAAGGAGGCTTTCTCGGCCAAGGTCGGCGATCCGGCCTGGCACGCCAAGGAGAGCTGGTCGATCGTCGCCACCGAAGACCGCTCCATCAACCCGGAACTGGAAAGGGACATGGCGCGGCGAGCCGGCAGCGACATCATCGAAATCAAAGCAAGCCATGCCGTCTTCGCCTCCCAGCCGGAGAAGGTCGCCGACGTCATCGAACGTGCGGCCAGGCAGGCGGGCGAATAAGTCCTGAGAGACGACAGCCCGGCGCAGAAAAACCTCCCGCGCCGGGCCTGCCTCAAACTCCGGGATATCGGACCTCAGGTCCGGCCTATCTCTCGATCTGCGAGACGTGGTTGAGCGCGATCACCCATTTGCCGTCGCGCTTGCGCATCAGCCGGGTGTTGACACCGGTCTGGTTGCCGGCCGGCCGGACCAGCTTGTAGTCGCTGATCAGCTGGGCCGCATCCGGCGCCAGCATTTCGATGCGGATGTTGGTGAAGGCGAGCTCGCCTTGCGAGCCCGGAGACCCGCCGTAATCGGCGATATAATGCTCGAGCGTCGCCTGCCAGTCCTTTTGTATACGACCGCGCGAGACGAAGATGACGTCGGGATTGGCGAACCCGGCCATGTAGCCATGGAAATCGGCCCGGTTCCAGGCCGCCTGCATGTCGGCAATGACGGTGCGGATGACGTCTTGATCTGTATTGGACATTCGGTAATTCATGCCTTTCCAAGAAGATTGATCTTGGCGACGGCGTCGTCTTCCTGCCGCTGCCGTTTGACGAGAACTTCCTGTGCCGCCGAGACGAGATGCCGGCGAAGCGCGTTTTCCACCGCCTTGGCATCTTGATCGAGGATCGCGTCGACGATCTGCTGGTGCTCGCTGCAGGAACGCTTCAGGCGTCCCTTGTCTTTCAGCTGGTATTTGCGGAACGGCGCGAGCTTCAGCCGCAATGTCTGTGCCGCGGCGATCAGGTCGCTGTTGTGGCTGCCCTGGAACAGAAGGCTGTGGAAACGGGTATTGATCTCGTTGTAGCCAGCGTGATCGCCCTCTTCGGCAAGCGCATTCATCTCCCGGTGTAGGCTTTCGAGCTCGGCGCGCTCGCTCATCGTCATCCGATGGGAGGCAAGGCGCCCGCAGGTGGCTTCGAGTTCGGCCATGGCCTCGAACATCTCGTCGATCCGCTCGGCCGAGATCTGCGTCACGATCACGCCCTTGTAAGGCTCGCGCTCGGCAAGCCCGCGCCCGCACAGAATATGCAACGCTTCCCGCACCGGCGTGCGCGAGACGTTGAACTGGGCGGCGATGGAGGTTTCGTCGAGGCGCGATCCCGCGGCGATCTCGCCGTTGATCACCGCCTCTTCAAGCTGTTCGGCAATCGCGTCGCTGCGAATTTTCTTTCCCGGGGCAGGTGTGTCCAGCATCTCTTTGTTTTCCCAAGCAGCGCCCCTCAGAGCCAGGCGCCTTTCAATTATGCGAGCATGAGTAGGTTACACAATGCACTTGCATTGTGGGCAGAGAATATACAATATGTCCACAGGGAGTGGCCACATGTTGGCGCCTGCGGCTGACTGCAGCGTTGGCATGTACATAATCCAGCCTCTATGACTTTGACTTGTCGACAAGTCTCCAGCATGGAGGCGGTTTGCGCGCAGGTCGTGCTGGATGAGAGATTGGGAATCGATATGACCTTCACGACGCGACCGGAACTCAGAGGCACATTTGGCGCCGTGTCGTCCACCCATTGGTTGGCCTCGGCCGTCGGCATGTCCATTCTCGAAAGGGGCTTCACGGCTTTCGACGCGGCGGTCGCCACCGGTTTCGTCCTGCAGGTCGTCGAACCGCATTTGAACGGCCCTGCCGGTGAAGTCCCGATCATCGTCACGCCGGCCGGCGCCGAGGCGCCGACCGTGATTTCCGGCCAAGGCCCCTCGCCTGCCAAAGCGACGGTCCGGTATTTCAAGGATCTCGGCCTCGACATCATTCCCGGCACCGGCCTGCTGCCGGCCTGCATTCCCGGCGCCTTCGGTGCCTGGCTGACGCTGCTGCGCGACTACGGCACGGCCGAACTCGAAGACGTGCTAGCGCCGGCGATCTATTATGCCCGCACTGGCCACCCGCTGGTGCCGCGCATCGCCAATACGATCGCTTCCATGCGCGAACTCTTCGAAACCCACTGGCCGAGCTCGGCGGAAGTCTACCTGCCCGGCGGCGTAGCACCGCAATCCGGCAAGCTGTTCCGCAATCCGCAGATCGCCGACGTCTATCAGCGCATCATCGACCAGACCAAGTCTGCCAAGAACCGCGAAGCGCGCATCGATGCGGCGCTCAATTTCTGGTATCGCGGCCCGATCACCGAGCGGATCGAGGAATTCTGCGCCACCGAAAACGTCTGGGACGTTTCGGGCCGCCACCACAAGGGCCTGATCACAGCCCAGGACATGGCCGACTACAAGCCGCTGATCGAAAAGCCCGTCTCGGTGACCTATGGCGACTACGAGGTCTTCAAATGCGGACCGTGGTCGCAAGGCCCGGTGCTCCTGCAGATGCTGCAGATCCTGAAAGGCACCAACATCGCCGATCTCGACACGATGAGCCCGGATTTCATCCATCTCATCGTCGAAACGACCAAGCTTGCCATGGCCGATCGCGACAGCTGGTACGGTGACAATCCGGACGTACCGATGAAGACCCTCCTGTCTTCCGGTTACGCCGATATCCGCCGTGCGCTGATCGGCAGCACCGCCTCGATGGAAATCCGCCCCGGAGCGCCCGATGGGCGCAATCCCAATGTGCCGCCGCTTCGCGCCGTCGGTACCATCACGCAGCCGGGTCTCGGCGGCGGCGAGCCAACCGTGGCGCGCGAACACAAACTGCCGAACGATCGTGAAGGCGAGCCGACGCTGACCCGCGAAGGCGCCCAGCGCGGCGATACCGTGCAGGTCAGCGCCGTCGACAGATGGGGCAACATGGTTTCGGCGACGCCGTCCGGCGGCTGGTTCCAGTCGAGCCCGGTCATTCCGGGCTTGGGATTCAGCCTGACGACCCGCGGCCAGATGTTCTGGCTCGAGGAGGGTTTCAACTCCACGATGATGCCGTCGGTGCGCCCGCGCACCACATTGACACCGTCGACGGCCTTCCGCAACGGCAAGCCCTACATGGCCTTCGGCACGCCCGGCGGCGACCAGCAGGATCAGTGGCAGCTGATCATGTTCCTGCGCCACGTCCACAAGGGCATGAACCTTCAGGAGGCGATCGACGCGCCGTCCTTCCATACTGACCACCTGCCGAGCTCCTTCTGGCCGCGCGAGATCAGCTTCGGGGCGGTGACGCTCGAAGCGCGCTTCCCGGAAGCGGTGCGCGAGGAACTGGCGGCACGGGGCCACAAGATCACCATCAGCGATGCCTGGTCGGAAGGCCGGCTGGCCGCCGTCGCCCGCGAGATGGATGGAGATACCCAGCTGATCAAGGCCGGCTCCAATCCGCGCGGTGTGCAGGGATACGCGGTCGCGCGCTGATCTTCGAATTCGAGTTTAAAACAAGAGAGGGAATGTTGATGAAACCACTTTATCTCGCACTCGCAGCCGGCCTGGCGCTGAGCGGCATGACGGCACTCGCCGCCCCCGCCGCTGCCCAGTCCGTCCTCAAGATCGGCCTGCAGGACGATCCCGATACGCTCGACCCGGTTTCCAACTGGAGCTTCGTTGGCCGCCACGTGCTTCAGTCGCTCTGCGACAAGATCGTCGACATCGACACCGAAGGCAAGATCGTCCCCATGCTGGCGACCAGCTGGGAATGGAACGCCGACAGCACCGCGCTAACGCTCAAGCTGCGCAACGACGTGGTTTTCCACGACGGCACCAAGATGGATGCCGCCGCGATCAAGTACAATCTTGACCGCGAACTCACCATGAAGATCTCCCGCCGCAAGGCGGAAATCAGCGCCGTCAGCAGCGTCGACGTGGTCGATCCTTTGACCGTCAAGATCAACCTCAAGGAACCGTCGGTTCCGCTTCTGGCCGCCCTCAGCGACCGCGCCGGCATGATCGTGAGCCCCAAGGCCGCTGAAGCGCTCGGCGAAAAGTTCACCGACGCCCCGGTCTGCTCCGGCCCGTACAAGTTCGTCGAACGTGTTACCCAGGACCGTATCGTGCTGGCCAAGTTCGACAAGTACTACAATGCCGACCAGTACCATTTCGACCAGCTCGTCTATCGTGGCATGCCGGACTCCAACGTCCGCCTTCTCAACCTGCGTTCGGGCCAGCTCGACCTGATCGAACGTCTCGCCGCCACCGACGTCGAAGCCGTCAAGGCCGACAAGGCCCTCGCCGTCGCTCCGGTCGTCGGTCTCGGTTACTACGGCATCACCTTCGACATCACCGGCGAAGGCGCCGACCTCGACGCCGGCAAGAAGGCCGCGATCCGCGAAGCCTTCAGCCTGGCGATCGACCGCGACGCGATCAACAACGTCGTGTTCGAGGGCCAGTTCACCACCGGCAACCAGCCCTTCCCGCCCGCCAGCCCCTATTACGACAAGAACTTCCCGGTTCCGGCCCGTGACCTCGGCGCCGCCAAGAAGAAGATGGCCGAAGCCGGCGTCAAGGCGGTCGATCTGGAACTCCTGGTTCCGACCGATGCCGAGCGCCAGCAGGTCGCCCAGCTCATCCAGGCCATGGTCGCCGAAATCGGCATCAAGGTGTCGATCAAGCCGACCGAACTGATGACGCTGCTCGACATTGCCCGCCAGGGCAAGTTCGAGTCCCATCTCGTCGGCTGGAGCGGCCGTGTAGACCCGGATCTCAACATCACGCCGATGCTTGCCTGCGGCGCAGCCGGCAACGATGCGCATTACTGCAACAAGGAGCTGGATACGATCCTCACCAAGGCGCGCGCCATCGGAGATATGAATGCCCGCAAGGTCGAGTACAGCAAGGCGATCGCGATCCTTCTCAAGGACCTACCGCTCGTCTATCTCTATCACTCGCAGTGGATCTTCGCGCACAATTCCAACATCACCGGCCTGAAGCCTGCCCCGGACGGCATCATCCGTCTGACCGGCGTCAGCCGTAAGAAATAAGTTGGCAATCGAGCTTCGATGAGCACGTCTCAAGATATCCTCAGCAACCCGTCAGCCCGATCCGTTCGGGCTGACGATGCCGTTACGCCCGTATTGGAAGTCACAGACCTGCGTGTCGCCTTCGAAGGCGACGCGCGGACCGTCACCGCGGTCGACGGCGTCAGTTTCACCGTCCGGAAGGGCCGCACCCTTGCGATCGTCGGCGAGTCCGGCTCCGGCAAGAGCGTCACCTCGCTTGCCGTCATGCGGCTTCTGCCCGAACACTCCGCGCGCATTTCCGGCAAGGTCAATTTCGACGGGCGCCAACTGCTCGACGAGACTAAGAGCGCGATGCGGTCCTTGCGCGGCAACCGGCTGGCGATGATCTTCCAGGAGCCGATGACCTCGCTCAACCCGTCCTATACGGTCGGCGAGCAGATCAACGAAGTCATCCTGCGCCACCGCCCGATTTCCAAGAAGGAGGCGACCGAACGCGCCATCGCCATGCTCCGGCTGGTGCGCATTCCCTCGCCCGAGACCCGCTATCACCAATATCCGCACAATCTTTCCGGTGGCATGCGCCAGCGCGTGATGATCGCCATGGCGCTCGCCTGCGATCCGGAACTGCTGATCGCCGACGAGCCGACCACGGCGCTGGATGTCACCATCCAGGCGCAGGTACTCGAGCTGATGCGCGAGCTGCAGGAAAAGACCGGAACCGCCATCGTCCTCATCACCCACGATCTCGGCGTCGTCGCCGAAGCCTGCGACGACGTGATCGTCATGTATGCCGGCCAAGTGGTCGAACAGTGTTCGGTCGAACAGCTCTTCACATTTCCCGAGCACCCCTACACGATCGGCCTGCTCGGCTCGTTGCCGCGTCTTGATGAAAAGCGAGAGAGCCTGGTGGCGATCACCGGCACCGTGCCAGACATGGCCAACCCGCCCAAGGGCTGTCGTTTCCAGGCCCGCTGTCCCTTCCGCATCACCAAATGCGCCGAAATGCCCGACCTGATGGAAGTGTCTCCGGGGCATTTCAGCCGCTGTTGGCGCGCGCCCATGGAGGACCTCGTCCCATGATCAAGCCGGTTTCCTCCTCTCCCGCCGGCACGCCGATCATCGAGGTCCGTGGTCTTGGAAAGAAATTCGTCGTCAAGCGCACCGTCTTCGGGCGGCCGCTGGCTGAGGTCGGCGCAGTGGACGACGTGACTTTTTCCCTGATGCCCGGTGAAACCCTTGCCGTCGTCGGCGAGTCGGGCTGCGGCAAATCCACCCTTGGCCGCATGCTGATCCGGCTGATCAAGCCGACTTCCGGCGAAGTCTTCATCGACGGTCACAACGTCACCAATGTCAGCCATGCCGTGATGCGCGAGCAGCGCCGCCATGTGCAGCTGATCTTCCAGGATCCCTATGCATCGCTCAATCCGCGCATGACGATCGCCCAGACGATTGCCGAGCCGCTGATGCTGCACAACATCGTACCCGCCGGCCAGCGCCCCAAACGCGTCGCCGAGCTCCTGGAAATGGTCGGCCTGCGTCCGGAACAGGCGAACCGTTATCCGCACGAATTTTCCGGCGGCCAGCGCCAGCGCGTGGTGATCGCACGTGCGCTTGCCTCCGAGCCGAAAGCGATCATCTGCGACGAGGCGGTGTCCGCGCTCGACGTATCGATCCAGGCGCAGGTCCTCAATCTTCTGAAGGATCTGCAGAAGCGGCTTGGTCTCGCTTTCGTGTTCATCAGCCATGATCTCGGCGTAGTGAAGCACATCGCCGACCGCGTCGCGGTCATGTATCTCGGCAAGGTGGTCGAGCTCGGCACCGCCGAGATGATCTTCTCGACGCCCCGCCATCCCTATACGCGCGCGCTGCTGTCGGCCATTCCGGTCGCCGCACCGCCGAGCCAGCACCGGTCCCGCGCCGCACGCCTACACGGCGACCTGCCAAGCCCGATCGCTCCGCCGCCAGGCTGTCGGCTGCACACGCGCTGTCCGCATGCGCGTCCGGAATGCCAGACAGTCAGCATGGCGCTCGATATCGAGCCGAACGGCCACGCCAATGCCTGCGCCTTCTGGCACGAGCTGCCGGCGCAGGATGCCGACCATATCCGCGAGCCGCGCAATCCGAAACTCGAAAAGCTGTTCGCAGCCTTCGAGGCGATGGCCGCGCGTCCGGCACTAACGGCAACGGAGAGCTAAGCCATGTCCTCGCTTCTCGCCCGCCGCCTGCTGCAGCTCATCCCGACGGTCATTCTCCTGTCGCTGATCATCTTTTCGCTCCAACATCTCCTGCCGGGCGATCCGGCGCTGGTGCTTGCCGGCGACAACCCGGACGAGGCAACGCTTGCCGCCATCCGGGAACAGTACCATCTCGATCAGCCGGTCTTCGTCCAGTACATCTTCTGGGTCAAAGGTGTGCTGACCGGCGATCTCGGCGAATCCATGCGCCATAACCGGCCGGTCCTCGACCTCATCCTCCTCAAGCTGCCGGTGACCCTGCAGCTCGCCGTGATGGGCATCGTCGTAGCGCTTGTGCTGGGCATTGCCGGCGGCGTCATCTCGGCGCTGCGCCAGAATACCACCATCGACTACATGACCAATGTCGTGTCGCTCGCCGGCATTTCGGTGCCGAACTTCTGGCTCGGCATCATGCTGATCATGTTCTTCTCGGTCTATCTCGGCTGGCTGCCCGCATCCGGCTTCGTCAGTCCCTGGGAAGACTGGAGGATGAACCTCTCGACGACGATCATGCCGGCCTTCGTGCTGGGATCGGCGATTGCCGGCGTCATCATGCGCCATACCCGCAGCGCCATGCTGCAGGCGCTGGAAAGCGATTATGTCCGCACCGCCCGCGCCAAGGGCCTCAGCGAGTGGGTCGTGGTGTTCAAGCATGCCATGCGCAACGCGCTGACGCCGATCATCACGCTCGGCGCGCTGGAATTCGGCGCTCTGCTCTCCGGTGCGGTGCTGACCGAACAGATCTTCACGATCCCCGGCTTCGGCAAGCTGATTGTCGATGCGGTTTTCACCCGCGATTATCCCGTGGTGCAAGGCGTCGTGCTGGTCACGTCGATCTTCTACATCATCCTCAACCTGCTGGCTGACATCGGATACATCCTCGTCAACCCCCGACTGAGAAGCTGACCGTGCTGACGATTTCCGAACCCAAGACATCGATCAATCTCGTCTCGGCCTTCTTCCGGGGACGGTTGTGGCGGCGGCTCTCGAAGCGCAAGAGCGCCCTCGTCGGCCTGATCGTGGTGCTGATCATGGTGTTCGTGGCGGCCTTCGCGCCGCTTCTGGCACCCTATGATCCGGCCGCCCAGAGCTGGACGGCGGTCCGCAAGGCGCCGTCCGCCCTCCACTGGATGGGCACGGACGAGGCCGGCCGCGACATGCTTTCGCGCATCATCTGGGGCGCACGCGCCTCGCTGATGGCCGGCCTCACCTCGGTCGGCATCGCCATGGCGATCGGCGTGCCGCTCGGACTTGCAGCAGGTTTCCTCGGTGGCCTCATCGACGGGCTGATCAGCCGTTTCACCGACGCCATGCTCGCCTGCCCGTTCCTGATCCTGGCGATCGCATTCGCCGCCTTTCTCGGCCCAAGCCTCACCAATGCGATGCTGGCGATTGGTATCACGGCCATGCCGCTGTTCATTCGCCTGACGCGCGGCCAGGTTTTGTCGATCAAGGCGGAGGAATATGTGGAAGCGGCAAGTGCTGTCGGCAATCCGCAATGGCGCATCGCGGTCCGGCATATCCTGCCGAACATCCTGCCGCAGCTGATGGTTCAGGCGACGCTGACCATCGCATCCGCGATCATCGCGGAGGCCAGCATGTCCTTCCTCGGCCTCGGCCTGCAGCCGCCCGCCCCCTCCTGGGGCTCGATGCTCAACTCGGCGCAGCGCTTCCTCACCAACGCACCGTGGATGGCGCTCTGGCCTGGCATGGCGATCTTCATGACGGTGCTGTCCTTCAACCTCCTCGGCGACGGTCTCCGCGACGCTCTCGATCCGCGCTTCCGTTAAGGAGTAGGATAGTCGTCTTCCGAAAGCTCCAGCCAATTCAGTCCTCGGGATGAGGCAAAGCTTCGCACTGCGGAAAACGCCGTCGCAATCGATCGTCAAACTTTCGCAGATGACTGATTTATGTTTGGGCCATCATCAGCGCGTCAGCGGATAGATCAACTGGCCATCCTCCTCGCCTCTTGGGAAAGCACCCTCGCGGCTGCGCTTTTCGGACTGCTGATAACCCTGCGGGCTGATGCCGATATAGCGCTTGAACATGCGGGAGAAATAATAGGCGTCCGTATAGCCTGAAAGCTCGGCAGCGCGTTTCACCGTGCAGCCGCCGGCCATCAGGCCCATCGCTCGCTCCATCCGTTTGAATTCCTGGAACTTGTCGGGCGTCCAGCCGACCCGCTTCTTGAACTCCCGCTTGAAATAATCCGGATTGTAGGGCGCCGAACTGATCGTTCTTTCGACGATCTCCTCGCCCAGCGGATCGGCGGCGATCTGGCTGGCGGCCACCATGACCGAAAAGGACAGCGCATCCGGATTGTTGACATTGCCGACCGACTGCTCCTTCCAGCCAATATGGGCCTGTTCGATGAATTCGATCAACAGGAACATGAAAAGATGGTGCTGGAGGAGCGTCGTCGAATAGGGCGGCGCGTTGTCGTGGTAGTAGCGCGTCAGCGGCTCCATCATCTCCCACCGGGCGAGCGTGACGGCATGTTTCAGGTTCATCTGAGCGATCAGGTCGAGCCGCCCGAAGAGGTCGAGGGTAAAATGCTGGGCGATGCCGGTATAGGCCTCCATCGAGGTCGAATGGCCGGAAAACCAGGTATTCGCCGGCAGCAGCATTGCCCTGCCCGGCGCCATGTCGATCGTCTCGCTCCCGACCTCATAACGAGCCGAGCCCGTCAGGCAGATGATCAGGTCGTGCACGCTGTTCGATTTGTCCACGCCCCAGGTATGCGAGTGCTGCATCCTTATGGTTGAACGCGTCAGCGTCAACGCCATCGCATTCATCGGAATGGCAGACAGAATGCTACCTTCGGTTTTCTCCATCCTTTTCCCCGAATTCGTCGATTTGATCTGACTGGCAAAGTGAGAATATCAGCCAGGGAGCTGAGAACTCAACACGCCTGAGACATTAATGGGAGGAAATGGCGCTTCAATTGCGGAAGCCTGATGGATCAGGCGTGTCCGCAGATAGAAGAGCCAGAGGTCGCGATGCACAATATAGCAAGTGTCTCTTCGTTCAACGTCGCCTCTATCGGCGGCGGTTCGCTCAACTGCGCGACGAAATCCATGGGCGACTTTGCCTGTGAGGGAACCGTCACCGTGCATGCCGGCCAGATGCTGCGCCTGCCGGAAGCGCCGGCCGGACTGGGGCAGCCGGCATGAGCGGCGACAACAAGTTTCTGGGGCTGTTCTACCTGTCGCCCTTCATCATTGGACTGCTGGTGTTCACGGCGCTCCCCTTCCTCGCGTCGCTTTATCTGAGCTTCACCAACTACAATCTGATGAACGAGCCGGTCTTCACCGGCCTGCAGAACTATATAAGGCTGTTCACCAACGACCGGACGTTCCGCAAATCGCTGTGGGTGACGCTGGTCTACGTGTTCACGACGGTGCCGCTGAAGCTCGTCTTCGCGCTCTTCATGGCCGTGATCCTCAATTACAAGCTGAAGTTCATCAACGTGTTCCGGACGGCCTATTACGTGCCGTCGATCCTCGGCGGCTCGATCGCCATCGCCGTCCTGTGGCGCTACATCTTCGCCGATGTCGGCCTCGTCAACATGGGCCTGCAGCTCATCGGCTTCGAGCCGGTCAACTGGTTCGGCGATCCCACCAATGCGCTGTTCACGATCACGCTGCTGCGCCTCTGGCAGTTCGGCTCGGCCATGGTGATCTTCCTCGCGGCCCTGCAGAGCATCGACAAGACGCTCTACGAGGCGGCCTCGATCGACGGCGCCGGCAAATGGACAAGCTTCGTCTACATCACCCTGCCGCTGATCACGCCGGTGATCTTCTTCAACCTGATCATGCAGATGGTCCAGGCCTTCCAGGAGTTCAACGGACCCTACATCATCACCCAAGGGGGGCCTTTGAAATCCACCTATCTCCTGCCGATCTACATCTATGACGAGGCCTTCAAGCGCTTCGACATGGGTTATGCCTCGGCGATCGCCTGGGTCCTGTTCCTGATCATCATGGCCCTCACCCTCATCGCCTTCTGGTCTTCGCGCCACTGGGTCTATTACGCCGGCGACAAGAGGAGCTGACCATGACCGATCACATCCTCTCCCAGGACTCCGCAGCCGCCCGCGACGTCGACGTCGTCCGCAGCCGCGAAACGCGCCGCCACCGCTTCAATGCCGTGCTGCGTTACGCCCTGCTGACCGTGGTCGGGTTGCTTATGCTCTATCCGCTGATCTGGCTGATCGGCGCATCGTTCAAGACCAATTCGGAGATCTTCTCCAATCCCGGCTTCTGGCCGGAACACCCGACGCTCGATGGTTATATCAGGGGCTGGAAGACCTCGACGCCCTATTCCTTTGGCACGTTCTTCATCAACACGCTGTGGATCGTCATCCCGAAGGTGATCGGCACGGCGATTTCCTGCACGGCGGTCGCCTACGGCTTCGCCCGCTTCGATTTCCCGTTCAAGAAAGTGCTGTTTTCCGCGCTGATCGCGACGCTGCTTTTGCCGAACGTCGTCACCCGCATACCGCAATACCTGATCTTCCGCGATCTCGGCTGGCTCGACAGCTATCTGCCGCTCTGGGTGCCTTCCGCGCTGGCGGGCGATGCCTTCTTCGTCTTCATGCTGGTGCAGTTCCTGCGCGCCATCCCGCGCGACATGGAGGAGGCTGCCCGCGTCGACGGGGCCAATACCATCCAGACGCTGATCTTCATCGTCGTGCCGCTTCTGATGCCGGCGCTGATCTCGGTCTGCCTGTTCCAGTTCATGTGGACGATGAACGACTTCCTTGGTCCGTTGATCTACATCTCCTCGGTCGAAAAATACCCGATCTCGCTGGCACTGAAACTGTCGATCGACACGACGGAAGCCTTCGAATGGAACCGGGTTCTGGCAATGTCGGTGCTGTCGCTGGCGCCGGCTCTCGCGGTCTTCTTCCTCGCCCAGAAATATTTCATCGACGGCATCTCCTCCGGCGGGATCAAAGGATAGTCACATGGCGCGTCTTCAACTGAGAAACCTCGAAAAAGACTATGGTACCTTCCGCGCCGTGCATGGCATCAATCTCGATGTCGAGGATGGCGAGTTCATGGTGCTGGTCGGCCCCTCCGGCTGCGCCAAGTCCACAACGCTCCGGATGATCGCCGGGCTGGAACGGATCACCGGCGGCGAGATCCGCATCGGCGGCGAACTGGTCAACGACAAGACGCCGGGTGACCGTGGCATTTCCATGGTGTTCCAGAACTACGCGCTCTATCCGCATATGAAGGTGCGCAAGAACCTCTCCTTCAGCATGCGGCTGAAGCGCCGGCCCAGCGCCGAGATCGAGCAGGCGACGAGCCATGTCGCCGGCCTGCTGGAGATCGACCCCTTGCTCGACCGGCTGCCGAAACAGCTGTCCGGCGGCCAGGCGCAGCGCGTCGCGGTCGGCCGGGCGCTGATCAAGAAACCGCAGGTCTTCCTGTTCGACGAACCGCTCTCCAATCTCGATGCCAAGCTGCGCGCCTCGATGCGGGTGCGCATCACCGACCTGCACAAGCGGCTGAAGGCGGAAAACCAGCAGGCGACCGTCATCTACGTCACCCATGACCAGACCGAAGCCATGACCATGGGCGACCGGATCTGCGTCATGAAGGACGGCCACATCATGCAGGTCGCCGACCCGGTGACGCTCTACAGCCGCCCGGCCAACACCTTCGTCGCCGGCTTCATCGGCAGTCCGGAAATGAATTTCCTTGACGGCACATTCGAGGGCGACAACAGCGTGCGAGCCGCAGATCAGCTGATCACGCTCGGCGACGAGTTCACCAAACGGATTTCCGGACGCAGCGAGCACGTCACGCTCGGCATCCGCCCGCAGCATTTGCGCATCGCGGCCGCTGAAACGCCCGGCACCATCAAGGGCAAGCTTACCCATATCGAGTTCATGGGCCACGAAGTCTACCTCTATGTCGACATCGGCCCGAAACGCCTGATCGCCGTCGTGCCGTCCGCGTCCTACGACCGCGGCGCGCTTCGCGACGACTGGGTCTGGCTCTCCGCCGACCCGAAGGGCGTCCATCTGTTCGACCGCCAGTCCGGGGAAAACATCAGCCTGGCGATTTGAAACGTCATCGTTCCAACTTGGGAGGAGCCAAAATGAGAACCATGTTCATGACGGCGGCTTTGTTTGCCGCCACCAGCCTTTCGACCGCATTCGCTTCGGATCTGCGCATGTCCTGGTGGGGCAGCGACGACCGCCATATCGCAACCCAGGAGGCCCTGAAACTTTGCGGCGCCAAGTTCGGCCACACGATCGCGCCTGAATTCACCGGCTTCCAAGGCCATCAGGAAAAGATCGCCACCCAGCTCGCCGGCCGCACCGAGGCCGACATCATGCAGGTGAACTGGCCCTGGCTACCGCTGTTCACCAAGAACGGCGACGGTTTTGCCGATTTGAACCAGTACAAGGACATCATCGACCTCAGCCAGTGGTCGAAGTCGGATCTCGACAGCGGCACCGTCAAGGGCAAGCTGAACGGCATTTCCGTCTCCACCACCGGCCGCGTCTTCATGTTCAACAAGACCACCTATGACAAGGCCGGCATCCCGATCCCGAAGACCTGGGAAGAGCTGATTGCCGCCGCGCCGAAGATGAAGGAAAAACTCGGCAAGGAGTTTTATCCCTTTGAAGGTGCCGCCCTCGATGCCCGCCTCATGGTGATCCTGCGCACCACCCAGAAGACCGGCAAGGACCTGATCGACCCAGCAACCAACAAGGTCGCCTGGAGCGAAGCCGAACTCGTCGAAGGCCTGGAATTTTACAAGACGCTGGTCGACAAGGGCGTTATCGAGAGCTGGAAGACGGTTGCTGCCGGCGGCAACACGCCGCTGCATGAAAACCAGAAATGGGCCAAGGGCCAGATCGCCGGCACCTACCAGTGGGACAGCACCTACGGCAAGATCGCCACGCCGATGGAAAAAGGCCAGGAGCTCGCGCCCGTGAAGCTGTTGACGATCGAGGGCGCCAAGACCGACGGCGTCTACCGCAAACCCTCCATGCTGTTTTCGATCTCCAGGAACAGCAAGGACCCGAAGGGCGCGGCCCAGGTGCTCAATTGCCTGCTCAACGATCCGGCAGCGGTCAAGATCATGGGCGCCACGCGCGGCATTCCGTCCAGCAAGGTAGCGCTCGATACGTTGACCAAAGAGGGCAAGATCAAGCCGGTGCAGATCGAAGCCTACAAGCGGGTGATGGAGCCGACCAGCCCCGGCGTCTCGCCGCTCAACGAGCATCCGCGCGTCACCGAAGTCTTCGACACCAATTTCGAAGCCTTCGCCTATGGCCAGCAATCCTCCAAGGATGCCGCGACCGAGATCATCGCTGGCATCAACCAGGCGCTGACGGGGATCTGAGGACGTGACGGACGTCGCCATCGAACTCCTGATCACCGGCCCCCGCAGCGCGACCTTCCGCGTCGATGCCGAAAGGCATCTCCACACGCGCGAGGAAGCGCTTGCCTGGCAGGTCCGGAGGCTCGATGGCGCGTTGGTGGCCGAGGGGACGACGTCGAAAGTCGTCTTCACGGTCGCTTCCCTTGAGTCGGGAGCTACCTATCACCTGCATGCAGGCGAAGCCCGGCTCGAATTTGTCACACGGCAGGAAACGGCCCTGATCGACATCCGCGATTTCGGCGCCTCGACGGATGCACAGGACAATGCGCCGACAATCCAACGGGCCATTGCGGTGCTCGCTCCCGGAGGCACGCTGAGAATGCCGGCCGGGCGCTGGCTGAGCGGTCCGATCTTCCTCAAGAGCGACATGACCCTTCTCGTCGAAGACGGCGCGGAGCTTGCGGCGATCGCCAGCAGGCAAGACTTTCCGATCCTGCCGGCGCGCCATGCGGATGGCCGCATTCTCGGCACCTGGGAAGGCGTGGCCGAGCCCTGTTACGCCAGCCTGATCAATGCGATCGACTGCCGTGACCTGCATCTCGCCGGCACCGGCATTATCGACGGCGGCGGTGATCGCGGCGACTGGTGGTCATGGCCGAAGGAGACGCGCCAGGGCGCCCGGCGCCCCCGCACCGTCTTCCTTTCGGCCTGCGAGGACGTCACGCTTTCCGGCCTCACTATCCGCAATTCGCCGTCCTGGACGGTCCATCCGGTCCTCTGCAAGGGGCTTGTCGCGGCGGACCTGACGATAGAGAACGATCCAGGTTCTCCAAATACCGACGGGTTCAACCCCGAGAGCAGCTCCGATATCCGTCTTGTCGGCCTGCACATCTCGGTCGGCGACGATTGCATCGCACTGAAGGCCGGCAAACGCAGCCCGCTCGGCGGTCCCGACCGCCCGACCAAGCATGTGCGGATCGAGAACTGCCTGATGGAACGCGGCCACGGTGCGGTCGTCATCGGCAGCGAGATGAGCGCCGGCATCAGCGACATCGCCATCCGGAACTGCCACTTCAGGGGCACGGACCGCGGACTGCGCATCAAGACGCGGCGGGGGCGTGGCGGCACCGTCGCCAACATCCGGCTCACCGACAGCCTGATGGAGGACGTGGCGACCCCGGTCGCCGTCAATTCCTTCTATTTCTGCGATGCCGACGGCCGGTCCGATTACGTCCAGTCCCGGTCGCCGCTGCCGGTCTCCATGGAAACGCCGAGCATAAGCTCGATCTCCGTCGAGAATGTTACCGTTACCGGCGCGCGAACGGCCGCCGCCGTCTTCTACGGACTGCCGGAGGCGGCAATCCGGGATATTGCCTTCGAAGACTACACCGTCTCCTTCGCGCCGGATGCCGAGGCCGAAGTGCCGGAAATGGCCTCTCTCCTCCTGCCGCTCCGGCATGCCGGGATCATTGCGGAAAACGCCGTTTTCAGCCGCCTTGCGCGACTTTCTCCGGTTTCCATTCATCCAGCTCAAGACTGAAATCCGATGCTTCAGGACTATTTCGAGACTTACGCCCGCGATTACCAATATTACAAAGGCGGCGCTTGGTGTTACGAGGACGGCTGCCTCTATCGCGGCCTGATCGCGCTTTACGAGGCGACCGGCGAGCGCCCATGGCTGGATCATCTCATCCGGCTGGTGAGCGGCCAGATCGATACGCAGGGCCGGCTTGTCGGCTACGAGATCGACGAGTTCAACATCGACAACATCCTGCCCGGCCGTGCCCTTGTCTTTCTCCATCGGCTGACGGGAGAACGCCGTTGGCTCGACGCCGCCGCCCCACTGGCGCGACAGCTCGAAACGCATCCGCGCACCGGCAGCGACGTCTATTGGCACAAGCTGCGCTACCCGCATCAGATCTGGCTGGACGGGCTCTATATGGCGCTGCCCTTCAAGGTCGAATATGCCAGGGCAGCTTCCGATCCCCGGATGGTCGAGGAGGCGCTCCGGCAGTTCACCACGGCACTCGACCTCACCCATGACCGGCAGGCGGATCTTTATCGCCACGGTTACGACGAGGCCCGGCAACAGGCTTGGGCGGATGCGGAAAGCGGCCTTTCGCCGGCCCATTGGGCAAGATCGATCGGCTGGCTGGCGATGGCCTTCGTCGACATCATCGAAAACCTGCCCGCCGGTCCAGCGCGGCGGGAGTTGACCGACCGCGCCGCGGCGCTGGCGTCCCGGATCATCGCCCTTCGCACCGCGGATCACCGCTGGCTGCAGGTGATCGACCGGCCGGAAGAGGCGCAGAACTACCCGGAAAGCTCGGCAACGGCGATGTTCTCCTATTTCCTCCAGAAGCTCGCGCGGTTGGGCGGGCCGGCCGACGTTTCCGAGGCCGGTCGAGCGAGCCTGCAATCGCTCGTCGCACAGGAACTGCGGCAGGATGCCGATGGACGGCGAAGGCTCCATAACATCTGTTGCGTCGCGGGTCTCGGGGGCTTCAACGGCCGCTATCGCGACGGCACCGTCGGTTATTACCTCTCCGAGGAAATCCGCGCCGACGACATCAAGGGTGTCGGACCGATGATGATGGCCCATGCGGAAACGCTGCTGGACACGCAATCGATGATGCCCCAGGCTGCGCAGCCGGAGGGCCGGGTCGAGCTCAGCGCCGCCGTCAAGCGATAGCAGCGCTGGGTAGTGTCTCAGATCGAACTTCTGTTATGGGTGGGAAGCAAAACGCCCGCGTTGTCACCAACTGCCGAAAGTGTGAAGCGCGCAACGGGCTCTCGCCCATTGTGGGAGTCTTTGTCTCGAGGGAGGAGCGCTACGATGAGCACCGACAGGGACACTGTGCGGTCCTATGATGCGGTCGCGGCGGAGTACGCTGCTGAAGCCGCGGCGATGCCCGAATGGGTCGCGACAGAGATCGATGCGTTCGTGACCGGGCTTGGTGGCTCGGGCAGGGTACTGGAGATCGGAAGCGGTGGCGGGCGAGACGCCCTTGCGCTTGAGAAGCGGGGGATTAGCGTCCGGCGCACCGACATTTCGAAAGGCTTCGTCGAACTGCTTCGCGAGAGCGGCTTCGAGGCCGACCTGCTGGACCCGCTGACCGACGACCTGGCCGACCCGCAGCGTCCCAGCACCCCGTATGACGGGATCTGGGCCTGTGCCTGCCTGATCCACGTCGCGCGCGAAGATTTGCGCGTGGTGCTCGAACGGCTTGCCGAGGCGACCCGGATCGGTGGCCGGCTGCACGCCTCGGTCAGAGAGGGTGATGGCGAGGATGCATCCACACACGGCAGAGCTGCAGCGCCTCGGCGCTACGTCGAAACCTACTGGCGCGAGCCTGCCCTGCGATCCGCACTCACAGACGCTGGCTGGATCGTCAGCGACGTATGTCGGTACGTCGGAAGGCCCGATGATCGGTGGCTGAGCGTTCGGGCGGTTCGGGCATGACGCAGACAAAGATCCAGGCCCGATAGAAGCGGTGTACCGCGTCCGCACGGGAAACCAACCCGGTTGGATCGAACTTCCCGGGTCGAAAGCCGAAGTTCAAACTGAGACACTACCCCAGCGCCCTCGCGCCGAGAAACAGGAGAAAACAGACCATGACGATCGATGTCCGGACGCGCCATGCCGTTCACTACAGCCAGTCGGAGCGTATGACGAGCGCGGAGCTGCGCGAAAATTTCGTGATCGAGGATCTCTTTGTCGCGGGGACATTGCAGGCTGTCTATACCCACTACGACCGCATGCTGGTGGCCGGTGTCACGCCGACACAGACAAGCATCGGCATCGGCAGCGAGCTGGCGAAACTTGTCGGCGCGGATTCCTTCCTGGAACGTCGCGAGCTTGGCCTCATCAATATCGGCGGATCGGGTCGCGTCTTCGCCGATGGCCTGACTTACGCGCTCCAGCCGATGGACGGGCTCTATCTCGGCATGGGAACGAAGGAAATCTTCTTCGAGAGCGACAACCCGTTAGCGCCAGCGAAATTCTATATCAACGCTGCACCGGCGCACGCCACCTTACCCTCGCGGTTCGTCGGCAGCTCAGATGCGATCGAGAACAATCTCGGCGACAGTGCCACATCGAACAAGCGCAAGCTCTACCAGTACCTGCATCCGAAGGTGCTGCCGACCTGCCAGCTGCTGATGGGGCTGACCCGGCTGGAGACCGGCAGCGTCTGGAACACCATGCCGGCGCATCTGCATGACCGGCGGATGGAAGCCTATCTTTATTTCGAGATCCCAGAAAACGCCTTCGTCGTTCATCTGATGGGGCGTCCGGCGGCGACAAACCATCTGATCATCCGCAATGAACAGGCAGTGCTCTCGCCGCCCTGGTCGATCCATTGCGGTGCCGGCACCGGCGCCTACGCCTTCATCTGGAGCATGGCCGGTGACAACCAGTCCTTCTCCGATATGGACATGGTGGATATGAAGAGCCTCAAATAGGTCCTCGAAGTCGGGCTGCTACCGGAGCACCGATCTACTCCGTCAGACGGGCACGATGCGTGGCTCCTGCCGAGACGCCGCACGATCGCTTGGATGCGCCGGGTCCCTGCATGGCCCGGTGGAGCGGCGCTCGATGATCCTCGATGCGACCTGGACCCTGCGCGCGGGGGTGCCGGGCTGGCGCGGGTTCTCGATCCGCTCGAGCAGCAACCGCAGGCCGACGGCTCCGCATTCCTGCCCTTCCATGCGTACCGTCGTCAGCGCCGGCGAGATCTGCTTTGCCGGCGAAAAATCGCCAAAACCGACCACCGAGACATCATCGGGAATGCGATAGCCCTGGCCCAGGAGCTCGGAAACGACGGTAAGCGCCAGGCCGTCATGTGCGCAGAAGAAGGCGGTCGGTCGCGCGCCTTCTTCCTTCAGTGCGCGATAGGTTTCGGCAAAACCATTCTCCTCCTCGAACTGCAGGACGTGCAACGTGACATCCGGGTGACGTTCGGCGATTTCGCGGGCGCCATAAAAGCGCTCGCGGCGGCCGCGATAGCCGGGTGTGCCATGGACATAGGCAATGGAACGGTGACCGAGGTCCACCAGGTATTGGATCACCGCCTGTCCTGCCTCGTGGTCGGTGCCGGAGACCTGATCGGCATCCTCCAGCGGATCGACCCAGCCGAACCGGATGATCGGAGTGCCGGTCGCCATCGCGGCGCGGATCGCCTCGCGATCGTGCGGTCCTACCAGCAACAGCCCGGCGCAGGTGCGGGCCAGTTCTTCAAGCTGGCCCTGGCTGTGGGTCCATAACATCCTGAGAGCCATGCCGAGCCTGTGCGCCTCTGCCTGAACCCCGTTCTGGATCTGCATGTGCAGCTCGCTATTGACTGGATCGAGATCGTGAAACACCACCGCGATATCGCCCGGCGTGGTCTGGCTGGCGGGCTTGCTATAGCCGAGACGCAGGGCTGTTTCGCGGATCCGCTCGCGGGTTTCCTCGCTGACGCCGCTCTTGCCCGATAACGATCTGGATACCGCATATTTCGAAAGGCCGACCTCGCGCGCGATGGTCTGTAAGGTAACCCGCCCCCTGCTCTTCATTGCCCATCCCCCTGCAGCTACCGCGTGGCTACACTGCTGCACTGCAAAACGCAATTTTGCCAAACAACACTACATAACACTTTACCTAACAGTATTCGAATGCAAACTTTTCGTTATCCACGCCCAAGGGAAATAATAGGTGACGGCGGGGACTGTGTGGAGGAGACACTCATGATCAAGCTGAAACGTCGCGCGTTTCTGGCCGGGACCTCGGCCGTTTTGATTTTGCCGGCCCTGCCGGCCTTAGCCGTCGACTACAAGGAAGCAAGCCTCCTGAAGGACAAGGTCGCCAGCGGCGCCCTGCCCCCTGTCAAGGACCGCCTGCCCGCCAACCCGCTTGTCATCAAACCGGTCGAAAGCGTCGGGAAATACGGAGGCGACTGGAAGCTGGCGCTGGTCGGCGGCGGTTCGCTCTCCATGCTGTTCCGCTACCAGGCCTATGAACCGCTGCTGCGTTATACGCCGGACTGGTCCGGCGTGACGCTGAATGTCGCGGAAGCCTTCGAAGGCAACGCAGACTCGACCGTCTACACCATCCGCCTGCGCAAGGGCATGAAATGGTCGGACGGGCATCCCTACACCACGGCCGACGTCAAGTTCTGGTATGACACGGTGCTCACCGACAAGCGCGTCGCCGTCACCAGCCAGGGCCACTGGAAAACCGCCGGCAAGCCCGCCAAGCTGGAAGTGGTCGACGAGCAGACCTTCAAGGTCATCTTCGAAAAACCTAACGGTATGTTCCCGTTGCAGGTCGCATGGTCCAACCTGGACCACACCACCCGCTGCCCCAAACACTATCTCGAACAGTTCCATATCGACTATAATCCGAAGGCGGACGAGCTGGCCAAGCAGCGCGGTTTCCAGAGCTGGATCGCCGCATTCCAGTCGGCCTCCGGCTTCCAGGATGACAACGCCTTCTTCCTCAATTCCTCGAAGAAGCCCTGCCTCAACGCCTGGATGTTCACGATCGCGCCGGGCGAAAACACCGAGCGGGTGGTGGCCGAACGCAATCCCTACTATTGGAAGGTGGATACCGAGGGCAACCAGCTGCCTTACATGGACCGCATCGTCTACCAGATGGTCGCCGACCCGCAGGTGCTGCTGTTGAAATGCATGCAGGGCGAAATCGACCTGATGGACCAGTATATCGCCACCCCCAACAACAAGTCGGTTCTCTACGACGCGCGCAAGCAGGGCGGCTATGACTTCTACACGCTGACCTCGACCGAGGCCAACGTGATGAACTTCATCTTCAACCTGAACCACAATGACGAGACGAAGCGAAAGCTCTTCCGCAACAAGAAGTTCCGCGCGGCCCTGTCGACGGCGCTCGACCGCCAGACCCTGATCGACGCAGTGCTTGTTGGCCAGGGCGCCCCCGCCCAGCCATCGATCAAGGAAGGCGATCCGCTTTATAACGAAGAGCTTGCCAAGCAGTTCACCGAGTACAGCGTCGACAAGGCCAATGCCATGCTCGACGAACTGATCCCGAAACGCGACAGCCAGAATTTCCGTCTCGACGAGAAGGGTCGGCGGCTGACGATCATCTTCGAGATCGACCAGGCACGCCCGATCTTCCTCGATCTCTTCCAGCTGGTCATCCCGATGTTCCAGGCGGTCGGCATCGATGCGCAGATGCGCACCATGGACCGTTCCCTCTGGGAAACCCGCGTTCGCCAGGGCCGAGACTTCGACGCCACCGCACACCAGTTCGGCGCCAATGGCGGCGTCGCGGCGATGCTCGATCCGCGTTATTACGTGCCGACCGACAGCAACGCGATGTATGCCCCGGCCTGGCAGCTCTGGTATCTCGATCCGAAGAACGCCAATGCCGAGGAACCGCCGGAAGACACCAAGAAGCAGCTTGCGCTCTACGACAAGCTGAAGGCGACCTCGGATCAGGCAGGCCAGCGCGAGATCATGAAACAGCTCCTGCAGGGAGCTGCGGAAACCTTCTACGTGTTCGGCATTTCGCAGCCGCCGGACGGCTACGGCATCGTCAAGAACAACATGAAGAACATCACCAAGACCATGCCGAATTCGTTCGGCTGGCCGACCCCCGCCCCGACCATGCCGGAGCAGTTCTACAAGGTCTGACGACCTCGCACATTCCGATGTTTTCCGGGCGCCGGTCTCACCCGGCCGGCGCCGAGGGTACCCCTTTTCCGATGATTGGACGCTATCATGCTTGAGGCGAGACGACAGAACACCGATACCTTGCGGACCCCGGACTGGTTCAGGACCGCGACGCGCTGGACCCAGTTGACCTTCGTCGAGGACGATCCGGACAAATACGACCCCGCCTTCTGGATCGACGTCTTCAAGCGCACGAAATCCAACGCAGTCTGCCTCAGCGCCGGCGGTTACATCGCCTACTATCCAAGCAAGGTTCCGTATCACTACGTCAGCCAATATCTGGGCGACAAGGACATCTTCGGCGCGCTCGTCGATGCGGCCCGCAAGCTCGACATGCATGTCATGGCCCGCGTCGATCCGCATGCCATCCACGACGATGCGGCCAAGGCTCATCCGGAATGGGTGATGATCAATGCCGACGGCACGCCGCGCCGCCACTGGGCCTATCCGGATGTCTGGGTCGCCAACGCCTATGGCGACTACAACTCGGTGTTCATGCCGGAGGTGGTGAAGGAGATCGTCCGCGAATACGATATCGACGCGATCTTCGCCAATCGCTGGCAGGGCCACGGTGTCGACTACAGCGATGACAGCGCCCGCCGCTTCAAGGACATGTCCGGCTACGCCCTGCCCAAGAAGGCGGATGCCGAGGACCCGGCCTGGCAGGCCTGGCTGCAATGGCGCCGCCGGGTGCTGACCGATATGATCGCCCAGTGGGACGATGCGGTCAAAGCCATCCGGCCGCATGCGAGCTTCATTCCCAACATGAGCGGCGCGTCGCTGATGGAGTTCGATCTCTCCGTCATCACCAAACATTGCCCCTTCCTCGTCGTCGACCACCAGGGTCGCAAGGGGCTGGAGCTCGGCTGGTCGGCCGGCCGCAACGGCAAGCGCATCCGCGCGACCTTCGCCGATCGCCCCGTCGTGCTGATCACCTCGATCGGTCCGGAGGAGGAATACCGCTGGAAGGATGCGGTGACCTCCGGCGAGGAAATGCAGCTGTGGATCAACAACGGCACGGCCCATGGGCTTTTCGCCTGGTTCACGAAATTCAACGGCGTGGTGCCCGACAAACGCTGGGTGGAGCCGGTTGCCGAGGCTTTCGTGCTGCAGTCGGCCGTCGAGCCGGTGCTCGAAAGCATGACGCCGACCGCGGAAATCGCCGTGATCGACCCATCGACGACCTTGCGCCACTGGGCGCCGGAAGAACGCCACGCCGCGGAGAAACACGATCTCGGCGTCTATCACGCCCTGGTCGAGGCACGCCTGCCCTTTGAACTCCTGTCCGATCAGGTGCTCATCAGGGATAATCTCGACCGCTTCAAGGTGATCATCCTTGCCAATGCCTCCTGCCTCTCGGATGCGCAGAACGAGGCGATCCGCGCCTATGTAGCGCGCGGCGGCAGCATCGTTGCCTCCTACGAGACCTCGCTTCGCGACGAATTCGGCAAGACCCGGCCCGAATTCGGCCTGTCGGACGTGCTTGGGGCGAAATTCGTCTCCGGCCCGCGCGGCATCGTCAAGAACACCTATGTGGCACTGTCCGGCGACCACCCGGTCAACAAGGGCTTTGACGGCGCCGAGCGGATCATGGGCGGCACAAGGCTGATCCATGTCGAGCCTGCGGCGGGCGCTGAAACACCTTTCCTGTACGTGCCCGACTTCCCGGATCTGCCGATGGAGGAAGTCTATCCGCGTAAAGACCCGGAAGGGGCGGCCGTCGTCGCCTGCGAAACCGGCAGGGGTGGCCGCACGGTCTATATTCCCTGGAATATCGGCGAAATCTTCTGGGAAGTGTTTGCCGTCGATCACGCCCGGCTTCTGTCCAACGCCGTCCACTGGGCGCTCGGCAACACCCCGCGCGTCACCGTCAAAGGCCCGGGCGTCATTGACCTCGCGCTCAGGGAAAACGCCGAGGGGATCGCGCTCAGCCTCTTCAACCTTACCAATCCGATGATGATGAAAGGCCCGATACGCGAAAATTACCCCCTGGCGGCCCAGACCGTTTCGGTGGAAGTTCCAGAAGGCAAGTCGGTGGCGAAAGCCTGGCTCGTCGTTGCAGACCGGGCGGCAAGCTTCAGCGTGAAGGATGGACGCGCGGAGGTGGACGTGCCGGGAATAGAGCGGCTGGAGGTACTGCATCTCACCTGGAAATAGGGTGGGAGCCTAAAATGGAGGAGCGTTGCCGGCCTCAAAGGGCCGGTAGCGGATGGAGATCCGAAGGTGGCGCCTGCGCGGTGCCTTCAACGGGAGGAGAACTATTCCGATGCTTGGCTACATCTTCAAGCGCGTGCTCTACATGATCCCGACCCTGTTCGGCATGTCGCTGATATCGTTCCTGATCATCCAGCTGCCGCCGGGTGACTACCTGACGTCGATGATCGCCACGATGAGCGACAGCGGCCAGGCGGTCGATCCGGCCCAGATCGAGCGGCTGAAGGAAATCTACGGCTTCGACGACCCCTTCTACATCCAGTATCTCAAATGGATCTGGGGCATCGTCAGCCGCGGCGACTTCGGTTATTCGTTCGAATGGAACCAGCCCGTCTCCGGCCTCATCTGGGGCCGGATGGGTTCGACGCTGGTCATCTCGCTTTTGAGCCTGCTCTTCGTGTGGATCGTCGCACTGCCGATCGGCATCTATTCCGCCGTCCGCCGCCATTCGATCAGCGACCACGTCTTCACCTTCTTCGGCTTCATCGGGCTTGCCGTGCCGAACTTCATCCTGGCGCTGGTGCTGATGTATTTCGCCTACCGCTATCTCGGCCAGAGCGTCGGCGGCCTCAACTCTCCTGAATTTGCCGAGGCCCCCTGGAGCCTTGCCAAGGTCGGCGATTTCCTCGCCCATCTGTGGATCCCGATCATCATCATCGGCGCCTCAGGGACGGCGGCGCTGATCCGCGTCCTGCGCGCCAACCTGACCGACGAACTGCACAAGCCCTATGTGATCACCGCCCGCGCCAAGGGCCTGCCGGAATACAAGGTCATCCTCAAATATCCGGTGCGCATCGCCCTCAACCCGTTCGTCTCGGCGATCGGCTGGGTGCTGCCGCATCTGGTCTCCGGCGTGACGATCACCGCCATCGTGCTCAACCTGCCGACCGCCGGCCCGCTGCTGTTCCGGGCTCTGGTGTCGCAGGACATGTATCTCGCCGGCAGTTTCATCCTGCTTTTGAGTGCCCTCACCCTTGTCGGCATGCTGCTATCGGATCTGCTGCTGGCGCTGCTCGATCCGCGCATCCGGTTCAATTGAGGGAGGCGGCATGAGCACGCACGAGACATTCGGAACCTATTCCGGCCCTGTCCACACCGTCGCCGACGGCCCTTCGATCAGTCCGCTCAAAGCCGGCAAGACCGTTTCGACCGCAACCGTCGGCCCCTGGAAGCTGATCGCGGGCAAGCTGGTCCGCCAGAAGGTGGCGATGTTTGCCGGCATGGTCATCCTGATGCTTTATCTGATCGGCCTGTTTGCCGAATTCCTGGCGCCCAGCCTGCCTTCGACCTCTCGGCCGCAATATACCTATGCGCCGCCGCAGGGCTTGAGCTTCTTCGTCACCAAGCCGGACGGCAGTTCGGAGTTCAATTTCCATGTGAAGGGCTACAAGGTCGAGATCGAAAAGGTGGCGCTGCGCCGCACCTTCGTCGTCGACGATACCAAGGTCGTGCCGGTCGGCCTGTTCGTCAAAGGCCCGCGCTATGAACTCTGGGGGCTGATCCCGATGGATCGCCACCTGATCGGCCCGATCAATCCGAACGATCCGATGTATCTGCTCGGCGCCGACCGCCTCGGGCGCGACGTCTTCTCGCGGCTGGTCTACGGCACCCGGATTTCCATGTCGATCGGTCTCGTTGGCGTCGTCATGTCTCTCGTCCTCGGCGTCGTGCTCGGCTCGATATCGGGCTTTTACGGCGGCTGGGTCGATACGGTGATCCAGCGCATGATCGAGGTCGTCAGCGCCATGCCGACCATCCCATTATGGCTCGGCCTCGCAGCGGCGATCCCACTCACATGGTCGCCGGTCAACGTCTATTTCGTCATCACCATCATCGTATCGCTGCTCGGCTGGACCAGTCTCGCGCGCGAGGTGCGCGGCCGTTTCCTCGCCCTTCGCAGCGAGGATTTCGTCACCGCTGCCATGCTCGACGGTTCGAGTGAAAAGCGGCTGATCTTCCGCCATATCCTGCCGTCGCTGACGAGCCATATCCTTGCCGTCGTGACGCTTGCCGTGCCGACCATGATCGTTGCCGAAACCTCGCTTTCCTTCCTCGGCATCGGCCTGAAACCGCCGGTCGTCAGCTGGGGCGTGCTGTTGCAGGACGCCCAGAACATCCGAACGGTGGCAACCGCGCCATGGCTGCTGATCTGGCCCTCGCTCGCGGTGATCGTTGCCGTGCTGTCCTTCAATTTCTTCGGCGACGGCCTTCGCGATGCCGCCGACCCTTATGACAATTGAGGAGGTAACCATGACCGATCCCGCCGAAGACGTCGTCCTCTCCGTCGAGAACCTCTCGATCGATTTCCGGTTGAGAACCCATATCCTGCATGCGGTCGAGAATGTCAGCTTCGAGCTGAAGCGCGGCCAGACACTCTGCCTCGTCGGCGAAAGCGGCTCGGGCAAGAGCGTCACTGCCCGTTCCTTGCTGCAGATCGTCGACAGGCCCGGCAGCATCGTCGGCGGGCGCATCCTTTTGCGCAACGCCGGCGCGGTCACCAACATCGCCAGGCTCGATCCGGATGGCCAGGCCATGCGCGCCATCCGCGGCCGCAGGATCGGCCTGATCTTTCAGGAACCGATGAGTTCGCTGTCGCCGGTCCACACGATCGGCTCGCAGATCACCGAAGCCGTTCGCCTGCACAGCGATCTCGACAAACGCGCCGCGCGGGCGAAAACGGTCGAATTGCTGCGCCAGGTGGAAATCCCCAATCCGGACCAGATGGCGGACCGCTACACGTTCGAATTTTCCGGCGGCATGCGCCAGCGGGCGATGATCGCCATGGCGCTCGCCGGCAATCCCGATATCCTGATCGCCGACGAGCCGACCACGGCGCTGGACGTCACCACCCAGGCCGAAATCCTCGACCTGATCAAACGGCTGCAGGTGGAGCGCGGCATGGCGATGCTGCTGATCACCCACGACATGGGCATCGTCGCCGAAGTGGCGGACGACGTCGCGGTCATGCGCTTCGGTCATATCGTCGAGCGCGGGCCGGTCGACGCGATCTACCATGACGCACAGCATCCCTATACCCGCCAGCTTCTCGCCTCGACGGTGAAGCTCACCCGGCATGTCGAAAGCAGGGTGCCGGCGGTGGCCCTGTCGTCGCAGCCGCTGCGGCCGATCCTTTCGGTCCGCAATCTCGGCAAGACGTTCGGCTGGCACGGCAAGACAAGTTCGTTGCGCGCCGTCGACGACGCCAATTTCGATCTCTATCCCGGCGAAAACCTCGGCATCGTCGGCGAAAGCGGCTCGGGCAAGACGACGCTCGGCCGGCTGATCCTGCGCACCGTCGAGCCGACGACGGGCAGCGTGGTCTACCACAACAAGGATGGCAGCGAGGTCGAGGTCACCCGCCTGACCAAGAAGGAGCTGCGCGGCTTCCACCGGGAGGTCCGCCTCGTCTTCCAGGATCCGTTCGCCTCGCTCAACCCGCGGATGACGGTCAAGGAAGTGATCGGTGACCCGCTGATCATCAACGGTCTCGCCAAGGGCAAGGCGCTCGAGGAACGCGTCGCCGAACTGATGCGCCTCGTCGGGCTCGATCCGATGGGCATGGAACGTTATCCGCATGCCTTTTCCGGCGGCCAGCGGCAACGCATCGGCATTGCCCGGGCGCTGGCGCTCGATCCACGCATCATCATCGCCGACGAGGCGACGTCGGCGCTCGACGTGTCGATCCGCAGCCAGATCCTCGACCTGCTGCTCGATATCCGCCAGCGGCTGAACCTCAGCTTCATCTTCATCTCGCACGACATTTCGGTGGTGCGTTATTTCTGCGACCGCGTCGCCGTCATGCATCGCGGCAAGATCGTCGAGCTCGGCGAGGCCGAGCAGATCTGCACGGCGCCACAGGAGGCCTATACCAGGAGCCTGATTTCCGCCGTTCCCAATCCCGACCCTCGCGACAAGCGCATGCTGCACCGGCACCGCTTCGTCGCACCCGTTCTCTAAAGGACAGCGCCAGTGCCGAAATTCTCCGCCAATCTCTCCTTCCTCTACCAGGACCTGCCCTTCCTCGATCGCTTCGCGGCCGCCGCGAAGGACGGTTTCGGCGGGCTCGAATATCTCGGCCCCTATGCCGAGCCGAAGGAAAAGGTCGTCGATGCATTGAAGGCGGGCGGCCTCGTCCAGGCGCTCTTCAACGTGCCTTCGGGAGACTGGGCCGGCGGCGAGCGCGGCATTGCCTGCCTGCCGGACCGCATCCAGGAATTCCGCGACGGCGTCGCCCTGGCGCTCGACTACGCCAAGGCGCTCGATTGCCGCCAGGTGAACGTCATCTCCGGCCTTGTGGCGAAGGGGGCTGATGTCGAGACTCTGGAAAAAGTGTTGGTCGACAACCTGAAATACGCCGCACCGCGCTGTGCCGATGCCGGCGTCAGGCTGCTGATCGAGCCGATCAACCTGCGCGACATTCCCGGCTTCTTCCTGTCGACGACCGATCATGCGGAACGCATCCTCGACAGGGTCGGCTCCGACAATCTCTACATCCAGTACGATTTCTACCACATGCAGGTCATGCAGGGCGATCTGATCCCGACCTTCGCGCGCCTGAAAGACAGGATCGCCCATGTTCAGATCGCCGACAATCCCGGCCGCAACGAGCCGGGCACCGGCGAGATCAACTACGATTTCATACTCCGCGAACTCGACCGCCTCGGTTACGACGGCTGGGTCGGCTGCGAATACAGGCCGAAGGCCGGCACCAGCGAAGGCCTTGGGTGGATGAAGCCCCATCTCGGCGGAGGGCCGCGCTAAGATCAACGCTTTTCGGACCTAACCGGACACCATCTACGCCATTTCCAAACCGGAGCCTTTCTCCGGAGGGCGGAGCCATGTCCGAACATCGATGAAGAAGGACAGGACCATGCTCAAAAACGATATCCAATTCCCCTACGGCGCCGTCTATTTCCGCAAGTCCAATCCGCCCCGCGAGGACTGGGAGCGCGACTACACGACGGCAGGCGAAGACGGCCTCAACATCTTCCGCCACTGGTTCATGTGGAGCGCGATCGAAACCGCGCCCGGCGTCTATGACTGGGAGGAATACGACCGGCAGATGGATTTAGCCGCCCAAAACGGCATCAAGACGGTCATCGCCGAGCTCATCCATGCGGTGCCCGACTGGGCAGTGCGCAAATATGCCGATGCGCTGCAGGTCAATGCCGACGGCACCAAGCTCGGCTCCTATATGGGCGTCTCGGCCGCAACCGGCGGCTTTTCCAACAATGGCGGCGGCGCCGGCGCGCTGACGCTCAACTGCCCGGAAGTGAAGGAAGCGGCCGGCCGGTTCCTCACCGCGCTCGCCACCCGCTACAAGGACCATCCGGCAATCTACGGCTACGACGTCTGGAACGAGTGCAACTATTCCGCCGATGTCGATTACAGCAGCTACGCCAAATCGGCCTTCCGCACATGGCTGGAGAAGAAATACGGCACGCTGAAAGTGCTCGCCAAGGCCTGGCACCGCTACAGCTATGCGGAATGGGAGGATGTCGAGCCGCCGGTCCACATGGCGCCCTATCCGGAATGCATAGACTGGCTGCAGTTCAAGCGCGACAATTTCTACGACCAGATGCAATGGCGCATCGACACGATCCGCGCCGTCGATCCGAAAAACACCATCGCCGCCCACGGCATTTCCGGTGCCATCCCCAACATGGCCGCGAACGGCTGCGATGACTGGCTGGCCGCCTCCAAGGTCGAGATCTATGGCTTCACCTGGATCCAGGCACGCAAGGGTACGGAAGCCTGGAAGAACTGGTACGGCGTCGATATCAACCGCGCAGCCGCCCGTGGAAAACCCTTCTGGCACGCAGAGCGCCAGGGCGGACCGCTGTGGCTGCAGCCGCAGGTGATCGGCCGCGACAAGGATGACGGCCGCGTCGCCGAGCCCGAGGATATCCGCCTGTGGAGCATGACGTCGTTTGCGGGCGGCGCCCGCGGCGTGCTGAACCTGCGCTGGCGGCCACTGCTCGACGGCCCGCTCTTCGGCGCTTTCGGCGCCTACGGCATGGACGGCGCACGCACGCCGCGCTCGAAGCTGCAGAGCGACATGGCGAAATGGGCAAACGACCCGGCACAGGCCGCTCTCTGGGAGGCAAAGCCGGTGCGCGGCGAAATCGGCATCCTGGTCGTTCCCGAGACGCAGGAATGGGATTACCTGCTGAATTACGACCGCAAGGAAAAACCCTATCCGGAAGCCATGTGGGGGGCCTATCGCGCCTTCCTCGAAAACGGCGTCCAGCCGGACTGGGTGCATATCGACGATATCGACGCCTATGACCGCCTCTATTTCCCCTATCCGATCATGTTCACCGCCGAGCAGGCAAAACGCCTCGCCGCCTGGGTGGAAAATGGCGGCACGCTGATCGCCGAGGCCTGCCCCGGTTATTTCGGCGACCGCGGCCATGTCGGCCAGGTTCAGCCGAACATGGGCCTCGACAAGGTTTTTGGCGCTTGCGAGGATCAGGTCGAGTTCATGCCGGATATCGGCGACCGCATCCATTTTAAGCTCGACGCAACGGCGGTCGATGGCGGCGGTTTCCTGCAATCCTATGTGCTTGCCGGCGGCACCGCGCGCGGCAACTTCGACGACGGGCGGCTTGCCGTGGTCGAGAACGCTTATGGCAAGGGCCGGACGCTGCTGATCGGCACCAATCCGTCGGTCGCCTATTACAAGTCGCAGGGCAAGGCGAACGGCGCTTTCTTTGCCGAATTGCTGCGCTGGAGCGGCTGCGCGCCGCATGCGGCCCTGTCGAACAAGGCGCTGTTCGCGCGTATCCACAAGGGCGAAAAAGGCAGCTTCCTCTGGCTCGTCAACCCGAGCCGCTTGGCGCAGGCGACCGAGGTCAAGCTCGCCGAAGGCCATGGCCGGCTCGCCGCCGGCAAGGCGGTCTGGCCGATCGGACACGCCCATGACGGTGGCAAGATCGAGGTGCCGGCTCGCGACGTGCTGATCCTGCCGCTCGACTGATACCAATTTGCCGCCCTCAGGCACGATTCCTGGGGGCGGCATGATTCCGGCCACTCCCCTCCAGCGTCATAGACGTGCCCGAACGCTTGCGGTAATGGCAAAGGCAGGAAGATCGTCGGAGAAAAGAATGCCTGAGCGGGATGCCATCGTCGTCGGCGCGGGGTTTACGGGCCTGAGCGCCGCGCTGGAGCTTATCGAGGCAGGGCTCGACGTGCTGCTGCTCGAAGCGCGCGACAGGGTCGGCGGCAAGGTCGAGTCCGAGACGCTGCCGGACGGCACCCGGATCGACACCGGCGGGCAATTCTTCTGCCGTGACATGAGCGAGCTGATAGCGCTCATCGCGGAAAACGGAAAGACCCCGGTCATGACGCACTATGATGGCGAGACCATCTACCGGCCGCCGGTCCCGCCGCAGCAGGGTTATGCGCGCTGGCAGGGGGTCGACGCGCTCCGCGACCGGATGATCGCCACCGATCCGGATGATCCGGATCTCGCGAAACTGACGGTGGCCGATTGGGTGGCCCGGCAGGACGACGTGCCGGCCGACGTGCGGAAAAGTTTCCTGCGGCTGATCAAGGGCCTCTGGTGCCGCGCGCCGGAGGAGGTCGCCTTCACCTGGCTCGCCTCTAACGACCGGCGCATCACCAATACCTATTCGGAAATGGAAATGTTCCTGCCCGGCACGCTGCACGCACTGGCCGACCAGCTGGCGGCTAGGCTCGGCGACCGGCTGCGCCTCGGCACCCCGGCGACCGGGATAGAATATTCCGACACCAGCGTCACCGTCATCGCCGGCGATGGGCGGTTCTTCGCGAAACGCGTCATCTTGGCGCTGCCGCCGGTGATGATCCGCCGGCTTCCGTTTTCGCCCGCACTTCCCGACCGGCTGCAGGAGGCGCTTTCCGCCTGGGCGCCCGGACTTTCGATCAAGCTGCAGGTCAGCTACGACAAGCCGTTCTGGCGCGAGCGCGGGCTTTCCGGCGCCGTCATGTGGCACGAACCCCAGGGCCTCTATGCCTGCGATGCCAGCCACGATGACTATGCCGGCCTCATCGTCTTCGTCGGCGGGCCGGAGGCGCAGCAATGGCATGGGCGGCCCCGCGAGGAGTTCACCGGGTTCATCCGCGAGCAGCTAAGCGCAGCTTTTGGCCCCGAAGGCGGCAATCCGCGCGACATCCATGTCCGCGACTGGGTCGACGATCCCTGGAGCGGCGGTGCCTACAGCGACGTTATCATCGATCTCGATGCCCGATATGCGGAGGACATCATCAACGAAGGCGTGCCCCCTGTCCATTTCGCGTCGTCGGAACTCTCCCCGTCCTATCCGGGCTATGTCGACGGCGCGATCGTCGCCGGCAGGCTGGCCGCAGCGCGGATCATCGCCACGACTGAGGCTTCGACTCGATAAAACCGCACCAAATCCGTTCTGCCACCTTGTGGGCTTTCCTGTCGACAATACGTGTGCAATTGTCCTGCCGCATTGGCTTGCGACGCAGAACGGTTAAATGATGGCGACGAACGAACCTGCAGAAACGGATATCCCCCGCCCGCGTGGCTCCGGGACGCAGAGCGTTTATACGATCCTGCGCGGGGAAATTCTCGCCATGACCTTGGCCCCCGGCAGTCCGCTCGACGAGGTCCGGTTGTCGGAGCGTTTCGGCATGTCGCGCACCCCGATCCGCGAAGCATTGTTGCGGCTTTCCGCCGATGGCCTCGTCACCACGCTGCCGAACCGCAACACCATCGTCGCGACGATCGATTTCGCCTCGCTGCCTCCCTATTTCGATGCCCTGACGCTGATGTACCGCGTCACCACCCGCGGTGCCGCCATGCGCGCGACGCCGCAGGCGATGGGCGAGATCCGCATGCGGCAGGCGGAGTTCGCCGCAGCGGTTGCCGCCCACGACGCCTTCGCGATGATCGAGGCGAACCGGGAATTCCACGTGGCGATCGCTGAACTCGCCGGCAACACCTATTACACCACCTTCTTCGCCCGGCTGCTCGACGAGGGCCGCCGCATCCTGCGCCTCTATTATCGTACCTTCGACGATCGGCTGCCGCGCCAATATGTCGACGAACACGAGGAGATGATCGCCGCGATCGAAGCGCGCGACATCGAGCGGTCCGACAGGCTCGCCATCAAGCATGCGGAACAGATCGTCCGGCAGATCCAGGATTATATCGCCCGCGATCTCGGCCATCCGATCGATCTCGCCGTCTCCTGACCTCACTTTCCGCATTCCCTTCACAGGACACCAATCATGAATTCCTCTTCGGTCGACGCCGTCGTCATCGGCTCGGGCATAATCGGCGCGATGTCGGCGCATTACCTGCTGGAAGACGGCCGCTCGGTGCTGATCATCGAGCGCGGGGAGGTGGCCCGGGGTGCAAGCAGCGGCAATGCCGGCATTCTCGCCTTTCCGGAAATCATCCCGATCGCCGCACCCGGCATGATGTGGAAGGCGCCGAAATGGCTGCTTGATCCGCTCGGTCCCCTCAGCCTGCCGCCGTCCTATGCACTCAACATGGTGCCGTGGCTGTGGCGACTGTGGCGGGCCAGCGCTCGGCCTGCCTATGAGCGCACGGTCGGCGTACAGGCAAGGATGATGCCGATGGCGCGCAGCGAAATGCTGCAAACGGTCGAACGCACCGGCCTTCGGGCGATGGTCAAACAGACGGGCACGCTCGACCTCTACGACAGCGAGGCGAGCCTCAATGCCGCGGCTGACGACTGGCAGGCGAAACGCAAGGCGGGTTTTGAATTCCAGAAAGTCGGCCGCAATGAGATCGATGCCCTGCAGCCGGGCCTTGCGCCGCAGTTCCGGCACGGCATCTTCACCCCTTCCGGCCTGCAGGTCTCCGACCCGCTGGAATTCACCCAGGCTCTCTTCAGCAACGCCATGTCCCGTGGCGCATCGCTGAGGATCGGTGAAGTCATCCGCATCGAGCCGATAAACGATGGCGCCAGGGTCATCCTGGCGGATGGCGCCATCTTCGACGCGAAGACCGTCGTACTGGCCGGCGGCGCCTGGTCGAAGAAGATCGTAACCGGCCTCGGCGATCATGCGCCGCTCGAAACCGAGCGCGGCTATAATACGACGCTGCCGCAAGGGGCCTTCCCGCTGCATCGCCAACTTTATTTCAACGACCACGGCTTCGTGGTGACGCCGCTTTCCTCCGGCATCCGCGTCGGAGGCGCGGTCGAGCTCGGCGGGCTGACACTGGCGCCGAACTACAAGCGCTCGGAGGCGATGCTGAAAAAGGCAAAAAGCTTCCTGCCCGACCTGAAGACCGATGGCGGCCGCCAGTGGATGGGTTTTCGTCCCTCCATGCCGGATTGCCTACCGGTGATCGGCCCATCGAGCGCAACGCCTGCAATCATCTACGCCTTCGGCCACGGGCATCTCGGCCTCACCCAGTCGGCCGCGACCGGCCGGCTGGTCGCCGATATCGCCGCACGCCGGAAGCCTGCCCTCGATATCGAACCCTATAGCATCAGCCGGTTTCGCTGACATTGACGACGGCGGAATGCAGGTCGGCTGCAGGTGCCAAATATCGCTGTCGACAAACTGACTACAGCGCGATATAACCCGAGCGACATCGAAAGGAAGCGGACATGGTCTGGTCTCACCCCGTCCCCAAGATTACCGACGACGAACGGCGGCAGCGCCTTGTACGGCTGCAGGCGTCGCTGGACGACAAGGGGCTGGGCGGCATCCTGCTCGGCGCCAGCGAGAGCCTGCGTTATTTCACCGGCCTCGTCTGGCACCAGAGCGAACGGCTGCTCGGCGCGCTGGTGACGCCGAAATCGGTAACCTATATCGTGCCGGGTTTCGAACAGAGCCGCGTCGAGAGCTTGCCCCATCTGCCGGGCGAGATCGCCGCCTGGCAGGAGGATGAAACGAGTGCCGCGCTGGTCGCCTCGCTTCTGCCTTCCAATGTGAAGCTTGCGCTCGACGACGCGCTGCCGCTGTTCGTCTACCATCAGCTAGCCGCCGTTTTCGGCACGGAACGGCTTGCCGATGGCGGCCGGCTGATCCGCGATCTCAGGCTTCGGAAGTCGAAGGCCGAGATCGACCTCATCCAGCATGCGATGAACCTGACGCTGGAAGTGCATCGCCGCGCCCATGCCTTCATCAAGCCGGGTGTGCCTGCCTCCGATGTGGTCCGCCATATCGACGAGCAGCATCGTGCGCTTGGGGCAACAGGCGGTTCGAGCTTCTGCATCGTCTCCTTCGGGGTCGCGACCTCCCTCCCCCACGGCGCCGACGGCGAGCAGGCCTATGCGCCCGGCGACGTGGTGCTGGTCGATACCGGCTGCCGGCTCGACGGTTATCATTCCGATCTCACCCGTACCTATGTACTGGAAGAGCCGACCCCGGAATTCGCCAGGGCCTGGGCGATCGAGCGGGAAGCGGAACAGGCCGTCTTCGAGGCCGCCCGCCTCGGCGCCACCTGCGGCAGCCTCGATGACGCCGCCCGCAAGGTTCTTGCCAGCCACGGACTCGGCCCGGATTACCTCCTTCCCGGCCTGCCGCATCGCGCCGGCCACGGCCTGGGCCTCGAAATTCATGAGGAACCCTACCTGGTGCGCGGCAACGCGACCGTGCTCGAACCGGGCATGTGTTTCTCCAACGAACCGATGATCGTTTTCCCGGACCGCTTCGGCATCCGTCTCGAAGACCATATCCACATGACCGAAACCGGGCCGCAATGGTTCACCCAGCCGTCGAAAGGCCCGACCGAGCCCTTCGCGTGACAGATATCGGCGCGCCCGCGCATATTATCACCCATCAACCAGAGGAGTGCATTTCATGACCACAGGCTGGAGCGGCGTTTTCCCCGCAGTGACGACACAATTCAACGAAGACTTCTCGATCGACCTCAAGGCGACCCAAGGGGTGCAGGACGCGCTCGTCAATGACGGCGTCAACGGCCTGATCGTCATGGGCACATGCGGCGAGAACAACTCGCTTGACCCGGAAGAAAAGCGCACCATCCTCAAGGCCGCCGTCGAAGTGGTGAACGGCCGGGTGCCGGTCGTGACCGGCGTGTCCGAATTCGACACCCGCCGCGCCGTCGCCTATGCCCAGGATGCCGAAAAGCTCGGCGCCGACGGCCTGATGCTGCTGCCGGCCATGGTTTATGTGCCTAAGCCTGAAGAACTGGTCGCCCATTTCAAGACGGTCGCCGCCGCCACCTCGCTGCCGATCATGCTCTACAACAACCCGCCAGCCTATCGCGTCAACATCGGCGCCGACGTATTGCGCCAGCTCGAAGACGTGCCGAACATCAAGGCCGTCAAGGAAAGCGCACCGGATCCGCGCCGCTTCACCGACCTGATCAACACCTTCGGTGACCGCTTCGACATCTTCGCCGGCCTCGACGACGTGGCGCTCGAAGGCCTGATGCTCGGCGCCAAGGGCTGGGTCTCCGGCCTCACCAGCGCCTTCCCGCAGGAATCCGTCGCCCTCGTGGCCGCCGCCAATCGCGGTGACTGGGTCGAGGCCCGCGCCATCTATCGCTGGTTCATGCCGTTGCTGCATCTCGATGCCGAGCACGACCTCGTCCAGTCGATCAAGCTCGCCGAGCAGATCATGGGCCGCGGTTCTGAGCGCGTCCGCATGCCGCGCATGCCGCTGACGGGCGCGCGCCGTGCGGAAGTGACGGCGATGGTGGAAAAGGCCGCTGCGACGCGGCCGACGCTTGCCAAGAAGGCTGCTTGATAGCGCGACGGATTCCGCAAGATACGCATACAAAAAAGCCGGGCCCGCCCGGCTTTTTTCGTTTCTCTTTTACCGCTGCCCGGGCTCGCCGCTCTGGTCCAGGACCCGGCTGAGGCTGAGCGCTGCGATCGTGCAGATTGCGCCCGAGATCAGATATCCGCCGATGAAGATGATGCCGAAGCTGCTGGCGAGGCCGAGGGCCACCAGCGGTGCGAAGCCGGCACCGATCAGCCATGCGAGGTCGGAGGTGAGTGCCGCACCGGTATAGCGGTAATATTGCCCGAAGCGCGAGGAGACGGCGCCGGAGGCCTGGCCGAACGAGAGGCCAAGGATCCCGAAGCCGATGATGATGAAGGCATCCTGCCCCTTGCCGCCCGCATCGAGCAGGAAGGGTGCCGAGAACGAGAAGATCGCGATGATCACCGCGCCGATCATCAGCTGGCTGCGGCGGCCGATGCGGTCGGCGATCAGGCCGGACAGGATGATGCCGACGATGCCGACCGCAGCACCGATCACCTGCACGAACAGGAATTCTGCCGCCGACTGCCCGCCATAGAGCGTCACCCAGCTCAACGGGAAGATCGTCACCAGATGGAACATGGCGAAGCTTGCCAGCGGCACAAACGCGCCGAGCACGACGTCATGGGCATGCTTGCTCAGCATTTCGAAGATCGGTCGGGCCTGCAGCTCGTTGGCTTCGAGCGCCGAGCCGAATTCCTTGCTGGCGACGATGCGCAGGCGGGCAAACAGCGCCACGACATTGATCGCAAACGCCACGAAGAACGGATAACGCCAACCCCAGGCGATGAAATCCGCTTCCGAGAGATTGGCGACAAAGTAACCGAACAGGATGCTCGCCAGCGCAAAACCGATCGGTGCGCCGAGCTGCGGGATCATCGCATACCAGCCGCGTCGGTTGGGCGGCGCATTGAGGTTCAGGAGCGATGCGAGCCCGTCCCAGGCGCCGCCGAGCGCAAAACCCTGCCCCATGCGGAACAGCGCGAGCAATGCCACGGCCCAGTAGCCGATCGTGTCGTAGCCGGGCAGGAAGGCGATCGAAGCCGTCGATCCGCCGAGCAGGAACAGCGCGATCGTCAGCTTGGTGCCGCGCCCATAATTGCGGTCGATCCACATGAACACGAACGATCCGACGGGTCGCGCCATGAAGGCGAGCGGGAAGATCGCGAACGACATCAGGGTCGCGGCGACCGGGGTCGGCGCAAACGGAAAGATCAGCTTCGGAAAAACGAGGACGGAGCCCAGCCCGTAGACGAAGAAGTCGAAGAATTCCGACATGCGACCGATGATCACACCAAGCGCGATGCTGCCCGGCGAGATCGGCCCGTCGTCATGAATGCGGCGGGCGTCCCTTTCGAGGCCGGACGATGTCGGGCCTGTTGACGCGGGATTGACGACCGTGGTCATGAATTCCTCCTGGCATAGTTCGCCTCGTCCTCGAGATGTTGATCAACATGCCGTCGAGATCAAGGAACAAGACTAAAAAAACCTGACATATGCGACGGACCGCACCGTCTTCTCATCCACACCCTCTGGTCGCCCCCTCAGGCTGTCCTAGATTTCCGATTGGCGAATGCGGAAACTGAGCGTGCAGGTTGGTGCAGCAAAACGGCTCGGAAGACCATGCGGTTTTTTGCTGCACTGCGACAGATTGCTGCACTGCGACGAACGACCTCATTCCAGCCCATGCAGGAACCTGACTATTCCGAACTAGACAAAACACAAATTCGAGCCCGAGATGACCCCTCAGTTGAAAATCGTCGCACGGTTGTTCGCTCTCTTCACCCTTTTAGGGCTTTCCGGATGTAACCTGGTCGTGATGTCGCCTTCCGGCGATATTGCCCGACAGCAGGCAAACCTGATCATCGTCGCCACGGTGCTGATGCTGATCATCATCGTGCCGGTGATCTTCCTCACGCTGTTCTTCGCCTGGCGTTATCGCGGCTCGAACACCAATGCGCCCTATGATCCCGAATGGCACCATTCGACGCGGCTCGAAGTCATCATCTGGTCGGCACCACTCGCCATCATCATCGCGCTCGGCGCCGTCACCTGGATGAGCACCCATAAGCTCGACCCCTACCGGCCGCTCGACCGGATCGATGCCCAACGCGCCGTGTCCGCCGAGGTGAAGCCTATCACCGTGGAAGTCGTGGCGCTCGACTGGAAATGGCTGTTCTTCTATCCGGAATACGGCATCGCCACCGTCAACGAGATGGCGGCGCCCGTCGACGTGCCGATCAACTTCAAGATCACCGCCTCCTCGGTGATGAACTCCTTCTATGTGCCGGCGCTGGCCGGGATGATCTATGCCATGCCGGGCATGGAGACGAAGCTGCATGCCGTCATCAACAGGGCGGGCGAATACGAGGGCCTTTCGTCGAACTATAGCGGCGACGGTTTTTCGCATATGCGCTTCAAGTTCCATGGCGTCGACCAGGCGAGCTTCGACCAGTGGATCGCCCGCGTCAAGCAGAACGGCACCGCACTCAATCGCGACGCCTACCTGAAGCTCGAAAAGCCGAGCGCCAAGGAGCCGGTGCGCTATTACGCCAATGTCGAGGACGGGCTCTACAGGGCCGTGCTCAACATGTGCGCCATACCCGGCAAGATGTGCATGGATGAGATGATGCATGTCGACATGATGGGCGGCGGCGGGACCGAGAGCCAGGAAAACCGGGCGCGTCTGGAGCATGACAATCGCCATGCCTTGGGAGAAAGGCTTGGCGCCACCGTGCCGGCCAGCGGCGAACCCTCCCGTGTGCCCGAACCGAGACAAAGCGTGGACCAGCCGCAGTCGACCAACCACGACACGCACAACATGCAAGATATGCCGGGAGGCAACACCGCGCCCGACGGCAACCAGGGCGGTCCGGCGCCGGCTCAACTCAACAGCAATGCTCCGGCGCAGCCTGCAACTCAGCCCTGAGACTGCATTTCAAGAGATTTTGGACAGACCCATGTTCGGCAACAGCACTCTGACGGAATTCCTTTTCGGGCGGCTTACCCTCGAAGCCATTCCTTACCACGAGCCCATTCTCGTCGCGACCTTCGTCGTCGTCGCGCTCGGCGGTCTCGCCGTTTTAGGGGTTATCACCAAATATCGGCTCTGGGGTTATCTCTGGAACGAGTGGTTCACCAGCGTCGACCACAAGAAGATCGGCGTCATGTACGTGGTTCTGGCGATCATCATGCTGCTGCGCGGCTTTGCCGATGCGATCATGATGCGCATCCAGCAGGCGATCGCGTTCAACGGATCGGAGGGCTATCTGCCGCCGCACCACTACGACCAGATCTTCACCGCCCACGGCGTCATCATGATCTTCTTTATGGCTATGCCCTTCGTGACAGGCCTGATGAACTATGTCGTGCCGCTGCAGATCGGCGCGCGCGACGTCTCTTTCCCGTTCCTCAACAACTTCTCGTTCTGGATGACGACGGCCGGCGCGATCATCATCATGATGTCCCTGTTCGTCGGAGAATTCGCCCGCACCGGCTGGCTCGCCTATCCGCCGCTCTCAGGTGCGGATTACAGTCCGGGCGTCGGCGTCGATTATTACATCTGGGGCCTGCAGGTGGCCGGCATCGGCACCACGCTTTCCGGCATCAACCTGATCGCCACGATCGTCAAGATGCGCGCGCCGGGCATGACCTTCATGAAGATGCCGATCTTCACCTGGACCTCGCTCTGCACCAACGTGCTGATCGTCGCGTCCTTCCCGATCCTCACCGCCACCCTCGTTCTGCTGTCGCTCGACCGTTATGCCGGCACGAACTTCTTCACCAACGATCTCGGCGGCAACCCGATGATGTACATCAACCTCATCTGGATCTGGGGCCATCCGGAGGTCTACATCCTCGTCCTGCCGGCCTTCGGCATCTTTTCCGAAGTGGTCGCCACCTTCTGCGGCAAGCGGCTCTTCGGTTACGCATCGATGGTCTACGCCACCTGCGTGATCATGATCCTTTCCTATATCGTCTGGCTGCACCATTTCTTCACGATGGGGTCCGGCGCCTCGGTCAACGCCTTCTTCGGCATTACCACGATGATCATCTCGATCCCGACGGGGGCCAAGATGTTCAACTGGCTGTTCACCATGTATCGCGGCCGCATCCGCTACGAACTGCCGATGATGTGGACGGTCGGCTTCATGGTGACATTCGTCATCGGCGGCATGACCGGTGTCATGCTGGCAGTGCCGCCGGCCGATTTCGTGCTCCACAATTCGCTGTTCCTGATCGCCCATTTCCACAACGTCATCATCGGCGGCGTGGTGTTCGGGCTGATGGCGGGCGTCGTCTACTGGTGGCCGAAGGCCTTCGGCTACAAGCTGGATGTCTTCTGGGGCAAGATGAGCTTCTGGTTCTGGTTCATCGGCTTCTACGTCGCCTTCATGCCGCTCTACGTGCTCGGCCTGATGGGCGTCACACGCCGTGTCAACCAATTCGAGGATCCGTCGCTGCAGATCTGGTTCGTGATCGCCGCCTTCGGCGCTGTACTGATCGCCTGCGGCATCGGTTCCTTCATCATCCAGCTGGTCGTCAGCTACCTGAAGCGCGACCAGCTGCGCGAGACCTCCGGCGATCCCTGGGACGGCCGCACGCTCGAATGGTCGACTTCCTCGCCGCCGCCGGACTACAACTTCGCCTTCACGCCCGTCGTGCACGACCATGACAGCTGGTACGACATGAAGAGCCGCGGCTATGAGCGCCCGCTCGGCGGCTTCAAGCCGATCCACATGCCGAAGAATACCGGCACGGGCGTCATCCTCGCCGCAATCAGCGTCGTCTTCGCCTTCGCGATGATCTGGTATATCTGGTGGCTGGCAATCGTCGCCTTCGTCGCCATGATCGCCGTCGCGATCGGCCATACCTTCAACTACGATCGGGATTTCCACATTCCAGCCGATACCGTGACCGCAACAGAGGACGCGCGCTCGAAGCTGCTCGCGGAACGGACCTGAGACCATGAGCCAGACGCAAGTTCAGACCCACGGCCCCTCGGGCAATCGCGAAACCGACAAGCCGCAATTCTATGTCACCGAAGAGCATCATCCGGAAGGCAGCACCATGCTGGGCTTCTGGCTGTACCTGATGAGCGACTGCCTGGTCTTCGCGGTGCTTTTCGCCACCCACGGCGTGCTCGGCCGAAATTATGCGGCAGGCCCCTCGCCCGCCGACCTGTTCGACCTGCCGATCGTCGCCCTCAACACCGCTATGCTGCTGTTCTCGTCGATCACCTACGGTTTTGCCATGCTGCAGATGGAACGCGGCGCCAAGACCGAGACGCTGTTCTGGCTCGGCGTGACCGGCGTGTTCGGCGCGATCTTCCTCGGCCTCGAACTTTACGAGTTCAACCACCTGATCCATGAGGGCGCCGGCCCGACCCGCTCGGCCTTCCTCTCCTCCTTCTTCACGCTGGTCGGCACCCACGGGCTGCACGTCACCTTCGGCATCATCTGGCTGATCACGCTGATGGTGCAGGTCGGCAGACACGGACTGATCGAGGCAAACAAGCGTCGCCTGATGTGCCTGTCGATGTTCTGGCACTTCCTCGACGTCGTCTGGATCGGCGTCTTTTCCTTCGTCTATCTCATGGGAGTCCTCGGATGAGCTCGCACGGCCAAGCCCCGCATGCCCCCGCTCACGAAAGTGCCTCAGAGGCCCATCACGGCCACAGCAACGGCCATCAGGCCGGCCACGGCACGCTGAAAGGTTACCTGATCGGCTTCAGCCTGTCGGTGATCCTGACCGCCATCCCGTTCTGGCTGGTGATGAGCGGCGCCATCGACAGCAAGCTGTTCACCGCCTTTCTCGTCATGGGGCTCGGCGTCATTCAGATCGTCGTGCACATGGTCTATTTCCTGCACATGAACCCGCGCTCGGAAGGCGGCTGGACGATGATGGCGCTGCTCTTCACCCTTGTCCTGGTCGGCATCACGCTTGCCGGATCGCTCTGGGTCATGCACCATCTCAACACCAACATGATGCCGATGTCGCCGGAGATGATGAAAAACATGCCGTGACCCCTTCGGGGGTAAACTGGGAAGGGATAGACGCGTGGCTCTCGACCATCCTTTGACCGGAGAAACAGCGGATGCTGACCCAGTCCGCTCCCGACTGGTCTTTGCCGCCGCGATGCTGTTGTTGACCGTCGTTTTCCTCGGACTCGGCACCTGGCAGGTGCAGCGGCTCTTCTGGAAGCTCGACCTGATCGCCCGCGTCGATGCCCGGGTCACGGCAACCCCGGCGCCCGCGCCCTCATCGCCAGCCTGGCCCACCATCAACGCCGAAGACGACGAGTATCGGCGCGTCACGGCGACAGGCACTTTCCGCCATGACGCGGAAACGCTGGTCCAGGCGGTCACCGATCTCGGTCCCGGCTTCTGGATTCTGACGCCTCTGGAACAGAAGGACGGGACCACCGTCCTCATCAATCGCGGCTTCGCGCCGGCCAACCGTCGCGATCCGGCTTTGCGGCCAGACGGGCAGCTCGTAGGCCCGGTGAAGATCACCGGCCTCATCCGCATCAGCGAACCGGAGGGCGCCTTCCTGCGCTCCAACTATCCCGCGAACGGCCGCTGGTACTCCCGCGACGTGGCCGCGATTGCTGCCGCCAGGGGTCTCGAAAAGGTCGCACCCTATTTCATCGATGCCGACGCAACGCCCATCCCCGGCGGCCTGCCCGTCGGCGGGCTGACGGTGATCCGCTTTCGCAACAGCCACCTCGTTTATGCCGTGACCTGGTATCTGCTGGCGGTGATGAGCGCGGCGGCCGCCTATGCGATCCAGCGCCGGCGGCTCGCCTGAAACTTGAGGCGTGGATTTCCACGGAATAGCAGGTCCGCAACCTGTTCATCGCGCGCCGAATTTCTCATACTCGATAAACGGCATTTGCCAGCGCCGCGGGCGGGCCGGCTAAGAGCGGATTTGATATTATGCGCCAGTTTTTCAACTCGAAATACAAGATCCTTTTTACGGCCGCGCTGTTCATCCTGACGTCGGTATTCATGTCGATCTCCGCGACCGGGCATGTCAGCGGCAACTATATCGCGATTGTTCTGGTGGGATTCCTGTTCACGATCCTGTCGCTCTATTCGGCAGTCAGGTCGCGACACGCGGAATACCTGATCATCGGCAGCCTGTTGTTGTCGCTTTCGACACTGGTCGGGATCACCGAATTGCTGACCAAGAAGATCTCCAACATGCAATACGGAATCTATTTCTTCGCTTTCCTCGGTTGCGTCGGCCTGCTTTCGCTGGGCCTGATCGCGCGGTATCTGACCAGCGAGGGATGGAGCGTCAGTTCCGAAAAGACGCGCGAGGCCTTGTCCGTCTGCGCCACGATCCTCGGATTCGTGCTCGCCATCGCCTCGGCCTTCGTGCCGACCTGAAAAGCTCGGCGGTAAATCAGCATTGAAAAGATGCCCGGACGTAGCTGAGCCACGTCCGGGCGATTTTGATCGATCAGACGAGATCGAAACGGTCGGCGTTCATGACCTTGGTCCAGGCCGACACGAAGTCCTTGACGAACTTCGCTTTGGCGTCGAACTGGCCATAGACTTCCGCGATCGCACGAAGCTGCGAATGCGAGCCGAAGATCAGGTCGACGCGGGTGCCGGTCCACTTGGGCGCCTTCGTCTTGCGGTCATGACCTTCGTAGATGCCATCCTTGCCGGCAACGGGCGACCATTCGGTGCCCATGTCGAGCAGGTTGACGAAGAAGTCGTTCGTCAGCGTTTCCGGTCGGGACGTGAAGACGCCGTGTTCAGGCTGGCCGGCCTTCAGCACGCGCAGGCCGCCGAGAAGAACGGTCATTTCCGGTGCTGTCAACGTCAGAAGCTGGGCGCGGTCCAGCAAGGCCTCTTCAGCCTTCATGAACTGCGTCTTACCGCTGTTGACATAGTTGCGGAAGGCGTCGGCGCGGGGTTCCAGCGCGGCAAAGGAAGCCGCGTCGGTCTGTGCCTCGGAAGCATCCATGCGGCCCGGCGTGAAGGGCACGATGATGTCCTGGCCGCCGGCCTTGGCAGCCTTTTCGACGCCGGCAGCGCCGGCAAGCACGATCAGGTCGGCCAGCGAGATCTTCTTACCCCCTGCCTGGGCAGCGTTGAAATCCTTCTGGATGCCTTCGAGAACGCCCAGGACCTTGGCGAGCTGCGCCGGCTGGTTGGCTTCCCAGTCCTTCTGCGGCGCAAGCCGGATCCGCGCGCCGTTGGCACCGCCGCGTTTGTCGGAACCGCGGAAGGTCGAGGCGGAAGCCCAGGCGGTGGAAACCAGTTCCTGCACCGAGAGGCCGGTCGCCAGAACCTTCGCCTTCAGATCGGCGACATCCTTGTCGTCGACGAGCGGGTGGTCGACGGCCGGGATCACGTCTTGCCAGATCAGGTCTTCGGCCGGAACTTCCGGGCCGAGATAACGGACCTTCGGACCCATGTCGCGATGGGTCAGCTTGAACCAGGCGCGGGCGAAGGCATCGGCGAATTCGGCCGGATTTTCCAGGAACCGGCGCGAGATCTTCTCGTAGATCGGATCGAAGCGCAGCGCCAGGTCACTGGTTAGCATGGTCGGCAGCTGCTTCTTCGACGGGTCGAAGGCGTCCGGAATGGAAGCTTCGGCGTTCTTGGCCACCCACTGCTTGGCGCCGGCCGGGCTGGTGGTCAGCTCCCATTCGAAGCCGAACAGGTTTTCGAAGAAGTAGTTGCTCCACTGGGTCGGCGTCTGGGTCCAGGTCACCTCCAGGCCGCTGCCGATCGCATCGCGACCGACGCCAGTGTTGAACTTGCTCGACCAGCCGAGGCCCTGCGCCTCGAGCTCGCCACCTTCCGGATCGACACCGACAAACGACGGGTCGCCGGCGCCATGGGTCTTGCCGAACGTATGGCCGCCGGCGATCAGCGCCACGGTCTCTTCGTCGTTCATCGCCATGCGGGCGAAGGTTTCGCGGATGTCGCGCGCCGAGGCGAGCGGATCGGGTGTGCCGTTCGGGCCTTCCGGATTGACGTAGATGAGGCCCATCTGCACGGCGCCGAGCGGTTCTGCGAGTTGGCGTTCGCCGCTGTAGCGCTCATCGCCCAGCCAGGTGCCTTCCGGACCCCAGTAGAGCTCTTCCGGCTCCCAGACGTCGGCGCGGCCGCCGGCAAAACCGAACGTCTTGAAGCCCATCGATTCGAGCGCGACATTGCCGGTGAGGATCATCAGATCCGCCCAGGAGATCTTGTTGCCGTATTTCTGCTTGATCGGCCACAGCAGGCGACGGGCCTTGTCGAGGTTGACGTTGTCCGGCCAGCTGTTGAGCGGCGCGAAACGCTGCTGCCCCTGGCCTGCGCCGCCGCGGCCGTCGGTGATGCGGTAGGTGCCGGCGCTGTGCCAGGCCATGCGGATGAACAGGCCGCCGTAGTGACCGAAATCGGCCGGCCACCATTCCTGCGAATCCGTCATCAGGGCCTGAAGGTCTTTCTTCAGGGCGTCGAGATCGAGCGTCTTGAACTCTTCGGCGTAGTTGAACGCCTCACCCATCGGGTCGGAGCGAACGGAGTGCCCGTGAAGAATCTGGACGTTCAGCTGGTTAGGCCACCACTCGCGGTTCGATCGGCCGCGAGGCGTGTGCGCGACCGGACATTTGCCGGCGTTTTCGCTAGATTTCGCATCCATGACTATCTCCTTGATTTCTTTAATTATCTGTCGTGCAGAAGAGGCTGTTTCTGCCGAACCGTCCGGTCCGGCTGCGCTGTTTTCAGACTGTCGTCCCCGCCTTTCGAGCAAGGATCATGGTCACGCGCGCCCTCCCTTGGTTCCTTCTTATCGGAAGTGCCTCATAAATTTAAGTTGGATTTACTGATCGCCGCGATAAGCTGAGGTTATGAAGAACGTTACACTGAAACAGCTCCGTTATTTCGAGGCCCTGGCGCGGGACGGCCGCTTCCGCCGCGCCGCCGATGCCTGCGCGATTTCCCAGCCGGCTTTGTCGATGCAGATCAAGGAACTCGAACAGGAATTGGGCGGCGATCTCTTCGAGCGGAATGCACGCGAAGTGAAACTGACCGCCTTTGGCCAGACATTTGCGCTGCGGGTTCGCGATATCCTGCGGGCGGTGGACGAACTGGCGGATCTCGCCCGCGCGTCGCGCGATCCGTTCCTGGCGCGCCTGCGCATCGGCATCATCCCGACGATCGCGCCCTATCTGCTGCCGGCGATCATCAACGACCTGAACAGGACGTTCGAGGGGATCGAATTGCAGGTGCGCGAGACGCAGACGGCAAAACTGGTCCAGGAACTGGCGCAGGGCGAGCTGGATCTGGCAATCGTCGCCCTGCCCGTATCGGAACCGTTCCTGACCGAACTCAAACTGTTCGACGAGGAGTTCGTGCTGGTCCGGCGACGCGAGGACGAGGACAAGCCCGTCCCCGAACGCGAGGCGTTGCGCGAAATGCGCCTGCTGTTGCTGGAGGAAGGCCACTGTTTTCGCGACCAAGCCTTATCGTTCTGCAAGATAGGATCGACCCGCGCCCGGGAAGTCATGGAAGGCAGCTCTTTGTCCACCCTGGTCCAGATGGTCAGCGCCGGCATCGGCATCACCCTGATCCCGGAAATGGCAGTGCCTTTGGAAACACGTTCGGCGCAGGTTTCGATCTCCCGCTTCCAGACGCCCCGGCCGGCCCGCACGATCGGCATGATCTGGCGCCATTCGACGCCTCTCGTCACCCAACTCCTGCAGATTTCCGAGGTAGTACGCCGCTCAGCCGATATGGTGCGCGAACAGTATGCGATGCGCGCCTGAGACGTCGATCTGCCAGCGAAGCTGCGCCACCTCGCCAACCAGCGGCTGCGTTTTGTCGGCACGTCTGCACCGATCCTGGTCGAGGCGAAGGCCAATTCCCGCCGGTCGCTCGATTTCGTCCACGATCAGTTCGCCTGCGGCAGACGGTTCCGGGTCCTCAATATCGTTGATGATGTGAGGCGCGAATGCCTTGCTCATGGTTTCGTTGCTGTCTACGCATGGTCAAAACGTTAGCTGCACCTTCATCGACTTTGTCCGGTCACCGGCCGCCTCGAATGCCTTGACGGCGTCTTCGAGGGGGTAGGTTCCGGTGAGCAGCGGCTTCAGGTCGACGCGGCGTTTTCCGATAAGGTCCACGGCAAGACCGAATTCCTCATGAAAACGGAAGGTGCCCTTCATCTCGATCTCCTTGGCCACCACCATGTTCTGCGGGATCGACACGTCGCCGCCGAGCCCGAGCTGGACGAGGATGCCGCGCGGCTTCAGCACCTCCAGTCCCGAACGCAATGCGCTCTGATTGCCAGACGCCTCGAACTGAACGTCGAAATAACCCTTGTTGGCCGAGTAGGAGACCAGGTCCTCGGGCTGGTTCGCGACGTTGATCACCCGGTCGGCACCAACCTGGAGCGCCGTCTCGAGTACGGGGGTCATCACGTCGGTGGCTATGATCTCACGGGCCCCATGGGCGCGTGCCGCGATGATCGCCAGCGCACCGATCGGACCGCAGCCGGTCACAAGAACCCGCTTGTCGGCGAGCCCGCCAGCGCGGACGACGGCGTGCAGCGTCACAGCGAAAGGTTCGGCCATCGCGGCTTCATGGATGGAGACGCCATCGGCGACCTTGTGGCACTGCCATTGTTCGGCGACCAGTCGCTCGCGAAAGGCCCCCTGGATGTGCGGCATCGGCATGGCGGAGCCGTAGAAGCGCATGTTGAGGCAATGGTTCTGCTGGCCCTTCAGGCAGTAATCGCAGGCATTGCAGGGGCGGCTCGGCGACACCGCCACCCGGTCGCCGACGGCAAGTCCGGAAACGCCTGCCCCAAGCGCCTTGATCGTTCCTGCAACCTCGTGGCCGAGGATCATCGGCTCGCGGACACGCACCGTGCCGAAGCCGCCGTGATTGTAATAATGCAGGTCGGAACCGCAGATGCCGCCCGCCTCGATGGCGACCTCCACCTGCCCGGGCCCGAGCGCCTCGACCTCCCGTTCCTCGATGCGCAGATCCTTGGCGGCATGAATGACGACGGCTTTCATGGGCTTATCCTCAGAGAACGGGGGTTGGCAAGCTGGCGCCGGCAAAGTGGGCGGCGAGGTTGTCGCGCACCAGCTTGCCCATCGCCTTGCGGGTTTCGATCGTGCCCGACGCATGATGCGGTTGCACCAGCACGTTGCTGAGCTTCAGGAAGCGCGGATCGAGCTTCGGCTCGCCTTCGAACACGTCGAGTGCCGCAGATCCGAGCGCTCCGCTTTCGAGTGCGGCGAGCAGCGCTTCCTCGTCGATGTTAGAGGCCCGCGAGATGTTGATCAGCATGCCTTCCGGACCGAGGGCGGCGATCACGTCTTTCGAGACGATATGACGAGTTGCCGCGGACACGGCGAGCGTCACGAACAGGAAGTCCGCATGCCGGGCGAGTTCGACCGGATCGGCGATGAAAGTCATCCCTTCCGCATAAGGTTTTGCGGCAACATCGCTATAAGCGATGTCCATGTCGAAGCCCTTGAGGCGTTTGGCGACTTCGAAGCCGATACGGCCAAGGCCGAGCACGCCCGCTCTTCTCCCCCAGACGCGGCGCTTCAGCGGATAAAGACCCTTCTCCACCCAGCTTCCGTCCCTCACCCAGGTTTCCGCGCCGATCATGCCGCGCGACTGGACGAGCATCATCGCCACGCCAAGATCGGCCACGTCATTGGTCAGCACGTCCGGCGTATTGGTCACGCGGATGCCGCGAGCGCGGGCAGCATCCAGATTGACCGCATCGTAACCGACGCCGTAGACAGAAATGACTTCGAGCTTCGGCAATGCGGCGATCAATTCGGCGGAGGCGCCGAGCTCGCCCCGCGTGGCGATGGCGCGGATTTCGGCGGCATGTTCGCTCATAAAGGCATCACGATCGGACGCCTCGTACAGCTTCAGGACATTGTACTGCGCCTCCAGCTCGACGAGATCCCACTCGGGATAAGGGCCGATCAGAAGAATGTCGGGCTTGCTCATGTTTCCTCCAAGTTTCAGTTCGAGCGCCTCTGGCGGGCCGCCAGCAGCGTCATTGCCATCGAGACGATGGATTCAAGCGACTGGTTGATATCTACGGTTACGACGTCGGGCTCTGCTGTCGGCAGCTCGAGCGACGCACTTGCCGCAACCGGACACGCCCATCACGACGATCGGCCCGAAGCGGCTCTTCGCCGGAACCAGATAGCTCAGAGGCTGGTGGTGATGCCGCCATCAACATAGAGCGTGTGTCCGTTGACGAAGGAGGAGGCCTTGGCCGACAGGAAAACGGCCGCACCGACCAGTTCCTCGACGTCGCCCCAACGTCCGGCGGGCGTGCGTTTCTCAAGCCAGGACGAGAACTCCTCGCTGTCGACCAGTGCCTGGTTCAACGGCGTCTTGAAGTAACCCGGCGCGATCGCATTGATCTGCAGGCCGTGCTTGGCCCAATCCGTGCACATGCCGCGGGTCAGGTTCTTCACCGCGCCTTTCGTCGCCGTATAGGGCGCGATGCCGGGGCGCGCGAGTTCGCTCTGCACCGAGGCGATGTTGATGATCTTGCCACGACCGCGGCTGATCATGTGCTTGGCCACCGCCTGGCCAACGTAGAAGACACTGGAGACGTTGGTCTTCAGCAATTGCTCCCAGCGATCGACCGGGAAATCTTCGAGCGGGCTGCGGAACTGCATCCCGGCATTGTTGACGAGGATGTCGATCGCACCGACTTCGGCCTCGATCGCATCGACCCCGCGTTTCACGGCCTCGGCGTCCGTCACGTCGAAGTCAGATACCGAAACCGTCGCACCAGTTTCCTTGAGCTGTCCTGCAGCGGTCTCGAGCCTGGCCCTGTCACGGCCGTTCAGGACGACTGAAGCGCCATGCTCGGCAAACCCCTTCGCGAGTGCGAATCCGATACCCTGTGACGAGCCCGTGATTAAGGCTCGCAAACCGGTCAGATCAAACAGGGAGTGGCTCATCGGATACCTCGTTCCTTGAACAGGAAAAAATACTGCGACATCTGGGGCGCCTACTCAGATATCGACGACAAGTCCCTTGGCTTTCAACACCGGTTCCAGCTTGCTGACCTCGATGACCGACTTTCCCTGTTTGTAGGCTTCGATATAACCGGCTTCAGCATCTTCTCGGGCCTGCGACAGACGCGCTGCCTCCTGCGCCTCGGCGCGGCGCACGACAACGAGGCCATCGGCATCGCCGACGATGATATCGCCCGGATTGATGATCTCTCCGCCGACGATAACCGGATCGTTGACGGCGGCGATGGTTTCCTTGACGGTGCCCTTGATGCAGACGCTGAGCGAAAAGACCGGGAAGCCAAGCTCCCGCAGTTGCAACGTGTCGCGGACGCCGGTATCAGTCACCAGGCCGCCGATGCCCTTTGCAAGGCAGGCATTGGCAAGAACATCGCCGAAAGAGCCGGCCTCTTCAAACTCGCCCGCAGACACGACAATGATATCGCCCGGTTTGGCGTAGTTGATGGCAAGCTGCAACATGATGTTGTCGCGCGGTGCACATTTCACAGTAAAGGCCGGGCCGCACAGCTTCATGCGATAGTCGACCGGCTTGAGGCGCGAAGAAAGTGCACCCCTGCGCCCCTGCGCTTCATGGATCGTGGCCGGCGAGAATTTGGCGACCGCCTCGATGTCGGCCTTGCTTGGCCGTTCTGCGATGTCTTTGATATGGATCATGAAAACCTCGTATGGCAAGACCGGCGACGGGCACGTCCCGCCGCCTGCAGCCTTCGTTGATTTGCGATTGAGTTCAGGCAGAGCCGAGCGAGAGACGATTACGGGATTGGGTCGAACTTCAGTTCGGAAAGCGGCACCACCTTGTCGGTGCGGGTCATCTTGTATTCGGTGTCCTGGCCAAGCCACTTGTCCCAGATCTTGTTGAGATCGCCGGACGTGTCGAGCTTGCGCAGGATTTCGTTGACCTTGGCGGTCAGGGCGGGATTGTCCTTGGCCATGCCGATACCGATTGGCTGGAAGAGCATCGGCTCGTCGATCATCCGCATCGGCTTGCCCTTTGTCTTGGATTCGTTCACCAGCTTGGTCGTGGTCATGGTGTTGGCGACCATGCCGCGTGCCTTGCCCTGCTGGACGGCGAGATAGGCGGAGCCGGTGTCCTGGAAGGTCAGCGGATCGGACTTGTTGAGCTTGATCGACATTTCCGATGTCGAACCCTTGGTGGAGGCGACGCGCTGGCCCTCGTAATCGGACTTCTTCTTGCCGGCATCGTCGACTGGAACGATCAGCATTTCCTTGGCGAGATAATAGGGATCGCTGAACTGGATCTGCTCGGCGCGGCCCTGGGTATAGGCAAGATTGGCAACCGTGATGTCGACGCGGCCAAGCTTGACTTCCGGCACGCGGGCTTCCACCGAAACCGGCTTCACTTCAGCCTTGACGCCGAGTTCCTTGGCGATGGCATTGCAGAGATCGACGTCGAACCCGACCATCTCGCGCGTCTTCACATCCGGAGCGGCGAATGGCGGAACGTCGGCGAACGTAGCGCAGCGCAACGTCTTGCTGGCCAGGATCGTGTCGAGTTGGTCCGCGACCGCCGGCGAAGCGGCACCGGCCGCTGCCAATGCGATGGTTAGTGTCAGGCATTTCCAGTTCATTGCTGTTCTCCTTGTTATGATGTCTTGATTGGTCAATGGCGCAGATCGGACAGGAACCGCTGGGCTCGGGGATGACGAGGGTTCTGGAAGAAATCCGTGGGCGGCGCCATTTCGAGGATCTCGCCCGCATCGATGAACCAGATGCGGTCTGCGACATCGCGGGCAAAGCCCATCTCGTGGGTGACGCAGAGCATGGTCATACCGTCGGCAGCCAGGCTCTTCATGACGCTCAGCACCTCGCCCACCATTTCCGGGTCGAGCGCGCTGGTCGGCTCGTCGAACAGCATGACCGGTGGTTCCATGGCAAGTGCCCGGGCAATCGCCACGCGCTGCTGCTGCCCGCCGGATAGCTGGCCTGGATAGGAATTCGCCTTGTCGGCAAGCCCGACACGATCGAGTAGCTTGATGGCTTTCTCGCGAGCGACGTCCGCAGAAACGCCCTTCACCCGGATCGGCGACATGGAGACGTTCTCGACCGCCGAGAGATGCGGAAACAGATTGAAGCTCTGAAACACAAACCCGATCCTGCTGCGCAGCCGGTTCAGTTCGCGTCCGCGCATCGGGGCATGAATATTCTGGCCCTCGAAGTTGATCGATCCGCTGTTGATTTCCTCCAGCCGGTTGACGGTGCGGATCAGCGTGGACTTGCCGGAACCGGATGGTCCGCAGATCACGACGACTTCGCCGCGGCCGACCTCGGCGTTGATGTTGCGCAGGACCGGATAATCGCCGTAGCTCTTGCAGACATCCGAAAGGCGGATGGCCTGGCCATCCTGCAGCGGGGAAACTGGCATCGTCATGGCTGCTCCACAAGTGTTTTGAGGGGGACGGCCTCGGTGGCCAGGCGAGCGTTGCGGCGCGGACCTGCGCGGCGGCGTGCAATGCGCCGCTCGAGGCTGTTGGCCACATAGGTCAGGCTCCAGCAGAGCACGTAGTAGACGGCAGCCAGGATGATGAAGACCTGGAAGGGCTGGGTGAACAGCTGGTTGTTCACCTGGCTTGCCGCGAAGGTCAGGTCCGGCACGTTGATCACGTAACCGAGCGTCGTGTCCTTGATCGTCGAGACGAATGTCGAGATCATGCTCGGGATCATGTTGTAGAGCGCCTGCGGCAAGATCACGAAGCGCATTGCGCTGAGATGGCTGTGGCCGAGCGCCCTTGCCGCATCCATCTGCCCCTGGCCCAGCGAGACGATGCCAGCCCGCACCACTTCGCTCAGGAACGCTCCTTCGTAGACGACCAGTGTTACGAGCATGATCAGGAAGCTTGGTACGTCGGCACCAGTCCAGAGCGGAACCAGGAAATAGCACCACAGAATGAGCATCAGCAGCGGCACGCCCCGGGTGACGTAGACGAGGCCCGTCACCGGCCATCTCAACGCCCGCCATTTTGAAAGGCGTGCCAAGGCGAGAAGAATGCTGACCGGAAAGGCAAGCAGGATCGCCAGCAAAGAGAGGATGATCGTATTGGCAAGCCCGCCCAGCGGTCCGTTGGGATACTGCCCGATCAGAAGGAGCAGCCAATAGTCATGGATGATGGTGATGATGTCCTGGATCATGCGCGCGCTCTCCGAGCCGGATCAGCGCGCATCGACAGATAAGCACCGGCCCCCATGATGATGAGCGAGAAGAACAGGTAGAGGACCGTGCCGACCAGGTAGATTTCGAAAGTGCGGAAGCTGAGGTTTTCAATCTCCTTGACCGCGTGCGTCAGTTCCGAAGCGCCGACGACGATCGCCAGGCTGCTGTTCTTGAACAGGGAAACGCTGTGATTGATCAGCGGCGGCAAGGCATTGCGCACGCCTTGCGGCATGACCACGAAGCGCAGGGCCGAGATATAGCCGTGACCGAGGGCCTTGGCGGCTTCCATCTGGCCCGGGCTGACGGAGCGCAAACCGGACCGCAGGTCTTCGCTGAAATAAGCTGCCTGGCACAGTCCAAGGCCGATGATGGCGAAGATCGCCTCCGCATTGTGATCCGTCAGCCAATTCGCCAGGCCCTGCGGCAGCAGCGTGAATATCCCGAAATACCACAGCATCAGCTGCACCAGGGTCGGCACGTTGCGATGGTAGGAGATGTAGGCCTTGACGATGGGCTCGCCGATCCTGACCGGCGACATGCGGAACGCCAGCAGCAGGATCGCAAGCGTCATCGCCAGCAGCCACGAACCGACATAGATGGCGAAAGTCGTCTCGATGCCGTGCAGCAGCATCGCGCGATAGTCGGAATTGGTCAGGATCGCGGATAGATCAAAGCCGGTCACCGCTTCGCGCCTTCAGCTTGGTAGACGGCTGCTGAGGTTTCGGGCCTGGCAGTCTGCAGCCCGCCCATCACCTGCAATGTCGGGGTGATTTCTATATGGCCGATATTGACGGCAACCGGTGCGGCGATCGCAAAGGCGATCGCGTCGGCGATGTCGGATGCCTGCGGCAGCTCGAACCCGTCGATGAAACGTTCGCGCACGCTCGGATCGTTGCCGTGCACGTGGTTGAAAATATCCGTCGCGACACGCCCCGGGCAGATTTCCGTCACGCGGACGCGTTTGCCGAATGCATCGATCCTGAGCTGATTGGACAGCATGGCGACGCCGGACTTGACCGCATGATAGATGGAATTGCCGCCGAAATTGTAGTTGCCGGCGATCGAGGAAATGTTGACGACATGGCCGCGGTCGCGCTCGACCATGCCAGGAACGATCAGGCGACAGATATGCAGGACGGCGCGCAGATTGACGTCGACCAGCAGATCGATGTCTTCGGCATCCGCCTGCAAAAATTTCTTCGGCCGGTCGACGCCGGCATTGTTGATCAGAATGTCGAACTGGACGCTCTCGGCAAGTTCAGCGATCGCGGCACGGTCGGTGACGTCGATGACATGCGCGATACAGCCCGTACGCTCGGCGAGGTCATTGAGGGCATCAGCACTACGAGCGATCGCATGCACCTCGATATTCTCGGCGCGGAGACGTTCGACGACGGCAGCGCCGATGCCGGACGATGCGCCGGTGACCAGTGCGGTCCTGTAATCGGAGAATGACATTCTGATCCCCTTGTTGTTGGCGTGGACAGTATCGAAGCTTTAACGGCTTGCCTAAGACCGATTATTTCTGGAGTAATAAGCAAGTTTTATGGAGCTTGCCGGATGGCAAGCGCCCAGCCCCAAGGCCTTGAATTCCTTATGCGGAGTAGGCGGCCATCCTTTAGAGCCGCATTGCCAAAGGCGGGCATGTCTGCAAAACATAGGCCTGCGGAACAGAGCATCACCCGACCCCATGGATATTAGGCGCCTCAAATCCTTCATCGTCATTGTCGACAGCGGCAGTATCACCCGCGCCGCCGATATCCTTCACCTCGCACAGCCGGCGCTCAGCCAGCAGCTTGCAGCGCTGGAGGAGCATTTCGGCCAGAAACTGCTGATCCGCAGCCAGCAGGGCGTCAGCATGACCGATGCGGGACATGCGGTGTACAGGCACGCGCAGATCATCCTGCGGCAGATGGAACAGGCTCAGGCGGATGCCGCAGCCGCCGGCAATTCACTGGCGGGCCGGGTCTCGGTGGGCCTCGTGCCGTTCAGCAGTGCCGCGACGCTCTCGGTCGATCTCTTGGCGGAAACGCGCAAGCGGCATCCGGGCATTCTGCTTCACCTGACCGAAAGCGTCGGCCAGACCTATAGCCAGATGATCATGAACGGGCGGCTGGAAATGGCGCTGATCCATGGCATCGGGCCGATCAAGGGCGTGCGTTTCGAACCGATTCTGAGCGAGGAATTTTATCTCGTCGCGCATCGCAACTTCGCGATCGAGGCGGATTCGAAACCCGTGCCGCTCGGCGCCCTGGATGGAATGCCGATGCTGCTGCCGCCGGCCTATAATTTCGTGCGCCGCGCCATCGATACCGCTTTCACCCGCAGCAGGATCAATCTCAAGGTCGTGGCGGAGGTGGAAATCGTGCGCACCCTCGCCCGCGCGGTCGGAAATGGGCTCGGGGCGACGATCATGCCGAAGGCCATTGCCGATCGCATCGTTTCCGAGTCGAGCGAACCGCTCGTCTGCCGGGTCGTATCGCCCCGGATAGAGGAAACGCTTTCGCTCTGCACGTCCGACCAGAACTCGCTGTCGGAACCGGCATTTGCCGTCCGGGACATTCTTGTCGAACTGACCGAGCGGTTGAAACTCTGAGCAAGCTATTTCCGAGGCGGAAGTCGGCATTTCATCTCAGTGCATCGATTTGCAGAACTCGGCAATGCGCGCGCAACCCTCGTTCAGCATCTCCATGCTGGTCGCATAGGAAATGCGGAAATACGGGCTCATGCCATAGGCCGCCCCCTGGACGGTCGCGACATGGTGTTCCTCTATCAGGCCCATGACGAAATCGACATCGGTCTCGATCTTCCGCCCGCCCTTCGTGGTCTTGCCGATCAGGCCCGACATGTTGGGATAGAGGTAGAATGCCCCTTCCGGCTTGTGGCAGCGCAGGCCTTCAATTTCCGAGAGCCTTGCGACGACGAAGTCGCGCCGTTCCCGGTAGATCGCTGCACGCTCCTTAAGCAGATCCTGCGGGCCGTCGAGGGCTGCGATGGCGGCGGCCTGCGTGACCGTCGTGATGCCGCCGGCGTTCTGGGAGTTGACCTTGCTGATCGCCGCGACCAGTTCCTTCGAACCGCTGGCGCAGAAGCCCAGCCGCCAGCCGGTCATGGCATAGGCTTTCGAGACGCCGTTCATCGTCAGGACGCGGTCGTAGAGCCTGGGTTCGACCTCGGCGATGGTGCAGAATTCGAAATCGTCATAGACCAGATGCTCATAGATGTCATCGGTCAGGATCCAGACATTCGGGTGCCGCAGCATGACCTGCGCGATCGCCGCCATCTCGGCCCGCGAGCAGGCAGCGCCCGTGGGGTTGTTCGGGAAATTCAGGATGAGCCATTTGGTGCGTGGCGTGATCGCCGCGTCCAGATCCTCCGGACGCAGTTTGAACCCGGTCTGCTCGAAGCAGGGAACCGCGACAGGTGTTCCACCGGCGAAATGGACGATATCCGCGTAGCTTACCCAGGAAGGGGTCGGAATGACCACCTCGTCGCCCGGGTTCAGGGTCGCCAGCATGGCGTTGAAAATGGTCTGCTTGCCGCCAGCCGACGCAACGATCTGGCTGGCGTCATAGACGAGATTGTTGTCCCGCTTGAACTTCCTGGCGATCGCGGCCTTCAGCTCCGACGTACCATCGATCGGCGGATATTTCGTATCGCCACCCAGTCCTGCAACGTGAGCGGCCTCGATCGCGTGGGCCGGTGTGGGGAAATCCGGTTCCCCGGAGGAAAGGCTGACGACCTTGATGCCCTTGGCGGCCAGTTCCCGGGCGCGCTGGGTCATGGCGGCGGACGCCGGTATGGAAACGTTCTTCAGGCGGTCGGCGATGGAAGGCATTGACTTGGTCTCTCGGTGAAACGGAAATTGCGACGGCGGGTGGCCGGTCAGGACGCGAGTTCGGCCGCAGGCGCGAGCGTCGCGCCGGAAGCTTCGATTTCGCTGCGGACGATCCGGGCAAGCTCAAGCGAGCCAGGCGTATCGCTGTGCACGAGAATGGACCGGGCCGGCATGGCGATGATCGTCCCGTCGATCGCTTCGATGGTCGCATCGGTCAGGAACCGGCGCACCCGTGCACGAACCGCCTCCTCCTCCTTGACCAGCGCACCCGGCAATCCGCGGGCGACGAGCTTGCCGCCGGCATCATAGGCGCGGTCGGCCAGGAAAAGTGCCAGCGTCTTCAGCCTGGCGCGCTTCGCGGCCCTCTCGATTTCGCTGTCCGGCGTCACGAACACCACGAGGTTCGGATCGACGCTCGAAATGGCATTCATCAGCAGGTCCGCCAGCGCGGGATCCCGATTGGCCATGTTGCCCATGGCCGCGTGAAAGCTGAAATGGCCGACGGTCATATTCTCGGCCTTGGCGATCGCGGTCAGGGCGCCGAGCTGGTACAGCATCTGCTGGCGCAATTCGTCCGGCTGGTAGGGCATTTCGCGCCGGCCGAAACCGGCCCGGTCCGGCAGGCCCGGATGTGCGCCGATACCGACGCCGTTCTGCTTGGCGAGGCGCACCATACGCGCCATCGTGTCCGGATCCCCGCCGTGAAAACCACAGGCGATATTGGCCGACGATACGACCTGCATCATCGCCTCGTCGTCGCACAGACGATAGGGGCCGAAGCCCTCGCCCATGTCGGAATTCAGATCAATCTTCATCGCGTCCTCCATCTGATCGCAAATGGCGTCAGGTCATCGCCTTCAAGGCGCGCTTGACCATTTGTGATGTCCGCTCGATGTCCTCGACATACCGGGAGACAATCTGTTCGACCGCGCGGGCCTCGGCATGTGTCGAGCGCACGAACCGCAATCGGCTGCCGGCACGCGCCTGCCCGAGCCGCCACAGATCGGCTTCGATCACGCCGGCGATCTTCGGATAACCGCCCGCCGTATTGGCGTCGCTCATCTGGATGATGGGCTCCCCGCCCGGCGGTACCTGGACCACGCCGGGCACCACGCCATGCGAGCGCATTTCGACCGTCTTCACCGGCTTGACCGGTGCGCCGGAAAGACGGTAGCCCGTGCGGTCGCTGCGCGACGAAATCCTCCAGACCTGGCCCCAGAAAGCCTCGCCGTCATCGGCGAAAAGCTCATGTTCTCCGGCGGGAATGGCGCGGATGAGCAGCGTGCCATCGTCTGCTCCGGGGAATGCGTCGCGCAACGCGATCGCCGGCGCCACCGCGGCGATACCGCCTGCCGGAAGCGGAAGAGGTTGGGGAAGGGCACAGACCTCGATCCGGTCTCCCTTCATGAGCGGCCGGCCGGCATTGCCGCCGAACCCACCGCGCAGCGCCGTGCTTCGCGAGCCCATGAGAACGGGAACGTCTATCCCGCCGCCGAGCACGATATAGGCGCGCGCAAGCTTCGGCGGCTGTTTCAGCTCGAGGATCTGTCCAGCCTCGGCCCGATACGCACACCACGGCAGCAATGCCCGGCCATCGAGCAGTGGCTGACCATCGGCGCCCGTGACGGCAAACGCGGTAGGAACCTCGAAACGCAGCTTGAAAGGAAACATCTGTATCTCGATGGCAGCCGCATCCTGCGGGTTGCCGACGAGGATGTTGCCGATCCTGACCGCGAGCGGATCCATCGCGCCGCCGGCGGAGACACCGATATCGCGATAGCCGGGGCGGCCGAGATCCTGCACCGTATTGAAGGGACCGGTTTCGACGATTTCGATCATAGCTCGATCCTGTCCGGCACGAAGCGCACCGTGTCGCCCGGCGCCAGGAGGGCCGGCGTGGGAGACGTCGGGTCGAACATCTGCAGATCGGCATAGCCGATGGAATTCCACCCGTTCGGGCCGGTCAGCATCGCGACGCCCGTCTGCATTCCGCCGATCGTCACGCAGCCCTTTTCCATCTTGAGCGACGGAACCGTCTTGCGGGGCATGTAGATACGGGCGTCGAGGCCATGCAGGTAACCGAAGCCCGGAGCGCTTCCGAGCGCAAAGACCCGATAGGTCGCATCGTGATGGAGGCGCACCACCTCCCGATCGCTCAGACCGGAAAAATCACAGACCGCCGCAAGATCAGTCGCATAGGCACCACCGTAGTGGACGGAGATCTCTATCGTCTTTCCGGAGAGATCGAGGCTGGGGACGCTGTCCCAGGCCTCCAGAAGCCGGCCGACGATGAACTCTGGATCCTCGGGCGTTGCCGTGAAGATCGCCAGCAGGTTTGTCATGCCCGGTATCACTTCCGCGACATCCGCCCAATCCCTGACCACATGGGATAGCGCCCAGATGAAACGCTGTGCCGGCAGATCGAATTCACCCGCCGCTTCGAGCAGGAAGGAGCGCCCTCCAATGAAGGAAACGCGCGCCCTGCCTTTCGTCGCCGTGACGGGCTGGTGCGAAGACGCAAGGGGCTTTGACGTGGCGATCATGGCTGGGGCTCGATTTCAAACAGGGGATCGCCAAATCCGACCAGCGCGCCGGGCTCCGCCAGCCGCCGCGCCAACAAGCCGGATCGGCCAGCCGGAACGGGAAGCAGCACAGATCCGATGCGGATAAAGCCGACGACATCCTTGTCGGAAACCCTGCGCGGCAGTGTCTCGGTTTCCTCGGAAACCGAAGGATGGATGGCGCAGAAACATCCCGCCATCGGCGCCTTGACGGTCACCGCATTGGCCGGGTTCGCCCCGATGCCGCCAGTAAAACGGATGTGCGGCCCCTCGCCCTTCGAGATGACGAGGCGAAGTTGCCCGACCGGACCGGAAATTTCGAGACCGTCGACACCGGCCGCCGTCAATGCTTCCGTCAGTGCGGCGATTGTTGCAGGATCGCTGAAATCGATCGTGCTCATGCGGCTCTCCGCTGCTTGAGCCATTTCTCCAGGTAGTGGATGTCCGTTTCGCCCCGAGCAAAGGCTTCGTCCTCGAAGAGCGCCCGCAGGAATGGCAGGTTGGTGGAAATCCCCTCCACCCTCGTACCGGCAAGCGCCTCGCGCATCCTTGCCATTGCCTCGGCCCGCGTCGGAGCGTGCACGATCAGCTTGGCGATGAGGGAATCGTAATAGGGAGAGACCCGATAGCCGGCGTGAATATGGGTGTCCACCCGCACGCCCGGCCCTTCGGGAAGCGCAAGCTCGGTGATGGTTCCGGCCGACGGCAGGAAGCTCTCCGGAGCTTCGGCATTGATGCGGCACTCGAACGAATGGCCGCCGCAGCGGATATCGTCCTGCCGCAACTCGAGCGGAATACCCTGGGCGGCGTTGATCTGGGCATGGACGATATCGATGCCGCTGGTCATTTCCGTGACCGGATGCTCGACCTGAAGGCGGGTGTTCATCTCGATGAAATAGAACTCGCCGTCCTCATAGAGGAACTCGAACGTCCCGACGCCGCGATAGCCGATCTGCCGGCAGGCCGCCACGCAGGCCAGGCCGACCGGTCCGATCAGATCGGGCGAGATGCCGGGCGCCGGGGCCTCCTCGACCACCTTCTGGTGGCGCCGCTGCATCGAGCAATCCCGGTGCCCCAGCCAGATGGCATTGCCGTGGACGTCGCACAGGACCTGGATTTCGATATGCCGGGGATGCTGAAGGAATTTCTCCATGTAGAGCGCGGGAGAACCGAAGGCCTGACGCGCTTCCTCGCGGGTCAGCGCGATTGCCTCATGCAGTGCGCTGGCCTCGGACACGACGCGCATGCCGCGGCCGCCGCCCCCGCCGGCAGCCTTGATGATGACGGGATAACCGATCTCTTGCGCAGTCCGTTCGACGGTCGCCGGCTCGTCGAGCAGCTCCGTCTGGGGACCGGGCACGCAGGGAACGCCCGCAGCGATCATCGCCCGCTTTGCCGATATCTTGTCGCCCATCGTCGAGATCGACGAAGCATCCGGCCCGATGAACACAAGACCGGCCTTTTCGACGGCCTCCGAGAAGGCCGCGCTTTCCGACAGGAAACCGTAGCCGGGATGAATTGCGCCGGCACCGGTCAGCTCTGCCGCGAGGATGATGGCATCTTTGTTCAGATAACTTTTCGCGGCATTCGCCGGGCCGATACACAGAACGCTGTCGGCCGTCTTGCCAAAAGGCGCCTGCCGGTCGGCCTCCGAGCAGATCGTTACGGCTTTCAGACCAAGCTCGCGGCAGGCGCGCTGAATGCGAAGGGCGATCTCTCCCCGGTTGGCAATCAGGACGGTATCGAAGCGGCGATTGGCCGAGGCGGTGTTTTTGGGAAGTTCGCCCATCACGCGATCTCCGCGAGCACGTCGCCGACTTCAACTTCCACACCATCGATCTCGGTCAGCCGCTCAACGCGACCCGCAAGCGGCGCCGCGACCGTATTGAAAACCTTCATGGCCTCGATGATGAAAAGCGTCTGCCCCTCTTCCACGAGATCGCCGATCCTGACGAACGGCTCCTGTCCGGGAGCGGATGCCCGATGCAATATGCCAAAGACCGGTGCCTTCAGCTGAAAAGCCTGTTTTGCCGAGGCCGCAGGCGACGAGCCGGAAACAGGCTTCGCTGCCGCACCTACGGTTTCGTCCGGATCCGAAACCGGAACATCGATTTCCGCATGGCCCGCATTACGGAAGATCCGGATCGTGACGTCCTTTTCCGTGACCGACAACTCGGTCACATTCGATCGTCCGACAAAATCGATCAGCGTCTTTATTTTCGACAGGTCCATCAGTGTGCTCGGCATTTCGGAATGCCGATCGCAATCCACGGAAACCGGATCGGGATCGGCTGGCCACTGCGTAACATGGCAATCCCGAGATGGGGTCAGAAGAAGTTTCAATGACCGTCAATTGGAGGCCTCGCACGCGTCAACGAAACCAGCCGGATGCGTGCCAGGAGAAGGCGACGTCATTGCCGGGCAATTTGCCCGGCGAGCCTGAAAGGACTTGCAACAGCCGCGCCCGCCGCATCGAAGACCAATACGCCAACGTCTCCGCTCGTTCGCGCACGCGCTTCCGCCTTGACAAGCTCGCCACCAAACCGGGCAAGCGCGGCATAGCGATCGTGACCAAGACCGTCGGATGAACTGACGGACGATATGTCGATGACGCTGACATGAGCGGCCTTTATTTCGCTGCGAACCAGGGGATCATCGATATCGATAAGGCCGACCCGTGGACGTTCGCCACCAAGGAAGCTGGACACCGCCAGAGCTCGGTCGGTTTTTGACACGAGCAACGCAACCGGGTTTGGGAGCGGGCCGATGTCGCGCAACTGGGACCTGAACACGTCGACGTCTATGTCCGGCGCGGCGAGAATGATCTGCAGCTTGCCGACGACGTCGTCACGACCTTGAAGCTTCAGCTGCCTTGCCGCCTCCATGGACAAGAAGCCGCCCATGCTGTGCCCGAACAGGACGACGCGCTTGATCTTCGGAGTTTCGCCCAGCGCTATCAAGACGCTTTCGAGTTCGCTTCTGGAATAGAGAGTTGCGTCTCGGTCAGTGACATACCCGGTCACGCTTGCCGCAGAAGGCCAGGAAAACAGGATCGGCGGACTGAGCGTTTTGGCGTCCGCTGCCATCTGCGCAGCCCTGAACAGCGCCTCCTGATAGTTGGTGTTGTAGCCGTGGACGAAGACCGCCACAGTCCCGTCGAAGTTTGCCGAACGGGTCGCGTCGTCGATCCAGGCTTTGCGTGTCAGTTGATCGCGACGGGTCACGACGAACTGGCGGCGCGCATCCGGCGTTTTCGAGGGATAGACGATGGCGCTTCCCGTACGCTCGCTGGGAACTGAAAAGCCGTACCGTTCGTAGGTCAGGTCGCCGGCCCATTGACTTCCAAACCCGCCGTCTTCCTTGACTTTGTTACGGTTGGTGACAGAAAGAAGGGTGACCTTCTCGCTTTCGACCTGCTTGATCGCCGCAGGGTGAAGCACCTCGGCTGATGGGCGGGAGGCGCATCCGGTCAGGCCAATCATGACGGCAAGAACGACAAGGCCGTAGCGTGTCCTGCAAGCATAGATCGAGGGGAAAAAGTGCATCGAAGTGCCTTAAGCTGGAGAAAAGAAGGGCGCTCGCAAGCGCCCTTTCGTGGATCAAGCTTGTGCAGCTTCCGGGGAGATATTCGGTTCTTCGCGCGGTATCCGGAACCAGGCTACATAAAGGGCCGGCAGGAAGAGAAGCGTCAGCACCGTACCGACGACGATCCCGCCCATCATGGCGTAGGCCATTGGTCCCCAGAAGACTTCCCGGGAGATGGGGATGAGGGCGAGTGTCGCAGCCGCGGCGGTCAGCAAGATCGGGCGCATGCGGTGCTCCGTCGCCTCGACCACCGCTCGCCACGGCGGAACGCCCTCACTGCGCAGATGCTCGATCTGGACCACCAAGATGACCGAGTTGCGGATCAGGATACCGATCAGAGCGAGCACGCCGAGGATCGCGACGAAGCCCATCGGAGCATTGCTGAGAAGAAGTGCCGCCACGACGCCGATAAGAGCAAGGGGAGCGACTGCGAAAACCAGGAACAGGCGGCTGAAGCTCTGGAGCTGGATCATCAGGATCGTCGCCATGGCGAACAGCATGAGCGGAGCGACGGCGGCGATCGGCCCCTGCGCATCGGCGCTCGATTCCACCGAGCCGCCGACCTCGACTTTGTATCCCGCGGGGAGAGTCTTCGTGAACTTTTCGACCTCGGGCTTGAGCTGTTCGACGATTGTAGCGGGCTGCGTCGGCCCGGTGACCGCGGCCTTCACTGTGACCGTGGGGATGCGATCCCTTCTCGCGATCATCGGCTGTTCGAGCTCGTAGCGGAACTTGGCGACTGCGGAGAGCGGGACGGACTTGCCGTTCGATCCGGGAAGCTGGAGATCTCGCAGCGTTTCGATCGAACCTCGCTCGGCGTCCTGCGCCCTGCCGATCACGTCGATCAGGTAGATGCCGTCGCGGATCTGCGTTGTCGAAGACCCTTCGACGATGCTGTTGAGTACGTTGGCGATATCCTCGGAGGAGACGCCAAGCTGGCGAGCCTTGTCCTGAAGCACATCCACCTTGACGACGCGCGAGGGCTCATTCCAGTCATAGGTCATGTTGGCGATGAGAGGATGCCGGTTGACGATGGCTCCAAAGCGATGCGAGAGCTCGCGTACCGTCTGGATGTCCGGGCCGCTGACGCGGTACTGGACTGGCTTGCCCACCGGCGGACCGATATCCAGGAGTTTGACGAAAGCGTCGGTACCGGGAAAGGTCTTTGCGACGTAGGTCTGCAGGTCTGCGCGCAGCCTGTCCCGGGCTTCCAGGTCCTTGGCGACGATGACGATCTGCCCGAACCAGACAGCCGGGGTCTGCACGTCGTAAGACAGGATGAAACGCGGCGCCCCTTCTCCGACATGTGTGGCCCAATGGCTGATATCGGGGTTGCCGACGAGTTCCTCCTGTTCGAACTGCGTCATCTGGCGGTTCGTTTCGGCTATCGTGCTGTTTTGCGGCATGCTCCAGTCGACGATCAGTTCGACGCGGTCGGACGCCGGGAAGAACTGCTGCTGCACGAGGCCAAGACCGCCGAGCGAGAGGCCGAAAATAGCGATGGTGGCGGTGATCGTGACCCAGCGCCAGCGCATGGCAACCCCCAAAAGCCAGGCAAATCCCCGCGCGGTGCGTCCCTTATGCTCGTGGTGGGACTTCATCGTCTTGGGCAGGATCGCCACGCCCAGCAAGGGCGTGAAGAGAACGGCCACAACCCAGGACACCAGGAGCGAAACCGCAATCACCACGAACAGGGTGAAGGTGAATTCGCCCGCCGCGCTGTTGTTGAGGCCGATCGGGATAAAACCGGCGACGGTGACGAGCGTGCCGGTCAGCATCGGAAAGGCAGTCGATGTATAGACATGGGTGGCGGCTTTGCGCAGATCGTCGCCTGACTCGAGGCGCGCCACCATCATCTCGACGGCAATCATGGCATCGTCGACGAGGAGCCCCAACGCGATGATCAGAGCACCGAGCGAAATGCGCTGCAGCGAGATACCCGTATATTCCATGACGATGAAGGTGATCGCCAGGACAAGCGGGATCGAGATCGCGACCACCAGCCCGGCGCGCAGCCCAAGGCTGATGAAGCTGATCGCCAAAACGATAGCGATTGCCTCAAACAGCGCCTTGGTAAAACCGGACACGGCTTCTTCCACGACGGCCGGCTGGTCGGAAACCCGCTCCACACTCACCCCGATTGGAAGATCGGCCACGACGCGCTTCATTTCCTCGTCCAGCGCATGGCCGAAGTTCGTAAGATTGGCACCCGCCGTCATCCCAATTGCCAGGCCTATTGCGGGTTGCCCGTTGAAGCGGAAAAGCGCGGACGGCGGATCGACATACCCCCGCTTGATCGTCGCGACGTCGGTTAGCGGGAAAAAGCGATCATTCACTCTGAGATTGATGGCCCGCAAACTCTCTTCGGTCGTAAACTGGCCACCGACGCGCAACGCGATCCGCTCGGGTCCCGCATCCACGAAGCCGGATTGCGCTACCGCATTCTGGGCTTGAAGCGTTTCGATAACGGCCTGGCGGTCGATGCCGAGCGCTGCGATCTTGCGGGTCGAAAATTCAAGATAGACGGCTTCGTCCTGTGCCCCGATAATGTCGATCTTACCGGCATTCGGAACCGTCAGGAGCTTCGCTCTCGCGTCTTCCACCAGGTCGCGAAGTTGGCGCTGCGTCAGGCCATCGGATTGGAAAGCATAGATGTTGCCATAAACATCGCCGAAAGTGTCATTGAAGAACGGACCGACGACGCCACTGGGGAATTCGCCCTTGATGTCGTTGATCATGTTGCGGACGCGAAGCCAGTTGCCCGTCACGTCCCTTGCTTTGGTGGTCGCAAGCAATTCAACGTAGACCGTAGTCTGGCCGGCGACTGTTTCGCTTCGCGTGTAGTCCAGCGCGTCAAGTTCATCGAGCTTCTTCTCTATCCTGTCCGTCACCTGACGGGTCATTTCTTCCGCGGACGCGCCCGGCCACCGTGCGTTGATGATCATCGTCTTGATGGTAAAGGCAGGGTCTTCTTCACGGCCGAGGTTGAAGTAGGAAAACGTGCCTGCAAGGATGAAGAGACGATCATGAAATACCAGACGAGCGAACGATGCTCGAGCGCCCAGTCCGAGAGGTTGAAGGATTTCACTTGAGGGTCTCCTGATCGATGCGAACGGTCTGGCCGTTTACGAGGGTGTTGACGCCAGCGGTGACGACCCTGTCACCGGGTTTGATCCCGTCGGTCACCGTGACGGGGCCACTTGCGACGGTTTCTTCAGCAAGCGTGACCGGGGCGGAGGTGACCTTGCCCGTCGCGTTGTCGACGATCCAGACGAATGCCTTCGATCCCTCTGTCCGGATCGCGGAGGATGGCAGCCGGATCAAGGTCTTCGCCTCCCCCATGGAACTGGCCGTTATGACCGAGCCGAGCCTGAGTGCCTCAGGCGGATCGATCAGCGTCAACCGCGTGCGTCGCGTACGCGTCGCGCCGTCCGCTTCGGGCGTGATCTCGCGGACCACGCCCCTGGCGTGAATGCGGGGATCAAGTTGCAAGGCGACGTCGAAGGATGCGCCTGGCTTCAAATGGTCGCCGGCAGCTTCGGGCACGTCGACCACCGCGTCACGCTCTTCCGGTCGCGCCACGGTCGCAACGCTTTGCCCCGGCGAGACGACAAGGCCTACCTCGGCGGCGGTCTTGGTGACCACACCGTCGAATTCGGCAAGCAGGCGCGAATAGCCCAGCTGCTCGTTCGCCTTGTCCAGATTTGCCTGGGCCTTGGCGACTGCAGCTTCTGCGGTTTTGCGCTCCAGCTCGGCAGTTTCAAAGGTGGCCCTGGCCCCGCTCTGTCTTTCCAGCAGAGTTCGTTGCCGGTCTTCTGTGATGCGGGCGTTGGCAAGTTGCGCCTGACTGTTGGCAAGGTCGGACCGCGCGCTTTTGACCGCCAGCTCGAGAGCCACCGGATCGATGGCTGCCAAGACATCGCCCTTTTTGACGAGGTCGCCGACTTGGACGTTGCGGGCAATAACCCGACCAAGAATGCGGAAGCTGAACTCGGTCTCGATACGGGCTTGGACCGTGCCGGGCAGCGTGAATGCCGCTTGCGGGACCGGTTCGGCTAACTGAGATAGGACCGGGCGGGGAGGCAGCGATGCCGCGTCCTCTTGCCTCTGGCAAGCCGACAGCATCGCGGCCGCCGCCAGAAGCGCCGTCAGGCGGGGATCGATTTTCATCTTGCAGTTCCTTCATAAGACACGTGGTCGCCCTCGCTCAAAAACTTCGTGCCGTTGGAAACGACAATGTCACCGGCAGACAGGCCGGACTCGACGGAGAAGCGCCCGCTGGCATAGGCCGCGACCTCCACGCGATGGAGGGAGACGACGCTCGTCTTCGGATCGACGAGCCAGACGGCTGTCCGCCCCGCACGAGAGGCCATTGCCGACCAGGGCAACTCGATGACGGTCTCAGGCTTGTACCGCGCGGTTGCAACCACGGCGCTCCCCAAGGGAGCGTCAGGCGCATCTTCGAGAGCGAGCTTCACCCGGATCGTCCCCGTCGTGGTGTCTATGGTGGGCGATACCTCGCGGACCGTGGCCCGAAACCTGTCGCTGCCGGACAGGAGCCTGACCTCGGCAACGTCCTCAAGCGCGCGTCCGAGAAGGGCGGACTCGTTGGCATTGATCACGGCGTCCCGGGGACCGTCATGGGCGAGTGTGAAGATAAGCTGGGCGGCCTGCGCCACCTGACCGACTTCGGCATTCCTGGCGGTAATGATGCCGTTGGCATCCGCCTTGAGGTCCGTCTGGCTGAGCGTATCGCGGGCCGTATCCAGCTGGGCCTGCGCGGACTGAACCGCTGCCTGCGTCGTTAAAAGGGCTTCGCGTGCGTTATCGAGGGCGGCCTGCGTGGTTACGCCTGTGGTGAAAAGGCTCTGCTGCCTGTCGAATGCCTGCTGGGCCTGCGTTTGCTGTGCCTCCGCGGATTGGAGGTTGGCAAGTGCCACCTGAAGGTCAGCCCTCTGCTCCTGCGCGTCGAGGCGTGCGAGAACCTGGCCAGCCTTGACGTGATCGCCGACATCGACCAGCCGAGCGATAATGCGACCGCTGACGCGGAATGAAAGGTCGGACTGGACCCTGGCGCTGATCTCGCCCGTCGTCGAAATGGTTTCCGACACCGGTACTGCTTGAACAGTCACCGTCTCCACGTGTCGCGCGTTCTTCTGTCGAGCCTCTTCCTGAGGAGCGCACGCCGCGAGGCATGCGATGGAAAATCCCAATAAAACGCCTGTTGTTAACTGTCCCATAAGCCGCCTCTCACGTCGCTTTCAAAGCCGATTATAATTGACTAACCGGAAAGTCAATGAAATAATGCTGACGTATTGAAGCCGCAGGACCTGTTGGTGAGGAATGTGAACATGAAAAAGCTGACGCGCGCTGAACAGAAGGCTCTCCGGCCTGCGCAGATTCTCGACGCTGCCTTTGAGGAGTTCATCGAACAAGGCTACACGGCAGCGCGGGTGGAAGATATCGCCGCGCGAATAGGCGTGACGAAAGGGACGATCTACGTCTACTTCCCCACCAAGGAGGCTCTATTTTCGGCCATGGCACGGCATATTGCGGTACCATTCGAGGGCGTTCTAGCCGACGCCAGGGAACTCACTGGAAGTTGCGCAGAGCGGCTGAGATTGTTGATCCTGCTTTTCTATGAACGCGTAATGGAGGACCGCAGAATCCGGGAACTGCTGCGCCTCGCTATCTCCGAGGGCGTGCGATTCCCCCAGCTCATTGACGACCACTACGCAGAACTCGTCGAGCCGATCCTCGTCACGGGGCAGGCGCTCATTGATGAAGGTATCCGTCAGGGTGAGTTTCGGGACGGGCCTGCGGCGGCTGCACGCGTCATACTTGCGCCTGCGTTGGCCTTGATTGTCGAAACACTGATCCACGACGGTCGTCTCGATCTTGAAACGCCGAGATATATCGAGGCCCATCTTGATCTTGTCTTGCACGGTCTCGCGGCCGCCAGGACCTGATCAGGTGAAAAGGGTGTGTGGTCGATCCGGAAATCGACCCTCCATCGGAAGACGTCTCTTCTCGAAGTCAGAGAACAGAGGATGCGTCACGTAGCCGCCAGTGGAAACTATACGACGGTCGAAATTTTCCCGTTGTCGCTCCCCTGCCCGCCTGGAGGCCCCCCTTCGCCGATGAAGCCGAGGTATGCGCGATGCAACCTTTCCACTCCTTTGGCGAGTTGATCGACAGACATGGACGCATAGCCAAAGATATATCCGGCTCGTTCATCGCTCGGCGATGAGAACAGGCGAGCGATAGGATAGATTCCAATGTCGTGGCTTCGGGCAATATCCGCGAAACGCGCCTCTTGTCGGCAGGAGATGGTGTTGAACCAGACGACCACGTGAAGTCCCGCAGTCGTGCCGACAATCTCGATATGGTCCACAAAAGCGCTGGCCATCGACGCTAAAAATACGGCGCGTCGCTCGGCGTTGAGCCTCCGCATCCTGCGGACATGCCGCTCGTAAGCACCGGTCTCGATCAACGCGGCGAGCGCCTCCTGCTCGAACGTGGATGTGTGCCGATCGGCAATCCGCTTGCATTCGATGAAGGCTTCGACGAGTGGATGCGGAAGTATGATGTATCCGAGCCGGAGCGTCGGCGACAGGGTTTTTGAGACCGTTCCGACATAGATGACGCGCCCTTGCCCAGAGAGATAGAGGGGCGGGATGGGGCTGACATCGTACCGATACTCGCTGTCGTAGTCATCCTCGATGACATAAGCGTTCGCCGCCATGGACCACTCCATCAAGGCTTGGCGATGCGCAGCAGGTAAAACTCCTCCCAGGGGAAACTGGTGGCTGGGCGTCACATAGGCGACCGCGATGTCGCTGACCTCGGGAAGTCTGGTGGTGTCTATGCCATGAGCGCCACAAGGCACGGCAACGATGTTTGCTCCGACGGCATGCATCACGTTCCTGGCCATGGCATAGCACGGATCTTCGACCACGACCCCGTCTCCGGGATTGACGAGGACCCGAGCACAGAGGTCCAGCGCCTGCTGCGATCCGTTCACAACGATGATCTGGCCGAGATCGCAGCTGATGCCCCTTGAGCGCCAGACATAGCCCTGCAACGCCTCCCGCAAGGATCGGCTTCCAGCTGGGTCATCGTATCCCAATCTGTCGCGATGCCTGAGGAAAGCGGTATTCAGCGCTTTTCGCCAGGGAGCCTTTGGAAAGTCCTCTGCCGCGATATCGCCGTAGCGGAAATCGAATTTGAGCGGCGGCCTCCCGGCGGTGCTGTTCGGCGGCAGAGCCATCGCTCGAGTTGCATAGGCGGAAAGCCGGCGGGCGGGGATCGCCGAACAGTCGGGCGGAGCAATTTGGCTCACCCGCCCTGCCGAAGCGACACACGCTTTCCGTCCCTGCTGTACCCGGACATACCCCTCCGAAACAAGCTGGTCGAATGCGGCGGTCACCGTCGTCCTCGAAACACCCAGTTCTTCCGCAAGCGAGCGGCTTGAAGGCAGAGCGTCACCGACACCATAGACACCAGCCTCGATCTGGTTGAGCAGTGAATGATAGATACGGCGCGTCGCTCCGGTCCTGCGAGACCCTTCTCCGTACTGGACCAATGAAAATCTCCAAAACTGGCAGTTTAGTTTGTGCCAATGAACTGCAATAGGTCATTTGCAGTCAAGACAATCGTCACCGATAGCAATTGCATCTTTCGATGCTGGATAGGTTTAAAGGGTGTCCAGGAATGAATTCCGACCTGCATCAGTTGCTCATAGTCTATGCCGCATATGTCATCGCCGCTGGTAGCCCCGGCCCGAGCAATATGCGTATCATGGGCGTGGCGATGGCTCGTGGCAGAGGTGCTGCGCTCATGCTCGCCTCCGGCGTTGTCAGCGGCTCGATCTTCTGGGGTCTGATGGCCTCGACGGGCATCTCCGCCTTGTTGGCCAGGTATGCCCAGGCTCTGATCGTTCTCCAGATTTTCGGGGGCTTGTATCTGCTGTTCCTCGCCATCAAGGCCGGACGTTCGGCGCTGACGTCGAACGAGAAGCTGGCGGCACGCATGTCGGCGGATGACGTTGCTCTTTCTCGGGCTGCTCTCTACCGGCGGGGCCTCCTGATGCATTTGGCGAACCCGAAATCCGTGCTGGCATGGATCGCGCTGGTCACGCTGGGCATCGGCCCGAGTTCTTCATGGCAAAGCATCGCCGCCATATTGGCTGGCTGCGCCGTCTTGAGCGTCGTGATCTTCTGTGGCTACGCCATTGTCTTCTCCACAGCGCCGATGGTGGCTCTGTACCGCCGCTGCCGCCGTTGGATCGAAAGCCTGCTGTCGCTGTTCTTTGCGTTCGCGGGGCTACGCATGCTGCTTTCCCGTATTTAGTTTGAAAAGGTTGGATCATGACTTTGTTCAATGGCCTGTCTGCGTTCCCCCTGACCCCGACCGATGCTGAGGGGCGCATTGACGCCGAGGCGCTGGCCCGCTTTCTCGAGCGTATCCATCACGCGGGAGCAGATTCCATCGGGTTGCTCGGCAGCACGGGCGGCTATGCATACCTCACGAAGGAAGAGCGCAGGCGCGCCGTCGCGGTGGCTGTTGAATGTATTGGCGGCAAGACTCCTCTTGTGGTGGGTGTAGGAGCATTGCGCACCGACGACGCTCAGGCTTTGGCGCGCGATGCCAAAGCCGCTGGCGCCGACGGTCTGCTCCTGGCGCCCATGTCATACGTTCCCCTGCACGAGGACGAAGTCTTTCAACACTTTGTCGCTGTGGCCGAGGCGGGGGAATTGCCTTTATGCATCTACAACAATCCAACCACTACGCGCTTCACGTTCAGCGAGGCGTTGATCGCCCGGCTGTCGGCGGTGTCCAACATCGTCGCCGTGAAAATGCCCCTGGTGGCCGGTGGCGATTACGCCGGGGAACTCGCACGCCTGCGACAGGTCACCCCTGACAGGTTCGCAATCGGATATAGCGGCGATTGGGGGGCAGCCGATGCGTTGCTTGCCGGATGTGACACCTGGTACAGCGTTGCGGCAGGCCTGCTGCCGGGCCCGGCGCTTGCGTTGACGCGGGCCGCGCGCGCCGGCGATATTGTCGAGACCGCGCGGTTGAATAAAGCTTTCGAACCCCTCTGGACCTTGTTCAAACGCTATGGCAGCTTCCGCGTTATGTTCGTCATTGCGGACCTTCTGGGTCTGGCGCATGTCCAGCCGCCGCGTCCGATTTTGCCATTGCCGAAGGACGCCGGAGATGACGTCAGGCTGGCATTGGAGATGATCGAGGTCGCGGGCCGGCAGAGGCTTTAGCGCGCCGGGCGCGGTTGGGACATCTTCCATTTATCTACCGCCTTTACTCAGCCAAGGTTCCGAGCCGGAAGAAGGCACGGTCACGGCTCTCGACCTTGCACCTGAAAAGGTACGACGAGCAGAAGGAAGATGGGCAAGGTGAATGCCGGCTCTGCCGGCGGGCGGCTTGAAGGGAACGGCGCTTAGTTCGGAGACACTCCGGAGGAGCCGTCGAATATCTTTCGGCAGATGGCCAGCATATGCCGGTTGTAATCCTGGTTGCGCATGGCGTTTTCAAAAATCCGACGCATGATCGGGTGCTCCCGATACTTGAGCAATGTATTCTCCCAATCGACAATCAGGTCGTCACGATCCTTCTGCGACATGCCGAGATCGATGGCCTGGTTATGGGCAATAAAGACCATGCGCGAAACCTGCCCAAACAGTCGCTTCATGAAAATAAATGCTGCCAGATCCTCGTCCTTCCAGGAAGGGTCGATCTCGGGCGCATAAGCCTGCCTGATAACTGCTGGCGGAGCATTGATGAGCGTTTCCATAGCGCGGTCGAACTGACCTTCTGCCTGCAGGATGAAGTTGACGGCGGCAGTGTCGGATTGTTTTTTTGCCTGCCGGCGAACCAGCCGAAACTGCCGAATGGCAAGAAGTATAGCGATGGGCGTCGAGATGCTCGCGAGTGCCTGCGCCACCATCAACACGGTCTGAAGCGAAAATTGCATGTGATCCTCCAGGAACGGCCTGCGCTTACCACGAAGCTTATGGAGGGACAACGATGGCGGCTCGTCCGACCCCCTCGGAGGCGGACGTAGACATTGGCGCGGACCAACGTTCAGCCGGCCTTAAACTCCTGAGGGAGTAGAACTGGCGACCACTGCCAAAGAGCCGTCTAAATCGTAGAACCCATTGAATAAGCCGCTCAGCTTGTGACTGCCGGCTAATGGCTTTCTTCGAGATTTCCATGAGCAATGCGCCGTCCGACAAAACCTGGCCGTACCGCCGGCTGGGCCGGCGATGGCGCCGGGCTAAGCCTCCAAAACGTTTTGGTTGACTCCCAAAACGTTTTGGAGGATGTTTATTTCAATTCGGGAGGAAGATCTTGGCAAATCTGAAACAGCTGGCACATTCGCTCGGACTGTCGATTACCACTGTGTCCCGAGCACTTGATGGCTATTCCGACGTGTCCGCGGCCACCCGCGAGCGGGTTCGCGAGGCGGCAGAGGCCGCAGGTTATCGGCCGAATGCCTCCGCTCGTCGGTTGCGCAAGCAGCGCGCTGAGCTGGTCGCCGTGACGCTGCCGAGTGACCCTGGCCACGTCGGCCCTCCTCATTTCCTCGACATGTTGTCGGGCTGCGCCGAACATCTCGCCGCGGCCGGTCTCAATCTCGTCATCGCGCCTGTGCCGCGGGGTGTCAGCGAACTTGAAATATGCCAGCGCTTCGTCGATGGGCGCCGCGTCGACGCCATGCTGCTGGTCCGCACCAAACGCCAGGACGAGCGCGTCGAATACCTCCAGTCGCGGGGCATTCCCTTCGTCACCAACGGCCGCACCGAAAGCCAGATCCCCCATCCGTTCATCGACGGCGATGGTTTTGCCGGGTTCCGCGCCGCAACGCTGCGCTTCCATGCAGCGGGGCATCGGCGCATCGGCCATATCGCCGGGCCGCAGGAATATTACTTCGCGCATGTCCGTCGCCGCGGTTGGCAGGCGGCGATGGAGGAGTGCGGGCTTGCGGCCGATCTCTGCGCCGAAGGAGCGCCGCTCGAACAGGGCGGTTATCTCGCAGCCCTGGAACTGCTGCGCCAGCCGTCGCGTCCGACGGCCCTTGTCTGCGCCACCGACGAAATGGCGATCGGCGCGTTGCGGGCACTGCGCGAGGTCGACGGCGGCAACCAGATCAGCATCGTGGGGCATGACGACCTGTCGATGGGCGCCTTCACCAGCCCGCCGCTCTCGACCATGCGCATGACCGGCGAGAACCTCGGCGCGACCTTCGCCTCGTTGCTCCTGCGCGCCATCGCCGGAGAGCCCGCCGAAGACCTTCAGGAGCTTCACGCGATCGAATTTGTCGACCGCGACAGCCACCGCCGCCCACCGGTGGCCGCATAGACAGCCATGCATTTCAAGACGAACAAAATGAAGGAGGAGAAGATGAAACATATCGTGTCACTTACAATTCTGGCTTCGACGGTGGTGGCGTTTGCCTCGCCGGTGCTTGCCCAGACGGTTTTCGTATCCACCCAGCTTCGCCCGATCGAGGAGGCGACCGTGGTCCGGCAGGACCTTTTGAAGGATGCCGGCAAGGTCGATTACGTGGTCGAGGAGCCGCCGCAGTTTGCGGTGCGCATGCAGGCAGAAGCGCAGGCCGGCAAGCACACCGTCAGCCTCGTCGGCGCGCTGCATGGCGAGCTTTCGCCGCTCGCCGACAAGGGCCAGCTCGAACCGCTCGACGAGCTTGCCAAGAAGCTTGCCGCCGGCGGCATGCCGCAATCGGTTCTTGATCTCGGCAAGCTTGGCAAGCCCACGCAGCAGTATATTCCGTGGATGCAGGCGACCTATGTCATGGCCGCCAAGAAGGAAGCCCTGCAATACCTGCCGAAGGGTGTGGATATCAATGCGCTGACCTACGACCAGCTGATCGAATGGGGCAAGAACATGCAAGCTGCCACCGGCCAGCCGCAGATCGGGTTTCCGGCCGGTCCGAAGGGCCTGATGGCGCGTTATTTCCAGGGCTATTTCTATCCGTCCTTCACCGGCGGCGTGGTGCGCACCTTCAAGAATGCGGATGCCGCAGCCGGCTGGGAGAAGCTGAAGGCGCTCTGGGCCTATGTCACTCCGAACTCGACCAATTACGACTTCATGCAGGAGCCGCTGGCCTCGGGCGAAGTCATGGTCGCCTGGGACCATGTCGCCCGCCTGAAGAACGCCATCTCGGCCGCCCCGGATGACTATGTCGTCTTCCCGGCACCGGCCGGCCCGAAGGGGCGTGGCTACATGCCGGTTCTGGCCGGGCTTGCGATCCCGAAGGGCGCACCCGACACGGCAGGGGCCATGAAGGTCATCGAAACGCTGACGACAGAGAAGACCCAGCTGCTGACGGCTTCGAAGGTTGGCTTCTTCCCGACCCTCAACGTCCAGCTGCCGCCCGACCTCGACAAGGGCGTGGCGCTTCTCGCCGGTGCGGTCACCAAGACGCAAGGCTCCAAGGATGCCGTGATCTCGCTTCTCCCGGTCGGTCTCGGCGACAAGGGCGGCGAATTCAACAAGGTCTACATGGACGCCTTCCAGCGCATCGTGCTGCAGAACGAGCCCGTCGCCGACGTGCTCGCCAAGCAGGGTGCCACCATGGCCAAACTGATGACCGACGCCAAGGCGCCTTGCTGGGCCCCGGACGCCAAGAGCGACGGCGCCTGCCCGGTTCAATAAGGCACCATCCGACAAGCCTCCCAAGGCTGATGGCATCCGGGCGCGAATGCCCGGATGCCAAATCCGAAGGAGGCGGGAGCAGCGGACCGCACGGTGCCTGCATTCCGTCGCGATACGGGTGGCGGAGAGAGGAACAAGCCGATGTATGATCAATTCTCAAAGCCCCCTTGCGAGGGCAATCGATGACCCAAAACCGACCCTGGATCCCCTATCTGCTGATCCTGCCGTCAGTCGCCTTTCTGGCGCTGCTCTTTGTCGTGCCGCTGGTGCAGACGATCTGGCTGGCTCTCTCGGACAATGGTGCACCGTCGCTGGCGAATGCCGAGCGCATGGTGACCGACATCAATTTCACCCGCTCGGTCAGGAACACGTTCCTTTTAACGATCGTCGTCGTGCCGGTGCAGATCGCCATCGCCCTCGCCATGGGCACGATGGTCGCCAAGGTCGGCCGCGGCCGCGAGACCATTCTCTGGATCTGGACCATCCCGCTTGGCATTTCCGATCTTGCTGCCGGCCTTGTCTGGCTGTCGATCCTGCAGAATACCGGCTATTTCAACTCGCTCCTCTTCAGTCTCGGTGTGATCGGCCGGCAAGCGAGTTGGCTGTCCTACCAGACGCCGGTGGCGCTTTTCATCGCCATCGCGGTTGCGGAAATCTGGCGCGGCACGGCGATCGTCATGGTCATCATCGTCGCCGGTCTCAACCAGGTGCCGAAGGAATTCAAGGAAGCTGCCGAGATCTTCGGCGCTGGCCCATGGACGCGTTTCTGGCGCATCACCCTGCCGTTGATCCGGCCCGCCCTGCAATCGGCGCTGATCCTGCGTACCGTGCTCGCCTTCGAGGTGTTCGCGGTTGTCTACGCGCTCGGCGGGCGCAATTTCCCGGTCCTCGTCGGCGAGGCCTATAACTGGCAGAACCAGAACCAGAATTACAGCGTCGCGGCGGTCTACGCGGTGCTGATCATGATCATCTCGCTTGCCGCGACACTGATCTATCTGAAGGCCCTGAAAGTCGATCCGGAGCGCCTGCCATGAGTACGGAAACCATGAGCGGGACGGAAACGGCTTCCCGTCCCGCAAGCTTTGCCTCCTCCCGCCGCTGGCTCCTCTGGAGCGGCATCGCGGCGCTCTGCGCCTGGGTTCTGGTGCCGATCTATCTGGTGGCGTTGGGGGCACTCGGCGGTCGCCAAGGTGTCTATATCTGGCCGAAGACGGGCCTGCCGACCGGGATTTCGCTCGAACCCTTCATTCTGTTCCTGAAGACCGAAGGCGTTGTACAGTCCTTCCTCAATTCACTCGGAGCGGCGGGCATCACGGTGGCGCTTTCCATCCTGCTGGGTGCGCCGGCCGGCTATGCTTTGGCCCGCTACGATTTTCGGGGCAAGGACAGCTACCGGCTCCTGGTCCTGCTGACCCGCGCCTTCCCCTTGGCGATCCTGGCGCTGCCGCTTACCGTCTCCTTCATCCGGCTCGGGCTCTATGACACGATCATCGGCGTCGGCCTGATCCACACGGTCCTGGCTCTGCCCTTTGCGGCGCTCGTGACCCAAGGCATATTCCTTGGCGTTCCGAAGGAACTCGAGGAGGCCGCATGGGTGTTCGGCTGCACCCGCGTCCAGGCTTTTTTCAAGGTGGTCGCGCCGCTGGCTTTGCCCGGCATCGTCGCCACGGCCGTGTTCGCCTTCGTCATCTCCTGGAACGAGGTGTTCGCCGCCTCGGTACTGACGGTGCGCAACCGCACGCTCACGGCCTATCTGCTGACGGTGCTGTCGGAAAGCCCGATGCATTACCGCTTTGCCGGCGGGCTTATGCTCATTCTTCCTTCCGTTGTCTTCATCTTCGCGGTCAGGCGTTACCTCTTCGCGATCTGGGGCATTTCCTCCAAATAACGGGACCATTGACATGGCCAATATTGTCATCGACCGCATCCGCAAGAGTTTTGGCGCGTTCCAGGCGCTGAAGGAGGTCTCGCTGACGATCAACGATGGCGAGTTCGTCTCGCTGCTCGGGCCGTCGGGATGCGGCAAGACCACGCTCCTGCGCATTATCGCCGGTCTCGAAACATCGACCTCGGGCGATGTCCGCATCGGCGACAGGTCGATCATCGGGCTGGCGCCCAAGGATCGCGGGCTGGCGATGGTCTTCCAGAACTATGCGGTCTTCCCGCATATGACGGTCTACGAAAACGTCGCCTTCGGCCTGCGCATGCAGAAGGCCGACGATGCGCGGGTGAAGGCGCAGGTGGAGAAGGCGGCCGGCCTGCTGCATATCGAGCCGTATCTCGACCGTTATCCGAACAAGCTTTCGGGCGGCCAGCGCCAGCGCGTGGCGGTCGCCCGCGCGCTGGCTGTCGAGCCGAAGGTGCTGCTGATGGACGAGCCGCTCTCCAATCTCGACGCCCTGCTGCGGCTCGAAATGCGCACCGAACTGAAAACCGTGCTGCAATCGGCCGGTACGACGACGATCTACGTCACCCACGACCAGACCGAGGCGATGGGCCTGTCGGATCGCATCGCGGTCATGCACAACGGCGTCGTCGAGCAGGTCGGTCACCCGGTCGAGATCTACAATCATCCGGCCACACGGTTCGTCGGCGGTTTCATCGGCAATCCTCCAATGAACTTCATCAAGGTGCCGGTCTCGAACGGCCAGGTGGCGGCGGGCGCGGAACAGCTCGCGGTGCCGGAAGATGTCGGCAATGAAATCGTGCTTGGCTTGCGCGGCGAGGCGGTGGAACTCGCGCCGCTGCCGCAGGGGATCGAGATGAAGGTGCGGGTCGCCGAGCCAATGGGATCGCATCTGCTCCTGACCGGCTCGATCCACGACCAGCCGGTGCGGGTCATCCTGCCGGCGTCCGAAACTGTGAAGAGCGGTGACACGATCGGCCTGAAGCTCGACCGCAAGCGCATTACCTGGCTTTCGCCCGAAAGCGGCAAGTCCTTTCCGGCCGTTTCGGCCTGAGCATACCGGAGTACCCGACATGAACGTGCATATCACCGAGGCGAAGCGCATCCTCGTCGCCAACGACCGCGGCGGCTATACGGTGCCGACCGACCGGCTCTACCCATTCCAGTGGAACTGGGATTCCGCCTTCGTCGCGATGGGTTTCGCGCTTTATGATACCGACCGAGCCTATCGCGAACTGGAGCGGCTGATCGAGGGGCAGTGGGCGGACGGCATGATCCCGCATATCGTTTTCCACCAGCCGAGCGACACCTATTTCCCCGGTCCGAACGTCTGGCGCACCCGTCACACGATCCCGACCTCCGGCATCACCCAACCGCCGGTCTTTGCGATCGCGCTGCGCAAGGTCTTCGAAGCGGCCGGCAGCGGCGCCGAAGCGCGCACCCTGCCGCTCTACGAGGCCGCGCTGAAATGGCATCGCTGGTGGTATTCCGCCCGCGATCCGGAAGGCACCGGTCTGGTCGCCCTGCTGCACCCTTGGGAAAGCGGCAGCGACAACTCGCCGGCCTGGGACATCGCACTCGCGCGTGTACCGACCACCACCGACACGCCGGTCGTGCGCAAGGATACCGGCCATGTGAACGCCTCGATGCGCCCGCGCGACGAGGACTATAACCGCTTCATATACCTGGTCGACACCTATGCCGCCTGCGGCTGGGATCCCGCGAAGCAATGGGAAAAGGCACCGTTCAAGGTGGCCGAGATCCAGACCACCGCCATCCTGCTGAAGGCCGGCGAGGACCTTGAACATCTCGCCCGCGAATTCGGCCGGATGGAGGACGCCGCCGAGATCGCCGCCTTCAACGACCTCACCCGCAAGGCGATACTCGCGCAGTGGCGCCCGGCCCTGTCACGCTTCGTATCGCGCGACCTGATCTCCGGCGAGGATGTCGAAGCCGCGACACAGGCAGGCTTCATCCCCCTCCTGTCGCTCGACCTGGAAAAGAATATCGCCGACGCGCTGGTCGACGAGATGAAAGCCTGGTCGAAGGATCTCAAGGTCGCCTTTCCGACCACCAAACCGGGCATCGCAGGCTGGGAACCGAAACGCTACTGGCGCGGCCCGGCCTGGGCGATCATCAACTGGCTGCTGATCGACGGCTTCAAGCGCAACGGTCATCCGGAAGCGGCGGAAGAGCTGCGCAGATCGACGGTCGCGGCGATCGAGACGGAAGGTTTTGCCGAATATTTCGACCCAGTAACGGGCGAAGGCTGCGGCGGCCTCGGCTTTTCCTGGACCGCCGCCGCTTATATGTGGCTTGCGTGGACATAAGATCAGCGGAAAGCGGCAGATTGCGACATAGTCGAACGACTCGAGTGCTTGTTGCCTGACATGCGCACCAGGCAAGATAAAAAATTCCAGTGCCCGTCTGATGCCAGGAGACGCCCGATGGAAAGGAATTGCCCCGACGGAAAAGGAGTCACGCAACGCCGGAACTCAACACCGGCAGGCGGCAGGCTTTTTCCACAGAATATACTGACCCGTTTGGAGCAAAAGCATTTCCATTTTTTCAGCCTCTTGCGTCCGGATGCATAAAAATCTTTCTATAAATTTAGAGCAATATTAAGGGCCGCGCCGATCGTTGGGTCGACAGTGTTTCCGCGGCATAGCCATAATCCCCGATCGTGAGTCCCTTTTATCTCGAGTGAGACATGGCTCCCGCTCAGCAGTCGATTTCAGCCAGTAGCGGAGTTTCACATGTTCATTCGTGTACTCGATTGCATCAGCACCGATCATAATCCGACGCTTGTCGTCCTGGCGATTGTTGTCGCGCTCTTTTCGGGCTTTGCACTGTTCACCATCCTCGACCATGCCAGAGCGCGACATGGACGTATGAAGACCGTTTGGGCATTTGTGGCTGCTTTCGCGGCGGGTGGCGGAATTTGGTCGACGCACTTCATCGCCATGCTGGGTTTTCAACCTGCTGCGTTTGTGAGCTACGATGTAGGTCTCACGGCAATGTCGGCCTTTTTTGCAATTGCCTTTGCCGCAGCTGCGACGCCCCTGTTACTGTCGCCTGGTCTTGTCAACGCTCTCGCGGGCGGTCTTCTTCTCAGCGGCGCAATTGGCACCATGCACTTCATCGGCATGAGGGCTTTGCTATTTGCCGGCACTCTCGAGTGGCATTTGCCTCTCGTTGCGCTTTCGCTCTGCGCGGGCAGCTTACTGGTGATCGCGGCTACATTCGCTGGACGACGACGTGCTTCGGTCGGATCTCGCCTTGCTGCGGGAACCTTATTCGGTGCAGCTATCTGCACACTGCATTTCACCGCCATGAGTGCCGCCCTTCTTAAGACAGACCCATCTCTTCGAGTTGCGGATGGGAACCTGTCGGAATTTCTCCTCGGGCTCTCCGTTGCCGTGGTCACAACATTGATCGTGGTCTTCAGTCTGGTGACGGTTATGTTTGATCGACGTGCTCACGACGCGACCGCCGATGCCCAACAGATGCGATCCATTCTTGAGGCCGCACAGATCGGCATCCTTGTTTGTCAGGATGATGAGGTCATCTCGGCAAACAAGGCATTCGAGCGGCTCGTGGGCTGTGAAGGGTCGAGTATCGAAGGTCGTGCCGTTGCCGACTTTTTTGAACTCCCGGCATGCGTCAATCCTCACACACCTCGCCTTTACGAGACCGAAGGGCAACTAAGGACGGCCAATGGGGTGCGGGTGGACGTTGCGCTCAACACAACACCGATCCTGTCCGGAGACACGTTGCGACATCTCGTCGAAGTTCGCGATATTGGCGATCATAAACGCGCTCGCGATCGCTTGGACTACCTCGCCAACCATGACGAGTTGACGGGACTTCCAAATCGCAGGCTGTTAAATGCCGAGCTGCGAAAAGAGGCGCTGTCCAATCAGGAGTTTGGGCTACTCTGGGTCGATCTCGATCGTTTCAAGGAGATTAACGACACGCATGGGCATGCGATCGGAGATGCTCTTCTCCACGCGGTGGCGCAACGCTTCCGCTCGGTTCTGGACGAGCGGCATTTGCTTGCGCGTGTCGGTGGAGATGAGTTTGTCGTTCTGTTCAAGCACTCATCAAGACAACGCGATCCCGCCAGCGCGGCTGAAAGCCTGTTGAAGGCAATGGTCAATCCGGTTGTCGTCGACGGCCAAATGCTGGAGGTCGGGATTTCTATCGGTCTGGCAAGATACCCCCATGACGCGAAGTCGACAGACGCTTTGATGCGCCGAGCCGATCTTGCTCTTTATGAGGCAAAAAAGACCGGCCGCAGCCGCTACGCCGCCGCATCGTGAGCCTTGCGTTGTCGGTTAGGTGGCGATACTGCCATGGCTCCTTCGCTGTTGCGCATCCACGGCCACCACCATCGCCAGTTGGCGATCAGATCGTCTCCTCTGGCAGTGTGATCGGGGCTCTCCTGATTGACGAAATATAGTTCTTTAGGACCGTCTGGACGGTATCTTCTGCCGTCTGTCCAGGTATCGCCCATTGCGCGAAATGACCATCGATGTACATACGGGCAAGCCCGTAAACGAGCGCCCTTGCGGCAATTTGTGTTTCCATGATGTCGTTTGACTGAAGCAAATTTCGCCGCCTGGCCTCCAGCATCGCTGCTTCGACAAGCAGACGCACGGCGTCGTTGTCCCGGCGTAGAGGTTCAGAATTTTCCCAATCAATCAGGCTCCGCGTCGAGATGATCTGGAAGTGTGTCGGGTTTCGAATCGCCCATCGCAGATAGGCCACTCCCACCGCTGCAAACCGATCGACCGGATCGTCAGTGATAACAGCCTCCACCGCGTTGACGATCTCCAGCCTAAAACGCGCCATCGCCTGCTCAGCAACAGCTGTCATCAAAGCGGTCTTGTTGCTGAAGTGCCGGAAAGGGGCACCTGGGGAAACGCCAGCCCGTTTTGCGACTTCTCGAACACTGACGTTGGCGGGGCCGTCCTCCTCGACAAGTTGAACAGCCGCATTGATCAGCGCCTGCCGGAGATTTCCGTGATGATAGCTTGGGCGATCTTTGCCCTGGTCTTCGCTCATAGGTGTTTCCGTTCGGTTGGATGGCATTTGATATCACGACGAAGCGAGAAATGTAATCACTGTTTACACACCCGACAAATGAATGTAATCAGTGATTACCGGCGGGAACTGGAACACCTTGCGATCCTCGCAACTCTCTACTTTCCCGGATGGAGGAACCATCATGCTCGCGAAAAACGCCCCTGCTTTATCGCCTACGCCATCCAGCAACCTCGCAGTCTCCAGCTCCAGCACAAGGTTTCGGCCAATTTCGGCGATGGCCGGCGCTTCGGACGGTATCCTTTACCGTGTCGCAGCTGTCTGTGGAGTAGGAAGTGCAATCATACTGCTGATCAATGCGGCCAAGCGTAGCGGACTGATCGCGACCTCCAATCTCACCCAAATTCTCGCACCCCTTGCCGAAATTCTGGCGCTTGGACTGATCGTCGGTTTGTTTCTATCCGTCGGCCGCCGTACCGGCCTGTTTGGGCTGATTGCCTTCGTTCTCAACTTCGCGGCCCTTGCGAGCCTGGAAGGGGTGGAAGTCGTCATCAATCTGGTATTTTCCAAACTTCCAATGGCAACCATTGTTGAGCTTCAGGCGGGACCGCTCGGGTTGGTCCTCGTGGCGAGTTCATTGCTGTTTCTCTTCGGGACGTGCGCGTTTGTAATCTCGCTTGTGATCGCAAAGGACGTACCCCGGATTCCACTTGCGCTTTATTTCCTAAGTGCGATGCCGATTGCCCTTCGCGCTTTCGTACCGGAACTAGCACTTGACCTCGGCCTGGCAGGCCTGGCAGCCGCGTTGATTTGTCTTTCGACGTGGCTATGGACGCGCGCAAGCACATTCGCCCAGCCGGCCTACGAAGTGTAGCCTCTGTGCGCTCACGCCGAAGCGATTGGCTTATGAGTGTGGCACGGCGCTGCGTTTATCGCCCTGGCGATCGGCGCTGTTCTCCTCCATCCTGCCGACCTTCCCCGCGAAAGCGTGCTCGTCGCCCTCCGGACATGCTTTCGCGACCGCCTTCCTCAAATGCGTCAATTCCTTCCATTGCGTTGCATCTGCTTCAAGCCTACGTAGGGGCAATGAAGACAATCATCAGCCACAACGTGCAGAGGCCATAATGGGTTGGCTGATCGGCGGCGCGATAGTTTTGATAACTTTCTTGTTTTCGCGCAGAGCTGGCGCTGTTGTGGTCGCTTCGCTCGCCGTTGCCTGGGTCGGACTTTGGCTCGTCACGGATCGTAAAAGCGAGCAGGAGCCCTCGAACCAATCCGTCTCTATCAATGCGAACCCCGATCCCCAGCTGTGTCCAAATCCGGATATGCCGATCTCGGTCCGGATTACCAATCATGCGGACACGGCCCTTCAGACTGTCTCATTCAGCCTAGTTGCCAAACAACGCAAATCGATCGTTTACAGGGCGTCCCATACGAGTGATGAAGTCATCGCGCCGGGAGAGACCTTCTCGACGTGCTACGGACTAAACCCTCTTTCCTTTGCGATCCGCACTGTCCGTTATGAGCCGCGAGAACTGGATTGGGTGGGCGAAACTTCCCTAACCCGGTTTGCGAGCTCGTAAGCCGCGCTGCACGCCCGTGCACGACCTTCGACATTGGTCGCGCCAGCCTTCGCGCTGCCTGATCGGCCAGTTCTGACCATTGACCGCCAGGAGAAACGCGCGATGCCGCCGACAGTCTACAAGTTCGAGGTCATCGAAGGTCAGGAGTGGATATTCCCGGCCGATGATGACGACTATGAGACCTTCTCTGCGATGGATGGGCGCGTCATTCAGGATTGGATCGCTCCTGTCATGAAACTGGACACGGCGGATCGGACCTATTCCGATTTCCCCTGGTTAGGCGAGCACGCGCCGATCCTGAAAAGACCCGCAGTCGACGCACTGGCGCCGGTTCTCGCAGAGCATGGGCAGCTTCTGCCCATGAAGGGGGAAGAGGTTTGGCTTTTCAACACCACGACGGTCCTCGACGCCCTCGATCATGAACAGTCACGCATCGCCTATTTCGACAACGGAGACATTCTCGATATCGAGCGTCATATCTTCAGGAGGGAGAAAATTGGAGCCGCACAGCTCTTCAAACTGCCGATGCGGGCTTCGGCTGTCTATGTCACCGATAGTTTCGTGGAACAGGTCAGCAGCGCTGGACTTCGCGGTGTCTCGTTCATCCGCGTGTGGACGTCGGCAGAGAAATGAGCGGGCGCGCCAGGCTGGCTGAGCCCATAAATCTGCCGTTCGAGATTCGACATATCCAATCTCCTGTATCTTGAATAATGAGCTCTGATCAGGGTACTTCTTTCAGGGGCCAAACTTCAACGACGCCGTGTGCAATCGCGCACGGTACGTGGGAAACCTTCTCTATGGCGTCGGCCAGGTCGGTGGCCTCGATGACGGCAAATCCCGCAATCGGGAGGGCTGACGACATGAACGGTCCATCACGGGTTTCCACCCCGCGCGCCTCGGGATTGCGGACCTGCACCGGTGTGCCGGCGATCCCGATCACGGCGCCCTCGGACCGCAGTTTTGCGTCCTGGGCATGTGCTACGTCTTTGACGGGTCCGGGCGTGCGATCATAGCCAGCCGGGTCGCCATATCCGATTGTGATAAACTTCGGCATGGTCTCGTCTCCTTTCCTTTCAGTGGTATGCGGCGGGCCGGCCACAACGGCGTCAGGTGCGGCTGCAGACCGTCTGGCGGTCAGTAGCCAGGCGCCTATCCGGCGTCCTTGAGTGGCAGGGCGTACGCTATGATCTTCTGATCGGTCAGACCGGGACTGAACCCGAGAACATTCGACGCCGTCACGTCGTGCGAAGGGCATCTGCGAAAACCAAGGCCCTCATACAGTTTGCACGCCGCCATCATGAACTCGGCGGTGTGCAGCGTGAGAGCACGTGCTCCATCTTGTTGGGCGCGTCCTATGCACCACAAACAAAGTGCCCGACCGTAGCCACGTCCGTGAGCGGAGGGCGCGACGGCCAATGTTCGAAGCCCCGCAACACCGGAAGGCCACCCCATTCCCTCGCGCGACGCCTCTGCGTAATAGGTGACCGTTCCAACGAGCCGCCCTTGCATCTCAAGCACCGCAATATCCGCCTGCCCCCACCGGCTCGTGAAGTCGCGCGAGTCTCTCAAATAGGGATCGAAGATGTGGGCGGGCAAAACTCCGCGATATTGCGCGAAAGCGTCGGTGACGAGAGCGGCCGTGGCGCCAAGTTCCCGAGGCTCCGCAAGGCGAACCCTATATTCAGTGTCGATCATTCCGTGTCCTCGTCCAAGGTGAAGGAAAAAGACTGTTTCCCTCAAGGCTCGCGGCGCTCAACCTTTGGCGATCTCCCATAGTCCGGAGCAAGGCCGGCCAGGCTTGCATAATCGCGCACGACCTATGATGAGAAGATAGCGCGCCAACGTCCGGCGCTCCGATCTGCATTACAGCCATCGCCAAGGTATCGAACGAGTCTTGTGGCGGGAATGACAAAAAGATTGCATTTTCTGCCAATGCCTGGCGTTACCGTCATTGTCTCTTCAATATGATGATCAGCCTGATAACCCGCCCCATGGCATTCTGCTCTTCATCAGATAGCGGCAACGCCGGGCGCGAGGGAGCTAAGGCAGTCATGCCTGGGACAGCATACGCCGCAGGATCTCCGCAGCGTCCGGATAGGCAAGCACGGCTCGCCAGGCGCTCGATCGCCACCACGCAGGAGCACGCGAAAAATTCGCCGGGAAGCCGCCACCGCCATGATCGCGATCGCTTCGCTTGGAAAAGCCTCGTTCAATTCAGCGATCGCCTCGCAGGTCAGCAGCGAGACGGGGCGACTGCCAACGAGGAAGAACAGCTTGGTCGTCTCCAGTGAAGGCCATTATAAGTGACGCACCAAGAGCGTCAATAAATATATTGACATTTTGTCACAGATTGTATAGCTTTTTATTGACGAGATGATTTAATCCGTCAATATACGAGTCTCCAATGAGCGTGAAGCAAACCGTACGTCGGCAGTATCAGGCGATTGTAGATACGGCGCATGGAAACGATATCGAGAGACCCGCTGAAGGCTGGATCCGAACCGTGCGCAGAGCTTTGGGCATGTCGGGCGCGCAACTCGCCAAGAAAATGGGCGTCACGCGCTCGCGCATCGCGCAGGCCGAAAAAGCCGAGCTTGATGGCGGTGTGACCTTGAAGTCCATGGAGGCGATCGCAGAAGCGATGGGTTGCCGCTTCGTCTACGCCTTTGTCCCACCTCAGACGATCGAAAATGTCATTATCGCCCAGGCCAGGAAAAAAGCACAAGCGATCGTCGGTAGGGCCGCAAAGCATATGGCGTTGGAAGACCAAACTGTTTCGCACAGCCTGACCCAGCAGGAAGTCGCGCGCCTGATGAACGAGCTGATGTACCAGATGCCCTCCGATTTCTGGGAGGATAAGTGACCTTTGAGTTCGTATATCCCGATGGTGCGACCCCTCTCGACCCAAACGAAATCGGCGGGCTGAAATTTAAGCATCTTAAAACGCAGAGTGAGCTGGACGAGCTCGAACAGGCGAACATCGCTTCTGGACTGCGCTGGATTTCTCGTATGCGCCGAAAAGATATTCTGACCGATGACTTTGCAATCGAGCTTCATCGGCGCCTTTTTGGCGATGTTTGGGATTGGGCGGGCGCATTTCGCAAAACGGGGAAAAACATTGGTATCGATCCCGTGCAGATAGGAGTCCAACTGCGGGGGCTCATGGATGATGCCCGGTATTGGGCTGATAACAACACGTACTCTGCGATCGAGGTGGCTGTCCGGCTACATCATAAGCTGGTATTCATTCATCCGTTTCCGAACGGTAATGGCCGGCATGCGCGCATCATGGCGGATGTCGTTCTTGAAAAGATATATGGAGCCGAACCTATCGATTGGACGTCGGGCTCCAATCTTCAAAAGATGAGCGAGAGACGCGCCGCCTATATCGCGGCGCTGAAAGCGGCAGATAATTACGATTTGGAACCGCTGCTGGCTTTTGTGGCGCCCGAGGTCTCTTGACTTCCTGCGACGCATTTCACGTCGACGCCAAGGCGGTCGCCGGGCGATGACAGGCTTCCTGGTGATGCCGTGCACGACATCTCCAACTGTCTCGACGGAATATTCCAATCCCACGATGAACTCCTCGATCAAAACATCCCGGGCCGTTCCCTCGCCGCCGCTCGACAGCAGATGGGCCACCTGCTCTCCAACATCTCGACCGTCCAGACAAAAACGCACGCCCGTGCTTCCACTTCCGACCACCGGCTTGACGATCACCGGAAAGCCGATCCGGATCGCTGCTTCGACAGCGGGCGGGACATTGTGGACCAGTTCATAAGCCGGGGCGAGCAATCCGGCATTCTTGAGCGTTCCCCGCTGGCTCTGCTGGTGGCTAGTTCCTGATCACCTATGTCCCGGACCTGGTGCTTTGGCTCCCGCGTTTGGCCGGTGCGATGCTATGACGATGGGAAAAGCCGGCTTGACGTCGCCTTCTTCTTATTGTCCATTTGCTCAACGAAATTAAGGCCATTCGTGATTACAGCATTCTCTGAACGACGAACACCGCTTCAGCGCCGTCGTCAGCGCAGGTAGAAAATGCAGCTTCCGATCAAGGCCATCCTGGTTTTTCACGCCGCAGCTCGTGCCGGCAGCATTTCACGCGCAGCCGCTGAACTGAGCGTGACGCCATCGGCGGTCAGCCAGCAGATCCAGTTGCTGGAGGTTCAACTTGGCATCTCCCTGCTTGCCAAAGCCGGCCGAGGCGTCGTGTTGACGGAGGCCGGCGAACGTTATTTCTCGATGATCTCCGAGCAGATCGAGCGCATCGAGGAAGCAACCGGCACGATCCAAGGGTTTCGCTCGGTCACGACGCTGACTGTTCGCGCTACCCCCACGTTGTCCAACAAGTGGCTGCTGCCACGGCTCGGCAAGCTGCTCGACCAGCACCCCGATCTCGAAGTTCGCCTTGACGGCACCAATGAGCCTACCGATTTTAACCAGGAACTGGTGGACATTGAACTCCGCCACGGCAATGGACGCTGGCCGGGACTGTTCGTGGAAGGTATCGCCGACGAACAGTTCATGCCGGTCTGCTCGCCCGGTTATGCCGCAGCAGGCAGCCTCCAGCCGCAGGACCTGCTCGATCACCGCCTGATCCATTCGGTCAAGTCACAGGCGCAATGGACGACCTGGTTTCAGCTGACCGAGGTTGCGCCGCAGGAGCGCTGGTCACGGATTCTCTTTGACCGCAGCCATATGGCGATCGACGCCGCGATACGCGGCATGGGCATTGCCCTGGAGAGCACGCTGATGATGGGCGACGAATTGAAGAGCGGGCGGCTGGTCTGCCCGGTCGCAGCGCCACCGGAAATCCGCATTGTCACACAGTGGATCGTCTGCCCGCGGGACCATCTGCGTCAGAAGAAAGTGCGGATCTTTCTCGATTGGCTGCGTGCCGAGCGGGATGTCTGGCAGGCTGCCCAGCGCGACGCTGTCTCCTGACGGCAGATCCCGTAAGGGCCGAGGGCCGCCACGGGATCGCTCGTATTTCGCTGCCGCTTCAGTAGAGGCCCAGCAGCCGGATGGGCGTCAGCGTCAGCTGCGGGAACAGCACCAGTGCGAGAATGGCCCCGACCAGGATGGACATTGGTGCAAGCGAGCCCTTGATCACATCCTCGATCGACATCTTCGCCACTTGCGCCACGGCAAACAGGCAAACCCCGACCGGCGGCGTCACCAGACCAAGCGTCAGGGTGATGACCATGACGATCAGGAAGTGAATCGGATCGACCCCGAGGGAGACGGCCGACGGCATCAGCACCGGGATCAGGATGAACATGGCGGCGATGGCATCCATGAACATGCCCACGACGATCAGGAACAGAAAGATCAGGACGAGAACCATGGTCGGACCGGTGCTGATCGCGGCGAGGAACGTCGCCACCTGCGCCGGCAGACCGTCGAAAGTGAAGACCCAGGCGGCCAATTTGGCGGTGGCGGCAATGAAGAGGATCGTGCCCGAGGTCCGTGCCGTTTCGATGAAGATCGTGGGCAGTTCACGCGGCGAAATTGTGCGGTAAAGGATGACCGATAGAAACAGGGTATAGAGCACGGCGATACCGGCTGCTTCCGTTGGCGTGAAATAGCCATCGACGATACCGATCAGCAGAATGACGGGCGTCAGCATCGGCAGGATGGCCGCGATGCCCGTCGTCACCACCAGGCGCATGTTGAACGGCTTGGACGGGTTGTAGCCGTACCTTACCGCGTAAAAATGGTTAAACACCATGAACATCAGCGCGATAAACAGGCCGGGTATGAGGCCCGCGACCAGCAGCGTGCCGATGGAGGCATTGGCGATCGATCCCGCAATCACAATCAGGATTGACGGCGGAATGATCGACGAGAGGGTGGAGGTACAGAGCGTCATCCCCACGGCATAACCCTTGGGAAATCCATGGCGCTCCATCGCCTTGATCTCGATTGCGCCGATGGAAGCAATATCGGCAACAGACGACCCGGACACGCCGCCGAAAATGACGGACGACGCCACGTTCACATGGCCGAGTCCGCCCGGCAGCCAGCCGACGATGGCTTCAGCAAAGTCGAAGAGCTTTTCGGCAACGTGGCCGCGCTCCATCAGCACCCCGACCAGAATGAACAGCGGCACCGCGACCAGCAGGAACGAATTCATCGCCGAGAACATGCTTTGCGCCAGAAGATCGATCGGCGTCGAGGTAAAGACCACGATGGCCAGCACGCTGGCGAGGCCTAGAGCAACGGCAAGCGGAACGCCAAACGCACTCATCACCAGGAAAAGGACAAGAAGAACGAGGCTCATGGCTGCTTCTCCGGTTTGGGCAGTACAGTTTCGGCGAGCGTGATTTCCGGCATGCCTTGGGCGGGATCGGAAATTTCAATGAGGTCGCGGCGTGTCCGTAAGGATTCGGAGATGGCAAGTACTGCCAAGACGGAGCTAAGAGGCATGATGAGGCCGATCACCCACATGGGCACGATCAGCGTGGCCGTGGTTTCGTTCATCATGAACTGCTGCTTGACCAGATGATAACCGGTCCATCCGGTCAGGACGAAGAAGATGACCGATGTCGTCACATAGATCGGCACCGAGAGCCGCTGGACCGCGCGCGGCAGCATCGCCAGAAAGACAACCACGCGCGCGGTTTCCACCGTGCGAAAGCCCGCCGCCAGTCCCAGGAAGATCATCCACACGAAAAGATAACGCGTAGCCTCCTCGGTCCATGAGACCGGAACGCCGAGAAGACGGCTTGCGACCTGGAGAAGGACGACGATCAGCACACCGAACACGGCGATGCCGGCGACGACATCGGTCATGCCCTTGATGATCTTGTTTAAGAGAGAACTGTTTTTAACCATGGCTTATTCTCCTGTCCGGACCGGTGCTGTACCGGTCCGGCTTGGGACGAAGGATCAGTTCTTTCCGACGAAGGCGATGGTCTTGTCGAAGAAGGCCTGGTCTTTCACCAGTCCGGCAAAGACCGGGTAAAGGCCCTTCGAGATCGCCACGAACGCCTTTTGCTGCTCGGGCGTCAGGCGGTTGATTTCCATACCGTGCTTCTGCAACTCCGCGATGGTAGTCTCCGCCGTTGCGGCGTCGTTTGCGACCTTCCAGGCCTCCGCTTCCTTGCCCGCCTCCGCAAGCGCCTTCTTATGCGCTTCGCTCAATCCCTCGAATTTCGCCGGATTGATGCCCAGCACCCAGCCGTCACCCATGTGATTGGTGATCGAAGCATATTTCTGCACCTCGTAGAACTTGGCGCTGAGCGGCACGTTGATCGGGTTTTCCTGGCCGTCGACGACCTTCAGCTGCAGGGCGTTGTAAACCTCCGCGAAAGCAAGGGGCGTCGGCGCAGCACCCATCTTCTTGAAGAATTCGACCCAGAGCGGATTGTTAGGCACGCGGAACTTCAGCCCCGACAGATCCTGAGGCTTCGTGATCGCAAGCTTGGAATTGGTCATCTGGCGGAACGGACGCGGCCAGAGATTGATACCCTTGATGCCGATCTTTTCGAGATCAGTGATCAGCTCCTGGCCCGGCGCGCCCGAGAGATAGCTGCGCAGCTGCGCCTCGTTGTCGAAGACGTAGGGGATGGAGATCGCCGAGAACTTCGGATTGAAGTTGGCATAGAGCGAGGTTGCAAGGAGCAGCATATCGAGCGAACCGCCGGCCAGCTGCTTTACGGCGCCGGAGGGATCGCCGCCATAGAGCGTGCCGTTCGGAAAGACCTTGACGGTCAGTTGGCCGTTGGTCTTGGCGGCCACGAGTTCAGCGAATTTGTTGGCGGCAACGGTGATTTCGGAATTGTCTGGATCGGGCGTAGACAAGGTCAGCGTCGCAGCCTGGACGATCGAGGCGGTCAGCATGGTAGCGGCGGCCAACAGGCTGCGAAGTGCGAAGTGTTTCATTTTCATTCCTCCCTTTTGATAGTCTCAACTGGATGTCAGGCGGACTAGCCTCCGCCCGGGTTCATGCGTTGCAATTGAAGAATGACGCCGCTGTGATCGAGATCGCCGTCACCATCGTCCACCATGGCTTGAAAAAGCCGATCAACCTCCTCGCTGACCGGAAGTATCAACCCACGGCTGCGCGCAAAGGCCAGCGCCGTCGATGTGTCCTTCACCTGATATTTCGCTGGCCCACCGGGCTGGAAATTGCCTTCCACCATGCGCAGGCCGTGCTGGCGGAACACCGTGGAGTCGGCGAACCCACCGAGCAGAGCCTCGCGCACCTTGACCGGATCGGCGCCGCCACGCTTGGCGAGCGTCAGCGCTTCGGCCACCGCGCAGATGGTCGAGGCGACGATCAACTGATTGGCAAGCTTGGTCAGCGCGCCGCTGCCCGCCGGGCCGACATGGGTCACCCGCCCGAGAGGAGCGAAGACCGGATGCAGCCGATCGACGACTGCGGCATCCCCGCCAGCCATGATCGCAAGCGTTCCTTCCCTGGCACCCTTCTCGCCACCCGAAACCGGCGCATCGACACAAGCCACACCGTGATCGGCGGCCACCTTGGCCAGGGCCACGGCGGTCTCCACCGGAATGGAGCTCATGACGGCAAGGATCGCTCCCGGCCGCATGGCGGAGATGACGCCATGTTCGCCCATCAGCACCGTTTCGCAGACGGGGCCGGAACTCAGCATGCAGATCACCACGTCGGCGTCCGCTGCGGCAGCGACGGCATCCGGTGCCGTGACCACGCCGCGGCCGGTCAATGCCGCCGCCTTTTCCGGCGTCCGGTTCCAGGCCGAGACCACAAAACCTGCCTCGGCCAGACGCCCGGCCATGGGACCGCCCATGATACCGGTGCCGATGACGGCAATGCGCTGTATGCTCTCGGTCATTTGTCCGTCTCCCGCCATCACGGATAATCCCGGCGTGAAAAGCGAACCGGCCGCTCCTCGACGATCAGCGGCGGGAAAGCCTGCCGGAAACGCTCGAGATGCGGCGTTTCCAGATGAGCGTCGAAGGCGGCCCTGCTATCATAGACCTCGTAGAACACCGCGGTATCTTCCGATCCTTCAGGGCAGATCACGTCGAACTGCCGGCAACCAGGCTCATCTGCGGTAGAGTGCCTGGCGTCATCCCGCGCAGCTTCCAGGAAAGCCGGCATCTTGCCGGGCTTCACCTGGAATTCCGCGATCACGACAAAGGCTGGCGCGCTCATCTGGTCACCCGTGCTCACGCTGCCGCGCTCTTGGCCGGGCGGAAGCTACCTTCCATTTCCTGGCGCAGCTTCACCACGTCGAGGTCATTGACGATCTCGACGTCGTCGAACGAGACGATCTGGTCCTTCTTGATCGGCCGCTTGAGCTTGACGTTATGGGCAAGGCCGATCGGCAGGGCCTTGAGATCAAGGCTGCGGGTTGCCGGAATGGCGTTGGCCCAGACGGCATAACCGCCCTCGCCATCCAGCATTTCGCCGGGCTGCATGTCCTTCTTGGCGGTCGCGACCGCATCGCCGCGGAATTCCTTGGAGCAACCGGTCGGCTCGTTGCGCAGCACGGCGGACAGGACGCTGATCGAGGTCTCCAGGCCGATGATGTGGAACGGACGCCACATCGAGGCATACCAGCCCGACGGATCGGTCAGCAGGCCATATTGCTTGAAGCAGGACCGGGCATATTCGTTATGCGCCTTGAAGGTGACGAACACGCCGTAGCGGATGTTGTTGAACACCTCGCGGCCGTCCGGCTCCTGGCTGGCGGCAATGTCGACCAGACCCGAACGCGCCATGCGGCCACCGTCGGATGCCGGGCGGAAGACGCGGGCGAGATCGTGGAGGCCAGCGGGCGGGAAGGCCAGGCCATCATCCGGGCAATCCAGGCCGGTGCCATTGGCGACCGCAGCCATTTCGATCGCGGCCTTGGTGCCGTCGGTGAAGGAATTGTAGAGCTTCGGGTTGAGGTTGTCCGCGGCGACCTGTTCCTCCGTCCAGCCGAACAGACCCCAGACCGTATCCGGTGTGGAATAACGATAGCGCGGCTCGAAATTCATGCCCTTGCCGGCGGCGGTAATCTCGAAGCCGGTGGCGCGTGCCCAGTCGACCAGTTCGCAGATCAGCGCCGGCTGATCGCCGTAGGCCATGGAATAAATGAGCCCCTTGGCGCGAGCCTTCTCGGCCAGGATCGGGCCGACCATGACGTCGGCTTCGACATTGACCATCACCACATGCTTGTTGTGCTCGATCGCGCCCAGCGCATGGCGGGTGCCGGCAATCGGATGGCCTGTCGCCTCGATGACGCATTCGATCTCGCCGCATTCGAACAGCGCCTTGACATCATCGGTGATGAAGGTCGTGCCGTTCTTGACGGCATCGCCAGCGCTGGTCGCGCTGTAGCGTTCCTTGGCCCAGCCAACCCGCTGCATGGATTCCTTGGCCTTTCCGACATCGAGATCGGCCACGGCAACCATGTGCAGGCCGGCAATGCGCTGGGCCTGGGCGAGCACCATCGACCCGAACTTGCCGGCACCGATCAGGCCGACCCTGACCGGACGTCCATCGGCGGCACGAAGCGAAAGCAGTGAATACAGATTCATTTCAACATCCTCGGCTGGGGAATATCTTTTGCACAGAGCCCGGCCGGAGACCGATCGATAACAACCGCTCCCGGATTGCGGGGCATGGCTGCCCCTCCGGCGAATGCGGTTCCAGCGATGATAAAGTCTCCTCCCGGAGAACGCGGCAACCTGCCTGCGCCCCTCTCGGCCGCCTCCCACAAACGGCTTGTAACCAGACAGTAGGAGTGAAAAGCGGTTAGCTCAATTTAGAAGATTGGGAATATGCGTTAGATTTTCTAAGCATTCCTGGCGAGCTGAGTTCAGGTTGCGTACCAGCTGACCAACACCGGCGGCCATGTGTTTCTTGGGATTACCGGTGCAAAGCGTCGCTGGAAGCGGTGGGCGATCATCGAGCCGTACGACAGGCAAGCTTGAACGGTGCCGGAGGCCTTCACCTGCTGATTTTACCCAAGACGGTCCGCTTCAGGTGTGCCAACCAGTTTTGCCGCGTCCATGTTCGCCTTTCGAAGCGCGTCGTTCATCGTTTTGCCAGACGCGATTTCCGCCGCAAGGACGCCGATAAATTCGTCTCCCGCCCCATGCGTGCTTTCAACGTTCACCCTCACAGCCGCAATGACGATCTCTTTTCCATCGCGGTTCGCGTAGGCGACACCCGAACCTCCAGCGGTGACGACAACCTCGGGAAAGAGCCGCACAAGTTTCCGTGCGGCCTCAAGGGCGCCGTCGAGCGTTTCAACGACCGGGACGCCGGCCAGCATTTCGGCCTCGATGGCATTGACGACGATGATATCGATGAGGGGTTGCAGCTCGTTTGACAAAGCGCGTGCCGGGGCTGCATTGATCAACACGCACCCGCCTGCCTGCTTGACGGTCCTTGCCGCCGCAACGTTGGCGGCATCGGGAATCTCATTTTGCAGAACGAGAATTGTTGTCCGGCTGAGCAGATCGCGAGCCGCCAGGACATCATCTTCGCCAAGCGTCAGGTTGCTACCCGACACGATAACCGCACCATAGTCGCCCTCGTCATCGAAAATAGCGACGCTCATGCCGGTCGATTGCGAGGCGTCGCGCCGAACGAATGTGTGATCGACATTCCGACGGTCGAGATTCGAGATGAGAAATCGCCCGAAGTCGTCATCGGCGACCGCCCCGATCATGGAGGTAGCAATCCCTGTACGCGCAGCCGAAACCGCCTGATTGCCTCCCTTGCCGCCGCTTTTCGGATGCCAGGACGTCCCCGTTACTGTCTCGCCCTTGCGGGGCCGTGCCGGGCCGAAAACGGCGATATCGTAGTGAAGGCTGCCGAAAACGGTGACAACGGGCGAAGATGTCATAGGAGGCGATCTTTTCGTTTGGACGTTACGGCGGACATGGTGCGTTCAAGATTGCGTTCGGCTGCCCGATAGTCACGCTGGGCGACGGCGACGAAGATAGCGTCAAGGATGTTGAGCTGAGCAATGCGTGCCGCAGCATTTTCGCCCATCAGCGGCGACCCTTGCGCGGTAGAACACAGAACCACATCGGCGGACTGGGCGAGCGCCGAAGAACCGTAATTGGTGATGGCAATGGTGCGCGCGCCGTTCCTGCGCGCGAGCTGGATCGCCTCGATCACCGCGATCGTGTTGCCGGAATGGGAGAAGCCGATGGCGATATCGCCCTCCGCCAGCAGCGAGGCCGACATCAGCATCATGTGCGAATCGTCGAACACGCTGGCGCGCACGCCGATCCTTAAGAACTTGTGAGCCACGTCGCGGGCAATCTGCGCCGAGCCGCCGACGCCGTAGAAATCGCGCGTCGCTGCCTTATGGATCAGATCCGCCGCCCGGTCGAATGCTGCCATGTCGAGAATAGCGAGCGTTTCCTCGAGCGCGTGGATCGAGGTGCGAAACACCTTCTGGACGATTTCCAAGGACGTATCGTCCACGGACAGTTCCTGGTGCATCTCCGCCGTCGGCTGCCGGTTGTACTGGCTAACGGCGGAGCGGAAGTCGCGAAAGCCGGAGAAGCCGAGCTTCTTGGTTATCTTGACCACCATGGCTTCGGAAACGCCGGCGTTCTCCGCGATCTGCTTGAGCGACGTCTCGTCGCTGAAATCCCGCATGGCGAAAACGGTATCGACGACCTTTGCTTCGAGCGGCGTCAAGAGCGGCATCATCATGCGGATGCGTGGTCCCACGGCCTTCATGTCGAAGCTTTCACCGTTCATCCCCGTCCCCTTGTCGCGCGATCGATTATCATTGCGGCGAGGATTATAAGGCCGGTGGCGAGCAGTTGATAGAAGGCTTGGACATTCATCAGGGTCAAACCGTTGCGCATCGCCCCAAGGATGATCGCGCCGAGGATCGTGCCGAGAATGCTTCCCTTGCCGCCCATCAGGGAAGCGCCGCCGATGGCCGCAGCGGCAATCGCGTCCAGTTCCCATAGATTGCCGAGGATAGGCTCGGCAGCCCCAAGACGCCCGATCAGGATCAGCGAAGCCAGCGCTGCCAGCCCGCCCGAAATGACATAGGCTGTGATCTTGGTGCGCGCAATCGGAACGCCAGCTACATAGGCTGCCTCTTCATTGCCACCGACAGCCATCAGATATTCGCCGATCGGTGTCTTCTTGAGCAGGATCCAGGCGGCAATCGCCACGACCGCGACGATAATGACTGGCGTCGGAACGCCGAAGAGATTGCCGTTGAAGAGCGAGCGGAAGCCCGAGGGAATGCCGAGGACGGGATTGCCGCCGGTATAGATGAGCGCGATGGCCCGGTAGGTACTGAGCGTGCCGAGTGTGACGATGAACGGCTGCAGGCCGACATAGGCGACGAGCGCGCCGTTGATGAAGCCGCAGACGATGCCCACGCCGAGACCCGCGAGGATCGCCAGGGGTATCGGCGTGCCGGCGAGCAGCAGGGTCGCGGTGATGACGGCGGAGATCGCTGCCATCGGGCCGACCGACAGATCGATGCCCCCCGAAATGATCACCAGCGTCATCCCAAGCGCCAGGCACGCATTGATGCTCGACTGCTGAAGGATGTTGACGAGGTTTCGCTCGGACAGGAATCCCGGGACGAGCGCGGCGAATACCGCCATGATGACGATGAGGCCGATCAGCGTTCCCGCGTCGCGCAGCGAAAACGAGAAGCGGCGGAAGGCCGGTGTTGACTCTGCAGCGTTCGACGAACTGGTCATTGTATGTCCTATCTGGTTCACGCGGTCTGGGCGGCACGTGTATCCGCCGCACCGGCATTCGCCCCCGGAATGGCGTGCGCAACGATCGCGCTTTCTGTCAGCTGGTCGCGTGGAATACTGGCAGCGACCCGACCTTCCCGCATGACAAGCACGCGATCGGAGAGCCGGATAATCTCCGGCAATTCCGAGGACACGACGATGATCGAATGGCCTTCGCGGGCGAGATCCTCGATCAGGTGATAGATCTCGGACTTGGCGCCGACATCGATGCCGCGGGTGGGCTCGTCGAACAGCAGGATCTGCGATTTGGCCGCCAGCCATCGGGCGATGATCGCCTTCTGCTGGTTGCCTCCGCTGAATAGCCGGATCGGCCGATCCAGTTGGAACGGTCTCAGGTTGACGCGCTTCAACAAATCCTGCGCGGTCGCACGAAGCTTGCCCGTGCTGATCATGCCGCCCGCGGACAAGTTCGAGAGCGAAGCGAGCGCCATGTTGGTGCTCACGGGACGCAGAGGAATGATCCCTTCCCGCTTGCGTTCTTCCGGCACAAGACCGATGCCGGCTGCAATCGCCTCGCGTGGCGTGGCGAAGCGCACTGCCTTTCCGTCGATGGCGATCGATCCGGCGCTCAGACGGTCGGCGCCGGCCAAAAGCCGCAGCAGTTCCGTTCGGCCTGAGCCCACGAGCCCGGCAATGCCGAGCACTTCGCCCTTGAGTAGCGTGAAGGACACATCGCGGATCTTCGTTGCCGACGAGAGGTTCTTCGCCTCGAGCTTGACCGTATCGGTCACGAAGGAATTGTGTTCCTCCTGCATCAATTGACGACCCACCATCATCGCGATGACGTCCTTTTCCGACGCAGTCTTGAGATCGATCTTGCCGACCAGCTTGCCGTCGCGCATGACGCTGGCGCGTTGGCAGATGCGGAAAACCTCGTCCATCTTGTGGGAGACATAGATGATCGAGACGCCTCTCGCCGAGAGGCTGGCGATCACCTCCGCCAGGCGGTCGAACTCGGTCGGCGTCAAGCTGGAGGTCGGCTCGTCCATGGCGACGACCCTCGCGTTGTCCAGCAGCGCACGGCCGATCTCGACAATCTGGCGCTGCGCCACCTTAAGGGAGGAGATTGGAGCGGCAGGATCGATGCTCCTGTCGATCATCGATAACGCTTCAGCGGCGCGCGCCTCCTGCTGGCGGCGTGAGACGAACAGGCCCCCCATGCGGGTCAGCGAATGACCGAGGAACATATTCTGGGCGACACTCAGATGCGGCACCTGCTGCAATTCCTGGTGAATCATCGCGATGCCGGCCCCGCGGGCATCCATCGGCTTCTTGAAGGCAACGCCCTGGCCATCGATCAAGACCATTCCGGAGGTCGGGCGAAACACGCCGGAGAGTATCCGCAGAAGGGTGGATTTGCCGGCGCCGTTTTCGCCAAGGAGCCCGTGGATCTCGCCGGGTGCAACGTCGAACGACACGTCGGTGAGGGCGTTCACACCGGGAAAGCTCTTGGAGATCGTCTCGAATCTCAATCGGGGGATCATCGTTCCACCTCGTTCACTAAACCCGGATGCCGGCCTTGACGGCCGGCATCCATTCGACGTTCGTTACTTGGCCGTCTTGGCATCTTCCATCAGCACCGCGCGGACATCGACGTTCGCACCCTGGTAGCGGCTGAGATTGTCGGCGGTGATGAGGGCCTGCGGCGTGGCGACGACGCGGGGCAGCTTCTGGCCGGCGACAAGGCGGAGCGCGGTTTCGAGCGCGACTTCGCCTGTCAAGACCGGAAAGCTGTCGACCGTGCCGGTCAGTTCACCTGCCTTGATCGAGGAATAGGCATCGGAAATTCCGTCGGTACCGAACACTGCGACCTTGCCTGCAAGGCCGGCGGCCTTGACGGCTTCCACGATGCCGAGCGCCATGCCGTCATTGTTGGCATAGAAACCGACGAGATCTGGATGCTGGTTGAGAATGTTGGTAGCGGCATCGTAGGACGTCTGACGGTCCCAGTTTCCGGGAACGCTGGCGACGACTTTAAACTTGCCGCCTTCGCTGATGGTCGACTTGAAGCCGTCGGTGCGCTGGACGGCAGCGTAGACACCGGCCTGACCTTCGACAATCGCCACCTTGCCGCCCTGGGGACGGTTTTTAATGAACCACTTGGCGACGCGGACGCCATTGTCGCGCTGGACGTTACCGACATAGTGCTCGGCCTGGGAGATGACCGCGTCGTTGACGTTGACGACCGGAATCTTGGCGGCCTTGGCCTGTTCGATCACCGGCTGCAGGTTGGCGTCCGTCTGCGGCGAGACCAGCAGGACGTTATAGCCTTGCGTGATCATACCTTCGGCGATCGTCAGCTGGCCGAGCTGGTCGCCCTCGCTCTGGGCGGCCTGATAGACGACGGGCACGTGGACCTTCTTGCCGAGGGACACATAGCCTTCGCCGAGCGACCGCCAGTATTCGTTGGTCAGCGTCTTGGAAACGGCTCCGGCCTTCGTGCCCTCGGGCAGTTTGGGGAATGGGCCGAGCTTGGCTTCAAGCTCCGACCAGTCCATGCGATTCTTTTCGGTATCGGAATTCAGCGGTGCGAGATCCTGCGCAACGGCTGCGCTGAACAGGAAGCTGGCGGCGACGCCGGCAGCAAGGGTCGTCTTCATAAAGGTCTTCATCGGTTCCTCCCGGATGGTGTCGATTGGCACGCCTTCGGCATGCCTTGGGTTCAAGGTTCTTAAGGTTTCAAGAAATTCAGCGTTCGGGCGGCTCAGCCGAGCATCAGTTCTTGGACAACGGCCTGCGCAGATACGGCATCCTGTCGGTCAATCGCCCCGGAAAGGCGGTTGTCCTGCTCGAGGCGATCCACCACCGTCAGCATCCGCTTGACGGTCTGGATGTTTACCTCGCATTCGTGGACCGGATCGAGACCGGTCATATCGGGAAACGTGTCGAAATAAATCGCGCCGTCATAGCCGTCCTTACGGATCTGACACAGAAGCTCGATCGTCTGCTGGGCATGCACCGCGCCGACCATCAGGCCGTCGTCGCGCTTGGCATAGCCGTCGTTGAGATGAACGCCGAGGAGCCGGCTGTATCGGGCGATGAGAGCAGCGGCAAAGGCCGGCTGCTCGTCGGCATAGAGCACATGGGCGAAATCCAGCGTCACGCCCAGATTAGGCATATCGACGTCCTTGATCGCAAGAAGCGTGGTCGCGCAATCGGGCATCAGGCTGTAGGAGCGTGGCTCGTTCGGTTTGTATTCGATGCTGATCTGGCAGTCGGGATCATGGGCGCAAACTTCACGAATTCCATCTACTTCGTGTTGCCACAACATATGATAGTTGGCCTGAAAGGCATAATCGAAACCATCCTGTCCGAGCCAGAGCGTCATCAGGTTGCTGCCGGCGGCGCGCGCCGCGTCGATGCCTTTCTTCGTCAAGTCGATCGCCTCGCGGCGAACCGCCGGATCGGGGTTGGTGAAGGCACCGATCTTGAAGGCCGGATTGGTATAATAACGCATGGCGAAGCCGTTGATCGCCAGGCCGAGATCGCCGATCATACCTGCCAGAAGCGACGGATCGTCGGCAACATGGTCAGGATAGTTGAGATCGAGATCCGTCAGACCTTCGACCTTGGCTGCGCGCGTCGCCATCTGCATCATTGTCGGCTTGCCCGAAAGATCGGGCCATTCGGCCTTCGGCTTCGAGGCAAAAGAATTCAGTCGGGTGGCAAATCTCGGTTCTGGCACGGGTCTGGCTCACTTCAATCACTACAGATGCAACTTCACAAGATTATTATTATTTGTAAAGTTATAATTGTTGTGCAGCGCACCAATTCGTAATGACGAACGCGAGAGAGACCGGTTCCCGGCCTTTCCCCCGATGTACGAACGCGCGCGTAAGCGTCCAGCCGGGTTCGTCCAGCCATGGCTGGCCGAACCTCGAAACCGGCCTTGGAAAGTTTCAGTCGACTGCACCGGCAGGACTTCGGCGTCAGCCCGCCATCACCGCCTCAATCTCGGCAAGCGTGGGCATTGCGGGGGCCGTTCCGCGCCTCGTGACGGCGATGCCGGCGGTGGTGCAGCCGAAGCGGACGGCATCGAGCGGTGCCGCGCCCCGCGCAAGCGCTGCAGCAAAGCCGCCGACGAAAGCATCGCCAGCACCGGTCGTATCAATGACCGGGCCGCAGGAGACGGCGGGCACATGAGTGGATTGCCCAGCATTGTGGAACAAGACGCCCTGCCCGCCGAGCGTGATGACCGCCGTACCGACACCATGCGACAAAAGCACATCGCCGGCGCGCTTTGCATCCTCCAGGGTTTCGAGCGGAAATCCGACCAACGCTGCGGCTTCTGTCTCGTTGGGGACGATATAGTCGCAGAGCCCGTAGATCTTCGCTGGAAAGGCGCCCGCGGGTGCGGGGTTGAAGATCGTGGTAACACCGGCCTGCCTTGCGATTTCGAGCGCCCGATGGGCGGCCGGTGCAGGCTGTTCTAGCTGGGTGATGAACACGGCGGATAGCTCGATAGTACCCCGCGCTGCCTCGACATCCTCGAGGCCGATCGTGCCGGCCGCTCCGGCATAAACGATGATCGCGTTGTCGCCGGTACGGTCGTTGACATAGATGAAGGCAGCGCCGGTCGGCTGGTCGTCCATGACGGTCAGCTTCGCCGTCACGCCGGCCTGCTCATAGGTCTTGAGCGCCAGATCACCGAATGTATCGCGGCCGATCTTCGAGATGAAGGACACGTCAGCCCCTGCCCGCGCGGCAGCCACCGCCTGATTGGATCCCTTGCCGCCCGGCCCGACGGAAAAGCCGCTGCCGGCGATGGTCTCACCCACGGTCGGCATGCGTGGCGCGAGATAGGCCGTATCGGCGACGAAAATGCCGAGAATGGAAATTCCGGTTCCCATGCCGAAACCTCACACGCCTGCAGGTGGGATGACACCCTTGGTGAACAGGAAGCAGCCATAAAAGCGGGTTTCACCGGTCGAGATCACGCAATAGGCCTTCTTGGCCAAATCGTAGAAAGCGAAGCGCTCGATGCCGTACATGGGCGAATGCCTGCCTTCCGCTCGGTCGATCTCCGCCTGCACCTCGCTTTGCACCGTCGGAATTTCGCCCGGCGCGCCCATAACTTCCATGCGACCGGCAGAATTCTGGAGCGGCGTGTCGAGCGGCAGCACCGAGAGAATGGCACGGATCGCGTCACGAGCCGAGAGATTGGCAATGCTGAGCGGCCGGCCGACGACCGTCTGTCGGGCGACGCTGTCGCTCGGGAAGTTGGTGTCGGAGACGACCAGCGTGTCGCCATGCCCCATGGAGCGAAGCGCGTGCAGCACGTCGGCGTTCAGCGCCGGATGAATATTCTTGAGCAAAATGTCCTCCTCAATACGATTTATTTGACGGCGCCCGCCGTCAGCCCCTTGACGATATAGCGCTCCAGAAAGATTCCGACGAGGACCAGCGGCATGATCGCGGCCGTGGCGATGGCGGCCATCGACCACCAGTTGATCCCCTGCGACCCCGTCTGGCTGGCCACCATCACCGGCAGTGTCTTGGCATTCGAACTCGTCAGCAGCGCAGCAAAGAAATATTCGTTCCAGCACAGAATGACCGAAAGGATGAAAGCTGCCACCATGCCGGGCAGCGCGATCGGCAGAACGATCCGCAGATAAGCGCCCCAGATCGAGCAGCCATCCATCAATGCCGCCTGTTCCAGCTCGACCGGAATCGTGTCGAACTGGTCGCGCATGATCCAGATCACGATTGGCAGTACCATGAGCGTATAGACGAGGATCAGACCGATCAGTGTATCGAGCAGCAGCAGGTTTTTGTAGAGAACCAGGAACGGCATGGCGAGCACGACCGGCGGCAGGATCAACTGCGACAGGAAGAAGAAGGAAATGTCCTTGTTCGCCATCCAAAGGAACTTGTAGGTGAACCGGCTGAGCCCGTAGGCCGCCAGCGACCCAATGAGCACCGCCAGGAACGAGGCCCCGGCGGACGCCACGATACTGTTGAAAAACCGGCGGAGGAACTCGTCCCGCACGGTTGATGGCGTAAGGATCGTATCCGGCGAGAGGCCGAGCGAACGCCAGCCTCTCCAGTCCGGCGTGAAGTCCACGAACGGGATCAGATGCCCCTGCGTGACGTTGACCGCTGTCTTGAACGAGGTCGTGATCGTCCAGTAGATCGGAAAGAGCGAGACGAAGGCCCAGAAGACCAAAGCCGCATAGATCAGCAGGCTGGTGGTCAGGAATTGCGGGCGCCGCGACCAAAGGCTTCCCGGCTTATCGGATGGTTCAGCGGTGATCGCCATGGGCTTCGCCTCAATTTTCACGTTGCATCCATCGGCTCGCCCCTTTGAGGATGAGCGCGACGAAGATGATGATGATGACGAGATAGAATTCCGCAAGCATGGTCCCGTAGCCGACATTGGAACGGTCACGATATTCCCGGAAGATGAAGCTCGACACGGTATCCGTCGCCCCGCCCGGTCCGCCGGCGGTGACGTTGATGACGATATCGGCGAGCTTCAGCTGGAAGATAATGCGCAGGATGACCGCCGTCATGCTGACCGGAAGCATCAGCGGAAAGGTAATCTCCTTGAAACTCTGCCAGCCGGACGCACCGTCGACTTTTGCCGCCTCCTTGATTTCGGAAGGAAGTGCCTGAAGGCCGGCAAGCAGCAGGATCATCATGAACGGGATCGATACCCAGGCATCCATCGCCATGATCGCGGTGCGCGCAAGCCAGGGCGTTGAGAAAAAGGCCGGATTGTCCCAGCCGAGATGGCGCGCGAGCGTCGCGGCCGGGCCGAACCGGTACTCCATCAGCGACTTGCCGATCATCCAGCTGACCGCCACCGGGCTCAGCATCAGCGGCAGGAGAAAGGCGACACGGAAGAATTTTCGGGCCTTGATCTCGGTGTTGAGCAAGAGCGCCAGCCCGAAGGCGATGGCATATTGAACGAGTACGGAGAGAACGTAGTAGACCATGTTCAGGAGCGCGTTCCAGAAATACGCGTCCGCAAACAGCGCTCGTAGATTGTCCAACCCGTTGAAGCGTCGGCCGGCCGCCGCGCTCAGATTCCAATCCGTGAAGGCGATATAAAGCCCGAAGACGGTCGGGAAAACCACCATGGCAACGGTGAAGAGGATGGCTGGAAGGACGAAAACGGCGCGCTGGCCTGCCTCTCCGCGGATCATCACCTGGCTCGCACACAAGGCCACCGCCCAGAAGATATAGGCAAACAGCAGCGATCGCCAGCTGACAAGCCCGAGCGCCGTAACCCCGCCCGCTTCGAGGATCTGAAGAACGAGGACGGCGAATAACAAGATGCTCGCGGCAGAGATCAAAAGCCGGCCGCGTCGGGCGGCAGTGTGCTGGATCGGCGTCCGCTTCACGGGGCTGATGGCTGGCGTAACCGTATGCGACATAGGCAAGACCCTTGGGGCAGAAAGGCGTGCTGAAGCGGGCAGAGGTTCAGGCGCCACGACTCCGCGCCGCCTGAGATCATTGAGGAGACAGCCGAAACTGCCCCGCGGATGTCAGGCCCCGAGCGAGGCCTTGTAGAGCGCGAGCTGCTTGTCGCGGCCGAGCTGATCAGTGATCTTCTCCCACGCCGCAGCAATCGCATCGGCACCGGCCTGGGCAGTCGCCCGTCCAGCGAATACCTTGGCGAGTTCGTCTTCCGCGACGCTGTAATACTGGAAGATGCCCGGAATGCGCGGCTCGATTGCAGCGTTCGGGTGATTGTAGGAATTCGACTGCGAAGCGAGATAGCCTGAGATGAACGCCTCGTCGTAACCGGCCGACACCCATTCCTTGATGTTGAACTGGCTTTTCCGATAGCACTGGAAGCCGGACGGATAGGCGGCCGTCCAGAGCGCCAGGTCCTTGCCGCCAAGATGGGCGGCCGCACTCCATGCCGCCTTCTTCTTTTTCTCGTCTCTATCGACCCGAGCCATCACATAGACGCCCCATCCGAGATAGGCCATGTTCGGCGCATGGTTCGGCCCACTTGCGAGCTTTTCCCATTTGCCGGTCTTGGCGTTGTAGACATCATCCGATCCCGGAAGAATATCGAAGCCGATGGTCTCGCCGACGACGGAGCTATCGCTGGTGCGCGCGCTTGCGCCCACATCCCCCCACCAGGAGACCATGGAACCGGTGCCGGCCAGAAATTGCTGGAAGGCCGTCGTGCCCGGGTCCGCATTGAGCTGGTCGCCCGCTTCCGATGGCAGGGCGTCGGTGATGTCCTGGATCGCGCGGACCCATGCCGGGTTGTTGATCCGCGGCTTCATCGTATCGGTGTCGAATAGCCAGGCCTTGTCATTGGGATGCTTGGCATAGGCGGTGGCGCGGCTGCCGAGGAAGTAGAAGCCGAAACCGCCCCAAGCCTTGGGCGCGTCGAGATAGCCGACCGCTTCCATACCGCCGACGGTCTTGCCCTTGAGGAACTTGGTGACCTCCTGAACCTTCTGCCAGGTCTTTGGAACGCCCCACTCACCCTGGTGCCCTTCGTCCTTCCAGGCTTTTGCGAGGCCGGCATCGGTGAAGTAGTCGGTGCGGTAGTTGAAGTTGTGGCAATCGCCATCGACCGAGACGCGGTAGGTCTTGCCGTCCCAGGTGCCGACCGGCGCCTTGAGGTAGTCGACATAGTCGTCCATGTCGATCTGGGCCTTGACCCAGTCCGGCATCTCCGACGCCAGCCCCTTGCCGCAGACATCGCCCTCGAACGGCGCGCCCATTTCGAGCAGGTCGAAATCGACCGTACCCGTGGCGATCGCCTGCTGCAGGCGTGGACTGTAGTCGGCTTGCGCGAGGTCGATCCACGTGATCCTGGCGCCGGTATAGTCTTCCCAAGGCTTGAGGAAGCCCCGGAACAAGACGTTATGCAGGTTCTGGTTGTTCAGCCCCATGAAAGATAGCTGGACGCCAGCGAACTCGCCCTGTTTCACGCTCTTCTTCGTCGCTTCCAGGCACATCCCGCCGACCTTCTGCCAATCGGCGTCGGTTGGAGACCCTTTGCCGACGCCCGGCACCTGCAGGATCTGGCTGCGCAGCGACGCATCCTGCGCAAAGGCCGCTCCAGGCAAACCGAGCATGCCGCTCGTTGCAGCCACTGCACCGAGGCTTGCACTCGTCTTCAGAATGGCGCGCCGGCTGAGGCCGATCGCCATCATTCTCTCGAAATCACTGACTTTCATGTGGGTCTCCTCCCTTTGATAGAACGCCACCGTTCGTGGCTGCCGACGCCCCCTCCTCGAAGCGCCAGCCAAACTCTCAGTCGAGCCTCAGTCCGCTCTCGGCATCGAACAGATGGACGAGGTTTGCGTTCGGCGTCATCGCGATCACACGGTCCGAAGGTTCCTCGATGCGGTCGCGGAAAACGCCGATGATTTTCTGCTGCCCGAGCCTTGCAAAGACCTGCGTTTCCGATCCGGTCGATTCCACGACCGTCACATGGGCGCTGACCGCGCCGCCGAGCGTGAAATGCTCCGGCCGGATGCCGTAAAAAGCCGGCCGCCCGTCCGAGCCCGCAGGTGCGCGGTCGAGCGGCAGTCGAATGCCCTCATCGGCCTCGAAGAACGGCTCCGCGGCTGCGCGGATATGCCCCTTGATCAGGTTCATCGACGGGGAGCCGATGAAACCGGCAACGAAGGTGTTTGCCGGCGTATCGTAGAGCGTCCGCGGCGAACCGATCTGCTCGACGCGCCCGTCGCGCAGCACCACGATCCGGTCGGCCATGGTCATGGCCTCCACCTGATCGTGCGTCACATAGATCATGGTCGTCGCCAGCCGCCGCTGCAGTTCCTTGATCTCGGCGCGCATCTGTACGCGCAGCTTGGCGTCGAGGTTGGAGAGCGGCTCATCGAACAGGAACACCTTGGGATCGCGCACGATCGCCCTTCCCATCGCCACACGCTGGCGCTGGCCCCCGGAAAGCTGGCGAGGATAACGCGCAAGATACGGCATTAGGTCGAGTATCTCGGCAGCCTTGCGCACGCGCTCGTCAATATCCGCCCTGGTCTCGCCGCGCATCTTCAGGGCGAAACCCATGTTCTCGGCCACCGTTTTATGCGGATAGAGCGCATAGCTCTGAAATACCATGGCGATATCGCGGTCCTTCGGCGGCAGGTCGTTGACCACCTTGCCGTCGATGCGAATGTCTCCGAAAGTTATCGGCTCGAGACCGGCGACCATGCGCAGCAATGTCGATTTTCCGCAACCGGACGGCCCCACCAGGACGACGAATTCGCCGTCGGGAATTTCGACGGAAACCCCATGGATCACCGTCAGGCTTCCATAGGCCTTTCCGACATTGACGATATTCATCGATGCCAAAAGCTGTCCTCCTCCTGCGGCGCCGCGCACTCCTCGCGCCGTTTGATCGATCCTCCTGGAGGGCGGCGACAGGTAAAGCCATCAGCTAGACCTGTCGCCATCCGGCTTATCTTGGGAGGACGTCATCCGTCCCATAGACTTCACATAGCGGCAAAATATTGTAAAGTCTCTCGGTCGAGATTTCTTTGCCATCTGCCGGCGCGCATTCTCAACGGCTTCGCTGAGCCATGAAAAGCTGCAATCGATCCAGATCACCAAGGATAACGGAGAAAAAAATGCACGGAGGACACCGCTGCAGTTACGAACATTACAAACATTCCTTCATTCGTAAAGAATTGACCTGATTCAGAGGGAGAATAACGAGGTGCTGAGGGGAATCGATCCGGTGTTAAATGCTGAACTGATGCATGCTTTGATGCTGATGGGGCACGGCGACCAACTGGTCTTGTGCGACATCAACCATCCCGCCCAGACAATCGCCCGACATACAACCTACAGCCGCCTCATCGACGTTTCCGGCTGCGGCCTCGAGCGTCTTGCGGAAGCTGTTCTGAAACTCTTTCCTCTCGACACCTTCGCCGACGCGCCGGTGAAACGGATGCAAGTTGTCGGTGACGTCGCTGGTCAGGCGCCAATCTTCGCGACGATACAGAAGGTCATAGATCAAGCTGAAGGGCGATCGGTCCAAATGGAGGCTTTGGAGCGTTTCACATTTTATGAAGAAGCAAAAAAATCGTTTGCGATCGTAAGAACCTCCGATCCAGGCCCCTATGGATGCTTCATTTTCAGCAAAGGCGTTATCTAGTTTTTTCAGCGAACGAATTGCTGCGAAGGCTTGCGCTCGAGCTCACCGCCTCATATAGTCATGATGGTCATTATAGTCAGGAGTGAGCAATGCGGCCATCAGCACACGATGATAGGATCTGGACGGTCGCCGGCGCCAAAGCAAAACTCTCCGAGGTCATCGAGCGAGCACAATCAGCGCCCCAGACAATCACGCGGAACGGAAAACCAAGCGTGGTTGTCGTTTCGGCGGAAGAATGGCAGCGGAAAATAGCACGCAAAGGATCACTTGCAGAATTCCTCATGGACTCGCCGCTCCGCGGTGCCGGCTTGGATCTGGATCGTGAACGCGATGAGCCACGTGATCTGCCGCTGTGAAACTGCTCATCGACACCAACGTTCTGTCTGAAGTAACAAAGCCCCATCCCGACGCACGCGTTTTAGAATGGCTTGGCGGGCTCGACGAAGACCGCGCCTATATCAGCGTCATATCAATCGCAGAAATCCGCCGAGGCGTCGCTTTGATGGATAGCGGGCGAAAACGCGACACTCTGGCGGAATGGCTTTCGCATGACCTGCCGCAGCGTTTCGAGGGGCGAGTGATTCCGGTGGAAGAGCCTGTTGCCCTGTCGTGGGGCGATCTCATGGCGCTTGCCAAGCAGAGTGGCCGCGGACTGGCTTCAATGGACGGATTAATCGCCGCCACCGCGATAGCACACCATCTCACCCTCGCGACGCGCAACACCAAAGATTTTGAAGGTTTCGGTATTGATATGATCAATCCGTGGAACGGCTAGGAAGGCCGAAGACGGGCTCCTGATCGGCGAACTCCATCAGTGCTCGCAGCCCCCGCGTCATTCTCGCCCGTGGTCGCTCCATCTTATTGCAAGAGGCTCGCACGCCAGCGCCGCATTCCTGCGATTAAGAAGTGCCAGATGACGCTGATCGTCACGACCACCTCGTCCAGATGCCAGATGTCGCTCAGGCTTGGCGGCTTACGCCGCAAGCTTGACAGGACTCTGGCTCATGACGGCGAGATAGCCGCAAAATCTTTCAGCTGCAGTTAACCTGAACATCACCGCTCAGCAAGTTACCGGGCTGAACCAGCCGGACTGGCGGTTGTAGGCGTCAAACGGCGTCAACACGAGCCTTACGCCAAACCTCGAACCGCTCGAGGGTTTCCCTGTTTGGCGGATAGACGCCAAGTGTCGATTTGCCAGACTCGATCTCCAGCTTCAGGAACTCCTCCTGCTCCTCCATTGCAACGGCTTCGTCAGCGATCTCGTTCACATATTCCCGGGGGATGACGATGACAGCCTCGCTGTCGCCGAAGATGATGTCGTCGGGATAAACCGCGACACCGCCGCAGGCGATCGGCTGGTTCATATCCGAGGCGTGGTGGGCAACCAGATTGGCCGGAGCCGCCGGGCCCATGCAATAGGTCGGGAGCCCGAGCTGGGCGATATCGGTCGTATCGCGAACGCCGCCATCCAGCACAAGGCCAGCGCATCCGCGGTAGACAAGGCGCCGGGCCAGCATCGCGCCAATCCCGGCAATCTCCGCCAGCTCGCGGCAATCGAACACGAGAACGTGCCCCTCGGGCATCGTGTCGATCGCCTTACGCTGCTGATTGGACGGATCGGAACTATAGGTCGAACCGTCGATGTCTTCCCGGGCGGGAATGTAGCGAACGGTGACGGCCGGGCCGATCATCGGCTTGTCGGCGGCGGCCAGCGGTCGCACGCCGCGAACCGCGGTGTTCCTGAGCCCACGCTTCAGCAGCAAGCTACTCAGGGTCGCAGAATTTGTCCGCAAAAGCTTTGCGTAAACCAATGGGTCCAAAGCCGTCATGATAACCTCCGTTTGTCCGGCTGCGAGGTCTAGCACAACGAAACTATAGTTCAATAGAGAATTTTTAGTCTCTTATTTGGACATCGGATGAACGCCGTTGATAGCCTTCATCACCATGGCAGCGGCGTCAAGGACTTCGCGCTTGATTGATCGAGCGCGCTCCGGCGTCGCCTCGCCGATGAACGGCACGCTGACGGTGGCGACCAGGCGACTTGCAGAATCGAATATGGGAGCGGCGAAAGCTCGCAGGCCGAGATTGGATTCCTGATTGTCTTCCGCACTTCCGCTGCGGCGAATTTCAGCGAGCGCTTCCTTCAACGTCTCAGGATCGGTGATCGTATACGGCGTCCGGGCCTCTAGCCCGCCGGCGCAGTAGACCTCGATCTCGTTGTAGTCGGAATAGGCCAGAGCAAGCTTGCCGGCCGCACCGACATGCTTGCGCGAACGCCCGCCGACCTTGATGAACAGGGCGTAGTCGCCAGGGCTGGAAGCCGCAAATATCGTCATCATTTCATTACCTTCGGGTGCCGCCAGCCTGAAGGATTCGTAGATCCTGTCGGCCGCAGCTGCCAGGATCGGCCTCGCCGCCTCGATCAACGTCACCCTATCCGCGCCGGGCGAAATACGCCGCGCGAGCTGCACGAATTTCGGCCCCAGCTCGTAGGAAGCTCCGCCATTCACCCGAGCCACAAGCCCATGCGCGGTCAGTGAATTGAGGATGCGATACACGGTCGAACGAGGCACTCCGAGCTGATCGACCAATGCGCCGAGCGAAATTCCGGTCCTCGCATCGGCGACCGCCTCAAGCAGATGCGCCGTCTTTTCCACCACCGGAGACCCATGCTTTGGTTCAATCATGAACTTCAAATTCCATATGCGGATTGCCTGCCTTGACTTCTTGAGATCGAACGAGCATGTTGGGGTCGCAAGTGTCATATTTGACACTACGCACTTGCAGGAGGAAGTAAAGCCATTTGAGCGCGGGCTGTCCCCGCGGACCCGGATGACTTTGAGGAAGAGATCACCGAAGCGCCGTATGCGGTTCGATTGGATTTGGAGGAGGGCTCTCATGAAGAAGATCACGGCTATCCATGCGTTGAGCATGGGGCTTGCAATGTCGTTGGCGGCAAGCGTCGCAATTCCCGCTCGCGCGGCCCCGGACAAGCTGACGGTCGTGGTGACGGACGAGCCGAAATCGCTCGACCCGTGCGATACAGACCTCTCGGGCAATTCACGCATTCTGCACAACAACATCACCGAAGCGCTCGTCAATCTCAGCCCCAAGGATGGTTCTGTCGTCCCGAGCCTCGCCACCAGCTGGCGGCAGGTCGATAGCCTGACCTGGGAGTTCAAGCTGCGCCAAGGCGTGACCTTCCACGACGGCAAGGCGTTCGATGCCAATGCGGTCATCGCGGCTCTGAAGCGGGCCCAGGATCCGGCCCTCGCCTGCGAAGTGGGACAAGCCACGCTCAAGGGCATCAAACTCAATGCAGAAGCCGTGAACCCAACGACCCTCCTCGTAAAGACGGACGTTGTCGAGCCGATCCTCCCGAACAAACTGTCCGCCCTGGACATCGGTTCGCCGGCAACCCCGGGCGACGCCAAGACGCGCAACCCAGCTGGAACCGGACCTTACAAGCTGGTCGCGTGGACGCCCGGCCAGTCGGTCGGTCTCGCGGCCTATGAAGGCTATTGGGGCGACAAGCCGGCAATTCCCAAAGCGACGATCATCTGGCGCTCCGAGTCCGCGGTGCGGGCCGCGATGGTCGACACCGGCGAAGCGCAGATCGCCTATGAAATCGCACCCCAGGACGGCACCACCGGACAGGATCATGCCTTCCCAAACGCCGAAACCTCGCTGTTGAGGATCGATGCGCAGATTGCACCCCTCAACGACAAGCGCGTTCGCGAAGCACTCAACCTTGCGATCGACAGGGATGGCCTCATCGGAACGATCTTCCACAAGGACGCTCAAAAGGCGATGCAGGTCGTGCCACCGTCGGTCTTCGGCTTCAATCCTGACATTCCCGTTTGGAACTACGATCCGGAAAAGGCGAAGTCCCTGCTTGCGGCCGCCAAGGCGGATGGCGTGCCGGTCGACAAGGAAATCGTCATCTACGGCCGCATCGGCATCTATCCGAACTCGTCCGAAAGCCTGGAGGCTATTCAGGCCATGTTGGCGGATGCCGGTTTCAACGCTCGGCTTGAAATGCTCGAGACAAGCCCGTGGCTGAAGCGGCTGCTGAAGCCGTGGAACAAGGATCGCCCGCCCTCGATCCTGCAGACGCAGATCGACAATGCCGAGGGCGATGCCGTGTTCACGCTGCCGAACCGCTTTACCACGGATGGCAACCAGTCGACCATCACGGACGCCGGTCTCGACAAGCTGATCGCCGATGCCTCGAAGGCGACCGGTGACGAGCGCAAGAAGTTGTTCCAGCAAGCCTTCAAGTACATCGCCGTCGATACGGTCAACATCGCACCGCTCTTTCACATGGTCACAATCGCCCGTGTCGCCAAGAACGTGAACTATATGCCTGATGTGCAGGCCGGCAACGAGATCAAGCTGAAGTCGATCAGTTACCGTTGATCTGCCCGACCGACGGCTTGTATGTCGCTTGAGGAGAGCGGATGTCCTTCACCTATTTCCTGAAACGTGCGGCCTTCGCGGCGCTCGCGCTTGCGGCGCTGATGACATCCGCTTTCTTCCTCGTGCGGTTGACGGGCGATCCCGTCAATCTCTACCTGCCGGTCGACGCTTCGGATGCGGCGCGCGAAGCCATGCGCATCCGCCTTGGGCTCGATCGCTCGCTCCTGGCCCAGTTCTTCGATTGGGGTTGGGATATTCTCAGCCTCGATTTCGGAATGTCTCTCTGGCACAATCGCCCGGCCATGGACGTGGTGCTGGAGGCGCTGCCGAACACGCTGGCACTTGGCGCCATCGCCTTGGCTCTGGCCTTCACCGCCGCGATCGTCATGGGATCCATTGCTGCCGTGAATGCCGGTGGCTGGATCGACCGGGGCGTCAATGTCCTGTCGCAGGCAGCTGCAAGCGTGCCGGATTTCTGGCTCGGCCTGATGGGCGTGCTTCTGTTTGCGGTCACCTTCCGCATTCTGCCGACGTCAGGCTTCGGCGGCCCGATTTACTGGGTGCTACCCGTCGCCTGCCTGTTTGCCCGACCTTTCGGAACTCTGGTGCAGATCGTCCGCGGCTCGATGATTGAAGCGCTGAATGCGACATTCGTCCGGACGGCGCGGGCCAAGGGCGCGCGTGACGGACGGGTCACCTTCGTGCACGCGCTTCGGAATGCTCTCCTTCCCGCAGTCACGGTGACTGGCGACCTTGCCGCCCAGTTTGCCGGCGGTGGCGGCGTCGTCGAGGTGGTCTTCGGGTTTCCCGGCATCGGCAAACTCCTGATCGACGGCATTCTGAAACGCGACTTCGCGATCGTCCAGGCATCGATCTTTGCCGTCGCTGTCGTGATCTTCGTCATCAATATCCTGGTCGACATGCTTTATGCCTCGATCGATCCGCGCGTGAGGGTCGAATGACAGACACGTCTGCCGAATTCCTCCCGGCCCGCGAGCGCCGCAGCCGCCGCATCCTCTGGCTCCTGCGTGCGCTCGCGGGTGACTCGATGGCCGTCGCCGCGGCGATCTGGCTGCTGATCGTCGTGCTCGCCATCCTCACCGATTCTCTGTCGCTCCTGGGCGACAACCGCATTTCGCTGAAGGCGCGCAACCTGCCGCCGTTCGACTTCGGCCAGTCCTGGACCTTGTGGCTGGGTGCCGACGCACTCGGACGGCCGCTCCTCGTCCGCCTCATCCAGGCGGCTTCAACCACGATCGGCATCGCCGTGGTGACCGTGCTGACAAGCCTGATCGGCGGAACGCTGCTGGGCGTGATCGCCGGGTATTTCGGCGGCATCGTCGGAAACGTCATCATGAGGATCTGCGATATCATCCTCGGTTTCCCGACCCTGCTGGTGGCACTCTTCGGCCTCTATCTGTTCGGTCCGAGCGTCAGCAACCTCGTGATCGTGCTCGCCGTCACTCGAATGCCGGCCTATATCCGCGTCGCAAGAGCGGAAACGCTCGAGGTCCGCGAACGACTTTTCGTCGATGCGGCGCGCGTCTTCGGTGGCGGACCGACCTGGATCCTGCGCACCCACATCCTCCCTAGCGTCGCACCCACCATGCTGACGCTCGCCTCGGTCAATCTCGCCATGGTCATGTTGTTCGAATCCGGCCTCAGCTATCTCGGCCTCGGCATTCAGCCGCCTTCGGTGAGTTGGGGCCTGATGGTCGCCCAGGGCCAGGGCTATCTGTCGTCCGCCTGGTGGCTCGGCTTTTTCCCCGGCCTCGCCGTCATGCTCACCACCATGTCCTTCAACCTGCTCGCCAACTGGTTCCGGATCGTCAACGATCCGTCGCAGCACTGGCGCCTTGTAAGCCGGAGGCGCTGATGGCCCTTCTCGAAGTCGAGGATCTGCAAGTCAGTTTTGATACGGCGTCCGGCCGCATATTCGCACTCAATGGCGTCTCCTTCTCGCTGGAACGCGGTGAAGTCCTGGCCCTTCTTGGCGAAAGCGGCTCCGGCAAGTCTGTGACTGCATCTGCCATCATGGACCTCGTTCCCAACCCTCCGGGCGCGATCGACCGGGGGTCGATCCGCTTCGACGGGGCGGAACTGTTGAAGCTTTCGCGCAACGAGCGGCGAGATCTGTGCGGCAACCGCATCGCCCTCATCTTTCAGGATGCGCTTGCGGCACTCAATCCCGTCTATCCCGTCGGCTGGCAGATCGCGGAGATGTACCGTATCCACGGCCGCAACCCCGAGGGCGGGGTCGAGAAGGCCGTGATCGACCTCCTGACGGCAATCGGCATTCCCGATCCTGAACGTCGGGCGCGCCAATATCCGCACGAATTTTCCGGTGGCATGCGCCAGCGCATCATGATCGCCATGGCCGTAGCACTCGAACCGGATGTCATCATCGCCGACGAGCCAACGACGGCGCTCGACGTCACGATCCAGGCGCAGGTGGTTGATCTTCTGGCCACAATCCGCAAACGCTGCGATGCAGGAATGATCTTCATCACCCACGATCTGGGCGTGGTGGCCGAACTCGCGGACCGCGTCGCCGTCATGTATGCCGGCCGGATCGTCGAGACCGCAAATGTCTTCGAACTTTTCGAGGATGCACGACATCCCTACAGCGTCGGCCTGCTCGCCTCGCAGCCGCGCGTCGATACCGATGAGGACGAACTGGTGCCGATCCCCGGCTCAGCGCCCAATCCGGTCGCCCTTCCTTCGGGCTGCGCGTTCAGGACGCGCTGTCCGCGCGCTGAAGGGCTCTGCGCCGAGGTCGTCCCTCCCCTTGAAACCGTGGGGCCGGGCCGCCAGGCCGCCTGCCATTTCCCGGTATCGCCAGCATGAACCAGCCTCTTCTCAAAGTCGAAAACCTTTCCCGGCACTTCGGCAGCGGCGCGACGCCGGTGCGCGCAGTCGACGACGTCAGCTTCGAGATCGCCCGCGGAGAGACGCTCGGCCTTGTCGGCGAAAGCGGTTGCGGCAAGACTTCCCTGGTCAGGACGCTCCTGAAGCTCGGGCCGGCTACCAGCGGCAGCGCCGTTCTCGATGGCGTGGAAATCACCAAAGCGAGCGGAAGGGAGTTGCATGAATTGCGCCGCAAGATGCAGGTCGTCTTCCAGGACCCATACCAGTCACTTAATCCGCGCATGCGGGTCGACCGGCTGATCTCCGAACCGTGGGCGCTGCATCCGGGCGCCATGCCAAAGGCCCGCTGGCGGGAAGAAACGGTCAAGCTGCTTGAATCCGTGGGGCTGCGTGCGGAACATGCGGACCGCTATCCTTCCGAATTTTCAGGCGGCCAGCGGCAGCGGCTTGGAATCGCGCGCGCCCTGACACTCAACCCGACGCTCCTCGTCTGCGACGAACCCGTCTCGGCCCTCGACGTCTCGGTTCAGGCACAGGTCGTCAATCTGCTCGCCAGGCTGAGGCGCGAGCGCAATCTGGCGATGCTTTTCGTCGCGCACGACCTTGCCGTCGTGCGGCACGTCGCGGATCGTGTGATGGTCATGTATCTCGGCAAGATCATCGAGACCGGGCCGAAGCAATCGATCTTCAGCGCGCCGGCACATCCCTATACGCAGGCCCTGATGTCGGCCGTTCCGACGCCGGACCCAAGGCTTCGTGGTCATCGCAAGCGCATCGTGCTGCAAGGTGATCTTCCAAGCCCTGCCAATCCCCCGAGCGGATGCCGATTTCGGACGCGCTGCTGGAAGGCCACTTCGATCTGCGCGGAACAGGAGCCCGGACTGACGGCAAGGACGGCTGCCCCGGGATTGCTGACCGCCTGCCACCATGCAGAGGCCGCCTCGAATGCCATGCCGGCGTCTTCGAGGGGATAGGTTCCGGTGAGCAGCGGCTTCAGGTCGACGCTTTTCCTTTCAATCAGGTCGACCGCCAGGCCGAATTCATCGTGGAAGCGGAAAGTGCCCTTCGCCTGGCCGCCTAACCAGCCATTCCAGCGGTGCACACTCGCGCCTCTAGCGCGGAACGTCCAGGCCAGATTACCTGTTTAAGCGAAGACAGGGCTGCCGGCGGGATTCATATTGCCGCAGCCCAAGGAGGTGGTAAGCTTACCGCCAGGGAGGACGTATCATCCGCGGCGAAACCGATCACGTGAACAGGGTTGCAAAGGTTATCGCGTCCGCATCGGACGCGGCGCGGAGTCCGCTTGCTGCTTCCTGGCGACGATCAATGGAACATCACCGGCTGGATCCGGCGGCGCGCCGACCGAACGATCGGGTCGAGGAGGCGGAACTCGACCACCGACGAGCTTGCCTGGATCGCTTCATGAGGGTTGCAACAGCAAGGCTTGACCATCTCTTTGGCCTGGTGGGTGCATCAGGGTGCGGTGTTCTTCTGACCGATTGCGATGGTGTGATCCTGGATCAGCGCTGCAAGGATTCCGATCTGACAGTCTTCCGGGAATGGGGCCTATGGCCCGGCGCGGACTGGAGCGAGGCCAGCGAAGGCACCAACGGAATAGGCACCTGCCTGACCGAGAAAAGAAGCGTCACTATCCACCGCGACGAACACTTCTTCGCCCGCAATACTGGGATGAGTTGCATGGATGCTCCGGTCTTCGGTGCCGATGGCGGCATCATCGCCGCGCTCGATGTGTCTTCTGCCCGGGTCGACCAGACGGAAGGATTCAATCGGCTCATCTCGGCGATGGTGGGGCAGACCGCGCGGTCCATCGAGGCCGATTACTTCCGCGCTACATTTCCAAATTCCCGCATCGTGGTGGCACATACGGACGACGCCGAGATGTCGGTGCTTTTGGCTGTGGATGCCGACGACCTTGTCGTCGGGGCAACACGGGGCGCACGTCGGGTATTCAGATTGGAGCCCACGGGTTTGCTTAAACCCCGCCCTGCGTCGGACCTCTTCGGCGAGGGAGACGAGTGCTTGGGGTTCGACGCTGCGGAACGAGCCGCCGTGATGCGTGCCCTTGCTCGTGCCGAGGGCAACGTGTCGGAGGCCGCTCGGCGATTGGGGATCGGTCGAGCAACCCTTTACCGGCGCATGAGACGGCTGCATATCGGCGAATAGCGCGCCCACCTGTCTCAGATTTGGGACGTTTTGGACCCCTGACCCTCTCCCCCAGGCTGACCAGCCGACCTTTCTGGCGCATCTAGATGTGATCGGGTGGAGGATCCGATCACACGGAGGAGTATTTCCATGAACATCATGACCAAGTCGGCGAGCATCTATGTCTCGCCCTTCAAGGACCGCTATGACAATTTCATCGGCGGCAAGTTCGTTCCCCCAGTCCACGGCCGATATTTCGACAACATCACCCCGATCACTGGCGCAAAGGTCTGCGAAGTTGCTCGATCGGATGGGGCCGACGTTGAGCTGGCGCTGGATGCGGCCCACGATGCCAAGGAGGCCTGGGGCCGGACCTCAGCAAGCGAACGCGCCAACATCCTCTTGAAGATCGCCGACCGGTTGGAAGACAATCTCCAGCTTCTGGCGCAGGCTGAGACGTGGGACAACGGCAAGCCGATCCGCGAAACCACCGCGGCAGATATCCCGCTTTCAGTCGACCACTTCCGCTATTTCGCTTCTGTGTTGCGTGCCCAGGAAGGCACCATGTCCGAAATCGACGCCGACACGGTCGCCTATCACTATCACGAGCCGCTGGGCGTCGTCGGGCAGATCATCCCGTGGAACTTTTCAATCCTGATGGCCGCCTGGAAGCTGGCCCCCGCACTTGCCGCCGGCAACTGCGTTGTACTGAAGCCTGCCGAACAGACACCAGCGGCCATCATGGTGCTGATGGAACTGATCGCCGACCTCCTGCCGGACGGCGTCCTGAACATCGTCAACGGGATGGGGGCCGAGGTGGGAGGCCCACTGGCCAGATCCCCCCGCATTGCAAAGATCGCCTTCACCGGCTCCACCGAGACCGGGCGCATCATCATGCAGGCGGCAACCGAAAACCTGATCCCGGTAACCCTGGAATTGGGCGGCAAGTCCCCGAACATCTTCTTCTCCGATGTGATGGCAGAGGATGACGCGTTCCTTGACAAGGCCGTCGAAGGGTTCGTCCTATTTGCCTTCAACCAGGGCGAGGTCTGCACTTGCCCCAGTCGTGCGCTTATCCAGGAAGACATCTACGAGGCGTTCATCGCACGCTGCATCGAGCGGGTGCGCGCGATCAAACAGGGTGACCCTCGCGACATGCAGACGATGGTGGGAGCACAGGCGAGCCAGGAACAGCAGGACAAGATCCTATCCTATCTGACGATCGGCGTGGAAGAAGGCGCAGAAGTACTGATCGGAGGGGATGCCGCGCGCCTTGACGGGGACCTTTCCAGTGGCTTTTACGTTCAACCAACAATCCTGAAGGGCCACAACAAGATGCGGGTCTTCCAGGAAGAGATCTTCGGCCCAGTGGTTTCTGTCACGACGTTCAAGAATGAGACGGAGGCGCTGCAAATCGCTAATGACACCATATACGGCCTTGGGGCCGGCGTGTGGAGCCGCGACGCCAACCGTTGCTACCGCTTCGGTCGCTCAATCCAGGCCGGCCGCGTCTGGATCAACAATTATCACGCCTATCCGGCCCACGCCGCGTTCGGTGGATACAAGCAGTCGGGCTTTGGGCGCGAGACGCACAAGATGATGCTCGACCACTATCAGCAGACCAAGAACATGCTGGTCAGCTACAACCCAAACAAACTTGGGTTCTTCTGAGCCGAGGATTGCCAAGGGGTGGGTCTTTACGAGCCCACCCCTGATGTTTTCATCCGCTCTTTTCGCCCATATGCCGAGCTAGCTGGATGCGGTATGCCATGCTCGGCCAATTTGCGATCAACGAGTGGGCCATAGACGTGCCGGAGGTAATCCATACCGCCTCGATTGGCACCGGTTCGGCCAACGTTGCCAACCGCCGCTCCGGCCACCAGGTCGTGCTATCACCTCGGTCACGAGTGTCCAGTCGACTGGGTCGAGTACGGCGGCGACGTCTTCCGAAGTCATTGTGATGATCTCTCCTTTCCATGCTTTCGCCCATTTATGTGGGGCGAGAAGGCAAAATTCCATTTTTGCCTGAGGGGTTCGCGGAATCTTGAAACCTCGGCCCACTGAATTGAGAAAACCTTTTCTCACTTGACAATTTCCCTGGTAAAAGGTTTTCTCACCGCAACAGGAGGACAAGAGGCTGGATACGGGGAGGAATAAGAAACGCATTACGATTCATGACGTTGCAGCCGCAGCGGCGGTCAGCATTTCGACTGCGTCGAAAGCTCTGAACAACACCGGCCGCATGGGAGACGAGACACGCGAACGGGTCAAACGGGTGGCCACCGATATCGGTTTTCGTCCGAACGCCCTTGCGCGTGGCCTGCTCAGCAAGCGCAGCTTCACGATCGGGCTTCTCACCAACGACACCTACGGCCGATTCACCTTGCCGGTAATGGCTGGCGTATCGGAGGCACTGGTCGATCACGGCGTTTCGGTTTTCCTCTGCGCCATCGAAGACGACCCGGCGCTTGGGCAGATCCATGTCGAAGCAATGCTCGACAAGCAGGTGGACGGCATCATCGCCACCGGCAAGCGGATGGACAGGAGTTTGCCGGTCGATCTCTCGAACCTGTCGGTTCCGGTCGTCTATGCCTTCACCGAAGGGACGCCGAACAGCGTCATCTTCCGGTCGGACGATGCATATGGCGCAACCCTTGCGGTCGAGTGGCTGCAGTCGATCGGGCGGCGCCGGATCGTCCATGTCACCGGCCCGAAGGACTTTTTCTCGGTGCGCGAACGCGCCGATGCCTACAGCATCGCAGCGGGCGAATGCCAACAGGTGCTTTATGGCGTCTGGTCGGAAAGCTGGGGCCATGAGGCGGTCGGCCTGCTCTGGGAGCGCGCCGGCGACAAGCCGGATGCCTTGTTCTGCGGCAACGACCAGATCGCCCGCGGCACGGTGGATGCCCTGCGCGAACGCGGCATCAAGGTGCCGGAAGATGTTTCGGTGATCGGCTTCGACAATTGGGAGATTGTCGCGGCCCAGACCCGGCCACCGCTGACGACGGTGGACATGGAACTGAAGGAACTGGGGCGGCAGGCGGGATTAACCGTCCTGGCGCTCGCCGAAGGACGGTCCGTCGAGCCGGGCGTGCGGAAACTGCCATGCCGGCTGGTCGTCCGGCAATCGTGCGGGGGTGAAACCCCAAGGGAATGAACAAAGCGCCAGGGAGAATGGCGTCAAATTGGGAGGAGTATCATGATTAAGCGTTTATTGGCTGCGACCAGCGTCGCAACCCTATGCCTGGTAGCCAGCGCATCGGCGGCCGAAAAGGTCGAAATGTGGGTTCGCACCGGTGTCGGCGATGCCTTCAAGAAAACCGTAGAAGCCTATAATTCCAGCCACGAGAGCCAGGTCGCGATGACCGAGGTGCCGTTCTCGGAACTGGTACAGAAATATGCGACGGCGATTGCAGGCGGACAGGCGCCTGACGCGCTGTCGATGGACCTGATCTACAATCCCGCCTTTGCGGCGGCAGGCCAGCTCGAAGACCTGACGGACTGGGCGAAGTCCCTGCCCTATTTCAACTCGCTGTCGCCGTCCCATGTCAAGCTCGGTAGCTATCATGGTCGCATCTACGGGCTGCCATTGTCGGTCGAGACCTCGGTCTTCGCCTGGAACAAGGACCTCTACAAGAAGGCCGGTCTCAACCCGGAAAAGGCGCCGGCAAGCTGGGACGAAATCACCGCCAATGCCGAAAAAATCCGCGCCTTGGGTGACGATACCTATGGCTTCTACTTTTCCGGCGGCGGTTGCGGCGGCTGCATGATCTTCACCTTCACCCCGCTTGTCTGGGGCTCGGGGGCCGACATCCTGTCGGCCGATGGCAAGGCGGCGACCCTCGATACGCCGCAAATGCGCCAGGCCATCAATATCTACCGCAACATGGTCAAGAAGGACCTCGTGCCGGCGGGCGCCGCCAGCGACAATGGGGTGAACTTCCTCTCGTTCACCAACGGCAAGATCGGCCAGCAGAGCCTTGGTGCCTTTGCCATCGGCTCGCTGGTGACCGAGCATCCGGATATCAATTTCGGCGTAACGCTGATCCCCGGCGCGACAGGCGGTACGTCGTCCTTTGCCGGCGGCGACAATTTTGTCGTCACCAAGGGGACGCCGAAGATCGCCGCCGTCAAGAAATTTCTGGAATATATCTATTCCGAGGACGGCCAGAAGATCATGGCCAAATACGGAAGCCTGCCGACACGGGGCGATATTGCCGAAAAGGTCCTGCAAGGTCTCGATCCACGCCTGCAGGTTGGCATAGACGCGATCGCGGTCGCAAAGACCCCTTACACGCTGCAATTCAACGACCTGATCAACAGCGCGAACGGCCCCTGGGCGAGCTTCACCAACGCCGCCATTTTCGGTGACGACGTCGATGGCGCCTTTGCCAATGCGCAAAGCGAAATGCAGTCGATCATCGACAGCGGCCAGTAATCTCCCCAAGGCTGCTGCGACCGGAAGGCGAAAACCCACCTTCCGGTCACCTTTCCACCGTCTCTGCGGAGCACCTGGATGACTGTTTCCGGCTCAAAGACCCTGTTGCCCAGACGCCGGCGCGCCCGCAGAACCGGCTTGCGCGGGCTGGTCTACATCGCGCCGGCGATGGCACTCGTCATCGCCTTCTTCATCATCCCGGTGATCTTCACCGGCTGGATGAGCCTGCACAACTGGCCGCTGATGGGTGGCACGCGCTGGATCGGGTTCAGGAACTACGTCCGCATGTTCCACGACGCCCGCTTCATGTCTGCGCTGCAGTTCACCGCCTACTATACCGTCATCGTCACCATCGCGATCTTCGCCGTCGCCTTTCCGCTGGCGATCTTCGTCGAGAAGCAGCGGCGCTTCGTCAGCGCCTACCGCACCATCATCTTCCTGCCGGTCGTCGTTGGTCTTGCCACGGCTTCGCTGCTCTGGGTGTGGCTTGCCAATGTCGACAGCGGCTTCATCGGTCCGGCGCTGAAAGCACTCGGATTGGTGGACAAGAGCCCGAACCTGCTCGCCACCTTCGACAGCGCCTTCCTCACTATTATCGTCATGGTCGTCTGGAAGATCGCCGGCTTTACGATGATCATTCTGCTCACGGGTCTTCAGGCCATTCCGGCCGAACTGACGGAGGCGGCCCGGATCGATGGCGCAAGCCGCTGGCAGCGTTTCCGGCACCTGACGCTGCCCTTGATGCGCAAAACCATCGCCCTGGCACTGATCATCTCCGTGACCGGCTCGATCCTCGCCTTCGACCAGTTCTACATCATGACGTCGGGTGGGCCGCAGAACCGGATGATCTCGGTAGTCTACTACATATTCAACCAATCCTTCGTGTCCTTCAATCTCGGCTATGGCGCAGCTTTGTCGATAGCACTTCTCGCCATTCTGGTTGCCATCAGCATCATCCAACTCTGGCTGCTTCGCGTCCGGGAGGAAAAACCGTGACACCTGTAAATACGACACCCGCCAAGCAGCGCCGTGCGCGCAAGGCCGTCCGATCAAACGGCGCCTATCATGCCACCGGGATCGCCATTTCGCTGTTCTTCTTGGCGCCCTTCGCCATTGCGTTTCTGGCCTCGTTTCGCCATGGCGCGGAAGCCCGCCTGCCGCCTCTGCCGCCATGGCCGACCAATGGTTTCAGCCTCGATGCCTATGGATCGCTGGACGGTTTCGGCGCCGGAATCTGGCAGCACACGATCAATTCGCTGCTGGTGTCGCTCGCAACCGTTGTGCTGACCGTAGCGGTCAGCCTACTTGCTGGTTACGGCTTCTCCCGCTACCGGTTTCCGCTAAAGAACGTGCTGTTCGTTTTGATCATTGCCACGCTGATGATCCCGTTCCAATCGATCCTGACCCCGCTGTTCATCATTCTTGCTAAGCTCGGGCTGAACAATTCGCTGTTCGGGCTGACGCTTATCTACGTCACGCTGCAGCTGCCCTTCTCGGTCTTCATGATGCGAAACGCCTTCGACGCCGTGCCGAAGGAGATCGAGGAGGCGGCGCGCATCGACGGCGCGCGGGACCTGCGATTGCTGGTGCGCGTCCTGCTGCCACTGGTGCTGCCGGGCGTCGCAACGGTGGCGATCTTCGCCTTCCTCAATGCCTGGAACGAATTTCTCGCAGCCCTGATCCTCCTCGCCAGCAACGAGAAATACACCCTGCCCGTCCTGATGATGGCAGTGCGCGCCGGCCGTCTCGGCGCGGTCAACTGGGGCGCGGTACAGGCCGGCGTCGCGGTCATGACGATCCCCTGCCTGATCGTCTTCCTGCTTTTGCAACGCTATTACATGCGCGGGCTGATGGCCGGTGCGGTGAAATGATCCCAAGAAACGGATGAAGCGATGAACACCATGAAAAGAGACCGCCAGTTCCGCCCGCTGCCCGTACCCAGCGTCGATATCCACGGCCTATTCGGCGACCGCCAGGAAGCGATCTGCGACACCACGGCGGAGATGCTGCTCGACCGCTGCGTCGAGGCTGGCATGCTTGATGCCATCGACACCAGCAAGCCGAGCCCCGGCATCGTCATCCCGATCCAACCCTGGGGCGGCACCACGCAGATGTTCTGGGACTCGGACCTCGGCAAGTCGATCGAGACGGTGGCCTATTCGCTCTATCGGCGGAAGAACCCGAAGCTCGAAGCCCGTGTCGACGAGATCATCGACATGTACGGCAAGATGCAGGATGAGGACGGTTACCTGAACGCCTGGTTCCAGCGCGTCCAGCCGGATCGCCGATGGACCAACCTGCGCGACCATCATGAACTCTATTGCGCCGGGCATTTGATCGAAGGAGCGGTCGCTTATTTTCAGGCAACCGGCAAGCGCAAGCTTCTCGATATCATGTGCCGTTATGCCGATTACCTGATCAAGACCTTCGGCCGTGGCGAGGGCCAATTGCGCGGCTATTGCGGCCATGAGGAAATCGAGCTGGCACTAGTGAAGCTGGCGCGTGTGACGGGACAAAAGAAATATCTCGACCTCTGCAAATTCTTCATCGACGAGCGCGGCACCGAACCGCATTATTTCACGGAGGAAGCGATCCGCGACGGCCGCGATCCCGCCAATTTCATCCAGAAAACCTATGAATACAGCCAGTCGCATCAGCCGGTGCGCGAACAGACAAAGGTCGTCGGTCATGCCGTGCGCGCCATGTATCTTTATTGCGGCATGGCCGATATCGCCACCGAATACAATGACGACAGCCTGACGGCGGCGCTCGATACGCTTTGGGACGATCTGATCACCAAGCAGATGTATCTCACCGGCGGCATCGGGCCTGCCGTTTCCAATGAAGGGTTCACCGACTATTACGACCTGCCGAACGAAAGCGCCTATGCCGAAACCTGCGCTTCCGTCGGTCTCGTCTTCTGGGCGAGCCGCATGCTCGGGCGCGGTCCGAACCGGCGCTATGCCGACATCATGGAACAGGCGCTCTACAATGGCGCCATGTCCGGCCTGTCGCTCGACGGCAAAACCTTCTTCTATGAAAACCCTCTGGAAAGCGCCGGCAAGCATCACCGCTGGATCTGGCATCCCTGCCCCTGCTGCCCACCCAATATCGCCCGTCTGCTCGCGTCGATCGGCTCGTATATGTATGCGGTGTCGGACGACGAGATTGCCGTCCATCTTTACGGCGAAAGCCAGGCCCGATTCGATATCGGTGGGGCCAAGGTGCGGCTGGCCGAAAAGACGCATTATCCCTGGGACGGCGCGATCGGATTCGATGTAACGACGGACAGGACGACACGCTTTGCGATCTCACTGCGCATCCCCGAATGGGCGGATGGCGTAACGCTGAAGGTCAATGGCGAAACGATCGATCTCGCCTCGGCCACGGTCGACGGCTATGCCCGCATCGATCGGGACTGGACGAGCGGCGATCATATCGATCTCGATATTCCCTTGGCGCCGCGCGCGCTGTTTGCCAATCCGCTGGTGCGGCACGATGCGGGCCGCACGGCGCTGATGCGCGGGCCGATGGTCTATTGCGTCGAGGCGACCGACAATGGCGACGGTTTGAACGGCATCAGGCTGACAAGCGGCGTTTCGCAGGCAACGACGGCTGACTTAAAAGATCTCGGCGGCGCCGTGGCGCTCGATGTTCCCGCAAGCCGCGACAAGGCTGATTGGGGTGACGCGCTCTATCGCACCAGGCCGCCTGAGACGGAGGAAGCGACGGTACGGTTCGTACCCTATCCTTTCTGGGACAACAGGTCGCCAGGTGAAATGCTGGTCTGGGTCAGAGCGGGCGAACGCAACGATGCGTGATGAGATAGCCAGAACCGGGGTCGTGCTTACCGATATCCGCAAGAGTTTCGGCAACCTGGAGGTCATTCATGGCATCAACCTCCAGATCACCGAAGGATCCTTTGTCGTCTTCGTCGGTCCGTCCGGCTGCGGAAAATCGACGCTGCTGCGGATGATCGCCGGGCTCGAGGAGGTCACTGACGGCGAAATCGAGATCAAGGGGCGCGATGTCACCGATCTCGATCCATCCGAGCGCGGCATCGCTATGGTGTTCCAGTCCTATGCGCTGTACCCGCATATGAGCGTGCGCGACAATCTGGCGTTCGGTCTGAAAATGGCGCGGACGCCAGAGGCGGAAATCGAAGCGCGGGTCAGGGCAGCCTCTGCGATCCTGAAAATCGATCCGCTGCTGGATCGCCGCCCCGGCCAGCTGTCCGGCGGCCAACGCCAGCGGGTGGCGATCGGCCGCGCAATCGTGCGCAAACCCGAGGTGTTTCTCTTCGACGAGCCGTTGTCCAATCTCGATGCAGAATTGCGGGTGTCGATGCGCATCGAGATCGCAAGGCTGCACCGGGAACTGCGCAATACGATGATCTACGTCACCCACGACCAGACGGAAGCGATGACGCTGGCCGACATGATAGTGGTCCTTCGCGACGGGCGGATAGAGCAGACCGGCAGCCCGCGTGAGGTCTACGAAAAACCGGCCAACATTTTCGTTGCCGGGTTCATCGGCTCTCCGCGCATGAACTTTCTGGAAGCGAAATGGGCGGAAGATGGATCGGTATTGCTCGGCGGCAGCCGGATTCCGGTATCACTGGACGCACAGGCATTGTCGCCGGGCGAAAAGATCACGCTGGGCATTCGCCCCGAACATCTGTTCGTGTCGACCGCCGGCGAAGCGATGCTGCAGGCCAGGGTGGATTTCTCGGAATATCTAGGCGGGACCCAATTTCTATACTGCCAGACGGACGAAGGGCAGGCCATCATCGCAGAACACCGGTCACCGGTTCCTGTTGACGCCGGCGATACCGTCCATTTTTCGTGGGACGGCCCGCACCTGCGCTTTTTCGATAACGCTGGGATGCGAATCGAACAAACCGCACTGACGGATACGCTGGCTCCTAATGACAATTTAACGGTTTAAGGATGCCAAAGTAAGGATTGAGGGCTGATTTTGAAGATCTGCGGTGGCGTCGCGATGCTTCGGGACAATCAATGAAAACGGATGAATAGCTTTGACCCGCGAAATGTCTGCCGGCAAGGCACCAAAAGTCTCTCGCAGGCCTCGAGAAGATTAAGAGAAAAGAAGGCCCGGCAGCGAAATCACCGGAAAGCCGACATACATCATGTCCACCCAGAAAACTGTCCACGCCGACCATATCCGGCGAGGCAGTGTCTTATGCCGATTTCCGAATGGTCACGTTCCTTCCCTTCAACGACGTCGCTCTCCTCCCGCCGTCGTGGCAACATATCGCCCTCGTCAGGGATCGCGTTGCGCGTCGGTAATCCGCTCGCGGGCGCGCACCAGATGGTAGCGCATATAGAGCGCCGCGTGCTCCCCGTTTCTCGCCCGGATCGCTTCGACGATCTGCTGGTGCTCGCGCAGCACGGCGATGCGTCGCTCGTCCGAGCCTAGTTTCGTCAGGTTGAGCGCCACGCCCATGGAGCCGCTGATCTCTCCGCGCAGGTGCTCGAAGAGCGATACGAACAGGTCGTTGCCGCTCGCGACGGCGACCTCGCGATGAAAATTGAAATCCGCCTCGCTGGGAGACTGGCCGTTCATGATTTTTTCGCGCAGCAGCTCGTTGGCTTCGTCGAGATTGTGAAGGTTCTGGCTGGAGCGGCGCTCCGCCGCCAGCGACGCTGCCGCAGCCTCCAGCGCGAAACGAACCTCGAAGGACTTCAGATAACCCGCGACATTGGACGGCAGCACGAAGCGGGTAATGGCCGAGGGCGGCACGGCGCGCACGAATGTGCCGGAACCGCGCCGCGAATAGACAAGGCCATCAGCCTGCAACCGGATCAAGGCCTGGCGAACCACCGGGCGCGATACGGAGAAAGCAGAGCAGATATCGTTCTCCGCCGGCAGCCGATCGCCTTCCTTGAAGGCGCCGTTCAGAATCTGCTCCAGGATCTGGCCGTATAGTTTGTCCGCCAGCCTCTCCTTGCGCGGCGGCGTCAATTGCAGTTCCGCCATTCAACATCTCCCCTTAGCTCCCAAACCCCTCGTCCCGGCGGCCCTCCCGGCGCGCGATATGGCAGTCCCGACCATGGCGCGGGCCTGCATATCTATCGATAGGCGCAATTTCAAAGATGTCATCAAAAATTACTTCTTTTGCGGCTTTTTTTACAAAATTTGAAATGAGAGTTGACAACTTAGGTGACCGTGTTAGCGTATTCGAAATTGTCGAAGTGCATTCGGCGTCTCAGGGAGGAGATATTCAGATGCAGCACACGGCGCGAATCGGCCATCATCGCTGCCGCGAGAAACGCAGCTGAGGTCGCAAAGCCAAACTTCAACGTCATTTCTGTCGCACCCTGGGCCGTAAGCCACGAAGCTTCGGCAACAGGGAGTTTTTGCCCGCTTCAGGCATCGGTCGACAGTACATTTCTTCAAGCCCGGCACGCCAGCGCGTCGGCTCGCTCATTCATGCCTTTTCCGACAGAGGAACACTGCCGCACATCCTCGAATATTTCTACGAACAGATCAAAGGCGAGGACCCGCGACGGATCGAATTCCTGATGCTGAACACGACAAGCAGAACGAACTGAAGAGCTCGAAGATTTCAATTGGGAGGTTGAACATGATGAAACATCTTATGGCGGCGACATTTCTGGTCGCTGCAGCGCTGACGGTCCCGCAGGGCGCAGCGCTCGCCGCATCGCCGCCGAACATGCTGGTGATCGGCACGAACCTGACCGGCATCCGTACTCTGGACCCGGCGGACAACAATGCCCGCACGGTTTCGGAGCTGATTTCCAATATCTACGACAACCTCGTCCAGCTGCCGCAGAACGATCTGCAGAAGCTGCAGCCGATGCTCGCGACCAAGTGGAGCGCCTCGGCCGACGGCAAGCTGATCACCATCACGCTGCGCAGCGACGCCACGTTCCAGAGCGGCAATCCGGTGACCGCCGAAGATGCCGCCTGGTCGATCCAGCGCGTCATCAAGCGTGGTCAGGTCGGCTCGACCGATATTGCGCTCTGGGGCTTTACAGCCGACAATGTCGAAAAGCTGGTGCGCGCCAAGGATGCGCAGACGCTGGAAATCGAGCTGCCGATCCAGGTCAGCACCGATCTCGTGCTTTATTCGCTCGCCAGCTCCTCGCTTGGCATCGTCGACAAGAAGACCGCCATGTCGCATGAGGCGAACGGCGATTTCGGCGCCGCCTGGCTTGCCGCCAACTCCGCCGGCAGCGGTCCTTTCACGCTTTCGCAATGGCGTCCGAACGACATCGCCGTCTTCGAAGCCAACAAGAAATACTGGGGCGGTGTCCCGGCCATGGTCCGCGTCATCACCCGGCATATCCCCGAATCCGGTAACCTGCGCCTTCAGCTGCAGGCCGGCGACGTGGATGTCGGCCAGTATCTCGCAAGCGGCGACCTGGATGCGCTGGCGAACGACAAGAAGATGGTGATCGACAATGTTCCGGGTCTCGGCTTCTATTATATCGCGCTGAACCAGAAAGACCCCGATCTGCAGAAGCCTCTGGTCCGCGAAGCATTCCAGCATGCTTTCGACTGGAAGGCGATCTCCGGCAATATCATGCGCTATACCGGCTTCCCCTGGCAGTCCGTCGTGCCGAAGGGCATGATCGGCGCACCGACCGACACTACATCCCGTTACGACTACGACCCGGCCAAGGCCAAGGCCTTGCTGGCGCAGGCCGGTTATCCGAATGGCCTCAAGAAGGTGCTGAACCCGTCGGGTGCCGCAACATTGCCGTTCACCGAAGCCCTGCAGGCAAGCGCCCGTGCGGCCGGCTTCGACCTTAACCTGGTGCCCGGCGAATACACACCAGCCTTCCGCGAGCGCAAATACGAAATCCTGCTCGGCAATTCCGGTGCCCGCCTGCCCGATCCGTTCGCGGTCGCCACCCAATATGCCTACAACCCGGACAATCGCGACGAGGCCCGTCTCGGCAGCTATTACCTGTGGCGCACCGCCATGCAGGTTCCGGAGCTGAACACCCTTGTCGATCAGTCGATGAAGGAACGCGATACGGCCAAGCGCACGGAAATGTTCAAGAAGATCGATGAGATCTACAAGGGCATGAACCCGCCGCTGATCGTCTTCTTCCAGCGCACCGACCCCTATGTCATTCGCGCCAATGTCAAGGGTTATCAGGGACATACGACCTGGTCGACCCGTTGGCACGACGTGACGAAAACCAAGGAGTAGGATTGACGTGGCCAGCGTGGACATGACGACACGAGACAACTCGCCCGTACCGACCACGACTGGTCCCGCCACCAATGGTCCGGTCGATGACATGCCGGATGATGGCATCAAGCTTGCCGTCCGTCGCTTCACCGGTCGCGTCGTCGCTGTGGTGACGACGCTGCTGGGGCTGCTCTTCCTGACCTTCTCGATGGGACGCCTGCTGCCGGCCGATCCGGTTCTGGCGATCACCGGACCCGAGGTCAGCAAGGAAGTCTACGACCGGGTTTTCAAGCAACTCGGGCTCGACCAGCCCGTCTACATCCAGTTCCTGAGCTATGTGAAAAGAGTGGTGACCGGCGATCTCGGCGTCTCCGCGATCACCGGCCAGCCCATCGTCACCGACCTGCTGTCGATCTTTCCGGCGACGATCGAACTGACCCTGGTGGCGATGATCGTCGGCACCATCGTTGGCGTGCCACTCGGCATCACGGCTGCGGTTCATCGCGGCAAGCCGATCGACCATGTCGCCCGTATCATCGGTCTTGCAGGCCATTCGATCCCGACCTTCTGGATGGGTCTGATGGCGCTTTTCATCTTCTATGCCAAGCTGCAATGGGTCGGCGCATCGGGCCGCGTCGATGTCTATTACGAAGGCATCGTCACGCCGGTGACCGGCTTCCTGCTGCTCGATTCCGCCATGGAAGGCAATTGGGATGTCTTCCAGAATGCGCTCGGCCACATCATCCTACCCGGCTCGATCCTTGGTTATTATTCCGTCGCCTATATCAGCCGCATGTCGCGCAGCTTCATGCTGGAGCAGCTCGGCCAGGAATACATCATCACGGCGCGCGCCAAGGGGCTGGCGTCCCGCCAGGTGATCTGGCGCCATGCCTTCCGCAACATCCGCGTCCAGCTCCTGACCATCATAGCGCTGACGCTCGGCGGCCTGCTTGAAGGCGCGGTGCTGATCGAGACCGTCTTTGCCTGGCCGGGGCTCGGCCAGTATCTCACCCGCGGCCTGCAGATGAACGACATGAATGTCGTCATGGGCGCGGTTCTCACCATCGGGATCGTCTTCCTGATCATCAACATCACGTCGGATGTGCTCTACCGCATCCTCGACCCGAGAACACGGTGATAGATATGGCGATACCCGTTTCCCAATCTCGCCCCACGCCTCCCGGCATTCGCGGCTGGCTTCTCGCCCCTGAACCCAAGGGTACGCTGCATGCGTCTCTGCAGCAATTCTACCAGGGCTGGCTGAAATTCCGTGAACATCCGCTCGGCATCGTCGGCCTGGTGGTTATCCTGATCCTGATCTTCACCGCCGCCGCCGCCCCGCTTCTGACGCAATACGATCCGGTCGCCCAGAATATGGCGATCCGCCTGTCGCCCCCATCCTGGGACCACATTCTCGGAACCGACAATTTCGGTCGCGACGTCTTCGCCCGCATCATTTACGGCGCACGCACGACGCTCGACATCATCATCCTCGTGACGATCATCGTCGCACCGATCGGCCTCTTGATCGGCACCTGCTCCGGTTATTTCGGCGGCATTGTCGATGAGGTGCTGATGCGCATCACGGATATCTTCCTGTCCTTCCCCGGTCTCGTATTGGCGCTCGGCTTTGCGGCAGCTCTCGGTCCCGGCATCACCAATGCGATCATCGCGATCTCGCTGACTGCCTGGCCGCCGATCGCCCGCCTCGCCCGCGCCGAAACGCTGAGCCTCAGGCAAATGGACTATATCGCCGCGGTGCGGCTGCAAGGCGCATCCTCGGCCGCCGTGATCACGCGCCATATCCTGCCGATGTGCGTTCCCTCCGTCATCGTCCGCGTGACGCTCAACATGGCCGGCATCATCCTGACCGCCGCCGGCCTCGGCTTCCTCGGGCTTGGCGCCCAGCCGCCATGGCCGGAATGGGGCGCGATGGCCGCCACCGGCCGCGAGTTCATGCTCGACAGCCCCTGGGTTATCGCCGCACCCGGCATTGCAATCGCAGTCGTCAGCCTTGCTTTCAACCTCGTCGGCGATGCCCTGCGCGACGTACTCGACCCCAGAGGTGGCGAATGACCGAACCGCTCATCGATGTCAGAAATATGGAAATCTCCTTCGCCCACGGCTTCGTGAAAGCCGTGCGCGGCGTGAGCTTCCAACTCGGCCGCGAAAAGCTCGGCATCGTCGGCGAATCCGGCTCCGGCAAATCGACCGTCGGCCGGGCCATCATGCGGCTCCTGCCGCCGACCGCAACGGTCACCGCCGACCGGATGACGTTCAAAGGCACCGATATTCTGGCCGCCAGTGAAAAGCAGATGATGGATATCCGCGGCAAGCAGATCGGCCTCATCCTGCAGGACCCGAAATATTCGCTAAACCCGGTCATGCGCGTCGGCGAGCAGATCGCCGAGACCTATCGGCTGCATTATCCGAAAGCCGGCAGGAAGGCCGCTGAGAAGAAGGTGCTGGAAATGCTGGAAGCGGTAAAGATCCGCGATCCGCAGCGCGTCTTCCGGCTCTATCCGCACGAAGTCTCCGGCGGCATGGGCCAGCGCATCATGATCGCCATGATGCTGATCGCCGAGCCGGAAGTGCTGATCGCCGACGAACCCACGTCGGCGCTCGACGTGACCGTGCGGCTCGACGTTCTGGCGCTGCTCGACGAACTGATCGCCCGGCGCAACCTCGGCCTGATCTTCATCAGCCACGATTTGAACCTGATCCGTAAATTCTGCGACCGGGTGCTGATCATGTATGCGGGACGCGTCGTCGAAGTGCTGAAGGCGTCCGAACTCGACAATGCCCAGCACCCCTATACCCAAGGGCTGCTCGCCTCGCTGCCGTCCATCGAAAACCCGCCGGCACGCCTGCCGACGCTGACGCGCGATCCGTCCTGGCTGACGCAACCCACGATCGGAGTGCCGTCATGATCGACGTCGAAAACCTCACCGTCCGGTTTGGCCCGCGCACGCCGCTCATTGTGAAGGGCATCAGCTTCACCGTCGAACGCGGGAAATCCTTCGGCCTCGTCGGCGAATCCGGCTGCGGCAAATCCACCGTGCTCCGGGCGATCTCCGGCCTCAACCGCAATTACGGCGGACGGATTTCGCTGGATGGCAAGCCGCTGGAGCCGGAACGGAGCAAAGCCTTCTTCCGCGACGTCCAGATGGTCTTCCAGGACCCCTACGGCTCGCTGCATCCGCGCAAGACGGTTCGCTCGCAGTTGATCGAACCACTGCGCAATCAGAACCTGCCGATCAAGGAAAACGCTGTTTCCGACGTGCTGAAAGCAGTCGGTCTCGATCCTGGCCTCGGCTATCGGTTCCCACATCAGCTTTCCGGCGGCCAGCGGCAGCGCGTCGCGATCGCCCGCGCATTGATCCTCGACCCGCCTGTCCTGCTGCTCGACGAGCCGACCTCGGCACTCGACGTTTCCGTGCAGGCGGAAATCCTCAACCTGCTCGCCGACCTGCAGAAGGAACGCGGGTTGACCTACCTGCTGGTGAGCCACGACATGGCCGTCATCGCGCATCTCTGCAGCCGCGTCGCGATCATGAACGGCGGCGAGATCGTCGAGGAAACCGGCATCGAGCAGATCCGCTCGGGCCATGTCCAGCATCCCTATTCCCAACGGCTTCTTTCCGCCAGCCGCGCTTACGGCAAGCAGGAAATGCGCCCGGTCGAGGTCATGAACTCGGCCTGATTCCAACGGGCGCCCAGCGCCTGGACGCTGGGCAAGACCGTTCCTCAATGCTTTTCCACTCACCCCTGAACCGGGAGCCTGAAGCCATGGCCAATTTTTCCGTGACACCCGAAATGCTTGCGAAATCGGTCCTCTCCGTGCCGCCCCTGGCACGCAAGGCCGACTACACGCTCGACCGCGAAGGCAACCGCCAGATTCTGGCGCATCTGGCGCAAGGCGGCGTGACGACAGCGCTTTATGGCGGCAACGCCAACCTCTACAACATCTCCGTCCGCGAATTCGCGGAGATGGTCGACATGCTGAAGGAGATCGCCCCCTCCGGCACCTGGCTTATCCCTTCGGTCGGTCCGGACTACGGCAAGTCGCTGGACCAGATCGCAATTCTCAAGGACCACGACCTGCCGACAGCGATGGTCCTGCCCCTGAATTTCCCGGTGACTTCGGCCGGCGTCGCAACCGGCCTTCGCCGTATCGCCGACGCCTACGGGCGGCCGATCATCGCCTATGTGAAATCGCTCGACTACATTTCGGCGGCCGATCTCGCGGCCGTCGTTGCGGATGGGGCGATCTGCACGATCAAATACGCAGTCGTCCGGCAGAACCCGAAGGAAGATACCTACCTCTCCGAACTCGTCCAGAAGGTCGATCGCAAGATCATCATCTCCGGCATCGGCGAGCGGCCGGCGATCAGCCACCTGATGGATTTCGGTCTGCAGGGCTTCACGTCCGGCTCCGTCTGCGTCGCACCCGCCATGTCCACCGGTATCCTGAAAGCACTGAAGGCCGGCAACGTCGCCGAGGCGGAACGGCTGCGGGCCTTCTTCATGGGGCTGGAAGACCTGCGCGACGGCGTATCGCCGCTCCGCGTCCTGCATGAAGCGATCGCGACAGCCGGCATTGCGGATACCGGCCCGATGCTGCCGTTTCTGAAGAATATCACCGATGCCAAGGTGCTCTCCGCCATAACGGAAACTTCGCAGAAACTGCTGGCGGCGGACCGGGCATATCAATCCGGTCAGGTCGAGAAGCAGGTTGAGCGGGCCTAGGAAGTGCATCCCTGCCCATTAAATAAACCGCCTGAGCTCGCCGCCACCGACCTGGAACCGATCATCATAAGCTTGGCGGAACGGTTTCAAAGTGCCTTATCAGGCCTGACCTTATGCGACCTGTACGAAGTGGCCTTCGCCGGCCTGGCTGTAGGACCGCTTCGGCGGCACGTAATCCGCAGCACGGAACGGGCTCTTGATCTCGTCGTTCGATATCCGGCGCGTCTGACGACGCGACGGATCTGCGATCGGGACCGCCGCCATCAGCCGTTTCGTGTATTCATGCTGCGGGTTTTCGAACACGGCCTGGCGCGGGCCGATCTCGACGATCTCGCCCAGATACATGACCGCGACGCGGTGACTGATCCGCTCCACCACCGCCATGTCGTGGCTGATGAACAGGTAGCCGAGACCGTATTTCTCCTGCAGGTCGAGCATCAGGTTGATCACCTGCGCCTTGACTGAAACGTCGAGTGCTGAAACGGATTCGTCCGCGATGATCAGCTTCGGCTCCAGAGCAAGGGCGCGGGCGATGCAGACGCGCTGACGCTGGCCGCCGGAGAATTCATGCGGGAAGCGGTCTGCCATCGATGCTGAAAGGCCGACGCGTTCGAGCAGCTCGGCCACCCGTTCCTTCGCTTCAGCCGCACCGGCCAGCCCATGGGTGACGATCGGCTCGGCGATCGCATTGCCGATACGGATGCGCGGATTGAGGCTTTCGGACGGATCCTGGAAGATCATCTGCGCCTCCCGGCGGATGTCCGCCAGTTGGGATTTGCCGGCTCCCAGGACGTTCTGGCCGTCGATCTCTATTGTGCCGGACTTCGCATCCGTCAGCCGGATGATCGAACGACCGGTTGTGGATTTGCCGCAGCCGGATTCGCCGACGAGCGAAAGCGTCTCGCCCTGCTGCAACTGCAGTGAAACGCCCTCGACGGCGTGAATGCGGCCGACTGTCTTGCGCAAGAAGCCCTTCTTGATGTCGAACCGGGTCACCAGGTCGTTGACCTTTAGGATCGGCGCGGCATCGCGCCTCACCGTATCCGCTGTGGGTTCGGGGGGCTGGATGTCGCCGGTCACCATATCGACCTGGGGAAAACGCAGCGGCCGGTCAATCCCGGTCATGGAACCGAGCTGCGGCACGGCGGCGAGAAGCGCCCGCGTATAAGGATGCTTTGCCCCGGCGAAAATCTCGCGCGTCGTGCCGGTCTCGACAGCATCGCCGCGATACATGACCACGGTGCGGTCGGAGATTTCCGCCACCACGCCCATGTCATGGGTGATGAAGAGGACGGACATGCCTTCCTCTTCCTGCAGGGCCTTGAGGAGTTCCAGGATCTGCGCCTGGATGGTGACGTCCAGCGCCGTCGTCGGCTCGTCGGCGATCAGGAGTTTCGGATCGCAGGCAAGCGCAATGGCGATGACGACGCGCTGCCGCATGCCACCGGAGAAGTTCATGGGATATTCGTTGAGGCGTGACCTCGCCGACGGGATACGCACCTTATCCAGGAGCCTGACGGCCTCCGCCTCGGCCTGCGTATTCGACATGCCGCGATGATGGACGAGGACTTCGGTGATCTGCTGACCGATTTTCAGCACCGGATTGAGGCTGGTCATCGGCTCCTGAAAGATCATGCCGATGCGGTTGCCCCGGATGGACTGCATTTCGTCGAGTGGCAGGTCGAGCAGGTTCCTGCCCTCGAAATCGATGCGACCGGTGACGCGCGAATTGCCGGGCGACAGAAGCCGCATGATCGACATGGCCGTGACGCTCTTGCCGGAGCCGGATTCGCCGACCACGGCGACGGTCTCCTTCGCGCCTATGTCGAAGCTGACGTCGTTCACGACATTGCGCCATTCGCCGCCGACACGGAATGCAGTGTTGAGGTTTGAAATCGAAAGGATCGGATGGGTCATGTCTCAGCCTTCCCGCCGGGGATTGAGAATGTCGCGCAGGCTATCGCCGATCAGGTTGATGCCGACGATGAGCAACAGAAGGACCAGACCGGGGAAGAAGCTGATCCAGTAGTCGCCTGAGAGCAGGTATTCGAACCCGTTCGAGATCAGCAGGCCGAGCGACGGCTCGGTTACCGGCAGGCCGATGCCAAGGAAAGAAAGCGTCGCCTCCAGCATGATCGCATAAGCGACGCGCATGGTCGCGACGACGATCAGTGGCGGCAGGCAGTTCGGCAGGATGTGCCTGAAGAGGATGTGCCGGCCGGGAAGTGCCATGGACCGGGCCGCATCCACGTAGGCGCGTTTGCGCTCCACCAGTGCCGAGCCTCGAATCGTGCGGGCGTAATAGGCCCATTGGGTGACGATCAGCGCCAGGATGATCTTGTCGACCCCTTGCCCCAGGACGGCGAGAAAGATCAGCGCGATCAGGATCGCCGGGAAGCTGAGCTGGATGTCGACGACGCGCATCAGGAACGAATCCAGCCGGCCACCGGCATAGGCGCTGACGAGACCGAGGGAGGCGCCGATCACCAATGCGATCGCCGCACTCGATATGCCGACGAGTATACTGGTCCTCAGCCCGTAAAGGACGGCGCTCAGGAGATCACGGCCCTGGTCGTCGGTGCCGATCAGGTACACCATCCCGTTCATGCTCTGCGAGCCGGGAGGCAGCCGACCGTCGAGGATATCAAGCTGCGACAGATCATACGGGTTCTGCGGCGCGATCAGGGGCGCAAGAACGGCAGCCAGAATGAAGACCAGCACCAGAAGGATGCCGACAAGCGCCAGCTTGTCGTGCAGGAGGGCGACAACCATCTGACGGAACGGCGAGCGCGAGCGGCGTGCCTGACCGTCGGCGTTGCCGACATGGACCGAACCGGCAGTATTGGTGTCCCGGCTCATCACGAATTCCCTTCAAGACGAACGCGCGGGTCGACGATCGAATAGAGGATGTCGACGAGGAGGTTGATGATGCTGAACATCACGACGGTAATCATCAGGTAGGCGAGGATCACCGGACGATCGAGAACGGCGATGGCGTCGATGATGAGCTTGCCCATGCCCGGCCAGGCGAAGATCGTTTCGGTGACGACCGCGAACGCGATCAGCGAACCGAGTTCGAGCCCGATGACCGTGATCAGCGGAATGAGCGTGTTCTTCAGCACATGCACGGTGACGATCCGGCGTTCCGGCAGGCCCTTGGCGCGCGCGAAACGAACGAAATCGAGCTGCATTGTTTCGAGCACGCCGGCGCGCGTGAGACGGATGATGAGGGAAATCTTGAACAGCGCCAGGTTCAACGCCGGCAGAAGAAGATGAGACAGGCCATCCAGCGTGAAGAGGCTGATGGGAACGCCGAACACCGGCACCGTCTCGCCTCGCCCGGATGCCGGCAGCCACCCCAGCTGGACGCTGAACAGCATGACCATCACCAGGCCGATCCAGAAGGTCGGCAGGCTGAAGCCGAGGATCGAGAAGGTCATCACCGATTTGGAGAGCAGGCTCTTCGGCTTCAGGCCCGCGTAGACGCCGAGCGGAATTCCGAAGACGAGACCGAGGACGAGCGCCACGAACGCGAGTTCAAGCGTCGCCGGCATGCGTTTGAGGATCAGCGTCAGCGCCGGCTGGTTAAAGACGAAGGAATTGCCGAGGTCGCCGGACAAGGCGCGGGTGAGGAACAACCAATATTGCTCCCACACAGGCTTATCGAGCCCGAAGGACTGGATGACCTGCAGGCGTTCGGTCGGCGTCGCCGTGGAGCTCAAGAGCACATCGACCGGATTGCCGACGAGATAAAGGCCCACGAAAACCAGAACCGACATCACAAATAGCGTCAGAACCGTCTGGATCGACCGGCTTAAGAGATAACCGCTCATAGATTTCAGCCTCCCGGCGTTTTGGGACCGGGCGCAGCGCTTCCGTAAAGCGAAATGCGCTCGATCAACAGATTGATGAACCCCGCCTCGTCCACATCGGTCACCACGGTGGCGTTTGGGGTGCGGTCCATCTTTTGGTAGAAGTCGGCATAGGTATAGCCCATCGTGAGCCCGGTGACCTGCGTGCCGACGGTTGCCTTGCGGCTGGTGAAAAGCTCCGGCCTGATCAGCCACGCGATCGTCGTCGCGTCGTGGATCGGCCCGCCCGGCCGTCCGAAGCGCGGCATGTCACTGCGATCGAAGGTCGAGAAGAGATTGTAGAGCGCGCGCCCCGCGGCCCCGCCGCGAGCGCTAAAGCTCTTGAAGTGTTCGGCAGTGAACAGCGCCTGGAAGGTCATGTCGAGCGGCATCACCACGATCGGAACGCCGGAACGATAGACGATCTCTGCCGCGTGCGGGTCCGCAAGCACGTTGAACTCGGCCCAGGGAGTGCGATGGCCGAGCGCAGTAAAGGCGCCGCCCATCGACACGATCTGCCGTATGCCGCGCGCCACATCAGGGTGCTGGATGAGGGCAAGCGCAAGATTGGTCATCGGCCCGATGGCGCAGATGGTCACCGGCTTGCCGGCCACGGCCGCTTCGCGCGCCGACCTGACGATGAAACGTACCGCATGTTCTTCCGACGGCGTGATGTCGCTGCGTACAACGAGGTCATCGCTGAAAGCGCCGACCCTCGCATATTTTCCGAACACCTGCTCCCGGACCAGCGGACCGGCCGCGCCAGCGTAAACGGGCACATCGGTGCGGCCGGAAACGCCGACGATCTTGCAGGCGTTCGCTACCGTATCCTGCAAAGGGACATTGCCAGCGACGATCGACAGGCCGAGCACGTCGAGCTCCGGCGATGCCAGCGCCATGAGGATGGCCGCCGCGTCATCCAGGCCGGGGTCCGCATCGATGATGATCGGTTGGCGGCTCATGCGACGGCCTTTTCGACGTAACGCGAAAGGCGATCGAGGAAGAAGGCGATGATGCCCTCTGCATCCACCTTGGTCACGATATCCGCATTGGGTTCGAGACCGCTCTTGCCGTACCAGTCGGCGATGGTCTGGCCCATGCAAAGCTCACTCTCGTGCTCGACGAACACCCGGGCGCGCTCGGTCGTAAAGAGATGCGGCGCCAGAAGGTAAGCGATCACCAGCGGATCATGGAGGGGCCCGCCGCGCGAGCCGTAGCGGCGCACGTCGTTACGGTCCCAGAAGGCCATGAGTTCGGCAAGCGTGTGTGAAATGCGGCCGCTGACATTCGAAAACTCTGCGACGTGCTCCGGCTTCAGCATGACCTGATGCGTCGCATCGAGTGCCAGCGCGACGATCGGGATGCTGCTCGAAAACACGACATGCGCGGCATGTGGATCGGCCAGCACGTTGAATTCCGCGGTCATCGTCCGGTTGCCGGGCTCGCGATAGGCACCGCCCATCATCACGATACGCTCGATGCCCTCGGCGACCTGCGGGTTCATCCGCAGCGCTACAGCAAGATTCGTCATCGGACCGAGGCAACAGACGGTGATCCGTTTTTTTTCCTGAGCTGCGGCGGTCAGGGTGTCGATCAGGAAATCGACGGCCGACTTGGGCTCGACCGCCTTCACCGGTTCCGGCAGCACCGTGTTGCCCAGCCCGGTCTTGCCGTGGAACTGGCCGAAGATCGGCTCGCGCAGCATCGGCCGGAAGCAGCCGGCATAGACCGGAATATCCGTCCTCCGGCCCAGTTCGCAGACCTGCAGGGCATTGCGCACCGTGCGTTCGAGCGGCTGGTTACCGCAGACGGGCGTGATGCCGAGGATTTCGAGTTCCGGCGAAACGAAAGCAGTCAGAAGCGCGATCGTGTCGTCTATCCCCGGATCGCAATCCACGATGATCGGAATTGGTGTCATTTCGAATTTGCCCTTGAATTATCGGTTGAATGCCGGCGCTCAGAGCGCTCCGACATCACGCAGAACCGCACCGATCTCGGCACGGGCCGCGTCTGCGAGCGGCACCTGCGGCGCCATCGGCGCGCCGACCGGAAAGCCCTGAAGCTCGAGCGCCGTCTTGATGCAGGCGGCGATCGAATATTTCGCGAAGATCTCGTTGACACGCCAAAGCGGACGCTGCAATTCCATCGCCTTTGCCCAGTCGCCCGCCTTCGCCGCTTGGTAAAGGGAAATGCTCTGGTGCGGCACGATGCAGGCCGGGCCTGCCATCCAGCCAACCCCGCCGATCATCATCACGCAGACCGGAATATGCGCGGAGGCGGCAAACACTTCCATCCGGCCGCGGGTCCGCTCGATGATGGAGAGCAAGCGCCCGGTATTGGTCGAGGCATCCTTGATGTAGCGGATGTTCTCGACATGGCTCAGACGCTCGATCACGGGGAGAGTGAGATCGGAACGCTGGAACTGCGGATTGGTGTAGAGAACGACCGGCCGCCCCCTGGCCGCCCTGGCGATCGCCGTGAAATAGGCTTCGACGCCCTCATCGCTGACCGGGAAATAGGCCTCAAGAATAGCCAATATGCCGTCGGCTCCCGCCTCGACCATGTATTCCGTCTGAGCAACGGCATCGCTGGTCGACGTAGACGCCACGCCGGCGACAACGGGCACCCGGCCGCGATTGGCCGAGATTACGGTGTCGACGACGTGACGCCGCTGCTCTTGGGAGAGATAGGCAAATTCACCGGTGCTGCCGAGCGGCGTCAATCCATGGACGCCAGCGTCGATCAGATGATCCACGAGATCCGTCAGCACGCCTTCCATGACCGCGCCCGACTGGTCGATCGGCGAAACAAGGTAGGGAAAAACACCGCTGAAAGACATGACGGATCACCGCTTTCCGGATCAGTTCGGCTTCACATAATAGGGAAGCGTGTAGGCATCCGACCGGCCTTCATAGGAAAGGCCGTTCTTCAGAGCCCAGGTGTTGGCGAGGTAAAAGACCGGGATGACACCGAGATCGGTCATGGCGATCTCGGTCGCCTTCTTCAGGAGCGCCTCACGCTTGGCATCATCGAGCGTACCACGGGCTTCGCTCAGCGCCTTGTCGAACTCCGGATTGGAGTAGCGGCCGCGATTGCCCTGCCCTGCCTTCTCGCCATAGGTCTCGAGGATCGGGCCGAGCACACCGGAGGCTTCGCCGGTTTCGACGGCGGCACCGCCCATGATGAAGCTGAACTCCAGATTGGAAGCGCGGGTGAAGTAGACGCTGCCCGGCAGCGTCACGACCTCCGTTTTGATGCCGATGCGGCTGAAGAACTGGCCAATCGCCTGCGCCACCTTGGAGTCGTTCGGATAACGGTCGTTCGATGCGTGGAAGGTCAACGAGAAACCGTCTGGATAACCCGCCTTGGCCAGCATTTCCTTAGCCTTGTTCGGGTCGTAGGCATCGACCTTGATGGCCGGGTCATAACCGAAATAACCTTCCGGAACGACCTGCCCGGCCGGCACGCCCTGGCCGTCCATGATGCGGTCGACGAGCGCCTCACGGTTGATCGAGAGAGAAAGCGCGCGACGTACTTCCGGCTTCAGCAGCGGGTTCTTGCCGTCCGGACCCTTGGCGAAGGGCGATTCCTCGCGGCCCTGATCCATGTGCAGATACATGATGCGGTTGCCCGCAACGTTGACGACCTTCAGCTTGTCGGACGCCTGGAGCTTGCGCGTGTCGGCAGTCGGAATGCTCTCGATCATGTCGACATCGCCGGAAAGCATGGCGGCGACACGGGCGCTGCTGTTCTTGAACACCCGGAACGTCACCTTGTCCCAGGCAGCCTTCTCGCCCCAGTAGCCGTCGTTGCGCGCGACGACAACGTTGTCGTCCGGCGTCCAGGAGACGAACTTGAACGGACCGGTGCCGATGACGCCCTTGCCCGAGTTCATGTCTTCGGTGGTCGTCTTTTCCATCTCGGCCGGCAGGATGGCAATGCGGCTGAGGTTGTTCAGAAGGAGCGGCGTCGGACCGTCCGTCTTGATGCGCACCGTGAGCGGATCGACGGCGGTGACATCGGTGATCGCCTTCACATAGGCTGCGAACGAGCTTGGACTGTTCTTCGAGGCGAGCGGCACGCGTTTGATGCTGGCGACGACGTCGTCAGCCGTGAAGTCGCTGCCGTCGTGAAACTTGACGTTCGGCCGCAGCTTGAACTCCCAGGTCGTATCGCCGATCGTCTTCCAAGACGCGGCGAGTGCCGGCTGGATCTGCTGCTTGGCATCCTGATTGACGAGACCGTCGAAGATGTTGCGCGCCATGGCGCTGTTCGGGCCGACGACATAGAACTGCGGATCCATGGATGTGGTCGAGGCGGCCAGACCAACGGTGAGATCCTTCGCATGGGCTGCGAGCGGTGCGGCAAAAACTGACGCTGCCAGTGCGGCTGCGATCGTAAGGAATTTCATGATGGAGCTCCTCCGGGGTTTCCGAAATCCGCGCTCTCCCAGCGGATTAGAGATGGCATTAAAGCCTCGGGCCAGAAAAGAAAAATTGCATTTGGTATTCCGTTCATGTCCTAATGTTATGGGAGAGCCAAGCGCATGCGATTGAAACCACGGCAGGTCGAAGCCTTCAGAAGCGTGATGATGACGGGCGGCATTACCGCCGCCGCCGAGGCGATGAACGTCACTCAGCCTGCCGTCAGCCGCCTCATCCGCGACTTGGAGGAAATCGTTGAGATCAGGCTGTTCGAACGGGTCGGAACCCGGTTGATGCCGACAGCCGAGGCGACGCAGCTCTTCCGGGAGGTCGAGCGGCTTTATCTCGGCCTCGACCAGATCGCCCAGGCCGCCGACGATATCCGCCGGCACAAGAACATCGTGCTGAGGATCGCCAGCGTCACCTCACTGGTCCGGCCCTACCTGCATCAGGCGATCATCGATGTTGTCGGCAAACGTTTGGACATCCCACTGGTGATCGATGTCGAAAACAGCCGCCATATCTGGGACATGGTCGAGAAAAACCGCTATGATCTCGGCTTCGTCTTCAGCTCGCCGCGCATGGCCGACAAGAATGCCGTCCTGCTGCACGGTTCGCATGCGGTCGCCGCCATGGCGCCCGGCCACCGGCTGGCGTCTCGCAAGGTTATCACGCCCGCCGACCTTCTGGACGAGCGCGTCCTGATCCCGGGCCGCAATTCGCCGCTCAGGCTGGCGCTGGACCGCGCCTTTTCGAATGAAGACCATCAACCGATCAGCACGATGGAAACCTCGATGCTGAACTGCTGCTATTTCGCGGCATCGGGAATGGGTGTCGGCATCGTCGATCACACCAGCCTTCGGTCCGCCAGCGCCGACATCATCGCCATTCCGTTCGAGCCGAAGATCGAAGTCTCCTATTTCGCCATCCGTCCGTCAGGCGGGCAGCGCATTGCAGTGCTGGACGACATCGTAAGGCGGATGCAGGATATGATGTGTGCTATCAACAATACCAGATGAAGTATGCTTGGGGCGGTCGATCAGTGGAAGTCGGTGCTATTGAGTGGACATGAACTCTCGACACCATATTTGTCTTCGCCACTTTCGAATTAAATCAACTGCTTGGCTTTCGAGGTGGAAGACAGCCTACTCTCCAAACGGAAGTTCAATTTCTTCGCGGTTCTTTTTCGCGCCCTCGATCAGGACGGTGCGGAGCCGCTCGGCATCTTGTGGAGGCAGCATTCCCGCCCCGGTTCGAATAGCTTCTTGCCACGCAGGCCCGCGCTCCCATGCTTCGTTGTAGACGAGCGCCAAGTCGGCAGATCGCCTTGTCTGCTGCAGGGCCTCAAGGAGCAGCGCAGCTTGACGAACGTCCTTCTCTCGCTTCGCCGGGCCCTGCCCATCAGTGTGTCGGCGACTAGCGACTATGAGCTTGTGGACCGCATACCGGGACGGATCGGGGACGACGACTGGGACGCCGCTTCGGTGGAGCAGCATTGTCCTGACGGGTTCCCTTATGAGGAAGTCGAGAAAGCGTAATGGATCCGCGCTGGCGCCACCAAGGGCGGGCATCTTCGCCGGCTGGTCGACGTAGTCATCCGAACCACGGTTCGACGTCAGGAATTCAACCCTGTAGCCGTCGGCATTCTGAAACGCCGACGAGGCCGCGGATCCCGATCGATGTGGAATTGGCCGGAAGCTGGCGTCGACGCCCTGCAACAGCTCAACGATCGGAGGCAGACTGTCTTCAACCTCCTGACTGATGGCATAGTCCTGGGCGATGTCCGCATCGCCGGTCAGAATCGCAGCCATAGGAAGGCGGACGCCCAGCAGTCCTGAATAGCACTGAAAGGCCACCGTGCCGATGAGAATACCCCGGAGCCGGAAGAGACCGCCATCGGCAAGAGCCTCGACAATGTCGCCCGATATGGCGTCAGGGGCGACCATCCCGCCTTCGCGGGTCAGGGTATTTACCAAGCGCCTGCGAGCGCGTAGATCGTCCTTGTCCCGTTTATGATCAGCTACGCGCTGCGCGATATCCGGATCATCAGCAGAACCGACGTAACGACGTTTCGTACCACCATGTCCATCTGGAATGTCGAAGTACCAGTATTTGCGCCCCTTGATGTTCGCCGGGGTGAACCGACCCTTCGGAGGGAAATCGGCCGTCCAAGCGGCGTCGAGCGAGCGCTGACCTAGCTCGGCGAGCATCGTCTGATACATGAGGTCGATAGACTTCATAAGCTCGACTCCGATGTTATACTGTTTTTCAAAAACAGTATAACGGTCGAGAGGATAGGTCGCAAGATAGGATGCCACGAACGGTAAGATCTTCCGAGACCGTCGCAGAACCGGGATAGCACGATCGCGATTCTGAACGTCGGCCGGTTGAGGATCAAGCACGAGAGCACGTCGTCCATCCATATCGGCCGCCCCGGGACATCATCGAGAAGAGGCATCAACCGGCCTTGGCTTGGGATGCGTCACGTCGCCCGAAGAGAGTTCAAAACCTTCTGGAGCCGCGCCGTGAAAAGGACAGCAACTCCGCTACACGCAGCGCAATTCTGAAAGGTCATGGGTTTTCGCAATTGGGTAAAACCTCTCTCGTGGATGCATCAAACACGGAGAAAATCATGATCGGAAACTCTTTCCCGAATTCGTCGAATACAAGCGAACATCTTTTCGAGCCACCGCAAGCGTTCCGGCGCAACGTGCTGATTGCCGGTCTTTCCGCTTCGGTTCTGGCGGCAATGCCCGCCGGCGCCGCAGCCAAGAGCACCGCCTCCAAAAGCCGTCAGACCAACAAGGAAAGCAGTGACGTGAACTACGTAACCACTCCCGATGGCGTCGAGATCTTCTACAAGGACTGGGGCCCAAAGACCGCTCAGCCGCTCGTCTTTCATCATGGCTGGCCGCTTTCCGCCGACGACTGGGACACCCAGATGCTTTTTTTCCTCGGCAAGGGATATCGTGTGATCGCCCACGACCGGCGGGGCCACGGCCGCTCGAGCCAGGTCAGCGACGGCCACGATATGGATCATTATGCGGCCGATTTTGCTGCAGTCGCCAAGCACCTCGATCTTCGCAACGCCATTCATATCGGGCACTCGACCGGTGGCGGCGAGGCCACGCGCTATGTCGCCAGGCACGGCCAGCCTGACGGACGCGTCGCAAAGCTGGTACTGATCGGCGCCGTGCCACCGATCATGGTCAAGACCAAGGCAAATCCCGGCGGATTGCCGATCGAAGTCTTCGACGGCCTGCGTTCACAACTTGCCGCAAACCGCGGACAATTTTACCATGATCTCGCAAGCGGTCCCTTCTATGGCTTCAATCAGGAAGGCACCAAAAAGATCGAAACGATCGTCCAGAACTGGTGGCGCCAGTCGATGATGGGTGGTGCCAACGCGCAATATCTCGGCATCAGGGCGTTTTCAGAAACGGATTTCACCGAAGATCTCAAAAAGATCACCGTGCCGACGCTTGTGATGCATGGCGATGACGACCAGATCGTGCCGATCGCCGACTCCGCGCTGCTCTCGGCCCAGCTTCTAAGGGACTCCACCCTTAAGATTTATCCCAACCTGCCGCACGGAATGTGCACGACGCATGCCGAAATCGTCAACGCCGACCTGCTCGCCTTTATCGAGCGGTAGTCGGCTGGGAAGCGGCGCTATCCGCCGCCAGCGCCGCTTCCCGGTTCTTTTTATGACATTTTCAAAAGCAAGCGGACAGCGACTCCAGTTGAAGAGTGACATTATAATTCCCGAGCTGACGCGGCCAATGCCGATGTTGGCGCCAGCAAATGCTTTGATTGTGAACGCTATCCCTGAGCACAGGATGTTTCCTCAGATAGTCGGCGTTAAGCACGGCATTTGCTAAGGACTGTCCATTCGCCGGAACAGATCGGCATACTCCAGTGGCCAATATCGTCAGCGGTAGCTGCATTCTATCTTCCTTTCACGTTCTCGACGACGAGTTCGCTGGAGGGATTGAAGCATGGCTCCTTTCAAATTTCAGGCGCTTCCTCCTGATGTGATGGCAGATGACAGACCGCAGGAGGGACATGTGTCACCGGACCGCGAAATGGAGCGTGTCCTGCGCACTGCCCCGGTGGAATCCTTCCGTATCGACGATCCCTTTGATACCCGGCTCGCCCGATGGAAACACAACCCGTTCCACGACGTCGTGCACCCCATGTCGGATCACGTGATCATGACCTATCTCGGCGCTATGCAGCGGCTGGAGCGCCGGTCCGGGAAGGCATATGCGACAGGTATGGGACGCCAAGGCAGCATAACCTTCATCCCGGCAGGATCGACGTCACGTTGGGATATTCACGGGCCAATGGACATCGTGCAGCTCTATCTCTCCCCGGATCTCCTTGACCGGGTTGCCCGAGAATGCCCCGGGGAAGGTCGATCGTTGGTCGAGAGTACAGCGCAGCAGGACAACGTGATGGCGACCCTGCTTACGATGGCGCATCAGTCGTCCAATGGTATCAGCAGCCTGGACGGGCTCTATCGCCAGCAGCTTGCAAGCCTGATCGCCATCCATCTGGTGAAAACCCATGCAGGCGTCTGTGAGGCGTTAGAAAAAGCCTCGGGCGGCCTGGCGCCGGGGATTTTGCGGATGTCCCTCGAGCGGCTGTCGTCTGAAAAGGAGGAGGATCTTTCGCTCGGCGCGCTCGCCGAAGCGGCCAACCTTTCCCGCTTTCACTTCTGCCGCGCGTTTAAGAAAAGCACCGGCATGACACCCTCCGAATGGTTGCGCCAGAGGCGGATGGAACAGGCCATGGCCATGCTGCGGGATCCCATGATGCAGATCACGGATATCGCAGGCGTGCTGGGCTACGGGACCCTCACCGCCTTCTGTGTGGCCTTCAAGCGCCATACGGGCCTGACCCCCGGCGAATGGCGGCGGGCGGCCCTATAGACCGCAATCCCTCAACATTCCGAGCAACTCTGAAATGTCTTCAGCGTCTCCTTTGCGATATTCTTTGAAGATCGACAGTCACAGTTAAGGAGAAGCAATGATCAAGAAAAATTAGTGACCCAATAGCGATTGTTTAAGTCAATGACATACCTTTCGTGAAGGCGTCTATGCTATTTATTTCCGAAAGTGATCAGACGTTACTTCTGTTATCGACGTAGCATCATGATCAGGAATGGACCCCGTCACTGGAATACGAATGTAAACCCATAAGGAGAATGACATGCTGAGAGAAGCCACTCTCTACGCTCTGTCCGGACTGCTTGTTTCGTCGGCCCTCGTCGGAACGCCGGCCGATTTCGGAAAGGAGCATCGTGAACCTTCTGGACGGTCGGCGGTCACGACCGCTGCAGTCGCTTATAACTCTGGAAAACCGGACGTAATTCGTCCTCGCACGTCTCGCGACAACCGAAAACCGGGCGACGAAGACATCAACTAACTCCGTCCCGCAGTTCATGCAATCCACCGAAACATTCCGCAGGTGAGGTCGCAACCCAGCACCTCGGACAACTCTGAAGGAGATCAACCATGACAAACATCAAGACCGCTTTCGCGCTCGTACTGATTGCCGCAGCAGGCTCTGCCAGCGTTACCTATGCAGAGGGAGATTATTACGAAGGTGCCCAGAAGAATACCGTCAGGCAACAGTCCCGCCCGCCGGTTAGCCGGGACTATACCGGTTCGGTGTCGCACACAGCTCCCGCGTACGGCCGTCTCCTGGATGAGAAGGCCATCGATAGCGGCGATTATTATGAAGGAATCCAGCGTCCAAACTGACGAAGTATAATCGCCCGAAGCAGCCAACCCGTAGGGATTGGCTGCTTCGATCCTTTAGGCCAGCGTCATGCCGCCATCGACATGCAATTCGACACCATTGACGAAGCTTCCCGCTGCCGAAGCGAGGAACAGTGCCGCGCGGGCGACTTCCTCCGGACGCCCCATCCGCCCAGCAGGGATAAGGGATGCCATGTAGTCCTCGAACGCCGGGCGATCGGCCTCCGAAACGCCCAGCTTGCCGAGGATGGCGGTTTCCACCGGTCCGGGGCTGAGGATATTGACGCGGATCTTCCGCGGCTTGAACTCGATCGCCCAGTTCTTCGCGAACGCGGCAACAGCCGCTTTGGAGCCGGCATAAACGATGTGATTTGGCAGAACCTTGGTGGCGGCGAGCGAGCTCGTAACGATGATGTTGCCGCCGACCCGGATCAGCGGCGCGATCGCCTGCACGCCAAGGAAAACACCGCGGGTATTGGTGGCAAAGTGCCGGTCGTAGTCCTCCAGTGTAACGGTGTCAGAGGCGGTAAGGTTGATGACGCCGGCATTAGCCACATAGATGTCCAGCCCGCCAAAGCGCGTCTTCACCACGTCCGCAAGCTTTTGATGATGCTCCGGATCGGCGACGTCGCCGACGAGGCCAAGTGCGCCATGGCCGATCTCGCCAACCGCCCGATCAACGATGTCCTGACGCCGGCCGGTGATAACGACCTGAGCGCCTTCCTCTGCGAACAGTCGGGCGGTCGCCTTACCGATACCGCTATTGCCGCCTGTGATTACGGCGACCTTGTCTGCAAGATGCTGCATTTTGTTTATCTCCTTTTCTTTCGGGGATGAGATAAATGCTAGCGGTGCGAGCTATTAGCCCCCTGTCGGGCACATGATCTGTGCCATGGAGATGTAAATGCCGAACCTGCTGGATGAAACGTCAGGTTTGATGGCGTTCGTAAGGACCATGGAAGCGGGATCGTTCACGGCGGCGGCGCGCGATCTCAGCACGACACCATCGGCGGTTTCGAAAAGCGTGGCACGGCTGGAGAAGAAGATCGGTGCGCGGCTTTTCCTGCGCTCGACTCGAGCGCTGACCCTGACGCAGGATGGGCAGGCATTCTTTGAGCGCGTCGCTCCGCTGCTGCGCGAACTCGATGCGAGCGATGAAGCCATCCGGCCAGAAGCGGCTCCCTCCGGCAGGCTGCGGATCAGCATGCCCGGCGAGCTTGCACCGCTGCTACTCCCCCGCCTGTTCGGTACGTTTGCGAAGGATTATCCGGACCTCCAGCTCGATATCGGGCTGACCGATCGTTTCGTCAATCTAGTTCGTGAGGACTACGATGTCGTCCTGCGCGCCGGCTCGCCAATGCAGGAGGACCTGATCGTCCGCCGCCTGGCGGATCTACCGATGGCGATCGTCGCCTCCCCGGCTCTTCTTGAATTAACCGGACGTCCAAGATCAGTGGATGACCTCCCAGGTTTACCTTTTGCGCGCTACACCATGGATGGTGCCGTACAACCTGTCAGGCTTGCGGACGGCACGACTTTCATTCCAAGGGGACGGGTCGATTGCGACACGGGCTCGGCCCTGATCCAGGCTGCATTGAGCGGGCTTGGCGCGGCCTTTCTTCTGCGATGCCTGGTCGCAGACGACGTGCGAGCCGGCACGCTCGTCGATCTCGCGCCGAAAATCGCACTTCCGAAGCTCCCCCTTAATATACTGCATGCTTATGGGCGGACTGTTCCGGCACGTGTAAGACTATTTTGCGATTACATGGCCGGCGAGGCCAGAACCCTCGCCGACCTGTAACTTGGGTGGGTGATAACCAATATCCTGCCTGGTTCTTCGTCGCCGTCCCAGATGGGCGAGGTACCGTTCTGCACCGGGCCGTAAAGTATGCCCATCACTCGTCGAAGGGAGCACCTGCAACAAGATCGACCGAGGAAGGAACCGTATAGCCCGGAACGAAACGCTCGCCGAAGTCCCGCACGAAATTGTCATAGGTGGTTTCCGGCTGCGTTTTCGCGATATGGCAGAAACAGGAGGTCATTTTCCGCTTCATTCCGAGCCGCGGGAATTCGGCAACGATCGCCCGCACGTCAGATGACGGGATGAAGCTATATTTCAGACCGACCACATCAAAACAAATGCCGGTAGTACAAAGGGCCACTTCAGCCTCCTTGTAGAGCCCGATCGACGGTGTCGAATTGAGCGCAACGCTGTCCCAGATCAACTGGGCGCGCCGTCCGTTGAGCCCCGCTTCCGTCGCGAAATCTCGGGCAAGGTCGGCTGCTTCCACTTCGAAGCGGCGGGGCCCCGCAAATCGATCGTTGAGGGTTATGTCATGCAGCAGCGCGCCGATGGCAAGCACTTCGGCGTCATGGGCTATGTTCTGCAGCTCAGCGAGCTTTACCGCAAAAAGCCAGGAACGCATGACATGATTGAAGAGATAGGGCTCGTAGGCATGGTGCGCGTGCTCTATCGCGCGGTCTATGAGCCGGTTGTGAGGAACTGAAATACCGGCGACTATGCGCATTTCCATCGCAGTCATGTCATCACCTTTTCTGGGGCTTTAGTGCTAGTATTGACGATCGCGCGAGCCGAAATCCGCTGACGCGAAATTGCCGCGAAAAAACTGCATGCGATCTTCTGAATGTCAGACCGCATGCAGTCGCCTATAGATCGTCAGTAGTCCCAGAAAACCGGAACCCAACGGAAGGCGTCGCCGTCGACTGCGACATGCCCGACCGAAGGGAACGGCATGTGGGTGGCGACCAGCAGTTCGCCTGTCGCCGCCAGCTCCCGCAAAAGCCGAACCCGAACGCGGGCAGCTTCCTCGGGGTCATGCTCAAAACCATTGAACCAGCCGGGATGCTCGAAGCCGACCGCAAAGACGGCGTCGCCTGCAAACATCAGCCGGTCTTTTCCGGAAGCGACGCGGACCACGCTATGTCCGGGCGTATGGCCACCGGTGCGGGAGACGACGACGCCCGGAGCCACCTCTTGTTCCTCGTCGAAAAGGCGCAGCTGGTTGTGGTATTCCTCGGCGAACCGTTTGGCCGCCGCCCGAAGCGCATCCGGGAAACCGGGAGGCATGTTTACACGCGTGAAATCAGGCGCTTCCCAGAATTTAACCTCGGCTGCGGCAACGTGAATCCGCAGGTCGGGACGTAGCCGCTCCTTCACGCCATCGACGATGAGCCCGCCGACGTGGTCCATGTGCATATGGGTCAGCACCACGTCGGTCACCGATCCGAGATCGATGCCGGCGCTCTCCAATCGCTTGACCAGCTGGCCGGCCCGCGGGAGGTTCAATTCCGGATCCAGCCCCAGACCGGCGTCGATCAGGATAACCTGTGCGCCGCTACGCACAACAACCGCGTTCAGCGCCCAGTCGAAAGCTTCCTGCGGCAGGAACATACTGTCCAGCCAGGTGGCACGTTCTGCCGCATCGGCATTGTGGCCCAACATCTTGGTCGGAAGGGGCAGCACGCCATCGCTGATTACCAACACTTCGATCTCGCCAATGTTCACCGCATAACGCGACGGAACCAGTTCTTCAGTTGCCGGCCTGCCGGAGCGTGAAGTGTTCTCGATATTCATTTTTGTCTCCTGCTGACCCATCATGGGGGGATTTGCTTCTGCCTGCGTCATAACGCGCTCCTGTTCTGCGGGATTGGAACGTGCGGGGCACGAACCATGCGACGGAGTGTATTGGCGCGCTTTTTGGCGGTCGATTGGGCCGAGGGAGAGGGAGGGCTACACCCAAGAACAGGTAGGTTCTCCCGTTCGTTTACGAGAACGAGGATTAAGTTATGGCCCCGCCCTTATTGAGGATGGAGACGCTGATATCTTGAGGATAGGTCCTGGACGAACGGTGAATCGCTGGTTCATCAATACAGGCGCTCCAAGCCGATGCTTGGCCAATCGAACCGATCACGTCTGCGATGAAACAGCCGTGATCTCGTGACCAGGAAAAGCGATGGAAACTCAGGAGCGCTCAGTCTTGCCGCTTGCCTAGCGCATCACGAACGGCCGCAAGCAGAGCATGTCCGTCAAAGGGTTTTCGCAGAAAACCGCCGGCGCCACGGGCTCGGTCCTGATCGGCTATCTCATGCCGCCCGGTGATCAGGAATACGGGAAGTTGCGGGTTCTCCCGCCTGGCAAGGTCGCGAAGTTCAAACCCATCGACCCCAGGCATGCCGATATCGGTGATCAACACATCGACGCCCGCAAGCCCGCGGGCGAGCAGCAATTCTGCAGAAGAGAAGCTGCGGATCAAATATCCGGCCGACTCCAGCAATTCTTCCAATGATGCAAGAACCCTTGGATCGTCATCGACAACCGCCACCACGGGCTTGCTCATGTTATGCTTCCTCCTGGCCGGTGCGAGTTAGTTTCCGACATATCCGACAACCCGCGATCATGAACCTGCACCTCCATCCGCCGGTAGCGTGAATATGAACTTGGTGCCTCGCGGTTCGTTCCCTTCCGCCCAAAGCTGCCCCCCATGTGCCTCGACGATCGAGCGCGAGATCGCGAGCCCCATGCCCATTCCCTGATCTTTTGTCGTGAAGAAAGGCTCGAATATCTTGTCGGGGAACTGGATGCCGCGTCCCCGGTCGCTAACCTCGATGCGAGCCATGTCGCCCATTCGATGGGCCCGAACCTGAAGGATCCTGTCTTTCGGAACGGAAGCCATGGCGTCCATGCCATTGCGCATGAGATTGACCAGGACCTGCTGGATCTGGACCCGATCGAACGGGACGAGCCTAATGCCGCTTTCGCCCTCGACATCGATGCGGATGCGGCGCCGCGATGCCTCTTCGGCAAGCAGATCGCGGGCCTCGAACACGACGCCGCCAAGCGCCACGCAATCCCTCTTGGCAGGGGTTTGCTTGAACAGGGCACGGATGCGGCCGACGACGTCGGCAGCAGAGTTCGCGCTATGGACGATACGATCCAGCGTTTTCTGTGCCCTTTCGATATTCGGCGGTTCAGCATTGAGCCAGCGCTGGCAGGCACTCGAATAGTTCATCACCGCCGACAGAGGTTGATTGACCTCGTGGGCAATGGATGCCGAAAGCTCGGCAAGGCTGGCAGCCTGGCTTGCGCGCGCAAGGTTCTCCTGGGCCAGGCGCAGTTCCTCCTGCGCGCGCACTTGATCCTCGATATCGAAGCAAATGCCATTCCACTGCACGATCGTGCCCTCACCGTTGCGCATCGCCGCTGCGCGCGTTTCCACCCAGCGATACACGCCGTCGAACCGCCTCAGGCGATGCCTCTGTGCATACGGTTCGCCGGTCGATAGCGAATGGCCATATCGTTCTTTGATGGTCGGCAGGTCATCCGGGTGGATTACGGCTTCGAGTGTGCCATCCAGCCGAGGCTTTCCTGCCTCATCCTTGTCTTCGAGATTGAATCCGAGGTATTCGCGAAGTTTTTGACTGCGATATATCGGTTTGCCATCCGGCATGGCGCAATAAATCAATGCGGGCAGCGTTTCGACGAGCTGTTGAAGATGCCGTTCGCTCACGCGCACCGCCTCCTCGGCCATCACCAGATCGTGGATGTCGGAACTCACGCCGTACCATTGGAGGATGATGCCGGTCTCGTCCCGTAAGGGTTCCGCCCGGGTCTCCGTCCAGCGATAACTGCCATCGGCACGGCGCTGACGATATCTCTGGATATACGGAGCGCCCGTGGCGAATGAATGCCGGACGGCCTGGCGCACCAATTCCCGACTATCCGGGTGTACGACGCTCAGTGAAGGCGACCCATCCGGTGCTGTGATATCCTTGAGAGTGGCGCCCGTCACTTCGGTAAAAGGTTTGTTGACATAAGTCGGCGTTCCGTCGGCCGTTGTGCTCCAGATCAGCGCGGGCACGGTGTCAATAAGTTGTTGCAGTTGCCTTTCACGCTCGCGTAGGGCCGCTTCCGTTCTTTTGTAGACGTCGATATCCAGTGTCGCACCGTACCATCCTGTGATGCGTTCCTGACTGTCGCGTGTCGGCCGGGCCGCGGCGCGATGCCAGACATAGGCTCCATTGGCGCGTAGTACCCGATATTCGACATTCCAGTGTTCACCCGTCCTCAGGGCCTGGCGCAACGACTCGCCGACCCGTTTGCGATCCTCCGGATGCGTACCTCGCTGCCAACCCTGCTCGCCGCCTTCCAGGAATGGTTTGCCCTCCAGCAGCTCGTTCAGGTCCTCGAGCGTCATCGCTATAGAGGTCTGCGCAGTCGGCGTTGCGTAGGTGAACTGCCCGGACGCGTCCATCGCCCATGCGCCGCCATAGAGGTTCTCGATGGCAAGCGCAGCCCGCACCGCTTCACCGGTCTCACCGAAAGAGCTCGCGGTCGTCCACCGCTTATCCTGCCTTGCCACCGCCGGATCCACATCGACGCTGATGCCGTATTCGGGTTCCACCCGAAACTCGACCCAGCGGTAGTTCCCATCGGCTTGAAGCTGCCGGTAGCTGCTGACCTGAGGAACGCCGTGAAAGAACGCCCGCGCAGTTGCCTGCTCCACCGTTGGCCGGTCGTGCGGGTGAACGGCGTCCATCGACAAGAACGCTTCGGGTGTGGTGTTGTTGAGCGCGCGGGCGACGCCGACAATACGGTCGCGCCGCGGCGACGGCGTATCGGTATCGATCACCGTACCATACCACCCGGTAATGGTACCGTCGTCGTTGCGTACCGGATGCCCGGTGCTGCGCGTCCAACCCCACATACCGTCCGCACGCAGCATGCGATGTTCCACGTTGTAATGTTCGCCAGTCTGCAGGCAACGCTGCCACATGGCGGCCGCGCCTTCGTAGTCCTCTGGATGGACGACCCGGCTCCAGCCCAAAGTATTGTCGTCCAGTGGCGAGTTGAGGTCTTCCAAAGCGAGACCGAAAAAGGCGAGTGCGGCCGGCGTCACATAGATAAAATTGCCGCCGGCATCGGTTGCCCAGCCATTGCCGGTGATCCGCTCGACGACCTTTGCCGCCTGTACGGCATCAATATCGGGTGACCTTACCGATCCCCCACCACTACCCATCCCCGAAGCTCCGGCGGACTTCGACATGCCTCAACCCGATCCCATTTCATTTGAGATCGCCATGGTGCGCTTAAATCGAAACTACGCCACGGCCTCTCCACAAAAGACGGTATACGGGAGCTTGCGACAAAAACACCTGTTCCGAAGGATAGGGCGAAGATTCGCGAGGCAATTCAGCTTTCGATCGTAGCAAGCGCCAGCAGATATCCGATCCAAGCGCGGCGCAAAGAGGCAATGCCGGGATCGTGCGGCCCGCTTTGCCCTCCATATTCAGCTGCTGAAGATCGTCCGGATTGACTTCAGAAAAGCGGTGGCAGTCCGCTCGTGTTTCTCTTCTGCAAGTCGTAGATCGCGGATGCCGCCAGAGCCCGAGGACAGCATTGCCGCGATCTCCTCGGCTATTGCCGGTCGTTCGGCGATCAGCTGCGCAAAACTCTTCTGGTCGATCTCGTAAGCAGTGACTCGCGTTAGGGCTTGCAGCGTGTAGGCTTCCTCCGTTCCCGCCAGAAGGCCGGTTCCCCCAAAGAAGTCGCCCGAGGAAAGGCGTCTTTTTTCCTGTTCGTCGTGCTGCATCGATACGACGCCGGTGCGGATGATCATCATCCAAGGTAGCGCCTGCCCCTGGGCGACGATGACGTCACCCTTGCGATATTCGCGCTCGATGCCAGACTGAGCCAATTTTTCTCTTTCGGATTGCGTCAGCCCGGAGAGGATCGGGTTCTCATCGATAACCTCCTGCAGCATCGCTTCAGGCGGTCGAGGTGTTTCTTTCAAGTAAGTTCCGTCCGCGATGGCGATCGCCGAGGGTGGCATCGCAAGGTGCAGCCCGGACGATCGGCAATGACGGTAGAATCGATCGATCACCTCGTTCTGAGCCGTTATTCTCAGCAGTGGATTGCTCACGCGGAAAAACAGACGGATTTCCAGCGCGGTGGCATCGAGGCCGCTGAACGAGACCAGTGGCGGTGGCTCGCGCATGATCGAATTGCAGCCGGCCAGAACCGTCAACATGGCCTCCTCGACAATCGAGGGTGCGTGCGTCGGGACCAGCCGTACCGTCATCTTTAGGAGATGCGTTTCGTCGGGCCGGCTGACATTGGTCAGCTTCAGCTTGGCAAGGACACTGTTAGGCAGCACGACGATATTGTTGGCGCCCGTCAGAATTTGCGTCGAACGCCAGGTGCTTGCGGTAACTCGTCCTTCCGTGCCGTCCTCAAGGAGAATCCAGTCGCCTAGCGCATAAGTATGCCCGAGATTGAGGGCGACACCGGAGAAGACGTCGCCGAGTGTATTCTGAAGGGCAAGACCAAGTGCAATGGCGATGACGCCGGACGTCGCGATCAGCGTTCCGACAGGAGCGCCGAAAACGAAAGCCAGGGCGGCGAGCGTGACGCACATATAGACGACGCCGACGACAATATCCTGCAGCAGGCGGGCCTCGCGAGGCCTACCTTCCAAAACCAGATAGATACGCACGAACCCGATGACGGCCCAGGAGAGATGGAGCCACCACAACAATTGGCCGAAGACGATGAATACGGCACGCTCGTCGCCGATCCGCAGGCCTTGGGATTGACCGAGCGGAATATCTTCGAAAACGAGGACGGAGGTCATGGCCGTGAAAAAGACGATCTGCACCACGAGCCGCAGATTGGAGCGCAACGGGCCGATGAGCTTCCAAACGGCCATCCCGGTCAAACCTAGAATGATCAGCCATGCGAGCGGTTCGGCGGCGATTTCACCCAGATATGCCTGAAGCATGATGATCGTCCCGGTGTTCGGAGGTCAGTAGCCGATGCCGGCGACGTAGTTCGCCAGCATGTGTTCCTGCAACTGCTCCTGCTCGAAGAGAACCTTTAGGGCGTCGCGGATATCGAGAACGCCGAGAGGCTTTGCATCCGCCCCGAGGACCGGCATGTTCTGGATGCTGTTTTCCACCATGACCTGCCATGTCGCCTGTAGTTCATCTGCCGGGCTGCAGGAAATGATGTTGCGGCTCATCAGCGCCTCGACGCTTGCATTCGCCTCGCGGTCAGCCAGATGGCGAATAAGATCGGATTTGCTGAGTACCCCGGCTGCCTTTCCGTGTCGCTCGCTGACGACGACAAGTCCAATGCCCGGATTGGAAAGTGTTAGGGCGGCGGCCTGCAGTGTAGCGGCGACATCGATCACCATCAGGCGGGCCGATGTCATGGGATAGAGTTTTTCGATGCGCATGGTTTTCCTCCTGACGGCGCTCGCGGGCACGGCCGGGCATGTCGGTATTGATTGCAATCGGAACCGGAATGGCGCCGGCCAGAGGGCGCCATTCCGTCATTGATGTCAGGCGAGAACCGCCTTTCCCGTTCGAGCTTACTTTTCGTAGGTCGTCAGATTGGTTTCATTCGTGTCGACCACGAACACGGCAAGGAGGCGAGCACGCTCCGTCTTGCTTGCATTTTCGCTCACGGCGTGATGGTCGCCGGGAAACTCGGAAAAGTTCTCGCCGGCATGGTAGACGGTCACCGGCCCGCCATTGACCTTGCTGGTTATCGCTCCTTCCAGAACCGTCGCATAAATGAAGGCGGATTTGGGATGCGTGTGAGCGGGCGAGGTGCCGCCGGGCGCATATTCGACGAGCACGCCCTTCATGCTCTTACCGGGCACGTTGGGCAGTGGCTGGTCGTAGACCACCGTTACCTTTTCATCGCTGTGGTCATCATCCGCCGAAACCGCAGCCGCGGAGGCAAATACGAGAGCCGCCGCGCAAAGAAATATCCTGATCATCTTCGTCTCCTGGTAAATAAGGCTTGCCAACCCGAAAGACCGGTGAAGCCGGGAGGAATTTGCGAGGGAGTCGCTTACTTTTTCTGGGCGGCAGGGGACTGGAGCCAGTCCTCGAAGCGAATCGCGCCAAGGCGGGCGCCGGCATCCGGAACCAGTGTCCGGTCGTCGATCTCGACCTCGAAATAACGGGCATGCGGATCGGCGAGGATGGTACGCGGATCGTGGGTGGCCTTGAGGTAACGCCCGATGAATTCATTCATCGGTGCGCGCTCGGGGCCGGCGATCTCGATCATACCGTTCGCCGGTTCGGCTAGAGCGGCATCAGCCATGGCGTCGGCAACGTTGTCTGCTGCGATCGGCTGAAAAGCGCCCGTCGGAACGCGAATATTCGTTCCTTCGGTTGCCGACTGGGCGATGGCACCCACGAACTCGAAGAACTGGGTGGCATGGACGATTGTGTAGGGCACTCCTGAGCTGCGGATATGCTCTTCCTGACGCAGCTTGGCGCGGAAATATCCCATCGCCTGCATACGGTCCGTGCCGACGACCGACAACGCGACATGATGACGAACGCCTGCGGTCTTTTCCGCCGCAAAGAGGTTGCGACCAGCTGCATCGAAAAATTCCATGGCGGCTTTCTCGTCGAAGGACGGCGAGTTCGCCAGGTCGATAACCACCTCGGCACCGATCAGAGCTCCGGCAAGACCTTCTCCAGTCACTGTGTTCACACCCGAATTTGGAGATGCGGCAAGCACCTCATGTCCCTTCTTGCGAAGCCGTTCGACGGTTTTCGAACCAATGAGGCCCGTGCCTCCAATAACGACGATCTTCATGTCCTATCTCCTGGTTTCAAGTTTGATATTGAGTTGCGGGTCTGCTGCCGGCGTTATTCCGCCGAGGCTGCTTCCTCGATCAAAGAGACTATTTCCTTGGGATGTGAAACCGTCAGGGCATGCGAACCGCCCTCGATGACGATGGTCTTCACCGCATGCGCTCGCTTCGCCATGAAGCTCATCACGGCTGGCGGGATGTTGCGATCGGCGGAACCGTAAATCGCGTAGGAAGGCAGCGTCTTCCAGGAGGCGGCGCCCGACGGTTCGGCCAATGCGGCCTGCGCGATTGGGCGCTGGGTGGCCGCCATCAGCCGCGCCGCGTCTTCGGGCACGTCGGCGGCAAACTGATCGTGGAACCGGTCCGGCCGGATGTAAAGATCTTGGCCGCCGCCCGGCAGCGCAGTCGTCGTCAACGCGTCCCCCAGCGTGCTGCCGGGAAATTTTCCCGAAAGGCTCGCGCTGGATTCACCGGTCTCCGGAGCAAAGGCGGCGACGTAGACCAAGGCCTTCACATTCGAATTTCCGTTCGCCGCTTCGGTGATGACCGGCCCGCCGTATGAATGACCGACCAGCACCACCGGTCCCGAAATCGAGCGGAGGACGCTTGCGACAGTCGCGGCATCGCTGGCAACGCTGCGGAGCGGATTGCCAGCGGCGATCGCCGTATAGCCGTCCTTGGCGAGCGCACCGATCACGCCGTTCCAGCTCGACGACTCGGCGAATGCGCCGTGCACCAGCACGATCGTCGGCTTGGCTCGCGGTTCCGCGGCCTGTGCGAATGCCGCAACTGCCGTGCCCACCGTTGCGGCGAGCGTCAGAGTTTTGATGATATCGCGCATCTTATGTCTCCTGTTAGAGCCTCTTCGACCGGTCAGGAGAATGCGTCACGGCGGGCCGCCAGCCTATCGAACAGAGGCATCGACCATCTAGTCCCAGAGTACAGGTAGGATAGATCGGGTGATTAGATTATCCTGCCTGAACTCAGGACAATCGCTCCCGCGGCGAGCGAGGGGCTCATGCTTTGCCGATGATCGGCGGCTAAAGCTCGAAGACATTCCCCAGCCTTCAGGGCCCTGTGGCGAAGGAAGAGGCGTCCGGCGCTTATGCGCCAAGACTAGTCGCTTCGGGGGCAGCTTTTGGTTGTGAGGATAGTATTGCGCAGACTCAAGCCTGCGGCGTCTCGCGAACACTGGAGGGTAATGAATCCCAGGCGCGAATGAGTTCGCCGATGGAAATAGCCCGCATCTTGCGCATTACATTGCTGCGGTGGAGTTTAACGGTGATCTCGCTGATCCCGAGTTCGAAAGCGATCTGTTTGTTGAGGCGGCCGCGCGCAACTTCACGAAGTACCTGACGTTCGCGCGGCGTCAGCGTCGCGAACCGGCTGGAATGCTGATGGATGTTCTCCGCCTGCGCCCTCTGCTCCACGTCCCGCTGAATGCCTGCAATCACGGCGTCCAACAACGTCTGGTCGCGCACCGGTTTCGTCAGGAAATCGACGGCGCCGGCCTTCATGGCTTGCACCGTCATCGGAATGTCGCCGTATCCCGTGAGAAAGACGATGGGTTTCGTAATTCCGCGCGCCGAGAGTTGATGCTGCAAGTCAAGACCACTCGCGCCGGGCATTCGGACATCCAGCACCAGGCAGCCGGGCCGATCGGGGAGACCGGCGCTCAACAGTTCCCTGGGCGACGGGAAACAGGCGACGTCGAGGCCGACGGATTCCATAAGCTCCTGAAGGGAGTTGCGAACGTCTTCATCATCATCGACGACGAGAACCAGCGGATTATCTGCAACGACAGCTGAGGTTGCCATCTGATCATCTCCCGAGAAGGCAGATTATAGGTGCTACCATGCGCAGCGCGCTCGCCTTACCGCCCTGCGACCGAACGCACCCCGACAAGTGAAGGGCGCCGTTGCCGGCCAAGATAAATATATCCTTCATCAATCTGGGTCCCCTATCTGCCGGAGCGGCAGCATCTCAACTCCGCCTGGCTGCAATTGCCAGCCGCAATCCATGTCACGCGTCCCCAGCCCGTCAGGACAACGCTCTGTCTTCTGTTGCACCGCTTCGGGTCCGGCCCTTTGTTCTATCCGCAAGCCATTTGCGGACGTCGTCGGAGAATTCCGGCGGCGCCTTTCCACCGAGGTCGCCGGCAATATCGGCCAGCGTCTGGCTCGCAAGCGAATCCCGCATCGCCTTCTCCGCGCGCAGCATCACCGCGTGGATTGCGCATACACCTTTCGTTGCCCATGACGGCGGCCGCTCCCGATATACGGCGCAGCGGCCGCGAATCTCCTGGCAGTCGAACAAGGGTTTCTTACCTTCGATCGCATCGATAACCTCCAGAACCGTGATATCTCCGGGCTGCCTTGCGAGCAGATATCCCCCGTTGATGCCCTCGGAGGCGGACACGATCCCCGCCTTTTCCAGCTTCGGAAATACCTTCGCCAGAAAACTCCGGGAAATTCCCTGAAAATCCGCCAGGTCGCGGCTGCTGAGCGGCGTTCCGGGCGAACTCGCCAACCACAGGAGACAATGCAGCCCGTATTCCACACCTGCCGTCATATGCGCCATAACTCGGACTATAGTTGTCTGAGTTATGGTTAGCAAGCACTAATTTGAACTGCCCAGCGAAGCGCAACATTCGCTGCACGGAAATCAGCCGCCGCCGGAGACGGTAACGTCTTTCACTTCCGCTTAAGCCGTCATCGGCGTTCGGCAATCGGCAGATACAGGGTGACCTGCGTGCCGGCATTGAGTTTGCTTTCGACGGCGATATGTCCTCCCACGTCCTCGACGAACCGCTTGACCACCGGCAAGCCGAAGCCGCCAAGCCCCGTCGCTCTTGTTGTGAAGAAGGGTTCGAAGGCACGCTGCAGCGTGTCCGGGCTCATGCCGAGGCCGTTGTCCACGATCTCTATCTCGACGGCCGCCGCATATCCGCCTTTTCCCGCGCTTCGCGCGGCAAGTGCGATAGTCCCTCCATCCGGCATGGCATCGCGCGCATTCGTCAGCAGGTTCATGATGGCGCCCTGCAAGTTGATCCGACTGCAGGTCAGGGGCGGCAGATTCGGCTCCACCTGCAGGTCGAGCCGGATTTCGGGCTGCCAGATGGTTTCGACCAACTCCCTAAGCTCCGTCAGGCAGCCAGCGACGCTGACGGCTTCCACCGAGGTCTCTCCCTCGCGTGCCCGGCGGAGGGTCTGCTCCACAAGCGCTCCGGCGCGTCCGAGAGACATTCTCGCACTGGCAACGATGGGCGGCAGACTCGGGTCCGCTGCCAGATGAGCGTTGCGGGAGAGGATGTTCAATGCGGATACCGCAACCTGTATGAGATTGCCCAGATCATGAACCGTGCCAGGCATGGAATCCGGCAGGCGACCCGTAGCCGCGGCACCGGCAACAGAAGGTGGAAAGCCTTTTTGGGCTTGTAGGCCTATTTCGGTATGCGACATGAGATCCTCCATGGGCGCGGAACAAGCCCAAAATCGGTCAGCAATGCAGCACAACCTAAGGGATGGCAGGGTTGGGATCGATCAAGCCAAGGATGGGACATGCCCATACCGAAGGATAGGTTTCACGCGGGTGGTTTTGTCCCGCGCAGGAGGACGACGGCAAAATCAAGCATGAGCACAGTGCGAGACCCTGGGCGCGACCACATAGAAAAATGGCGAGCAAAGCATCGGATTGTCGCCTTCTATGAGGGCGAGGAGCCGTTCCTAATACTGCCCCTCCGTTGCAAATCCGAGCATAGGCAAAGGCGGTAACGGCGAATTCCACAACCTCCTCGCCCAGCGGAATGACCAGCTTTCGGCCGACGAGGACGTCTCGGATATCTGACGGGTATCCGCTTTACGAAATGCGGATTCGATGAGCCTTTCGTAACTATCGGGCGGACAAGCCTGAAGCGCATTGTTACAGGCCTTTGTTACAAGGTAGCCAATGCGCAATTGTTTGGAAAGGCGTTAAGTATTTGATCTTGGTAGGGATCAAATCGGAATGGTGCCCAGAAGAGGACTGCGCATTTTCGCCATCTTCTCATTGATTTTGTTACATTATTTTCGTGCCCTGTCAATACTTGTTACATAGGCATGTTTCTGTTCTTGGAGCTAAGCCCGTCAACCCGAGAGGAGATCAACTTTTACATCTCGCCTTCTGCTCTTTCTGCCCACCAGCGAACGGTTTCCACTCGGCGGATTGTTTCCTCCTCCATAGCTGCGGCCCATACCATCGAAGCCATGGACCCTCCCGCGACAAGAGATGCATGCAAATCGGCTTCTTTTGTCGCATAGGCTACCCAAGCTTCTTGGGCTTCACTCAGCAAGCCGGCATCAATCTCTCCACGCTTTTTGACGCAGCCGATAATCTCCTCCATCTCTTTGGTTAGGCGATCAAGAGAAGCTCCAGCTTGAGAATTCATCTCCGCCTGCGTTCGAGGGACTGCGCCTCGCAACATTTCAACGAGTACCCAATCGGTTGCCTCAATAAATTCGGTGGCCGCCGTCAGGAAGCCGTCAATCTCCGAGGGATGAAATGCTGGCTCGCTAGGCAGCTCATGGGTAATAATGTGACGCACTGTGAATAGGCGCGAAAGCCTCGCCATCATCTTGGCATAGTCGGGAATGATTAGAGCCAATGGCCAGCCTGCTCGCTCCTCTATCCATCTTGGATGAGAAGCTTTAAGCCGCAAAACAAATTCCGGAATTAGCTCTGCGAGGCAGGCAACGATCCGCGTCGGCTCATTAAGGGAAACCGTGTGAGCGATGAGATCGCCGAGAGAAACCTTGCGTCCTTGGAGGCTAGCAAGCAGCGCGAAATCTAGCTTTGCGTTCTTGGCTAGTCCTTCTGCCTTCTCAAGATACGGAGATCCGGCGTCAACTAGCTCACGGATCGCCTCCCGAATGAAGACTTCAATGATCGTTACGAGGCGAATCGGAATAAAGTCTGTGAAATCTTTGGCGTCTTCTCCCTTCGCTTTCCACAACTCATCCAGCCGTCTCAGCTCATCTGCTAGGGTAAAGGTCGCTCCGGACTGTCCGCGCCGCTTTTTCCAATCCAACATGTTTTGGATATCGGACTTCGCCATATCGGTCGCTCCAATGTGTTAGCAACAGGCGGCCCTGGATTGCCGCAGCTCGTGGTCTCTGTATCGCCCGGCATATTGCTCTTGGCAGTAGAGACACAGCGGCTCAGGTCCTGCGCAGAGTGACTGACTTTGGGTTGACATCGAGAATTCCGATGGTGTCATTTTGGCGTAATTAGACCGAGGAAGGCGCGAGCAACCCAGATGTTGGTCATTAGCCCCAGGGCAGTATGTTCGCTGATCAGATGCTCACCATACTGCGCCTCGGGGTAAATCGCCGCGTTGTACATCCCGGTCAACCACCACCGATTTTGGTCGAATACGACGATAGGAGCGCCCGACATCGCCGGAGCTCCAATTCCGTCCAACAGCATGGTTATAGGATGACGGCGATTTGACGCAATGCTCCGCTTTAGAAACACTGGATCCGGCGTGTCGATATCTACCGTGCTATAGCCATAAGGATATCCGACGATAACTATGTCGCTTCCTGCTTGTAGCTGGCCAGTGTGGAGATCAGCTTCTGTAAATGAAATGATACTCTTGGTTGGTTCCGAGATATCGAACGGTATCCTCACCAAATCGGCAAGCAAAGGCAGGGTGATGCCGATGCTTTCCAAATCTGGATGTGGACGAGTATTTGGCTCTTGCTGCCAACCGCGCTCTAAGCCATTTGGATAAAGATCCACTTCGACAAATGCGTTTCCGCCGATGCGAGTAACTCCTTCTTGAGGTGTACTTACACCTTGATGATAGGCCTTCAGATAGCGCCTGCGCTCTGGTGGAACTTTGGGGCGAGGATCAAGGAAGTTTATTCCAGTCACCACGTGCCAACACGTATAAATATAAGAATTACCGCCATCAATAACTATAAACCCACTAGCACGCGAAATTAGTCTTCTTTCGTCTGAATAAATTTCAAGTCTGATCGATTTCATCCCAACCAAAGTGCTATTGGATAGCTCGTGTAACATTGTTGCGCAGTTCCCATCGAAGTGCATCTTAGCGCCGCTTTGGCGATATCTTGCCGGTCAGGTTTATCGGTCCGGCTACATTATCTAATGTTTTGCAGGCCGCGGAGTTTCGAACCCGGGGGTACATTGGGGCTACGACTAATGAAGCTTATTCTCACAGCGGAGGTGCATCCCATCCTCTGTCACGCTGACGGAATGCAACTGCTGTCGATGTGGCCGGAGAAGTTGGGGCTTGCGTAATGCATCCACGCGCCTGCTCCTCCGCTATGGCATTCTCGATGTTCTTGATGATCGACTCGGCCTGCGGAACAAATCCCGATGCCGTAGCTCGCCATTCGATGGACCGCCTGAGTCCCGCCTCCCAATTCGTCCAAGCGCCGGCCTTTTGGATCAGCCGCTTGTTGGTCTCTGCTTGCTCGTAAATCTGTTCGCACTGAGACTGCATCGCGGTCAGGCATTCGGTCGCCCCTTTGTAGGCATGCGGCTGCCCCGGATAGAGGGCTTGAAGCCTGCGCGTTAAGTCTACTGCCGCAGTTGCCAGTATGCCGACGGACCTTGGCGGCATCTTCACGCCCCCACCCGAAGACCGCCAGTATGATCGACAACCAGTCCATCCGCCCTGCCTCCCCCAAGGCAACTAGAGATATAGCATGAAGCCGGCAGGTTGCGTGGTCAAGATGGAGAAACTGGCGGCTCGGCTCAAAGTCCCCGACTAGAATTTGGGGTCAAATATCTGAGGGTAACCACGTAGCAGCGGCGGCGAGGTTTCCCCCGGTGTGGTGGATGGGACCCAAATGCAGAAATTGGTGTGCCCTGCTGACTAACTTTCGGCGTAAGGCGTCTCACTGTAAAGCGCTTCAATGTCTGCCATCTCTGCCAACAAGCTGAGCTCTGACGTCGCAACAAACATGTCGTATCGACTTTCTGAACCTTGCATGATGACAACTAGCCCAGTTCGTAACAACGCATATGCGTGTTGAGCCGTCTTATGGAACTCAAGTCCGAACTCGCTCTGCAGAGCCAAGCAGCAGTTGTTCCAATATCGGTCAGCCTCATAGCCCAGGAAATCAGTTTTACTCGCTACGCGATACATCACTCCAAGCACTAAAATCTCTTCTCGTCTCAGCGTTGACAGTGTGTCGGCCCAGCGGAGAAAATCGTTTGCGAAGACACCCGGCTTCGATGGCTGAGCCGATATCACAGCCGCGAGAAGCTTAAGGTTTAATCGTGCCGCTCCCTCCTCCGCTGCCCTCATATATCTGAAAAGAACTGCGGCGATTTCCTCCTCGGGAATGTCCAAACGCGAAGCCTTACCCTTTGAAAGCGCATCGATCAGAATGTCACGCGCCGCGTTCCTTCGATTCCGTAGAATTTTTTCCAGTGCCGACGCTGCGATAGTGCCTGTTGTTGAGGCGGCGAAAACACCTTGGCTGTTTAAGTAATCTCCTGCAAAGGCAGAGAAAAGTTCCAGCATCAACTGACGCTCCTTACGCGCCGCACATACCTCGAAGGAGCATCTCCAGAGGCGTTTCATTGAAGTGAGATCAAAGGGAGCCCATTCACCCGGCCCCGATAACCGTCGCACAAACGCTAGCTCAGACTAGATCCGAACTACCTTATAGAGTCTAAGGACTGCTTGAAATATGGGGCAGACTTGCGCGAGGTCATCTACGTGACAGCGGAAGCGCGTTTCCCCCCGTGCCCCCTCGATGGGACCCAAGCGGCTTGATGGCCAATTCGACAGGTACCTCCCTTGACTGCTACAACCTTGGAACGGAAGTTATTAAGCCCCGCACCACGAGGTCATTGTCCACCTTAATCTTACAGACCGCTTCAAACCGCTCGCCAGGCCATTCGCGCTCCTTCATGAAAGCCGCGACCTGATTATTCTCCTCGGCAACAGGGGGAGAACAGAATGACCAAGCATCCTCAAGATAGAACGGGACCTTCATCGAGTAGCCGAAATAACGCCTGGTTTTCTTCTCGTTCGGCACATCTACCAAGATGGCTCGCAGGCCCTGCTTGAAGGATATCGAGAAAGCACCTTCAGGCATTTCCGGCCTGTTGAAAAGACCAGCACGATACCCGTCATAAGCAACGTAACCAGCGCCCAAAATCAACGCGATAAAGAATAGTCGCTTTGTCCACTTCCACATCGCCAACCCCCGGATGCAAATCGGATATCCTCGTACGGATAATTGTGCGCGAATTCAATCCTTGGTCTGCAGTAGCTCGCCATTCCGGTGCCTATATTCGTCCAATAGGGTATACCCATGCGGACAACGCAACGTGCAAATACTTGTCGTCCGTAAGGGTTGACATGAAGCTTTCGGACGCATATTTAAATGGACATCACCCTTTCGGTCATCTTGGAGCTTCGTCTGATGTCCACCTTCCTTTATGCCAGAGTGTCCACCTCTGAACAGACCCTCGCCCATCAGCAGATTCAAGCTGAAAAGGCGGGCTTCGCGTTCGACCACGTGATTGCGGATGAAGGGGTCAGCGGCGTGTCGGTGAGCATGAGGGAGCGCCCTCAAGGAAAGCGCCTATTCGACATGCTGCGGGCCGGCGACGTGCTTGTGGTCCGCTGGGTAGATCGGCTCGGAAGAAACTATAGCGATGTCACCGAGACCATCAGGGAATTCATCAAGCGTGGCGTGGTTATCCAAACCATCATCAACGGGATCACGTTCGATGGCAGCACCAAGGACCCCATGCAGATGGCCGTGAGAGATGCTCTTATCGGCTTCCTCGCTGCCACCGCCCAGGCCCAAGCCGAGGCCACAAGGGAAGCGCAGAAGGCCGGCATCGCTCATGCCAAGGCCAAGGAGGATGCGTATAGGGGCCGCAAGCCGAGCTTCACGCGGCAACAACTTGAAACGGTACGTAACCTCCTGACCACGGAAACGCGGATCGCTGAGGTTGCGCGGGTTAGCGGATTGTCCCGCCAAACAGTCTACCGCATACAGGCCGACCCCGAGGGCACCGAAAAGTCATTGGCGCTCTGGGATGCATGAAGGGAGTATGTCAGCGATTCCGATAATGGCCGCAATGTGCCTTATCATTTAGGCAAGGACCTACTAGTCACGCGGTGGATCGCTCCACGGTCCGCATGTTGGCCGCTTTGCGATTTCTACCGTGCATGCCGAAACGCGGCCAGTTTGGGTATCGACACGTCCGACGAAAAGGTTGCTCCCGCCAGCGATCTGATAGCGGCCGGGGCGTTCGGCTAAGACCCATATCAATACGCCGGCCAAAACGGCAACAGCCAATATGATTGCAAGGTGCGTTGGATGGAACGAGCCGTTATGCGGCGTATTATTACTTTCCAACGGACTGCTCCGGGTCATGACTGCAAGCCGCTTCGAAAGCCTCCATCGTCCAGTTAGCTTTCATGACAAGGTCGGTACACCGTTGCAGGCTTTCTAAGCCGGCCTTAGCGTCCAGTATGCCATCGTGCTCGCATTTGTCATAACTCCAGCCGTTCTGGAAATCGCGGACACAGGCTGACCGATACGACTTTTGGCTGTCAGCCGCTTCCCTTCGTTTCGCTTGGTCCGCAAAGTCCCACGATACGTAAGTGGCAAATGCACCCACAGCGAGACCAAGTAGTAGTTCCTTCAGGCCTTCCATGATGTGGTTTCCCCATTTTGGAGTTCGCCTGCGGTTCGCCCCCGCAAGCATATGCTCCATGACCCCTTGATCGGGGAGTTGGAAAACCGAGTTTAGTCGGTCCCTGAGGCCTTTAGTTCGGAGAACCTGGACATACGCCACAGGCTCCCCGACCAACTTAAAGGTCAAGGATCGGCTCCCTTCCGGTGGTGCCGTACCGCTAAACTCAGGGTTTCCACGCCCCGGAGCGCCGCGTCTGCGCTCTGCTTTCTCATTAGCGCAGTTGTTGTCGCGTGCCAATGCACGGGTCGCACCATGACGGGGAAGGCGTAGCCGATAAGGCTCCAGCGTAGGAGCTGCGCCCGATGGTCACCCTTGGTGGCATGCCGTATCGAAGCGCTGTCGGATCCATCGAGCCCAAGACGTGGGCGCCACCCTCGTAGCACTTTGGGTACGCCACCCAGGCACTACCTGGGAGGGTACGCGGCGGGTGGCATCAGCAGCTACCGGGAATACCAGTGCTTACACATGGCATCCACACTAGGGCTACTCTCCAGCCACCCTTGATGACCGCATGGGCAGCACGATGGGTCGCACCTACTCGCCGCAAGCTTGAACCAAGGCAATCGACAAGGCGACCACATGGTCATCATCAAGGGCAACAGCATGGACAGCAAGCAACAAGCAACATACCAACGCATGCCTTATGCTTCCCTATGTCGTGGAAGAGACTATGCATGACCATGAGGACCGTGACCACCATCACCTACAGCATACCAATAGCCTAACCCCTCGACATATGCCTTAGATACTGGATCAACCAACCACCATTCCCGTTACAAGCTTGGATCAACTGCAAATAGAAATAAAAGTCAATTTAGCATAGCGTTTTATATTGCCGACGTTGGCATTTTCAGATATATGTGTAAGCGTAATGGAAAGCATACCAACCTCAGCCCACTGTGCAGCGAGTGACCCCGAGTTAGTCACCGCCTTCCGCTCAGCAAATCGCGAGCGACCAATGCAAAAGCTCTTCCTTTCGTGCGCCGGGATCACAAAATGCGCATTCAACCAGCCTGAGGGCTTGACCATCTGGCGACTAGAGCATGCTGATGGTCAATTGATTGCGACGAATGAGAACGCGCCGCCCAACATTCAGAACTGCAATCCGAACGCTAGTCTCTATTTGGCAATTGATGCGGCAAAGTTGCATATCGCAGATCGGGCGGATGTAATGCTGTTCTTCCCACAAGATGAACTGCTGCACGTATACAATGGAGATATCGCTTCCCGGATACGTGGCGGTTATCGCAAAACTGACAAGAAACCCTACGCCCACGCTGATGCAATCAGAACAATCGATAAATCTTTGGACCCGAGAGGCATAGAGTTGCTTGCGAGGAAACCGGAGAGCAAAGAAGAATTCGAATCGTTATATCGAGTTCAAGATGCTGCTCGTCGAATATACGCCGAAGAAACTGAGCGGCGGCTCGAACGGTGATGCTCGAACCAGAGAGGGAGCGTCGTCGCAAGGCGGCGCTTTCTCGTCCGTTAGACCGTACAGGGGACGCTTTGCCTCGCTGTTGCGTCTTGGAATGTCGGAGGTTGCCATCAATTCGATCCGGTAACGGCATATCGCAGCTTTATTGTCGTTATCACACCCAGCATAAAGCCCGGCATGGGTCCCATTGGCACGGAACATATCGTGCGGCCGAGATCGCCCCCTATGTCAAAGCTGCGTCTCAATGGCTGCGTGAAAATCGCACCATGGTCGCAGTAGGCGCCGTCCGATGGGACATTGAGCATCAGCTAAACCGCATAAGCCGCGTGGCGCCCGCTATGAACCTACGCGGCCTGTCTGCCGAGCGGCGTGCCAGCATTGCATTTGCTCGCCTCCGGGCGGCTGACGTTGCGCCAGAACGGATCTTGGCGATATTCCTCGGCGTCTCGGCACTGATTGAAGATGACTGGAAGAGCCATAATGTGCGCGAATTCCGAATTGTCCAAGCCGCCAAGGCAATGCACCGTCTAGCCAGCGGTACGCACCGCCACTGGGATGTCTGGAACCCTCGAACCGGCGGCACCCTGCCCTACGATATGCATGCCTATCCACGGTCTTCAGGCATCGTGCTGCGGAAGATGGGGGAGATCGTTGAGAAGGCGTGCGGTAACCTGTCTAAGACAGCTGTGCCGGAAATCATCGCGCTGAAAACACAGCGCTTCGGGCTGCACCCGTCGCACCCACCACCGAGCCCGCAAGAAACCCGGCCCTAACGAAATCGCGTCACCCATCTTCGTGCTAGCATGTGGCGGGGGTGGGGACGCACATGTTCCCCACAGTGGCAGTCGCGACATGTCTCCAATGCAATCTATCTCGTTCCTTTCCGAAGAAGCCTCTGACGATACCAAGACGCTCCACTTTGATGCGTGGCTGAGGCCGCGTTCATTGGCGCTGGCCGGTTGCGTAAACGAGCTATTCGCTGAACTCCCACTTCCTGAGATTACAGCCGGGCGCAGCCATCGGAAAGACTCCCTTCAAAGGCGTATGGAATGCTTGGCAGCTTTGACTACAAACGTTGCCCTTCTCTCCTTGTCTCCTGCCCAATACGACGGACTGGCCGTACCTCTGAAGAACTCAAAAATGAACAGATATCAGCCCAAGGCTTTCAACGCAGACATTCTCCGTTCTGTGGTCGCCGGCCTAGGGAAGCTTGGCTTGGTCGTTCATGACAGTTCGGTTTACAAACAGAGGCGTACCGTCCTCCATCCTACCGATGCATTTCGGAAGCGCCTGAAGAGCTACGGGGTGACAATCAGCGCTATCGGCAGGACGGCAGGTCGCGAAACCATTGAGCTCTCAGTTGATCGATACGGCCCGCAAAGTAAGGAGACGACGGATTATTCCGACACCGAGCAAACCATCAAGCTGAGAGGTGAGATGGCGGCGATCAACAGGATGCTCGCCAAAACCGAAATACGCTACGATGGCGACATGCTGCCTCCCGGCTTCATGGTCCGGAAATTCCAACTACATTCGCAAGAGGCCCCTCCGACATTCGATCTACATGGGCGGCTTTACGGCGGCACATGGCAAAACCTACCTAAGGAGAAACGCTATCTGTTGTCCGTGAATGGCGAAAGCTTGGCTGACCTGGATTACTCCTCGATGTTCATCCAGCTCGCCTACCATGTCGCGGGACAATGTGCTCCGCAGGGTGACCTATATGCAATTCCAGGACTGGAGCTTCACCGAAAAGCCGTCAAGTCGGCCCTAGTGTCTCTGCTATTCCGCAAAACACCGGCAGCTAGGCTCCCAACCGAGGTCAGAAAGCAATTACCACTCGACTGGGACATGCCAAGATTTAAGGCCGCTGCCGCTGTTCACCATGCGCCTATTGCTCATCTGTTTGATACAAACGTCGGGCACCGGCTAATGGCGCTGGAGGGCAACATCTTGGTGGACGTGTTGCTGCGTCTCACGAACATGGACGTGCCCGCGTTGCCAATGCACGACGGCATCATGGTCCCACAGAGCCGAAAGCACGAAGCGCAGCGCGTGATGGAAGAAGTCAGTGCAGAACACCTGGGCCGAGCTCTACCTGTCGTGGAAAAGCCGATACGGAAGCCGCCATCCAAATAACTCCCCCCTATGGCCTCCTGGTGCCCCAATGGGAGTTACAGGGCGGCGCAAGTTGACTTCCAACCCGAGGCTCTGAGTTCGTAGCATATAGGTGCCGGCCGGGACTCGATGTAGCCACAAACGTTTCAACGGGGATAGTGACCCTCTCATCCACTCACAGCACCATGAAGCTACATGGACCTTCATGTCGACCGAACAGCGGCCAAGTTTTTGACCGGCATTATGTCAATCTCCGCTGCCAGCATCTGGAGGCTACCGATCATCGTTGGTCTGTATGGAAGCTTCGAGGACAGCGTCATAGTCGGCCTACCGTCTGCACTCAAGGTAACCAACCTGCTACCTATGATGACTTGCCCGATGGTTTCCCTGCCGCCCCCAGCGATGTAGTGGTCATGCCAGCGCAGCACCCCTTAGCTCAACGAGCGGATCATGGTGGAGATGGAATCACGACGCGATGGATCGCTGCGGCATTCAATTTTATTAGCGGCATTCAATTTTATTACCTATTGCTGAACGAGCAGACACGCTCTAGCTCGCCTTGCGAAGGTCGAAGGACCTGATATTCATGACTTGACTTGAGGCCTCAAGGAACTCTCATGCGTGTCTTCCTCTCCGCCGTACTCACAATTTCTATTTCAACATTCGCGTCATCGGCCGAGATCAACCGAGCGCCGGGGGCGGACGGCGCCGATCTGATTTCAATCCGAGGGACCCTGTCCGAAGGCGATGACCTAACATTCCGGAAGGTAGCCGCAAGTTCAGAGAAAGCGATCGTCGTGCTCGACAGCCAAGGCGGCGCAGTGATGGCAGGACTGGAAATCGGCCGTGCTATTCGTCTAAGAGGGTTCGCCACCGCTGTTGCGCCGGAAGCGCTCTGTGCATCCGCATGTGCTCTTACATGGCTCGCAGGCTCTCCTCGGTTCATTAGTAGCTCTTCCAGGCTGGGATTCCATGCAGCATATCGGGTTGTTGCAGGTAAGGCAGCCGAGAGTGGCGTTGGCAATGCACTTGTGGGAGCTTACCTCAGCCAAATCGGGATGACAGAATCTGCGATCATCTACGTAACATCCGCTCCGCCCGAGGGGATCGACTGGCTCACACCTGAGAAAGCGGAAAAAGTTGGCATCTCATACGCACTGATGCGGTCGCAGGCCCAGCGAACCGTCACCTTGACGGCCACGACCGAACCGTATGATCCGATGTCGGCGGCGACAAGGTTTTATGGCGCACTTTCCAGCGCGGATGGTGAAGCGGCTGCGGCTTTGGTCGTCCCGGAGAAGCGGGGTCGAGGTCCTTTCAACGAGGCGAGTATCCACTCGTTTTACTCCGCGATGTCCACGCCCCTGACCCTCAAATCCACCGACAGGTTATCCGAGAATGTTGTTAGAGTAAGCTACCATTACATCACGACCGTAGGGCGGACCTGCTCGGGTCGCGCCGATGTGCAGACTGTCCACGCATATGGCAGGACATTGATTTCGCGTATCAAAGCGCTCGATGGGTGCTAATGTATTGCTAATGCCATAGATGCGCAGCAATTGCGTCACCTGAGAATTTCAACTTTTGCTCGACTCCTCCCGAAAACTTTGCTTCGTTGTCGAAGGGCAAGGGGAAAATTCATGTTCAGAAAAATCGCTGTGATTGTGGCGCTTGCAGGAATGCTGGCTGGCTGTCAGACGCAGTACCAAGAGATGAGCTTCACAGGCGGTGTTTCAGCGATGCCGATCACTGGCGACACATACCGTATCGTGTCCCGAGGCAACGGCTACACTGATGCAACGACGGTGCAGGATTACTCTCTTTTGAAGGCGGCTGAGACCACCCTCAGCACCGGGAACACCCACTTCTTGATGCTCACGGGGAACGACGCAACCCGTACTTCTGTTGGTCAGACTTCTGGCTACATGCAAACTCACGTCTACGGGAACACCGCATACAGCACCTATACACCAGGCATGACTTACAACATTGTTAAGCCCGGTCAGGATCTAATCATCAAGCTATTCAACACCAGCAAAGGTCCCGTGCCGCCGGGAGCCTTCGCAGCCCAAGAGGTTTTCAACAACATCAGTCCTCGGGTAGTCCGGCCTAAGAAAGGTTCGTAGACTATCGCGAACAGCAGACCTTTCGGACGAAAGCGTTCCCGTATGTCGCCATGGAATCGTCGGGAACTGCCTTGCTCTGCTTAAGTTCATCCGTCAGCCGGGCTGCGAACTGGCCATCTGTAAACGTGCGGTCGAGCGTTATGGCAAACCATCCGTTGGTCGCGAGATAGGCGGAAAGAGGCAGCGTAGAGTTTCGGATATAGTCCCTCGTTTCCGAAAGGTTGTCAAAACTCTTCACCTGCACGAACGCGGTGCCGAACGGAGCGGCTTCGAACTGCGTGACCCAGACCCATGAGTGGTGTAGATAGCCGACCTTTCCGACCACCGATACCTTAAACCATTTCTCGGTATCTGCGAGGATTGTGACGGCAGCGCCATTCGCGACCTGGGTGATTGTCCTCGAACTCCCCGCCGGGCCGGCTTTCAGCGTCACCGATCCTTTCGGATGCTGCACGCGACCACTCTGCGCGGGCGGGATGAGTAGCGATGGTTCCGGCGGTGCCTCCATGGGCTGTGTCAGGCTCGTGACGGTAGGATTGCCCGTAGGAGCATAGGCCTGGGGTGCTGGCGGCAATGTTGGCGACGGTGCCGGTGAGGGCATTAGGCTTTGCTGCGGCTGGGCAGTTTCGGCCGTAGGGAAATTCATGGCCACCCGAAGTTTGAGCATCTCGCTGCCAGATAAGTACCTAATGTCATTGCTGTCGTACTGCAGGGCGAGCGTCAACAGCGCTGGGTCAACGCCCATCTCCATGATGTAGGTCATCACCTCGGCGGTAAGCTGTTGCACGGTCGAGACAGCTTCCTCGACTGTCAGGCCGCTGGTATCCGCGAAGGAGGACTTGTGGACGCCTATCGAACCGGGCTGAGCATAACGTTCAATGCCACCGAGAAATGCAAGAGAACAGGCGGAGGCGCACTCATCTCCGCGAAGCTGCACAGTGGTCATCTTGAGCAGCCGGATTGCTCTGCCGAGCTCCATGGCTTTCTTTACGTTCCCGCCTGTCGAATTGAAAAAGATAACCGTTGCGCCCGATGCCCGAACGGCAGTGACGAAGTCTTGAATGTTATCCGTGAGGTCGAACGCTCCACGCACTACGAGGTAGTGAGTCCCCTTGTCGGTCTGCTGCGAAGTATAGGAAAGCCGAGCTTCCGCTCCGTCGCAAAGCCCAAGCATCCCCAATAGCAGAAAAATATATGCACCCCGACAACGTAAACGCATAGCGACAGCCCCCACAGCGGCTTCAACTATTGCGCGGTTTCGCACGTCCTTCAAGCTTCGTTTTAATAGATCGTTAATGTCTTCAGCTGGATGTTATTCCTGCTCGGCCAGCGGGCGCTGTAATTTCGGATCGACCGCGTAGCGTGGGAATTGTGCTAGGGCATCTACTTTGGTTTTGAGGGTGACGCTGCCATAAGACCGCCCTACCGATGTCGGCGCATGACCACACAGCGCATCCAGTACCTTTTCCTGTATACCTGCCTCGAAGCCCTTGGATTTGAAGGTATGCCGCCAGCCATGATTAGGTGCTACGTTAGGGTCCTTCACATGCTCACGCACAAACTCCGATAGCCGGTTCTTCTTGCTCTGCCAGACCCCCTCAAAGACGGCGTCCGGCTTCAGGTCCATGAAGAGATACTCGCCTTTAGCCTCCCGCACATAGTCGATGAAGCCCAGTTCTAGCAGATGCTCATGAATCGGGATGTCGCGATATTCCTTGCCCTTTACCGTCCCAGCCTCTGGGGTCACCTGCATAATCCACGCCTTGCCCTCTTGACGAAAGTCCGCCTTACGGAGTTGCACAAGCTCCCCTACGCGGGACCCAGAGTACGCACAGAGCCACGGAACCCATCGCTTCATTTGGCGCGTCTTAAAGGACCTACGAGGTTCCGCATCAAGGTCTACCGCATTGGCGGCTGAGAGGATGAGATTGGCCTCACCATCCGTGAAGTCACGCTCTCGCAGCTTGATCTTCTTGCCAAGTTTGACGGTGACGCCCACGGCAGGGTTCTTTGGCAGGCGCCGGTTCGATACGGCCCAGTCAAATACGCTCTTAAAGGCCGTTAGATCGCTCGCCTTAACGGTCTTTGGCGAGGCAGGTTTCCCCGTCCTGGGGTTGACGGATGTGAGCCGATGGTCCTTGAAATCCACGATGTTTTCGGGGCTGACCCGCTTGGCGTCGTCATGACCGAGAAACCGAGAGAGGAGCGTAAAGCTGTTCTTGTAGCTCTCGTAGGTGCTAGACGATTTTCCGAGCACCTTGGCCTCAGACCACCACGCATCGACAAGGCCAATGAGAGAAACGGCTTGGTCGTTGCTCTTCGGCTGGCGTGCTTCATGAGTCTTCGTAGCTGGGGTAGGAGGCTCCCATTGTGGAAGCCTTTCTAAAAGGGGATCACCAGAGTAATCGCCAGCCGCGATTCGTGAACTCGTCGCAAGGCTCTTAGTCAGATAGGTGCTGAACGTGTCTATCAATCGCTCTCGGCTACTTGGCGTCACGCTCGGCACATTCCGTTGAGCGAGGATGCGGTCAACAAGTGGCCCATAGGTTCTGCGACGGTATTCCGTGCCGCCTTGCTCCGCCTTGTCAGCAAGTTGCTGGCTTACTGCAGCGAGAAGCTCGGCCTCGTCGTCATCGGCCCATGGCCCCTCAATGACCTCACCGGTTGATGGAACCACCGTAAGCGACTTCATCCCATCAGGGCCTTGCGACCATGCTCGATAGAAGTCTCCAGCTAGAGCATGAAGCTGGCGATGCGATAGCTCCACAGGCCGATGGGATCTAAGCGCTTCAAAATATTGCTCCAGATACGAGATCGCCTCAGCCAGCCTCACTTTTGCAACGGTGGGGTCAGATGTTCGCAGAGAGAAACGAATGCTTTGGGTGCTCTGGGTAACCGCGAATTCCACAACTTCCTCGCCCACCGGAATGACAAGCTTTCGGCCGACGAGAACGTCTCGGATATCTGACGGAATCCGCTTTACGAAATGCGGTGTAGATGAGCCTTTCGTAACCATCGGGCGGACAAGCCTCAGGCGCATTGTTACAGACCTTTGTTACAAGGTAGCCAATGCGCAATTGTTTGGAAAGGCGTAAGTATTTGATCTTGGTAGGGATCAAATCGGAATGGTGCCCAGAAGAGGACTCGAACCTCCACACCCTTTCGGGTACCAGCACCTGAAGCTGGCGCGTCTACCAATTCCGCCATCTGGGCGACGGAGAGCCATGTACGGGTGTGACCTTCCCCTGTCAACTGGCTTTTTGAAGTTTCCGCGCCCGTCGCCAAAAAACCTTCACGGATCTGTCACGGGCTGTCTCAGCTGCCGCCGTCTTCGGTCGCCTTGCGGTCCAGGTGGCCGAGATCGCGGTCCGGGTCGATCATGTCGCGCACCCGCTGCTTTAACTCCTTCGGACCAGGAAACCCGCCGTCGCGCTTGCGCTCCCAGATCAGCGTCCCGTTCACCTGGATCTCGAAATTGCCGCCGGTGCCGGGGATCAGCGCCACCTCGCCGAGCGCGTCGCCAAAGGTCTGCAAAAGCTCCTGCGCCATCCAGCCGGCCCTGAGCAGCCAGTTGCACTGGGTGCAATAGAGAATCGTAATGCGCGGTTTTTCCATGATGTTTTGCCTTCTACCCAAGTCAATTCGGTCTCACGATATTGTCAACCGGAACGGTCAAGTTTTTGAACGCGCATATCTCGACAGAAAGGGCGCGAACGTCAATTTGGAGCTCCAGCGACGATGGTCGCGTCGTTTTCAAAGAAAGAGGTCCCATGGCTCTTCAATCCACCACCCGCTCCCGGCTGATCATTCCGGCGCTCGCTCCTGTCTATACCTCCGGCCATGAGATCGTCGAGACGATCCTGCGCGTCGCAGCCGGCGTGCTGCTGGTCACCCACGGTTTCGGCAAGATCACCAACCCGTTCGGCGCGGTCGGCATGGTCGAAAGCCTCGGTTTTTATCCGGGCGTCTTCTGGTCGCCGCTGCTTTCCGCCACCGAATTCTTCGGCGGCATTCTCGTCACCATCGGCCTCTTCACCCGTCCCGCCTCCTTCGCGGCGATGATCGTGCTTCTGGTGACCGTCTATTTCCACGGCATTGCCCAGAACCAGGGTCTCGCCGGCGCCGAAAAGTCTATCCTCTGGGCAGCGATCTTCCTGTTCTTCGCCCTGCGCGGCGGCAATAGCCACTCGGTCGACGCCCGCCTCGGCCGGACGCTCTGAACTTCAGGAAAGGCTGGGCCGCTCCCGGGCTCAGCCTTTGCCTTCGAGTGCCAGCCGCACCACGGTGGCGAGATCGGCTTCGCCATATCCGAGCGCCGCGGCTTTCTCGAAACTGGCGCGCGCTGCCTCGATGGCCGGTGTCGCGACGCCAAGACCGCGGGCAAGATCAAGAACCACGCCCATATCCTTCAGCACGCCGGAGACCGGAAACCCGACCGCCTCGGTCTCGCCGAGAATGACCGGAAGCCGCGACCGCATGGCCGGGCTTGCAGCCGGACTGCCGGACAGGATCTCGATCATCTTGCCGCGCCCGAGCCCAGCCTTGCCGCCGAGCTCGACGGCTTCCTTCATGATCTGCCACAGCCCCATCAGCATCATGTTGTTGACGAGTTTCGCCGATGCCCCGTCGCCCAACCCGCCGACGTGATGGATACGGTTCGAAAGCACGTCGGCCACCGGCAGGAAACGCTGAAAGTCCTTTTCCGCCCCTCCGATATAAAGACCGGCCGTGCCTGCCAGGAGCATTTCCGGCCCGCCGGAAATCGGTGCGTCGAGAAGTGCCGCACCCGCCTTGCCCATCGCATCTTGATGGACACGCAGCGTCTCGGGGCTGACGGTGCTGGTATCGACGACCAGCTTGCCAGCTGGCGCGACGGCGGCGAGTTCATCAAGCACGGCATGCACGGCGGCATCGTCGAGCAGGGCAAGGATGACGATATCCGAAGCGTCGAAAAGCGCCGCCAGGCCCGCTGAAGCGGCAATCCCGAGTGCAGAAGCCTTTTCCGCGGAAAGCCCGCTGCGCGTCCAGCCTGTCACCGCGAAGCCCTGCTTCTGAAGGCGCTCGGCCATGGCACTGCCCATCCGGCCGAGGCCGACGATACCAACCCGCTCTTTCGTCATGCGTTGATCCTGCTCATGTCGTTGCTGCCGGAGTTAAAGCAGAACATGCCGGTCTCGTCTTCTTCATTTTGCATTGCGGGAGGGTTGAAGAATATTTCATATTCGACATGCGTAATCTGAGGGAGCCCGGACGGAAGATGAGCGAAATATTCAAGGGCGGCTGCTTCTGCGGCAACGTGCGTTATCGCATGTATGGGCGACCGATGTTCATCCATTGCTGCCATTGCACCGACTGTCAGCAGCAGACGGGCGGCGCCTTTGCGATCAATGCCCTGATCGAAGCCGATCGGGTGGAGGTGACCGGCACGGAGCCGGTCGCGATCGCCATGAAGACCGATAGCGGTCTGCCCCACGATATCTACCGCTGCCCGGAGTGCCAGACAGCAGTCTGGAGCGATTACGGCCGGCGCAAATGGATGCTGTTCATCCGGGTCCAGACGCTCGAAAGGCGTGGCGAATTCTCACCGGACGTGCATATCTTCACGCGCTCGAAAGTCGCCTGGGTGGGCCTGCCGGAAGGCGCCAATGTGTTCGAGAACTATTACAGCTCCAAGGCGATGTGGCCGGCGGAAAGCGTCGCGCGGCGTGAGACGGCCCGGATCAAGGCCGGCGCGGAACGCTGAAACACGAGAAGGCAACGGGGGAGACGACATGGCGAGCGAACGCGAAAAGATGGCAGCCGGCGAATGGTATTGCTGTCTGGATCCGGAACTCGACACTTTGAGGAACAAGGCGCGCATTGCCGTCCATGCGCACAACACCATGCCGCCCACTGAACGCGGCGTGATGGCGCCTGCCCTGCGGACGCTGTTCGGGGCAGCCCCGGACGCCTTTCTGGAAGCCCCCTTCCACTGCGCCTACGGCTTCAACGTCTTTCTTGGGCAAGGCGTCTATCTGAATGCCGGCTGCACGATCCTCGATAGCGCACCGGTCAGGATCGGTGCCCGCTCGATGCTGGGACCTGGCGTGCAGCTCTATTGCGCCGATCACCACCGCGACCCCGTCCTGCGCGCTCAGGGCCGCGAGATTGCCCGCCCGATCGACATCGGCGACGACGTCTGGATCGGCGGCGGCGCGATCATCCTCGGCGGCATCACGATCGGCGACGGGGCGATCGTCGGCGCCGGCTCGGTGGTGACGCGGGACGTGCCGGCGGGCGCCACGGTTGCGGGAAATCCAGCCCGGTTGATCACGCCGCGCGTCTGATTTCAGAACATCGCCGCGCGTAAAGATTGGATTCAGCATTTTTTGGTAATTTTCCGTTAGCAATTCCTGTCAGGGGTTCTCGACGGCAAGGGGCAGCCGTCTTTGTTGTTTTGCGTACGGGTTTTCAAATGCGTTTATCGGCTGTGCCAGCACTCCTCGTCACCTGCTTCGCCTTGGCGGGCTGCGCCTCGACATCCGGCCCGGAAGAGCTGGTGGCCGGCGTCGCGACGCAGGAGAAGACGGGCTCCGTCGACCTGCCCGCCGCCCCCGTTCCATCGGTCGGTGTCGGCAAGACCTCCCGGATCGGCGCACAGCAAACACCCCAGCGGCAGGCGCCGCCACAGCAGGATATCGCCTGGACCGGTCCGATGCCGGAGCCGCAAGCCTTCGTGCGGGAAACGACGGTCGGCATGCCGCTTCCCGCCGAGCGACCGGTCGCCATGCTGATGCCCGACAGTCCGGAGGCGGAACCCGCCCCTCGCCGCGGTCGCATGCAGATCTACAGCCGCCAGTTCCGCGATGCCAAGCCGATCAATTTCGGCAGAGTGTCGCCGAGAAGTTATGCCGTCCACGGCGTCGACGTGTCGCGCTGGCAGGGCGATATCGACTGGGCGAAGCTGAGGACGCAAGGGGCCAACTTCGCCTATATCAAGGCGACCGACGGCGGCGACCATCTCGATCCGATGTTCAAGACCAATTGGCGCGGAGCCAAGGAAGCCGGCATCAAGCGCGGCGCCTACCACTTCTTCTACTGGTGCCGCACCGCCGGCGAACAGGCCGACTGGTTCATTCGAAACGTGCCGCGCGATCCGGACGCGCTGCCGCCGGTCATCGACGTCGAATGGAATGGCGAGTCGAACTGCAAGGCAAAACTTTCGCGCGCCCGGGTGCTCGACAAGATGCAGGTCTTCATGGACAAGCTGGAGCGCTATTACGGCCAGCGGCCGATCATCTATACGGCGCCGGATTTCTACGAGGACAACCTGTCGGGCGAGCTTCCCAATTATCCCTTCTGGCTGCGTGCCGTCGCCCAGCATCCCTCCAAGGTCTATCCGGGCCGCAAATGGCTGTTCTGGCAATATTCCGGCTCCGGCCTGTCGCACGGCGTCGCCGGCAAGATCGACCTCAACGTCTTCCATGGCTCGGAAGAGCAGTGGCACAGCTGGATCGGGCCGCGCACGACGCTGGCGCAGAACTGAGCACGACGGCAGGCGGCCCCCTGAGCCCGGTTGACAGCTGTCAACTCATTGTTAACCACAACGGGCAAGGGCCCGTTCGAGGCTCCGGAATATCCTCGCATCCTCGGACTGCGCCACGTTGAAGCGCAGGAAACTTCCGGCGTTCTGGGAGAGGCTGAACGCGTTGCCGGGGGCGAGCACGATATTGTCGGCAAGGCAGGCGCGCGCCACCTCCGCAGCCTCTATCCCGTTCGGAAGCCTGCACCAGAGAAACAGGCCGGCGCGCGGCTGCAGCCAGGGGGTGATGCCGAGCGTTGCCAGCCGGCCGGTCGTCGCGTCCATCGCCCGCGACAGCCGGACGCGCAGTTCTTCCAGATGCTTCCGGTAGCTGCCGTCGGTCAGCAGCAGCAAGACGAGCTCCGAGGACAACCGGCCCGCCGCGAAGCTGGTGGCGATCTTCAGGTCGACCAGACCTTCGATCCATTCCGGCCTGGCGGCGATAAAGCCGCAGCGGACCGAAGCCGACAGGGTCTTCGAAAAGCTGCCGATATGCACCACGCGGTCAAGGCCATCGAAGGCGGCAAGTCGCGGCGCCGGCTCGTGTTCCAGGTCAGCGAAGATATCATCCTCGATGATCGTCAGGCCGGCGCGGTCGGCGAGTTTCAGCAGCCGGTGCGCCACGACCGGCGAAAGCGTGGCGCCGGTCGGATTGTGGATTGCCGAATTGGTGATGTAGAGCCGCGGCTTGTGCGCCTCGATCGCGTTTCCGAAAGCCTCGACATCCGGCCCGGCCGGCGTCATCGGCACGCCGACGACTTTTGCGCGATGCGCACGCAGCAGGGCGTGGAAATTGAAGTAGCAGGGATCGTCGACCAGAACCGCATCGCCCGGCTCGACCAGGAAACGGCAGAGAAGATCGATCGCCTGGGTGCCGGATTCGGTGAGGATGATCTGGTCCGGCGCCGCCGGTATACCGTGCTCGCTCATCCGACGGGAGAGGAGCTGCCGCAGCTGCGGCGAGCCAAGCGGTGTGCCGTAGTCGGACAGGACCCGGTCCTCGCTGCGCGACAGGCTGCGCAGAGCCCTCCGGATCGCCGCCTCCGGCATCCAGGAGGACGGCAGCCAGCCACAGCCGGGCTTCAGCAGGTCACCCTCCTCCAGCGCCTGGCGTGACACCCAGAACGGATCGACAGCCCTGTCGAGCTTCGGGCCGATCTCGGACAGCGACAGCGGCGCCAGCGGGGTCGACACGTAGAAACCCGATCCGGGTCGCGAGCGGATCAGCCCCTCGGCGGCCAGCCGCTCATAGGCCTCCACCACCGTCGAGGCGGAGACATGCATCGCCTTGGCGAAGGCCCGCACCGAAGGCAGCCGCGAGCCGGGCACCAGCCCGCGCCCGGCGATGCGACTGCGGATCTCCGCCATGACGGCGCCGATACGCTGGCCGCCGCCCTTCTGATCCACCCTTGCATCCACCGTACTGCTCCGCAAACCATAACAGTTTCTGGGAATTGTATCGCATTGTCTCTGGCGCCGCCATGGCTTCCGGCCGATAGCGGGAAAATACCCAAGGAATGTCTGCGAAGAACGTCCAAGGGAGACGTTCAAGGGCGATGCTTCGCCCAATACAGGAGACTTTCGATGAACAACACGACAAGCGGCTGGATCAGCGGTTTCGTTGGCGTTCTGATCTTCAGCGGGTCGCTTCCCGCTACCCGCATTGCCGTTGCGGATTTCGATCCGCTGTTCCTGACCGTGGCCCGCGCCACGATCGCCGGGTTGCTCGCCATATGCCTGCTGCTCGCCTTTCGCGAAAGACGCCCGGCGCGCTCCGATCTCCTGCCGCTTGCCATCGTCTCGCTCGGCGTCGTCATCGGCTTTCCGCTGCTGACGGCGCTGGCGCTGAAACACATCACCTCGGCCCATTCCATCGTGTTCGTCGGCCTGCTGCCGCTGTCGACGGCGATCTTCGGGGTGCTTCGGGGCGGCGAGCGCCCGAAGGCCGTCTTCTGGTTGTTCTCCTGCCTCGGCAGCGCCATCGTCGCCGGTTTTGCGCTGTTTCAGGAAGAGGCAGCCTCCTCGGTCGGCGATCTCCTGATGCTCGGAGCGATCCTTGCCTGCGGGCTCGGTTATGCGGAAGGCGCCAGCCTGTCGCGCAAGCTCGGCGGATGGCAGGTTATATCCTGGGCGCTGGCACTTTCCCTGCCTGTGATGCTGGCCCTGTCGATTGCGGTGATGCCGGTCTCCTTGCCCGATCTCGACAGCACGTCCTGGTTCGGTCTTGCCTATGTGTCGCTGTTCAGCATGCTGATCGGATTCATCTTCTGGTATCGCGGCCTGGCGCTGGGCGGCATTGCCGGAGTGAGCCAGTTGCAACTTCTGCAACCCTTTTTCGGCCTGGTCCTGGCCGCCGCACTCCTCGGCGAAAAGGTCAATCTCGGCATGTTCGCGGCGACGCTTGCGGTGGTTGCCTGCGTGGCGGGCGCCAAGAGATTTGCGCGTTAATTCGGCACAGCCTGGATTTCCCGGTTCACGAAATCGGGAACCAAAGGCGTATCGGGGCATTATCCGGCTGCAGAAGGAGGAAGCAAAGCATGACTTATGATCCCAATGACAGAAAGTTCGAGACCCGTGATCCGGACCTCCGGACCACTGAAGTCCGGAGCAGCACCTCTTCGTGGGTACCGTGGGTGGCGGTGATCGCCGTCATTCTGGTCGGCGCATTCGTATGGTCGCAGATGGGCGGTTCCTCGACCGACCAGCAGACCACGTCTTCGACCAACCCGCCGGTAACCGACAACTCCAAGTCGTCTCCCGCACCTGCTCCGATGACCCCGGCAGCCCCGCCGGCTAACAATGCCACCCCGGCAACTCCGCCGGCTGGCGGCGCAACGGGCGGCACCGGCACGCGGCCTTAAGCCTCCCGCCCGAGAGATTACCAAAGCCGCCCGCGTTCGAAGCGGGCGGCTTTTCTGTTGGTGCAATTAAAATTCGATCTCGCCCGGCACCGCCTGCGGCCACCGCTGCAGCGCCTGCCGCCCGGCCTCCGTCAGTCCGTAGACGCCCTTGTCGATCCGTTCGAACCAGCCGTAATAATTGGCGCGCAGGATCGCGCCGGCAGTGGATGCCGCTTGCTTCAGGTCGCGCGGGCGGAGCGGTCCGCCGCTCAGCGCCGAAGCGCAGGCGAGCGCCTGCTGGCGATAGGCGGTCATCACCGGCACCTTGGTGCTGCCGCCGACGGCCGGATCGCCTTTGCGCTTGCGATGTTCCCTGACGAGCCGCGTGCGCCGTTTCGGATTGGTGCGCGGCATCGGCGAGACCGAACTGACCAGCACGCTGACCTCGCCCTGATCCGAGACACCAAGCATGCCGATGCCCAGCCGGCGGCAGAGATCGCGATACCGCTTGTCCGCCTCCCGACCCCTACCCTTGGCGGAAACCCGCGCAGCGATCCACACCTCGTCCGAAACACCCGCCCGGTCGACCGCCTGCAGGATCAGTTCGAGATTGAAGGTGAGCTTCAGCTCGCAGATCACCACGACCGGCGGATCCGTCTCGCTCAACCCCACCAGATCGCAGCCGCCCACTTCCCCCTTCACCTCGTATCCGAAGCTTTCGAGAAAGGCTTTGACGGGGAGATAAAGCGAAGTTTCCATGCGGTCCGGCGGTGGTGAATCAGTCGGCGGACAGTATCATATCATTCCCACCTGAGCCGCATGCAGCCGGGTATAGGCACCGCGTTTGGCGATCAGGTCCTGGTGTGTGCCCTGTTCGAGGATGCCGTTGCCGTCGATGACGACGATGCGGTCGGCGCCCTGGATCGTGGCGAGGCGGTGGGCGATGATCAACGTGGTGCGGCCTTGCGAGAGTTCGCCAAGCGAACGCTGGATGGCGCGTTCCGTCTCCGTGTCGAGCGCCGAGGTCGCCTCGTCGAGGATCAGGATCGGCGGGTTTTTAAGGAACATGCGGGCGATCGCGACGCGCTGTTTCTGGCCGCCCGAGAGTTTCACGCCGCGCTCGCCGATCACCGTGTCGAGCCCCTGCGGCAGGCCGGCGAGCATCTCTTCCAGCCGTGCCTGCCGTGCCGCCTCGATGATATCCGCTTCGCTGGCGCCGAGGCGTCCATAAGCGATGTTCTCGCGGATCGTCCCGCCGAACAGGAAAACGTCCTGCTGGACGATGCCTATCTGCTGGCGCAGCGACACTTTCGTCATCGCGCGGATGTCCATGCCGTCGATGGTGATGCCGCCGCCGCCGATCTCGTAGAAACGCGGCAGCAGCGAGCAGATCGTCGTCTTGCCGGCGCCCGATGGCCCCACAAAGGCGATCGTCTCGCCGGCGCGGATCGAAAGATCGACGTTTTCGAGCACCGGCTTGTCCGGACTGTAGCCGAAGGAGACGTTCTGATAGGCGATCTCGCCCTTGAGGTGGTCGACGTCGACCGCATCGGGCGCATCGGCGATATCCGGCTCGGTATCGATCAGCTCGGTGAAACGGCGGAAACCGGCGATACCCTTCGGATAGGTCTCGATCACCGAATTGATCTTCTCGACCGGGCGGAAGAATACGCCGACCAGCAGCAGGAAGCCGATGAAGCCGCCGGCGGTCAGTTCGCCCGACAGCACGAAATAGGCGCCGGCGATCATCACCACCATCTGGGTCAACCGCATGCTCATATAGCTGAGCGAACTGCTCGCCGCCATCAGCTTGTAGGCGTCGAGCTTGACGCGCCGGTAATTCTGGTTGTCCTGTTCGAACAGTTTCCGTTCGTGTTGCTCGTTGGCGAAGGCCTGCACGACGCGGATGCCGCCGACATTCTCCTCGATGCGGGCGTTAAAATCACCCACACGCTGGAACAGCCGGCGGAAATTATGGGTCATGCGGCCGCCGAAATGGCTGGTGACCCAGGCGGTCAGCGGCACGACGACAGCGGTGATCATCGCCAGCTGCGGGTTGACCGAGAACATCAGCGCGAGAGCGCCTGCAAAGGTCATGATGGCGATGAACAGGTCTTCCGGCCCGTGATGGGCGACCTCGCCGATCTCTTCCAGGTCCTTGGTGAGGCGCCCGACGATATGGCCCGTCTTCTGGTTGTCGAAATAGCTGAACGAGAGCTTCTGCAGGTGATTGAAGGCGGCGCGGCGCATGTCCGTCTCGATATTGATGCCGAGCATGTGGCCCCAATAGGTAACGATCGCCATCAGGCCGGTATTGATCGCATAGATCACCAGCAGCGCCGCCGAGGCGAGCAGGATCAGCAGCCATTCCTGGCTGAGGAGAAGCCGGTCGACAAACAGCTTCACCGCCATCGGAAAGCCCAGTTCCAGCACGCCCGACACGATCGCGCAGCCGAAATCGAGGATGAAAAGGCCGCGATAGGGCCGGTAATATGAGAAAAAACGGCGAAGCATCGGACACTCTGAAATCGATAGATGAGCAACAGGGGCAAGTTTTTGAAACCCGCTTAGCCGGGTTCGCCGACGAGGTAAACTCCGCTCTCCTGATCGCCCGGACAATAGGTGCGGGATAGATATCAGGCGCGGCGGCTGCGCAACAGGGTGCGGGCGGAGGTATGCGGTTCGGCGAGCTGATCCGCCTCCAGCGAGGCGAACAGCCAGTCGATGAAGACCCGCACGATCGGCGCCGAGCGCATGGCCGGCCGGCAGGCGACATAAAAGGCGTCGTTGGCCGGAACGCTGAGGTCGAAAGGCACGACTAGTTCGCCGCGGGCGATCAGCTTGCTGGCGGTGATCGTATCGCCGAGCGCGATCCCCTGGCCATGCAGCGCCGCTTCCGTCGAAAACCGGGCGTCGCCCATGAAATATTGCTGCCGGCGCGGCAGGTCGACGGCGTCGGCAGCGGAAAGCCAGGTGTTCCACTCACGCCCGTCCGCATCGCCATGCAGTAGGACGTGGTCTTCCAGATCGCGCATCGAACGCAGCGGCCGGCTGTTGAGCAGGGTCGGGCTGGCGACCGGGAAAAGCTGCAGGTTGCTCCACAGCCGCGTCCAGGCGTCCGGCCAGTTGCCGTCGCCATAAAGGACGGCGACGTCGACATCCGAAGAATGCAGCACGGCCGGATCGTTGGAGGCGGCGAGCTTCAGCCTGACGCCCGGAAACTGCTCGGTGAAGGAATTGAGGCGCGGGACGATCCAGAAGGACAGCAGCGCCGGTACGCAGGTGATCGACAGCTCGCCCGATGTCGCCGGCCGCTTCATCTGCGCGGTCGCGGCGGCGATCTCGCCGAACGCCTGGCTGACGGCGGGCAGCAGCAGCGCGCCCTCCGAGGTGAGCTTCAGTCGCTTGGCGCCGCGTTCGAACAGCGAGACCTGCAGCGAGCTTTCCAGCGCCTTGATCTGATGGCTGACCGCGCCGTGGGTGACGTTGAGCTCGCGGGCCGCTGCAGAAACCGAGCCGCGGCGGGCCGTTGCCTCGAAGGCGCGAAGCGGGTTGAGGGGCGGCAGCCGGTTGGTCATTTCATTCCTCGGATTGAACCTAAGTGTGAGTTTTTCTCACACTGACTGCTAGAACAATCTCAATTGCTTTTCCACCCGCACCTGACGGATAATGATGAAAACAAGGGCGGCAAGCCCGGTGGAACAAAAATTAGGCTGCGCACAAGCGGCCCTGCAGACAGGCGAGGCGATCATGACATTCGACGCGAAGAAGCTCGGCGAATTGCGCGCAAAATACCTCGATAGCCGGGGTGGCGAGATTTTTGACCCGAAATTCAAAAAGGTCGGCGAGAAGATCTTCGACAAGGCCGGCACCCGCGTCGCGCCCTATGCGGGCATTCCCACGCTTCTCGATGCGCCCTACAGGCCGCTCGATGCGGAGAACCCGGATTTCGGCGACCTGCAGGTGGCGATGGTCGGCATGCCGATGGATCTCGGGGTCACCAACCGGCCGGGCTCGCGTTTCGGGCCGCGGGCGCTGCGCACGATAGAGCGTGTCGGACCCTACAACCACGTGATGGAATGCGCGCCGATCTATGAGCTTAACGTCGCCGATATCGGCGACGTCGCCTTCCGCAGCCGCTACCGGCTGGAGATGAGCCATGACGATATCGAAAAGCGGGTGGGCCAGATCGTCGATGCCGGCGTGCTGCCGCTCTCGGTCGGCGGCGACCATTCGATCACCCATCCGATCCTGAAGGCGGTCGGCAAAAAGGCGCCGGTTGGCATGATCCATATCGACGCCCATTGCGATACGAGCGGCTTTTTCGACGAGACCAAGTTCCACCACGGCGGCCCGTTCCGCAACGCGGTGCTCGACGGCGTGCTCGATCCGACCCGGACGATCCAGATCGGCATCCGGGGTGCGGCCGAATATCTCTGGGAGTTCTCCTACGAGTCCGGCATGACCGTCATCCATGCGGAGGAAGTGACCGGCATGGGGCTGCCCGCGATCATCGAGAAGGCCAAGACAATCGTCGGCGATGGCCCGACCTATCTCTCCTTCGATATCGACAGCCTCGACCCGAGCTTTGCGCCCGGCACCGGCACGCCGGAGATCGGCGGGCTCACCACCCGCGAAGTGCTGGAACTGGTCCGCGGTCTCAAGGGCATCAACATCGTCGGCGGCGATGTGGTCGAGGTGGCGCCGCAATATGACGCGACCAACAACACTGCCCATGCAGGCGCTCAGATATTGTTCGAAATTCTGAGCCTGATGGTGTTCAGCCCTTCCGTGAAGGGCCGCGCCTGACATAAACTGCAGACAACAAGGGAACTCGCCAGCCGGCAAAGCACCGGCAGGCCTAAAAAACAAAGGAGAACATCATGCGTGACATTCTGAACGCCAAACTCGGACGCCGCGGCGTGCTCGGTGCCGGTCTCGCCGGCGCCTCCATGCTGGCCATGCCCTCGGTGCTGCGCGCCCAGGACAAGTCGCTGAAGGTCGGCGTCTATGGCGGCTTCTTCAAGGATTCGTTCGACAAGAACATCTTCCCGGACTTCACCAAGGCGACCGGTATCGCGATCGAATCCGTCGCCGAGCCGACCGGTGAAGCCTGGCTGGTTCAGCTCGAACAGGCCGCCAAGGCGGGTGCGGCTCCGGCTGACGTTTCGATGATGTCGCAGGTGGCGATGCTGAAGGGCCAGACGACCAAGCTCTGGGCGCCCCTCGACGCAGCCAAGCTGCCGAATTCCAAGAACCTCATCGACCACTTCGTCAACAAGTACCCGGACGGCAAGATCGCCGGCATCGGCGCCGTCTCCTGGTACATTACGCTGGTGACCAATACGCAGGCATACAAGGAAGCCCCGACGTCCTGGGCGGCCCTGTGGGACAAGGCGAATGCCGACAAGCTCGGCCTCCTGGCGCTGGTCTCCAACTCCTTCCTCCTCGAAGTGACCGCCAAGACCTTCATGGGCGGCACCAAGGCGCTGGATACCGACGAGGGCATCCTCAAGGCGCTCGAAAAGCTCTCGGAGGTAAAGCCGAACGTCCGCCTCTGGTATCGCGACGAGGCGCAGTTCGAACAGGCGCTGAAATCGGGCGAAATCCCGATGGGCCAGTATTACCACGACGTCACCGGCCTTGCCGCCTCGCAAGGCAGCCCGGTCCGCTCGACCTTCCCGAAGGAAGGCGGCATCCAGGACAGTGGCTGCTGGGCGCTGTCGCGTGCCTCGAAGAAGACCGAGGAAGCGCACACGTTCATCAACTACATGTGCCAGCCTGCCATCCAGGCGACCCTGTCGCGGAAGGTCGGCACCTCGCCGACCGTCAAGCGCGACCTGCTCGACCTCACCGCCGCCGAATTCGCCTCGGTCTCCTCCGACATCGAGCCGATCATCCCGCGTTACGATCTCTACCAGACCAAGTCCGACTTCCTGAACCAGAAGTGGACGGAGATGATCGCGGGCTGATCACAGCCTCGCGCTCCAAGGCCGCCCCTCACCCTAGCCCTCTCCCCGCTTGCGGGGAGAGGGGACGTGCCCAACGCTCAAGTTTGCGATAGCCGAGACGGTGCGGCATATTCCTTCTCCCCGCAAGCGGGGAGAAGGTGGCGGCAGCCGGATGAGGGGCACTAGCCCTGCCAAGACGTACGGAGACCGAATGTCCGGATTGAACCTCAACCATGTGACGAAGCAGTTCGGCAATTTCACGGCCGTCAACGACGTGAGCCTTTCGGTTCCGGACGGCACGTTCGTCTGCCTGCTCGGGCCATCCGGCTGCGGCAAGACCACGCTGATGCGGATGATCGCCGGCCTGGATCTTCCGACGCGCGGCTCGATCGAGCTCGGCGGCGCCGATATCACCGCGGTACCCACCCACAAGCGCGATCTCGGCATGGTCTTCCAGTCGCTGGCGCTGTTTCCGCACCTGACGGTCGGCGAGAACATCGCCTATTCGCTGCGCATCCGCGGCGTGGCCAAGGATGTGCAGAAGAAACGCGTCGACGAGCTCTTGGCGATGATCCATCTGCCGGGCTTCGCGGATCGTTCCGTGGCAAAACTCTCCGGCGGCCAGAGGCAGCGCGTGGCGATCGCCCGGGCCTTGGCGATCTCCCCAAAACTCTTCCTGCTCGACGAACCGCTGTCGGCGCTCGACGCAAAACTGCGCGAGGCGATGCAGGTGGAACTGCGCCAGCTGCAGCAGCGGCTCGGCATCACCACCATCGTCGTCACCCACGACCAGCGCGAGGCGATGACCATGGCCGATACCGTCGTCGTCATGAACGGCGGCGAGATCCGCCAGGCGGCCGCCCCGGTCGATATCTACCGCCGCCCGGCCGACAGTTTCGTTGCCGACTTCATCGGCCAGACCAACCTCCTGCCCGTCGCAGCCGACAGCGCCGGCCGCGCCAGCGTGCTCGGCGAGGTGGTCGAGGGCATCGCGCTGCCCGCAGGTGCTGCAAAAGGCATGCTGTCGGTGCGGCCGGAAGATGTGCAGCTCACCGCCCCCGGCCACGGCGCGATTGCCGGCACCGTCACCTTCATCCGCGATCTCGGCGGCGCCATCGAAACCTTCGTGGAGGCGGGCAGCACCCAGGTGATCGCGGTGTCTTCGCCGCGCAACCGGCCGGACGTCTCGGTCGGGCAGAGCGTCGGCATCAGGCTCGATCCGGCCACCAGCGTGGTGCTTGCCAGATGAGACGCGAACCGCCGCAGCGTCTTGCCGATTACGGACCGCTCTTTTTCCCGGCGGGCATGCTGACCGTGTTCTTTGTGGTGCCGTTCGCCACGATGATCGCCGTGTCCTTTTTCCAGCGCGAACAGGGCGGCTTTTATACGCCCGCCTTCGTGTTCGACAACTATGCCCGTTTCCTCAGCCTGTTCTTCGGCAAGGTCCTCGGCTTTTCGCTGTTCCTGGCGATCGCAGTTGCGGCCACCTGCGTGGTGATCGGCATTCCCTTCACCTATCTGCTCTCCCGCTCGGCGCGAAGAATCCAGATCGTCTGGCTGGTGGCGCTGCTCTCCATCCTGTCGCTCTCGGAAGTGATGATCGGCTTTGCCTGGTCGACGCTGTTTTCGCGCACCGCCGGCATTACCAACCTGTTCGTCTGGCTGGGGCTGATGGCCCAGGCCCCAGGCGCTGACCCCGAGTTTCGGGGCGGTCATGACCGCCATGACCTACCAGGCCTTCCCCTATACGGTTCTGGTCCTCTATCCGGCGCTGGTGCGCCTCGACCCGACGCTGACGGAAGCGGCGCGCACGCTCGGTGCCTCACCGGTCAAGGCCTTCTTCACCGTCGTGGTGCCGGCGCTGCGCAACACCATTCTGGCAACGCTGATCATGGTCTTCATCTTCGCGCTTGGCTCCTACCTGCTGCCGCAGCTGCTCGGAAGGCCGCAGCAGTGGACGCTGTCGGTGCTGATCACTGACCAGGCGATCTACCAGTCGAACATGCCCTTTGCCGCCGCCATGGCCGTTTTCCTCGTGCTCGTGTCGCTGGCGCTGGTGGGCCTTGCGCTTTACGCCGGAAAGCAGAGGCAAGCGAAATGACCGCGCTGCGCCGCCTTTTCTTCTTCGTCGTCGGCCTGTTCCTGGCCCTCCCGCTGATCGTCGTCGCCGGCGTCTCGATCAATGCGCGCCAGACGCTCGCCTTTCCGCCGCAGGGCTTTTCGCTCTCCTGGTACGGCCAGATCTTTACCAATGCCGAATGGCGCAATGCGCTGATCGCCTCGCTGACGCTTGCCGCCTCCTCGGCTTTGCTGGCGTTGCTGATCGCCCTGCCGCTTGCCTGGTTCCTGTGGCGGCGGGTCGCCCCCTGGGCCAACATCTTCCAGCTTTTGGGTGTCGCACCCTTCACCCTGCCGCCGGTCATCACCGCGCTTGGGCTCCTCACCTTCTGGGCGACCACCGGTTTCTACGGCCAGGCCTGGACGGCGGTGATCAGCCACGGCATCTTCTTCGTCACCCTGCCGCTTGTCACGCTGTCGCTCGGCTTTTCGGCGATCGACCGTTCGCTGGTGGAAGCGGCCGCGACGATGGGCGCTGACGACCGGGTCATTTTCCGCACCGTCGTTCTGCCGCTGATCCTGCCCTATCTCGTCTCGGGTTATGCCTTCGCCTTCGTTCTGTCGCTGAACGAATATATCGTCGCCTACATGACCGTCGGTTTCACCATGGAAACTCTGCCGATCAAGATCTTCAACGCGCTGCGCTACGGCTACACGCCAACCATGGCGGCGGTCACGGTGCTGTTCCTGGTCATTGCGGCAGTGATTTTCGGTCTGGTGGCACGCTTCGGAGACCTGCCGAAACTGCTCGGCGCCATGTCCGACGAGCGCTAAAGGGAAAAGCCCATGAAAATCGCCGGTTTCCAGATGCAGCCCGTCGTCGGTGACATCGAGGCGAACCTCGCCAAGATCGAAGCGGCAGCTGACGAAGCTGCCGCCATGGGCGCGGCGCTGCTGATCGCGCCGGAGCTGGCGCTGACCGGTTATGGCGCGGCGGAGAAATTTCCCGATCTCGCCACGCCCGCGCACGGCGAGGTGACCGGCCGGTTGTCGCAGATCGCTTCAAAACGTGGCCTGGCGATCGTCGCCGGTTTTGCCGAAAAGACATTCGAAAACACCTTCAACAGCGCCTTCTTCACCGACGGCATGGGGCAGACGGCGGTCTACCGCAAATGCAACCTCTACGGCCCCTATGAGCGCAAATGGTTCGCCCAGGAGGACCGCCGCCAAGTTCTGGTAACGCTCGGCGGCATTAGGCTCGGGTTCCTGATCTGCTACGATGTCGAGTTTCCCGAAAACGTCCGGCAGCTCGCGAAAGGCGGCGCCGATCTCGTCGTGGTGCCGACGGCGTTGCCGACCGGGTGGTCCGGTCAGTTCATCGCCGAACACATGATCCAGGTCCGCGCCTTCGAGAACCAGGTTTTTGTCGCCTATATCAACCACAGTGGTTCGGACGACTTGTTCGCCTATGCCGGCCTGTCGCGGATCGCGGCACCGGACGGCAAGCTGATTGCCGAGGCGCCCGCCGAGGGCGAAGCCCTGATCATCGCCGAGGTCGATCCGGCGGCCTACACCCGGTCGAGGGCGGAAAACACCTACCTCGCCGATCTCGTGTGAACTCCAGGCCGACCGGAGTAATCGACCCCAAGTCAATAAGACCTTAGCCAAACTCCCATTTCCTTTGATAATGTTGTACAGCATTCGGCGTTACAGCATTCCGGGGGGAGGCATGACACGTATATTCCGGGCGCCGGCCTTTTATATTCAAGGCCCGGGAGCCCTGAGCCAGCTCGGCGAAAAGGCGGCGACGCTCGGCCGTTCGGTCGTGGCGATTTGCGACGCCGTGGTGCTTCCGCATATCGAGGCGGATCTCACCGAGACCCTGAACCGGCAGGATATCACGCCAACCGTCATCCCCTTCGACGCGGATGTCACCCACAGGGAAATGGACCGCCTGGCCGAAATGGTGCGCGCCAGGGGCGGCGAAGTGGTGGTCGGTATCGGTGGCGGGCGCACGCTCGACGTCGCCAAGGGTGCCTCTCGCCGCACCGGTCTGCCCTTTGTCAGCGTGCCGACGGTCGCGTCCACCGATGCGCCCTCGACCCGCGGCATCGTCATCTATGACGACCATCACAGGATGGTCGCCGTCGAGCAGATGGACCAGAACCCGGCCTTCGTGATCGTCGACACCGCGATCATCGCCAGGGCGCCTGCCCGGCTGCTGCTCGGCGGCATCGGCGATGCGCTGACCGCAAAATTCGAGACGGAAGGCGCCTGGAAGGGCACCGGCCTTTCCAAGCAGGGCACGCGGCCCTTGAAGACCGGCGTGATGCTCGGCGACGTCTGTTACCGGATGCTGCTCGAACACGGACCGGGTGCCGTGCGGGTGGCCGGCACCGGCCAAGTGACGCCGGATCTCGAAGCCGTCGTCGAGGCCATCCTTTGGCTCAGCGCCGTCGCCTTCGAAAACACCGGCCTCTCCATCGCCCATGCGGTCGCGACCGAGCTCGGGGCGATCGAGCCGGTGCGAAAACACTCGCTGCATGGCGAACATGCAGCCTACGGCACGCTGGTGCAGGCAATGGCGGAAGGCCGCCCCGAGGACGAACTGACGACGCTGTTCGGCTTCTATGACGAGATCGGCATGCCGCGCCGGCTTGTCGACCTCGGCATGCCCGATATCGGCGATACGGCGATCGAAAATCTTGGCGCAGCCTGCGCAAAAAGCCCGTTCCTGGTCAACCAGGAGCGGATGCTCGATGCCAATGATCTGGCCGCCGCCTTCCGGGCTGTGGAAAACTACGTTTAAAGCGGGCTCGACCTGCTACAGATATAAATATAATCAACTGGGAACACAGGGGATTTAGGATGCCGTCAGATAAGACCAAGGCGCCGGTGGAATGGACCCAGCGCCGCATTCAATCGATCGAGGTCGGCTTCCAGGTCATTCGCGCCATGGAGGCGGCGAACGGCCCGCTGCCGCTGCGCGATATCGCCGCCGCCGCCGGCATGCCGCCCAGCAAGGCGCATCTCTACCTCGTCAGCTTCGTCAAGGAGGGCGTCGCCTTCCAGGATCCTGTCACCGGGCATTACGGGCTTGGCCGTTTCGCGATCCAGCTCGGCCTGTCGGCCATCCGCCAGCTCGACGTGGTGGAATTCGCCCGCGAGGAGCTCGCAGCGCTGCAGCGCACCGCCGGTTTCGCCACCTATCTTTCACTCTGGGGCGATCGCGGCCCGGGCATCGTTTCCAAGGTGGACGGCGAGCGGCAGGGATCGCTTGCCGTGCGCCTCGGCTACGTGCTGCCGCTCCTGACCTCGGCGACCGGCCAGGTCTTCCTCACCTATCTCGACGAGAGCGAGACCATGGCGGTGCGGCAGGACGAAATTGCCGCGGCCAAGCGGGATTCGTCGGATGACGCGGCCTCGCTCTCGCCGCGCGTTACCAGCACCAAGGAAATCCAGAAGATCATCGAGACCGTGCGCCACCAAGGTTATGCGATGACGGTCAACAGCATCAATTCGAGCTTCGCCGCTATCGCCGCGCCGGTCTTCGATTATAGCGGCCGGATCGTCGCGACCATGACCGTGCTCGGTTCCGACAAACAGCTCGCCGGCCCCCGCAAGAAACCGACGATCGACGCCCTGATGGCAGCCGCCCACCGGCTTTCCGAACGGCTCGGCGCACCCGGCCGCGGGGCAAAGGGCGAGGACAAGGTCAAGCCGCCCGCGCCACCGAAGCCGACGCGGGCGAAGAGCACGGCGGGACGATAGGCGGATCTCCCCCACAAAGGGAGGAGATCAGGAGAGCCCGCGGCAATCCCAATGCAATTGACCTCCCCAAATTAATTAGTATACCTTACGATCTTCGGCTGGAGGAGCCGAGGAGGAGGATTTCATGCGCGAGATCGATGCCACCACCGTTGCGAAACGGGAAGAATTTTATGCGCGGCTCAAGCCGCACAATATGGCCCCCCTCTGGGAAGTGATGAAGGGCATGCTGCCGCCCGAGCCGACTTCGAAGGCGCAGGCGCATCGCTGGCGATACGATGACATCCGCCCGCTGATCCTCGAATCCGGCAGCCTGCTGACCGCCGAAGAGGCCGAGCGCCGGGTGCTGATCCTCGAGAACCCGGCCTTCCCGACCCAGTCGCGCGCCACCTCGACGCTTTATGCCGGCATCCAGATCATCATGCCGGGCGAAGTGGCGCCGGCTCATCGCCACACGCCGTCGGCGCTGCGCTTCATGCTGGAAGGTTCGGGCGCCTATACGACCGTCGGCGGCGAGCGCACCCGCATGGCGTTTGGCGATTTCGTCATCACGCCCGTCTGGGCCTGGCACGACCACGGCAATGACGGTTCCGACCCGGCCGCCTGGCTCGACGGTCTCGACGTGCCGATGATCGCCTTCTTCGAAGCGGTGTTCCGCGAGGATTCCAATGACACCGAGCAGGAACTGCTTCGGCCGGAAGGCGACTCGCTTGCCCGGTTCGGTTCCGGCATGCTGCCGATCGGCGGCGCCAGCCCCTATGGCCAGACGACGCCGATCTTCAACTATCCCTATGAGCGCAGCCGCGAAGCCCTCTACCACGCCTCGCGTGGCGAAGAAATCGACGCCCATATCGGCACGACGCTGCGCTATGCCAACCCGATCGACGGCGGCTGGACGATGCCGACCATGTCCGCCTGGCTCAGCCATTTCCCGAAGGGCATGGAAACGGCGAAGATCCGCTCCACGGATCATATCGTCATGTGCATCGCCGAAGGTACCGGCTCGATCACGATCGGCGCCAAAACCTTCGACTTCGGCCCCAAGGACGTGATCGTCGTGCCCGGCTGGTCGTGGCGCTCGTTCAAAGCCAACGAGGACGTCGTCGTATTCTGCTTCTCCGACCGCGTGGCGCAGGAGAAGCTGGGCTATTTCCGCGAAGACCGCACCCGCGTCTGAGCGAACGACATCAGGGAGAGAAATCATGCGTTTTTGCCGCTACGACGATAATCGTCTCGGCGTGGTCGTCGGCGATCAGGTGAAGGATGTCACCAGCGTCCTCGATCGCCTGCCGAACTACCGTTACCCCTTCCCCCATGGCGACCAGTTCATGGCCCATTTCGCCGAGCTGCGGCCAGTCATGGAGGAGATGGCGAAGACCGCGGCTTCGAAGCCGCTGTCCGAAGTCGCGCTTCTCAGCCCGATCGCCAATCCCGGCAAGATCGTCGGCGCCCCGGTCAACTACCGGCTGCATCTCGACGAAGTGCTGGACAGCGACCAGTTGCATCACGGCATGAAGATCAAGCCGATCGCCGAGGCCGGCGTGTTCCTGAAGGCGGTGAGCTCGCTGGTCGGCCCCTCGGAAGGCATCGTCGTCGACTGGGCGGATCGCCGCACCGACCATGAGATCGAGCTCGCCGTCATCATCGGCAAAAAAGGTTTTCGCGTGTCGGAAGCCGATGCGCTGGATTACGTCGCCGGTTACGCGATCTGTTACGACATCACCATCCGCGGCCCTGAAGAGCGCAGCTACCGCAAGTCGCTCGACACGTTCAGCGTGCTCGGACCGTATATGGTCACCGCAGACGAGATCCCGAACCCGAACAATCTCGATTTCGAACTGACGATCGGTGGCGAGAGCCGACAGAAATCGAACACCAGCATGCTGATCTTCAACGTCCAGAAGCTGATCGAATTCGCCAGCAAGGCCTACACGCTCTATCCGGGCGACATCATCATGACCGGCACGCCGGAAGGCGTCGCACCGATCGCTCCCGGCGACGTGCTGCACGGCAGGTTCGAAGGCATCGGCGCGATGGACGTGAAAGTCTACGGCAACTGGAACAAGACATGAGTTTGGAACCGAATGCACCGGCAGAGAGAGATGGCCATGCCGTCCTTCTCGACGGTGTCGTCGGCATCCGCATCCGCCGCCTGCAGGCGTTGTTCGGCATCCACTGGCAGAACTGGTTTCGCGCTCGCTCGCTTGCGGTCACCCCGGTCCAGGGTGGCGTGCTGCTCCTGATCCGCCGTTATCCCGGCATCAGCCAGATCGCGCTCGCAAGGCGGCTGCGCATCGAACCGCCGACCCTGGTCCAGACGCTTAGCCCCCTCATCAAACTTAAACTCGTCGAACGCGACCGCGCCGCCGATGACGGCCGCGTCTCCGAACTGCGGCTCACCAAGGCCGGGCTGGACGCCGCCGCACTGGTGGAAACCTCGCTGCCGCAGCACGAGGCCGACCTGCTGCGGTTTTTGTCCGTCGAGGAGCGGCAAGCGTTTCTGGAACTGCTCGACAAGGCGATTGCCGGCGCTGAGGCGGCGATCGAGGGGCAGGAGAACGTGGAGTAGCGGGACTCGATACGGCGGCCCTAAGCTGCCCTCGTTCTCCTTTCCTTTATGGAGAGCCATCCCAACCTCTCCGCAGCTATCCAACCTCTCCGTCGTCATCCTCGGGCTCGACCCGAGGATCCATCCACGCGAAGTCCTTCGCGTGAAAAGAGCCCTTCGCCGCAGACGCGGCGCTGGATCCTCGGGTCGAGTGTAAAGCCCGGGGACATAGCTGACAGATGTTCGGAGACATGCCTGACAATCAGTGCTGGCTTTTGAGGTCGATTTTTGCGACCTGTGTTGCGCCGAAGAAGACGCCGTAGAGGCCGTCGCGCTGGAGCGGCCGGATGGCGAGGCATTCGGTTCTGAATGCATTTGGCACGCGCCAGAAGCGTCCCTTGAAGCTGACATAGCCCTTGGTTGATCCGACGCGGCGCACGATCTCCGAGCTGTCATAGGCCGGTTCGGGCAGGCGGTCGGGAAACGGGCGCGGTGAAGGTCTGTACCGGCTGGCCGGCACGGCCATGTCGATACCCTGGTGGGGGCGACAATGGTTGTAGATGTCGCGCCAGCGATCGAAGGCTCGTTGCGCTTGGGTGTGGCTGGCGAACGCGGCGAAGTCGAAGACCTCGGCCTTGAGGCTGCGGTGGAAACGTTCGTTCTTGCCGCGGCCCTGGGGGTGGTAGGGCCTGGCATGAATGAGGTCGATGCCGAGCTTGAGCAGCCAGACACGCAACCTCGTCCATTGGTTGGGCACGCCGGTGCCCCATGGATTGCCGTTATCGGTATAGATGGCGATAGGCAGGCCGTGGCGGCGCAGGATGGGCTCCAGCCGGCCGCGGACGGTCTGCATGCGCTCGTCGGCGCAGGCTTCGAGCCCGACGGCGAAGCGGGAATGGTCGTCGATGATTGTCAGGGGATGGCACCAGAGGCTTGAGACGAGCTGCGTGCGGCCCTTGAAGTCCATCTGCCAGAGCAGGTTGGGTGCCTCACGTTCGAAGCGGCCGAGCGCCGGCCGCCCGCCTGTCTCCGGCCCAATGCGGTCGTGGCGCACCAGGATGGCATGGACGGTGGATGCAGACGGCGGCTCAGTCCCGAGATCCTGCAGGCGGCGGGCGATCTTGCGAGCCCCCCAAGCCGGATGTTCGTCACGGATATCAAGAACCACGCGCTCGAGATCGGCTCTGGTCCGCCGCGGGCTCGCATGCGGCCGGCGAGAGCGGTCCTCCACCGGCTCGCCCGCCTGCAGGCGCCGCAGCCAGACGTAACCCGTCTGCCGGCTGATGCCGAAGCGCTGGCAAAGCTCAGAGACGTTCGCCCCCTCCAGCCCTGCCAGCCGGCAGAATTCCAAACGCTCATCCACAACTGACCTCGACCGCCAAACCATGCCAACCTCCCGACAAATCATCCCGGAAGTGTCAGGCATGTCTCCGAACATCTGTCAGCTATGTATCAAGGCCGTACACTCGACCCGAGGATGACGACCGTGGTTGGGCAGCCGCCACGATTTTGAACCAGCGCATAACCCAACTCCATTTCCCAATTGCCACATAACAGGCACCCTGATATGTTCCATACATCTGGGAGGAGCTAGATCATGCGGTCATGGCAAGTATTCGAAGCATCGGAAGTGCTCCGGGAGGTCGAGGAGGCGAACCCGCAGCCGGCGGGCTCGGAGGTCGTCGTTTCGGTATCCCATTGCGGGCTTTGCCATTCGGACCTGACCCTGTGGAAGGGCATTTTCGACATGGGCGACAGACAGGTGTCGATCGACAGTATCGGCATGAAGCGCCCGCTCACCCTCGGCCATGAAATCCTCGGCACCGTCACCGCCATTGGCCCCGATGCGACGGACGTGAAGGTCGGCGATAGAAGGCTCGTCTATCCGTGGCTCGGTTGCGGCGCGTGCGAAACCTGCCGTGCCGGACAGGAGAACCTCTGCATGCAGGGCCGGCCGCTCGGCATGCGCAGGCCCGGCGGTTTCGGCAGCCATGTGGTGGTGCCGCATAGCCGCTATCTCATTGACACCGGAGATCTCGACCCGGCGCTTGCGGCCACCTATGCCTGCTCCGGCCTCACCGCCTATTCCGCCATCCGCAAGGCCATGCCGGTGCGCCCCGACGAGGCGATCGTCGTGGTCGGCGCCGGCGGGCTCGGCCTCAGCGGCATCGTCATCCTCAAGGCGCTCGGGCACGAAAACATCGTCGTGGTCGACGTCTCCGAGGAGAAGCTGAAGATCGCAACCGATGCCGGCGCCCACAAAACCGTGCTTGCGACCGGCGACGACGTGACGGCGAGGATCGTCGATACGGTCGGCCGGCCGGTGCGCACCATCATCGATTTCGTCAACAACAGCCAGACGGCCGCCTTTTGTTTCCCGGCGCTGGCGCGCGGCGGCCGCATCATCATGGTCGGCATGTTCGGCGGGCAGCTCACCATCCCGACCATGCGCATGGCGCAAGGGGGCCTGAGCCTGATCGGCAGCATCACCGGGTCTTTGCAGGAATTGCGCGACCTGGTGGAACTCGCCAAAAGCGGAAAACTTGACGCCATTCCCTATGAAGCCATCCCGAAATCATCGATCAACGATGCGATGAGCCGGCTCTCCAAGGGTGCGGTCAAGGGACGTATCGTTCTGGAGGAGGAGCCGGCGTGAGTGCGCAACAAGGCGAAATGCCCGAAGCCCCGATGATCGAGGTTTGGCGCGGCAGCGTGCGCCAATGGGAAGTGGACGAGAACGCCCACTGGAACACCCAGTATTACGTCGCCCGCGCCAATGAGGGCCTCGCGGTTCTGTTCGGCCTCAACGGCCTGACGGGCCTGTTCTCGCCGACGTCGGCCACGACGATCGCGTATAACGAACATCATATCCGTTTCCATCGCGAAGCGCATGCGGGCACGTCGCTGCATATGACAGGCGGTTTCCTCGAGATCGGCGAGAGAACGGCGTTTGCGGTGCTGATGCTCTACAACAGCCATTCCGGCCAACTGGCCGCGAGCTTCAGGGTGCGGCTGACCCATGTGGATACGGCCGACCTCCAGACGCCCCTTTCCTGGCCAGCGGCCTTCCGCGAAAAGGCTTCCATCTCGCTGGTCGACGCCCCCAGGGAGGCGCTCGCCCGCGGTACCGGCGATGAGCCGGTAACGATCAGCGCCTCGCGCGACCGGGCAATCACGCTCAGCCTGAAACGCACCGCGATGAGCCTGATCGAACCGGAGGCCTGCGACGCCTTCAACCGCCTCGCCCCCCAGAAATTCATCGGCGCGGTCGGCGGCGGGGTGAAGCAGCTCACCGGCCCGATCCGCCAAGTCGTCAGCAAACATGCCGAAACGCCGCCCGGCAAGGTCGGCGGCGCGGTGCTGGAATTCCGCATCCTTTATGGCGAAACGCCGCGTCTCGGCGACTGTTTCGAGATCTGGGGCGGATTGCAGAAAACCGACCAGCGCGTCATGTCGCTGATCTTCTGGATGGTCGATCCCTTCACCGGCCGGGTATTCGGCACGATGCAATCGGTCGCCGTCGTGTTCGATCTCGATGCACGGGCCATCGTGCAGATCTCGCCGGCGGCCACGGAGGCGCTGGCTCCGCTGGTGACCGAAGGTCTGGCGCTTTAGGCGGCCGCTCTTGGGAACCGCGTAGACCCGAAGCAGTTCAGGCTCTCACCTCGAAGATCATGTTGAATGGAGTTTCGCTCGCCCGCCGGAAGTGCGAATAGCCGGCGTCGAGCACCACCTTGCGAAGCTTCATCTCCCCAGCCTGCGCTCCAAGGCCAAGGCCTACCTCCTGTGCCATGGAGGCGGGGGTGCAGATCATCGTCGAAGCGCCGTAATAAACGCGCCCGACCGGGTTGAGATTGTCCTTCAAGCCGTCATGCGCGAAAGGTTCGACGATCATCCAGGTGCCACCCTTCGCCATCGTCTCGCGGATATGACGGCCCGCTCCGACCGGATCGCCCATATCGTGCAGGCAGTCGAACATGGCGACGAGATCGTAATTGCCGCCGGGGAATTCCTTCGCCGAAGCCTGATGGAACGTCACCCGGTCGCCGACGCCAGCCTCCTGCGCTGCGCGTTTCGCCCGCTCAATGGAAGGGGCGTGGTAGTCGAACCCGTGGAAATGCGACTTCGGAAAGGCCTTGGCCATGAGGATCGTCGAGGCGCCATGGCCACAGCCGACGTCGGCGACCTCCGCCCCTCGCTCCAGCTTTTCCCTGACGCCTTGAAGCGCCGGAATCCATTCGTCGACCAGATGGCTGTTGTAGCCGGGCCGGAAGAAGCGCTCGGTGCCCCGGAAGAGGCAGGTGCTGTGTTCGTGCCAGCCGAGCCCGCGGCCGGTGCGAAAGGCTTCCTCCACCTTCGGTTCGTCCATCCACATCGACTGGACGATTTCGAAAGCGCCCCCGAAAAAGGCCGGGCTGTCCTCATTGGAAAAAACCATCGCCTGCTCGGGCGTCATTCCGAACTTGTTCGACTTTTCATCGAACATGACGTAGTCGGCCGCAGCCATGGCAGCGAGCCATTCACGCACATTGCGCTCGGTCAGCCCCGTCGTTTCCGCGATCTCCATCGAGGATCGCAGCCGTCCGTCCATCATTGCCCGGAACAGGCCGAGATGGTCGCCGAGCACGACGAGAACACCGGACACGCCAGCGCCGAGATCGCCCACCAGCCGACCGACAAGTGCATCGAGTTTCTGCATATCAGGTTCCTGCATGGCACCCTCCATAGATACCGCCAGCCCCCAGCCCAATGGGTTTTACCCAAAGCGATCCTACGCCGGGTCCGCACCCGGTCAATGAAGCATTCGGACTAGGTGGCCGATCAGAAGGCTTAACTCCCCGAGGCATGACAGCATTATTCCGCATCCCCTCTCCCCAACGAGAAGGTGCAGGTATGTGGATGAAAGGGATTCTGGCTGCGGATCTATGTCAGCGGAACTTTTCCGCCGTCGCAACGCAGTTGATCAGTGCGGCCAGTTCCTTGCGGGAGGCGAAGGAGGTTTCCGGGCTCATCGAGAGGAAGGCCTTGATGCCGCGAACGGTCGGCACCGAGTTCTTCTCGAGCTGGCCGACCACGCGTTCCACTTCCGCGTCGATGCCGGCGTCGGCGACGGTGATGCCGACGATGCCGAGCATCTTGGCTTCGGTCGCGGGGATCACGTCGCGGGTGAACACCATGCGGGAAAGCGTAGCGCGGGAAACCCGGTCGGCGAGCGCGTTGAGTACCAGCGTCGGGGCGATGTCGTGGTTCATTTCCGGCACCTGGAAACTGGCGCTTTCGGCGGCGATCGCCACGTCCGCGAGAGCCGCGATGGCGCAGCCGACGCCGGCGGCCCTGCCGCGGATGGCGGTGATGAACGGAACCGGGATTTCGCGCAGCACTTCATAAAAATCGAGGACCGGATCGGAGATCGCGGTGCGCAGGTCGAGCGCGGTGGCACGAGAACCCGCAGCCGGCATGGCGGCGCTGCGGCCGGTGCAGAAATCGCCGCCCTTGGCGTTCATCAGCACGACGCGGGTTTCCGGCGACAGGGATTTCAGCGCAGCGGTGATGGCCTGCGCCATCTCGGGCGTCAGCGCATTGCCCTTGTCGGGACGGTTGAGAGTGATCTCGAGGACGTTCCCCCGGATATTGATCAGGACGTCGGACAATGTTTTCTCCTCACGCTTCTTGTTTGGCTTTTGCCGCCCGGATCGCTCCCCAGATACGGGAGGGCGTTGCCGGCATTTCGATATGGGTGACGCCGAGATCGGCGAGCGCATCGGTGATGGAGTTGATCGTCACGCCGAGCGACGGTGTCGTACCACCCTCGCCGCCCGGACGGAAACCGAGCGGATGGCTTTTGGCCGGCACTTCGCTGATATGGGTGTCGAAGCTCGGGAAATCGGAAGCACGTGCCACCTGATAGTCCATGAAGGTGGCCGACAGATTCTGGCCGGTCTCCTGGTCGTAATGCGACCATTCGAAAAGTGCCTGGCCGACACCCTGGACGATGCCGCCATGGGTCTGGCCATCGACGATCATCGGGTTCAGCGCCTTGCCGACATCGTCGACGGTCGAATAACGCGGAATATGGAAGAACCCGGTTTCCGGGTCGATCTCGATTTCGCAGACCGCAGCGCCGTAGGGATAGGCAAGCCCATGGGTGGTCTCGTCGGAAATCGCCGCAAGCGTGCCCCGCAGCTCGTCCGGCAGGCCGAGATCGTTTTCCGCAGCCTGGGCCGCCTCGAACAGGCTGACGACGCCGTTCGATCCGCGGGCGCGAAAATGGCCGTCGGTGAAGTCGATCTCTTCCGGCGCGACGTTCAGCATGAAGGCGGCGATCCTGCGGCCGCGCTCGATGATCTCGGCAGTCGCCTTGTGCATGACGATGCTCGCAAAGCGCAGCGAGCGGCCGGAATGCGAACCGCCGCCGGCCGAGACGAAATCCGTATCGCTGGCGCGGATCTGCACGACCTCATGGGAAACGCCGAGGAATGAGCCGACGAGCTGGGCAAACGCCGTCTCGTGCCCCTGCCCCGTATTCTGGGTGCCGATCACGACGTCAACGATGCCGGCGGTCGGATCGATGGTGATTTCGGCGCGCTCGCGCGGCACGCCGCTGGTGCCCTCGATATAGTTGGAAAGGCCGATGCCGCGATACATGCCGCGTTTGCGGGCTTCAGCGCGGCGCGCCTCGAAGCCCTTCCAGTCGGCCATCTCGAGCACCTTGTCCATACAACCGATATAGTCGCCATTGTCGTAAATGACGCCCATCGGGTTGGAATAGGGAGAGGCCTCTTCCGGGATCATGTTGATGCGCCGTAGCTCCACCCGGTCGAAACCGAACTTGCGGGCGGCAAGGTCGATCATCCGCTCGATGATGTACATGGCTTCGGGGCGGCCGGCGCTGCGATAGGGGATGGTTGGCACGGTATTCGACATCGCCGCGCGGAATTCCACATGCGCGACCGGCACCCGATAAAGGCTGGTCATCAGCTGGATGCCCTTGTTGAGGGGCGTGTAGGACACCGTATGGGCGCCGATATTGCTGGTATTGACCGAATGGAAGGCAAGGAACCTGCCGTTTTCGTCGAGCGCAAGCCTGGCCTTCACATGCAGGTCGCGGCCCTGAAAATCCGACAGGAAGGCTTCGATGCGTTCCGCCTGGTGCTTGACCGGCCGGCCGGTGAGCTTGGCGGCATAGGGCAGCAGCACGAATTCCGGATAGGTGGCGTTGCGGGTGCCGAAATTGCCACCGACATCGCGGGGCGCGACGACGCGCACGAAGGCCATTTCGACGCCGAGAGACGCAGCGATCTGCTCACGCATCATCACCACGCCATGACCGCCGGAGGCGTGGATGGTGAATTTGCCGGTCTCCGGGTCGTATTCCGCAGCGGAGGAACGCGGCTCCATGTGGACGCCGGTGACGCGCTGCGCCCAGCTGGTAAATTCGAGGACGTGGGCGGCCTTGGCGAATGCCTCTGCGGTGCCGGCCCTGTCGCCGACTTCGCCGTCCATCGCCTTGTTGCCCGGAACATGGTCCCAGAGCTGCGGCGCGCCTTCTTCCAGCGCGTCAACGCCGCGCACAACCGCGGGCAGTTCCTCCCAGTCGACTTCGATGGCTTCGGCGGCATCCTTGGCGAGATTGGTGCTCTCGGCGATCACCATGGCCACCGCCTCGCCGACGAAGCGGGCACGGTCGGTCGGCAGCGCCTGGTGATGGGTGCGAGCACGCTCGGTGCCGTCATGGTTCTTGATGCGGATGTCGGAGCCGAACTGCGAACTGCCGATCGCGTGCGGGATCGGCGCAATGCCGGCCGCTACGATATCCTCGCCGGTCAGCACGGCGAGCACGCCCGGCATGTCGCGGGCAGCCGACGTGTCGATGCCGCGGATGATCGCATGGGCATGCGGCGAGCGCACGAAGGCGGCATAGGCCGTGTTCTCGAATTTGAGGTCGTCGGCATACTGGCCCTTGCCGGTGATCAACCGGTTATCTTCCTTGCGCCTGACGTCTTCACCGATCATGCCATTCCTCCCATTCACATCGTCCCACATATCCCGGACGATGGCATTCCGCATGCGGCTCTTGGGCCTTCCTGAAGCGAAACGCAAATCAATTCATAATAGACACATTATATCCGTCAATGTTGAAAATTACAGCTTGCGAAAATTGCCTGTAAAGCCTTTCTCTTTCGACGACAGCCGAGCGCCCACCGGAATGAGGGAAAACGCAATGTCCCTACAAGAAAAAAGGCCCAGACCGAGGTCTGGGCCAAGCTTCCCCTGGGAAGGGTATCGCCTCAGGCGGCATCAGGCCCCCTGGTTGAGCACGTAGCCGGGGCCGCGCTTCAGGAAGTCGGTCCAGAGCCGCAGCGTACGTTCCGGCTGGTCGACCTCGATCGAATGGGCAGCGTCGAAGATGAAGGCGCGCTGCGAGGTCGGGATGTTGCGCTTCAGGTGCGCACCGGCCTCCGCCGGCACGACCTTGTCTTCGGTGCCGAGCAGGATCAGCGTCACCGCCTCCATCGAGGGCAGGCGCGCACTCAGTGCCTCGTCAACCTGAATGTCGTTCGCGAGGCGCTCGTAGGTTTTGCCGTTGCTGGCCATCACTTCAGGCGATTTCGGCGTCGACTTGATCTTCTGCGGATGGGCGTAGAGCGCCTTGAAGCGCGCGTCCGGATCGGCGGGAAGCCCGCCCTTGCCCTCGAAGCGGAACCCGGCCGGGACGCCGAGGATCAGGTGGTCGACCATTTTCGGGTGCTCGGCGGCGAGCCACAAAGCCGACCAGCTGCCGAAGGACGAGCCGATCACATCGAACCGCGGGCCGACCAGCTTTTCGGCGAACTCGGCGACCATGGCCACCCAGTCCCGCACCGTCTTCAGGTTTTCGTTGCCCTCGGTGCCGTCGAAGCCCGGGCAGACCGGCGCATAGACCGTGTGGTTCGCGATAAGCGCCTTCAGCGGCTCGGTCAGCATCACGCCGCCGGCGGCATGCAGGTAGACAACCGGCTGCCCCGTGCCGCCGACATGATAGGAGAGCCTGCCGCGGGAAAGCTCGATCGTCTTCAGTTCAAAGCTCATGGATCAAACTCCTCTTACAGGCCAGCGACTTCGGGGGCGACGCGGTCGCGGAACAGTTCCATGCCGCGGCGAACGACGCTGCCCGGCATGTTGCCGACCTTGATCGTCAGGTTCAGCAGGCCGCAATCGAGTTCCTGGCGCAGGCGCTTGATCTGCCGGATGACCGATTGGGGGCTGCCGCAGATGATCGAACCGGCTTCGATCTGTTCTTCCACCGTACGGCCGCGCAACGTTGCGAGGCGCTTCTGGAAGTTTTCGCCGGCGTCGGCCTCGGTGTAGTAGCGGCTCTGCCCGAGCACGAGCTGCTGGGCGGAGCGCTGCGGGCGCATCAGCGTCTGGTGGAAATAGGTTTGGGCGGCGGCCATGTGGTGCCTGGCCTCCTCGTCCGTATCGGCAATGCAGATCTGCTGGCCGACCAGGATATCGTCCGGCGTCGGTTCCCAGCCATAGGAACGGGCGGTCTTCTTGAAATTCTCGACAGCAGCCTTGGCGATCGACAGATCCTGGATCAGCGTGATGCCCATGATGGCGCGCATCTTGGCGACGAATTCGGCCGATTCCGCGTTGCTGGCGGACATCAGGATGCGCGGATGCGGCTTCTGGATCGGCTTCGGCCAGATCGAGATAGCCGGGAACTGATAGTGCTCGCCTTCCCAGCCGAAGGGCTCGTCCTCCGTCCAGCACTTGATGATCAGCTCGGTCGCCTCGCGCAGCCGGCTGCGGGATTCGCTCGGGGGGATGTTGTAGGCGATGTATTCGTGCGGGATGCCGCGCAGGAAGCCGGCGACGAGGCGGCCGCCCGACATCACGTCGATCATCGCATATTCTTCAGCGACGCGGACCGGGTTCAGCAGCGGCAGCAGGTTACCGACGATGGCGATCTTCGCCTTGGACGTCTGGCGGGCGAGCGCGCCGGCGATCAGGTTCGGGTTCGACATCAGGCCGTAGGGGCTGAAATGGTGCTCATTGCAACCCACCCAGTCGAAACCGTAATTCTCCGCATCGACCATCTCGTCGATATACTCGTTGTAGAGCGCCTGGATGCGGGTGCTGTCGATCCCGTGGGTGCTGACCGGCCATTCATGCGGCAGCTTGTTGTAATCGGGATAAGGCATCAGGTGGAAGAAGTTGAACTTCATGGAAAGCTCCGCTGGGACCGCGGCCGGATGAGGGCAACGGATCCGACGATGGTGATTGAAATTGGATCAGTTGCTGGCGACGAGGCGCGGCGCGGCATCTTCGACGCAGCTTGCCATCATCATTTCGGCGAAGCTGACGACCTGCGAGGCGACGATTTCGAGCGGCTGGGCGACCTCGCGGCGGGCCGGTTTACCGTCGACGAAAGGTTTTTCGTTGGATTTGATGGTCGCCGCGTAAGGGGTCGGCCAACCGCGCAGCGCATGCACGATCGAGCGCAGCCCGATCAGCGTCGAGCCGAGCGCCTGGTCGCCGGCGGCGCAGATAATGCAGCCGACGGCGCGGCCCTCGAAATAGGAGCGGGCGTCCTCGCGCATGTCTTCCGTATAGTCGATGACGTTCTTGATCATGCCGGACATGCCGCCGTGATAGCTCGGCGTTGCGATGACGATGCCGTCGGCGCGACGAAGGGACTGAAGAAGATTAAGGGCGGCCGGCGTGCGGTCCGTCACGCCCGGATCGAAGAGCGGCAGTTCGAGCGCCGTGCCGCAGATGAGGTCGGTTTCCGCGCCGGCCTTTTCGGCCGCGGCAAGGCAATGGCGCAGGGCGAGCTCGGAGCTCGAGCCGGGGCGCTGGGTTCCGCCGATACCGACGATAAAAGGTTTGCGGGTTTGAGTCATGGTGGTCTCCTCCCTCGGCCGTAGCCGATTGCCTTGTCAGGCCTCCTGAAGAAATCTTTGTATACCTTTAATGCGGAAGTCAAGGCATAACCATCGTATAAGAGCTTGCCACGCTAGTCTGGTATACACTTTTTGACGATAGACGATTGTCATATTTTCCCGCATCATCATCACGACAAGGAAAAGGTGGCCGCTTGACCAAGGAGACAACCAGAGACGATGCCAAGGACGGGGCAACGCAGAGCGCTGTCGAAACTGCCTATCACCGTATCCGGCATCTGATCCTCACCGGCGAGATGCGCTCCGGCGACAAGCTGCTCGAAAACCAGCTTGCCGCCGCGATCGGGGTGTCCCGCACGCCGATCCGCGAGGCGTTGAACCGGCTGAGCGCTGAGGGCCTGGTGGTGCTGGAACGTTACCGGCGGGGGATCGTCGCGGATTTCTCGCTCGACGACGCGATCGAGATCTTTCGGTTACGCGCCATTCTCGAAGGCCATGCGACCAGCCGCGCCGCCACACGCATTTCGGAAGCCGACCTGCAGCGGCTGCAGGAGTTGGAACGGCTGATGGAGACCCAGTTCGAGGAACTCGGCTGGAACGAGCACCTCGAAGGTTTCGACAGGCTCAACGCCGAATTCCATGCGGTGATCGCCGCCGCCGCCGAAAGCCCGCGGCTCGAAAAGATCCTGGCCTCTTCGCTGGAACTGCCGGCCTCGATCTTCAACCGTTACTCGGAGCCGGTCGAGGTGCGCACCCGCCGCACCCATGCCCAGCACCGGGAAATCCTCGCGGCGCTCAAGGCCCGCAATCCCGAATGGGCGCAGGCGGCAATGAACGCTCACCTCTTTTCGCTTTTGCCGTCTGCCTCCGGCTCGCTTGAGCATGAAGACGGGGCAAAATGAGTGCGGTAGTGCCGCTCTCTTCGAAGCTCCCGCCGACTGGCCGTTGCCGACCTGCTACCGGTTGGTCGCCATCCACAGGACGTGGCGGCCGCCGCGCTTGCCATTGGCGCGCACAAAGATTTCCTCGGCGGCAAACCCCGCATCCCGCAGCCGGCGGGTAAAGGCGGCATCCGGCGCCGACGACCAGACGGCCAGGACGCCATTTTCGCGCAGTGCAGCCTTGGCGGCCCGGAGCCCGGCGTGATTATAAAGGCTGTCGTTGGAGGCCCGCGTCAGCCCGTCGGGGCCGTTGTCGACATCGAGCAGGATCGCATCGTAGGCGCCGTTGCGCGACCGGATCAGCGCCCCGACATCGCCGACATGAATATCGACACGCGGATCGTCGAGCGTGCCCTTGTGAAATTCCGCCATCGGCCCCCGCGCCCAGTCGACCACGGCCGGTACCAGTTCCGCGACGGTGACCCTGGTATCCTCCGGCAAAGCGCCCAAGGCCGCCCGCAGGGTAAATCCCATGCCGAGGCCGCCGATCAGCATCCGGGCATTCTTCCGCCCGGCGATCCGCTCGCAGGAGAGCGTCGCCAGCGCCTCTTCCGAACCGCTCAGCCGGCTGTTCATCAACTCCGTCGAGCCGAGCAAGATCGAAAATTCGGCGCCGCGCTGCTTTAGGCGCAATTCGCCGCCCTCGCCGGGAATGGTTGCACGGTCAAGCTGGATCCAGGGAAGCATCGGCGTGTCTCATTGTCTTGCGTGAGGCCTCCTAACACAGACCTCATGCGAAAAACACAGCTATGCATTCGGTCATCGTCGAATGCACGATCAATGGGAGATCGAGCCTATGGACACGTTGAAGGGAGGTTGTTCAGCCTCCGTCGCCCGGCTTCCAGCCGATCGGCGGAGGTGGAAATGTAAGTGCCTCGATCAGCACGGGGACGAACTTTTCAAGTTCGTCATCGGTAAGCTCCGGATAACCGTCTCCGTTCGGAAAATCATCCGAGCACGCGTCGTCGTTTTTTGGAATCATGTCTCGCCCCAGCCCGCGGCGAACATGCATGGAATTTGGCAAATAGCATCATCTTTTCGATGTCGTACTGCAAAAATAAAAAGGCCCGCGCCTTTTTCCCCCTGCGCGGGCCTCTCCTAAGCCGGTACCTCTTCTACGTTCGGCTTAGGATGCAGTCATTGTACTCCCGACTGCGAAGTCCTCAACTCGTCCAAAGGACCTAGCGCAAGGGGTATAGCCCCGAGGGGGTAGCGGCCGGCTTTTTTGGGGCGCCGGCCGCTGAGACCGCATCGACTGGGGGGTGACAATTGCGCGGTCCTACGCCTCAAATGACGGCATTCACAACCGCACATCAAGCTGAACCTTGGGTGATATGGCTACGCCCAAAGGCTTCATAGCGTTACCAAACTCATCAAATCGGCGCCCCCCTCAAGCCGCCGTCCTGGATGTCGCGTTGCGCAGATATGGCATGACCTCCCTGGAATAGATCTCCATGTTCTTACGGGTTAGCTCGGCCGGTAGGGTACCGAACTGCAGGAGCGTCAAGAGGTGACCGAAGCCGATCTGGGCCTGGTACTCCTCCAGCTTCTCGCGCACCGTCGCCGGGCTGCCGCAGATGAATTTGCCCTCTTCGATGACGCTGTCGATCGTCTGCTTCATCGCATGGCCGGCCTTGGCCGACATCGCCCCGACCATCGACTTTACCGAGGTGTAGCCCGGCGGCAGCAGCATCTCCATCGGCATGCGCAGGAACTTCTGCAGGAAGGCCTCGATATGCTCCTTGGCTTCGCGGCGGGCGATCTCGTCGGTCTCGGCGACATAGAGCGGCAGCGACCAGCCGAGCTGATCTTCGGTCGCCTCGTAGCCGTAGCCGGCCGCAACGTCCTTATACATCTTCATGTAGCGGGCGACGGTGGAGACCGAGGCGAAGGTCTGGAGATAGGTGTATTTGCGGTCCGGGTGGGCCGCCCACTCGATCGTTTCGCTGGAACCCTGGCTGGGGATCCAGATCGGCGGATGCGGATTGTCCTGGTAGACCCGCGGCCAGACGTTCACGTATTCGAAATTGTAGTGCTTGCCTTCGAAGACGCTCGGGCCGGGTTGCGTCCAGGCCTGCAGGATCAGGTCATGGGCTTCCTGGAACCGCTCATGTGAAAAGGCAGGGTTGACGCCCCAGGAATGGTATTCGGCGCCGATGCCGCGCACCATGCCGGCGATCAGGCGGCCGCCGGTAATGTTGTCGACCATCGCGAATTCTTCCGCCACGGTCAGCGGGTTGTTGAGGAGCGGCAGCGCCCGGCCGAGAATGGCGATCTTGACGTTCTTGGTGCGGCGGGCGAGCGCCCCGGCCATGACGCCCGGGATCGGCATCAGGCCATAGGCGTTCGAATGGTGCTCGTTGACGCAGATGCCGTCGAAACCGAGCTGGTCGGCATATTCGAGCTCGTCCAGGTAACGATTGTAGAGCTGGTGGCCCTTCTTCGGATCGTAATAGGTGTTCGGCAGGGTGACCCAGGCGGAATTGTGCTTTTCGTCATAGGACAGATCGAGATCCGCATAGGGCATCAGGTGCATGAAGTAGAATTTCATCGCGTAACCTCCCCGATGAAGCCATTGACCAGTTCAACGAAACGGTCGGCCTTTTCGATCTGCGGCACATGTCCGCAATTCTCGACGATCTCGAGCCGCGAATTGGGAATGAGGTCGCGCCAGGCTGGGGCGTAACCGACCGGCATCGCCTTGTCGTCGCCGCCCCAGACGATCAGCGTCGGCACCGGAATCCGATGCAGCCACTTGTGCAGGTGCGGATTGAGGAAACGTGGCTCCCAGGCGAGCTTGGCCGACGTGAGCTTGTTCCTGAGAAGGATTTCCATCCCTTCCTTCGACGGCGGCGGGGCGGCCAGCATCGCTTCCGCAAACGCCTGGTCGTGGAAGAGGTTGCGGGCGGTCTCCTCCGGGTTCCACATGAAGACGTCGCCCTTGCGCACGCCCTTCACCCGGATACCGGCCGGCGCCACGACAGTCAGGGAGCCGAGTTTCGTCGCATTGCGGACGGCGATCTCCGCCGCCAGCCAACCGCCGATCGATTGGCCGACCAGGTTGACCTTCTCCAGGCCGAGATGGTCGAGGACATCCAGATAAAAGAAGGCAAGGTCGGAAATATTGTCCAGCCATTCCGGATCGTCGGAGGCGCCGAAACCGGGATGTTCCGGCACGATCACCTCATGGGTTTCGGAAAGATGCTCCATGAAGGGCAGCCAGCGCGAGGCGCCGCTCGCACCGTGCAGGAAGAGCAGCGGAGCGCCCTTGCCTCCCCGCATCAGCCGGATCTTCGTTCCGGTGACGGTTTCAAAGCTTTCGGTAAAGCTCATCGGTGTTTCACCCTCCCCGGGACCTGACGACCGTTAAGGCAGGCGCTCCTCTGCACCCGCGAATGGCGGCAATCTGTATAACCTTTCGGGGAGGGTCAATATGACTCTGTCAAATTTTGATTGATAATAGCAAATTTCTAACTTGCATCTTCGACAATTGCATACAAGGTTGGAGCCGCTTGGGTGGGTGATTTTGCTTGATCAGGCGTGGGCGACCACCGTCCGCCCCTCATCCGGCTAACGCCACCTTCTCCCCGTTCTTGACGGGGAGAAGGGATATGCCGCACCGTCGCCGCTCCCCCTCGCCCCGCGTGCGGGGAGAGGGTCGCCGAGCGTAGCGGAGGCGGGGTGAGGGGCTGCCACGGCGCCCAGGAGACTAAGGGAGGAGAAAAAATGCAGGCCGAAAAACTATTCGATCTCAAAGGCCAAATCGCCGTCGTCACCGGTGCGGCGAGCGGCCTTGGCCTTGCCATCACCAAGACGCTGGCGGCCAATGGCGCGCATGTGGCGCTGCTCGATCTCAACCCCGAGACGCTTGCCGCCGCTTACCAATGGCTGAACGGCCAGGGCTTTTCCGCCGAAAGCCATCAGGTCGACGTCTCCGATAGCGCGAGCCTGCGCAACACCATCGATGGCATTGCCGAAAAACACGGGCATCTCGATATCCTCGTCGCCAATGCCGGCATCAGCGGTGGGCCGAATTCCCGCACGGAAGCGGGAGCGATCGAAAATGTCAGCGACGAGCTGTGGAACCGGGTGGTGGATGTGAACCTCACCGCCACTTTCGTCGCCATCCAGTCCGCCGCCAGGCATATGAAGAAACAGAGACAAGGCCGTATTGTCGCAATCGCCTCGATCGCCGGCATGCGCGGCGATCCGATGACCGGTTACGCCTATGCATCCAGCAAGGGCGCCGTTGTCAATCTCGTCAAGCAGGCCTCGTGGGAGCTGGCGCCTTATAACGTGCTCGTCAACGGCATCGCGCCCGGCCCCTTCCGCACCAATATCGCCGGCGGCCGCATCCGCGAACCGGAGGTGGAAAAGGCCTTTGCCGACACGGTGCCGCTCGGCCGCATTGCCGAGACGGACGAGATCATGGGCCTCGCCCTGCTTTTGGCATCGAAGGCCTCGAGCTTCATGACCGGCGCGGTAATCCCGATCGACGGTGGTACGATCGCTATTTGAGCCGACGTGAACGTCGGAATTGACAATATCAGGCTCCCTGCTTTATCCCCTTGAAGTGGACGAGGAAGCCGGGTTTGAGAAAAACCCGAAATTGACGAATGCCAGACGCACTCGTCTCATGAAAACGGAGGAGACGACCATGAACATCGCGACCAATCCAGCCCGTTCGTCCGACGCTTACCAGTCCGCGCGTCTCCTGATCGATGGCGCCTGGCTGGAGAATGGCGACCGCAAGACGCAGCCGCTGATCAACCCGGCCACCGAAAAGGCGATCGGCGTTGTGCCGCATGCGACGGCGCAGGATCTCGACCGGGCGCTCGAAGCCGCAAAGCGAGCCTTTCCGCTATGGCGTGCGACGAGCCCGCGCGAGCGTGGCCGCATCCTGAAGCGCGCAGCCCAGTTGATGCACGACCGGCAGGAAGAGATCGCCACACTTGCAACGCTCGAAATGGGCAAGCCGATCGCCGAAGCGCGGCTCGAAACCCATTTCGCCACGGAAGAAATGGAGTGGTTCGCCGAGGAAGGCCGCCGCACCTATGGCCGCGTCATTCCGGGCCGCATCGGCGAAACCCGCTTTCAGGTCGTCAAGGAACCGGTCGGCCCGACCGCCGGTTTTTCGGCGTGGAACTTCCCGGTCGGCAATGCCGCCCGCAAGATGGGCTCGGCGCTCGCTGCCGGCTGTACGATGATCTACAAGCCCGGCGAAGAGGCGCCGGCGTCCGCCGCGGCTGTCGCCCAATGCCTTTTGGATGCGGGCGTTCCGGCCGGCGTCATCGCCGTCGTCTACGGCGTGCCGGACTTCATCTCCCGCCACCTGCTCGCCTCGCCGATCATCCGCAAGATCTCGTTCACCGGCTCGGTCCCGGTCGGCCAGCACCTCATCCGGCTTGCCTCGGAAACCCTGAAGCGCACTACGATGGAATTAGGCGGCCATGCGCCGGTGGTCGTCTTCGACGATGCGGACCAGACCGCCGCACTCGACATGTCGGTGCAGCGCAAGTATCGCAACGGCGGCCAGGTCTGCGTTTCGCCGACCCGCTTCTACGTGCAGGACAAATCCTATGACGCCTTCTGCGCCGGCTTTGCGGAGCGTGCCGCGAAGATCACGGTTGGCGACGGCCTCGATCCGGCGACCGGCATGGGGCCGCTGGTCCACGGCCGCCGCCGCGACGCGATCGAGGCGCTGGTGCAGGACGCCACCTCCAAGGGCGCCAAACTGCTCGCCGGCGGCCATCGCATCAACAACGAAGGCTTTTTCTACGCCCCGACTGTTCTCGCCGACGTGCCAGGCGATGCGCGGATCATGAGCGAGGAGCCGTTCGGCCCGGTCGCGGTGCTCAACCGCTTCTCGGATTTCGACGATGCGGTCACCAAAGCAAATGAACTGCCCTACGGCCTTGCGGCCTACGCCTTCTCCAATTCGCACAAGACCATCGCAAAACTTTCCGACGCGCTGGAAGCGGGCATGGTCGGCATCAATTCCTTCAACATCTCGATGCCGGAAACGCCGTTCGGCGGGGTGAAAGCGAGCGGCCACGGTTCCGAAGTCGGGATCGAGGGCGTCGATGCCTACATGGTTACCAAAACGGTCAGCATCACCTGACGGACGAGTTTCTGGCGGGTTCTTAAAAGTTTCCAAGAGGATTGCAGCATGAAACACGAAAAACCCACCGGCACGTTCGCCGCCGAGGCCGTTCTGACCCACATGAAGGCCGCAGGCATCGATGTCCTGTTCGCCAATGGCGGCACCGACTTCCCGTCGATCATCGAGGCGTTTGCCCGCCAGCCGGAAACCGGTCTGAAAATGCCGGAAGCTCTGGTCATCCCGCATGAGGGTGTCGCGGTCGGCATGGCTCATGGCTATTATCTGATGACGTCTAAACCGGCCGGCGTCATCGTCCACGTCAATGTCGGGCTTGCCAACTCGGTCATGGGCCTGATCAACGCCCGGTCGGAAAACGTGCCTGTCATGATGTTTTCCGGCCGCACGCCGATCACCGAGCACGGCCGTTTCGGCTCGCGTTCCTCGCCGATCCATTGGGGCCAGGAAATGTTCGACCAGGGCGGCATGGTCCGCGAAGTGGTCAAGTGGGACTATGAACTGCGCTATCCGGAACAGGCGGGCATCGTCATCGACCGCGCCATGAGCATCGCCATGAGCGAGCCGCGCGGTCCCGTTTATCTGAGCCTGCCGCGCGAGGCGCTGGCCGAAGGTGCGGAGGTCGAGATCAGCCAACGCTCGACGGTCACCCCGACCACCTACGGCCCGGCCGATCCGGAATTGGTCGCTCAGGCTGCCGACCTGCTCGCCAAGGCAAAAACCCCGCTGATCATCACCCAGAGCCCGGAGCTCGCGCCGGATTTCGAGCCGCTCGCCGGTTTCGTCGAAAAGTTCGCGCTGCCGACAATCGAGATGTGGGCAACCCGCCTGGCACTGCCGAGCGGCCACCCAATGATGATCGGCCGCGACTCGACCCAGGTCCTGAAGGAAGCCGATGTCGTGGTCGTGATCAATGCCGCGGTTCCGTGGATTTCAGACCATACGGAGCTTTCAGCCGGCGCCAAGGTCATCGCCATCGGTCCGGACCCGCAGCATAGCCGCGTACCGATCCGCAGTTTTCCGATCGACATCGCGCTTGCGGGCGGCGTCAACAAGACGATCGCAGCGCTTGCCACTGCGATGGCCGAGCGCGTGCCGGCTTCGGAAACCTTCTCCGAGCGTCGCGAAAAGTGGGCGAAGATCAAGGCGGCCCAGGCAGAGGCCGCCGACAAGCGCGCCGCCATGGGCAACGGTTCGCCGATGACACCGGCCTATGTCAGCCGCTGCATCTCCGATATTCTGGACGACAGGACGACTGTGGTGAACGAACTCGGCATTGATCCGTCGGTGATGAGCTTCAAATATCCGAAATCCTACTTCTCGACCCCGCTGTCCGGCGGTCTCGGCTTCGGCCTGACGGCAGCGCTCGGCGCCCAGCTCGGCGACCGCAGCCGCCAGGTGATCGCCACGATCGGTGACGGTTCCTACATGTTCGCCAACCCGGTCGCTTGCCACCAGACCGCGACCGCGCTGAAACTGCCGCTGCTGACGGTCGTTTTCAACAACGGCATCTGGAATGCGGTGCGCCGCTCGACGCTCTACATGTATCCGGATGGAAGTGCGGCGACCGCCAACACCATGCCGATCACCGCGCTCGATCCGGCTCCGGACTATGCCGCCGTCGCCCGCGCCCATGGCGCCCATGCCGAACGCGTCGAGACCGGCGCCGATCTGCCGGCGGCGCTGCAGCGGGCATTGGCCGCGACCAGGAGCGGGCAGCAGGCCATGCTCGAAGTCATGGTTTCGTACTAAGAGGCGTCGGTCATGGGGGGAGCCGGGAACGACGCAAGGACGATCGAGACGCTGGCGGAGCTCCGCCGGCGTTATCCGATGGTCGGCGACCTGGAAAAACGGGCGAAATGGCGCATACCGCGTTTTGCCTACGAATTTCTCCAGGGCGGCGCCGGCGACGAGACCGGCCTCAACCGAAACCGGACCGCACTGCAGGCGGTCGAAGTCGTACCGCGTTATGGTATCGACGTTTCCAAGGTCGACACCTCGGTCGAGCTCTTCGGCCATCGTTACGCCGCCCCGATCGGCATCTCGCCGATCGGCTTTGACGGCATGATGTGGCCGGGCGCCACCGAACAGTTCGCCAAGGCCGCCCAGGCCCACAATATTCCCTATCTGGTCGGAACGCTGGCCTGCGCGACGATCGAGCAGGTGGCGGAATGGGCGCCCGATGTCACCTGGTTCCAGCTCTATCCGATGGCGCCGAACAACCACCAATACAGCCTGGAAATGACTGATCGCGCCCGCATCGCCGGCGCGAAGGTTCTGGTCGCGACACTCGACGTGCCGGTGCGCGCCAAGCGCCCGCGCGATCTTCGCAACGGCCTCACCATGCCCTTCAAGCTGACGCCGAAGACGATGATCGCGGCGGCGATGGCGCCGTTCTGGCTGGACGCGATCCGCCGCAAGGGCATGCCGACCTTCGCCAACATGGCAGGCTTTGCCGGCGCGCCGGACCGCGTCACCACCTCCGCCTTCGTGCAAAAGCATATCGGTGGCGGCTTCCCCTGGGAGCAGATCGCCCGGTTGCGCGACAGATGGCCGGGGCCGATGATGGTCAAAGGCGTCATGCACCCGGCGGATGCGGAAAAGGCGCTCGAACTTGGCCTCGACGGCGTGATCGTCTCCAACCATGGCGGCCGCCAGTTCGATGCGGCACCGGCAACGATCGACGTCCTGCCCGAAATCGCCCGCACGGTCGGCACCCGTGGTACGGTCCTGTTCGACAGCGGCGTCGTCTCCGGCGTCGACATGGTGCGCGCAGTCGCCTGCGGCGCCCATTCCTCCTTTGCCGGCCGCGCCTTCATGCTCGGTCTTGCCGCACTCGGAGACCATGGCGCCACCCATATGGCGCAGGCCTTCATCGAGGAATACCGCATCACGCTCGGCCAGAGCGGACTGCTGAATACGGACCAGGCCCGTCGCGCATCCGTACGCCATCCCGGCGCCTGGACCGCACAAGACTTCCAACCGCACCTCTAATCGACCATGTCTCCGGGGAGGAGAAACCCATGAAAGTTGCCGACGCCATCGTGGAAATTCTGAAGCGCGAGGGGATCGAGGTCATTTGCGGTTACCCCGTGAACCACGTCCTCGAACACGCGGCCATGGGTGATATCCGCCCGATCATCGTGCGCCAGGAGCGCCACGGCCTGCATATGGCCGACGCCATGTCGCGCTTAAGCTCCGGCAAGACGATCGGCGTCTTTGCCATGCAGCTCGGACCGGGCACCGAAAACGCCTATGGCGGCATCGCCCAGGCCTATTCCGAATCGGTGCCGCTGCTGGTGCTGCCGATGGGCTACGAGCGCCGCGTCGCGCATGTCGACCCGAACTACAATGCGACCCGCTCGATGCGCGACATCACCAAGTCCGCCGAGCCGATCACCTCGGCCGCCGAGATCCCGAACATTTTCCGACGCGCTTTCTCCAAGTTGCGCAACGGCCGCGGCGGCCCGGTTCTGGTCGAGATCCCGAACGACATGTGGCAGGACGAGGTGCCGGAGCCGCTGAACTACCGGCCGGTTCTTTCCACCCGTTACGGTCCGGACCCGATTGCCGTGCGCGACGCCGTCGACCTGCTGCTCGCCGCCAAGCGGCCGATCCTCTATGCCGGCCAGGGCATTCATTACGCGCAGGCCTGGCCGCAGCTGAAACAGCTCGCCGAACTGCTGGCGATCCCGGTTTCCACCAGTCTCGAAGGCAAGAGCGCGTTTCCGGAAACCCATCCGCTGTCGGTCGGCGCCGGCGGGGCGGCAATTTCCAAGACGCTGCGCCATTTCCTCGACAGTTCCGACCTGATCTTCGGTATCGGCTGCTCTTTCACCGAGACCGCCTTCGGCGTGCAGATGCCGCTCGACAAGACGGTCATCCACGCCACGCTCGATCCTGACCACGTCAACAAGGACATCGAAGCCAAGGTGGCGCTGGTCGGCGATGCGGCGCTGACGCTCGACGCGGTGCTTGCCGAGCTCGAAGCCCGCAAGGTTTCTCCGCGCGACCATACGGAAATTGCTGCCGAAATCGCCAAGGTGCAGGAGGAATGGCTTTCCGAATGGATGCCGAAGCTCACCTCCGACAGCAAGCCACTGTCGCCCTATCGCGTGCTCTGGGACCTGCAGCACACGGTCGATATCGAGAACACCATCATCACCCATGATGCCGGCAGTCCGCGCGACCAGCTTTCGCCGTTCTGGAAGTCGGTAAAGCCGCTTACCTATATCGGCTGGGGCAAGACGACCCAACTCGGTTATGGCCTGGGCCTCGCCATGGGCGCCAAGCTGATGCATCCGGACAAACTCTGCATCAACGTCTGGGGCGATGCGGCGATCGGCTTTACCGGCATGGATTTCGAAACCGCAGTGCGCGAACGCCTGCCGATCCTGTCGATCCTGCTCAACAATTTCTCGATGGCGATGGAACTGCCGATCATGAAGGTGTCGACGGAAAAATACCGCTCGACCGACATTTCCGGCGATTACGCCGCCTTTGCCCGCGCGCTCGGCGGTTACGGCGAACGGGTCACCGACCCGGCCGAAATCATCCCGGCGATCAAGCGCGGCATCGAGCAGACGCAAAAGGGCGTGCCGGTCCTCCTCGAATTCATCACCACGCAGGAAATCGCCCGTTCCCGCTACCACCGCATGCTGACGGGTGAGAAAAAATGACCTCCCTGCAATCCACGATCGACGCCCTGAAGCTCCACTTCGGCGATCGGCTTTCGACGACGGAAGCGGTGCGCGAACATCACGGCCACGACATGTCCCGCCAGCCCACAAGGTTGCCGGATGCGGTGGTCTATGCCGAAAACGAGGACGAGGTGGCGCGCGTCGTCTCGGCCTGTTTCGGGGCCGGCATACCGGTAACGCCGTTTGCGGCAGGCTCGTCGATGGAAGGCCACACGATCCCGCTGAAGGGCGGGATCTCGCTCGATCTCACCCGCATGAACAGAATAGTCCAGGTCAACCACGAGGATTTCGACGTGCAGGTCGAGGCGGGCGTCACCCGCAAGCAGCTCAACACCCATATCCGCGATACCGGCCTGTTCTTCCCCATCGATCCCGGCGCCGACGCCTCGCTCGGCGGCATGGCCTCGACCCGAGCTTCAGGCACCACGGCCGTGCGCTACGGCACGATGCGCGAAAACGTGCTGGCGCTGCGCGTCGTCACCCCCCAGGGCAAGATCATCACCACCGGCCGCCGCACCAAGAAGTCTTCCACCGGCTACGACCTGACCAAGCTTTATGTCGGCGCCGAAGGCACGCTCGGCGTCATCACCGAGGTCACCGTCAGGCTGCACCCGATCCCGGAAACGATCGCCTCCGCCGTCTGCGCCTTCGAGACGATGCGCGGCGCGGTGGAAGCCGTCGTTGCCACCATCCAGAGCGGCATCCCGGTCGCCCGCATCGAATTCCTCGATGAAGTGGCGGTCGAAGCCGCCAACCGGCATGCCGGCCTGACCCTGAAGCTCGCGCCGACCCTGTTTCTCGAATTCCACGGCAGCCCGCGCTGGGTGGAGGAACAGTCGAACACCGTGCGCGAGATTGCCGATGAATTCGGCGGTTCGGACTTCGAATGGTCGACCCGCACCGAGGACCGCGAGCGGCTGTGGAAGGCGCGCCACGAGACGATCTATTCCAACCAGACGCTGCGCCCCGGCTGCAAGGCGTTTACGACGGATGTCTGCGTACCGATCTCGCGGCTTGCCGAAGCCGTCCTCGCCGCCCGCGAGGACATCGACAATTCCTTCGTGATGGGCAAGATTATCGGCCATGTGGGCGACGGCAATTTCCATGTCGGCTACCTGATCAAGCCGGAAATCCCCGAAGAACTCGCCGAAGCCGAGCGCCTCGCCGAACGGCTCTACCAGCGCGCCATGGACATGGGCGGCACGTTCAGCGGCGAACACGGCATCGGCATCTCGAAGCTGAAATATCTCCGCCGCGAACATGGCGACGCCGTCGACATGATGAACGCCATCAAGGCCGCACTCGACCCGAAAGGCATCATGAACCCCGGCAAGCTGGGTCAGGTGGAGTAAGGGCGGACAAGGCCCTTAGATGATCACCGGCTGAGATCGATGCGGCTGGTCACCACCGATTTGCCGCTCGAAAGATCCTTGTCGACCGTTTGAAGCCGGAGGCGGTCGTTGCCGATCTTCTCGATCGTCATGTTGGCGACGCGATCCCCGTTGATCACCCTCGCCCAGCGGACGCCAAGATTGATCGCATTGCCGCGGCGGTTGCCGGAAAGCATCGAAGGCTGCCCGGAGGGCCCGACATAGGTGCCGCTATAACCGTTTTCCGAAGCCTGCAGGTCGGCCGATATGCTGCGCCGGATGACCAGCAGGCCACGGCAGATTCCCTGCATCGACAGGGTGGTCGCCCCGGCCGTCGAGGTGAAGCTGCAGGTGACGTTGATGGGCGTTGCCCCGATGCGGGTCAGAACCGTGCCCTCGCCGCTCCAGTTGCCGGAAAGTGTTTTCAGGAAATCGCTTTCGGCGGCCAAAACGAGGCCCGGCAAAAAACCGGAGGCGATAAACGCAGCAGCGGCGAGAAATGAGCGCATGGCGACGATCCATCTGAACGCTCGCATCGAACGCCGGCTGAGCCATTCCGTTCCATCCGGCATGCGAAGCTGCCATCAAGTGGCCCAGCACCGCGTAAATCCACTTCAACCTTGCTGCCGCCCGGGAACATGCTACATATGTAGCACTTTCAGGAGCGAACCATGCCGGTCACCACCAAAATCAGACGCCAAGGCGGTGCCGCGGTGATTACCATCCCCCCGGCCCTGTTGAAGCTGATGCATACCGAAGTCGGCGATCAGCTGACGCTCGACGTCGCCAACGGTGAATTGATCGCCCGTCCCGTCGAGAACGGCCGCAAGCGCTACACCCTTAGCGAATTGCTGAAGGGAAGCGATGCTATGGCGATGCTGAATGCCGCTGTCGCCGATGCGCAGGAAGGCGATCCGATAGGACACGAGATCTGATGATCCGCAGCAACGTGCCGAGGCGCGGCGATGTCTACTGGATCGACCCAAACCCCGTCGCCGGCCGGGAAATGAAGAACCGGCATCGTTTCGTTGTCATCACACCGATCGAGATCAGCAGGCTGGGCGTCAGCATGACGGTGCCCATCACCACCGGTGGGGCTTTTATCCGCGATGTCGGTCTTGCGGTGGCGATTTCCGGGCACGACACGACCGGCGTCGCCGTTTGCAACCAGGTCCGCAGCTTCGACATTCCCGCCCGCATCCAGCAGAAAACCGCGCAATATATCGAGACGCTGGACGAGGCGACGATGAATGAAATCGTCTCGCGCGTGGTCAGCGCCATCGACCCGGCACCTGAACCCGCCTGATCTCTTCCCTTCATCCTCCCCTGCCCTAACTGAATTTTCCGGGCGAGGAAGAAGGAGGACAAAGGATGATCATCCGGTCTGGAAGCTGCCTTTGCGGCAACGTGCGGTATTCGGTGAAGGATGCGCCGGTCAGGATCGGGCTTTGCCATTGTGCCGATTGCCGCAAGGAAAGCGGCTCGAGCTTCGTCACCTTCGGCATCTGGCCGCGGCACGGCTTTGAAAGCACAGGCGAGGTCAAGTATTTCCATGGGCGCGGTTTCTGCCCCGAATGCGGCTCGCGCGTTTTCAATGAGAGCGACAGCGACGAGATCGAGATCCGCGTCGGATCGCTCGACATGGCGCCGACCGACCTCGAACCGGTCTATGAGATCTGGGTGAAGCGGCGGGAGAACTGGCTGAGCCCGCTTGCCGTCCCTCAATTCGAAGAAGATCGCAATTGACGCATTGTCGCCAGGCGAGGACCCTATAAAGTGCCGCCGAGCGGACGGGAGACAGACAGATGTCGGAACTGATCGACAAGGCAATTGTCATCGCGACCGAGGCGCATGAAGGACAGTCGTCGAAAACCGGCGGTCCGTTCATCGACCATGTCCGGCGCGTCGCCGAAAACGTGGCCGGCGAGGACGAAAAACAGGTCGCCTGGCTGCATGACGTGGTCGAGAAAGGCCCCGGCTGGACGTTCGAGCGGCTGCGCGAAGAAGGCTTTTCCAAAGCGGTCGTCGATGCCGTCGACGCGATGAGCAAACGCGACGGCGAGGAATATTTCGCTTTCGTCCGCCGCTCGATCGAAAATCCGCTCGCCCGACCGGTCAAGCGCGCCGATCTCACCGACAATCTTGCCCAGATGCGCCAGATGGGCGGCGACGGTTCGAAATTCGCCGAAGGCCTGCGTATCCTCAACGAGCGATATCCATCCTGAGATATCCAACCTGACGGGCGGAACCTTGCGCCATCCCTTGCCGTTCGTTTTCGCACGGCAGAAGCCGCGATCCAGCGACAGGATGGACTCATGGAACTCAAGAATCAGGTGGCTCTGGTAACCGGGTCAGGCTCGGGCATCGGCAAGGCGGCGGCGATGAAACTCGCGGCGGAGGGCGCAAAGATCGGCCTGCTCGGTCATACGAGAACGGAGATCGAAAAGGCTGCCCGGGAAATAGAGAAGGCCGGCGGAGAAGCGCTGGTGCTCGAAGCCGACGTTTCCGACGAGAACCGGATGCGCGAAGCGATCGACCGGCTTGCCGAAAAATTCGGGCGGCTCGACATTGTCGTCGCCAATGCCGGCATCAACGGCGTGTGGGCGCCGATCGACGACCTGAAGCCGGAAGAGTTCGACAGGACGATCGCCGTCAACCTGCGCGGCACCTATCTGACGCTTCATCTTACCGTGCCGCATCTGAAGGCGCAGGGTGCAGGCTCGATCGTCGTCGTCTCCTCGATCAACGGCAACCGCACCTTCACGACGCCCGGCGCCACCGCCTATACGGCCACTAAGGCCGCGCAGGTGGCGATGGTGCAGCAGCTGGCGCTGGAACTCGGCAAGCACCACATCCGCGTCAACGCCGTCTGCCCCGGCGAGATCGAGACCAATATCCACGACAATACCAGGCTTCGCCACGAGCAGGAAACCGCAATCCCGGTGGAATGGCCGGAGGGCCAGGTCCCGATCAGCGACGGCCGACCGGGAAAAAGCGCGGACGTCGCCGAAGTCATCGCCTTCCTCGCCTCCGACCGCTCCCGGCACGTGACCGGCACCCCGATCTACGTGGACGGCGGCCAGGGGCTGCTGAGGTAGGATTGCTTTCCGCTTTGAGCGGCGTCGCTGAAGTTGTGCCCTGGAACGGTTGGCTGAAGGGCGGACATAGGACTTCAGTCCCAATCCCTTTCGTGGAACCCCCTTCCTCAATCCGCGTTCATGTCGCGCAAAAGATTGAGGAAACACCCAATGAAAAAACTGCTTCTCGCATCGGCCCTGGCCATTTCTTCCATTCTCTCGGTCGCCGGCCCGTCCGACGCCGCGAGTGTCACCGTCACCACCCATGAGCGGGTCGCTCCGCGTCATACCGTCCGCGAAGTCTACCGTCCGTATCGTCCCCGCCACCGTGACTGCATGGTCAAGAAGGTGAAGACCCGCTACCACGGCCGGATCGTCGTCAGGACCACCCGCGTCTGCCGCTGATCCCCGGATCGCAAATGAGAGAGGGCGGCGGCGATCGGGCCGGCGCCCTCTCGTTCGGGAAAACCGATCGGGCGAGTGCCGGAGGTTCAGGATCGCCTTTTTCCGGGCGACAGGCGCCGTCGGAAGATCTCAATATGCCTGCGGTGGATCGTGCGGATAACCGTAAAATTCGGTTGCAATGCCACAGGAATCCGGCAACTTCCCTCTCCTGAAATGGAGGCAAGCCCATGTCCAGCAAATCCGCGGAAAAAGCGCCGGTCATCGTCATCGACCTGCAGACCAACATGTTCGACGGCCTTGTCGAGGCGCCTCTTCATGAGGCGGATCGCCTCACCGACCGCGCCCGCAAGGTGATCGACTGGGCGCGGCGCGAAGGCCGGGCGATTGCCTTCGTGCGTCATGACGGGCCGGAGGGCGATCCGCTGGCGCCGGGAGAGCCGGGCTGGCCCGTCTGGCCGGCACTTGGCCAGCGGGACGACGAGCCGACCTTCTCGAAGACCGTCCGGGACTCGTTCAGCAACCCGGAACTCGGCCAATGGATCGAGAACCAGGGTGCGCCCGAAGTGGTGATCCTCGGCGCCCAGACGGATTTTTGCGTCGCCGGCACGGTGCAGGGGGCGATCGCGGCCGGGCTGAAGGTGACGGTGGTTGCCGACGCCCACAGCACGCTCGATCAGCCGCAGGAGAGCGCCGCCGCCATCATCCGCCGCTACAATGCCCAGTTCGCCGAGGCCGGCGTCAATCTGGTGACCACCGAGGCGCTCACCGGTTCCCCGGCCGCCTGACCGGTTCTAACCCAGCTCCAGCCGGCGGGTGATGCCGATCGCCTGAAGAAACACCTCGTCGTGGCTGACCACCAGTAGCGCGCCGTCATAGGCGCGCAACCCGGCCTCGACCGCGGCGATGGAATCGATATCCAGATGGTTGGTCGGCTCGTCGAGGATGAGCAGCGACGGCGGTTCCGGTCCGCCGAGCACGCAGACAAGCCCTGCCCGCAGCATCTGGCCGCCCGACAGCGTGCCGACCATCTGCAGCGCGGCGTCGGCGCGGAACATGAAACGGGCGAGCGCCGCGCGGCCGGCATTTTCGTCCGCCTGTGGATTGAGACGCCGGAAATTGTCGCGGATCGACAGCGCCGGATCAAGCAGGCTCACCCGCTGGTCGAGCATCGCGGATCTGACCGGAACCCGTACCGTGCCCGAGAACGGCGACAGGCTGCCCGAAATCAGCGACAGCAGCGTCGTCTTTCCCGAGCCGTTCGGACCGGTGACGGCGATCCGTTCCGGCCCGGTGATCTCGAAGGAGAAGTCGCGCAGGATCGGCTTTCCCACCTCGTAACCGGCGGTGACGTTGTCGATCCTGAGCACGACCCGGCTCGCCGGCAGGCCGGTCGGCGGCAGCGTCACGGAGAGCGGCTGCAGGGTCTCGATCTTTTCACGCGCGGCGGAGATGTCGGCGGCCGCCTGGGCCCGCAGCCGCTCGGCAAGCCGGGCATTGTCGCCGCTGGTGTTTTCCGCCCGCCGCTTCATGCCGCCGGCGACGATGCGCGGCATATCGCCCCGGGCAGCCTTCTTCTTGCCAACGCTGTCCTTGCGCGCCTTGCGTTCGGTGGTTTCCTGCGCCACGCGGTTGACCTCCGCCATCCGTTTTTCGGCGTCAGCGAGATCGTGCTCGACAGCGGCCAATTCCAGCGCCTTGCGCTCAAGGTATCGGCTCCAGTTACCGCCATAACGGGTGGCACCGAGCGAGGTCAGTTCGACGATCGCGTCGACGGTTTCGAGCAGTTCGCGGTCGTGGCTGACGATGATCGCCCCGCCGCGCCAGCCGGCGAGCAGGTCGACCACCGCCTGGCGGCCGTCACGGTCGAGATTGTTGGTGGGTTCGTCGAGGATCAGGAAGTCCGGCCCGGCGAAGATCAGCGCGGCCAGCCCCGCGCGGGTGCGCTGGCCGCCCGACAGCGTTTCGAGCGGCGTGTTCGCATCCGCATCGAGGCCTGCCCGCGCCAGCGCTTCCGCCATGCGCGCCTCCAGCATCCAGTCGGCATTGGCGAGTTCCTCGGCGGATGCCTCGCCCGCTTCGGCGCGGGCAAGGATGGCCAAGGCAGCGCGTGTGCCAAAAAGGTCGGCGATGGTCTCATCCGGCG
>NZ_JBWCCP010000003.1:0-175529 GCF_056279545.1 Mesorhizobium sp. USDA 4132
CTCTTCCATGTGCCGCGAGATGTAGTTCATCGAGCGGTAGCAGTGGATTAGGTTTAGCTTGGCTTTCGGTGCGCGCTCTACTTCAGCGAGCGTGGCATCTCCAGACCAGTTACCGATCACTCGCAGTCCGACCTCCTCGAGTAACAGGCGCGATGCCCATGCGTCACCACCGATGTTGTAGTCGCCTATGACGTTAACGTCGAATGCACCGGGCGTAAAATCCGGGTTCTTCTTGTCAAAGATCCAATCTCGTATGGCATCGTTGGCGATGTGGTGGCCGAGAGACTGAGAAACACCACGAAAGCCCTCGCAACGCACTGGCACAATCGTTTTTTTGTATTCCGCTGCCTTCTTCCGGGATACAGCCTCGATGTCGTCGCCGATCAGGCCGATTGGGCATTCGGATTGTATTGTAACGCCGTTGTTCAGCGGAAACAGTTCTTCGATCTCATCGATAACCTTTTCCAATTTTTTGTCGCCGCCGAAAACAATATCCTTTTCTTGAAAGTCCGAAGTAAATTGCATGGTGACAAAAGTGTCGATGCCTGTTTGACCCATATAGTAGTTGCGGCGCTGCGACCACGAATACTGACCGCACCCAACCGGTCCATGCGAGATGTGGACCATGTCCTTGATCGGCCCCCAAACGACACCCTTAGAGCCTGCATAGGCGCAGCCGCGGATGGTCATCACGCCGGGAATTGACTTAACGTTCGACTTCACGTCGGATCGGGACGTTGAGGAGTTGCCCAGGCTGCTCGCATCCTCACCCGTTGCCACGTTGAGATGCTTGTTGCGGCGTTTTGCCGTCCTATCGTGATATCCAGACAGCACATCCTCTATCACCTTCGTGTGAAAGGCGCTGTCATTTTCGTAGTTCGCGCTCATTCGATCCTGCCCTGCTTCCAAGATAATAGTGGCGCCTCGCGAGCGAGCCGCCATCGGTTTCAACGCGCATGGATCAACTGCGCAAACCTCGTCGGAAGGAGTCAGCGACTAGAAGGCGGCGCGTTCGCGTCCTTGGCCTGAAGCTCCGCGAGCATCTGCTCGTCTGTCTTCATGATTCCGAAGTCGAGCAACATGTCTTCCAACTCTTCCATCGTGATCGGAGTCGGAATTGTCCCTTGGCCCGAGTTGGCGTGAATTTTCTCAGCCAACTTCCGGTACTCCGCAGCCTGTTGGGATTCTGGAGCATATTGGATCACCGTCATCTTTCTAAGCTCGGCGTGCTGCACGATGTTGTCGCGTGGCACAAAGTGAATGAGCTTTGAATTCAGCCTTGCAGCGAGTGCTTCGGCAAGATCCAGTTCACGGTCAGTCTGACGTTCATTGCAAATCAGGCCACCTAGGCGCACGCTGCCGACCGTCGCATACTTAAGGATGCCTCTGGCGATATTGTTGGCGGCGTAGAGTGCCATCATCTCGCCGGACATCACGATGTAGATTTCTTGGGCCTTGTTTTCTCGAATTGGCATCGCAAAGCCGCCACACACCACGTCGCCCAGGACGTCATAGGAGACATAATCGACATCATCATATGCGCCGTTCTCCTCCAGAAAGTTAATCGACGTAATAACACCGCGGCCAGCGCAGCCGACGCCAGGTTCCGGTCCACCGGACTCCACGCATCTAATGCCTTTGTATCCCAGCTTGAGCACATCTTGGAGTTCCAAGTCTTCAACCGAACCTTTTGTCGCCGCAAGATGAAGAACAGTATCCTGCGCCTTCGCGTTCAGGATGAGGCGAGTTGAATCGGCCTTTGGGTCGCAGCCGACGATGAGGATCCTCTGCCCCAGTTCGACCATCGCCGCGAGAGTATTTTGGGAAGTGGTCGATTTACCGATCCCGCCTTTTCCGTAGAATGCGATTTGACGCAAACCTGCCATGCTTCTGCCTTCCCTATGGAACTTCGCCCTGTCCCGTCAATGATTGCCGGCAGCTTTCGCCACCGCATAAAACACAGCAAGATACGTGCCAAATTGCGACGCGATTCGAGGAAAGGCAGATTTAAATTAGATTTCAAAGATAAAAATGGACTGAACCGACGTCGGACCACCTCGGTAAATGTCGTGGAAGCGACAAAAGTCGTGTGCATTGTCGCACACGCGAGACGACCATACGATATGGGGGCCGAGATCTTTGTGCATCGGCAGGGCCATTCAGCTCCCCCTCGATATCACCAGCGCTGTATATTCCGTAGGGAATTTCATCCTAGGCGAACCGAATGCACTGCGAACGCATCTTCAGTCTCTATAACGGTCGAAACCCACGGGCCAATTCGAGAGTCAGTACTTCCATAGTTCCAACCGTTTGCGGCTATTGGGTTAGGCGACGACGCAGCAACGCGATCGACACGAAAAAGGGCAGCACAATGTAAAGGCAAAGAGCTCCAAGATGCAGCGTGATATCTGGAACGGGATGCCCAAGCATTGCCGGACGAATGAGATCGATGGAATGTGCGAGTGGGAGAAGGTGCGTTATACGCTGAAGCATGGGCGGGAGCTGATCAACCGGGAAGACGGATCCCGACAGGACCAACATTGGGGTAATGACAAGCGACTGATAAAAAACCAGATAGTCGTAACTGGGTGCCAGTGCCGCCACGACCATCGATAAGCTCGCGAAGGCAAGACCCGTCAGCGCGATGACTGGGAGAACATAGATCAGGGAGTCCCATTCCGAATAGGCTAGCGTGGCTGTCACGATACCAATCGCCGTACCTGCTATAGACGCCTTCGTTGCCGCCCACGCCATTTCCCCCAGGACGATATCCCCAAGCGTAAGTTTGGTGTATAGCATCGCCTCCCAAGTGCGGTGATCTCGCATGCGAGCAAACGTAGCGTAAATCGTTTCAAAAGTAGATGCGGTCATCGCGCTCGTTGCGACCATCCCGGCCGCCAGAAATGCAGAATAGGAGACGCCGCCGACATTGCCCAACATCACGCCGAGTCCTGACCCTAATCCGAAGATGTAAATCATGGGATCGGCAAGATTACCCAGGAGTGATGCTGGAGCGACTTTCTTCCATGCCAGAAAGTTTCGCCGCCAGACCGCGACCCAATTCAGCAATCCCGAGGGAAGTGCCTCTGTAGAAAATCTACCCATCGCTACTTCTCCATCTCGCGCCCTGTCAGCCGCAAAAAAACGTCTTCCAGATTAGCCGGGCGTTCAAGCAGGCGCAGACCGGGAAATTCCCGCAGCTTGGCACGGACCTGATCGGAATTAACTGTGTAACAGAACAGCGTCTCTCCACTAATCTCGATCCTTTCGACATGTGGTCTGACTATCAAACTGATTTCGTCAGGGTTGCCCCCGTAAACCTCAATAACCGGGCAACCGATTATATCTTTAATCAGGGAGAGAGGGGGGCCTTCGGCGATCATGCGCCCACCTTCGAGTACGCACAACCGGTCACACATCCGCTCGGCTTCATCCATCATATGCGTTGTCAAAAGAATGGTCTTGCCGCGAATAAGCAGGGAGCGCAGCCGCTCCCATATCTGGTGGCGAGCGGGCGGATCCAGGCCAGTGGTTGGCTCGTCCAGTATAAGCAGTTGCGGATCGTTTACGAGTGCTCGCGCCAACGTCAATCGGCGTTTCATGCCGCCCGATAAGTCTGATACGCGAACATCAGCTTTGGCCTCAAGCTGTGCAAATTCTAGTAGCGATGGGATGAGCTCTTCGATCGCGCCGGTACTCATTTGGAAATAACGACCAAAGACCAGTAGATTCTCGCGGACGGTAAACTCCATGTCCAAATTGTCGAACTGCGACACTACCCCGATGCCCGCTCGCGCTAAACGAGCCTTCCCTGGTACCGGCAGTCCAAGCACAGATATCTTTCCCGCGCTCGGTGTCGCCATCCCAAGCAACATACGCGTAATCGTGCTTTTGCCTGCACCGTTTGGCCCTAGCAATCCGAAGCACTCTCCAGCTTTCACGCCGAACGACAAGGAATCGACGACCGTTTTCTCGCGGTAGATCATAGTAACGGCCTGAAGATCGATCGCCATGGTAGGCGCAGAGTTGGGCTCCGGTTCAAGATGGCCCGTCTTGATTTCGCGCTCGGGATTGGATCGAGCGGAGGCTGAGTTTCGGTCCGTTGATATAGTCTTCGGTCTCAACTTTTCACGTTCCATGTTCTCACCCATAGCTACCTCCGAAAGCGCGACGAAGTATCGCCCACAAAAAGGGATTCGGAGGTCACGATCTCCGCTTCATTCGGAGCGCCGTTACCTTTGGCAATTGCCGGTCCGTCGGCCGTCGAACCGCGAGACAGCCAGTCGCTATTGGAGAGGGTGAGCAGGGCAAAGCCCTTCAAAGGGATCAACATGAACAGGTTTATTAGCGTGTGAATTGAGAATGCCAGAAATCGGATCTGGCGCGCGCGGTAGGCAGCGACTGAACATCGCACCATTGTCATCGACGCAATGATGATGATCGTCCATCCCGGCATCGTTGCTGTTAGCACGAACTGGATTATGCCCGTGGCTGAAGACACCGCCAAGAGCAATGGTCCGATGTTCTGGTGAATGGCATCCAATGTCAGAAAGCGATTGTGGCTAGGCAGGAGAGGCAAAGCGAGTAAGGTGTCACGGAAGGTGCTGCGTGCCCAACGTAGTTGCTGACGTAGGTAGGACCCTATGCGGTCTGGTACGACAGTTTTCGCTATTGCCTCGGGAACGTATTCGGTTCTGAATCCTGCACTTAGCATGAGGATCGTTAAATGGCGATCCTCGCCAAAGTCACTTGGCTTGCCTCGATAAAGTTGCGTTTGATACTGATCAAGAAGCAAGAGAAGTGCGGACCGGCGGTACATGGCGCACGGGCCGCAGCAACACATAACCGCGCCAAATCGAGCCTGGGCGGCGCGTTCGTCGTTACAGGCTAACCAGTATTCCATGTCAATCAAGCGCGTCAGCAGGTTTTGGTCGCGATTGCTCGCTTTTAATTGGCCCATAGCGGCGCCAACGTCAGAGTCGCGCATTTTTTCGACGAGCAGAGTCACGACGTCCGAGGCGATAGAAGTGTCCGAATCAACGTTTAGGATCAAGTCTCCACATGACCGTTCTATTGCAGCGATCTGTGCTTTGCGCTTTCCGACATTCTTCGGCAGCAGCAGGAATTCGAACCTCGGATCCGAGGTGTAAAGCCCGTGAACAGGCAAGATTGCCTCACGATTGCTGGAGCCATCATCAACTATATATACTCGAAACTTGCCGCCATAGTCCTGCCCCGCCAACGAGGCGAGGCAGGCCGAAAGAATGGCCGGATCTTCGTTGAAGCATGGGACAATGATGTCTACGCTGGGCAAATGGGCAGGATCAATCCCCTTTGACCTCGGCTGTGAGCCGCTGGCTTTGCTCGCGTAGAAAGCCTGCATACTTTTATAGATTGCCGATAACAGCGCATGAAGCGTGGCGGCTGCGATACCGATTGTTTCAAGCAAGGTCATAGTATCTCGTGTGTTGATCAATGCTAAGGAAGTGAACGGATCGTCAGTCCACGGCTACGCAGTGATTTGATGATTGCGGATATGGCTGCAAGCGTTTGATCACGCAGCGTTGGAAGCTTGGCCGGGTCCGCAGCACCGGGGGGGCATCCATCATGCAGAAGCACGATGGACCCGGGTTTGGTAGCGCCAAGCACGCGGTCAACGATGGCGTCGACGCCCGGGCAAGACCAGTCTCGAGGGTCAACTGACCAATGTACGGGTGCTAAACCTAAGCTCGCCGATTTGACGAGAGCCTCTTCCGTCCACTTGCCATACGGGGCTCGAATGTGGCGGATAGAAGCGCCAGCGCATGCGGAGAGAATAGCCCTATTTGCTTCATCTATTTCACGTTCCACCTGTGGCCGGCTGCAGAGGGCCAGATCGGGATGCGTCATCGTGTGATTGGCGACACCGTGGCCTTCCGAAACAATACGTTGAACAAGGCCCGGATGTGCTTCCGCGTGAGCACCAATGACAAAAAACGTTGCTGACACGGCATGTTGTGCTAGGACATCCAGAATCTGTGGTGTGCAAAATGGGTTGGGACCGTCATCGAACGTCAGGTAGACGCACTGATCGTCCGCACCCGCATCCACTCTATCTATGATATTGAGGTTCTTCATAGTTCCGGCCCGCGTCGCTGTATGAGGGACCCCGACGGCCAGTCGCTCATTGTGCGCCCAACCGGAACTACAACAACTAGAACGTCTTCGGTTCGAGTGGCCGGGCAATCACGATAGACATCCGCAAGAGTAGACTCTACGCGAATGCCGGACACGATATTTGCCGCGCCATCCCTGCAGAATCTCTCGATGTGATTTCGCATCGCGTATCGCACAGTTCCGAATGCGAAAGGCACGCCAAGCCCTTCCACGACCGGAGCCATGGCTCGAATGGAGTGAGCGATGCCCAGTTTTTCTAGATCCGGCCGAACACCATATAACCCCAACTCAGCCACAAGCAGTTCTGTCTCACCCACTCTGATGAAACGCCGTAACAACCCTAGATGACCGGCTATTCCTTTGGAATCGTAGGCAATAGCGCGAAGCTCAGGCCGAGCGCCGGCCCAGCTACGACCATCCTCAAAGGGTTTGGCGTTAAACTTCCCGGTTGGGCCATATGTATTCCGAAAGAATGATGCGAGCTCCACGTGGTCGGAGGAAGCCAACTCAGTTTCCCAATGTAATTTCCAATGTACCCCGGAAGACATGCAGCGCTCCAATTGTTGTTTGACCAAAGGAAACAACCATAAACAGCAGCAACCAACGCACGGTACAGCTGCTTTGGGCTGTGGAGCTGGCTTGGTCCACCAATGCACAGCAGCGTTCCTTGTTGCCCCCCGGTTTCGGCGAGAGGCACCTTGATTTCTGCAGGATAGTGGGTCTTCTAGTTCGATGAGATGATATCGGTAAAATCTATTGTTTGGATACAAAGCATTTAGGAGATGGATATCGGATGCGATTCAGAGGCTTGGACTTAAACCTGCTTGTAGCGCTTGACGCTCTGATGACCGAGCGGCAGTTGACTGCCGCGGCCCGGCGCATCAACCTCAGTCAACCGGCAATGAGTGCGGCTATTGCCCGTCTCCGAAATTATTTCCATGATGATCTCTTCGTAATGCAAGGGCGCGAACTCATTTTGACCCCCCGTGCCGAAGCACTTGCGCCTGCTGTTAGAGACACCCTGCTCCATATCCAACTCTCTGTTATCGCCTGGGATCCAATCAAACCCGCGGAGTCCGATCGTCGGTTCAGGATTATCCTATCCGACTTCATGACACTGATATTCATGGAGAAGGTGATAAAGCGGATTGCGCGGGAGGCGCCACGTGTGACCTTTGAACTGTTGCCCCTTGATGACGATCCCGATGAGCTTCTGCGCCGGGGTGACGTTGATTTTCTGATTCTGCCGGATTTGTTGATGCCGAACATCCATCCCAAAGCGAAGCTCTTCGATGAGACGCTTGTTTGCGTAGGATGCCCAATGAACAAGCAGTTGGAAGATCGGCTTTCCATGGAACAGTTTATGTCGATGGGGCACGTCGCGGCCAAATTTGGCCGTTTAATGAAGCCTTCAGTTGAGCAATGGCTATTGCTCGAACATGGGTTCAGAAGAAGGATTGAGCTCGTCGTACCGGGCTTCACTTTAATCCCGCCACTGCTGGTGGGGACGGACCGAATTGCGACCATTCCAATGCGATTGGTGAAACATTTTGAGCAGACGATACCCCTGAAAATCGTCGAGCATCCCCTTCCACCTCTCCACTTCCCCCTGGCAGTCCAATGGCCCGCGCTTCATAACACCGACCCAGGCAACATTTGGATGCGTGAGATCATGTTTGATGAAGCTTCCCGGATGGAATCTTGATCGGAGACATTGGCTGTTTAGGCGGCACCGTTCGCTAGGACGGATGATGCTGACCCCATGGAAGTCACAGGCGGGATCATCGCGACGATACTGTAATGTTTGGCCAATGTGATTTTACTCTTTCTTCAACCATTGTTAGCTGGATGACGCTTGGCGGAGCCAGCTCTTCAGAGCATCGCTAGCGTAAGAACGGCGCGCGAACACCAATTCTTCCCGTTCCCCTAGCTGCCAACATTTCGCTCAACCTCTTGATCCCTTCCGATGGTGGGCGATCGACAATTTTGCCCCGAGCCGACGGAGGCATATGTCCATCTCGCAACTTCGCTTACGTCTAGCGATCAAGTGCCAGTCCGCTGATCAGGCTTTTACCGTAGCGGCCGGGGATAGAGGTCGCGTCACGAAGAGCTTGCTCCACCAAGCGACTTCTTACTCGACGTAACACGGCACATTCGCCGGACAAATACATCAAATCCACGCAATCAATTTTACTAATGGCGGCAGATGCAACATAGGGGATCTGACAAGAGCCAACTCATAGCACTTCGCGCCTGGGGACTAGCTCATATGTTTGCTTGCCAACGGAGCGGAGTCGCGTGTCGTTGAACGCGCAGATTTGCCCTCTCAAACCAGAACGCATGGAGGAAAAGAATGGCTGATGAACTCGCGATTGAAGTTATCACCACGATCAAGCGGCGCGTTGAATCGGAGCAGGGCGGGATAGCAGCTGCATCAATGACCGAGATAACCATCGAAACTGAATTGACGTCCTTGGGCATCGACTCTTTGGGTTTGGCTGACGTCCTTTGGGATCTGGAGCAGGCCCACGGGATCAAAATTGAGCTGAACACATCCGATGCGTGGTCAAATCTCAGCAATGTTGGTGACGTTGTCGAGGCCGTCCGCGGATTGATTGCGAAGGAAGTTTAAAATGAACAGACGGGTAGTCATCACCGGGATGGGTGGGCTTTGCGGCTTAGGCACCGACGCACAATCAATTTGGACAGAAATGCGGGAAGGTCGCGCAGCAATCGGTCCAATTGCTAACACCCCGCTTTACGATCTGGAGGGGACTGTTGGGTCCGAGATAGGGGGGCTGCCCGAGCACGAGATCAGCCGCAAGCAGCTTGCCTCAATGGACCGCTTCAGCCTCTTGGCTGTGATTGCAGCATGGGAAGCGCTGCGACATGCAGGGCTTTCGGTCAATGAAGGAAACCGCACCCGCTTCGGCGCAACCGTTGGCGTCTGCGGCTGCGGGTGGGATGCAATCGAGCAGAGCTATCGCGGCCTCTTTTTGGGGGGAGCAAGCCGCGTACCCATTTTTAGTGCCCTGAAAGCCATGCCAAGCGCGCCAGCAGCACAGGTAAGCATGGTGCTGCGCCTAATGGGCCCGGTATTTGGAGTTACTTCCGCTTGCGCGTCGGCAAATCACGCTATCGCTACGGCGGTGGATCAAATCAAGCTGGGCCGCGCCGATGTGATGCTCGCTGGCGGTAGCGATGCCCCGCTCACCTACGGAGTACTAAAGGCTTGGGAGGCTCTGCGGATACTAGCGCCGGATACATGCCGCCCGTTTTCCGCCGATCGAAGGGGTGTTGTTCTGGGAGAGGGCGCTGGCATGGCGGTACTGGAAAGCTACGAGCATGCTGCCGCTCGCGGCGCTACCATACTTGCCGAGATCGTCGGAGTGGGCCTTTCCGCCGACGCTTTCGATATCACGAGCCCATCAGTTGAGGGACCAGAGTCAGCGATGCGAAATTGCCTTGCTGACGGCGGTTTAAACCCCGAAGATGTCGATTACCTTAATGCTCACGGCACCGGCACCAAGGCTAACGATCTAACGGAAACAGCAGCAGTTAAACGTGTCTTCGGAGACCATGCATATTCAATGTCGATTTCCTCCACGAAGTCGATGCACGCGCATTGCCTTGGCGCAGCAAGCGCACTGGAAATGATTGCATGCGTGATGGCGATCAGAGAGGGCGTAGTGCCGCCGACCGCAAACCATCGAGAGCATGACCCTGACTGCGATCTAGACGTTACGCCCAATGTGGCGCGCCAACGTAAGGTACGTGTTGCCTTAAGCAACTCCTTTGCGATGGGTGGCACCAACGCCGTATTGGCCTTTAAGGGCGTGTAGGGTCCTGGACCGCCAATTTCCTGCTCCCCTGAGCGATTTGTACAGGCGGCCATCATCAAATCTACCATAACTAGCGGGGTGGAAATAAAGCGAGAAGAGAATTGATGCTGCGCATCTAAGATCTCGCCGGTGCGACGGCTGTCCATCTGCGATGGCTCGGTCTAGCCTATCAGCCAAGGAGCCGACTGGTACGCCTTGTACCAGATCGGCTCGCAACACTCCCCGAATTAGCCATTCCGGGGCCTGTACAGGTCAGGCCGTGGTGGGGAGTGTCGGTAAACCTCCCCTGCCCTCAATACTCGTCGTTTTTCGATAGATACTGCGCTGAGTTGGGAGCTGTGGCGTTGATCTGGCGATCACCCCGTTCGATTAGAGCCAAGGCCTTGATTGCCTTTGCCGCTTCGCTTTCTGGGTCGAGAGCAAGCATATGGCCGACCATTTCCGCAGCCCATTGGGGCCCCCGCACCACAACCGCTTCCTTGGCAAGATCGAGCGCCTTCTTTGCCCCGGCCATGTCGAGGATCTTGCGCGCGCTCCATCGCCGGCAGAGGGTGTAGATTGGTCGCAGTGCGATCGAACCACTCCACATAGTCGCCATCGATGCTACAGACGGCCCAAGTGACGCTACCATAATATTCCTGAAGGTACGGGCTATATGCAAGTTCTGAAGATAGGTTCACCTCCCGGGCAAATTAGTCCGGCGTCTTGCGGTGCTCAAGGCCTGCCAGGGACTGATCAAGAATGCTCTTGATTCCGGTTAGTGGGTGGGAGCATCTCTCCCCTCATCCTTCCCGAGGCTCAGACGCAATATTCCCCTGCTCCATGGAGCTGGCATCCAAGGTGAGCATCTTCTCAAGGCTGGCGATCCATGTCTCAGGTGGCCTCACTCGTTAGTCGGGCAGACGTTATGCCGCAAGACCAGCAATCGCTTCGAGAAACGCATCGATTTCTTCCTCCGTATTGTAGTAATGCGGCGATGCCCGCACGACCGGCGGAAGCTGTCGCGAATAGGCGTCAACGGGCGTGCTGGAGGGAGGTGACACGGAGACGTTTATTCCTTTATCTGTCAGATAGGCCATGACCGCTGACGAGGCCCAACCGCTAACGGTGAATGAGATGATGGAAGCGAGCGGCGCCCCAAGGTCATGGATCGATACGGAACGCAACTCTCTCAGGCCCTCGCGCAGCCTGGATGAAAGGCGATTACAACGCTGCTCAATGTTGTCGAGTCCAACGCCCAGCGCGTAGTCAACTGCCGCCCGCAGGCCGAGACGAACCGAATAGTTCTTCTCCCACGTTTCAAAACGCCTGGCATCGGGTCGCAATTCGTATCGGCCAGGAGCTGTCAAGGGCGCACCATAGAGGTCTATCATCGCTGGCTCTATCTTCTCGAGGACTGATCTACGCATATACATGAAACCAGTTCCCCGCGGCGCACGGAGAAACTTCCGACCCGTGGCGGTGAGGATATCGCAGCCAAGCGCGTTGACATCAATCGGCATCTGACCCGCCGCCTGGCATGCGTCGAGTAGATAGAGGATGCCATTTTCTCGCGCTATTCGACCGATCGCTGCCGCTGGATTGATAAGGCCGCCATTCGTCGGTATCCAAGTGACCGCTATCAGCCGCACGCGATCATCGATCATTCCCACCAGTGCGGTCGGATCGAGGACGCCAGAGGCGTCATTCGGGATGACTTCGATAGATACCCCGGTGCGCTTAGCGACTTGCAGAAAGGCGATGTAGTTGGCTGCAAATTCGGCACTTGCCGTCAGAATCCGGTCCCCTGGACCAAAGGAGAGGGAGTAAAACGCGCGCTGCCAGGCGATTGTTGCATTTTCAGCTATCGCTATCTCATCGCGGGTGCAGTTTACGAGTGTGGCCAAGCTGTCATATGTCCCCTCAAGTAGAGAGCTGGCCTCGGCGGCGGCTTCGTATCCGCCGATCTCTCCTTCACGGCCTATGTACCCGATTACCGCTTCAATAACCGGGCTGGGCATCAAGGCAGCCCCAGCATTGTTAAGGTGGTTTCTGTTTTTTGTCCCGGGCGTTTCAGCACGCAAGCGCAGAAGATCCAACGCCTTGTGAGCGTCGCCGATAAATTGCGACATGCTGTTTCCTTCCTTTCATCGAACCACCAATTTAGTTGACGCTATCCGCACTGTCGCGAAACCCCCTACTTTTGCAACCGGCTGTGCAGATTTGAACGACGGGAAAACACTCACTGCCAGTGCCTCATCAACACGTAAGATTGTGCTCACCGGACTCCTTTTGTGTTCGCAGAGGGCATCGATCTATAGTTCCGCCGCGTGTTCCACAACCAGCTGCCATTTGCAATCGCCCGCCACGACAGCAGACCATTATGTCCGTTCGCGCTCGTGTGACAAAAAATCACAGTCACCACTGTGCTTTTCTCAGAAGGCGTTGTTCGTCTCGGCGAACCAGTTCCTTCAAGAATTGCTTCACCGCTCTCACTCTCGGAAGATAAGCTAGGTCCTGATGCGCCGACATCCAAATTTCGCGCACACCATGCAGCTCTTCGAGCACTGGAATGAGACCAACGTTCAGGCTGCGTGCGAATTCCGGAAGCGCCACAATGCCCGCCCCCGCGGATGCGGCGAACATCTGCGACATCATGCTATTTGAGCTGAACACGATCTTCGGAGCCGATACAAGCTCTTCGAGCCAAAGAACGCTTTCGAGCTGGACAAGCTCATCGATATAGCCGACGAAGCGGTGCTCCCGAAGATCTGCCGCGTAACAAGGAACTCCATTGCGCTCAAGATAAGCCTTGGAAGCGAACAGCCCTGTTTTAAAACGCCCAATCAGCTGACTGTCCAGCGCAGTTCCACGGGGTTTAAAAAAACTTAGAAATAGATCCGCCTCGCGGCGAGCGACGCGAACCGACTGAGGGGATGTTACCAGTTCGAGGTCAAGATCAGGATGCCGCTCACTGAGTTCCACAAGCCGTTTTGAGAGATAAAGTGTTGCGATACCCTCCATCGTAGCGAGTCTGACGGTACCGCGGATCTCGTCGCGATTGCTCACGTCACTTCGAAGGGCATTCACCCCGTTCTCAATTTCCTCCGCCCGTCGCATGGTAATTAGCCCAGCCGGTGTCAGCAAAAGTCCGTCCGGATTCCGCTCGACGAGCGCGCCGCCCACCGTATATTCTAAACGAGCAAGCCGGCGCGAAACGGTAGAGTGGCTGACCTTCAGTTCGCGGGCGGCGCCGGTCACGCTCTTGCACCGGACTACGGTAAGGAAAAGCTTGAGATCATCCCAATCAAGGTGGTCAATTGCCGTCGCCATGCTCCCCCCGTCTATTTTTGCACAGCATAGTGCATTCTATTGGGGTTGGCGCGCAGATTCGCTCTGCTAGCTTCGGACCCGACCCCCCAGTTAGTCCGTGTGAAGCAAACTTCGGCAGGCGGACTGATCCCAAAAGTTGGTCTGCTTAAGGTAACCTAGGAGAAGACCATGTCGAGACAAACTGTGAACTCTTCGCACGCCACCGCTGTGGGATCATACTCGCACGCGACATGGGCTGGCGACTTGCTGTTCTGCTCTGGCCAAACGCCGATCAACCCGAGCTCCGGCAGACTGGCCGATGGCGGCATTGCCGATCAAACACGCCAGTGCTTTGACAAGCTATTTCAGGTTCTCGAGGCGGCAGGATTAGGGGGCGACGACGTCGTTTCAGTCAACGTCTATTTGACCGACATGAGCGACTTTAGCCATATGAATCGGGTTTACGCCACTCGCTTTTCAGCACCTTATCCCTCGCGCACCACCATTGGCTGCTCCAGTCTGCAGCTAGGAGCGCGAATAGAAATCAGTCTAACGGCACAACGACAATCCTGAACACGCCGCGCTTGTCGCGATGCTCCAGATGGGAAGGGCCGATTTTATCGGCAATGGAAATCGATGAGAACCGTGAGTTTTAAGGCCGCCGCCGCTCATACCGCGTCGGTGTACTTGGATCCCTTGGCAAGCGCAAACAAAGCTTGCTCCGTGATTGCTGAGGCGAGCCGCAACGGCGCTTCCCTGGTGGTGTTTTCGGAGAGTTTTCTTCCCGGTTTCCCTATTTGGGCAGCACTTTACCCGCCGATCCAATCGCACGAACATTTCAGGCGCTTCTTGAATGCTTCGGTATACGTGGATGGCCCGGAAATTGAGCGCGTGCGGAAAGCGGCGACTGACTATGGTGTTTTCGTTTCGATCGGCTTCTCGGAGCGCAATCCGGCAAGTGTCGGAGGACTGTGGAATAGCAACATCTTGATCTCAGATACTGGCCAAATCCTAATCCACCACAGAAAACTGGTCGCGACCTTTTTCGAAAAATTGGTATGGGACCCCGGCGACGGCGCTGGTCTGGTCGTCGCGAATACAAGAATTGGACGTATTGGCGGTCTCATTTGCGGGGAAAATACCAATCCGCTTGCGCGGTATACTCTGATGACGCAAGCAGAACAGGTCCACATAAGCACTTATCCCCCCATATGGCCTACTCGTGTTCCTACAGAAAGAGACAACTACGACAACCGGGCGGCCAATCGAATCCGTGCCTCGGCCCATTGTTTCGAGGCCAAGTGCTTCGGCATCATTGTAGCCGGGCGGTTGGATGAAAGCGCGCGCCAGTCCATAGCCTTGAATGACCCCACGGTCGCGGCGGTCATAGATGCCAGTCCGAAGGCCAGCAGCTTTTTCCTCGGACCAACGGGGGCGCCCGTTGGTGATGAATTGATTGACGAAGGTATCGGGTACGCCCATATCGATCTGGAGGATTGTATTGAACCGAAGCGGTTTCACGACGTCGTTGCGGGTTACAACCGCTTTGACATATTCGACGTAGCTGTGAACCGGACGCGTCGAAAGCCGATAAAATTTGTAAAAGACATCACTACGGAATCTTCAACGGACACTGAGGTGCAAGCGTTACCGGAGTAAGGCGATGACACGGACGGGCATGCATATGACCAAGAAGGGGTTCTCATTCCAAGGCCCTGCTGAAGGCGTTCATGCCCTCAACTCCTGGATCACCGCTGAAGACGATCTTTTTCTGGTCACTCATATGGGGTTCCTGGAAATCGACCCTAACCATTGGCATCTGGATGTCGATGGCCTCGTGGGAAACCCGGTGGAGCTGCGCTTGGCTGATCTCCTGGCGATGCCGCAGCGCGAGTATATGTCATTTCACGAATGCGCTGGCAGCCCTCTTGCTCCGACAATCGCCAAGCGCAGGATTGGAAATGTGGTTTGGAAAGGGGTGCCGCTATCGCTTGTTCTGGAGCGCGCGAAGATCAGCAGCGATGCGTCCTACGTATGGACTTCCGGCCTTGAGTGGGGCTCGTACGCAGAAGTCGAAGAACCTTATCAAAAGGATCTGCCGATCGCGAAAGCACTTGCAGAAGAGGTCCTTCTTGCACTTGAGATCAACGGCCGGCCGCTTTCCATGGAGCGCGGAGGTCCGGTTCGGCTGGTCGTGCCAGGATGGTACGGCACGAACTCCGTAAAATGGCTTGGTTCGATCACTGCCGCAGACCGGCGGTCGCGAAGCGCCTATACGACGCGTTTCTATAACGACCACACGGCTTGGGGTGTGAGACCGGTTTGGCATGTCGCCCCGGAGTCGGTCATCGTGTCGCCGTCCCCAAGTGATATACTCTCAGCTGACATGCCAACAACAATATGGGGCTGGGCTTGGGGAGACAATCAGATTTCGAGTGTCGAGGTGAGTGTGGATGGAGGAGGCTCGTGGCAAGCTGCAACAGTCGGGCCACGCGAGGATAGAAGCTGGCAAAGGTTCGAGTTGTCATGGTCGCCTCGAGCGGGTCAGCACCTCCTAATTTGCCAGTGCACGAACGAAGTCGGGGAAGGGCAGCCGTTAGCTGGCGCGAGAAACGCGGTGCACTCGGTGGAAATAAACGTCGCATGATAAGCCCTCATCTGCAGCAATGTTATAGTTATCACTGGCCCCCCCGGCGCATGAATTTGCCTTAACGTCCCGTTCCTGTTCGGCAACCCGGACGTCTGAGCCAATACCCTTGACCGTGGTCTGGGGGCAAGGCGCCCGCCCTTTATTTTCTGTCCAGGAGGGCTTCAGTCCCTGGCTCCGCGGAAACCCAGTGTGGCAGGCGTGCCGCATCGTCCAGTCTACAGGAGGAGCCAAGCCGCACTGATCGTCAACAAGAGCGCGTTCCAGCCGCCGCCTTTTCTGACGTCGAGGGAGGCGCGAGGCAAGGCGGAAAGTCGCCTTGCGGAATCGATTGGTCTTACACGTCAGACGAACCCTGCCACGCAAGGTAGCTCAAGAAAACAAACCGACATACGGGGAACAAGAGAATGTGCAAGCCTGTCAGTCAGGAAGGGGGCGATCATGTCGCCAATAGCGCCGTTTCCATTTGGCCCATCATCGTTATCTGCTTTACGATCGTCGTCTTTGATGGCCTCGACACCATCTCAATAACCTTCGTGGCGCCAAAGATTGCCAATATCTGGGACATGCCGGCGTCCGCCATGGCGCCAGTCTTCATGGCTGCCAGTATTGGCGCGGTCATTGGTTACATTGCAGCAGGTCCAATGGCAATTCGCCTTGGAGACCGCAGAGTGATGCTTCTCAGTGTCGCAGTTTTTAGCATTGGCAGCCTCGCCAGTGCAACTGCCACCGATATCATGGGTCTCGCTACCCTGCGGCTAATGACCTCCGTAGGGTTGGGAGCGGTTCTGCCTCTTGCTGTGGGCGCTGCGTCGTCCGTCGTTTCACCGGCACGTAGGTCCACCACGGCCATATTTATCACAACCGGTCTTTCAGCAGGGGGCGTACTGGCGGGTATTCTCGGAGGGCCGCTGATCCAGAACTATGGCTGGCAATCAATCTTTATAGTCGGTGGAATACTGCCCCTGCTTCTATTGCCGGCCATCGTCTGCTTTTTTCCTGCTTCGAGCCGTGAGCATACCGTAGCCGGCAAAGAAAATGCGATCCTGGGGCTGTTTGCGGGGCAGCTTGCACTTCGGACGATTCTTCTTTGGCTTTTCGCCTTCGTCGTATTTGTGGAAGCCTATGCCGTCCTCTACTGGACGCCGACGTTGTTGATCAACTGGGGCATGCCATCTGAAATGGCTCCAGCGAGCGCGGCAGTATTGTCCATGGGTGGTCTGTTCGGAGGCGTGATCCTCGTTTTCCTGGTAGTGGAACTGAGTGTCGTGAGATCCCTTATGGTGTACGGGGCCTTCGGGCTCGGCTGCATTCTGATCTTCGCACACGGAAGTCTGGACAAGACAATAATGATGGTTGTCTTCGGTATTGGAGCCGGACTGGTTCCTTGTTGTATGGGGCAGGCCGCTCTCGCTGTTTCGTTCTACCCCGGACACCTTCGAGCGACAGGAGTTGGCTTTGCTGCGGCCGCAGGCCGGATCGGTTCTGTGGTCGGCCCGGGACTTGGAGGCGCGGTCATCGCATTAGGCTGGTCGACACAGCAGATTGTCCTGATGGCGGCGGTCCCGTCCATATTTTCAGTGATCATTCTTGTCGCAATACACATCCTAGGACCTATCGACATTCAGGATTCCCAAATCGCTTGAAGACTGATTGGTAGACGACCGTGTTTGATCACGGAGGTTTGTGGATGGCAGCCAGACGATATGAATTGAGCGATGCTCAGTTGGCGAAGATTGCGTCGTTGTTGCCTGATAAAGCTGAGGATTCGGGGCGCACTGGATCGGACAACCGGCTGTTTATGAATAGTTGTCTTTGGGTGTTGCGCTCTGGCGCGATCTGCCGGAGCGGTATGGCAAGTGGAAGTCGGTGCATAAGCGTTTCAGCCGCTGATGCCATGCCGGCATCTGGGAGCAGGTGTTCGAGACGCTGAAGGCAGACTAAGACAACCAATATCTGATGAACGACAGCACGATCGTCTGTGCTCATCAGCAGGCGGCATCCGGAAAAAGGGGCCAAGGATCCGGCGCTCAGGCGTTCCCGAGTTGGATTGACCACTCGGCGACGTCATGCAAGCTCCGGCGCCTCTGGAAGGGCAGATCGGCAATGTCGTGCTGGCCGATAAGGCCTATGACAGCAATGTTTTGCGAGCAATGCGCCAGCATCGGAGCCAAAGCCGTTATCCCGTCAAACTGTTCGCGCAAGATCATCATTCCGCACGATGAACTCCCGTACATGCATTGCAACCGTATAGAGAGGTGCTTCAACCGAATGAAGCACTTCCGCAGTTTTTTAACCCGATACGATCGCAGAACCATTCATTCCCAAGGCTTCTTCTATCTGGTTGCCGCAATGCTCTGGCTGCGATGAATGTCGATCGTCCTAGCTCCCAACGACCGGTCGACCCGCGGCCAAAGCCCAATGAGTTCCATACTGCTGATCTGCTGCTGCAGCTTTTAAAGTCTCGCGATTATGCTGTTATGGGATACGGTCGCTAGCGCGTTGTTCCTTAGACACTCAAACGCTGCGGCTGGTTTCAAAGGAGCGGGCCATTCTGGACCTGACGTTCCATGGAAATTGGTTCGTATCCACCCGTTTCTTGGTCTAGACCCTCTACCCCGCCGAAAAACACAGGAGGATGTCCATGCTACAGATTACCTTTCTGGCGGCGACGCCAAGAGCTCTCTGCCGACGTGAGTCGTGGCCTTATCCGAGACCGAGCCTCTTACGCAAATCAGCGTTTTCTACGCGCAGTTTTTCTGCCAGCAATTTGCGTAGATGCTTATTTTCCTGCTCCAGCTGAAGAAGATCGACGAGCTCATCAGTTGCAAAATTGACCGATACAGCAACCATCTCATCAGGTTTTATAGCCGGTTCTCCAGTGTTTTTCCTGACGCTGGCGCCCGCCGAGAAGCTGAGTTCCTTTTTGCGCGTCCTTGTTTGTCTGCCGCGATCTACGCCCGCTGCACCTGAGAAAGTGGAAGTTTCCGCGTTGACTATGGATGCCGTCTCACTAACCGCTTTCTTGATACGCGGTTTGCGCTGCTTCTTCGATACTGAATCCGGTACAGCCTGTGATCCTTCAGTATCGGTATTGAGTGTCGGATCAACCGGGTTGACGACGGATGTCACTGGTTCGAGTAATCTTTTCTCTTTCCAAGGCTCTAGAGACAGTGTCGATGGCGCTTGGTCTGTCAACTCGGCCGAAGTCACATCCGCAAGCATATTTTGCTTCCGAACAAACTTGGAGAAAAGCGTCGCGTCGTCCTGCACTGCACGCGTGATTGATCTGAGGTCGACGTCTCCCCAGATGGTCTTTGAAATTGGCCGCTGAGTTTTTCGAGAGAGCTTACGTTCGACGATAAAGTGCCGTTGGGGCTTTTTCATAATTTTGATTCCGAAACTTCCGAGCCGCAGGCTCAACGGTATGACTGAGGTGATAGGTCGCCTATAAAACTTACTTCACAGACGGTCTAGGTCATTCGCAGATTTCCCAGCCGGACGCAGCTGTTGGAACCGGGATAGTCTGAAATGAGGCATTTGAGAATGTTGACCAGCGGAAATCACCTGTCTAGGCATCTGAGACGGGTGCGGATCATCGTGTCTCTACACCTCAACAACGCGCGCCATCACGACCGGCGTTGGAACATAAGCTCCTCCGCGAGAAATGCACGGGCGCGAACCTCGCGCGCATAAGCCGCGGCCGCTCCTACCCTCTTGCCCAGATCGCCATATGCTTGACGAAGCGGGGCGTAAAATCGTTGAGCAGCTAAAGCATCTCTTCCGAAAAGAGAACCTGGCCGTCACAGGCGACCGATGCGGCGATTCCGATGGTCGGAACAGCGATAGCTGCCGTCTGTATCGCTCACACGAATGGCACGCAGAGCGCAACATTCATCGCAGAAGTGTCGTTGCAGGGTATTATCTGCCAGGCAACTCTTGAGGAAGGACAATTCAGGTGGACAATCAACGCAGCGCGGGCGGCTACGACAACCTCTGGATAAATCGCGAGGGCCAGGCAGAAGCCTTCGACGCCATTGGCGCGCACTACGATGAGGCCTTTCCACACAAACAGGGTCAAGTCTCAGCGGGCGATTGGCTGATCAGGTCCTTGCCGACCGGTTCTCGCGTTCTGGATCTGGGCTGCGGTACTGGCGTGCCAACTTCCCGCCAGCTAGTGGCCTCCGGTTTTGAGGTCGTGGGCATCGATCTGTCCGGCGCGATGGTGAAACTCAGCCAGGACTGTGTGCCTGGCGCAACATTCCACCAAATGGACATTGCCGACTTGCGACCAGGTGGACCGCGGGAACTCGGCCAGTTCGACGCTGTCGCGGCCTTCTTCTCGCTGCTAATGCTGCCCCGTGCGGAGATTCCCCTCGCGCTCCTGACGATCCGCAATCTGCTGGTGTCTGGTGGCCTGTTCGCCCTATCCATGGTGGAGGCCGATGTCGACGATTTCCCAATAACGTTCCTCGGAAACAACATCCGTGTCTCCGGCTACCTGCGCGAGGATCTGCGGACAATTATCGCAGAGGCTGGCTTCCAAATAGTGAAGGAGACCTCGTATACCTGTGCCACGGCTATCGATATGCCGCCGGAGGAACAGATTTTCCTATGCTGTCGTATGAGCCCTTCGCGCAGCGGCTAGATGTTCATCCATTGTCGGCAGATCGGCGGTGTGGCGGGCGATCACCGATGCGCCCTTCGTGCCCGAACGGGAAGCGCACGCGTTGGATCGGACCGCTTAGGAACAGAAGAGTTCCGGCGCTCTGTCGCCGGATCAAGTGGCAAGGAGGCGAATGCGCCATGATCCCAACGGACAAATCTCGATACGGATCAGACTGTCTTCCTCAATGCGTCCTCGAGCGTGACAGCGATAAGGCGATCGACATGGCGGATCTCATCGTGGCCAGCGGCATAGACCGCGTTAGATCGGCCGAACATATGACTGCACGTCCGAAAACCAAAGTCTGAACCCTGCTGACAACGTGACGACTTGTTAACTCATAGCGGGACCGCGTCCAGCGCCCGATGACAGCTTTACTGCTTTGGGGCAACCGGTGAGCTCTTTAATCGGGCGAAAGGTTTTAAGGTGAACGCTCTCCAGGCGATCGTGGCCAGGCAGTAGATAGGTTGTGAGCCTTGTCGCTGGTTGGCGTGGTCCTCCGGTCGGCACAGGTGTAGCGTTCCGCTCACACATAGGCGGCTTCAATACCGCCATCGATCGGCAAGTTGGCGCCGACGATCCAGCGGGCATCGTCCGACAACAGGAACACGATCGGCCCTGCTATCTCATCGGGAAGCGCCGGACGCTTCACGAGGGCCGAATCGCGATCGACGCGTTCCTGTCCGAGCATCGAAACGAAATCGCCGAGGATGGGCGTGAAAACCGGACCCGGTGCCACCGAATTCATGCGAATGTTGTCCTGCATGAAAAGTTCTAAGCTGCGCTTCTTGGTCCAGACGATTAGGGCCTCCTTGAAATACTGGTAGCAGTTCTCCTGCTGCACCGGGTTTGTGTCGAGCCAGGCCTTGCCCAGTACGAAGCTTGCCGCTGCCGCCAGTTCCTTGTGCGCGTCGAGACGGTGCGGCCAGTCGGCGCCGAGAATAGAGGCGATATTGACAATCGAGGCGCCCTTCAGCATGCGCGGCACGAGCGCTTCCGTCAGGTGGCGCAGGCCGAGATAGTTCACCCGAGCAACAATGTCGCTGTTAACTGTACCGGGCACGCCCGCGGCATTGACGAGGCCATCGATGCGATCGGGAAGCGCGGTAATGGCGGCGTCGATGACGGCCGGATCGCCGAGGTCCATCTTGACGAAGCCGTCAAGTGTGAGAAGCGTGTCATTGCGGTCGATACCGATGACACGCGCGCCCTCAAAACGTGCAAGCCGCGCGACTTCCCCGCCGATGCCGGAGGACGACCCAGTAATCACGATAGTCTTGCCATGCAGTTTCATGGTTAAGCTCCTTACACGTCTGAGGTATCGACCGGCCCGGTGGGGTGCGGCGGGACCGACCGAAAAGGAATTCTTGGGAGACGCCCACGATGTCAGAACGGATAGGCGGTGGCTTGGTCCTTGACCGAGACCCACTGCCACTGGGTCAATTCCTCAATATCGGAGGGACCGCCCATGCGGCTGCCATTACCGGATTTGCCGCGACCGCCGAACGGCGCATAGGGGCCACCATTCACCGTCTGGTCGTTGATGTGGAGTTGACCGACATTCAGCTGATTGCCAAGCGCCATGGCGCGCGCGACATTGCGCGAAATAACGCCGGCGGCAAGGCCGTGGTCTGAACGATTCACTATTGCGACCGCGTCTTCATCGCGCTGGAAGGACACGACGCAGGCGACGGGGCCGAAGATCTCCTCGTTGAACGCCCGCATGTCCGGCCTGACGTCCGTCAAAACCGTCGCCTTGTAGAAGCGCCCATCATGGGTGCCACCCGCTAAAAGCTGAGCGCCTTTTGCGATGGCATCATCGACAATAGCTTGGATAGAAGCCACCTGTTGATCCGAAATAATCGGTCCGAGCGCCACCTGGTGGCCGGAGGGATCGCCGACCTGCAGATGCCCAGCCTTCGTCGCCAGCCGTTCACTGAGTCCAGTAGCGATCTTCTCGTCGGCGAGGACCAAGCCGGTTGCCATGCAGATCTGCCCTTGATGCAAGAAGGCGCCCCAGGCGGCGTTAGAAGCAGCGACATCGAGATCGGCGTCGTCGAGGATAATCAGGGCATTTTTGCCGCCCAGTTCCAATTGCACCTTCTTCAGGTGCTTGCCGCATAATTCGCCGACCTTTGAGCCGCCACGTACCGATCCTGTAAACGAGACCATGGCGACATTGTCATCGATGCAGAGTGCCTCGCCGGCATCGGCGCCACCGGGAATGATGTGCAGCACGCCTTCCGGTAGTCCGGCTTCCTCGAATATACGGGCAATGATGAAGCCGCCGGAAATGGGGGTGCGTGGATCGGGCTTGTGAACTATCGTATTGCCAAGGGCCAAGGCCGGCGCGATCGAGCGGATCGACAACACGAGCGGGAAATTGAAGGGTGAAATCACACCGACTACGCCGTGCGGCACCCGGCGCGCATAATGCGTGCGCGTGTCCATGCCCGGCAGGAAGGTGCCGGTGGCAGCCATGGCAAGCGTTGCGGCATGGCGGATGAAGAGCGCGCCATGCTCTACTTCGATCATTGCCTTAGCGTGAATTGAACCGGATTCCCGCATGATCCACGGTGCCAGTTCTTCGCCATGTTTCTCCAGCAGATCGGCGGCCCTACTGAGTATTCTTGCGCGCTCGCCGGCGAGCGTCTCCGCCCAGCTCTTCTGAGCTGCCTTTGCCTCGCGGGCGGCGCGGGCAATATCTGCCGGCCCACCGAAACCCACAGTGGCAACATGCAATCCGGTAGCAGGATCCGTAACGTTCAGGGTTCCAGCAGCTGTCGCCTGCCAGCCGGAGAAGAAGGCTAGGCCATCCCAGCGGTCGGATTGCAGAAAGTTGGGTTTGTGGACGTTCACGATGAAGCTCTCCTCAGCTTTGGTTTTTGGGGACAACGCTCTGCCGTGGGCGGGGATCGTCGTCTGACCCTTTCGCTCGGTCTACTGTGTTGTCGTCCTCCGACCCGTCTCCTCAACGGATGGCAGTCAGCAGCAAACCGCGTGCCAGGTCGAGACAAAGGCAAATCTACAGCCTCCCTCCACCGTACCGAACTGGAATGGCTTGGCTTTTTCGGAATATCACCCATTTCGCCCTTTCTACTCCTTGCTTGCGAAACTTCATCAAATGATAAAAAACATGATCATGATCGATAAATTGATGAAGGTGCTCGCGTGGTGATGGATCGACTGCCAAAACTGATTTCGCTCGCTGATGCGTCCAGGAAGACCGGCAAGATGGTTTCTCGGGGTGCCTTTGACGAACTGGACACCGGTGCGTCCCCCACGCTGAGCGAATTGGCGCAAGCCCTTCATTTTTCGCTGGGCGACGGCCGTATCTGGCTCAACGATCAGCGCATGCTGCTGATGCAGGCGCAGGTGCTCGGCCGCCTACGGCAGGAGGTGATCGAAGCCTTCGGAGTGGAGGCTGCCAAAGGCATGTTCATGCGGGTCGGCTACATGCAGGGCGTGCGTGATGCGGAACTGATCCAAAAGCGCTTCCCAAACGAGGATCTGACCCATGCTCTGGCGGCCGGCCCGCGGGTTCACACTCTGGAAGGTTTTGTGAAGGTGACGACGCGGCATTTTCGCTTCGACGTTATGAAGGGCACCTATTTCGGGGAGTTTCTTTGGGAGGATTCCTCCGAAGCGGCGGAACATATTGCCCATCACGGGCTCGCAACCGAGCCCGTCTGCTGGATGCAGACGGGTTATCCAACCGGCTACACGAGCAAGCTTTTCAAGCGACCGGTGATCTTCCGCGAGATCGAATGCTCAGCCATGGGCGCGCAGCGCTGTCTGGTTGTGGGCCAAAATGCCGAGGAATGGGGTAACGACGCGCCGGAGCGCGCCTATTTCGGGCTCGAATGGAAGCCCCGGCGTCGAGAGACGATGGGGGACGCTACACCGGAGCAGAACGGCGACAAGGACGGCTCACGCGAACCCACAGAGTCCAAGACCACGGACGAGATCATCGGCGCTTCTGCGAGCTTCCTGCGGGCGCGCGCCATGGTCGAGAAAGTGGCCGACACCGATGCGACTGTGCTTTTGATCGGCGAATCCGGCGTCGGAAAGGAGCTTTTTTCGCAAAAACTGCACCGCTTAAGCCCACGCTCCAAGGGTCCTTTCGTCGCTATCAACTGTGCGGCCATCCCGGATAACTTGGTTGAGTCAGAACTGTTCGGCGTCGAAAAAGGTGCATTTACCGGCGCAGTCGCCTCTCGCGCAGGCTATTTCGAGCGGGCCGCCTCCGGCACAATTTTTCTCGATGAGATTGCTTCGCTTGCCTACGCGGCCCAAGGCAAGCTTCTGCGCGCGATTCAGGAGCGGCAGATCGAGCGGGTCGGCGGTTCCCGCACGGTGCCGGCCAATGTGCGGGTAATTGCTGCCTCCAACGTGGAACTGGCGGATGAGGTACGGGCCGGACGGTTTCGCCAGGACCTCTATTTCCGCCTCTGCGTCTTTCCGATCGCAATCCCGCCTCTTCGGGAACGCCGCGACGACATCTCGTTCTTGGTATCGCATTTCCTCAGACAGTTCAACATCCGCCATCGTCGCGACTGTAGCGGGCTGACGCATCGGGCGATGGATGCGCTGCTGGCCTATGATTTTCCGGGCAATATCCGAGAATTGCAGAACATGATTGAGCGCGGCGTGATATTTGCCGATGCTGGCGCCCAGATCGACATACAGCATTTGTTTTCAGGTCGCGAGATGTCACGCGTTTATCCGCAGCAATTGAGCGAGGACGGCCGAATCTGGCTTCCGGCGCCGCGCAAACACGCAGCCAATACTGCCTTGGGAGTGGGTATCACCTCCACCGACGACTTAGTCAAAGCCGAAGAGGCGCTTTATCGTGCTGCGCTGGCCGACGCGGGAGGCAATATCTCGTCAGCTGCCCGTCGCCTTGGCCTGACACGGGCAAAGCTCGACTACCGCCTGAAGAAGCATGGCCTTGCCGGCGCTCGCTAACATCGCGGCGCCGGATTGTCCCGCTTTGGTAGCTCATCGTGCGAGCCAACTGGCCGAGGCGTCGATGTCGCCCGGCGGGCCGGCTTGATGCGTACGGGTTGTACTGTCTGCGGCCTTGGCGGATGCACGTCCCCGCGCGTCGCTCCCCGCATTGTCTGCCTGTACCGAATTTGGTCAATTTGCTGCATGAGATCGGTTCGGGTACGGTATTGCCCTTACCCTCGTTGATCGACCCCTCTCGGACGAGGCCGGCCCTCACTAAAGCTGGCTCAGGGCGGAGCTTGATCCGAGGTCGGTATCCTGAGAATCAGCATTGACGTTACGGGTGAGGAAAAGCAGTTCGCCTTGGCGAAAGAAGGAAACGCCTTCACCTAACCGCCGCCGAGATAATCGTCTCGGTGAGCATGACAATGCGGCCAGCGCTTGACCCACGGCTGCCGATCAACCGAGGTTGAGCCGCTTTCGCAGATCGGCATTTTCAGCACGCAGCTTCTCGGACAGCTGCTTGCGCAGTCTTTGGTTTTCGTCTTCCAGCTGCAGAAGATCCGCAAACTCGTCAACTGCTGCCACCGACGGAGCAGTCGCTGCCTGCACCGCCTTCGGAGCACGTTTGAGAGGCGCAAGTTTGGCGCTTGGCGCACCTTCGTCGGACCTTGCCTTGCGGCCTCTCCTCGGCTTGACCGCTGCGGCATTCGAAGTCGCTGCCGGTTGCGCCGAAACTGCGGCTGAGGCCGTTTCAGCCGCCGCCTTTTTGGCGCGAGGTTTGCGCTCCTTCTTCGGTGCGGGCGCCGCAACCGTCGGTGTGTCAGCATCAATCGTCGTATTCATATCGTCGGCCATTATGGTCTCCTGTAAAGCCGCTGCATTTGTCTCCTGCTCAATCGACGGTGTCAACAACACCGCAGCCTGTTGTTCTCCGACGAAAGACATTCAGGCGGCGGCTAAGCTTGGGGAAGGAATGGCATTGCTTCTTCAAAGCCTATGTCCGCAATCACTCCAGTTGCCGGCTTCCGCGAATCTGATCCAGCTCAGAAAGAATGATTATGAGCGCTGGCCACGGCGCTTCCGGCAGGTCGGAGCGGGGATCCTCTGTCTCCAGCTCACAGTGCAGATCTGCGGCGACGCCGGCGACAGATCGAGATAGGGGTGGTCCGCAGCTCCTTCACCAAGGCGCCTTCGACTTTCGCGATTTCCACCTCCGCCTTTTAGGCCTTGGAGTAACCTATCCGCCTGCATCGAACGGACCTCGCGTATGAAACTGAAATGCCAATGCAGATGACCGAGCTAACCTCGAAGCCCCAGTCTAGACGTTATCGAAAATCCCGGGGCCTGCGCCTGTTGCGCTGTCGCAAAAGGGGTCCTTGCGACAGCTTATCCTTCTCACGGTCCTCTACCAGAACCGGCCCCTATTGAGGAGAAGTTCAGCCGTTTCCGAAAAAACCATTAAATGACCTTCTCGATATCAGGCAAGCGCCACGACTTGTCGAAATATGGCTCTAGCGGGCCGAACAAGCGGAAATACATAAACCAAGCTTTACCCGGCGTTGTCGGTATCCAGTTCTGCTCCAGGCCTTTCGGAGTCTGCGGTCCCATAACAATCTCAATCGAGCCGTCGTTTTGGACTTTGAGTTTTTGCCGGGAAGATCGATCCACGATCTGTTGCTTGTTCTGAATGAGACCGCGGGTCTCGGTGTCGTACAGCGTGATCGACCAAAAGGACTTGGCAGGGACATTGGCTGGAACGCGCAACCGGTAAGACTTTGCGCCATCAAAGGCGTGTCCGTCGGGATCACAGTAGGCGGTGAGGTATGCCGAGCCAGTTCCGGGTGTCTTGGTGAGAACGGCGGCGGAAGTGCCTGTGACCTCGTAGAAGAACGCCATCCGTTCATCAAGCAGAGTACCATTCGGCACGTCCTGTTCGTTGACAAAGTCCTGAGGTATCAAATATTCCCAATGCGTATCGTCCCGATAGCGCATCCCTGGAATGCGCTTGCTGAAGGCACTAGCCTTCGCCATCGCTTCGCCGAGCTTTGCGGCTTTCTCAAGTAGCCCTCTCTGCCGGTCACTTGGCGAAAACGATCCGTCATAGGTGACACCAAGCGGCTTCAACATAGCTGCAAAGAAGCGGTCTCGATCCTCGATCTGCTCACCATTCAGCGCCTGAACCAACGACTGCCAATACGCGAGGCCTTTAGGATGAGCCATACTGGTCAACTCGCCCCCGGTCTTGAACCTAAGAAGCGCCTTCGCGCCGCTCCCTGTTGCGCCAAGCGGATAGACCTGAATTTTAGAGAAAACAGCCTCGACCTTCGTGAGGTCACTATCGAGTCCCCGGCAGAACATCAGGACTTTGTTGGTCCGGGAACGCAGCACTTTTGCGCCATCGGGCAAATTTTCCGGAGCTTCATACGCCGGACCGACCAATATGAATTCCGCTCCCTTGCCGCCATCTGGCCCCGAAATGCCGACATCAATGAGCGGACGATCCCACCAGTCGATCAATGAGCCCGCAGTAGCGCCTTCGGGATAGTCGATGACAATTGGTCCCTCCGTAAGATCAAACCACGCGAACACATAGGGCGTCGTTACATTCGACCCGAGCATGACGCTGACGTCCCGATACCCGGCAACAAGCACGAGATCGCCGCTCCTCGCGTCGGCGTTGTCGATAAGCATCCGGCGCGCACCTTCCATGCCGACAATCGGAACCGCCCAGAGATAGGCTTGCACTGCGCGTTGAAAATCCATGGTATCATATAGCTTATCAACCGTATCTGGCGTCGGAATTCCGAGGTCGAACTCCAAGTCGGCACCCTGCAGGACTGCTTCGGCAGCAGCATCGTGTGCTGCTGCCGCGGTAGAGCCGACCGCTCCAAGAATTGTAGCCGATGAAGCCATCTTGAACGCATCCCTCCGAGTGATTTCCATGAATGATACTCCCTACTGTTCGATTTCTTGCACCTTTACAACAGTCATGCTGTCACCATGATGTCAGCATAGGGCATGGCCATAAGCGGTTGATCGGTTAAACGACTCACAAGGTGATGTCCGTTCATCTCGATGGGAAGCAAAAGGGGCGTAATGCGTAGAGCAGACAGACTACTTCAGATCATACAGATCCTACGCCGCGAACGCAGACCGATCAGCGGCCGCACCATTGCGTCGGAACTTGAGGTGTCGTTGCGAACGATTTACCGCGATATGGCAGCGCTGGAAGCATCCGGAGTGCCTGTTTTTGGCGAGCCGAGTGTCGGGTACGTGTTGCAGGACGGCTACGATCTGCCACCACTGATGTTTTCGACGAACGAACTGGAGATCGTCATGCTGGGATTACGCATGGTCGGGGCGCGGGGTGGCAAAGAAATAAACACCACAGCGCGCGACGTTGTCGCCAAAATCTCCGCCATTTTGCCGGATGCGAAGCGCTCAGAATTTTGGACCGCACCCTTACTTGCGCCTGGTCCGGAGGTCTTACCGAAGGATGGCCCAGTGCTGCTCCAATTGCGGGGTGCGATGAAGGTTAATTGCAAAGTAGAGATCCTTTACCACACGGCAGACCGTGAACCTGAGCGGCGCACTGTTTGGCCAATCGTTATCGCCTTCTTCGATTGCGTCCGGGTGCTCGCCGCGTGGTGCGAACTTCGGGAGGCATATCGATATTTCCGGACTGATAGGATGCTGGAAGTCAACCTGCTCCCTGTGAAGGTCCCTCGCTCGCGAAAGCGGATCTATGCGGACTGGTGGCATCACGAAAAAATGGAATCAAAGCTGGGCGTCGACGGAATGGGTGTTGTCGCTCACTCCTAACGCCAAAGCTTTGCGCGGCAGATTTGCGTTTATTGGGGGATTTTGGCAGCAATGGTTTGATAAGATCTTTCTGACGCCTCTAGGCAGATTAACCTGATGTGGTGGACCGCCTCCGCTCCCGGCATCGCAATGTGCCAAAGTGTGGTTGTCGAAGTCACATGAGGAGAGCCCGCCATGGAGCATGGTTACGATAATCGGTCTGGATATCGCTAAGCAGGTATTCAGATTCAGAGAGTCAATTGTGCTGGTGCGATCGTCTGCCGCCGCCGGCTGCGCCGCGACGTTGTGGTGGGATTTTTCAAGGCGCTGGCGCCGTGCTTGATCGGAATGGAGGCTTGCGCGACCGGACACCGCTGGGCTCGGGTTCTTACGTCACTGGGCAATGAGGCTGATGCCCGCTTCTTACGTCAAACCCTATGCCTAGCGGCAGAAGAATGATGCGACGGATGCCGAGGCGATCTGCGAGGGGGTGACGCGGCCGACGATGCCGTTTGTTCCTGTGAAGAGCAGCAGAACGTGCTCACGCTACGCGTTGGGGGAGGTACACGAGACGGTCAGCGACATGGATCGTAGATCCACGGTTGGGATCGCTCGAACGAACTGAGCCGTCGCTTTGAGACAATCCTTGGAATTGGCCCAACCATTGCGAGCGCAATCGCCGCGACAGTGAGCGACGGATCTCTCTTTAAATCCGGAAGACAATCGGCGGCGAGGATAGGCCTGGTGCCGCGACCGAACTTATCGGGCGGCAAACACAGGCTTTGAAGGATCGGCAAGCAAAGTAACGCCTATCTCCGACGACTTCTCGTCGTCGAAGGGCATGCGGTGCTTCGCTTCACCCAATAGGTGCTGATGGCGTGATGGTGGACGGTCGAGCCGGAACCGGACAAACTCGGTTAGTGGTGTAGCTTGAAAGCGCGTTGACCCGTCTGGGATCCGATCTGCCGATTACATCAGGGCCAACGGTATGGATACGCCGCAATTAAAGGCCGAATACATCCCTCTGCACCTGTCAATCCGCCGAACCCGCCAAATTGCGCTTGCCACGCGAGGGCCGTCCATACATGCCACTGAAGTTTCAACCCGTGCAATTAGAACCTCGGCGGTTTTGGAGTATTCTAAGCTCAGCGTGTCAGCGCTGTGACTTTTGCTACGACACGCATCAACTCGTCATTTGCTTAAACAGGCCTTACGATCACAAGGCATGAAGGTCACGAGAGCGTTTCCGGTGCGACGAGCCAATATGTAGTCGTAACCTGAGCAAGGCGTGACATTTCTTAATCGAGAGATTATTATCGCACAACAATTGTGTGAACGAGATCATGCCAAAGATTGTAGACCACGATCAGCGCCGGACCGAGATTGTCCGGCTTATAATCAAAGTTATATCGGAACACGGCCTCAATGGCACGACCGTGCGCACTATATCTCGGGCGGGCGGCTTCAGTAGCGGCGTCCTGTCGCATTACTTTTCCGACAAAGACGAGATGATCAAGTTCGCGTTCGAGGGGGTGGCAGACCTTATTTTCAGCCGAATCGATCAACGACTTCAAAATGCCAAAGGTCCAGAAAGACTTCGGATTATCCTCGAAGAACACTTGCCAATCTACGATCATGACGACGAAACCGCCGTGGCATTGGCCTTCTGGGAAGTAGCGATGCATGACCCTCAGCTGCGAGTGCAATTCAAAAAGAACTACGGCAGATGGCGCGACCGGCTACGCACTGAAATGCGTAACCTCCTTCCGGGTATCTCGGCTACGGAGATCGAAACCCGCGTGGATTTCGCGGTTGCGTCCACCGACGGCCTGCTCATCACCTTTGCGCTCGACGGAGAAGATTACAGCAGCGAGCGTAGGATCATGTTGCTTGATCGCCTGATGACAAACTTGGGAGTGGAGGATATGAAGGAAGCTGCCGCCTAGAAAGTGAAGGCTGCGAATGCTCGACCTTTCCAAGCCGCCGGACCAAGGGCGTGGATGGAGTTCCCTTTCGTATCCACCGCCACCATCACCGGCATGTCTTCGACCTTCAGCTCGTAGATTGCTTCCATCCCGAGATCGGGCCAAGCGGCGACTTTGGCTGACCGGATTGCCTGCGATACCAGATATGCCGCACCGCCAACCGCCACGAGATAAGCGGCCTCGTTCTTCTTGATCGCCTCAATGGCGGCAGGACCGCGCTCTGCCTTGCCGACCATAACCCGCAGTCCAGTTGCCGGAAGCACGGTTTCCAGGTAACGATCCATGCGTGTGGAGGTGGTTGGCCCCGCCGGTCCGATGACTTCGTCACCCACTGCATCGACCGGGCCAACGTAATAAATGGCCTTCTCCCGTAGATCGACGGGCAGCCCCTGTCCACGGCTGATTGCATCGGCCATGCGTTTGTGAGCAGCATCGCGTCCCGTGTACAGGGTGCCGGACAGAAGCAGCGTCTCGCCGGGCTTCCAGTCCGCAACAACGTCCTTATCGAGACAGTCGAGGTTCACCCTACGCATGTCTGCGCCAGCTTCAAGACCAACGTCGGGCCAGTCGGCCAAATTTGGAGGATCGAAACGAGCAGGCCCTGTGCCATCAAGAGTGAAATGGACGTGTCTCGTCGCGGCGCAGTTCGGGATCAGAGCGACCGGCAAAGATGCGGCGTGACAGGGGAATGTTTTGAGTTTGACGTCCATAACCGACGTTAATCCGCCTAGACCCTGAGCCCCTATCCCGAGGTCGTTCACACGGCGGTAAACTTCCAGGCGGAATTCTTCGGCCTTGTCCTTCGGTCCACGTGCGAGCAGTTCATTCATATCGAGAGGCTCATTCAGGGCCTGCTTGGCCAGGATCATCGACTTATCGACGCTCCCTCCTACACCAATGCCGAGGATACCGGGAGGACACCACCCCGCTCCCATCGTCTGGACAGTCTTCACTACCCAGTTGGTAACACTTTCACCGGGGTCGAGCACTGCAAACTTAGCCTTGTTTTCCGAGCCCCCACCTTTGGCCGAGACGGCGATACCGATTACGTCTCCCGCAACCATCTCCACATGCATGATACCAGGTGAATTGTCTCCTGTATTTCCCCGGTCGAAAAGCGGGTCGCGAACCATCGAGGCTCGAAGCGGATTATCTTCAGCCTGATAGGCATCCCGCACGGCATCATCGACGATTTCCTGCAGGCTTCGCGTTGTGTCTATACGGGCACCCATGCCGATCTTGAAGAAGATGTTGGCCGTGCCTGTATCCTGACAGATGGGACGACGGCCGAGAGCTGCCATCCTGGAATTCTTGAGGATTTGCCCAATCGCATTGCGTGCCGCAGGACTCTCTTCACGTTCGTAAGCCGCGCCGAGGTGGCGGATGAAGTCAGCTGGATGGAAGTAGCTTACGAACTGCAGCGCGTCGGCGATACTCTGGCGGAGGTCCTGCTCGGAGATGACGGCCATGATTTCAATCGTCCCCAAATTTCAGTGACAACAGCGGCGCGTGCTGCTGAGCGCCGTACACGTCCGTTTCCCCGATGGCACCCGAAACGAGAGGTCGTTTGATCGTGGCTTTGATTGCGTTGGCTGGCTCGAAGGCGATGATGTCCAACACGTCCTTTTCCTCGATGCCGTACAACGAGCAAATGAGTCCAGAATTGATGAGATTGACCCGTTTGGCCTCTTCGAACCAAAAGCGGTCTTGGAAAATGATGTCGAACGTCAACTCGTAAGGTCCGGCGTTTTTCGACCGAATGACGCTTGCTACATCGATCAGACGTGTCATGCCCTGTCCTCCAGGTTCACAAGCTGAAAAGGGAACGGAGATACTGGATCGGCAACTTTCAGCAGGTGATACAAGCTGAAGGCATAGACCTGTCCTGCCTTGAAATCCGAAGGGGAATACGGAAATGCGAGGTTTCCAGCCGTCGATACACGACCAGGGTAGCCGAAGTGGAGCATCGTTGACCGCGCAAATGAACAGATAGTGTCTGCATCGTCTTGCGTCTTGGCAATTGCCTCGATCACTATGCCCAGTTCGTGCGGCGTAAGATCGCGCTGCGGCTCCAGCGCACCCATAACACCATCCCGACCATAGGTCCGAAAAATCAGCTCCCAGCTACCTGTCGGCATTTGCCTGAAGTTGTCTTCGACGCGGGCTCGCACGCCGGCAATGATTTCGTCGACCTTTGCTATGAAGTCAGGTCCTCTAGCGCCTGCGATGGAAACTGTGCGGAAGCCCAGAGGACGAGCACCTTCCACCTTAACGAAGTAGTCGTCACTAGGAATGAAGCGTGTTCCTGTGACGCGAACACGCCCATTCTCCAGCTGTTCGAATTTGGTCTGATGTAGATCGAGCGCACCCCCAGGTCCGGGCAGTCGATATGGGTCAGACTTCTCATAAAGAGTGTGCGCCGCGACCGAAGAGATTGTGCAGACGCGCTCTGGATTTACGGTTTCAAGCACGAAGCCCTCGGCATCGAGTGTGCCGATCATACAGTCGGATCCGCTGCCTGGTGTCGACGCAATCGCAGCGCATTCCAGGATTTTTCCCATGTGAAGCGCGAGCGCTCTGTCGAAGCCGCAATTGATTGGAACCGCTGCAAAAACGGCAGGATCGTAGCACCGGCCCGCGATGATCACGTCTGCGCCGGCCTGCAACGCAGCGATCAAAGGTTCCTCGCCCATCTGGGCAACCACATACGTGGACGATCCAACATCGTCCTCGCTCGCCGGATCACCCGGAGGCAGTGCCACCAACCTCCCCGAGGCCATCGATGATACCAGAAGTTCTTTGGAAACATCCGCTGGGATGACGGCTAGTCTTCCTGATAGCTGTTCTTCTGCGGCGATCTCCTTGACGATATCGACAGTCCAATCGAGATGAGGTCGTGCACCACAACCACCGGCGCTGCCGACGAGAACAGGGATGTTCCGCTCGCGAGCAGCGGTCAGCATGATCCGAAGGTCACGCTTCACCGCAGCCCTATTGGTGAAGGAAACCCCCGCTCCGAGATAGTACGGGCCGGGATCGCTGGATCCAGCATCGACCGCGATAACGTCGGGATTAAGAAGCATGGCTGCGGCGAACGACTTCTCTGGGAAACCGTATCCCAGGATAGCCGTCGGTGAGAGAACCTTGATCGACGCGTTCGCGGTCATACTGACACCTTAGAAAGAGAGGGACTGTGCCGGGATGGCGAGGTCATCGAGATTCATTAGGACTTCAGCTCCGCCGTCGATGATGATGTCGGTTCCGTTCACCCAGCACGCCTCTTGGGAAAGCAGGAAGGCAATCGGACCGCACATCTCACCTGGACGAGCATCCCTGCCCCCGGCCTGCGACCTGAGCCGACCCAGCAGGTCTTCGCCCATTGTTTCGTAAAAGGTGTCGAGGATTGGGGTCTGAACGGCTCCTGGACTTACAGTGTTCACCCGCACCCCACGGTGACGCTCACGACTGGACGCCAGCATCGAATACAAGATAACGGCCTCCTTGGAGACGTCATAAGCCCTCACGCTATCGAGACCGAAAGAGAGAAAGTGCGCGAGCCCCTCCTTCCAGTCGCTTTTTGCGATCAGAGTTTTGATCATCCCTGTTCGCGCCCGCCAATTTGCACCGGCTGTCGACGCGATGTTTACGACGGCTCCGAAGTCACGAATCCGAGGCAGCAACGCGTCGGTCAGGCGACGAACCGCCAGGTAATTCACCTGCGCGATGGTTTCGACCTTGAACGAACCCGGGACGCCCGCGATGTTCACCAGCCCATCGATAGGTTCAGCGATAGCCTGAACCGCTGCATCGATTTGATGGGGGTCAGCCAAGTCGCACTTGAAGAATGTGCTGACACTGCCTTTCGGCTCAACGCGATCCAATCCGATGATCTTGGCACCACGGCCCGAAAGGTCTGCCACGACCGCTGCACCGACACCGGAGGAAACGCCCGTCAGGACGTAGGTCTTGTTTTCATGTGTCATGTGAGCCTCACGCAGTGTACCGGATCGGCAGCGACGCCAAACCGTTCACAAAGCGGGACGGCACAAACACGGCATCGCCCGCTGGTTCTATGTTTTTGAGATGTTGCAACGAAGCCTTGGCCAGCATTGGAAGTTCGAGGCGAGCTAGATGCGCGCCCAGACAGGTGTGACGTCCACCACCGCCAAATCCAATGTGAGGGTTTGGGTTCCGCTTCACGTCGAAGCTGAAGGGATTCTCGAACTTGGCATCGTCCTTGTTGCCGGAATTGTACCACACGACAACCTTGTCTCCCTCGGCGATCTGCTGACCGCCGATTTCGATGTTGGCTGCCGCGGTACGGCGCATATGCTGCACCGGCGATACCATGCGCACCAGTTCTTCGACGCCGGTCTGAGCAATTGCGTCCGGATCGGCAGCCCATATCGCCATCTGATCGGGGTTCTCCAGGAACAGACGCATCATATGACCGCCCACAGTCCCTGTCGTTTCCATGCCCGCCGTCACCAGAAGCTGGAAGAAATATCCGACCTCGTCATCGTTGAATTTGCGGCCGTCGATCTCGGTGGCGATGAAGAGCGAGACCACATCGTCTTTCGGGTTTTTACGGCGTTCACGCGACAGCTCTGCGCCGTACACGTTCAGTTCAGCGAAGGCAGCAGGAACCTTGTCGGCCCCCCCCATCTCAGGTGCATCGCCAGCAAGTGCGGTGACCGTTAGTCTATGAAGGTGTTTGCGGTCGCTTGCCGGGGCACCAAGGATGTCGCAGATGACCGCGACAGGGAACGGTTGGGCAACTTCGGTGGCGAAGTCACATGCGGCCTTTTCCTTTGCGGCGAGTACCAGTCCTTCCGCGTGCTGAGCGGCCGTGCGAGCCAAAGTCTGAACACCAGTTGGCGAGAAAATCTTGGAGACCACCTGGCGAAGCTTGAAGTGCTCGGGTGCATCCATGTTCAGGAACCAGCCTTCCTGGCGGGCCTCTTCGACTGACTGGTCACCGATATAGGTGGTTGGACTGTTCCGGAAGGTCTTGGCATCCTGGCTCACAGCGACGATGTCATCGTAGCGCGTGACCGACCAAAAACCTTGCATGCCCTGTTCCGGGCCTTCGGGGAACTCATGCCAGCTGACCGGCCGTTTGCGGCGAAGGATTGCGAAACCCTCATCACGGTCTGGACGTCGCCAGAAGCTGTGATCCGCCAGATTGATTTCATTGACATCAATGGTCATGGGAGCCTCCTCCAGACTCAGTTGTAGGAAACGCCGGGAAGGACGCAGAGAAGCTCGAACGCGAGGTTCGCAGCAACGAGCGCGGTATTCCCGGAAGGGTCATAGGGTGGCGAGACTTCGACAATGTCGGCACCGACGACATCGAGACCACGGCAACCACGGATAAGCTGAAGGCCCTGCCACGACGTCAGGCCACCAATCTCAGGCGTGCCGGTCCCCGGCGCGTACGACGGATCGAGCGCGTCGATGTCGAAGCTGATGTAAGTCTTGGCATTGCCAATCTTAGCGCGAATTTCATCGATCAGCGGCACCAAGGATTTGCCCCAACAGTCGTCAGCAGGTACGACCGTGAAACCTCGGCTACGAGACCAATTGAAGTCCTCTGGAGAGTAGCCGGTCCCGCGCAATCCGATCTGGAACGTCAATTCCGGAATGATTGCCCCTGCTTCGTAGGCACGGTTGAACGTCGTCCCGTGAGCAATCGGCTCTCCGAACATCGAATCGTTGATGTCGGCATGGGCATCGATATGGATCAACGCTACCGGACCGTGCCTATCTGCGACGGCCTGCAGGATCGGGAAGGTAATGGAGTGATCGCCGCCCAAGGTGATGGGACGGACAGGATAGCGAAGCAGTTCCTCATACGCGTCGCGGATGCGGCGAGAACTGTCCGGAAGATTGAACGTGTTGATCGCCACGTCGCCTACGTCAGCTACCTGGAGGCTTTCGAACGGAGCAGCTCCCGTGGCGACGTTGAACGGACGGAGCAAGCAGGATTCCGCACGGATAGCTCTGGGGCCAAACCGTGTGCCAGCGCGCCAGGACGCACCGATGTCGATCGGGACGCCGATGAAGCAGGCATCCAAGCCCTCCGGCGTGGGCACGCTCGGCAACCGCATCATGGTGGCGGTCCCACCGAAACGGGGCATTTCGTTTCCGCCCAAAGGCTGATTGAAGTTACCCATCACTGAGTCTCACGATTGCTTGCTGGGGAGATGAAGCAGAAGACCGTCATGGTCGTCAGTGATGTGCAACTGGCAGGACAAACGACTCGTGGATGTTGGTTCAGCGACGAAGTCCAGCATGTCCCGTTCCATAACACCAGGTGCAGGCAGACGCTCGGTCCACGACTGGTCCACGATCACGTGACAGGTCGCGCAAGCGCAAGCGCCACCACAATCTGCCTCGATAGCTGACACACCGTTTGATGTCGCGAGTTCCATGATGGATTGCCCGACTACACCCTTCAGGGTCGTTACTTCGCCACTTGGCGATTGGAAATGGATCGTTGTCATGGTGTCACCTCACTTCGAGACGGAGTCAGACAGAAGCGCACGAGCCAACCGAGCGACGCCCTCTTCGAGATCTTCGTCGGTGATTGTCAGCGCAGGCGCGATGCGGATCGTGTTTCCCCAGAAGCCGCACGGAAGTACGAGAAGGCCTTCGGCGACGGCACGATTGGCGAGAGCCTTAGTTGCGTCGGGATCAGGGGTCTCGCCGTCGTCCTTGAAGATTTCAAAGGCTACCATCGAACCTACGCCTCGGATCGCGCCGACAGGAACGACGTCGTTGCGGGCCGCGATCTTCTCCAGCTCAATCTTCAACTTGTCGCCGACGGAAACTGACCGTTGAAGGAGGTTCTCCTCTTCTATCAGATCGAAAACAGCGAGGGCTGCGGCGCAGGAGAGCGGGTTCCCGGCATAGGTGCCGCCAAGAGAACCTGGCTGCGTCGTATCCATGATGGACCGCTTACCGATAAGACCTGCAAGCGGCAGACCTCCACCGATGGCCTTCCCGACGGCGATGAGATCGGGCTCAACTTCGGCATGCTCTATAGCGAAAAATCGTCCGGTCCTGGCGAACCCCGACTGAATCTCGTCAGCGATAAGGAGGATGCCATGCTGATCGCAGATCTCACGTAGACGCCGAACGAATGCGACCGGGGCTTGGTAGTACCCGCCCTCACCCTGCACTGGCTCAATGATGATGCCTGCTACCTGTTCCGGAGAGATCGACGACTTGAACAGATAGTCGAGCGCCTTCAGGCTATCTTCTTCGCTCATACCATGTGCTGGCACTGGGAACGGGACATGGAAGACGCCCGGTTGGAAATGAGGATAGTTCGCGCGCAGCGGCGCAACCTTCCCTGTCAGCGAAAGCGCCAGGTTCGTTCTGCCATGGAATGATCCAGTGAAGGCGATGATACCGGGCCGACCGGTTGCGATCCGAGCAATCTTCACGGCATTCTCGGTTGCCTCAGCACCCGTCGTGAAGAGAACGGAAGTAGCATCGGCAATCGGGGCAGCCTCGTTGAGGCGTTCGCAAACTGCGATATATGGCTCATAGGCCTGGACCGGATAGGCCACGTGGGCATAGTGGCCGAGTTGTTGGGTCACGGCGGCAGTCACCTTCGGATGGTGGTGCCCGACGTTCATGACGGCAATTCCCGCTGCGAAGTCGATGTACTGCTTGCCATCTGCGTCCCAAACTTGGGAACCTTCGGCACGCGCAGCGAATATGGTGTATGCAGATGCTGCACCGGCCGGAACGGCTGCCTTGCGCCGCGCCAAAAGCGATTGATTGTTGCTCATCTCAAGTCGTCCTCAATTCAGTGCGTCAGACCGCCAGACCATCATCTTCTCGGTCTGCATGTCGCGGATGGTGTGGGGGATACCGCCTACGCCGAGGCCGGAGTGCCGAGCACCTGCAAAAGGCATCCAGTCGACGCGGAAGAGCGGGTGCTCATTGACCATGATGGCTGTGCCATCCAAGTGGCGGTAGCAGTGCATCGCGGTATCGATGTTGCGGGTGAAGACCGCAGCCTGGAACGAGAACGGAAGATCGTTCGCCTGCGCGAGAGCAGCGTCGATATCGTCAAATCCATAGACGCAGATAACGGGACCGAAGACCTCCCTTCGCGAAACATCAGCATGCGCATCAGGGTTTACGAGAACCGTATTCGCGTATGTGCTCTCCGTCAGGCGGTCGCCACCCGCCGCGATCTTGGCACCAGAACGAGCAACCCAATCAGCAACGCGGTCCGCCTCCGCATGAGTGATCAACGGACCGACGTCCGTTTCAATCTTTGTCGGATCACCAATCTTCATTGCCGCTGCGACGCCCGACAGGCCCGAGACAACGTCGTCGAGGACAGAGTTGGCACAATAGACTCGCTGAACCGACACGCATGCCTGGCCAGCATGCCAAAAACCGGCACGGCCGAGACGCGGAACGACGGACGAGAGGTCAGCATCAGCAGCAACGATGACAGGAGCCACGCCCCCGTGCTCCAACGCGCAACGTGCACCCGGAGCGAGGTTTGACCGAAGCTTCCAACCGACCGCAGCCGAACCGATGAAGGTCAGAAATGCCACGCGGGGATCGGATACCATACGACCGACGACTTCCATATCGAGGGGCAGAACCATCTGCGCCCAGACTTCAGGAAGGCCAGCCTCACGGAAAATCTCAATCACCGCGCGGCAGCTCAGCGGCGTCTTGGGAGATGGTTTCACAATCACCGGAGCACCGGCGGCAACAGCCGGCGCAACCTGGTGGATGACGAGGTTGAACGGATGGTTAAAGGCGGCAATCGCCAGGACAACCCCAATCGGTTCCATCTGCGTGAACGCTACCCGACCCGCAGAAGTCGCATTGATGTCCATCGGGATAACGTGACCGCCTTCGTTGCGAAGGATCTCAATAGAAAGCTCGATGCCATCGATCCCACGGTCAACTTCAATCAGCGCATCCTTGAGCGGCTTGCCGGATTCTGAAGAAACCTGAAGAGCGAGCTGTTCGCGGCGTTCACGAACGATGTTCGCAACCCGGCGGAGAACCGCGATGCGCTCAACCTTTGGCAACCACCCTTTCCTGTTGCGGTACGCCCGGTAGGCGCGTTCGAAGGCGTTCTCGACCTCGCCAGCGGTGGTAGCCGTCAACGTCTCGAGAAGTGCTCCGTCAAAGGGTGCTCGTACGTCGAATTTATCGGTCATCGTTACGCAGTCCTCTGCATTGCAAGAGTTTTGAGATCAGTCGCCGGATCAGCCAGTACTTCTGGGATGACCGGAACTCCGCCTGCGACCATGCGGCGAGCGCACATATGATCAGATGGGCTATTCACACTGTCGGCTGCGATCACCCGCCCGGATTTGAGGTGGAAAACCGTGAACTTTCCTGCCTCGGGATCACCACGAACGACGTGTCTCTCGGCGGCGAACGGCAGACCGGTCGTTTGCAATTTTGCCTGACCCTGGTCAGACCAGAACCATGGCACTGCATCGTACGACGCAGTTTCGTCCAACATTGCCGCAGCAACAGTCTTCGACTGATCGATAGCATTCTGCACGCTTTCCAACCGGACGTAGCTTCCTGCAAACCTGTTGGGATGGAAGGCGCAATCACCGGCGGCGAAAATATCAGAATCGGCGGTACGACCAACTGCATCGACAAGCACGCCATTGGGGCATTCGAGACCGGCCTCTGCTGCGATCTCGGTATTGGGCACAGCTCCGATGCCAACCAGAACGAGATCGGCGGCAATGACCTCACCGTCTCCAAGGGTAACGGTCTTGACGTGATCAGTGCCATCGATCCACGCGATCACTGCCGAGGTAACAATCCGCGTTCCCATGTCGCGGTGCATCTTGTCGAACCAAGTGGAGATTTGAGGTGCGACGGCACGCGCCATCACCCTGGGGCCAGCTTCCAGAACGGTCACCACCTTACCAGCGGCGACTGCAGTTGCGGCAACCTCAAGGCCGATGAAGCCGCCACCGACGATGACCACGTTGTTCGCTGACGTCAGGGCAGACATAAGCTTCTGGCCATCGGCCAGGCCTCGTAGCGAATAGACGCCCTCTAAATCTGCGCCAGGCACAGCGAGCTGCCGAGGCCTTGCTCCTAGGGCAAGTGCCAATTTCTCATACGAGACGGTCCCATCGTTGATTTCGACAGTCTTTGCGATACGGTCGATGCGACGTGCCTTCTGACCAAGAATAAGGTCGATGCCTTGGGCAGCGAGTGCTTCTGCCGGACGGAAGATCAGGCTCGCCGCGTCTGTTGTGCCCTTGAGGAAGGCCTTCGAGAGCGGAGGACGCTGATAGGGCGGGTGCGGCTCATCGCCGATAAGGACCACCTTGCCAGTGTAGCCCTTCTGACGAACCGAGGTTGCGATCTGCAATCCGGCCTGTCCGGCACCTAGAATTACGATTGCCATAGGAAACCTCAAAATTTGATCCACGTCGTTTTCATCTGGGTGTACTTCTCAAATGCGTGCAGCGAGTTGTCGCGGCCATTGCCGGACTGGCGCATGCCTCCAAAAGGAACCAGCGGCGAAATGAGGTCGACCGTGTTGACAGCGACAGTGCCTGCGCGCAGGGACTCAGACATTCGATGAGCCCGGGAAAGGTTTGAGGTGAACACCGACGCCATCAGTCCGTAGATGGAGTCATTGGCCATCCTCACGGCTTCCGCTTCGGTTTCGAAGGACAGAACCGAGAGTACCGGCCCGAAGATTTCCTCTTGGGCGATGATGTGCCCCGGCGTGACACCGGCAAAGATCGTCGGCTCGATAAAATTCTCTGACGATCCAATCGTGATGCGATTCCCACCGAGCACAAGGCTCGCTTCGGCACGCCCCTTCTCGATGTAGGACATAACCCGCCCGCAGTGCTCGGCATCTACCATGGAGCCCATGAGCGTATTCGGGTCGAGAGGGTTGCCGGGCGCATAAGCTCGGGAATGTGCGATCACCTTCTCTAGGAACGCATCATGAACGCCCTTCTGGACAATAAGACGCGTCGGCGAAGAGCAAATTTCACCTTGATTGTAGTGAACCCGAGCCGCCAGCTCTGCTGCTGCGTCCAGGTCGTCGGTGTCGTCGAAGATGATGTTCGGGCTTTTGCCGCCACACTCCAACCAGGCGAGCTTCATATTGGACTGAGCGGAATACGATAGAAACCTCTTGCCGACCTCAGTGGAGCCGGTGAACGCGAGGCAATCGACGTCCATGTGAAGGCCAAGCGGCTGACCGACAGCTGCACCGAAGCCGGGAAGAACGTTGAACACGCCATCGGGCACGCCTGCTTCAGCTATGAGCCTTGCCAGGTGAAGCGCAGTAAGTGGCGATTGCTCAGCAGGTTTCAGAATAACCGAGTTGCCAGCTGCCAGGGCCGGAATGCATTTCCAGACAGCCATGTCGAGGGGGAAGTTCCACGGCACAACAGCAGCCACAACACCAACTGCCTCGCGTCGGATCAGGGCTAGATTGCCCCGTGGCGCAGGAGCGATCTCGTCATAAATCTTGTCGATGGATTCAGCGAACCAGCGAACATATTCGACAAGATCAGGCAGCTCATAGGAGAAGGCGACCTGAACCGGCTTTCCCATATCCAGGGATTCGAGCAACGCAATCGTTTCAAGATCACGCTCGATCAAATCAGCCAAGCGTAACAGAACCCGCTTCCGTTCCGTCGGGCTGCGACGTGACCAAACACCGGCTTCGAATGCGGCACGAGCTACCGATACTGCTCCATCGACATCCACCTGCCCGCATTCAGCAACGAGATTGATCAGCCCATTGGTAGCCGGGTTCCGATTTTCGTAGGTCTTGCCAGACGCCGATTGCACGAACTGACCAGCGATGAAGGCGAGACCATCAGGTTTCAGCTCCGTGGCGCGGCGAGTCCAGAAGTCGAGGCTGCGAATAGACACGTTGGAATTTCCTTTGAATTCTGAAATAGACGGGGGCCGGAGACTAGCCCCCGGGCAAGACCCTCAAACTTCTTCGAGAAGTCGGGCGAGCTTTGCGTATGACTCCGGGCGAGCCTGGCGCAGCCACATGGCGTAGACCACTCCACCGACGCCGATCACGGCGACGAAGACCGGAATGAAGATGTCGAGAACGGGCGTTTGGCCACCGGTGAGCCAGGCGACGTTTGTGACCATCATCCAGAGGATCCAACCCAGAACTGCAATGCTGATGGCCGGCGCGATGAGGCGCTGCCAAAGATTGGTGTCGCGCGGATTGGAGCGAAAGAAGCCAATGACTGCGATAGCTGTGAGAACCTGCACAGCGACAATTGCGATGGAAGCCGGAGCTGCTGCGACAGGCATAAGCTGGGTGATAGGATCGACGCCGAGCAGACCTGCAACCAATACGGCCACCAGCATGAGGCCACTCTGAAATGCACTGGCCACATGCGGTGATTGCTGGGTCGGATGCAGCTTGGCAAAACCGGTCCAGATCACGCCTTCACGACCCAAGGAGAAGAAATAGCGGGAAAGCGTATTCTGGAAGCTCAAGATCGCAGCAAATAGCGACGTGATCATAAGCAGTTCCATGGCGGTTGCAGCCCAACCACCCAAGACCTTAGTAGCGATATCGAACCAGATCATCCCGGGGTTGCTGGCGGCTTGAGCAAGGGCCAGCTCCGTGCCGTAGGCGGAAATCATAAACCAGGTCGCCGAGCCATCGAGAAGCGTGATAACCGCGACAGCAAAGAAAAGGGCGAGAGGAATGTTTCGCTTCGGGTTACGGGCCTCTTCTGAATAGATTGCGGCGGTTTCGAAGCCCATGAACGCGGCGATGACGAATACCACTGCGGAGCCAAAACCCGGCGTAAAGACAACGGAAGGCTGGAACGACTCCATGACCCAACCATCCGGTCCGGGCCCCTGGAAAAGAACGCCAACATTGAAGACTAGCGCAATGCCGACTTCCGCCAGCATCAGCAGACCGAGGACGCGACCGTTGAACTGTATGTTTCGGCTTGCGAACACGTGAACGATTGCGACGAAGGCGGCACAGATGATCCACCAGGGAAGTTCGAGACCAGTCACCCTCGTGAAGAGCATCGAGCCGAAGAGGCCGAACATGCCGTATAGGGCTAGATTCAAACTGGCGTACGCGACGACTGCCAGGAATGCAGCCCCTACCCCGGCCGGATGCCCCAGACCATTGGAAACGTAAGCGTAGAACGCGCCAGCATTCTTGATGTGGTGAGACATCGCTGCGAAGCCGATGCTGAAGATCAGATACGCTAGACCGATCAGCAGAAAGACCGACGGCAAGCCCAAACCGTTGCCGAAGGCGATGGCAGTTGGAACCGCACCGATGATGACCGTCAGCGGTCCGTTTGTTGCGATGACGAGAAGCACAATGCTCAGGACGCCCAGCGCGTCTTTCCTGAGCGTCGGAGCGGACGCTTCGTGCGACATGTTGTTCCCTCTTTTTTATACAACGGTTGTTTTAAAAAAGAATTAGTAACTGTTGTCAAAGGAATTCGTTGCTGCGACGCACAAAATTTAGCAATTGCTGACGCTGCCTGTTTATTAATCACCGCCCGCGTGCAACGGGCGGTGGCAGTCGGAGTGGGTTCAAGAACAAGGACGATATTTGCGGGTCTCGACTGGCCGCATCGGTTGATCAAACCTACGGTATCGGAGGGTCGAGCCTAGCACCTTGCTGCAGGAAGGCGGCCGGTCCGGCTGGCTGGCAGAAGCCTATCACTGCATCGGGTCGATCACGAACCACACCTCCGGCGCCACTACGAGCTTCATCGCGGAGGTAAACAAAGCGACCAGATAGGCGTGGTGGTGCGCATTGATCATGTTTATGCCCGCGAGCGTGATCAGCATGGCCCCCAACAAGCGGCAGTAAGGTAATGAGAGAGAGATGCGCCGGTCAATCATGGGGCTTTTATGCCAAGGAAGAGTGCTCCCTTAGCAGCGCTTGCACGAGCTCACCAAGATATATTATTGCGAGGGGAAAGACGCGAATCCGGCCGGTCGAGGAGAACTAGTGGCCGGACGTCAGCTTCAGGCCGGCGATGCACCCTACGACGCCCAGCACCAGCAGGATGCGGACCGGAGTTGCCGGTTCACCAAAAAATGCCATGCCGATTGCGACTGTGCCAAGGGCGCCGATTCCGGTCCAGATCGCGTATCCCGTGCCTAGAGGAATTACCCGCGTTGCCATTTCCAGCAGCACCATGCTCAGGATGATGCACACCATGAACGCGAGCGTCCAGGGGATGTTACGGAAGCCGTCCGTGAAGCGCATGCAGGTCGTGAATCCGACTTCGAAGACGCCGCCAAGTATCAGATAGAGCCAAGCCATTTTTACACCTATGCTGTGAATGTGGGAGAGTTTTGGACTGCTATCGAGTCCTTGTGGCGTCCGGCCGACGCGCCACCGTCCGCGTTAGAAGCCGCGCTCCGCGCCCGCGTGTAAACCAAGCCCAGGCCCAGTTCACATAGACGGTGAGCTTGCTGCGGAAATCGATGAGCAGGAACAGATGCACCATTGACCAGGCCGCCCATGCCGGGTAGCCGCGAAGGCGTAGCCACCCAAAATCGGCAATGGCCTTGGATCGCCCGATGACAGCCATGGTGCCCCAATTGCGATAGCGGAACGCCCGGGACGTCTTGCGGCCGGCCGCGCGGGCGATGATCAGGCACCCGACGTAGCGGCCCTGCTGCTTAGCCACGGGCGCCAGTCCGGGCAGCGGCTTCCCCCCGATCTGGTAGCTCGAAACGTCCCCGATCGCAAAAATATCCGGGTGACCTGGCACCGAGCAATCATCCAGCACTTTAATCGAGTTGTTACGTGCACATTCCGCGCCCAGCCAGGCGCCGGCCGGCCGGGCTTGTGTTCCGGCCGCCCAAAAGACGTTCTGGGTGGAGATCCGTGTGTCGGCAACCACCATCCCATAGGCGTCGATGTGTTCGACAGCTGCGCTCAGGATAACCTCAACCCCATGTGCGCGCAGCGCCTTGAGGGCATACTGCGACTGGTTTTCAGTGAAGGCCGACAGCACACGGGGGCCTGCCTCAACCAGCAGGATGCGGACCTTGGATGAGGACAGGCGCCGGTAATTGCTTTTGAGCATGGCGCGCGTGAGTTCCGCGATCGCGCCCGCCAGCTCGACACCGGTCGGCCCGCCACCAATCACCGCGAACGTCAGCAGCGGCTCTACGTCCGTAGTGTTGTCGGCACCCTCTGCAGCCTCAAAGGCCGACAGAAGTCGCTCGCGGATGCCCAATGCGTCGTCAAGTGTCTTGAGAACCGGCGCGACGGGCTGCCACTCGTTGTGGCCGAAGAAACTGTAGTCCGCACCGGTTGCCAGGACCAGGTAGTCAAACGCGACCTTGCCGGATTTCGCTGTCAGGACCTGTTTACGGTCGGCGTTCACGCCGACAACCTCTTCCAGGATAACCGACACATTGCCGGCCTTTGCAAGCAGGCTGCGGGACGCCGAGGCGATATCCGCTGGCGAAAGCGCGGCGGTTGCGACCTGGTACAACAGTGGCTGGAACAGATGATGATTGGTGCGATCGATCAGGATTACATCCAACTCAGAGCCCGACATCGCGTTCGCCGCAGCAAGGCCTCCAAAGCCCCCTCCAACGATAATCACCCTTTTTCGATGGTGGCTCTGCATGTGCATTCTCCTTGATCTTTAACGCGCATACCTTAAAATACGAGCGTATTTTGAATGTGAAAATACGCTCGTAATTGAAAATTTCAAGGAGTTCCTGCATGGGCGCACGCCACACCGTTGATAAGGACCGAGTGATTGCGCTTGCAGAAGGGATCGTCAGTGAACGGGGCGCGGCCGCCTTGACGATCGACGCGGTTGCCAAGGCTGCAGGCATTACCAAGGGCGGCGTGCAGTCATCCTTCGGCACGAAGGACGCTTTGATTGCCGCCATGCTTGATAAGTGGATGTCGGAAGACGACCGGCGCTTTCGCGACTATCTGGGTGACGGGCCTGCGTCCCCAGCCAGGAAGGTCGCCGCCCATGTGAAGGTCACACATCAGCAGGATGAAGCCACACACTCGCGCGCAGTAAGCCTGCTGATATCCCTCCTGCAGTCGACGGAGCATCTCGAAAGCGCTCGCAGGTGGTACGCGCGACGGATCGACGGCTTGCAGGACGATAATGAGAATGACGAACGCGCTCTGCTCGCCTTCCTTGCTGCGGAAGGCGCCTTTTTTCTAAAGTTTCTCAAGCTGATTGATATTGATCAAGACCGCTGGGACCGCATTTTCACGCTGATCGACAAGCTTCTCGTCCATGGAGAGGGCGACGTGTAGCGCCGATGCGGTCAAGTGCGTCGCCTGACGATCAAACTACGAAATGCCACCTAGGGCAGAGCCCGGATCCTCAATTCCCAGGAGGGAATGCAGCTTCACCGCGACGCCGGCGACGGATCGAGGCGTGGTGCTCCACAATTCCTTTGCCAACGCCTCCTCGACATCTGCGATTTCCTCCTCGGCTTTCTTCGCCGTCGTATATCCGACCCGCTTGTCAGCCTTTCTTCCACTCACTCCGGCGGGCCGCCAATACGGCCTTTGCTTGCCGCCGCATTTCATCCTGATCAAGCGTTGGGCAAAAGACGGTCGATCTCCCGACTGGAATGGACCACCGTAAAATCGTACATTGTCTAGCACCTTAATGACTGAACGTTGCCATCATCGGCGGATCTGAGATCCTGGATGACCGTGCGCTACATTTGACACCTTCCGCAATGCAAGCAGCGGAGCAGCGACGCGGCAATCTCAGGGCAGGCAGCTTGCCGCGCCGGCTGGCTGATTCCGGAACGCGATCAGTCAGGCTCTTTCTCGGCGGTCACCCTGGATGCCGGCTCCCGCAAATCTGCACCAAATCAGAAAGGATGGTTCTGAGCTCTGGCCACGGCGCCTCCTCCAGGCCCGATCCGGGGTCCTCTGTCTCCAGCACACAGTGCAGCTTCGCAGCGATGCCGGCGACGGATTGAGATGAGGTGTTCCACAACTCCTTTGCCAAGGCGCTTTCGACTTCTGCGAGTTCCGCCTCCGCCTTCTTGGCGCGGGAGTAACCGATCCGGGCGTCCACCGCGTTCCAGTCGGCACGGCGTTCCGCCAGCTTCGCTCGGGCCGCTCGTCGTGTCTCCGTCTGATCGGGGTTCGGGAGAAGGCGATCGATCTCTTCCGTGGTGTAGGCCCACATGAAGCCGTCGCCCTCGGAGAAGCCGATTTTCACACGTGGGAAGCTGCCAAGTTCCCGAAGCATCTCGGTTTCGAGCTTCTGCTGACGACGGCAAGCCTCACTGTACAATCTGTGGGCTGCCAGCCAGTCCCTCCACAGCGAGACCGCCGGGTCGACTTGATCGGTTCGATCCCCTCCCCTCGCAGACCTGCCAGCCGCTGACGTCGCCGCAATCGACGCAGCAGCCGCGGCCAGGGACGTTCGGCGCGTTGTATTGAGTACGGCGCCCTTATTCCCAGAACAAGCCATTGGAAACACCTCCGGTGGTATCAAGATCCGTGAAGATCACCCGCAGGTCCGGAAACCGCGGTTCGCTGTGGCGACACAGCTCTGGATGTAGTTGCGTTCGATCGTGGCAACAGGCGAGTCCTTTCGATGAGACGCGATCTTGTGCCGAGCGTTGCCGTGCGCCTAGCTCTCCGCTCCGACCCCGCGGCTGTTGCCGCGACGCAGAGCCTTCCCGCCAGCCCGCATGTCACGGAGAGAGCTGTCGGTGCATACAGTAACTTTCGGCGGGTGATTGCAGACAAAGTTCTGCTATTCTCAGAATCAGCCATGATCCAAGCTCCAGAAACCAGGTTGTGGTTGAGCCTTACGCTAAGGGACGAAGGCTGGATTAATTCGTAACAGGGATACGATAACGGTAGATGATTTGCATTTCAATAAAAAATCGTATCGGTGATACGAATTGAAACCGATCCAGTGCAAAATGGCTCGGACAGCTCTAGGCTGGGGCACGCGTGATCTGGCCAGGAATGCCGGGGTTTCCCCAGACACGATTGCGAGACTCGAACGAGGTGAGAACTTGCGCGCCTCGACAATTTTTGCTGTCCAGAGCGCCATCGAAGCAGCCGGTATCGAATTCATTCCGGAGAATGGCGGGGGCGTAGGTGTACGTTTCGCGCGGGCGACCGAGCACGAGAAGTAGCGCCACTGTTCGAGACGCCCCGACGGCAGTTAGATCCCGCCCCCGACAAGAGCCGGGCCTTTCGGTCTCTTTCCTATCTTGCCTCGTGAAGCGGGGCCGTCCTACAACGGCGCCATGACCTCTGACTCAAAGATTTTTGTGAGCCTGCGGCCAATCCGCAAAAGCCAGCCTAAACATCAGGAACCAGATGGGCCAAAGTGCCAATGGGACCGATGCGAAAAGAGCGGCACGCACCGTGCGCCGGTGGGGCGTGAAGCAGAAGGGCTATTTCTGCTATTCTGTCCCACGCATTTGGTGGCATATACCGAGGGCTACAACTTTTCATCGAGCCTGTCCGACCCCGTGACCGCCCGTTATCAGCGGGAGGCCGCCAGCGGTCTTCGGGCAACCATTGGCGTAATGATCAATCGAGTTACAGAACCCCCTCTCCCATCCACGGCCCGATCAGGCTCAGCAAAAGCGATCAATGCGCGAAAGAGTGCAGCCGAGCGGCAAGCGGCAAGCGCTGCGAAACGGGTTCGCAAGCTCAAGGTTCTTCAAGCAAAAGCATTCGAGACGCTCGGCATTTCACCCGACGCGACACCTGAAGAGATCAGGAGGCGCTACAAGGAGAAACTCAAGATGCACCACCCGGACGCCAATCAAGGCGATCGCAATTCGGAAGACGAGCTCCGGGCGGCCATAGAAGCTCATAAGATCCTCAAGCTCAACGGCTTCTGTTGAAACTGGCGACGGTGCTTTCTTCTGTTGAAGCCCCGGATTCCCGGCACTCCTTTGTCCGCGACTTCAAATCAACCGCTTGGCTTTTAAGGCGATAGACAACCTATTCTCCAAACGGAAGTTCAATTTCTTCGCGATTTTTTTTGCGCCCTCGATCAGGACCGTCTTAAACCGCTCGGCATCTTCTGCCGGCAGCATCTCAGCCCCGGCTCGAATGCCTTCCTGCCACGCAGGCCCGCGTTCCCATGCTTCGTTGTAGACGAGCGCCAATTCGGCGAACCCCCTCGTCTGCAGCAGGGCCTCAAAAGCAGCGCAGCTTGGCGGACATCCTTCTCCCGCTTCGCTGCCCCCTGCCCGTCAGTGTGCCGGCGGCTGGCGACGATGAGCTTGTGGATCGCGTACCCGGACGGATCGGGGACAACGACCGGGACACCGCTTCGGTGGAGCATTGTCCTGACCGGTTCCCTTATGAGGAAGTCGAGAAAGCGCAGTGGATCCGCGCTGCCGCCGAGGGCGATCATCCCACCTTCGCGGGTCAGGGTATTTACCAAACGCCTGCGAGCGCGTAGGTCGTCCTTGTCCCGCTTATGATCGGCTACGCGCTGCGCGATATCCGGATCATCAGCAGAACCGACGTAACGACGTTTGGTACCACCATGTCTGCTGGGATGTCGAAGTACCAGTACTTGCGCCCCTTGATGTTCGCCGGGGTGAACCGACCCTCCGAAGGGAAATCCGCCGTCCATGCGGCGTCTAGCGAGCGCTGACCTATTCGGCGAGCTAATCTTCTATTTCCGATTGGGCCCCATGGCAAAAGTGAGCGATGCTCGCCTTAAAAGGTAATGAACCTACGACCAGTTTCGGATGCCACCATACGCCTACAAGCCGTTCGCCGAGTTGGCACATGCGATCCAACGCGCTCCGGTCGCCGCTCATATCAACACAGTTGGTTGCAGTTGTACCTGCAGCGGGACGCCGCTGGTCTTTCTTCATCGAGACGCTGTCTCATGGTTTCGAAATTCGCGGCTAAGCGCGATTTTGGATATTCAATCGGGTTGGTGCGAGCGCGACCGCGAGTGTCACGGCGGTCATCAATGCCGTCACCCAGACCAGCGCCGAGGACAACGACACGAACGTCAGCAGCGCACTCGCGCACACGACGCCCCCTGCCTGCGAGGTCCGCAGAAGAGCGAACAGCTCCGGCCGTCGTTCCGGAGGGGCAAGGGTATCCAGGGCCAGCGAGAAATAGGTGCCCAGAGGGGCAAGCACCACGCCGATCAGGACCGTCCCGACGACGGTCATAACCATGGAATGATTCACCGCCGCGAGTGCGGACCCCAAGGCCATGGCGGCCAGTTGGACCACCACAGCCGTTCTGGATGCCATGCGATTGCGCACGCTGATCCAGATCCCACCCGCCACCGAGGCGAGGCACAGCGGGACCGTGAACGTGATCGCCAAAGCCGGCTCGTACCCGAAATTCAGCGCCAGGGCGACGGCGCCGATTTCAATGGATGCGACAGTCGCGCCGCTGGCGGCCGCACAGGCAAACCAAAGTAGGACTTCCGGCGACAGCAGCTTCCCATGTAACGTGGGTAAGCCTTCTACACGAGCGACAGCCGCCGTCCATGGAACGACTATGGCTGGCAAGGCGCCCAGTGTCGTCATGGCCAGGAGTGCGAGGAGCGGCGAAACGGTCGCAAGGCCGGATGCGGCTACGGGCGCCAAAACAAAGGTCACTTCATTGAGCGTGGACGCGATCCCAAGTGCCCGGGGTAATCGCGAAGCTAAAACGAAGTGATTCAGCAACGTCCGGAGAAAGCCATAGGCCGCCCCGTTGACCAAGCCCGCTGCGGCCGCGAACAGAACCAGCCATTCAAAGGAAGCCCCGTAGGCCGCGCAGACCGTGATCGATGCCAATGCCATCGCGCGGAAGCTGATCAGCAGCCTGAACGTTGTCGCCGCAGGTAGGTTTCTGCCTAGTCGCGCGAGAGGTACGGCGCCGGCAATCTGCGCCAGCGTCATGGCCAAAATCATGGCCGCGCCGCCACTGGTGCTGCCGGTCAGGCTTAGGGCAATGAACGAGAAAGCCACCGGACCTGCCGCCTGCGGGACGGTCAGCGTCGCGGAGGATACGAACCACCGGAGTAGCGGCCATGAGTTTGTCAGCAGGGACGTTCCCGTCACTTTCAGATCCCACTCAGCAGTTCGAACGCAATCAGCCACATAACACATGCGATGCCCGCTTCGAGGATGCGCCAAGACGATGGACGGGAAAACACCGGCCCAAGGCGTGTCGAGCCGTATCCGAGCGAAAGAAAAACAGGAAGGATCCCGTGGTTGCACCGGCCGCGAACGCGAACTGATGTCCGGGGAACCGGGTCGCAACTGTGCCGAGGAGCACAACCGTATCCAGATAGACGTGCGGGTTCAGCCAGGTGAGCGCGAGGCACATCGCCATTGTTCCTGCGAAGCTGGCCGGCGTGCCGTCCCTTACCTCCAAAGCTCCGGAACCTCTCAGCGCCGAAAGTAGGCTTTTGGCGCCATACCAGACCAGGAATGCCGCGCCGCCGTACCGCATGACAGGGTCAAGCCACGGAAGCACCCCGACGATCTGCTGCAGGCTGGCGACCCCGAGAACGATCAGAATGGCATCCGAAAGAGCGCAGGAAAGGCAGACGGCGAACACGTATTCGTTGCGAAGTCCCTGCCGCAGCACAAAAGCATTTTGCGCACCTATCGCGACGATGAGGCTAAGTCCCATCATCATCCCGGTAAAATAAATTGTAAGGTCCATTTTGCCAGTCGCACTCCGATCTGACAGATCGATAGACCACCTCAGCAAGTTAGGCTAATTAAAGATCATAACCTAGATTAAGTGTAACTAATCCGTGATCGACTACACCGCCCTCCGCGTACTCCACGCCGTCATCCAGTCCGGCAGTTTCGAAAAGGCTGCCACCGTTTTGAATGTCACCCCCTCAGCGGTGTCCCAGCGAGTAAAGCAGCTGGAGGAGCGGGTGGGTGCGGCGCTTGTCGTGCGTGGCACTCCATGTGTGGCCACGGAAAAAGGTGATCAGCTCTGCAGCCATATGGAAAATGTCGGCATTCTGGAACATGATCTGCTCAAGGAGTTGCCGTCTCTGGCCGACCCGCACGGCCCCCAGCAACGGGTCACGCTGCGGATCGCGACCAACGCCGACAGTCTCGGAACATGGTTTCTGGAGGCGATGGCGGAGTTCTCGAAGTCGTCGGATTACCTGTTGAACCTTTCGGTGGATGATCAGGATTATACATCCGACTGGCTTCAGCAGGGAAAGGTGATCGCGGCGGTATCCGGCTCCGATAAGCCTATTTCGGGATGCCGGCGCTTTCCGCTGGGGGCGCTTCGCTACCATGCGACCGCCAGTCCTGGGTTCATCACCCGCCGTTTCGCGGGAGGCGTCACGCCGGAAACCCTGGCGGATGCGCCCTCCCTGACCTTCGACCAGAAAGACCGGCTTCAGTCCGATTGGGTTCGTCAAACGTTAGGCGAATCCGTCAGTCTGCCGACGCACTGGTTGCCGTCTACACAAAGTTTCGTCGAGGCGAGCCTTATGGGTATGGGGTGGGGAATGAACCCCATCCAGCTCGTCAGGGACCACCTGGAGGCCGGACGCCTGGTGGAACTCCTGCCAGGTAAGACGCTCGACGTGCCGCTGTACTGGCACATCAATCGGCTGGCCGCAGACCGTCTCAATGCCTTGACCCGGTGTGTCAGCGAAGTGGCCGGCCGGACTTTAATTCGAATGGAATAACAAGTATCCGAGCCTATCTCAGATAAGCAAGAGCTTGGGATCGGCCGACATAAGTGGGCTCTTGAGATCCCATCAGGGGTGAGTAGCGGCCTGCTCCGTGGCAGAGTGAGGTCGCTAGAAAACTCTCTGGAGGCCAACCATGCCGATGACAGCAGATCAATCTCAAAAGCAAACCGCTACTCTCGTCGATCTTGGCGCAATTTTCGTCTCGTTGGAATTGAGTAAATCGACTTGGCTGGTGACGGCACTGTCACCGTGTAGCGAGAAGATGTCCCGCTACACCGTCACCGGAGGCGACATCGCCGGCCTGTTCTCGTGCTTCGCTGAGCTTCGCCTGAAGGCCAAACGGCGAAAGAGTATGCTTTACCCAATGGTGGTGATTCAAGAGGCCGGGCTGGATGGCTTCTGGCTGGGACGAATGCTGAGCAAGGAAGCTTGGATAGAGAGCCACATCGTAGAGGCCGCATCGATTGCAATGCCGCGCCGGCACCGCCGAGCGAAAACAGATCGCATCGATGGCGAAACGCTGATCCGCGCTTTGATTGCATGGAAGCGCGGCGAGCCCCGCGCCTGCTCGATGGTCAAGCTTCTCACCGCCGAGGAAGAGGACAACCGACGGATTGGGCGGGAACGGAAAACTCTGATTGCCGAGCGGGTCTTCCACGTCAATCGCATAAAGGGATTGCTCTTCACTCAAGGAATTCGGGACTACCAACCGGTCAATCGAGATCGACGGCAGCGTCTGGACGAGCTTCGGACTGGCGATGGTCGGCCGCTCTCCAAACACCTGAAGGCCGAAATCTCCAGAGAACTTGATCGCCTGGAATTGTTGCTCACACAAATCAAGGCGGTCGAAGCAGAGCGAGATGCCTTGATCGTCCGTGAGACATCTGAGACACCGAAGGAAGCAACCGCTCTTCTCGGCGTCAAAGGAATAGGGCCGGAATTCGCTACTATACTCTACACCGAAGGCCTATTCCGACACTTCGACAACCGACGCCAAATCGCATCGTACGCAGGCCTTGCCCCCTCCCCTTGGCAAAGCGGTAACGTCAATCGCGAACAGGGTGTGTCCAAGGCGGGAAATCCGCGTTTACGAGCAACCATGGTCGAGCTCGCCTGGCTTTGGTTGCGACATCAACCAAAATCGACGCTAGCGATATGGTTCAAAGAGCGCATCGCTCAAAACGCCGGTCGCTTAAAGACGCCGATGGTCGTGGCGCTCGCGCGTAAGCTGCTCGTGGCTCTCTGGAAGTATGTGAGTTCCGGCGTCGTGATCGAAGGTGCGATCATGAAAACCGCCTGAAGCCGGACGTGCCTATAACGAAAATTCGAATCCTCAGGGCCTGATCAGTCCTGACGGATCCAGGTGAACGGACCGGGGATCCTTTTGGCCCTCAAATGCCGATCTTGAGTTTGGTCCCGTTCTCCTGAGCCCGTGCCCGTCGAATGCGGGATAATGGTGCAGCCGCTAAGAACGGCGACCGGATGTGAGGTTGTATAGGCCCGAGAATCGGGCCGGTAATTACTATGGGCTCAGACCGGGATCCGCTTACCAAGGAGAAATTCGATGCCACTCGGATGAACGATTGACAAAAAACCTGATGTGAAAGGATTCGAACTGAAAACCGCCTGTAATTTATGCTAACCGCCTGTAATCATAAATAATACGAGTTCGCACGGCGAATGTTATTAATGTCGGGCGTTCGGAATGCAGAGCGGGCGGACATAATTGTCGATGTTGGCCGGGCGTGGAAACTGCTGACTTAGAAAGGTAAGGACGGTCGTGCAAAGGTCCAGAGACCAAGCGCACCTTGATGCCGTAAATGCCATTTCCTCGTCACGTGGCACATCTGCATTATCGTCCTGAATGTGAACTTTGTTCCGAAATTTGCGCAGCATATGAAGCTCGTCGTAGATGCTTCCGCCGCGCGCGTTAAGTAGCTCGTATTTACGCATCACATCGATGATGTTGTTGAGCTTGTCGACTTTTTTGCCTTCGATTTCTTGGCGATCGGCTTCCGCGATATTGGGCACGCCTTCGCGGTTGAAATTCTGGGCGCGATAGATGATTTGCCCAAGCGCCGCCTCAAAGTATCGAGCCGACTTGAACAACCACAAGCTTGTTCAGGCTGCCGTCGCCATTATGCTCGCAGACCGACCGCAGCACATCTGCATTGTAGACGAGATTGTCGCCGACTTTAAAATCGCCGATGAAATTTGACGGGATCTCTACCACTATATCTATCTTCCTTTTTACGGGGCAGCTCGCTGCGCCGGACGCGGCTGAACTCGGTTTCTCACCTGATCGTAGAGCCTGAGTTCACCGGGCATTGCGAGCGTGACAGCCAGACCGAAGGGTACGAGATCGTCAACGGGGGACGCCGGGTCAGGCTCTCGTTGGATTTTCAGGCGTAAGCTCATGCCGTCCGCGACAACTGCGGCCTGCGCGCCGCTCCACACCCGAGTGAAGACGGTGCCACGATTGGTCTGGTTGCCGTCCGGTTGCCAGGCCTCTGCGGAAACGCCAAGGCCTGCGATTTCGGCTGGATCGAGGATCTTCATCCTTACAGCGCGATAGGACTTGCGGCCAGGAATGACCGGAGTGAACCACGCCAGCGTGGCGGACAGCGAATGAGAGCGTGCCTGCCCGCCAATCGCAGCCGGAACCGGCACCAGCACATCGACGCTCCGTTCACGTCCGAGCGAACCAACACACCAGAAAGTGGCGCGGTCCGCAGCACAGGCAACCGCGTCATCACTGTCAAATACGCCATAGCCGAGAAAGCGGCGAATGTTGTCCTTTTGGCGGGGAGCCTGACCCTGCCCAAACGGCCCAAGGAGTTGCTTGACGAGACCAGCCGCCGCATTCGGCCAACGCGCGGGGTGTACAAGCAAGGCCTTGATGAGAACAGCTCGCTGCACATTCGTTAGCTGGAGGAACTCCTGACCGTAAGCCGTCTCTAGTGCGTCGTGAATGCGATGCGCCGTGCGGGAAGCCAGTGCGGTCGCCGCACTTGTGCCGTTTGTAAACCCTTCGGCATTTTCAAGGCCCGGCCGCGGCGGCGCAGCGACTTTGAGCCCCGCTCCTCGACTCGGGCCCGCCGGCGAGACCATGATGCTGTCTGCGCTTGCAACGACGCGAAGATGTTCCCGCGCCCCCGGCATTAGGATATCTGGCTTTACCGAGCCTGCGAAACCCGGCCCCAAAGCGCTGGACGGGTTTGCCGTGTCCAAGTCCGAGAACGGATTTACGTTTGCGCGCGCTAGTGCCCGGTCAAGTTCAGGCACCCAATCCAGATTACGGGCGCCGATCGTCAGCCCATTGATGGTCTCTGACGGAGATAGTAGCCGGCGGTCTGCAACAATAGCCGCGACGGCGTGGAGAACACCACGTGCGCGCTGATCGGCGTTGGCATCCTCAAACGCGACCCTGTTTGCAAAGGCGGCCACAGGAAATTGCGCCGTGATATTGCCAGCACTCACGAGGAACAGGATGCCGAATTGAAACGCGAGCCTGTCAAGAAGTCGTGCCCAAGGCGATAGCTGCCCGTAAAATGGTCGCCTGATGTTGCCGAGCGAAATATTTACGATGATGACGTGCGGTGCCGATGGCTGAGCGCCAGCGCGCATACGCATGACGGCTTGATAGATTAAATCGATGATCAGCCTGTCCGAAGGAAAGCGATCATTGTTGCCGAGCACGGGTATACAATGCACTTGGCGTGGCAGCGGTGGTTCTGGTCTGTTGCGATCCCCATGAACGACGAGGGATGCCATGGCTGACCCATGGACGCGCTGAGCGACGAGCGCGCCAGGCTCAAGCCCGAAATGATCTTCGACGCTCAAATGGTTTTGCAGCAGGGGGTGCCCCGCGACGGGAACGCCGTCAAGAAGTGCAAGGATCGGGTCTGCTGTTACAGGACCCGGTGCGGGGGCGGGGGCAGCCGGCAGAAGATCGTTGGCGTCAATCGCCGTCACCACGCTTTGCGGGCGAATGTGCATGATCGGCTCGACGCCGGCCAGGCTGCCCGGACCCCGCTCGGCCACTATACGAACGGCTGCGACAGGCAATTCGGCGAGGATAGCGTGGTAGGCAATGTCATCGAGCCGAGAGCGACTGAGCACGCGACCGCCGCTTTGCCCGATCGCGGCCGTTACCGTCGCTTCACTGATCGTACCCGCTTCGGCAGAAACACGGAACACGAGTTCGATTTCAAGAGGAATGAGCTCGTCATCCGCTCGACCTTCGATCTCCTCAACGAGGACATCTGCATCCAACGGTTGGACGCGGTCGGCGGGACCCCAAACACGAAGGTCACGAAGACAGGCGAATACGTCCCGCCATGGAGTAAACCCTTGTGGCAACACTCGGCCCGCCACCCACGTGCGCCATAGCGATTCGATTTGCCGCAGCGCCCGCAAGTCCGGCACGAGCAGATAGGCGACAGGTGCCTTGTCCTCATCGTCCGGCAGTTCCTCTTCGTCGATAAGTTCAAGGCCCGGCACGTTGTTGATTGCCCGGGCAAAGGTCGCAATACTTCCCTTCACTTCGAATACTAGCAGTCGCTCGGGCGCCAGCGCAGCAGGGTCCGCGCGAAGTGCTAGACCTGCTGGGTCGCGCTGCAGCACGTCTGTCAGGCGCTGAAATTTCGGGCCAAAGCGCTGGTTCTGGTCAGCGGTCGCGTTTGGTTGAGGGCCGCGTACGACCGCTTGACGGCCGGGTGCTCTTGGCTGCGGGGCGCTCGGATGCAGCCTCAGTATCGGTTTGGTCGGATCGCTCGCCATTCAAAACCTCGGGACTAACTCTTGTTGCCCAGAGGTCCAGTTCTGAACGAAGTGCATCGTCGATGGAAAGCTCCCCCAAGCCCAATATCTGTCGTCTTCGCACGTTTTGGCAGAAATCCAAAGCCTCTGCAAAACTTACGGTACCCAATTTCGCGGCGATCGATTTCGCCGCAGCCTTGGGCGCCTCGGGCCATTGCGAGATGACGCGGTCGAGGAAGACCCCGATCCTCTGCCGATCCGGGGCCGGGAAAGCCAATCGCATCTGGAAACGCCGCCAGACGGCCCGATCCAGCAACTCGGCATGGTTGGTGGCGGCGATCACGACGACGTAGCTGGGCAGCTGGTCGAGCTGCATAAGCAGGAACGAGACCACGCGCTTGATTTCGCCGGTCTCGTGAGTATCACCACGCTCCTTGCCGATGGAATCGAACTCGTCGAAGAAGAGCACGCTCGGTCGCGTGCGGACATAGTCGAAGAGCTTGCGCAAACGCGCATTGGTCTCGCCCAGATAGCTTCCGATCAGGGCATCGTACCGGACCACAAAAAACGGCAGCCCGAGTGCCTCAGCGACAGCCTCGGCAAAGGAGGTCTTGCCGTTGCCCGGTGGTCCTGAGAGCAGGACCCGATGGCGCGGCTCGTAGCCGTGCGCGCGCAAGACATCGGCACGAGTGTGTTCTTCGATGAGCTGGCGACCGCCCTGCTCCACCGGAAGCGGGAGCATCAGCTGGTTGAGTTGAAGCCGTGGCTCAAGTTCGAGTATCGTGTCCTTGCCTGACCCGGCAGGGCTCGAGGCAGCCGTCAAGGCCGGTGGTGTGACGGCGACCGTAGCTAGAGCCCGTTCGAGTCGATCAGCGACGATGTTGTGGTTTTGTGCCCGCTCTTCGGCGACAAGCGCTTCGGTTGCGGATTTCAGCATCGCCCGATCGCCGGACGCACCGGCGCGTACAAGGGAAATGAGAAGGTCGCTTCGGGCCATGTCGGTCGCGTTTCTGAAGGTTCTGGACGTAAACTCGCGGCAACGCGAATCGTAACTCACTTAGTTTAAGAAGTCTTCCCCTGCCCATCCCCCTCAAGCCGTCTGTCAGGTCTATACACTGGATTTGTGTTCTGGGCAGCTTATGCATCTCATTTATGCAAGGCGCGCTTGGAGCCGCGAGCGACCTACCCTGGCGGGCATACGCACTCGAAGACACTTCTGACCATGCTGATCAGGCTTTCAGGGTGGTGAAATTCCGATCTACGCAAAGGCCAGCGGCCTATGGCCGCCGGCGCTTCATCTGTCATATACGCCTTTAGCCAAGAAGGCGCTTCAGCCACGCCCAAACATTGCCCAGCCACCCCTTCTTTTTATTATCGTAGTAGGCTTGACGCCGACGCTGCTCGCGGTGCCGTCCTGCCAGCACCTCTTCCGGTGTCCACTGACCACACCAGACGACGCGGCCGTCTTCGATAACGTAATGGCTCTGGCAGGCTTGCTGCCAATTTCCGATTGATGGCCACATGCTGGGCCCATCGATGCAATCTTTGACCGCCCATTCCGTCGGCGCGAGAGGCGTGCGAATCTTTGCACCACAACCGCAGGCGCACAAATGTGCCGCGGTTCCGTAGGTTTCGGACACATAAAGGATTCCCGGTGCCAACTGCTTGGGCATAAATTCAACGCGGCAAATCTTGAAAGTATCAGTCTTCATCGTCGGCCTCGTCCAGTGAGGCGATTTTCATATCAGCAATCTCGAACAGAAAGTGATAGGCCGGCTTTTCGTCAGTGTAAAAACCCCGAACTTTTTTATATTTTACAACCGCCAGAGCTGCATTGAGCGCGTTTAGCTCGCCGATCTGGATATTGGTCCGATAGATGTTGTCTTGCGGATCGGACAGCTCTGACAGCTCCTTCGCCATAACTTTCATGGCCTTCTCAGCCGAGTAGTAGGTTACTCGAAGCATACCGCTCAACGAACCATTTCGGCGCTTTGGTCCCATGCCGACGTCAATGAAGGGGATTTTCAAAGCAATCAAAACATCAAAGATCGCCTTTCTGGAAGATCCCTTATCCACACAGACGAACGCAAATGTCATTCCACGGAGGTCATCTATGCTTTCCGCAGTAACCACCTCCGGCTTAAGCAAAAGCCCATGCCGGAAAGACTCGTACCGCTCCTGATAAACGTCCGACTTTTTTCGCCCAAACTCTTGCTCCGGAAGAAGGCTTCCGGGCGAACGGAAGGCATTGTGGACATGATAATCATCGCCGTCGAAGCCGCGAACTTCTTTTACCGGCGTCTTGACCATCAGGTCCAAGACATAAGCGCCGGTACCGCCGAGCCCGATGATCGCGATGACATCGTCTTTGAACTTCGCCGAGAGCTCCGAGATTTCCGCCCTGCTCGTCAGCGTATCGCGAATTTTAAACACCGGCTCCTCGAGCCCAGACTCAACCACCCGAAAAGTCAAGGGCGTCACCACGTGACGTTCGATAGCAGGGCCAGAGATAACGCGAACGTAACTTTCGACCTTCTCGAAAAAATCCTGAAAGGTCGACCAGACACCGTTCTTGAACGGCTTGTTCGAAAACTGGCGCTGGACCCTCACATCCCGAGCAGCAGAACTAAGTGCCAAAGTCGTCTCGCCGCCACCTAGGTTGGTTATTTTCGACCCATCTATGTTGTGGGGGTGAGCTCCAGCAAAGAACACCTGATGATCCTGCTGGCTCACATGAAGCTGATCCGTGAACACAAGCGTTGTCACGATTGCACCAGTCTGCAGCTTTCCCTCTGCGTCGAGGTAAGGAATATCGCGGATGATAAGATAGTTGCTATCAAAACCAACAGCATAACCCTTCTCGACCAAGCGCTGGATATCGCGATTATGACTGACCAGTTTCTGAAACATAGAATACCATCCTGTTTACAACTTTGACGGAAGATCCCTTGACGAGAATGCCCTCTGGCTTGTTGCGAGGGCCATCCTTGTATCGAACTGCATAGGTGATCTCCGGGTGCTGCGCGTAATCAGGCACCTCTAGGCTTACCACCTGGTCGAATGAGATCCGCTTTTCGGTCCACTCGTGCGGAGACCCCTCAACGATGATTATTACGCGGCCACCATGCAGGCGGGTCGCGAATTCCTCGACACCCTTCTTCGCGATATTTACCTGATCGGTCGGCTCGATGATCTTATCCGGCTCGTCCTCGCGCTTCAGAAGCAATTCCAGACTGCCGTCCTCCTGCATGATGAGCCGTATAATCGTGTGGCCGCTGATCGACGCCTCCGGCCATACCATACTCAGTCCATCCACGACCAAGTTGTACGTGGCGTCTCCCTTGATCACGAAGAACCTGATCGACTTCGTGAGGTCGGCCACCTCATTTGGGCGAAGAGCTTCCAATTCAAGATTGGGCAACTGCTGAAGAACCAAATAATCAGTCACGGGATGAGCCCTGACTGCTTCGGCAATCTGGCCGCCGGTTACTTTCTGATCGTCGAAGGAATGTTCGGTGAATTGGAATGTCGCGCCACCAATTTGGGCTTTGTACTCGCTGGGCAAGGCAATCTCTCCTTTCATGAGAAGCCGCGGTATCGTGCGGCGCGCCTACTCTGTCTGGATCAGACCGAATTCGGCCCAGTTCCAGTTTGGAAGTTTCATTTCCGCGGACCCATTTTCTGCAAAGCAGTAGGTTGGCTCCACCGTCTGACTGTGATAATAGTTCCACGAAATGGAACGCTTACTTTATGGCATGAGTCGGAAGGCTTGGCAATAAGAGTTCCACATATGGGAACTATTTTATTGTTAACCGGAGCGGCGTAGTTTTCGATGAAACTGATGGGAACCTCTAAGCTCCGCGCTCTGATCGATGAAAATGCGGAATCTGCGGGAGAGATCGGCGCCTTCGTCGCCGAATTGGCCGATGCGCAATTCGAATCCCAGGCCGAATTTCTCGAACATTATCCATTGGCAACCGCGAAAGGTGCACAGATGCGAATCCCACTTACCGACAATTTCATGGTTGAAATGTTTATCAAGTTTGACGTGGGCATGGTCCTGATCGATCGAACGGTTGCACGCGACACCGTACAGCCTCGCCGGACAAAGAGCGCGAGAGCGGCATGACAATTCGCCCTATTCGCACCGAAGAAAACTATGAAAAAGCGCTGGAGCGAGCACGTCAGCTCATGACCGCCGCTGATCAGAAGTCAGTCGACGAACTAGAGATCCTACAAGCTCTTATTGAGAAATGGGAGCGAAACAACCACGCTATTGCCAATGTGTCGCCTGCCGAAGCTATCAGGTTTCGCATGGCGCAGAGCGACATGAAGCCGCGTGATCTCATCCCTTACCTTGGTAGCAAGTCGAGAGTATCTGAGATCCTGAACGGACAACGGCAGCTGACTGTAGATCAGATTCGCGCATTAAATTACCACCTCAACATTCCGACAAGCTCGTTGATCGGTACCATCAAGCACGAATCTGCCAGCAAGACTTCGAGCGCCGCAAACTCGGTGGTAGAGAGATTGAGGTCGCTTGACGTCATGGCGGTCAGCGAGGATCTACGGGGATTCATGGCGCGAGCTACCGCGTCGGCACCCGCAGTAGCGATGCTAAGGAAATCCAGGACGGCACGAACCAATGCCAAGACCGACTTCACTGCGCTGGAAGCCTGGTGCGGCGCCGTGATGGTGAAAGCAGATGCGGTGAAAGTGAAAAGGGCCACTAAGGTAAACTACACTTCTGCGGCTCGTTCCATCGCGAAAATAAGTGCACGCCCGGATTGGGCCACCGCGATTTTTGATGAATTAAATGCGATGGGAATTGTATTGGTCATCCTTGAGCACCTTCCTGGAACTTATCTAGATGGTGCTGCCATGTGCCGCAGTGATGGAGCCCCGATCATTGCGCTTACCCTCCGGCATGACCGCATCGACAACTTCTGGTTTACAATGATGCATGAATTCGCCCATGTCGCTTGCCATTTAAGTGGCGAAAACCCGGTGATCTTGGATGATCTCGACGTCGGTAGCTCGGAAGGCATAGAGGCGGAAGCAGACGAATTTGCTCGAAACGCCCTTATTCCTAAGGAAATCTGGGAGAAGCATGTCTCGAGTGACATGGAAACAGATGAACTAGAAGCACTGGCAGAGGAAGCTGGAATTCATCAGGCAATCGTTGCCGGCCGTTGGCAGTATGAACACTCTGAATACAGAAAGTTCTCACGCCTCCTTGGGCGCGGTGAGCCTCGTCGTCTTTTCAAATCATGATCCCGAAGGGTGCGGCAGCGCCGTATCTTGAGATTATTCTCGGTGTCCGCAGGCTTACCTGCGGACACGCAACGGCCCCGTGACCAGAGATAAAATAGACACGGAAAGGGGAGCGATCTAGGCGCCAACTGATCCCGGCGAATGCTTTAAATTATCCCCCACGCCCGAAACCTCCCCCTCCCCGTCATTTCCCTGAGGCCGAGCTCCAAAACGATCCGCCGCGCCGCCTGCGGCGTGACGTCGAGCGTCTTGGCCACCATCCCTGCCGACACCAGCGGCTTGGCCATGACGAGCTCGACCAGCTCCGGCAATTTCGAAGACGTTCGTCTTCCCAACAATTTGCGTTCCATCATCTGCCGGGCAAGCGTCAGCCGGTCATGTTCCTTCATGCCGATCTCGGCGGCCGCCAAAAGTCCTTGGGCGATGGCGAGCAACCGCGTCTCCCGATCGCAATGACGGCGGCGATCGACGGGAATGGTTTTCAGGCCGAGGTTGATGGCGGCGAGATGGGCGCCGGTGGTGATGCCAGCCTCCCTCACGATCGACGCCGCGAACAGCCGGCCAAGCCAGGGCGCGTGCTGCAGGACCGAAATCTCATTCCAGGCATCAAGGGCGATGATCGCCTGCAGCATTGCAGGCAAATGTTGGGCCTGCCGCAGGACGCCGCGCCATTCGTCGAGCCGGGCATCCTCATCCCAGTCGAGATCATAGACCAGCGGATCGGCCGGAGCCCGGCCGGGCTTTTTTGCTCGTTCGATCGCGGCGTCAGAGCGCGCGAGGATCGCATCGATGGCGGCATAGTCGACGCCGGGAAGCCCTTCGGCTTCGTCGATGTCCTCCCCCTCCCCTTTTAGATCATTCACGGCAGCGCGCCGAATGCCGCCCGCCACCTCTCCCTCGTCGGCGCCCACCGGTGTGATCTCCGCGGTTTTCCGCACCGTCCGAACGCCCTCGGGCGAAAGCGCCCAGCCGGGAGACTGAGCAGCGATGCGCCGGCGGGTCCTCAAAACGTCGCGGGCGATGGTCAGTTCGTGGGTGGGTGTGCGAATATCCCGGGTGTTGTCATGGAGGACGAGGTCTTCGAGGTGGACGAGTTCGCCGTCGATCCACAGCGAGGCGCAGGCGTCGGTGAAATGGGCGCGTTCGATCCAGCCCTCGCCGACGGCTGAGCGGGCGATGCGCTCGTCAAGACGCGTCAGCGCGAGACCGGCGTCGAAAACCGGCCGCATCAGGGCTGTCATGCTGATTTTCGCGAGATCGTAAACCATTGAAATCATGGTAAACGATTTGTGAAAGGAAATCTATCTCGGCATTACAGTTCGCCACTGGATATGATGCTCCAGCGCATCGCTGGCCATCGATAAGTACTGGTTATCGATGATAGTTGATCTGGAGCCGCAAATCAGAAAGAATCGGGTAAAGCACGGTCCCAGCGGCCGACGAAACCCGCGATTTTGGAGCGACCGTGGCCAAAACCAAGAAATCAGCCACCGCGGTGGAGCGCCGCGCCGAAGAGCTCGACACCATCGCCGCCGTCTTGCCGATCGAGCGCCGCGACGAGCTCGCCGAACTCTTGACCGACCACGACGTCGAGACGCTGCGCCATCTCGTCAACCAGGGTATGGGCGACAACACGCTGCGGGCGCTGACCTCGGATCTCGCCTATCTGGAAGCCTGGGGATTGGCCGCCACCGGACAGTCGCTGCTCTGGCCGGCGCCCGAAGCGCTGCTGCTGAAGTTTGTCTCCCATCACCTTTGGGACCCGCAGCACCGCGAGACCGATCCGGATCACGGCATGCCGGCCGATATCGACGAAAAGCTTCGGCACCAGGGGTTTCTGAAATCCGTCGGACCCCACGCGCCAGCGACCGTGCGCCGGCGGCTGGCGAATTGGTCGACGCTGACTAGGTGGCGCGGCCTCGACGGCGCGTTCGCCTCCCCTGCCCTCAAGTCGGCGATTCGCCTCGCCGTTCGCGCCGTCCCCCGGGCGCGGCGCCGCAAGAGCGCCAAGGCGGTCACCGGCGATGTGCTGGCAAAGCTGCTGGCGACCTGCGCCACCGACAGTCTCCGCGACCTCCGCGACCGGGCGATCCTGATGGTCGCATTTGCGTCCGGCGGCCGCCGGCGCAGCGAGATTGCCGGACTGCGACGCGAACAGCTGACCGTCGAGCCGCCGATCCCGGTCGAGAGTGGCCCTCCCCTCCCCTCCCTTGCCATCCATCTCGGTCGCACCAAGACCAGTACTGGCGAGCAGGACGATGTCGTCTATCTGACCGGTCGGCCGGTCGAGGCGCTGAATGCCTGGATGACGGTGGCCAAGATCGAGAGTGGAAGCGTGTTTCGCGGGATCGGACGCTGGGGGACGGTTTCTCGACGCGCGCTCGATCCGCAGTCGGTCAATGCGATCATCAAACAACGAGCGACGATGGCGGGGCTGGATAGTGGGGAGTTTTCTGCGCACGGCTTGCGGTCGGGATACCTGACCGAAGCGGCGAACCGCGGTATCCCCCTCCCCGAGGCTATGGAGCAGTCTCGGCACCGATCCGTGCAACAGGCATCAAGCTACTATAACAACGCGACCAGGCGCAGTGGTCGCGCGGCGCGGCTGCTTTAAACCAGGATGAACTCGGTACGACTGAGAAGTCGTCGTCTCCCGACCAATCTCGTTTGAACTGCCGGACTTCCCGAGAAAGCCCCCTCCCCTACAACTCCGGCAATGCCTCAAACGGATCGACTACCCGAACGCCCAAGGGTCCGAAATGGCGCATATTGCGAGTCAAGACCGTCAACCCATGTACTTTAGCCGTGGCGGCTATCGCAATGTCTTCAAAACCCGGCCGGTGGGCGCGAGCGTCATCAAGAATCCGGCCAGCGGCATGCGCGCACCTGAGATCGAACGGTAACAGCTTCTGCGCGTAGAGATATTCGATGCTCTCCCACCAATCTTTCAGCCGCTGTGCCTTGGTGGACGCACCATCCCGCTCGGCTTTGGCGATCCCGGATTTGACCTCAGCGGCCGAAATGACCGACAAAAACAATTGCGAACTTGCCTTATCGAGCCATTCGACCAGCTGGCCGGAACTTTGCCGTTTGGACGGGGCGAGGGCGGATATGACGTTCGTATCGACCAGGAACATCAGAGATCAACGTCTCGGGGCGGGTTGCTGCTGCGAGCAGGGATATCAGTCTCATCGCCGGGGAACGCTGCCAACAAACGGCCAAAGCTTGGCACGCGGGATAGTTTTTCATACTCCTCGAATGAAAGCACTACGGCTTCCTTTTTGCCGTGTCGAGTGATGATGGCCGGATTGCCATGGATGGCCTGGTCGATAACCGCCGAAAACGTCGCCTTGGCATCCTTGAGCTGGATTTCTCTCACATCGGGCTCCATCTGTGACTATAGTAGTCATATAACAGGAAGAGGTTATTTGGGCAAGAGTTAGAAGTTTCCAAAAACGGCCACATCCGGTCGTTTTCTCACGCATGCTTTACCTGTACAAACCACCCTAAAGCGGGCCGCTGAAAGCCGGATGGCAAAGAGGCAAACAGTTAAAGTTCCCCAGCTTCCGAAGCGGCTCATCGGCTACGCCCGTGTCTCGACAGAGGACCAGCTTCACGACGCCCAGATGGACGAGTTGCGCGCAGCTGGTTGCGATCGGATTTTCCAAGAGCATGGTTCTGGAGCATCTCGCGCACGGCCGGTTTTGACGCGACTACTTGGCGAACTCACCGCCGGCGATGTCCTTGTCGTTGTCCGGCTGGATCGCCTTGCGCGATCGGTGAGCCACCTGCTGCAGGTCATCGAAGACCTGGAGGAGCGCGGTGTCCATTTTCGATCGATCCGGGATCCGATTGATACCTCGACGCCGCAGGGTATGTTTTCACTCCAGGTTCTCGGCGCGGTCGCGCAGCTCGAGCGAGCGCTGATCGCCGAACGCACCAAAGCGGGCGTCAAGGCGGCCAAGGCGCGTGGCAAGCTTCCTGGGAATCCCGGCCTGCGAGAACGGCGACCGGAGGCAATCAAAGCGGTCTCACATGCACGCCAGAAACTCTATATCGGTGAACTCATTGCGTCCGCGCAGACGTGGTTGCCACTGGTGCGGCAACTCCGGCCGCAGCACAGCTGGGACAATGTGGTTCGGGTACTCAATCGCAGCGGCCGTGACTGGACGGTTGAGCGCCTTCGCCGTGCCGTCCATCGCATGGTCCGCGAAAAGCTTGCGGAAAAAGAGCTCCTTGCCCGGTCCCCTCGCCGCGCGCCGGAAGACCACCTGATGAAGCTTGTGGCGGCGATCGCGATTGCAGACCCCGGTCTATCGCTTCGCGACATTGGCGCTCAATTGGACCAGATGGGAGAACGGCCTTCACGGGGCGGTAAGAAATGGCAGCCTTCCTCGGTCCGAAACCTGCTAGACGAAGCCCATCGGTTTGGTCTTATCCGCCGCTGACAGATCGACGACAGATGGATCACTTATGCCGCCAGACCTTCACGGCCGAGAGCAGGAGTATGACCGCTAGAAGCGGTAGCAGCACGTAGCTGGGAATGATGCCCAGAAGCTTCCCGCCGACGAATGTGCCGACGATCGAGCCGGCGGCCATCACGAGCACAAAGGTCCAGTTGCGTCGGATGGCCGAAAAACTCTGGTCCTGACTATAGCGTGCAAACCCAACCAGCATTGTCGGGAGGCTCACCGCAAGCGACAGGCTTCCGGCCAGCTTAATATCAGCGCCGAATAGGAGAACTAGCGTCGGGATCAGTAGCTCGCCGCCGGCGACGCCCAAGAGGGCCGCTACAATTCCGATAATGAAGCCGGCAACGATACCCGCCGCGATCTGCAGAGTGCCGGTGACCAGCGGCTGGCCGGCCGAGGCCTCGTGGCCGACCATCAGCACAACGGCAATCACGACCAGCATGATCGCGATCACGCGGTACAGAGTTTCTGAGCGCAGGCGGGTGGCCCACCCTGCCCCAAACCAAGCGCCAACCAGGCTGCCGGCGAGCAGATTGACGATAATCGGCCAGTGCGCCAACACGTCGGCGAAGGGTACGGCTGCCGCGCGAAACGGCAGTGCAGTCGCGACGACAACCAGACTCATCGTCTTGTTTAGGATTACCGCTTCCAAACCTGGAAAGCCGAACAGGCTGATCAACAGAGGCAGGCGAAATTCCGCTCCGCCGAGACCGATCAGGCCGCCGAGCGCTCCGATGGCCGCCCCGCCAAGGAAGGCGGTGGGGTTGCTGCGCGTCAGTGTCGTGTTGGCAGGGCCGGCCATGGCCGATATATTCCTTTAGATATCCGGATTGAGTTGGACTTATGCTGACAAACCCAACGAGCTGCAAGTGGTATGATCACGATGGCGAGCCCGTTGCCGCCAACGCTTCTCATTACATGGTGGACAAGCCGCATCCGAACCATCCGGCAGTGCTGGTAGTGGCGAGGCGCCACGTCGAAAGTCCGTTCGAATTGAAAGCTGAGGAATGGGCCGACCTCGGCGAAATGCTCGATCAACCGCGTACTTGGCTGGCGCAGCACGAACCGGAAGACTTTACGATCGGCTGGAATGTTGGTGTTGCCGGCGGCCAGCATGTCTTCCACGCCCACATGCACGTCATTTGCCGATTTGCCGGCGAGGTGCCGGCCGAACGCGGCTTGCGGGATTTTATCCTGAGATAAGTGCCGCGTGAGCTGCCCGCTGCATCGAGCAGGATGAGTCCGAACATCACGATCGCGCAACAGCTAAGCAGAGCTGTGACGAGGAGTGATGCAGGGATGCCAATGTTCGCCTCACCAGTGCGAGGACGAACGGCGCCAAAGCAGACAGGACATCCTCGCCGCCATGATTTGGCCCTGGCGTTTGCCATAGCCGTCACTCCCGATGAGACGCTGCGCGACGTTTCGTTGTTCCGGAGGTAATGCAAAACCCTGACAGCTGTCAGGGTTTTGCATTACCGAAGCAGCTCTAGCCGACCGCCCTATCGCCTTGTCCATGAGCTCTCAGGAGCGCCATAAGAACCGGCCCCAATGAAAATTCGCCCCGTGCCGCCTTGCGTGTCAGGTCTCGGAGATATCCCCCCGGCGAGTTGATGTGCCCAGTCCGCTCAAGAATGCAAGCCATAGCCGCAGCCGCATTCTCTGGCCCCATCACCTCGCAGGCCTCTTGATAGGCCGAGGGGCTGACGCCCAGCATCGACCGAACGACCACCGCTGCACCCATCATTTCGCGCCAACTTCCGATCGTACCACCAGGCCCATACATCGCGATCTCGGGGCAAGCCCGCATCACCATCCCAAGCGGAAAATTCCGGACCGGCTCACGCTGCGGCCGACAATCGTCCACTGTCTTTGCGCCCTGCTCGTTTCGAGAGCTAGGTTCAAGTTCATGGATAGATTCGGGTTTTGAATTCTGTATGTGACGCTCATTGTGAGCAGCATTGGTGCTATTTTTTTCGTCTTTTTGCTGCATTTCCAGGATGTTGATAATCTCCTGCTGCAGGAGCTCCATCTCATCCAGGATTGAATTCACGTCACTAAGCGTTGGAGAGCGCGGAATCCTGCTTACGAGACTGATATACATCGCTTCGATGTTTTCCCAGTTGCCCGATGCACCTTCCTCGATCGCGGCAGAAATGAGCTTTCGAACGTCGCGCCTGCATATCGTCAAATTTTCTTTCGCCCGCCGGAGTGCAAAACGATCGGCAACGACCTGCTGCGCCATCATGGCGAGCTCATCCACTCGAAGGAGCAACGGTGACAGGTCAAAGCCGAATGCGCTATCGATCGCGCCGGCCTTGTCCTTCCGGGCGTAACGCTTTCCGTTCGCGCTGTCCCTCCGCACGATCAGTCCTGCCTCAATGAGCAGGGCCAGATGTCTGCGAAGCGTAGCGCCGGCGATACCGTGCGCCCGAAGTGTTAGTTGCGCGTTGGACGGAAAAACGATGAGTTGCGCATCTTGGCGCAATTCGTTGTCAGGATAGAAGCTCAGGAGCGCGTCCAAAACGGCTAGGCTGCGATCCTGCAGCCCAAGCAACTCCCTTGCTTCGGAAGCATCCCGAAACACCTTCCATTTATCCGCCGTCTTGCCTGGCTTGATCGAACTCGCCTCGATTTGCCGCCTCACTAGGGCAAGCGTCATCGGCCGCCGCCCGAAGGGCGTCGTCACACTACCAATCTGCATTTTCTTCACCTTCAAAAAGGCAAAAGAAACCTGCTCACCAAATTACGGTGCCAAAGACTCTTGACTGGGATTCGGGGAAATGCGATTCTCTAGTTGTCACACATTGAGAGAGGCTTCCACGACGGCAACGTTTAGGGGGCCTTTTTCTTTTGCAGTTCTTCCTTTCTTCACCTCCAAACCCTGACAGCTGTCAGGGTTTCTCGTTTTCTCGCAGGCGGGCAAAGCGCTCCGTGAGCGCTGGAAGCTCCGCCTCAACAAACTTCAAAAACTCGACCCCGAGTGAGCCCTCGGCCGAAATTCGAACCTCTTTCGACGACATCAACAAAGCGCCGAGCTTTGTTCCGCTCTTGTCTGTGATCGGACTTGGCGCCCGACGATCCGTCGATGCTGGCTTGATGGCGTTCAACGCACGCTGAAACCTTTGATCGGATGTCTCAACATCGCCTTTTCTATCCAGCGCAGCGCGCAGGGTATCAAGCGTTCCCGCATTGCCCGCAACTGTCTTGGCAAGATCGAGCCAGCGTGGCCGCCCGATCTTCGGAGCCCTCCCAATGGCTTCGATGATATCCGTGGGAATGATCCTGTAGACATTCCGCATCCGTGCCAGTTCCGCGTCTTCGATCGACAGCGCCGCGTAAATGTGCCGAGGCTTGATACCCGCATCATCCATGCGCGATGCAAATAACGCGCGCTCAATCCAGGTGAGGTCTTGGCGGCCGGCGTTCTCGATGCCTTGTGCAAGAACGAGGTCGAGGTCAGAAATCTCGACTTCGAGAGCGCGAACAGGCCTGTCGAGCTGCATGGCAGCGAGCCAGCGTCGATGACCGTAGACTATCTGGTAGCGGCCTGGCGAAGAGGGGTGTTTGCGGACTTGAACGGGAACTTTTTGCCCCTCAGTCTCGATCGACCGCTTGAACGCCTCGAAGCTCGTTGTGTCATCGTCCGGCAGTCTATCCGGGTAAGGGGAGGGGTCGATGAGCGACGGATCCAACTCGCGAACCGCACCACCACCCGACTCAACGATAGCCTTCAAGCGATCTCGCTCTGTTCGGATATCGTCGATCGCTCGGTGAGCGGCACCGATCACACCTGCACCGACACGATTCCCGGGAACCGGATCAGGAGCCTGCGACGGCTGCTGTTGATCCGCGGCCTGATCACTCTCCAGCTCCGCGGAAAGCAACCCGAAGCTGGCGACAATCGACTTGCGAGGGGATTTGCTCATGTCCGCCCCCAACTGTCATTGACGAGGCGAACAATTGCCTCGTTCACAGCGTCTACCGCCTCGCGGGCACGCTTGTGAGTATCGCGCCCGATCTGCCCCAATTCGAGCTCGTACACCGAACGTTTCGCCAAGCCGGCTGCCTCAACAGCGGTACTTTCGATGGCGGTGGGCAATAATACATCGGAGCCGAACAGGTGCCGAAGCATCGCAACGACTTGCGACTGTGGCGCGTCATTGGGGTCGTGTCGTGTGACCAGATACCGAATGAAGTCCTGGTCCAACTGAGCACCGCTCTCGTTCAGAACACTAATCAGATCCCCCATCATGAGAAGGAACTGGCTCATTGACGCGACGTCCAGCATGGCCGGGTGGACCGTAATGATCATGCTGGTCGCTGCGTATATCGCGCTCAACGTCAGAAAGCCGAGCGACGGCGGAGTGTCAAGAAGCACGACGTCATAGTCCGCCTCGACTTCCGAAAGTGCGAGTTTCAGTCGCTCGAAGAAGATTGCGCCAGAGCTGGACTTGTTCGCCAGGATTCGTGGCGTTTCGTGCTCATACTCCATGACTTCGAGGTTGCCAGGAATGAGGTCGATGCCATCGAAATACGTCTTGCGAATTATATCGCGAATTGGACGACGTTCGGCGTCGTCGTAACGCAAAGCGGCATAGATCGTTTCATTCGAGCCAACGTCAACTTCTGGCTGAGCACCGAACAGAGCAGATAAGGATGCTTGCGGGTCCAGGTCCAATGCGAGAACGCGATACCCGTGAAGGGCTAGATAGTGAGCAAGGTGGACGCAGGTTGTCGTCTTCGCACTGCCGCCTTTAAAGTTGGCTATTGCCAGAACCTGGAGGTGCTCGCCGGCACGACGGCGAGGGAGGAACCGCAAGGCGTCAGCAGGTTTCTGCATCGCGAACAATTCACGCAACTCATTGATCTGGGCCAGCGTGTAGACGCGATGGTTATTTTCCAGCCTGCTGGGAACCGGTCCACGTCCTTCGGTGGACATGAGCTTCAGGGTGGAATCGGGTATGGACGTCAGCTTAGACACTTCGTTGGTCAGAAAGGGTCGCAGGGTCTTTTCCGATTTTGGGGGATACATACGAGTTCTGAGCTGCTGCAATTGCCCGGACAGAAGCCCGGCATGCCGCATGATTTTGCTGCCGGCATCTTCCTTCGAGCCAACAACTGCTTCTACTCGGTTTGCTATCGCCATCTGTCCCTCTTGGCGGCTTTCCACCGGTTTACCGGCCATTGCCCGCCAAAGATAGAACACGATTCTCCGAACTGGTCCAGAAGTTTAGGGTTAACAAAAGGTTAAAGGCAAGGAACAATCTATGCGAAGCTCTTCGGATTTTTGCTTTTCCATTCCGCGAGTTAACCTCAGAAGTCCGGCTCCTTGATCCTGGATTGTTCTCCTGTGAATCCTACAAATCCGAACAGTGTAACAGCGAGGGGATTAGGGGTCCTTGTAGCGCCACACCCCTCACGGAACTGCGACTCACCTCGCGTCGCGCATGTTGAATCCTACAACTGCCCCCAAATTTCGATCTGTGCTGATTTCCCGCGGACCAACAACGACGGAGAATATCATGCAGGTTCTCGCCTTCTCAACGCCCCGGACAATCCAAGAGGCGCACCTCCTCCACACACACTACCAGCTTCGTGCGCGGGTCTTTTCTGATCGCCTGGGTTGGGAAGTCGACGTAACGGCGGGGAGTGAGTCGGATGGTTTCGACGCGCTTCGGCCGACCTACGTTCTCGCGATCGCAGAGACCGGCCAACTGGCGGGATGCGCGAGGCTCCTTCCTACGCTTGGCCCGACAATGGTGGCGGACGTTTTCCCGTCACTTCTCCCCGACGGCCAACTCAACGGTCATGCCGCGATGATCGAGAGTTCCCGCTTCTGCGTCGACACGGCCCTTGCGGAGGGGAGGGGCGACGGCTCGGTCCACGAGGCAACGCTCACAATGTTCGCAGGCATCATCGAATGGTGCCTGGCGAATGGCTACACCGAGATTGTCACTGTAACCGATCTCCGCTTCGAGCGCATCCTCGCCCGCGTCGGATGGCCGCTGCAGCGTTTGGGCGAGCCGAAGAAGATCGGCGTGACGATGGCCGTGGCGGGCACGCTGCCCGCCAATGCGGAGACGTTCCTTCGGCTCCGGCCCTCCAATTACCGTTCTGAACTCACCCCTCTCAGCCAGGCAGCGTAAGGAGAAATCCGTGAACCAGCTTCGCTCTCACCCCCGTCTTGTCCGCAAACTTCAGGAGGCACTCGGCGATCTGCTCTGCGTTGCCCTGGACGACGCGAGTGTCGTCGAGATCATGCTCAATCCGGACGGAAAGCTGTTCATTGAACGACTTGGTCATGGCGTTGTGCCCGCTGGCGAGATGTCGTCTGCTGCCGCGGAGATGGTCATCGGGACAGTGGCGCATGCGCTTCAATCCGAAGTGGACACGGAACAGCCAATCATCTCCGGCGAGCTGCCAATCGGTGGCCACCGCTTCGAGGGTCTGTTGCCCCCAATCGTCGCCAAGCCTGCCTTTACCATTCGGCGCCGCGCGTCACGCCTCATTCCGCTCGAAGATTATGTCCGCACCGGGGTCATGACAGAATACCAAGCCGCCACGATCCGCAGTGCCATTTCCGCGAGGCTGAACATCATCATTTCCGGGGGAACGGGCTCGGGCAAGACGACCCTTGCGAACGCTGTGATCCACGAGATCGTCAGGTCTGCGCCCGAGGATCGCCTCGTCATCCTTGAGGATACTGCGGAAGTCCAATGCGCAACCGAGAACGCCGTTCTCCTGCATACCAGCGATACGATCGACATGGCGCGGCTCCTCAAGAGCACGATGCGGCTGCGCCCCGACAGGATCGTCGTTGGCGAAGTTCGCGACGGCGCGGCCCTGACGTTGCTCAAGGCCTGGAACACCGGCCACCCGGGCGGGGTGGCGACCATCCACTCGAACACCGCCATGTCGGCGCTGCGTCGGCTCGAACAGCTGACCGCCGAAGCCAGCCAGCAGCCGATGCACGAGGTGATCGGAGAGGCCGTCGACCTGGTCATCTCGATCGAGCGGACGCCACGTGGGCGGCTTGTTCGCGACATCATTCAAGTCGAGCGGTTCATCAACGGACAGTACGAGATTGAATCCGATCAGCTCACCGAAGAACAGGAGGCGCGCCATGTCGCGTAAGCATACCCTCATCGCTGCTGCGCTCGTGGCGGCGCCAATCATTCTTGCCTCGGTCGCACCAGCGCTTGCGAGCTCCGGCGGCAGCCTCCCATGGGAAGGGCCACTGCAGCAGATTCAGGAATCAATAACCGGCCCGGTCGCGGGTGCGATCGCGCTTGCAGCCGTGGCCATCGCCGGCGGCATGCTCATCTTCGGCGGCGAGCTCAACGATTTCGCGCGGCGACTTGTGTACGTCGTTCTTGTCGCCGGCATCCTGCTCGGCGCCACCAACATTGTCGGCCTGTTCGGTGCGACCGGCGCTTCGATCGGGCTGACCGACGAGCAGATCACGTCAATTGGTTCGAACAGAGGAGGAGAGGGAGTTCATGGCTGAGTCCCTGTCTGGCCTGCGGCGTAACCGCATCCATCGCGCGCTCTCTCGCCCGAACCTACTCATGGGCGCCGACCGGGAACTGGTCCTGATCACCGGTCTTGCAGCCGTGATCCTGATCTTCGTCGTGCTGACGGCCTATTCGGCGCTCTTCGGCGTCGCTGTCTGGGTCGTGATCGTCGGGCTGCTCAGGGTGATGGCGAAGTCCGACCCGCTGATGCGGCAGGTTTATATCAGGCACATTTCCTACAAGCCCATCTACAAGGCAACCACTTCGCCGTGGCGACGGTACTGAGGAGGTGGCCATGGTAGCTCTCAAACGCTTCCGGGTGACCGGTCCGTCCTTCGCCGATCTCGTTCCTTATGCCGGCCTGGTCGACAACGGTGTTCTCCTCTTGAAGGACGGAAGCCTGATGGCCGGCTGGTATTTTGCCGGCCCGGATTCCGAAAGCGCGACCGACCTTGAGCGCAACGAGCTATCGAGGCAGATCAATGCCGTTCTGTCGCGGCTTGGAAGCGGCTGGATGATCCAAGTCGAGGCCATCCGTATTCCGACAGTCGACTATCCATCAGAAGATCGATGCCATTTCCCCGACCCGGTGACCCGCGCAATCGATGCCGAGCGTCGGGCGCATTTCGCGCGCGAGCAGGGACATTTCGAGAGCAAGCATGCGCTGATCCTGACCTACCGGCCCCTCGAGTCCAAGAAGACTGCTCTCAGCAAATACATCTATTCAGATGAGGAAAGCCGGAAAAAATCCTACGCGGACACGGTGCTCTTCGTGTTCAAGAACGCGGTGCGAGAGCTTGAGCAGTATTTTGCCAACACTCTTTCGATCCGGCGAATGGAAACCCGCGAAACGGTCGAAAGGGGAGGGGAGCGAATTGCCCGATACGACGAGCTTCTGCAGTTCGCGCGGTTCTGCACCACCGGGGAAAGCCATCCAATCCGGCTTCCCGATGTTCCGATGTATCTCGACTGGATCGCCACCGCGGAGCTTGAGCACGGACTGACGCCAAAGGTCGAAAACCGTTTCCTCGGCGTCGTCGCGATCGACGGCCTGCCGGCCGAAAGCTGGCCGGGCATTCTGAACAGCCTTGACCTGATGCCTCTGACCTATCGGTGGTCGTCACGTTTCATTTTTCTCGATGCCGAGGAAGCTCGACAGAAGCTCGAACGCACACGCAAGAAATGGCGGCAGAAGGTCCGACCGTTCCTCGACCAGATATTCCAGACACAAAGTCGATCCGTCGACCAAGACGCGATGACGATGGTGGCCGAGACCGAGGATGCGATCGCGCAGGCCTCGTCGCAGCTGGTTGCCTATGGCTATTACACACCGGTGGTCTTGCTATTCGATAGCGACCGCGAAGCACTCCAGGAGAAGGCCGAAGCGATCCGGCGGGTGATCCAGGCGGAAGGTTTCGGGGCGCGGATCGAAACGCTCAACGCCACCGACGCCTATCTCGGCAGCTTGCCGGGCAACTGGTATTGCAACATCCGTGAGCCGCTGATCAACACCAGCAATCTCGCCGACTTGATCCCGCTGAACTCGGTCTGGTCCGGAAGCCCGGTTGCGCCATGCCCATTTTACCCACCGAATTCCCCACCTTTGATGCAGGTTGCGAGCGGCTCGACTGCGTTCCGTCTGAACCTGCACGTCGACGATGTCGGACACGCGCTGATCTTCGGGCCGACCGGTTCCGGCAAGTCGACGTTGCTCGCCCTGATCGCTGCACAGTTTCGCCGCTACGAACATGCGCAGATCTTCGCTTTTGACAAAGGCAGTTCACTTCTACCCCTGACGCTCGCTGCCGGGGGCGATCACTATGAGATCGGCGGTGACATTGCGGAAGAGGGGAGGGCATTGGCCTTCTGCCCGCTCTCCGAACTCAAAAGTGATGCCGACCGGGCTTGGGCGACGGAATGGATCGAGATGCTGGTCGGTCTGCAGGGCGTCACCATCACCCCCGATCATCGTAACGCAATCTCTCGGCAGGTCGGACTGATGGCGAGTGCATCAGGTCGCTCGCTCTCGGATTTCGTCAGCGGCGTGCAGCTGCGCGAAATCAAGGACGCATTGCACCACTACACCGTCGATGGCCCGATGGGCCAACTCCTCGATGCGGAAGAAGATGGCCTCACGCTCGGCGCCTTCCAGACCTTCGAGATCGAGCAGCTGATGAATATGGGCGAGCGCAATCTCGTGCCGGTGCTGACCTACCTGTTCCGCAGGATCGAGAAGCGTTTGGATGGGTCCCCTAGTCTGATCGTGCTCGACGAGGCGTGGCTGATGCTCGGCCATCCTGTATTCCGCGACAAGATTCGCGAGTGGCTCAAGGTGCTGCGAAAGGCGAATTGCGCGGTGGTCCTTGCGACCCAATCGATCTCAGACGCCGAGCGGTCCGGGATTATCGACGTCCTGAAGGAATCCTGCCCGACCAAGATTTGCCTCCCGAACGGCGCCGCCCGCGAGTCTGGGACACGAGAATTTTACGAGCGCATCGGCTTCAACGAGCGGCAGATCGAGATCGTCGCAACCGCCATTCCGAAGCGCGAATACTACGTCGCCACGCCAGAAGGCCGGCGGCTCTTCAACATGTCGCTTGGGCCTGTCGCGCTGAGCTTTGTCGGCGCGTCGGGCAAAGAGGACCTCAAACGCATCCGCATACTGAAATCCGAACATGGCCACGAATGGCCGATCCGTTGGCTTGAAACGAGAGGAGTTCACGATGCCGCATCGTTACTCAAGTAGGACTAAATGGTTCGCTATCTTCGCGGCGGCCGCCGCCTTCACGATCGTCAATCAAGGTTCGGTGCAAGCCGGTTCAGCCACCGGCGCCGCGACGGAATGGACGCAGCTCGCCAACAACGCGCAGCTTGTGGACCTCATGAAAAGCTCCGGCATCCAGGTCGACAATCAGTTGACCCAGATCAGCCAGCTGGCCGAGCAGATCCAGAACCAGCTGAAAATCTACGAGAACATGCTGCAAAACACAGCGCAGCTTCCTGAGCATGTCTGGGGGCAGGTCGAAAGCGATCTCAACCGGTTGCGCAGTATCGTCGAGCAGGGTCAAAGCATCTCATTTTCCATGGGCAACGCCGACGATGTTCTTCAGCAGCGCTTCCAAAGCTACGCTGACCTGAAGACGAATTTGCCTGATAACGCAACGTTCTCCTCGACCTACCAGTCCTGGTCGGACACCAACCGCGATACCATCGCCAGCTCGCTGAAGGCAGCGAGCCTCACGGCCGACCAATTCGATAGCGAGGAAGATACCATGTCCTCGCTGCGTTCGATGTCCGAAACGGCAGATGGACAGATGAAGGCTTTGCAGGTTGGCCACGAGATCGCCGCTCAGCAGGTTGCGCAGATGCAGAAGCTTCGCGGACTCGTCTCGCAGCAGATGACGATGATGGGAACCCGGCTGCAAACCGAACAGACCGACAAGGATCTGGCACAGGCGAGGCGGGAAAAATTCTTCGGTGCGACGGCTCCCTCCACCTCAGGCGGCGAGAAGATGAAGGTGGAATGGTGAGAACGAAAACACTCCTCATCGTGATCGCAGCGATCCTGGCCGCGGCAAGCACTGGTATCTGGTTTTTGATCTCCGAAAAGCAGGAAGCTCAGGAACGCAGGGCGAAGTTCTTCGGCTCGTCGAACGACCACCCCACATCCGGTGGCGAAAAGATGAAAGTCGAATGGTGACAGGATGACCGCTACGACGACACTTCATCAGCTACGGGCCGCCATGCTCTTTGCCGCCTTTACGGCGGTCGCGGCCCAGCCGGCTCTTGCGCAGGAAGGGTCAGTATTGACGTCGCTCCAGAGCCAGATCACGACTGCAGCGAAGGGGTGGGAAACTACCGTCATGGATGCTGCGAGATCTCTGTTCTGGATCCTCGCAACGATCGAGATCGGCATCGCGGCCGTCTGGCTCGCGATCCAGTCAGCCTCGCTGGACAGCTGGTTCGCCGAACTGGTACGGCGGATCATGTTCGTGGGCTTCTTCGCGTTCGTGCTGGCGCAGGGACCAACCTTCGCCAAGGCGGTTGTAGACAGTCTGTTCCAGATCGGCGCAGGGGGAGGGACGGCGTCACCAGCTGACGTATTCAACGCCGGTCTCACAGTGGCAACGAAAATGTCGGAGAAGGTACAGTTCGGTCTTTTCGAGGACAATGCGCTGGCAATCTCAGCCGCGTTCGCGATGGTCGTGACGGTCATCTCGTTTTCGCTTGTCGCCGCGATTTTCGTGTCGGTGATGGTTGAGATGTATATCGGCCTGCTTGCCGGCATGATTATGCTTGGCCTTGGTGGATCATCCTTCACCAAGGATTTTGCGGTCCGCTACCTGGTCTATGCTTTCTCCGTCGGAATGAAGCTCATGGCACTTGTCATGATCTCCCGCATCGGCTCCGAAGTGCTGATCGGCCTCGCCAATCAGCCCGATATCGGCGACCAGTTTCAGACCGCTCTCGCCATCGCTGGAATCGCCGTCGTCGTTTTCATTATCGCCATGTACGTCCCGAACATTATGCAGGGCGTTGTGCAGGGCGCATCGGTGTCCGGAGGAATGGAAGCGATCCGCCACGGCGGCCAGGCGGCGTCTTTCGCTGCGGGTGCCGGCTTCCTCGCCGCTGGCGCGGCGGGCGCGGGTTTTGCGGCGGCACAAGCGGCACGCGCTGGTGGCTCATCGGTCGCTGGTGCTGCTCTGCGCGGCATGGGCGCGAGCTTTACTTCCGGCGCACAGGCTGCGGGATCAGCCGCGAAGGAAAAAGCGATCGGTTCTCCCGGCGCCTATGCGGGGTCCATTCTCGGGTTGGCCAATGCGAAGCTCGATGAACAGCGTGGCGGTCACAGCGGACCGAAACCTCTTCCCGAACGCAACGACAAACCATAATCGAAACAAGGGAAGAACAAATGGCCGCAAACCGCGCCCCGGAAAACCCGTATCTTGCCGCCCGCCAGGAATGGAGTGAACGCTATGGCTCCTATGTCAAGGCGGCGGCCGCATGGCGCATCGTCGGAGTCCTTGGGCTGGCCATGGCGGTGATCGGCTTCAGCTATGCGATGTATCTGAGCACGCAAGTGAGACTCGTGCCTTACATCGTCGAGGTCGACAAGCTCGGAACCGCGGTCACGGCAGGCTTTCCGGAGCAGATCGAGTATGCCGATGTCCGCGTGGTGCGCGCCACACTCGGTAACTTCGTCACAAGCTTTCGCTCGATCACGCCGGATGCGGTGGTGCAGAAGCAATATATCGACCGCACCTACGCCCTTCTGCGCACGTCCGATCCATCGACGGAGAAGGTCAACGCCTGGTTCCGAGGCAATTCTCCATTCGAGAAGGCGAAAGCTTCGACAGTTGCCATTGAGGTCAACAACATCGTCGCGCTTTCCAATCAGACCTATCAGATCGACTGGACGGAATACGAGCGGGACCGAAAGGGCAAGGAGATCGGCACGCGGCGATTCCGCGGGATCGCGACTGTGACGCTCACCGCGCCACAGGATGAGGCGACGATCCGCCTCAATCCGATCGGCCTTTATGTCCGGGATTTCGACTGGACGGCACAGCTTTAAGGGCAGGGGATTTCGATGCACAGAACACGACTACTATTAGCGGCCGTCGGCTGCACGGCCGGACTCGTCCTTGCGGCGGGCGCGCAAGCGCAGAACATGACGAGCAACGAAGTGAAAGGAACAAATCTCTCCAGAAAGTGGCGGGGCACGCCTGGACTGGTCACGACAGGTCCGGACGGAAAGGTCATCTTTCTGTTTGGCGAGACCCAGCCGTCCGTTATCTGCTCTCCACTACAGGTCTGCGACATCGAACTTCAGGGTGGGGAGATCGTTCGAGACGTGCTTGTCGGCGATACCGTGCGGTGGAAGGTGGAACCTGCCACCTCGGGGGCGACAGGCGGACAGGCGATCCATCTCATCGTCAAACCGTCGGAGCCAGGCCTTCTCACCTCGATGGTCGTGACGACCTCCCGGCGCACCTATCATATTCAGCTCAAATCCCATCCGAGCCAGTACATGGCGCGTGTCGGGTTCGAGTATCCAGAAGATGTTTCCACCAAACTCGCCGACATCAATTCCCGTCTCGAAACGGGCGGCATTCCGGGCACTGCGCCGGACAAGCTGAACTTCTCCTACTCGGTGAGCGGCGGCGCATCGTGGAAACCGAAGCGGGTCTATTCGGACGGGGTGAAGACCTACATCCAGTTTCCGAAGTCGATCTCCGGTCAGGATGCACCAGTGCTCTTCGTCGTTTCCGGTGGCCAGAACCGCATCGTCAATTACCGGATGAAGAACGACGTTATGACGGTCGACTATGCGATCGACAAGGCGATCCTCGTTTCCGGCGTCGGTTGGCGGCAACAGAAGATTACCATCCGGCGGGGAGGCTGAACTATGCGGAAGCTTCTCGCACATTTCGTCGTGGCTGCGCTGCTCTCCAGCTGCCAAACGGCCGACGACGCCCTGACCACCAGTTCCACCCCCGTTGCCGTCACCGGACCCGCCGCGAGCGCCATCGCCGGCGACATGGCAAGCCGCCTGGCTGAACAGATCGGCCCGGCCAGCGCTACGACGACGATCAAATTGGAGAAGGACACGTCGGAGTTCGCGGCCGCCCTCGAGGCGGCGTTGAAGGGGTGGGGATACACGGTGGTCACGGACGGTAAGGTCGCCAAAGACGTCAAGCCGGTCGAGCTTGCCTATGCGATCGACGGCTTCGACGGACAGGTGTTGGCGCGGCTCTCGACGCCATCCATTGCTCTTGGCCGCGCATACACGCCGACGGCGGCCGGCGCCGCGCCGGCCAGTCCGCTTTCGATCATACAGCGCAACTGACGGAGGTTAACATGGTCCAGTCGCTCCAGCTTAGCACCTCCGGCCAAGCCGACGATCAGAATGGCATGCGCCGGCTCAACCGCCTGCCGATCATCGTCGCCATCATTGTCATCGTGCTGTTTGTCGGCGTCGTGGTGGTTGGTCTGTCGCTGCGCGGGCTGTCCTTCAATCGTGGCGACATCGAGGGTGCTTCCAACAATCCTGCGACCAGTTTCGGCGACCAGCTTAAGCGGGGTATAACGGACGGCATTATCGGTGAGCCGGATAAGCAGGAGGTGTTTCAGCCGACCCCTGTTGTGGTGGAGAAAAAGGAAAAGCAGGAAACCGTCGTCGAGCGCCAACCGACAGATCGACAAGACCGCCGACAAAGGCTCGAATCCGAAGAAGAGTGGAAGGCGCGCCTGAAGCGGGAGCAGGATGAACAATATATGCGCGAGGCTCAGCGCCAACGCATGGCGCGTCTCCAGGCTCGTGCCACGGCGCTCGACTCTCCGCTGAAGGTAGACGTCTCCGACGTCGAGAAGGCGGCAAACTTTACGAAAGACACGAGTCGACAGCCGACAAACGTCGCAGAAGACAGCGCATCAGACCTCTATGCCGCCGCCCTAAAATCCGGCCTGATGGGGCAAACCGTCGATCAGAACGGGCAGCCGTCGAAAGAGGATTTCTTCAATCAGGACATCAAGGATCTGGGCTACCTGCCGAACCAGGTCGTGCCGCAGATGTCACCCAACGAATTGAAGCGCGGTTCGGTCATCCCGGCGACGTTGATTACTGGTCTGAATTCCGACCTGCCAGGGCGCATCACCGCCCAGGTCAGCCAGAACGTCTACGATAGCGCGACGGGATACCGCCTTCTCATCCCGCAGGGTTCGAAGTTATTCGGTCGCTACGATTCCAAGGTCTCATTTGGCCAGGAACGGGTTCTTGTCGTCTGGACCGACCTCATTTTTCCTAGCGGGTCTACGCTGCAGATCGGCGGCATGGCCGGCACGGACGCAGAAGGATATGGGGGCTTCCAGGACAAGGTCGACCGCCACTTCTGGAGAACCTTCGGGTCGGCGGCCCTGGTGGCAATCATCGGAACAGGGATCGATATGTCTATGCCCGAGAGTTCGACGCGGGCAAATCAGGATACCGCCTCAGATGCAGCACGCCGGAATTTTGCCGAGAGCTTTGGTCGCGTTGCCGAACAGACCATCTCGAAGAATCTGAACGTGCAGCCGACGATCCGCATCCGTCCCGGCTACAAATTCAATGTCCTGGTCGATCAGGACATCATTTTTCCGTCCGTTTATGGCGTCCGCTAGACCGCGTCAGAGTCTAAGATCCGGCCATTTCTTCGCGCTCCGGCAGGTGGGTCGCACCCGCACGCAAAATTATGTTTAAGTATCATGTTTTCGGCATGCGGGGCCTTGAACACTCGGAAAAGGAGAGTAGATTTACGATCTGCAACGAAAGAGGACATGCAGCTAGGCAATAGGAGAAATGTCAGTGGACGGTGACCTTCGCTCTCTCATCGATATGACAGATGCCGCACACGATGAACGTATGATCAAAAGTGCTCTCAAGACATTTTCCCACGCATGTGGCTTTGAACGTTTTGCTTACCTGCAGACTGAGGGACTGGAAGTCCGAACATTCAACTCCTACCCGGAGGAATGGCAGGGCGTTTATCTCGAAAGCCACTATTCCCGCATCGACCCCGTCGTCACGGAAGCCAAACGTCGCATGGAGATGTTTTCCTGGACCGCCGACAACTGGCCCGCTCGTAGATCCTCCCAACTCAAGTGCTTTCGGGAGCAGGCAATCGGTTACGGTATTCGGAGCGGAGTTACGATTCCCGTCGAAGGAAGCTTTGGCTCGACCATGATGCTCACGTTCGCATCTTCAGCGCAGGCGGCTGATGTTTCAAAGCTGCAGGATGCCCAAAAAGCGATCCAGGCCGTTCTGGCAATCCACTACCGCCTGAAAATCATCGCTGCGACGACGATCGTCGCTCCGAAACGGTTGCTTTCTTCAAGAGAAGCAGTGTGCCTGATGTGGGCGACGAAAGGCAAACATGCTCCAGAGATCGCAATGTTGACTGGGATCAATCCGAGGACAGTGCAGCACTACCTGGACAAAGCACGCAGAAAACTCGAAGCGGCGACCGTTCCGCAACTTGTCGCAATCGCAAAGGACCGCGGGTTGGTATGAGAGTCATTCTTCGCCATCTGGAGCAACTACAGGGACGTAGCCAAGGGCATCGATGATTTTCGACAGCGCCTCCTGCTGGGCCTCCGATTTCTTCTGACGCGCAACATACTCATCCTGCAGGCTCTTGAGTACGGCGGCGGAAACCGACGGATCGTCGCTCGCGCGGGTCCATTCCTCATACACAACTTCATCGGCGGCCATAAGATGGCGGTGCTCGCGGATTGCAGCGACCGCCAGCACTTCTAATTCTGACTGTTGCATCGAACTGTACCTAGATGAGCCGGTATCGTTCATCCGCTTCTCCCTATCCTCTGCTGCCGGGGCGCAAGCTTGCGGCGGTACCATCTCGCCCCAGTGGCACTACAACATCCGCTGAACGTCATCCATCCAACGGGCAACTGGATCCTGTGTAGCTTCCTCCCGCAACTCTCACGCCAACGCGCAGGAGGTGCTCTGACCTCGGGAAGTTGCCTCGCAATTGGCTCGAATGACCTCGAGATTGTAGAGAATACTCCGTGGTAGGATACTCATCAAGGCGCTGTTCTCTCGATCATGGAGATCCGAGAGGTATTCGCGCGAAATTTGCGAGCAGCACGGCAGGCTAAAGGCTTGTCCCAGGAGGAGCTCGCGCATCGCGCGGACATCGATCGCACCTACATCAGTTCGCTGGAGCGCAGCGTTTACAATGCAAGCATCGATGTCGTCGACCGTTTGGCGACAGTCTTGGGCATCGAAGCGTGTGAGTTGCTGAAGCGGCCTCCGAAGGAGCCACAGATGCCAACCGCCGAGCTTGACGACTAAGAGAGTTGTCTTGCGGACTGCCGGCCTCATGCCCGGCCGGCAATGACGAGAATTCATTTGTGCCAGCACATTGCGAATTGCCCGCGCATTATATATATTCTTTTTAAGGAGAATAATTATGGCTGCAGCACTTCGCGAATATACACCCACTGAGGCGGCTGCCGTGAGTGAGATCGGCATTAAGTCGGTACACAACGCCATCGACAAACGAATCATTGGAAGACCCTCTACCAGCCACCGAAACCGTGCTATCACCGACGATGATCTGCTGCGGCTTAAGCTCTGGTTCGGCGTCGGTACGATCCTTTCCGCCGAACGCCGGAAACGCCTCTTTGCTGCCATCGACGAAAATCCTGAAGCCGACACGGTCAGAGCGGACGACTATCTGATCGTCGACGTCGCGAGAGCGAGGGAGCGCTTGGCCGCGCGTGGCGAGGCGCTCAGAGAAGCGGACAAGATCATCCACAGCGTGAAAGGCGTGGTTGGCGGTGAGCCGGTCTTCAAAGGCACGCGCGTTCCAGTCCGGACAATCGCTGCGATGAAATTGCAAGGCGCTGCCACGGACGAGATCGTTGAGGGCTATCCCGCTCTCACTGCGCGCATGGTGGACCTCGCCGAAATTTGGGTAGCGGCTCATCCTGCCCGTGGGCGGCCACGAAAGTTGTCGGAGCAGGGACTGAAGGTAAAGTCGGTGAAGCGCTTGCCTTTTGGAAAGGCCGAGACCGATAACCCTTCGGGCACGGCTTCGTGAAGTTTCTGATCGATGAATGCCTGCACACATCGCTCGTGGCCGTGGCTCAAAACCACGGCCACGATTGCTTTCACGTCAATTGGCTGGGCCTGAGCGGCGAGACCGATTGGGATCTGATGCCTCGGATCGTCGCGGAAGATTTCACCTTCGTGACGAACAATGCTCGTGACTTCAGGAAACTCTATGCGAGAGAGGATCTGCATGCGGGCCTGGTAATCATCGTTCCGCAGGTTCTGCCGGTGCAGCAGCGGGAATTGTTCACGCTCGTTCTGCACGAACTCGCCGGTTCTCCGGATCTGGTGAACGAGGTGATCGAGATCGCCATCGAAGAGGGCGAGGCTCTGCTGACACGCTATGCACTGCCAGAGTGAAGTTCAATTCCAGCCAATGCCGGGACAGATTGATCAGAATCCCCGCGTGCCCAACGTCCTGCGCTGCCTCCAACGCCCCTCTTCCTCTTTGCTTTGCTGCGACATGCGCAGACCGTCGCATCCTTGAAGACCTTTGGTAGCGCGTTGACCCAACCGAGCTGAACCCTCGTGAGGGCACATTTTCGTACTGGCTGGCCTCCGCAACAAGCTCAAACATTATGCATCTGGGTCAAACTAATTTTAAGCATCGGAAATACACTGTTTTCCTGCTTTTTGGCTCGCGCTAGATGGGTGGCCAACCCGATTGATTTCCAGGTAGGCTGCTGTTCCGCTCGATGTCAGTTGCCGACATCCGCCTGAAACATTCCCGCCGATACTGACGGTGCGCCGCTTCCTTACGTTTGGACCTGTTATGAAGATCATGCTCGCCACCTTCGTCCTATTGACTGCGACCACCGCAGCGCACGGCGAAAGGCGCTGCGGCTGGCTTAGCAATCCGGCCACGGCTAAGTGGGAGCTTTACGACGCACAAGGTGGGTGGGAGATAATGTTCCGCGGAGGTGACGGCCATGCCGCCCAAGGCATGGATAAGATTCCTGACCTGACGACCGGCGAATACGTCCGCACTTTTGCGATTCACGGTTATGCCTGTGCCTGCTTGAACGTCGACATCGATACCAGCACCACTGAACACATCATTTCCCGCATCTATTCGGTCAAGCAGCTACCGCTAGCGAAATGCCGAGATGACCCCGCTGTCCAGTATTTCCTTCAAAATGACAACTAGGCAGCTCCGCCGTTCACTAAATTTAAGTCCTCGCTCGACCGAACAGGCGTCACGGGAAAAGACGAATTGAACGCTATTGCTGGCCGCCAATGCGAGATAGATCGACCCGGATCCCCGCAGTGCCAATTTTATTTTCGCCCGAAGGTTCTGCCTCAGTCTGCAGCGGAGCCCCGGCAGCGACTGTGTCCGCCTCCGATTTATCGGCCCGCGGTTCCTCTCGATTGGTCGGTGACTCGCCAGGGTCCTCCGCCTGAAACACGCTCACGCCCTCGAACTCACCGGTCTTCCATGCGTAAATCGCATCCTCGAAAATCTGCGGGAAGACGTCCTTGCTCTTGGGGTTGCCATACCATTTCGCAACGATCCTGAGGACCTTGGCGAACATCGCCGTGCCTTTGCGAAGGTTCTGGCAGGGGTCGACCAAATCGGGCTTCAAATCGGTCGCTTCCTTGACGCCAACGCCTGCGGGAAACTGGGTCAGCCCAACGCGGACAACCGCCTGACCAGCATATTGGCGCACGATCGCCATTGCCTCGTCCGCCGTTCTGGGTTGCGGCACGAGGATCAATCGGCCACCCGATTTGACGGTGACGGTGAGGGGATCATCCGAGCCCGCCGCCGCCACGAACTGCTCGACGATCGCGGGCTTGAGGGAGGGGTCGGCACATTCTTTGATCAGGGCAGCGTCGAGCATGGGGCCTCCTTGGCGCTCAGGTGTTGAAGGCGGTAACAAGCGGTTTTGCGAAGAGCCTCGCCCAGGCGGTGGTAGCGGCGCGCTGGATGGCGACGATCGACGTCCCATCGGTCCACCAGCCGTTTCCGACGGCAATGATGAAGTCAGGATCGTGCAGCATGGACTGGAGGACGGGCCAGACGATCAGTTGCTCGTAGCAGATCAGCGGCGCTGCCCGGCCGGCACCGACAGAAACGACCGGGTTCGCGAAGAAATCCGCCCTGGCGCCGCCACTCTCCCCGAACAAGAAACGCCACGGCTGCCACATCGAGCCGGGAACCGGCATGCGTTCGCGATAAAGGATGCTGCTTCCGCCCGTCCTGTCGATCGCGACGAGGACATTGTCGTAGCCGGTGGCATCGAGCACCGTGGCGCCGGCGATGGCCGTCGCATCGATATCGGCGGACGCGCTCGTCCAAAGCCGCGCCACGGTCGGTGTCCAGAAACCGAGCGCGGTTTCCGGCAGCACCACAAAGCCGGCGCCATCGCTGGCGGCGCCACGCACCGTTGCGATCAGGTCACGCTGGCGGTGAAGACCGGCGTCCCGACCGAGCGAAGCGCCCAATTCGAGGTCGACACCGCGCCAGCCATTGGATAGACCCGGCTCGGTCCACGATGCGGCGGACCACAGCCAAAGGCCTATCAAGGTGATGGCGACAGCTGGCCAAATACGGGTTACGAGGCCCGCAAGGCCAGCTGTCATAAGCCAGAGTCCCCACCATCCCCATCCCGGAAACAGAACTCCCGCAGCCGTGACTGGATGCGCCCAGCCCGTGATGCCGAACGGCGGGATCGACATAATGATGGCTGCGAGGAGATAACGAAACGGACGGACGTTCGGGTTCTTCGTCCAGAGGACGGAATGGACGGCAACGAAACTCATAGACGCACACAACCAGAGCAACAGGCCCGGCCAGATATCCGACGAGTAAAAGGCGGCAACGCCTCGCGGCAGACCACGTGATGCGGCCAGGAAATATCCGGCGGAGACAAGTGCCGCCACTGATCTCGTTCGCGCGATCGACCAAAGAACAGGAAACCCCAGCGCGACGGGTAGAAGCAACACATGGCCGCTCCAGCCCACCACGCCGATTGCGATCGAAGCGAAAATCGGCAGCGCCGGCCGAAGGTAATCACGGCACATAGGTGAATACCTCCTGCGCCAGCCCGAGAATGCCGGAGATCGGCACCGGGCCAAAATATCGGGAGTCATAGGAGCCGGGGAATGCGGAATGCAGGAAGACATATCCCGGCGGTACGATGCCGCCCGGAAAGGGCGTCAACGGCCGGCCTTTTCCATCTCGTAGTGCGAGACTGGAAGAGGAAACCATCCGCCCATTCACGCTCACGCTGGCGCTGATTTCGACATGCTGTCCTGCAACGGCGATCACGGTCTTTATCAACGGTGCGACGCCCCCCGGGCAGGAACCAGAACGGAGATAGCCTCGTGCCCTCGCTGCCCGCATCGCCGCCGTTTCCGGGGGGCAGATGAACAGGAGGTCATCGACTGCTGCCGGACGGTGAAGCGGGATAATGCGCCACAGGCCGAATGGCTCGCTCGGTGTCAGATTGATGCGGTAGCCACCGGTGACGGCAATCACCACCAGCAGGATGGCGGCCAACGCCGCCATCGACAGAACCACAATGGCTCGTCGTTGCTGCGTCGTCATCGACCGACGGATTGCAACCCCGGTCATTTCAGCGAGAGCCCTTGGCTCTTGGTTTGCCGCAGCGTCTCGGCCTGCTTGAGCGCTTCGGTCGTTCGTTCATAGGCGGCAAGCTGCTGGACCGTTCGCATGGAATTCCACGCAGACTGGACCTCCGCCTTCTGGCCAGCCGTCATGCCTGCTGTGACGGTCTCGAACGTCTTGCCACTCGTGTCTTTCGCAGCCAAAGGCAGGAAGGTCCGTTCCCCGAAACGTTCGGAAACCGCCTTGGCGAAACCTTCGAGTTCAGCCTTCACCATCTTGTCGGCCAGCGCATATTCGAGGCCAGCCGGGAGATCGTTGCGATCGATCGCATCGCGCACGCGTTCGAGCGTTTGCTTGGCGGCTGGAGAGAGCGCTGGGATGTCGACGGAAACCTTGAGCCGGACTGCGCGCTCCTCCGTCTCATGTTTGAACTCGGCCTCGGCCCTCTCTCGAAGATAGCGTTCGAGATTTCGGGCAAGCGCCGGCACATTGGCAATGGCTTTTTCCCGATCCTGCCTGTCGGCACGGCTGGCGAGAAGACCGGTCTTGCCCTTGAGCGCACCGAAGCTCTCTGGCTCGCCGGCAACCCTTGCCAAGGTGGACTGCGCGACCGATTGGTCCTTCAACATGCTATCGACATTGATCGCCTTGAAGGCGGCTTCCGGCTGCGCGTAGACGAGATGGAAGCGGGTCGAGACGTCCTCCCATTGCTTCTTGAGCGCGGGATCGGCGCCGAGCTTGTCTTCGACAGCCTGGTCGAGCGATTTCGGGAAGGTGGTGATACCTGACACCATGGGCTTGGCCTCCTTGATCGTGTTCGGGGCGGTTTGTTTATTGCTGCCGCGGGCCAGCCCGATCGCTTTGCCGATGGCGGCAAGACGGGCGCCGAGATCGGCGAGTTTCTGTTTTTGCCGGACGGCCCATTGGAGACGATCGTGTGCGATCGTGCGGGCGACGTTGACTAGATGAAGGCCCCGCGCTTCCGCGAAGCGCAGCGCCTGGCGATAGAACGACGCCTTCTCGTAATCGAGGGTCGTTTCCTGGGCGTTACGGCGCGACAGGATCTGGATGAGGCCGCCGGATTTGGCGAACGAACGACTGCCGTAGTAGACGGCGAGATCCTCACGATGGCGCGTCATAGCCACATAGGTGAGATGCCGGTCCAACGAGAGGGAAGCAAGCACCTTCACCCGGTCGACCGTCGCGCCCTGGCTCTTGTGGATCGTTGTCGCATAGCCGTGATCGAGGCTGTTATAGAAGCGCTGCTCGATCGTGACCAAGCGGCGATGTTCCCCTTCGCCAATCTCTGCCACCAACCGCCCAGGTGCTGCCTCGATGACCTTTGCGAACATGCCGTTCTTGACGCCAAGGCTGCCCTCGTTCTTGAGGAACACGATCTGGTCGCCGGTGGCGAACATGCGGGTTCCGTCCTCGGTCTTGAACGGTGATCCTTCTGCGACGACGCCGCGTTCGACCAGCTTGGCGCGCGCCATATCGTTGAGCATTCGGACGTCGCGGCGAAGGTGTGCGAGGATCAGGCTGGTCTTCGAAGGATCGTAGTCGCGGTCCCACGCTGCGATCAGGCTCTCGACCGCGTCGTCCTTCAGTCTCAAACCAATCATTCGACCATGGGCGGTGTAGGCGTCGACAGCCCTGCGGATATTGCCACGAGCGAGATCGAGCGAGGCATCGCGCATCCATTGCTGGCGCTGACGATAGATTGTCTCAAGTTCTGTATAGCCGATGCGATCGGCAATGGCGCGGAACGCAGCGCCGGCCTCGATCGGTTGAAGCTGTTCCGGATCGCCGACAAGGACGAGTTTGGCGCCGGCCTTGGTGACTGCTTCGACCAACAGCGCCATCTGCCGTGACGACACCATGCCGGCCTCGTCCAGCACGAACACCGTCTTGTGGTCGAGCTTGTTGCGACCTTGGTTCCAGCGAAGCTCCCACGACGACAGTGTGCGGGAGCCGATGCCCGCTTCCTTCTCCAATCCCTCGGCCGCTTTGCCCGCCAAGGCGCCGCCGACGACACGATAGCCGGCCGCTTCCCACGCCTCGCGCGCAGCCTTCATCATCGTGGTCTTGCCGGCGCCCGCGCGGCCGATGACGGCGGCGATCCGCGTGGCCGCAGCGACATGCTCGATTGCCGTTCGCTGCTCATCCGACAGCCGGACATGGCGCGCAAAGGTCGCCCGCAGCATCGCCTCACGGACGCCATGAGAGGTGCGGCCCGCAAGCCAGATCGCTCGGTTGGCCATCTCGGCTTCAAGCCGGATCATCGCGCGCGTGGTGTACTTCGCGGGTGTGCGAATACCTGTCGCAAAGTTGATCCGCTCGCGTTCGAGACGGAGCGCTTCCGGACTTTGAAGAATGCGGACCATCAGACTTTGGAACAGAGCGACATCGTCGATATAGCGATACAACACCTTCGCAACATCGCGTTCGTCGAAGACGCTCTTCTCCCGCGTGATCAGGTCAAGCACGATCTCCGGACGGCGCTGGATGCGGCGGGCGTTCTCGCTGCGGCGCTGCTCCAGAAGCTCGATGCGTTCGAGTTTGGGAGCCGACGCCTCCGACTTGTGGTCGGATTGCTCGGCCTTGCGCTCGATGGCTTTGGCGCCGACGCCGAGGTGAATGGTTGGCTCGAGGTCGATACCCTGCTTTTCGAAGGAACGGCCATCGATGCGGATATCGAGGCCGGCAAGCGCCAGATGTTTGTTCTGGCAAGCAAACCAGCCGTCGCGAAACGCAATGAAATCCTCAGTGCTACCGGCCCAAAGCTCATAGACGATCTTGCCGGCGTCATTTCGGATTGGCTTGCCATCCGGGCCAAGCACCGCGACCTTCTTCGAACCGAAACCGTCTTCGGTCAGCGGGCGCAATGTGGTCATGAGGTGGACGTGAGGATTGCCGGGGGCGTCGTGATAGACCCAGTCCGCGACCATACCCTTCGAGGTGATGTGGCTCGCCACAAAGTCGCGCATGAGCGCGATGTTCTGCTCGGCCGTCAGCTCGAGTGGCAGGGCTATGGTGACGTCCTTGGCGAGTTGCGCGTCGGATCGTTTCTCGAAACCCTCCACCTTGTTCCAGAAGGCCTCGGATGCGCCGGCGACCGAACGATCAGCTATCATCGAGCGTAGCCATTCCGGCGCGTCGGCGGGGATCACGATCTCCTCATGCAGGAGCCCCTGCTTTTGCGTGTAGTCGATCGTCCGGGCTTCCCGTTCAAAGTCCATCTTGGCGCAGTGCCGGTAGGCCGCCGACAGGACGGCGCTGCGGCCTGAGCCACGGGCGACGACGCTGACGGAAAAGTGAGGGACGGCCACGGCGAAGTTCTTTCCCGTTGCGAACGAAATCAATGGGTTCGTCGGGAGCGGAGGCTTACCAGGCTCTCTCAGCAACACGTCGTATCAGCGACGTATAATTGCGCCCTTGGAAGCCGCTCCTTCGGAACGGCCGGGATCATTCCCGAAAGCATCGCCCTTGGCGATTGTAGGATTCACAGTAGTGCGTTCCGCGCTCTCATCCGAAAAACTGGGTTCGAAAGACATGCTTTCTCACCCAGGAGACGATCGGACATGAAGAAGCCATCCTCGAAAATCCGCGACGAAATCGCCAAACTGCAGGAACAGCTCAAGATCGCAGAGACCAGGGAAGCGGAACGCATCGGCCGGATCGCGCTCAAGGCCGGCCTTGGCGAGATCGAAATCGACGAGGCGGAACTTCAGGCAGCGTTTGAGGAAGTGGCGAAGCGGTTTCGCGGACGGCAGGGGGCTTCTAACGGAAAAGAAAGGGGAGGGGCAGCCGTCGTCTCGCAGCAAACCGCGCCGGTCACATCTGGCGCGGGCGCGGGCAGTGCTGGCGAGGCTTGAGCGCATGGCGAGAACGATGACATCCGACGCCCGCAAGAAGGACACGCGCGAAAAGATCGAGCTCGGCGGCCTGATCGTCAAGGCCGGTCTGCGCTACGAGAAGCGAGCGCTGTTGCTGGGCGCGCTTGTCGATGTCGCCCATCGGATCAAGGGCGACGACGGCGAGCGCTGCAGGCTCACGGGAATCGGCGTGGAGGCCTTCGGCAATGACGATCAATAGGATTGCGCTCGTCGTCGTACCAACGGCGTTGATGATCCTGGTCGTCATCGGGATGACCGGGGTCGAGCAGTGGCTTTCCGGTTTCGGCAAGACCGAGGCCGCGCGACTGGCATGGGGGCGCGCGGGCATCGCATTGCCCTATATCGCCGGTGCGGCGATTGGAGTTCTGTTGCTGTTTGCGAATGCCGGTTCGATCAATATCAAGCAGGCAGGTTGGGGCGTCGTCGCGGGATCGAGTGGGACGATCCTGGTCGCAGCAGTCCGCGAAACAGCGCGGCTTTCCTCTTTCATGAAAACGGTACCCGCCGACAAGACGGTCTTGGCCTTTCTCGATACGGCAACGTCGATCGGAGCGACTGCGGCGCTATTATGTGCCTGCTTCGCACTCCGCGTCGCGCTCATCGGCAATGCGGCATTCGCAAGGGCCGAGCCGAAACGCGTTCAAGGCAAGCGGGCGCTCCATGGCGAAGCGGATTGGATGAAGCTCACAGAGGCGGCAAAGTTGTTTCCCGATGCTGGTGGCATCGTCATCGGTGAGCGCTATCGGGTCGACAAAGACAATGTCGGCGCCCGAGCGTTTCGAGCCGACAGCGCTGAGACCTGGGGCGCCGGCGGCAAGTCGCCGTTGCTATGCTTCGATGGCACGTTCGGCTCGTCGCACGGGATTGTCTTTGCCGGCTCCGGCGGTTTCAAGACGACGTCAGTGACGATCCCAACGGCACTCAAATGGGGCGGCACGCTGATCGTGCTGGATCCATCGAATGAGGTCGCACCGATGGTTTCCGCGCATCGCGGCGGAGCGGGAAGGGACGTGTTCGTACTCGATTCGAGGAAGCCGGACATCGGCTTCAATGTCCTGGACTGGGTCGGACGTTTCGGCGGAACCAAGGAAGAGGATATTGCCTCGGTCGCCTCATGGATCATGAGCGATAGCGGCGGTGCGCGCGGTGTCCGCGATGACTTCTTTCGCGCATCGGCGCTCCAGCTGCTGACGGCACTCATCGCTGATGTCTGCCTGTCCGGTCACACGGATGAAATGGAACAGACGCTTCGGCAGGTGCGCATGAATCTCTCGGAGCCGGAGCCGACACTGCGCAAGCGGCTGCAGGACATCTACGACAATTCGGGCTCGGATTTCGTGAAGGAGAACGTCGCGGCCTTCGTCAACATGACGCCCGAAACCTTCTCTGGGGTCTATGCCAATGCGGTCAAGGAGACACACTGGCTTTCCTATCCGAACTATGCCGCCCTCGTGTCGGGAAGGAAATTCTCGACCAGCGACATCGCGGCGGGAAACACCGACGTCTTCATCAACATCGACCTCAAGACGTTGGAGACCCATTCGGGTCTTGCGCGGGTCATCATCGGCTCATTTCTGAATGCGATCTACAATCGCGACGGCCAGATAAAGGGGCGCGCGCTGTTTCTGCTCGATGAGGCCGCCCGCCTCGGTTACATGCGGATCATCGAGACCGCGCGTGACGCCGGACGCAAATACGGCATCACGCTGACGATGATCTATCAGTCGATCGGCCAGATGCGTGAAACCTATGGCGGTCGCGACGCGGCAAGCAAATGGTTCGAGAGTGCCAGCTGGATTTCGTTCGCCGCGATCAACGATCCGGAAACGGCCGATTACATCTCCCGACGCTGCGGCATGACAACGGTCGAAATCGACCAGGTGAGCCGCAGTTTCCAAGCGAGGGGATCGTCGCGAACGCGCTCGAAGCAGCTGGCTGCCAGACCCCTTATCCAGCCCCATGAAGTTCTGCGCATGCGGGCCGACGAACAGATCGTCTTCACCGCAGGAAACGCGCCGCTCAGATGCGGACGAGCTATCTGGTTCCGGCGCGACGACATGAAGGCATGCGTCGGCACGAACAGGTTTCACACGATCGGGGATGCGCCAAAGCCTGCCCGATCCAATCCGGCCCGCAGTGCAATGGAGCAATCCTGATCCAAAAACACGTGATTATCAGAGATCGGCGACAGGAGTATCTTGAACGGAACACTTCATTGATGGCTTCCGGAACCAAGACCCTCGGCCAGTATATCGCTGCATCATCCGAAATCCGCACGCTCCAGAGCGTGTACTCTCGGCGTGTCCGGAGACGATCGGCTTCCAAGTCACGATGCCCTGTCTGGTCCTGGTCTTCACAGCCTCAAGATCGGGAAGTTCCGATCCGTCCGGGTGCCCGATGCAATCTCTCAAGTAATCGAGATGAAAGAAACACCTCTGCACTGCTCGCACCGCTGCGCTTAGACGCCGGGAGATGCTCCATGACACGCATCCGCCGCAACTTTAGCTCGGGCTGGCGGGCTGTTGAATATGTTGGAGCTGGCGAGAAAGTTGGCAATGCCTGCTAGATGCTCCGGGTCCTTTGGGCCACGTTTGTAGTAGCGGAAGATGATCCACGCGAGCAACTCTTCTTCGACTTCATCAGCTCCGTCGTTGAGGGCGATTGCATGTCGCATTGCCTTGAGGTCAGGCTCCAGCATCACATTCGGAAAAAACCTCCAATGATCCGGCATCGGTGCACCATCCACGCGGTCGTTTCCCACCAAGCTCCGGAAAACCCTACGGCGCTATATGGGAGCGCGGGTTTCCTCCGCTTGGCTACCGCGCGCCTGCGGCCCGCTGCGGTCGGAAAACGAAATGGACAGCGCTGCGCGCAGACTTTGGCCGCCGATCGCGCCTCGGCTACGTGAAAGATTGGCCGCGCCAAGATCAGCACCACAGGCGAGGCGGGACGGAGAGAATCTCGCCACCACGAAGTTCCGGCCCGTTCGCGAAGCAGACTTGCGAATCACATAAGTCTGTGCTTATGTGATATGCATGATAGAACACGACATTTTTCGCGCGCTCGCCGACCCGACCCGCCGCACGATCTTCGAGAAGCTGGCAACCGGCAGCTTGAACGCCAGCGCGCTCCGCCAGGGCATGGATATCAGCCAACCGGCCATGTCCCAACATCTCGCCGTGTTGCGCGCTGCCAGGCTGGTGCGGGAACAGCGGGAGGGCCGTTTCGTGAATTACGAGGTCGATCCGGATGGGCTCGCCCTGATCGCTCAATGGCTGGCCAAATACCGCGCCTACTGGCCGGATCGCATCGACGCTCTCAAGCTCTTGCTGAAGGATATGGATCAATGAACGACCAAATGACCGAGGTGCAGGAAAGCGGGTTCGAACAGCGCTATGATCTGGATGCACCGCCCGAAAAGGTCTGGCGCGCAATCAGCATCGCGGAGTTTCGGGAGAAATGGCTGCCGAAGGACATGCTCGCCGAGCCGGAATCGGTTTCCGTGACACCCGGCGAGCGGGTTCGCTACAGGCTGCGCGACGACGCCCCGCCATTCCTCGAAAGCTTCGTCACCTTCACGATCGCCCCGAATGCAGCGGGTGGAACGAGCCTGCGGATCATCCATGAACTGACCGGCGCCACCGTCGAGCGGCTGTCGAGATCCGTGGCCAACGCCAACAGCCCGCCCCTCATGCTCGCCGCCTGACGCGGCCGGCCTTACCCGTCATAGTCTCAAACGATTGGAGTTCGCCAATGCGCGAAGCACTGCAGCTCGTCCCCATGGTCGTAGAACAATCCTCGAGAGGGGAGCGATCCTTCGACATCTACTCCCGTCTGCTTCGCGAGAGGATCATCTTCCTCAACGGCGAGGTAAACGACACCGTATCGGCGCTCGTTTGCGCACAATTGCTGTTTCTTGAGGCTGAAAACCCCAAGAGACCGATCCATCTCTATATCAATTCGCCAGGTGGCGTCGTGACCAGCGGTCTCGCGATGTACGATACCATGCGTTACATTCGCGCACCGGTGCACACGCTCTGCATGGGAACCGCCCGCTCGATGGGCTCGTTCCTGTTGATGTCAGGCGAGCCGGGCGAGCGCACTGCGCTTCCAAACGCCAGCATCCATATTCACCAGCCTCTAGGCGGCTTTCAGGGACAGGCATCGGACGTGTTCATCCATGCCGAGGAAATGAGGCGAACGAAACACCGCATGACACGGCTGTATGCCGAGCATTGCGGCCGCTCCTATGACGAATTCGAGCGCGCGATGGACCGCGACCGCTTCATGACAGCGGAAGAGGCAGTGGAGTGGGGCCTTGTCGACCGTATTCTGCAGGTTCGGGAAGACGCCACCGACCATGCAGGCACAACGTAAAGCGAGCCCGGCGCGAGCCGGAAACAATGAAGAGCATCGGAGAAATCAGCATAGCGCCGGACGCAGTCCGGGATTTCGGGAATTCTCGACGCGCGAAGAGCGGGCCAAAGGGCAGCCGCAGGAGCTTCAACAGAGTGGCCCGAAGGGGAAGCGGGACCGACTGCCCCCGCTCTTCGCGTTCCGTTTTTCACGGGAGGGCGGGGAGCTCCGAGGGGTGGGGCGCCAGGGGCACCCCTCGTCCCTTCCTTCGCTCCTAGCCCGCGCCGCTTGGATAGCGGCTCGGGAAAGGCAGCCGCCGAGCACCCTCCCGGTCTCGTCGTACCATAGAACATGGAAGAGACGCCCGACCGCTGCGATCAGGCGTCCCTTTGGCACGATCGGGTTACGGCGCGATCTTCGCCGCCGGTCCCCTGGAGATCAGTCGCCGGATATGCGCCCGCAACTCCGTTTCCGATCCCGAAAAGCGATCCAATCATTCGGGATAATTGATCGTCCACGGTTCGTTGATCCACTCTTTCGTCGCTTCGTAGATGTCGCCATTATCGGCAGCCACGGTGATCATGCGGGCAACGTCTGCCGATGATCGCAGCTGTTTGGCGATGGAATAGGAGGCCAGCCAGCTCGGACCATAGGAATTGCGCAACGCCTGCAAGATGCCGGTCGAGTCGGCACTCATCCGGTTGTCGCGCAGCTTGGCCTTCCAGCATCGGCCGCGTTCGAAGGCGTAAGCCAAAAGGGCAGCATGTTCCTTGTGAGAGTGCAAAGTTTCGTCATTTCTGATCCCTCCCGGAATGTTCGCTCGTGCGGGGGACTGAACAAAAGCCAAGGCGATCCCGAACGATGCAGGAAAAGCCGCTATCGGTTGAAACCCGGAACCCTTCCGGAACCTCCTCCTCAAACCATCGGTCACCAGCTTCAATGCAGTCGCGAATGTTGTTTAAGGTGATGAAAAACGTGCCGCCCCACGATGAGGAGACGCGAGCGTGAATTGCATTGGCCAACGCCATGGGACGAACATGGCCGGTGATCTCGCGCAAATTGGAGATGACGATGGGATATGCGGGCTTCATGGTATATCCTCCGATATGGTAGTGGTGGGTAAGAGCGCCGCCAATGCCGACGGCGCTCCCGCGATCCCGGTCACGATTTCAGCGCGGCCATGCGTTCGCCGAGCAACCAAAGGGCCTTGTTGAGCTTGATATCCTGATCGATGCCGTTCACCGGGCGGGACTTCACACGCCGAGGCCTGCCGAGATCATCGCGGCCAACACCCCTCAGCCCCCCTTTGATCGCGTTCTCCTGAACCACATTCCAGACGGTCCAGAGATCGTTGGCACGGTCGTTGTGGCGACGGGGCACAAGCAACTGCTGCGCCTTGATCGGTGTGGCCGTTTCGCCATCGTTGTCTCCGAAGCGCAAAACATGGGCGGCGTCCGCGAGAATACCGGCTTCCTCATGGTTCAGCTGCAAGGTCGACCAGTCCTGCGGGGCAGCAAGGGTGCGTTCGGCCTCACCGAGAACACGATACGTGCCTTCGATGACCTTGTGCTGCACATCGCCGGAATGGCGAACCTTGATGGCATCGATGGTGCCGGTCTGCGTAACCAAGGAATTGAGGCAACGGACTCGGAAAAGCCCGGCCATGAGTTCGTAGGCGCTGGTTCCGTCATTGGCATTCTTGAGCAAGATTTCGCAAACAGTGTCGCCGACATTGTAAATCCTTCCGTCGTCGATGCGGCGCATGCGAATAAGATGCTTGGTAAAATCCGCCTTGCCTTCCGCCCGGCTTCGCGACTGCTTGGCGCCGACCGGCATGAAGCCTTCGTTCATTAGGCCGCGAAGCACCTCGATGGTCGGGATGGGTTTGAAACGCTCGGACCGGCTCTCATGGGCGGTCACGGCGAAGATCGACGGCGCCACACGGCGCATCTCGGTTTCGGTCAGCGCGCGGCCAGTGTCGAAACGTGCGGTCTCGGTGTAAATGCTCATTGTCTGTCTCCAAGGTTTCCGTTGCTATCCCAAAGGGGGCAAGCCCCTCGGGCGAAGCCTTCCCGATCTTTCCGGGGAATGGCCTCTGACATTCCCCCGGACAGAGGGGGGAGGGCGAAAGCCCGCCCCGCGGCGGCGAACGGGACTGTCAAGCGGCGTGGTGCGGAAGGCGGGGGATCTTCACGGGTCCGGCCAAAGGCCGGACTGGTGCGGAAGATGTGCCGGCTTCACGGGCCGCTTGACCGGCTCGGGCACTGCTGTCATGGGGGCGGAAACAAACATGCGGTCCGGAACGGGCCTCCGAGTCGGGTGCGCAGCCACCCGATTGGACAAGCGATCGTTTCCGGAATCGGCGGAGACGGGCGCAGGCCGGCTCCGTGCCCGCGGCATAGAGCGCGCTCCGCTCAACGCGCGAATGGCCTGAACAGCGCGAACGATCTTTGCGACAGACATTCGGGGGGAAAGGCCGCTTCCCATGACACCCCCAAAATGCTCCCGCGCGCCATGTCGCCGGCCACACTTCGGGCCGGCGCGACGCTCTACCAAGATGGTCCCGGTACAATAGGTTGAGGCAAAACGAAGAGTATTGGATAGTGGCGAAATCACTTAGCCATCGCCTCGACCAAACTCATTGATCACGGAAATGAATCGACCGCCTCCAATCGATTCACATATGTCGTTGGACGCCCCGATCGCGTGTGACGATGATGCCGGCATGATCGCGCAACCCTACCAGCTTTATATCGAACGTTCGGATCCTGCGAAAAACATGGCGCGGTACTACGCCATGCAGATCGGACAGACATTGTTCGGAGAGGCCTGCCTCACCCGGCGTTGGGGACGGATCGGTAAGCATGGACAAGAGAAGCAGCACGTGTTCGAGCGAGAGGAGGAAGCAGTTCAACGGTTCCTAGAACTGGTGAAACAAAAACGTTCTCGCGGCTACCGACCGCCAACGACACTGGCGTAGTTGCGAAGCTGATTCCGAAAATAGGCCTCAGCCGCTGACTACTCAAAGATCTAGAGCTTTGGCAACAATCCAGGCAGGTATACCCGCAACTACCGCGCCGAGCAGCAGAGCCGAAATCATCTTGATCGCATTGGCACGTCGTGCTCGCCGCGCGTCCCACTCATAAGCCATCAACCCGCCTCACGCACCCACTGCCCCAAAGTGAACCACTGGGTAGCCACGGAGTCGAGTCGCTATTTAGAAGATGGTAAAGATCGAGGAGGGAATAACCTGATGCTGGTAAGAGGATGTGGCACTTAGCGCTTGGCCAAAAGGGCCCGCACTGGTCCGCCAGGGTGCAGGCCCTCAACCCGACGCAGCACAACAGGTTCAAGAAGAGGGCTCGCCCGTTTTTCCCGTTCAAGCCCTCGACAGTCTCTTGGCGGCGGGAACATCGCAGATAACCTGACATAGCACATCCCCCATTCAGGTTACGCCACTTGAAGTAGCCGCGTTGCTGTGGACGACATGTCGTCAGAAAAAGCGATGAACTGCAGCCCGACGAAAGCAAGCGCCGCGAGCGAGCGCTGCCACAGCCACGGTTGTCGAAAGGTGTTTCATTGCGACCTCCTTCAGGCTGAGGGATCAACACGGGTCAAGGTCGAATGTTCTGACTAAGTGCCGGCGTCGTTAACGAACGCATCCGTGCTCATCACCGGGTGTCCAATCTTGAAACACCCCTCCGCGCGGCCGCAGAATCGCGAGTCAACGACGGCAATATGAACTGTGTCCTCGTCGCGCTCGACAAGTTGGCGCCGGGGCTGGGTTGAACTTCCCACATCGCGCATTATCTCGCGAGACTGATGCACGAGAGCGGCGCCCAACAGGTCACTGCGTCGAAGGGCCAACTGTCCCGCGCGGCTACCCGTTGTTGCGATGTCTTCAACGAATCGCTGTCGGTGCTCCCAGCCAGTCGCCACCCACGACCGAAGGATCGGTAAGTCGATCTCGGATCTCAGCGAGGCCCGCAGCGGCAGAAATACCGTGCCAGGCCTCTCCCGCAGGGGGGTATGGCCAGAGGGGCCACTGCGGTAGCCAGTTCTATCAAAGAGAGGCTGGGTCTCCGATGACCTGTGTGGAGTGTTGGTGATTAGCGGTCAATGTCCACATCCCTGCGTCCCCTTCTGGGGCAGCGTTGGGCAGAACATAAGCTTCGCCGACGCGTCCAACATGCAGGACAAGGAGGACTACTCTCCGTGGCTCCGGAGCATTTCTGACAGGGTTCCTCAATCGGGCGCGATAGGAAACTCTAAAGCTGCGGACCGAGTTTGCTCTACGTCTTGACATGATAAGCCCCCAAACGAGGGCGTTTTATCGCCTTGGCAAAAAGCGGCAACGTGATCTGCGGAGTGAGGTTACAAGGTAACCTTAATTCCGCTCAGTCACCCGCGGATAGTTAGATCGCCCCGCGTTGCCGGTCCAGGGTGCCCAGCTCCAATTGCGGCAGGGTTCCCTCCCGGGAGTACATGGTCAGGACTTCGACCCGGACTGAGAGGCCGGCTCTGTGGGTTCGTCGAATGGCGGCGTTCAGGATGCGGAGCGCTTCGGCCATGTGTTCTTGCGCTTCGGCGCGTTCTTCAAGTGCGGAGAGTTCTATGTTCATGCGAGCAATTATGGCGGTTGTTGTTGACTCTTTCCAGTCCCGCCCCCTGCCGGCTTTCCACTAACCCAGGCGGGCACAACCGATAAGCAGACTGGCCTTGAAGGCCGACCCTGTCGCCGTGTCCCGTTGAATTCGTTCCAACAAAAAGGCCGACACATGGCCGGCCTTTTGAGACATTTGATGGAGGTTCAGCAGTCTGAAGACTGACCATTGGTGTTGGTGCCAGCGGCGCCTTCAACAGCTGTCGAAGCCTGGCCCTCCTTGTTCGGCGTCGTTACGGAGCCCTTTGTTGCCAGATTGGGAGCGCAATTGGTGCGCGTCGAATTGGTGACAGTATTGTCCATCTTCTGCGGCGGGTGCATCGGACCAGGATCGGGCTTTCCAGAATCGGTGGACTGGTTTTGCTGATTGCTCGAACTTGGGTTCGATGCCGATTGAGCAAAAGCGATACCGGTAGCGAGACCAATAGACACGAGCGAAACCGAAATAATCTTCAGCATGGATTTCCTCCTGATTGTTGGCGACTCTGCCAATGCTCCCCAACCTCAGTCGGAGAATTTCGTTCCAAGATAAATGCGAGCTTGGAAACGTCATTTCCCCCACGACCGTGAAGGACCCTCGCGAAACACCTTCTCGCCGGCAAAGCGCGCGGCAAATCTCTGCCCCTCGACACTACTGAAGGGCATTTTACGCATGAGCATATGAAAGGGCAGCACGGCTGATGACAGGGATTGATGGCATGCAGCTTCCGAGGAGATCACCGAGGCTGGAGTGGAACCTCAACACGATCCTGAACCTGCTGACGCTCGTCGGCATGTTGGCCGGCGGTGTTTATATTTGGGCCAACACGACACGGGATATCGAAGATCTCATGAAATGGCGCCTGTCACATGAGGATTACCACAAGGAGCGTCTTGCTGAGACGAGAGCTCGGGAAGCCAGCTTCAATGAACGTCTTCGCGCTGAAGAAGTCCGCGGGGATGACGTTGACCGAAAGATCGACAACCTCACCTATCGCGTGACCGTTGCCGAACAGTCTGCCGTCAGCATCATGTCTTTCATCAAGGACCTCCAGACCGGCTTCAATAAGCAGGCCACGGACATTCAGGTCGTGGAGGAGATATTGCAACGCATGGAGGCACCACAGCAGGACCGGCCGCCGCATTGACCACCCCTTGAGTTCGTGAGCATATTCCGTCTGCGATCCACAGCGGACCTGTAGCCCCGTAGCCTTCACCGACTGCGGGGCTATTTTCGTTCCGGCCGGCTATCGCCACTTGCCCTGGCCAGATCGACAAGCGCAAAGCGACGGACGGGGAGCAAGCACGAAAAAGCCCCACCAGCAGGACAAACTGGCAGGGCCCCATGTCGGGAGTAGAGCGCGGTCGCACTGCGTCCGTTCTCCCGGGAAAGTTCTTGGTCGCCCCAGATGTCCTTGGCGATGTGAGCTTTCCCGGCCTCCTGATGATGTTCTAACCGTTCGAGTGCTGAACGGTTCCTTGTGCCGGCTCAAAGATCGCGCTGCTCCCGCTCAAATCAGCGCCCTGTAAACGAGTATTGTAGCTATGGCGATCAGGCTGACGCAGGCGTTCCTCTTTTTCGAACGAACCATAAGAAAACGTTCCGCATCCCATTCATAAGTCATCGGCGCCTCCCTAATTTAGCCAGAGCTTATTTGGCGAGGGAAACTTGCGCGGCGCTTGAGCAATCAAATTTTGGAGGGGCGGAGCGCTAAGTCAGAGGTGGCGTAACGATAGAGGAAACAGACGGCACCCTCCGGCCTCCCAACATAGGTCAGGGGCTTTTCCGGTCGATCTGGATCTCTGTCCCCGTATCCAGCACAATATGCAGGTCGCGGATCATGCTGGCGGCATCGAGCAATGCCGTCTTGATCTGTTCATGGGATCGATTGCCCAAGGCCACGGCTGCCGTCTGCAGGTCGATAACGGCGTCGGCCGCGGTATGGCCGCCTGGTATCCCGATTGTCTCCCGCATGTCGCGGATCGTCGTTATCGCGCGGTTGAGCAGGCGGCGAGCTTCTTCCCCCTGTAGCTTCTCAACCTCATTGGCGGCCCGGACTAGTTCCGCGATGAAATCGGTCGTCGAGCTCAATGCAGTGTGTCCGTGTCGGGAACCATGCCCACCGAGTTCATGAAGTCGGCCAAGGTGTCGGCACTGTCTTGCGGAAGGTCGAAATACGGTTTTCCGCCGATGAACACGGTCCGGCCGGTGGTAGTGTCGAATATCTCCCACGTCGAGTCGCTGTCTTTGCGGATATCGAAGCGTGATCCGGCCGTCGTCGTCAAAGTCTTGCCCCCTGGCGCCGGTAGGTGGTTGGTGGTGGGAGAGCTTCATGTTCCTGTGCGAGCGTTTCCAGCCAAGCTGCAAGGCCAGCGGGCACCTCTTCGTTTCCCGTTTCCAGCGCTTCAATCCATGAAAGATCACATTGCAAGGCCGACGCCAGGTTGATTGGCGTCCAGCGGATATGGCGCAGGCATTCATTGACGCGGTCAGGACTCATGAAACTACCATTCTCACCCTCCTTACGGGAGTCAAGGTGCAGCAGTAGATCGTGAGTAGCAAATCGGCTGCGCGAGTGCCTCTCAGATCTGAGGGTTGCGCCGGAGCCACGATATGCTCAACTGCCAGCATGACCAAAGAAGAAATAGAAGCCTTCGTGGCTACCATGATCGAGGCCGGGAGCAACGTCCAGGCGATTGGGACAACTGGATATGTTGTCGTTGAACCAGTCGATCCCACGGACAGAGAAGCTTACCGCCGGATCGAGCTTGTCTCTTCGGCATTCGGCGAAAGAGACCATCTCAAGGATGAGATCATCGCCTACCTTCACCAGCTCGGACGTGTGGTGGAGATCCCAGAGGAGCCCGACACAGACCGTGCTTGATCCCTGTGCCGGGCGACGGGCACGCGGATAGGAGAGTATCCGGCGATGCGCCCGCGGCATCGATATGGCGGGCGGCATCCATGAGTGCAAGCTGATGGAATGTGGCGGATTGGCGCATCTGGAGTGAGGGTGTCGCGAGAGCTGTTCGTGGGGCGACGAACAATCTAATGAGGGACGGGGACTTTGCCCTCGCGACATCCCTAGAATGCGACAGAGGTTAATTTGTTCCGTGAGCCTCTAGTGCTCCTCAGTCGTCAGGAAGTGGCGGACAGGTGAGATAAGCAATGACGGTGGCCAGCGCAAAGATGCCAGCGAAAACCAGGAAAACTAGAACATATGTGCCCATGATTGATCCCCTTGCTGGGCAGATAACTCCGGGTTGTTGACTTTGTTCCGATATCGCGGCGCTCTGGCTGGAAGGGCACCCAACTCACGAACCATCGAGGAGATGCTGGTTACTGTCCCTACGGCGCAGTTTCTGAGCCCGTGCATTTTCTAGCGTCGGTGGAAGGTTTCGAGTGCTGCTCTATCCGGTGAACTGAAGGGAAGTCTTCTTGACGTCGCGACTTCAGCTTACCCACCTCAATAAGCCCTTTGAGTGAATTGATCCCTTCTGCGCCATTGGCTTAAAGTTCGGGAATAGGCCGGGCAGAGAAGAGCCCCGGCTGCGAAAGCCCGCGGTTCCGGGGATTGACGCGGGCTTCCCACTTCCATTGATCTGCACGGGAGCGGCTAGATCGTGTGAGTCCAATCGTCAGTCATAGCAAAGTCGGGACCTCTTCAATCGGACTGGTTGGCGGCTCCACGATAACCAACATGTTCCCCGGTAGCGGCCGCTGCAGATGCTTGGCCTCCTCCCATGGCGCCGTGAGCCATAGGTCGACCTCTTCCGGAGTGGTGAGGATAGCCGGCATTGCCTTCTGGTGGATCGGAGAAACGATCTCGTTGGGCTCCGTTGTCAGGAAGCCGAACAGCTCATATTCCCGCTCCCCGTCTCGAACCTTGCGAATACCCCGCCACGGCGTCCAGAAACCGGCGAAGAACATCAAGGGGCGATCCTCGCTGCCGGCGAACCAGGCGTTCGGCACGCGGCCGCCCATGACCTTCCTGGCAGGGTCCGGTTCCGCGAAAGACGTGAACGGAACCACGCAGCGGCTGGTCGGGCCGAGCCAGCGTCTCCAGTGCGGCGAGCTGACGTTGCGGATGTTGGTGACGCCGGGGTCGTAGTTTTTCACGAAGGCCGGCGGCGATGGCATCCCCCATGTTAGGCTGGCGATTTCCCGCTGCCCGTCCTCTCCGACGCGCACGACCGGCGCCTGGTAGCCAGGATAGACATCGAGCGAGGGCTGGTTCCAACCAGCCTTATCGCGAAAGGACTTGGTAAACTGAAGGACAGCCTCGCGGCTCGTGGTGACGTTGTAGAGGTTGCACATCCGCTCTCACCGTTACAATTTGATATCGCGCCAAACCGGCCGCTTCACGGTCCTGATCTCGACGAGTTCCCGAACAGGAAATCCCTTGATCCTATCGCCAATGACCATTTCGAAGGACACTTCCATATAATCGTTCCTTCTGCATTTTTCGCAACGGAAGCGATGTTGAAGTTCCATCACGTGGCGGTCGCCGACAAGCTGGGCGATGTCCATGGGACGATAATTTCTTGTAATCTGGGGACGACACCATTTGCAGGTCACCTTGACGAACTGCCCGTTCTGGTGGGCGCCGAGCAACCGGGGTATCTTGGCTTCAGAATAGGGATGGCCGCCGCCTTTGTATTCTACGCTGGGCACGAATCACCGCTCATAACGCGGCCGCCAGCCCCGGGCGAAACCTCGGCTCCCCGCGAACTCCGCCAACGCCAATTGCTTTCGCAAATGCCTGTTATCCTCCAGCAATGTCGCGATTGCCGCTTTGGCGTCCTCATCGTGCCAGGCGAGCACTGCCTCGACTTCCCATTGGATGTCGATCTCGGATTGCGTCTGTGGTTCGGGCAGCATGATCGTCATGGGTCCAGATTGAGCATAAGGGGAGCTGTGTCGGCATCGAGCCGTTCGATAGCGCGCGGTTTCTTGAGTGCAGCGGGACGGCGCTTCGCCGGTTTCCTCGGCGGCAGGTCGGAGGAAAGCTCCAGGGGTGCGGGAATGGAACAAGCGTTACCGTCCGCTTCAACCGAGATTACATCGGGTACGGGTTCAACTTCGACCGCAGAATTTGGCAGTGCGGATCGCGCCGGTTCGCTGGGAGAGCTGGCCGCTCGGTTTGGCTTGAACTCTATCATTTAGGGTCCTTGCGTAGGCCCGGATTGAAGTCGAAGCCGATGATCCTGGGAGCATCCCGATAACCGCGCACGCCGTCGCGAACGCGCTCGACAGTGCATACTCCCAGCAGCGGCCGACCTTCCTCCTTCATCTGTTGTGTGAGCTGCTCCAGCGCATCTTCTGGGCCGGTACCGTTGCCCCAATCGGTGAGCAGATTGTCCGGAAGTTCCGGAGTTGGCTCCATTCCGCTTTTCCAGAGGATGCGGTAGTCACCCGTCGATTTACTGAACCCCACCTCGAGCCAGGACATTGTAGGCCACTCGCTTTCAGGGTCGGTGCCATAAATATCGGCCCGGAAATACTCAAACGATTGGTCGCGCCGCTCTACCAGCCCTGCCAGAAGCTCCTTGCTGGGATCATCAATTCGCCGAACGAACGCCCACATGTATTCGAGCCCGCCTACGGGCTCGTCGGTTGGGGCGCGTGCGATTGTTTCAGGCATGGCTAGTCCTTCACGCCGAAGCGTGCCCAAGCTGTGGATAATATGTGGATAGCCACCACACCGGGCGGCCGGATGTTCTAATTATGTTCTCATTGGGGGATGAGTCAACAGGGATTCTTTTTGATAGAATTTGCTGATGGAATGCGGACATGAGAAAGCGCTCGCGACAACCTTCCGAGGCGCCATGATGCAATTTCACGCTGGCAAATGCCCGAATTGTCACAACGGCCGGCTCTTTTTGTTTCGAGAGATCGAAACCGGTGATGTCTACGGACATTGCGAGGAGTGCGAGCAAGGGTATAGATCGCCGGACGACATCGAGAGCAACATTGGGTTTCTAACTCTGCTCGACGACTCCGACGCCGAATGGGCGACCGAAGTTGAGATATCTCGAAGCGTCTGGGCCAACTATCGGATCTTAGACACATAGCCGCACCCTTGCGGTCGGACTATCTTCAACAAAATTGCCAGGCGCCCGAAACTTCTGTGAACTGCTCTTGTTAAAGGATGGAACGTGGATGGTGATTTCAGCGCGTCTCCCTATGCCTGTTCCCCGTCAGCATCCGCGTTCACCAGTGACCCACTCCACGAGGTCTCCTCCTCACCGGTCTCCGAAAATGCCCGATCCAGGTATGGCTCGAGCCGGTCTCACTTGGGCAGTAGCCGAGCGGTCGCGTTAACCGTTAGTTAAGCATCTGCTTGCAGACCGCCGCCGGTGTGCAATGCTCCCCTGACATGGGGAAACAGATCATGGATATGCGAACTCAGACACCCGATGAACCATACGAACCTCCGCCTGCGCACCGCTTCAGGGTCGAAGCCGCGATGCTGGAGATGATCGAGCACCTTCAGCAGGAAGGGCTCAGCCGGCAGGAAATCGCACTGATCCTCGCCGACGCCGCCGATGAGTACGTCATCATCTTGGCTAACATGTCGGCTGAGACGGCGGCCGACCGACAGTCGTACCACCTGCACCAATAGGGAAGCCGAGACACAGAAGCTCCGAGAGGGGCAACGGTGCGCCTGACGCATCCGATCCTTACAAGCAGCCGCCCCAGAACATTGAATTAGTCAGCCACAAGACCCACAAGCTTGCGATCGACAACAATGGCGTCAAGCAGCGAGGTCTTCTCGTTCAGCACGGCAATCAACCTATCGGTATCAGGCCAGGCCAAGGTAAGCCGGTAGATCGCCATCGCCCCCAGCATTTCGAGATCTGGGTCATTCCGCCGAAGCTCTTCACGCTCCGCCACGGCTTCGCGTTGGCATTCCTCAAGGGAAGCCGCGAAGGCCAGCGGCTCGTCGCGGCCAGGCACGATCTGATACCCAAATACAACCAACTCCATTCCGTCTCCCTCGGCGAAACACCCTTATAGGTATAGCCACGCACGGCGACGGAAGAACTCCCAAAATCGGGGGGCGACGACGATATAGGCACGAGGCACGGGAACGTTTTTCTTCCGGCGAGGTTTGAAAAACAGACGTAGCGGCCGTTTCCATCCATCACCACTTCACCGTTCCGCTGCGTTCCAGACTACTCCGCCAAAAATGTCCCTTAACTCAGCCCGCTTCGGCGGGCTTCTCTTTGAGGTTAGTCCCGTCTGGCTGATGGAAGGCGCTGACACCCATGGCCCAGCCTGCGCCGTAAGCGCTCAATGTGTCTCCTTGCGTTTCTGCCAACGCCCATCGACTACTGCACCGAAGACTGGCCCAATGCGCCCCCCGATGTCCAATCGTCCGCTCCCGAATTTTGACCCGATGGGGCAGTAGGCCGCGAGCGCCAGACGCGACTGTAGGTGGCTCGTTATACGACGCCAGGCATTGGTGTGAACGAACATGACGCCGCCTGAATCTTTGTAGCCGACGATATAAACCACGCCTTTTTGCCGCCAGGTTTCTAGCAGCATACGTTCAGCCTCACATTGCTGGCTGAAACCCCCAGGCTCGAGGCGCTGGGACTTGGCTGGGGCTGAAATCGCAAATGAAAGCGAGAGGCTGACCACGGCGGTAACGAGCTTCAATTTCGGCTACCTTCTGTTATACATCGAACAGGCTGAGGCAGCCGCACCAGATCGGTTCGTTCCTCGGTTCTTCCCGTCTAGGAAGTTTATTCCAGCTTCCGTTTGAGCGCCTTCCGGAGAGCATGCAGCTCCGCGTTCGAGCCATGCGCCAACATGAGGTTGTCAGCCACCTCAATGATCGCCGTCAGCACCTCGGGCTCGTCCCATCCGGCCTTCACTGCGGCCTGGATCAGATCCTGCAGCGGGATCTCGATCGCCATCTGACAGAACAGGTGGCGGTTCTCGTCGCCGGCCGCGACGGTGGGGGCAGGAACGTCGATCATCGGGAGGGAGATAGAGTCACGGACGCCGTTGGCAAGCGAAGGCACCTGCTTAAGATGAGGTAGATTGAGTCAGTTCGCGAAAGGGGCTTCGCGAGAGGGGACGGGGGTATGCCCTCGCGACTCAACAGGTACGCTGGAAGGTGCGGCGCGAGAGCTTCAGTAGAGCGGGTTACCGCCTCCGGGCCGTCCTGGGTGGTGTTGGGCCCATCCACCGACGGCCCGCAGATTGCGGCCGATTCAGACGAGATAGACCACCTTAAACTATGGCTTTTTGGCACTTGTTCCGCAGTTTGCCTCACCTGGATGCCGCGACAGGTCTCCGGCCGATGCCATTCGCGGGTCTGGCCCCGCCTTATGTGGCGGGGCCTTGGTGGGATTGTCAGTCCCGGTTGGGGCGGGACCAGATCAGCTGGTAGCCGTCCTCGTCTTCGAGCTCGGTGAGCTTGGCATAGATCGGGGCAGAGAAGCTCGGATCGTCCAGCTTGACGGACAGGTAGTCGCGGTCGCTCTCGTTGGAGCGCTTCTGCCAGGCCGCGCCCAGCTCAACGTTACCGGCGTAGATGCGGAAGTGCGGACCCTTTTCGGAGGGGTTGTCGACGCGGGCGATGCGGGCCTTGACGTTGAGTGCGAGGGTGCGGATCGAGCCGGTGAAGCCGTTTTCGTTTGCGGTAAACGTGCCGATGGTAGCCATGTCCAAGTTCCTTTCGGATGTTTCGAGCCGCGCCCTTCGCGGCCTCGATGGCTGTCGCAAGGATCGGCGACGATCGGACCGCACCTTGGGGCCGAAACGAAGTAGAGGGCGGCCGGAGGCGGCTTTGTTGCCCCGCGAGGAATGCGAACGCAGTTCGCAGGGGAAGAAAGCTGGGGACGGCCGTTGCGGGAGAACGATCGAGGCGAAGCCGGTCTCCGATCAGACATGCCTCATCGAGCCCGCGGAGATGTGGCCGATTACAGCGGTTGGAGGGGTTAGCACACGGCGCCTCATCAGCGCATTGCCGTGCCGGAACGTCTGCCAGCGATCCCGTTGTTCGGTCTCTAAATCACCTGTCCGCTTCGGACGCGACGAACGCGAATGCAGAGGCAGTTGCCTCCTCACATCAACGCGATATTGTCGAGCTGCGATTCGTCGCCTGGAGGATTTATGCGTCAGCAGACAAAGCCGTTTATCGTCGAAATCAAGCATGCCCGGAAGCTCAAACAGACCGATCGGAAGACATCAATCTGGGGGAAGCTGGACCTCACGCCAGATCAGCACACGCTGAACGAGAGCGCGCCGCAACAGCCATCGGCCGTCGCGGGTGACAACGACCGGCTTTGACGTGACCTACGCAGCCTCTCGCTGTTCGGCCTGAATGCCTGGAGACCCTGCGGGAAGCTGACAGCACACTGGTGCCTGCGCCGTAGCTTGAAAATTGGCCCAAATGTCGCCGGATAGTTTTCAGCCAGCAGGTTTGGTTCGGCCGGGGCTCCAGCTCTTGACGCGACTCGGAGGTCAATGGGTGCGGTTTTCGAGCACGGCGATCAGTGCCTTGCGGTCGGCATATCGGCTGAGGTCGCGTCCAAGATGAAGGGTCTCGTGATAAAAGGTCATTCCTTCTCCAGCGGCCAAGGCTTTTGATTTCCGGCAGTCGACTGGAAAATGACGGCCTGGCGCTTGTCGAATCCTACAAGTGAAGGTCGCTCGGAACTCGATATAATTGGAGCTGAAAACAGGCCAGCCCTTCGCCACGGGATACGGTTTTTTGCGAATTCGGTCGGAGGGCTTGAGCGAGACCGCAAGAATGGATTAGCTCGACTTGGCGCAGGATTTCTATAAGAGCTCGTCGCAAGATAAAGTATCCGAAGCCTATGCCAGGATCCGAGCCGCGCTCAATCACTACCGCTCGCCCCCAGGTTCCTTTCTCAACATCCGACTTGTTGCGGCGAGATTAAAAATCAGCACCACGCCGGTGCGAGAAGCGCTCATCCGGCTTGCGAATGAGGAGGTAGTCGGATTCATCAGAGGGCGGGGCTATCACACGCTGTTCCTGAGTTCTGAGGAACTCACCGCCGACTACGAATTCGCAATGGTCATGATGAAATATGCGATCGAGGCGAGGGGGAGCGGCGTCCTGGAGAAGTCGGCAGTCGGCCCAGGAAAACTCTGGGACGGTGGGCCGGTGATAGAAGAGCTGCAGGCGGCGGAGATAAGCGCTCACGTCGAGGGAATATATCGGACAATCGCGGGACTCTCTGGGAATCGAAGGGTTGTTCGCAACACGGCCGCTTTCAGTGCGCGCACCGGACCCATTCGCCAATACGGGCTGATGTCCAACTCGGCAATTCGTGAAGCGGTTTCGCTACTTGATGAACTTGCGGCAGTTTTGCGCGACAGTCGCCGTGATCATGCCGTTCGCATAGCCGAACGGCACACGCGCCTTATCATTGGCGCGCTTCCAGGCCTCGTTCGGGATCTCAACAACCGTGCGAACTCGAGTCGGACAGCTGTTGAGGACCTCCTTTGATGCTTATGTCGGCAGGAACTCGCCGCCGTTCACGTCCAGGATGGCGCCGTTGATGAAGCCCGCCGATGCGGATGTTAGGAATTCGACGGCTGCCGCGACATCGTCAGGTTGGCCGAGCCGACCAGCGGGAATCCGTGCAAGCGCTGCCCGATTTGCAGGTGAGTCGCTGGGCATGGTCATCTCTGTCAGGATCCGGCCGGGGGCAATCGTATTCACTGTCACGCCGCGACCTGCATATTCGTTGACCAGCGTGCGCGCCAGCCCAGCAAGTCCCGCCTTCGAGGCGACATAACTTGCGCCGGCGATCCGCGGCATGGTGCGTGCTGCGACCGACCCGATGAAGACGATGCGGCCAAAACCCTGTGATGCCATGGCCGGAACAACCGTTTGGCAGCACACCATGGCCCCTGTCAAATTGACGGACAGAACGTCGTTCCATTCCTCAAGGGCAATCGCATCGAACCGCGCCGGAGCGCCGTTGCGTTTTGGAGAGTATGCTGCGCTGCAGATCAGCACCGAGGGCGTGCCCCAGCGGTCTATCACCATTCGAACGAACCGGGCAATTGCACCGACGTTACGTATGTCGACCGTTTCAGCGATGACATTGTCCCTGTCGAAATAGCTCGTGAGCAGGGCTTTTGCTTCGTCCACGCGATAGCTCTGCTGGCTGAACAGGGCGACCCGATAGCCTGACGACAACAGCCTCCGGACGCAGGCGAGCCCAATGCCCGATGTTCCGCCGGTGACAATGGCAATCTGCGAGACAGGGGCAAATGGCGAGACAGGCGTCGCCATCACGCGGCCACCTCAAGTCCGGCAAACAGCGACAGCGCCGGGAAAGCATCTGGGTCTGTCATGATTTCGACCAGCAGAGGCCCATCCGTCTCGAACGCCCTGTCCAGCGCCGCGGACACATCCGCGATCGAGTGTGCACTCACGGCCGGGCAGCCGCATGCCTCGGCAATCTTGACGTGGTCAACGTCGTGAAAGTGGATGGCGCTGGTATATTCTCCGAATTTCACAGTTTCGGCGTGCTTCTGAAACCCAAGTATCCCGTTGTTCAGAAGAAGGATGGTGACGGGCAACCTTGAGCGCACCAGTGTCTCGAGTTCGGCCCAGCTGTGGGCGAACCCACCATCGCCGACGACCGCGATAACGCGCTGCCCAGGCCTTGCGGCTTTTGCACCGAGTGCGAGGGGCAGACCCCAGCCGAGGCCGGCAAGGCCACGCGGCGCAAGGAAGCGCATGCCGGCTCGCAGCGATCGCAATTGCCCGACGATCCACATTGATGAATAGCTCGCGTCTGCGACCACGATTGTCTGCGCGGTCATTCGTTCTTGCAGTTCCTTCATCACCGCTTCAGGCCGGAGCGGTCGCCCGTTCTGCTCCACCAGCGAGAGACGGTCCCGAGCAAAGGCCGACCAGGCTTCTGCGATGGCGGCTTCCAGTCCGCGCCTGTTTTTTCTACGGGTTGAGAGATCGACCTTCTTCAAGGCGATGCAAAGCGATTTCAGCGTTTCGGCCGCACTACCGACCAGTCGGATGGCCTCGTAGTTCCTGCCGATCTCGACCGGATCAATGTCGATGTGAACGATAGTCGCAGTCGGCGGGATCAAGCGCCAGCTGTCGGTACCATTCTGGTTGCTGCGGGTCGCGACCATGACGATAAGGTCCGCCTCCTCGAGGAGCCGACGTGTCCGTGCACCTAGCGACAGGGGTCCCATCAGCGTCATCGGCCCCGCGGACAGGGGATGGAACTCGTCTACCGCGCCCTTCCCCATATTGGTTGTAAAGACGGGCAACGAGGCGAGGTCCTGCAGGTGCGCCAGGGCATGCGGTCCATCGGCCGCATGAACGCCACCGCCCGCGATGACCAAAGGGGCTTCTGCCCTGGCAATTCGTTCGGCGAGGTCGATGATCTGCTCATCCGACGGTCGAAATTTGTCCAGCGGCCAATATCCGAGATTTGCGCTTCGTCGAACCAGTGGCGCTGCCGCCCCCTGCCGCAACAGGTCGGCCGGGAGGAGCAGCACCGCAGGCCCTGGACGACCTGACGCTGCCGCCGTGAAGGCCATGTCGATATAGTCGTCGATGCGGTCCTCGGTCACGACGCGCCGGACGAATTTCGAGCATGATTGGAAAAGAGCGATATGGTCGAGCTCCTGGAACGCGTTGCGGTCTGCCTGGTCCCGCTCCACTTCCTGAACAAGGGCCACGATTGGAATGCTAGCCTTTAGCGCTTCGGCAAGCGGCGGTACCAGCAAGGTCGCGGCCGGTCCGTTCTGCGCGGCGACGACGGCCACACGTCCGGACATGCGGGCGTAACCGTCGGCCATGGCACCGCCCATGTTTTCCTGGCGGTAGGAAATCTGACGGATGCCAAGCGCTTCTGCGGCGAGGATCACCGCCGAAGGGAGGCTCTGGCCAAAGATGACCTCAACGTCATGGCGGCGCAGCGCCAGCGCTGCGCGCTGTGCGACAGTCTCAAACTCACTCGTCATGTTGAAAATCCTGGGTGTCGAGAAACTTTTCGAATGTGTCCGCGACGAGATCGACGTCGCTTGTGTTCATCGCAGTGGAGAGGGACGAGGCGGCACCTTTCGGCATCAGCACGCCATGGTCCTTCATGAAATAGTCGAGCCTGGTCATCGCCCGGTTTTCCTGTGAACTGAGGAACGCCTCTCGATACTCGGAAGGAGCCGCCGTTTTCGGGTGGATGCGGAAAAGCGAGGCGGAGCCGGACACGCTGAACGGCGCCCCGGCGTTCTTGATCGAAGCTTGCAGCCTCGCCCGCAGACCCTCGCCAAGCGTTTCAAGACGATTGAAATTGTCTCTGGTCATCGCCCGCATCGCCTCAAGGCCAGCGACCATGGAGACCGGGTTTGCGGAAAAGGTTCCTCCCTGCGACAGGAGTGCGGTCCCGAACACCGCCATAGAGCCTCGTTTTCCGCCGATCGCACCGATCGGAAATCCGCCGCCGATGATCTTCCCCATCGCGACAAGGTCAGGATCAAGACCGAACCGGGCGGATGCGCCTTCATAACCCTGCCTGAGGTTCAGGACCTCGTCGGCAACAATCAATATCCCGTTTTCCCTCGCCACCCGCGTCACGGCCTCCAGAAAGGCCGGGTCCGGCGCCATGAGCCCGGCTCGGCTCGGCATGGGATCGATGAGGATACATGCAAGCCTCGATGCGTTCGCCTTGATCCGGCTAACGGCGGCCTCGATGTCGTTGAACCGCAGAACGACAACGTCATCCAAGACCACGCTTGGCTGGCCGTTATAGGCAGGGACCGGGCAAGGATTGTCCGGGGGGCCCCAGGTGATCGGGCTTCCCATCTGGCCGACTTCCGCCCAGTCATAGGCGCCGTGATAGGCGCCTTCGATCTTGGCAACACCTGGCCGGCTCGTCAGGGCGCGAGCCGCCTTGATCGCAAACATCACGGCCTCGGTGCCGGTATTGACGAAGCGGACCTGCTCCACCGCTGGCACGCGATCGCACAAAAGCTCCGCCAATGCGATCTCATGGACTGTTGGGTTCGAATAGCAGGTCCCATCCCGCAAGATCCTGGTCACGGCATCGACGACAGGTTCGAACCCATGCCCGTGGATCAGCGTCGTGAAATTATTGTTGAGATCGAGGAATTGCAGGCCGTCGACGTCATGCAGATGGGCGCCCTGGCCCCAGCCGATGTAGTAAAGGCCGGGATCCCGATCCACCGTGTTGCGTGTGATGCCTCCCGGGAAGACCCGTGTGGCCCTTTGTGCGAGTTGCGCAGAAATTTCTCCGGGCGAGCCGCCCGGCCTTGGTATTGCCAGTTGCATGTTGACCTCCGGGCGGCAGGCTTGCCGCTTTGATGCAACAAAAGAAACAGGATTCTATTTTTGTTGCAACAAAATTCGGAGGCAAAGTTCTATTTTTTTGGAGCGCGGTCGCTCAATGCCTGGCGCAGGCGGCGGTATCCGTCTCGAATATCGGTCTCGATCGCGGCCTTGACCTCCTGAGGATCCTGATGACGGAACCCTTCCAGCGCAGCACGATGGTTCTGAATTCCGTACTTCGAGATCGCGAATTCCGGATAGAGATCGTTGAATGCCGCGCCGACGCGAAGCCAGAGCGTCTCGATGGTTGCAAGCAGCATCGGCATGTTGGCGCGACCATAGATATGGAAGTGAAACTCCTTGTTGCTCCAGAGCGCATCCGCATACCGCCCTTCCGCCAGCGCGGCATCGATCTCGCCCTGAAAGACCTCCAATCGAGCGATGTCAGCCGCTCCGGCGCCAATCGCACCCCTTTCCGCGGCCAATCCCTCGAGGCGTAGGCGCATTTGGGTCACTTCATATAGCTCCGCGAGCGACAGCGTCGGGATGACGACTGTCTTCGGACCGGAAAAGACCAGTGCACGCTCGGCAACCAGGCGGTTGAGCGCATCGCGCGCCGGCGTCGTGCCGTAGCCGAGTTCCTCGGCGACCGCCCGGACGGTGATTTTATGGCCCGGCGGATAGGCCCCGCGCACAAGCTTTTCCTTCAGATCCGCGTAAGCACGATCACCAAGGCCCATCACCTTGCTCGAGCCGCCGACCAGTCCATCAGACTCTTCCATTGAAGGTCCTGCCAAAGTTTTTTTCTCCACCACCACAATTTTGTTGCAACAAAAAAATCCCAAATGTATAGACGTTACATCTGACAAACGAACAAGCACGTCGAACGTGCGCAGGGGAATAAAACCAACCCGCCGACGGCACGTCCGGCTGCGGGAGCGCGGACACATTGCGTCTTCTTGCGATCATCGGCCGTTTTGTTTTCGGAACGTGTGGCTCTGTCATTGCCGAGAACTCGCTCAATCTTGTGGAGGAAAACCGACATTGAACGGAGAACCTATCGATATACTGGGGATCGAAAAGCAATTCGGCGACAAATCTGTCGTTTCGGATGTTTCTCTCTCCGTGAAGGCGGGCGAATTTCTGTCGCTGCTGGGGCCATCCGGATCTGGCAAGACGACCTTGCTGATGATGATCGCGGGGTTTGAGTTCCCGAATTCCGGACAGATTCGTGTTGGGTCTCGAGACATTACGTATTTGGCTCCCAACCGGCGCGCCGTTGGCATGGTGTTCCAGAAATATGCGCTTTTCCCTCACATGACTGTAGAGCAGAACATCGCTTTTCCACTGAGAATGCGAAGCGTTGCAACCAAAGAGATCAATCGTCGGGTATCCGACATGATGGGTCTTGTCCAGTTGACCGGCTTTGAAGGCCGCTATCCGCAGCAACTGTCGGGTGGGCAGCAGCAACGGGTCGCCGTCGCCCGCGCACTGATCGCCGAGCCGCCGGTCCTGCTGATGGATGAACCGCTCAGTGCGCTCGACAAGAAACTTCGCGAAACCATGCAGATCGAGATCAAGCGAATTCAAAACCGGGTCGGCGTCACGGTGGTCTACGTCACCCATGACCAGGAAGAAGCCCTGACCATGTCCGATCGGATCGCGGTGATGTCGGAGGGCCGACTGGTACAGGTCGGATCGCCACTCGACCTCTATCAAAGACCGGCCACATCCTTTGTCGCCGAATTCGTCGGCAAGATGAACTTCCTGAAGGGGGAGTTTGTCGGAAGCGACCATGGCACTTTTCGAGTGCGAATATCGGGGCATGCCACTCTCCCGTCCGATCTGGTCTTGAATGGAGAGGCAGAAAAATACCGGGCGGGCGGGCGGGTCCGCGTCGCGGTCAGGCCCGAAGATATCACCATCAGGCAACGTTTCGAACCTGGTCACCAGAGCGGTGTCGTGCTGCGAGGGACGGTCGACGCGGTCATCTTCCTTGGCCAGGCGCATGTGATCCTCGTCCAGATCGAGGGGCAGGGGGAGGCGCCGGTTCAGGTCCTGGTTCCCTCGCTCATCGGACAGGCGACATTCGTGCGGGGCGAGAAGGTCGACCTCGCAATCGCGCCCTCTGCCGTAAGGCTGTTTCCGGAGCTTGCGGGGCCTGTTCAATGACCGCTACCGCTTCCATCGATGCCCCGTCGACCCAACGGATCAAGCGCAGGCCCCGGACCGGCTCTGCACGCCGCTATTCGAAAACACTCTCCCTGATACTCATCGCTCCGCTCGTGCTGTTGATGGGTTTCGGCTTCCTCTATCCCGTCGGCAAGCTGCTGCTCGGGAGTTTCTTCGCACCCGAGTTCGGACTTGAGCAGTTCCGACGGCTCATTCGCTCACCGCTTTATCTGACGGTTTTGCTGCGGACGTTCGAGATCGCGTTTGCGGTGACGATTGCGAGCCTCATTATCGGCTATCCGATCGCATTTGCGATGGCGAAACTGCCACGCAGGTGGGCGGCCCTGACCACGGTATGCGTGCTCATCCCGCTCTGGACCTCGACATTGGTGAGGTCCTACGCGTGGATTGTGCTGTTGCAGCGCAAGGGTGTTGTGAATGAGCTCCTTCTGGACCTGGGCTGGATCACCGAGCCTTTGCGCCTGATCTACACGGAAGGGGCGGTTATCATGGCGATGACCCATGTGCTCCTGCCTTATACGATACTGCCGATCTTCGCGGCCGTGCGCGCCGTCCCGAATGAACTTGGCCAGGCCGCGAGAAACCTTGGGGCAGGGGGCCTAAGTGTCTTCTGGCGGGTCATGCTGCCGCTGAGCCTGCCGGGTGTTTTTGCGGGCTGTCTGATGACCTTCATTTTGGCACTCGGTTTCTATGTGACGCCGGCCCTGGTCGGGGGGCCACGCACGATGCTGATGGCGACGCTCATCGGGCAGCAAACCACCGAGACGCTCGACTGGGCTTTCGCGGGCGCACTCTCGACGGTGCTTCTCGCCGCAACGCTCACCTTCGTCGTCGCCTTTCGCAAAACTCTGTCTCTCAATCGAGGATTCGCCGGTGTCTCCTGACATGGACTATGCACTCGCCGAGCGCGAAGCCGCTGAGATCGAAGAGCGCCGCGCGAAATCTGCCCGTCATCGGGCAATGGGACTGGGTCACATCTACGGGGCAGCGATGACGGTTGGTCTGGGGGCGCTGCTGTTCTTTCTGATTCTTCCGACCGTGCTGGTGATCCCCATGTCGCTTGGATCGGCGGACTACCTCGAGTTTCCACCGAAAGGCATCACCTTCAAATGGTACGTGCGATATCTGACCGATCCCGATTGGATCACCGCGACGTTATTCAGTCTCAAGATTGCGTTGGCGACCACAGCCACGGCGACGATCATCGGCACGCTTGCGGCGATTGCCCTTGTCCGTGGCGATCTGCCAGGAAAGGCCGTTCTTCAGGCGGTGACGATCAGCCCGATGATCGTTCCGCATATCGTCATTGCAGTGTCGGTGTTCGTGGCCTTCGCGCCGCTGAAACTGTCGGGCAACTTCGTCGGGTTTCTAATCGCTCACACGATGCTCGCCGTCCCCTATGTCGTTCTGACGGTCACGGCCTCTCTTCAACGCTTCGACACGACGCTGGAACTCGCCGCGTTGAACTGTGGCGCCGGCCGGTCGAGGGCATTTTTCAGCGTCGTGCTACCCGGGATCGCGCCGGGCGTCTCGAGCGGTGCGGTGTTTGCCTTCCTCGCATCGTTCGACGAGGCGACGGTCGCTTTTTTTCTCTCCGGGATCGAAGGCAAGACCATCACCCGCAAGATGTTCGAGGACATTGACTTCAATCTGACGCCGGTCGTGGCGGCAGTCTCGACGATCATGGTGCTCGTCTCGCTGCTGGTCATGGGCGGCCTCACGCTATTCCAGAAACACCATAAGGCCACGAGCCGGAATTGATGGGAGGACAGCAGAGAATGCGTAGTTTTTTGAAGAGGCGCACGAATGCAGGCCTGATCACCGCAGTCGTTTTCGCTGTTTCGGGATCGGTTTCGGCGTCTGCCCAGGAAAAGCTCGTCATCGCGACGACAGGCGGGACCCTGGAACAGGAAATGCGGACCCATTTCTTCGACCCCTTCACCAAGGAGACCGGGATCCAGGTGATCACGGTATCCGGCACGGGCGCCGAGAATGTCGCCCGCATCAAGGCGATGGCACAAACGGGCAATGTCGAATGGGACCTCTATCAGGCCGGCGAGATCCAGGCGGCCTCGGAGCTTCACAAATCGATGAACGAGGACATGACCGAGTTCTGCCGTGCCTATCAGGGCGACAAGGATCTGCTTCCGGGCGCCTGCGCGTCCTCCGGCGTGCTCTCCGCCTATGGCACAACACTTCTGGCCTACAATACCAGGTCGTTTCCAGCACCCGGCCTCAAGACTTGGGCGGACTTCTTCGACGTGAAGAAATTCCCCGGGCCACGTTCGATGCCGAATTTCAATGACCCATGGCGGGTCATGGCGGCAGCACTCCTTGCGGACGGCGTACAGCCTGACGTGCTGTTCCCTCTCGACGTCGATCGCGCACTTGCGAACCTCGACACGATCCGGCCGCATATCAGCCTGTGGTGGAAGACAGGCGATCAGAGCACTCAGGGTTTTCGTAACGGAGAGTATGTTGCGGGCGAGATCTGGCAGACACGTGCGTCCGCGTTGAAGAAGGAGGGCCAGCCGCTCGCCTGGAGCCAGGATCAGGCGTTTCTTGTCGGGGACCGCTGGGCGTTGATCAAGAAGGCGCCGCATCGCGCCAACGCGATCAGGTTCCTGGAATATTTCCTCGCGCATCCGCAAGCGCAAGCGAGGGTCTGTGAAGCACTGACCTGCACGCCGGCCCGATACTCGGCGGCGAGGGCGATGAATGCGGAAGCGCAAGCGGCCGCGCCGACCTCGCCGGACGTGTTCGAGAAGCTCATCCGGCCGGACGCTGCCTGGATAAACGCCAACAACCAGATGCTGCTTGAACGCTGGAACGAGTGGAACCAGCGCTAATCTAACCCCTCAACAGAACAGAAAGCCTGGAAATATGAACGTGCCCAGCCAGAGGCCACGGATTGCCGTCGGCCGTCTATATCACGAGTCCAATCGTCTCAATCCGCAACCGGCCACCGCCGACCAGTTCGAGATACAACGGGGCGAAGCGGTGTTTGAATGTGCCGGCTCGACATTGGGAGGCATCATCCGGTACCTCAGGCAAGCGAACGTCGAGATCCTGCCGCTGATCTCCGTTTCAGGCCCGCCAAGCGGTCTCGTCGACCACGAGTTCTACCAAGCGATCCGCAAGGAGCTGGTCGAGCGGATCGAGGCGTCGCGCCCTGATGCAATCATCCTTGATCTGCACGGCGCGGCGGCTTCGACCGAAATCGCCGACCTGGAAGGAGATCTGCTGGCGTATCTCAGGCGACATGTCGGCCCGTTCGTGGCAATCGGAATCGGTCTCGACCTGCACGCGCACCTGACCGACTCGATGCTGGAAAACACCGACATCTGCATTGCATGTAAGGAGAATCCGCATTCTGACGTCGTCGAATGCGGCATGCGAGCCGCGGAACTGACCCTGCAGGTTTTGAGGGGCGACTTGCGACCGGTCGTGATCAGTGCCCGGGTGCCGATGATCCTGCCAGGCGCCGGCGAAACGGCGAGTGGTCCGCTTGGCGAGATTCACGACAGGGCTCGAGAGCTTGCAGCCGGAACAAGTGGCATTGTCGATATCTCCATCTACAACGTCTTCCGCTACGCGGACGACTACAATATCGGGCAGGTGGTAACGGTCATGACCGACGGAATCGTTTCGCTCGCTTCGCAGGTGGCCAAGGACCTCGCATGGGCGTTCTGGGACAACCGGGAACGATTCGTCGATGATCTTTTCGAGATACAGGACGCCTTCGAGATCGTGCGGTCGCAACCAGCCAACCGCCCGTATGTCATGGCCGATATGGGCGACCGGATCCTGGCCGGCGCGCCCGGTGACAGCACCGTTTTGCTGGCGGAGGTGCTGGACCATTTCGCCGAGCTGCGAGCTGCCTTGACCATCACCGATGCCGTCAGCGTAAAACACGCACAGGATGCTGGATTGGGCGCCACGGTCACGCTCGACGTCGGCGGACAGATTTCGCCGGGACTATCGTCACGCAGGATCACCGGGAAAGTGATCCACCTGAGCGACGGCGCATATACGCTCGCCGGACCGTTCCATGGCGGGGAGGCAAGCTCCCTCGGTGCGGCAGCTGTCGTTCTGGTCGAGGAACGGGTGTTTGTGCTTCTCACCAGCAAACCCGGCTTCAGTCACGACCCTGCCGTGTTCACCAGCCAGGGAATTGATCTGAAGTCCGTCGATTTCGTGGTGGTGAAGTCGGGTTATCACTTCGCGATGAATTTCAAGGGGATCGCGACACCGCTCCTCGTATCGACGCCCGGCGTCGGCTACTACCGGAAGGGGATCTTCCGTTACGACAAGTCACGCTTTTGGCCGGAGCATGACATCGACCTCAAAGCCATCGAGACAAAAGCTTTTGGGGGCAGATCTATATCGCGATGATCAGCAGGTTTCTCTCGAGGATCAGCCGACCGTGGCTATGGGGGCGCTTCGGAACGCCATCCCCATGAGCCGCGAGGGCGGAACGGAAGAAGTTTATCTAGCGACGTCAAATCGGCGGCGGAGGTCTCTTACTCTCGACAAAGACAAGTAGTCCCACGGCGACGAGCAAGGCAAAGCCAAAACAATCAAGATAGGTGCATTCGTCATTTGCTCCCCAAACACAGAGTACGTGCGGCAGCTTCTGGTTTCATCCGATATTTTCTCCTCCCGTGTTGAGCCGGAAATAGGAAGGCTTCTCACCCCCCAGCTGAGACCTCGGTCCTACCGCTCGTCTCCGTGGCGTTCAAGAATTCCAATCGCCCATTCCAGCCAGTCACGGATACGCCGGTCGCTAGCTTTCCAATGGCGAACGGATCGGGCATCCACGCCAACACGCCTCGCGAGGGCTGATTGCCAGTTCGTTCCGTAGACGGCGGAGGCTCGTCGTTCGAGCTGGTCAGGTGTCACGGGGCGATACTATCGCTCGATAGAGATCAATTGGCCTTCTTACCGGGAAGATGGCTCGCGGAACGAAAGAGCTTTGAATAGTCCGGCGGTTTGTCCCATGCGAGCTCTGATGAGCAACGGGGGCAGGATATGCCCGCGGCACCGCAGCCGCAGCCGCACGTTCCACTCCAAGCTCTTGTTGGATGAGTCTCGCAGACCCAAATGCGGCTTCCGCTTCGCCGGTGAATGCCGGAGGGCGTCCATTCTCAGAGATGTACCTGCCGATCTCATCAAGGCCTTCAATCGTCATCTGGTGATCAAATAAAAAGAGCGAATTCGCTACTTCTGAAATACCGAATGGCTGATGTCGGCATCTTTCGCAGAGGGTCCAACATCCGTGCTCGGCGCCACCGCATTTGATACAAATAGCGCGATTCATTTTTTTACCTTCAGTAAACCGATAGAGGCGAAAGCCCGATAGACTAATCCAGACAATACGACTTAGCAATTATTGGCACCAATACATGGCGTCGTCGCGCCTGTTGGGAAGAGAAAAGCACATTTGACGTAAGCGTATTATTATTGTTCATTAGGTTGGGGCCGTACAGAGAATAGCCACGACAATGCAACCGGGGGCGGACTACTCATGTAGTTTAAGCGGACGTGTTTCCTTGTTTTGTGGCGCATAAAGGGGGAAATGCATGATCATCGTCGGGCAACGACAATTTTTTCGGCCAGTTTTCAACGCTGCCCGACTAATTCGCACAATCGTTCTCAGCGCAGCCTTGTGTATTTCCACATTGAACCCGCAAACATCTTCGGCGGCAAGCAGCCAGACTTTGTCGGATGGGCGCAAATGGGTGGTGCTGGCGAGCCGGGCCGATATCAGCGAAGCGATCGAGATCGCGAAAACCTATGTGGGCCACCAGGTCAAGATAATGAATTCCGAGAATGGCTGGTTCGCGGTCGTTCTGGGGCCCTATCGAGCCAAGGACATCGGCGAATTCAAAAGTGGTTTTCAAGGTCCTTCGATCCCAAATGACGCGTATCTCGCACTGGGCAAGAATTTCCTTTCTGTTGCCTGGACCGATAGCGGGTCGGCGCAGGTTGCGGCCAGCAAGGCGCCGGAGGAGGACTTTATCACCTGGTCGCTCGACCGGTACGAAGAGACCTATGAGATCACGAAAATTCCACTGCGCTTTCAAAAGCAGGAAAGCGAGGACGACGTTCTGATTTTCCGCGACGGCGAGCAATACATCAGAATTCAGGTGGACTTATCGACCACCGCCGAAGATCTGCTGAACACGATCAAAGGCGAATATCCTGGCAACGACCTCGCCGAGGGCGGGGATAAGGAGTTCCAGATCATCAAGTCGGAAGTCGGAAAGAACACGGCCTATGTAACCGCCCAGTCCCCGGATGGTTCGCATCGACGGGTTGAATTTGCCACAGCCGGTTGCTGTGACGGAAACTACCTGAGGTTCATCTTCCAATATCCCCATGCTGCGAAAGTCGACTGGTTGCAGGCCTTCTACAAGCATTTTCAGGCGGAACCCGTGCAGGGCAACTTCACTCACGCGTTCTATATCAAAAGCGAGTGGGAAATGCCGCTGGCGACGACACCGGCCTTGAGCGAGCGCGACCGCCTGTACGATGCCTGCGCCGCTAGCTGGAACAAGCTAAACTTCCATGGGCAGCGGGCCAACAAGGCCATGGCCGTCTACGAGGTTGGCAAGCAGGTCTATTGCTCCTCCCAATGGCGGCAGGCAACGTTGACCGCGGCGAGGTCGGCGGTCCAGGAAGCATGCAAGAAGAAAAATGCCAGCAGGTGCGCTTTGTTCGCGCTGGGCGATGAGCTCAGCCAATGGGCAAAGGAAGCACGAGATGATGCGGAATATGGCGGCCGGGAAACGAAATACCGGCAATACGAACAGAGCCGCAGGCAGCCTTCGGCTCCTGCCGCTCAGAGCGATGACGGCGGAAGCCTCTTCGATGACCTTCTCGGCGCGGCGGGTAGTATCGCGGAGGGCGCGTTAATCGGTGCCAATATCGGGGCCACGATCAGCGGTGCCGGATCGAGTGTGGGATCCAGCGGAGGCAGCGGCAGTGGCGGCGGGGGCAAATGTGCTCATTTCAGATCTGCCTATGCGACATGTGAACGAAGTTGGCGCAATATCGGGGGAGGATCCTCCGGGCAGGCGGGCAGCTTCAAGGCATGCATGGACGTCAACCGCAATGCGATGATCAGTCTGGGTTGCTGAAATGTCTTATCGTCCCATCACGTTGTTGGTCGCCGTCGCAACAGGCATCTGCTTGTCGTCGGTTTTTCCGGGAGTTGCCGCCTCGGCCATGACCTGTAGTGACAAACTGATCCAGATGACTGCCGCCTGCATGGGTGGCGACCTGACGAAGGCTGCCGAATGCCGGCGTCGTGCCGAGATGCGCGGTTGCTCCACACCGGGCACCGCCCACGCGTGCGATACCAGCGAGGTCCGGGAGAGCATTGACTGGGTGTTTCGGGATGCCGGCGCAAGGCAGACCTATGCGCGCGGCCTTCAGCAAGGCCTTGAACCGGTGGAGGCCATCATTGAGGCACAGCAGCACAATCCGCGAGCCATGAATCAACTTCGGGGATGTAGGGAGTTCATCTCGGCCTATCTCAACAAAGCATTAGCGCCCCCGCCGTCCGCTGCCGACTGTTCGTGCGTGTCGGTCATTCCCGCGGGAGCGCGATATACCATATCCAACTCCTGCCCGGAGTCTTTCCGGATCTCAGCCGAAATCGTCGACGCCGCGAATACCGCCCGCAGGGCGCGCATCGATGTGGGCAGCATCGAGGGCGGGGAAAGCAAGTCAGTGACCGCTCCCGCGTTTACCGTCCCCTCGATTAAATCCACCACTCTTTTTAGAGGAGGGCAGTCGCAAATCTGCCCTTACTGAACGACCGGCGCCCGAACCACTAGAGGCTGCATGTTTCATTGACATAGCGAAACGCGACCGGCCAATGATGATGGCCGTTTATTTTCTTGCGATGGGGCTCGTTGATCTTTGACCCTCACCCCTCTGTAGTCGCTATCTCATGCCGAAGGATCGTGCTGGTAAAACTCATTGGATCAGCAGGCAGTAGGCCACGTTTTGTTAAGCCCGCTTCGCTCTTGCGCACTGTCGCGAGCGCATGTCGGAAAGCGGCTGGGAAAACCGGGACAGCTCCGTTCTCCTTGACGTACTCCGCGACCGCGACAAGGTCTTCCTCATCATCAAGCATCTGATCCGATAAACAAAGGGAGTCGGCCAGTTCGGTCTCTCCGTGTGGGGCGTGTCCGCATGCGTCACAAGCAGTCCAGCATCCCCATTTCGTTTCCCCGCATTTGATGCATACAGCTCTCGTCATTCTCTCCCCCAGCAAGCACACTCAAGTTCAAGATCGACCGAATACCTAGCGTTTACAAATGGGATGATCGAGGATACACGAATTATTTCAGTCTGAGGTGGCACGTCGATTTCGCTGTAGGAAATCATCGAATCTCCGTCGCGTTGCTTGGTTACCATTACAATATTTGACTCTAATCGCCTCACTCAGCTTGAGACCTTTATTACCTGTGACTACGTCTTCGGGTGTGTTTTTGACTGAGTAATCTATCGAAGCCAACATCTGCCACTTACCGCTATTATCAGTTTTATGATAAGTCATACTAGTTGCGGCATCACCCGTATAATATACCGTCAGCCGCCCTAGTGTTCCACTCTTAGTGCGACTATCCAAAACAAGAGCGCCGTTATTTTTAGCTGGGCACCGAACCTGTATGGGTTTTTGTTTGTCGTCCTCGGTGCGAATGACGTCGTCTTGCGCATAAGTCGGCAATATTGAGACGGCAATCAGGAAACTCGACATAATCGCTTTAGCGGATGTCATTCGATAACTCTCAGCTCCCCAGCAAAAGAATCAAGGCGGAAACGTTGCAGATAACGCCGGGCAGCGGCGTATCGCTATTCGCACATATTGAAGTGACGTTGTCGTAGCTCATCCGTCCACAATCCCCCTCCGAACCATAAGAATATTTTGGGGCTGATCAATCCGGAGCGCCCGCACATGAAATATGTGCAAGTAATAGATAGGCGCAAGCTACAAAAACGCGAGATTCATTTTCCCCTGGTAACACCCTCCGGCAACATAAGTTAGCAAAACAATTTTGGTCAACAGATATAAACTGCCCCCCGTTCCGACCCCACAGCCAGCACAGGCATGAAAGGCTCAAGCAAAATTTCGGGGACAATCTGCGGTCTCTCGAATTTCACGTTATTCCTAGCCGCCCGGCAGCTTGGAAAGTAATATAATGTCATCTACGATTATTACAAAATGGGGATCAGAAGCAATGCGCATCAGAGTTTGGCCCTTCGCTGCCGTCCTATTGCTCTGGCTTTCCGGAACAAGCATGGTTGTGGCAGAAGAGACTGTCGCGGATTTCCTGCGGGAGTCAGATGATCGCGGGGTCAGATTGATCGCTCGGGTCGCTGGCCTCACCTTAAGCCGAGCAAATTCGAGACTTGTCGTTGATCGGAATCAAGCGTTCTTCTGCCCGCCCCGTGGGCATGCGATCTCGACGGATGAATATATTGAGACCCTAAAAGCTTACATCGCGAAAAACGATATGTTCGCGACGGATGCGTCCGACCTTATGCCAATGCACATGCTTTCCGCACTTATGGAAAAATACCCCTGCCGCGTTAAATGAGATGTCACTCATCTAAAAAAATGTTGCAAGGACGGCAAAGCTTCCACTGCGTTGCTACCAACCCCGGATTTCTAAGTGAATCTCTGCTTGTCATAAGTTGCGGATCGAGAGCAAAGAGAACGGCTAAGCGGCACGTGTGCTAGCAACGAGAAGATGCCTTATCGCCTGGTGATCGTACTCGCCGTCTAAGCGGGCGACTATGCTCCGCTGATCGAAACGTGCAAGTTCAAAGCCGTCGATCCGCCTGCCTATCTGAACGACGCAATTGCCAACGGTCACAACAGAGTTGGATCGCGCGCTCCTACCGTGGAATTTTTTTCCGACGGCTCAACACGCACATCAAGACCGCAATCGACCCTCCATATCTACCCAAGTACACAGAGATATATTTCCAGCGGGTAGAGCCAAGGATTGCATTCGCGCAGTCCCACCTATTACGCCGAGAAGGCGACCGGATGAAAAAAGGAACGTTTCAACGGCCTATCGGGGCTACGGTCTATATTCTGGCCGTCGGAGCTCCGCACACAAGAGTCTTATGAGCGGATTTAGTAGCGTGGAGCGATCCGGAACCTCCCGGAAAATCTGGTGGCGTTATCAGATCCGAACTCCCGAGCCTCACAGTGCAAATTTGCCCGGTCGTTGCATCTCATAGAAGCGAAAGAACGTCCCGAGATGTTCGGTCATGCCGGTGAACGAAAATCCCAGCCGCAGCATGGCCTTCTGAGACCGGATGTTCGTCGGCCTGACGACGCAAACCAGCCGGCGCACAGGAAGGCGTCGAAAACCGAACTTGATCGCAGCTTCAAGACTTTCTCCGGCGATCCCCTTGCCCGAGCAAGACCCGAACAGGCAGACACCAACCTCGACATCATTTTCGTCATATCGGCGCAGTCCCGCGCGACCAACGAAGGTCAGGTCACCGTTCGCTTCACGGAGATAGACCATCCAGAAGCCATAGCCATAGCGATCCCACTCATTGAGATAGAGAGAAAGACGAGCATCGGATTCGGCCCGCGTCAGCGGTTTGCCCTGCATGATAAGTTCGACGACAAGCGGATCGGTATGGAGGCGGTGCAGCGCGTCGCCGTCGCGGGCGGTCACCGGCCGCATGAACAGCCGTTCGGTCTCAAGGTTCATCGGCTGCGACCTCTTTTCTCGCATGGGCTCTCCAGGCCGCCGCGCGCAGGGCGTCTTCAAAGACTGCCGCCAGCTTGCCGATGTCCGTCGACGTCATCGGAGTTGAAATCGCCCCGAGGCCGACTTGCGAAATGAGAACGCCGCGATCGCGCATGTGCCTGATAACGTCGCCGAGCGTAGCTGAATGGTGCGAGGCGAGATGGGCCTCGGTATAACTTGAGATCTTGCCTGCACCGATGAAGATGCGAAACAGCGATCCGGTGCCGGTGACCGCCCCGGTCACGCCCGCGCTTCGAAACGCATCGGCGAGCACGCGTCGCGCATCGTCACCGAGTTGAGTGATGCGCCGAAACTCGTCCTTCGTCATCGCGGCCATCGCAGCCAGGCCCGCCACCATGGTCATCGGATTGGCTGTGAATGTGCCTGAATGCGCGACATGCGGTCGTTTGGCCAATGGCGCAAAGACGTTCATCACATCGCTGCCGCCCGCGACCGCACCGATGGGAAGACCACCGCCGATGATTTTGCCGAAGGCGGTTATATCGGGCTTGATCGAGCTTTCGCCGAAGGCCCCGGTGTAGCCGAGCCTGAAGCTCAACACCTCGTCGGAGATTAGAAGAGCGGATCGGGCTGACGTCCATCGTCTCAGATAGGCGAGATATTCCGGAGTGATCTGAACGAGGCCGGCACGAGAGGGCAGGGGGTCGATCAGCACGGCAGCGAGATCGCATCCGGCAGCGGAGAGGATGCGATCGCTGTTTTCAATGTCGTTGAAGGGGATCACGACCGTATGCCGCGCGACCGAAGCGGTTAATCCGTCGTGCTCAAGGCTGTAGCCCACACAGCCATCGGTCCAGCGGGTTGGCGGCGCGGTGACGTTGATCTCGACTGCGTCGTAGTTCCCGTGATAGGCGCCCTCGCATTTTGCCACCAGCGTCCGGCCGGTCAAAGCCCTTGCAGCCTTGATGGCCATCATCACCGCTTCGGAACCGGTGTTGGTGAAGCGCACTTGCTCGAAATGCGCTACCCGGTCGCAGAGAAGCTCCGCGAGTTCGATCTCGGGGAATGTTGGGTTCGCAAAGCTCAAGCCCTTCATCAATTGCGCCAGCAATGCGCTTGTGACGTCGGCATGACCATAACCGTGGATCAGCGCGGTGAAGTTGTTCTGAAAGTCGAGATAGCGGTTGCCATCCACGTCCGTGACATAGGCTCCCTCACCTGATGCAAGATAGATAGGATATGGCGTGGCAAATGCTGAGCTTCTTGTGTTTCCCATGGGCATGACGCGTCGCGCCCGCCGATTTGCTGCCGCGGAGACGTCGGTGATCAGCATGGCCGCGGCCCCGATCCGTCGGCCGCAGGTCCGTCGATAATGGACCTCAGTTCGCGGCCTAACCAGTCGACTTCTTCGACCAGATGACTGGCCGTCGGGCAAACGCGCAAACCCGCTCTTCCCTGGGCCACCGTCGGAAAAAAGATCGCGGACGTATAGAGGCCGCGGTCGAGCAACTGGCGCGCCGCTGAAATAGCCGCACGCTCGTCTCCGAGCATGATGGTGCGGATCGGAAAGGGCAGGGAGGTCTGCTCGGTTTCGATCATGGCATCGAACTGTTTGATCCGCTCTCCCAATGCGATCTGGCGATCGAGGAGCTCCTGGGTGCGGTGAAGATTGGCCGATGCGATCGCGCCGCCGATGCCGGCAAGATTGATAGAAACCGAAAAGGCGAATGCCAGCGCGAACCGCCGAAAGAGGTCTTCCTGGCGTTGCGACCCGAGCATGAGCAGCGCGCCTGAGGCGCCAAAACCCTTGCCAAGCGACGCGGCGATGATGGTGCGATCCCCGAACTCCTCGCCGATGGACGATCGGGCATAGCCTTCCCCTCGGAAACCGAAAAGCGATATGCCGTGGGCGTCATCGATGTAGAGGAATAATCCGTATTGCCGTTGCAGCCTGAGCAGTTCATCGATCGGGGCTGCACCGCCCATGGAATAGAGACCATCGCAGACAAAGGCCACGATTGGGTTTGCCCGACAGATCTGCTCGAGCATATCGACATCATTGTGATCGATGGTGAGCACCGTGGTCTCGGCAGCGACGAGCGGCTTGTGGACCGCCAGCGTCGCGTGGACCAGCCGGTCGAAGACGACAAGCGGTTTCTTACCTCCGGTCAGGTAACCGGAAGCCAGGATCGGCATGGCACTCAGATTGGCGGCAAGCACTGTCGAGAACGTGATGACATGCGCCTGAAACAGATCGGACAGGTTCTCCTCAAGGTCCACGAGCAGCCCGAAATTGAGGCGTGTGCGTGCGCAGGACCAGTGCAGGGAGCCATAATCCGCGATCGCTTCGATGGCCCCTGCGATGATGGCTGGGTGATTGTCGAGACCGAGGTAGGAACAGCGGACGAAGTCGACGACTTCGCGGGTGCCGTTCTGGCGGTCCCTAACATGAACGAGGCGTCGTTCAACCGACTTCGCGCTCAGTCCCATCACACCTGCATCAAACGCAAGAGCGAAGATGGGGTCGGCGCGTTCGATCATACGTTGGGTATTCCGCATCGATCGCGGTTTGACTGCAGAGGTCCGACTGTCTTTCGTCATGGCACCCTCCCAATATCAAGGCAGAATGGGCGCGAGACGGAAATATTGCAAACGATATCAACGATGTAGAGGCGATATATCGACAGGATTGAGCGCTCGTTTGTGAGTTGGTCGGCCCCGCTTAGATCGCATTCGGACCTGCGCAAATTCGCACAAGATCGGCTAGGATCGTCCGAAGCTCCGGCCACGGCGCTTCCTGTAGGGCAGAGTGTGGATCCTCCATTTCCAAGAGGGAATGCAGCTTCACCACGACGCCGGCGACAGATCGAGGCGCCGCGCTCCACAATTCCTTTGCCAACGCCTCCTCGACATCTGCCATTTACTCCTCGGCTTTTTTCGCCTTCGTATATCCAACACGCTTGTCCGCCGTCTTCCATTCCCTCCGGCTTACCGCCAGCGCGGCCCTTGCTTACCGTCGCATTTCATCCTGGTCCGCGTTCGGCAAAAGACGGTCGATCTCCCGACCGGAGTAGGCCCACATGAAACCACAGTCTTCCGGGAGCGGGACTTTCGTGCGAGGGAGATGCATCATCTGCATCTATGGCTGACAAGGAGGCCCAACGCAGCCGTTCCCCAACGCGAATCTCGACGTCCGTTTTGGTCGAAAGTCGTCGTGACAGGATAGCGCTGTAGGCGATCATCGGCTTCCCGGCAAACAACTGCTTTCCGCCAGCACCTGAGTGTCGAACCAAGCAAGAGAGCGACCATCCCTCGATCGAACTTCAAGCTGTGCGATCGGTGCGCCTTTCTCCCTGTCCACGAGTAAAGACCGCTTTTCGCCGGGAGCGAACAGGTGGTCCTCACCCCATTGACGGAGCGCTACGATCACCGGGAACAAGCCGCGCCCTTTCGCCGTAAGAATGTATTCCCGATAGGCGGTCCCGTCTGAGGCTGGCGCGGTTTCGAAAATCCCTCGTTCCACGAGGTCGCGCAATCGGGTCGCCAGCACCGCTTTGCCTATGCCCAGTCCTGACTGAAACTCGCCGAACCGGCGCGAGCCGTCAAAGGCGTCCCGGATTATCAGCAGGGACCACCAGTCGCCGATTACATCCAGCGAACGGGCTACCGGGCATCCAGCATTCCACTGGCTGACACGTTTCACCATCGGTGATCTCCCTCGGCTCAAACTGGTTCTAACTTAGAACTAGAATCAAACCAAGCCAAGTGGTCTCAACAAGGAATTGGAACGAGAACACGAGGAACCCAATGGATGCCAGGTCAACCCGTTTTACTCAAGAGACGCAAAGAGACGGCTTGTCGGGATTACAGTCACTCGTCATGGCGGCGGCGGCGGGCCTCAGCGTGGCCAACGTGTATTATGCCCAGCCATTGCTTGACCTCATGGCGAAGGACCTTGCCATTTCGCCAGCCGCCATCGGTCTCATCGTGACGCTGACCCAGGTCGGCTATGGGTTGGGCTTGATCTTCATCGTGCCGATCAGCGACCTTGTGGATCGGCGAAGTCTCGTCAAGGTCCAAGGACTGCTGGCGGCTATCGCTCTCGTGGTCGTGGCGACTGCAGGGTCGAAAATGATCCTTCTCCTCGGCATGGCCGTTGTGGGGCTGCTGGCGGTCCTGGTGCAGATACTTGTCGCCCATGCGGCGGCCCTGGCTACGGCGGCCCAGCGGGGCAGGGTCGTCGGCATGGTCACCAGCGGCGTCGTCACCGGCATCCTGGCTGCGCGTTCGGTAGCCGGTGTGGTTGCTGATGTCGGCGGATGGCGGGCGGTGTATATGGCCTCTGCGCTATCCATGGTCGTCATGGTCGGAGTCCTGAATTCGGTGCTGCCCAAGCATTCCGCAGGGCCAGGTTCCGGGACTTATGTCGATGCGCTTATCTCTATCCCACGCACGTTCCTGCGCGAACCGGTCCTGCTTCTTAGAGGGGGCCTCGCGCTCATCATCTTCGCGTCCTTCAGCACGTTCTGGACAGCCTTGGTCCTGCCGCTCAGCGCTTCGCCGTTTTCCTATTCGCATACCAGGATTGGTCTATTCGGTCTCGTCGGACTGGCTGGAGCGATTGCCGCGAACTATGCCGGAAGACTTGCTGATCGCGGCCATGGCAAATGGACGACGGGGGTCTCTCTGGTGCTCTTGCTGGCATCCTGGGGGCTGATCGCCTTCCTTCCGTTTTCCATTCCGCTGATGCTGGCAGGCGTGTTGTTGCTCGACCTGGCAGTCCAAGCCGTCCACGTCACCAATCTCAGCGTCGTCGTGGCTCTGGATCCACAACGCAGCGGTCAGCTGATCGGCGGCTATATGATGTTCTACTCTGTCGGCAGCGCCATTGGGGCGATCACGGGAACGTCCGCCTACGGCTGGCTCGGCTGGCCGGGAGTCTGCTTGATGGGAGGAACCTTCAGCCTCTGTGCGCTCGCATTGGGGGTCGCCACGCGGCTGACAGCTAGTGCCGATCGATAAGCTGTACTCGCGCCTGCCTCTTGAGGAAGTCGCCGACAAGACTGTTTTGCTGAACCTACGTCAGGGTCAAGTGGCGGATGCAGGCGGAACCGTTCCATCCGGTGTAAGGCCGTCGACTGCATTGGGCAGGTTCTCGGAGAGGCGCTTTAGGATTTCCTCTTCTGACATGCCGGTTCGCGCAGCTATGTCTCGCAGGACATCTGGTCCCAGCGCTGAAGCGAGCTCGCTGTTATTGATCGGATCGTTCGCCCCGGGCTTGACCCATGACTCAGCTTTCTTCTCCTGCCCGGCCTCACGGAATTGGTCTAGCAGGTCGCTCAAGCCGCTGTTCAGTATCGACCCGATGCTGCCACCACTGACCAAGCTTCCAAGTCCGCCTGTCCGCAACCTGTTAAGAATGTCGTCGATACCGGCATCCGATCCGGGGGCTGCATTCGACGCGCTTCCCTGTGTCGCTCCACCCGGCGACGTCCGTTGGCGCTCGGTTACGCCTTTTAGGATTTCGGCGATCCGGTCGCGGTTCTGATATCCCGCGACCGCGAGGACGGCGAGAAGCGCTTTGAGTGGGCCGCTGGGCATGTCTGGTCTCCTTGATCTCGGCGATAAACGAGCGATCTTGGCTGTGGTTCCGCATGAGGCATCCTGATGAACCAGAAACCATCTCGCTCGAGGGTTACATGACGTCGTCGATCGTCTTGTAGAGGCCGTGGATGGTCCTCGTTACCCCGATCCCTATGAGACGTCTCTGGCAGGTGTTGGAACAAGGAACCCGTTCGGCGACATGCGTGTCTCCGTGCCGTAGTCGGTCTTGGCATCCTCGGCAGCCGCGCTACCTCCGTCGAAAAACGGGAGAAAGCGATGAAAGTCCAGAAATTCAATGTCGCGGACGCGAACCTGGTCAGGTCCCCGGGACAGGATGCCGATATACTCGTTGGAAACCTGGTCGACGAGAAGAACGGCGGGCCGATCACCATCGGGTACGGCCGGTACGCACCGGGTCAGACCCTCACAGAAACCATAGCAGTCGATGACGTCATGATCGTTCTGGAAGGACGGCTAGCGGTCTCGACGGGAGCTGGCACCGTCACGGCGGGTCCGGGCGAGATCGTCTACATGCCCAAGGGGGAGGCGGTGACGATTACGACGGAGGGGGAGGGAGCGCTCACGGCCTATGTGACATATCCCCACTGGGCGGAAGTTCACGACTAGAACTATCGTCTCAGCCACTGCCGACGAACTGAGGAGCGCTTCCGATGAAGCGCCGCCCCCGGCACCATTTCGGCGAAACCTGTTCCCGCAATGAAAGGCACCGCGGCTTGAGATCTTCCCGTATATCCTGGAGCAGACCGACGAACGCGAAATCAGTCACCGTCATCACGGCGCGACCACATGCCAACCGCTCGCGCACCTCGACGCCGATCCGGAGAACCTCCGACGACCGCAGTCCCGAGGTCTCAACCTCCTCCATAATGTCCGTCGCGGCATAGCGTCCGCCGCAATACGAGGCAATCGCGTCATTGGTCGCGAAGTCGAGGAGCGTGAATACGAAAGTGTGAGCGTCGGCGTCATGCGAAATGCCCGTACGACAATCGTAGTCGTGACCGATCGACGCTGCCTTCCCGCCTCTGACGATCCCATAGTAATTGTACCAGTGGCCAGATCGGGTGAGGTACTCGGCTTTCCATACAGCTCGGTCAAACTGCGTGGCACCTTCCGCGACATCGCAGAGGTCCTGGATCGTATCGAAAAATTCCGAACGAAAGTCGTCCATTGATATTCCGCGCTCTACGCGAGCGCCGATTTGATACGGCGGATGTAGTCCGGGTTCTGCATTCGCCCGTCTTCCGCGAGCCTGATCTCGGTCTCGGTCAGGCCGGTCGCGATAGCGAGTTCGCTCACGCTGTAACCTTTTGACAGTCGGGCGTTCAGGAGGCTCCCGGCGGCCTGCGCGGGTCTGTCCGATAAGATGCTGCGGGTGCTAGAGATGTCCATGGAAACTCCATCATTTGGCGAGATGAAGAACTGCGATCATCGGCAGAGGTTCCGGCAGATAAAGCAACGATGTCGAAGACAGTGGCGTTGGAATGGGACGGGAGGGTCGGCCTAGACCGATCTGCCTTATTCACGGCGCCAGCGTCCCCGGTGAATGGACCGCATTCTTCACAGGCTGTGATGGAAAGGACAGCAGGCCGGTCCAGCCATGCCTCGACGCTAGAAGTGATACGTATCGCATTCGAGAATGCCGGAGTGGAATTTATCTCCGAAAACGGGGGCGGCGCTGGCGTGCAGTTTTCAAAGCCGGGCGGAGCCGAGAAATAAGCGGCGTCGCGTTTAGAGCGGACACCAGGGAGCCACCGGCGAGCCAGCACATTGGTTTTGGCCGTTGGGCTGTGGCAAGGTTATCAGCAAAGAAATTAGAGGTGGACGCGTATTACATAGCCAACGATACATCGTCAGCTGTGCAAAATCAGGTAAGATATCTTATGGAACCGGAGTATTCTAGATTCCAATCGCCTCGTAGGCCTCGGCGATCTCGGATGGAGGTGACTTATACCAACCCTCATTGATCAGAACTGCCAGATGTTTTCGACAGGGTTAAGTTCTGGCGATTTGGCAGGTAGGGGCAGGATGGTGATGTTGGCTGGAACGGCCAAGTTGTTTGACATGTGCCAACCTGCCTGGTCCATGATGAGGATGGCGGGGGCATCGTCGGCGACGTTTCGGGAGATTTCGATGAGATGCTGGTTCATCGCATGAGTGTCACACCACGGCATGACGAGAGCCGCCGCCTTGCCCTTCTTCGGACAGATGGCACCAAATATGTAGGCGGAACGGGTTCGCTGATCATGCGGTGCTGTCGGCCTTGAGCCGCGCTTGGCCCAACGCCGAGTAATCCTGATCCGCAGCACGACCAGCCCGCTCGACCGGCTGACGCTGGAGGTGGTGCCGCCAAGCTGAGTAAGCTTCGCCATGGCGGCGGGACTGGAGGTGGCGGATATTTTTCGCCGCCACGGGGAAAGATATCGTCAAACCCATGACACCCATCTCGGGCGTGTCGAACGCCGGGTCATGAGTGCGGTCGAGATGTGCCGGACCGCTCGCCTGGGCGGGCATGTCCAGCAATGTCAGGACTGCGCAGCGTTCCGCATCGCCTATAATTCTGTCGCAACCGGCATTGCCCAAAGTGTCAGGGACAAGCGAGCCGTGACTGGCTTGTTGCCCGACAGGCCGATCTTCTGCCTGTCGGCTATTTCCACGTGGTCTTCACCCTCCCGCAGCAGATCGCCGGGCAGCGATCGTCTCACCGTGGTCCAACGGACAAACCGAGGGGCAGATCACCAAGCTTAAACTGGTGAAGCGCCAGATGTACGGTCGCGGAAAGCTTGATCTTCTTCAAGCCCGCCTGATCGGCGCGTCATGAGAGAATTGCACCAAATGTGCGTCAGAGCCAATATTCCACGCCGAAACACATTCAGGTCGGCGCGGCGGGCGTCCGAAATCCTCGTGCGCTTTTCATTGCAGGCTACGCGAAAGTGCTCGCGGTTCACTCCGCCTAGAAAATTCGTCTTGAAACAGAGTCTATCTCGAAAATGCTCTAACGAGCAGCCCTGATCAGCCTCTCAACAAGTCCTGTCTTTCGAGCGATGATCTCTGATCCCTGGTAGGAAAGGTGGCCGCTGTCCCGGTAGAGGAATTTACCATCGATCTCAGTTCTGCATTTTGTGTCGTCGCAGAGAAAGTCGTGGTAAGAGACAACCTCGACGTCAGCTTTCACGGCGACCTGGTTTAAGAGATCGAGAGTGCGGGATCGCATCCGGCGGTAATCGATGACATCGATTTTGCAATCACTGTGCCGCCCGAGCATAAGACCTCCACTCACCTTTCGCTCAAGGCAATCGCCGATATCGAAGCCTGCGACTGGCGGGGGAGCAACTATGACCACTCGCCTACCCAAAGCGCGAACTGCCTCGACGAGAGACTTGATACCCTCAATCGCTTCATCTACCGACGTTTCAACTTCCGTGAATGTCCCGTCACGTCTTTTAAGCAGCATGAAGTCTTTGGAGTCAGGGGCGTCAAATGGACTCGAAATGACGACGGTCCTTATCTCCGGCCGATTTTTCAGGGTATTCAAAACACTGTCATTGAAGCGGATACAGTCCTCACCAAAGGAGAGAGACACTGCGCGCTTGGAGATGGCAGCAACGCCGATGGCGGGGGAGCATCCGCTCATTGTGAGCTGAGCCAGGCCGGCCTCTCCGACCGTTTTGGCCAAGCCGGGAACCAGTGCCATGGCAAATGAATCGCCCCAGACCAGCAATTCGGGCCTGTCTGTCGTCTGGCAGGCCTCCAGAATGCCCTGAGGCCGCGATCCAGATGTGCGATCACATTCCCTTGCCAGGCCGTAATTGATCCGTCGGCTCTCGGAAAAGCCACCCTTACTTTCGGCTGCGCCAATGTCGACTGACAGTGCGAAGCCGAGAAGAACCGTTGCGGCAACGAGTCCTGAGGCCATCCGTCCACGAGATGTGACGAATCCCCGCTGGAACGGCTTTTCCACGAAACGGTGAAGTACCAAGCTCGCTACAACTGAGAAGGCAACTGCCGCATAGATCGCAAGCGAAGGAGGCTCTTCCAGCCAGGCAGCCCGCACATATACAAGCACCGGCCAATGGATCAGATAGAGCGAGTACGAGATATCCCCAATCCTTGCCATGCTTCGAACTGCCACATTATCCTTGTTGGGCGACAGCAGGAGGATCAGGGTTGCCAAGCAGACCAAAGCGGCATTCACGATCGGGTTCTGCAAACCAGAAGGTCCAAAGGGAATAAGGAGGATAAGCACGAGCGCCGGGAGGCGCAGCGCCGCAAACTTGGCAGTCACGCGAGCGCTGGCGGGAAGCAATGCCCCGAGCGAACCAATCGCTATTTCCCAAAAGCGGGTCGGCAAAAGATAAAATGCTGCGGATGGGTCACGAAAGGCCACGTAGAGACACAGTGCCAGACTGGCAACCAGAAGTGAACCAACCATTGTGAGCCACCATCTCTTGGGAGACAAGGCCAAGAAAGCAGGAAGCAGCAGATAACACTGTTCTTCGACAGCGAGCGACCAGAAATGCAGGAGAGGCTTCGTTTCGGCGGATCCGCCGAAATAGTCCGCCTGAGTCCAGAGAACGATGTTGCTGGTGAATGTGAGCGCCCCGAGGACCTGAGTTCGGAAGTCCCGTAGGCCCATATCTGACAGGAAGAAGGGTGCAGCGATCGTCGTGAGCGCAATGACCACATAGGCGGCGGGCAACAGACGCTTCGCACGACGATAATAGAATTCCCAAAAGCTGAACCGTGCCTGCTCAAGCTCGGTCGCGATGAGGCCGGTGATCAGAAAGCCCGAAATTACGAAGAAAATATCAACGCCGAGATAACCAAACGACGCGACTTGGGTATGATAAAAGACAACCAGCAGGGCAGCTAGACCCCGCAAGGCATGGACATCGGCTCGAAAGTCGCGCGGCATAGAAGACCTGATGAAATTCCCGGCTTAACTGGATGAACTAAGACCTTAGGCACCTTGGTCAGCCGCAGGAATCCGCAGCGACGATGTGAAAGGTGCTTTCATTCGCTGGATCGATTTCGGCCGATTTGCCGCACTCGCCCATAACTAAGAAGATCGTCGGCAGCAGGTGCCGGCGTACTTGCTTTCAGTCGATTGTTGTTCTTCTAATGGAGCATGCCCGGCAATTCGTAAAATCGATTGTGTGAATGCGATACATCCATGTTATGGATTGCTTGCAGACGCCGTTGGCTCGATGCTTTGACGGAGGGTAGAAACTTATGGTGACGCAAGCAGGCGCAACCTCGCCTAGTGCGCTCGCCACGCTCATGTCGCCGTAAGGCTTCATCACGCTGTTGATTTGCACTGAGAGCTGACCCGGGGTTGGAGTGAACCCCTCGGGCTGGACCAGCGAGGCGCTTCAAACCAAGCCAGCCAGTGGGCGAGTTGGGTTTCAAATTCTGCTGGCGATCTGTAGCCACGGGCCGAGTGCAGCCGCTTGTGTAATTGTAGACCTCCTCGATGAACCTCGGCAACCGCTCGGCCACGTCTGCAAAGGTCTCGTAGCCTGCGGGGTAGATATCCTCCACCTTGAATGTCTTCATAAAGCTCTCCGCCTGCGCATTGTGATATGGGTTCCGACGGCGCTCATGGAGCCTATCAGACCGGCCGCATCAAGCGCCTGTCGGTAGGTTTCGCTTGCGTATTGGCATCCGCGGTCCCGCGCAGTGAATGCAGCCCGGCGGAGGCCTCCTATTTTCGATCGCTGAATGCAACGACGCCAGCGCTAACGGCGTGTCCAGTCGCTTTGACAGACCACGGCCGACGACTTTCCGACTGCAGGCATCGAGAATAACAGCGAGATAGCAGAAGCTCGCGGCGATGCGGATATAGGAAAACTCAGCCACCCAGACCATGTTGGGCCTCGCCGGGGTTGCCGTAGAGTTTCGGGTAGATCGGTGAATCGTGGCCACCGTCCGTCGTTCGAACATAGCGGTTTCGAGGTTTGATGCCCAATCCATTGGCCCGCATGACACGAGCCACGCGCTTGTGATTGACGAGGTGCCCCCGTCGGTGAAGCTCGTGCGTCACGCGGCGATAGCCGTAGCAGGGAAATTCGTCCTGAACGTCCTCGATTCAAGGCCCTTGCTGCGGAGCATTAGTAGTAGCTGCATCTCGGGAGGTCGATCTTCTTGCAACCCCGTCAGACGGGGCAGGCCGCGGGCCGGTGACGATGGAGGAGTTCTCGTTGCTGCCGGCGATCGGCTGCTGCGGAGTGGTTTTAAAACCAGGTCCAACTCCATCGTGAGCTGGCCGACTTTGCGTTCGGCGCCGCGATCTGCGCCTCATATTCGGCGATGTCGCTCGCCTCTGCCTCTTCATCGCTCAGTTCGCCGCCGTCAAACTGCGTCAACCACAACTGGATAAGGTTGGCCGAAACGCCGTAAGTGCGTTGCGTGTCGCACCGTCCAATGACACCGTTTCGAATATCCTGGCAAAGCTGCAGCTTGAACGGCGTCGAATGCCGTCGATATGGTCCTCGGGACTTCATGAGCCTTCTCCGATTGAGGCCCACAGAGCGTGTGTTTTTTCGTACCCCGTGGCCCAGCCCGAGGGGGTCACTCCAACCCCGGGTCAGCTCTCAGTGCAAATGAACAGACAAAAGTCATGCGCGTTGTCGTACACGCTTCATGGCGATGCGGTATGCTCGTTAAGAGTTGGTCCATCGGTTGGATTCAGCTCAGCCTTGAGGTCCACCAGCGACTGCATAGGCGATAAGGAAGTTGCTGTTCACCATCAGTGGCCACGCGATAAAGTGGCGTTATCATGGCAACGATGGCAAGTCCACCCAAGCGAAATCCTGCTGCTCAAGAACATTTCGAGAGCGGGACACGCCGGAGCGTTTGCCAACGGCTTTGCGACATTCGGCGCTATGTCCGTCGATTTCCCGACACACCCCTCATGCACGTCTGCATGCTTCACCGAACAAAGAGCCCAAATCCGGGAGATGCGAAGCCAAATCCAAATTGGCATGATTCTTGATTGCCAATTACCAGGCAGCCAATGCTTGGTGCCGCAACACGGAAAATCATGGGTCGCAGGATGCAAGCTCAGAAGCACAGTCTCACGATTTGCACAAGTTGGGTAAGGTCGGTGACGAATAGTCGATCGGGGGCGGCCAACGGTAATCGTCGCAATCGATGGATCTCGAGCCGCTGTGAATTGCGAGATGGCTTTCGATTGTCATCTATCAACGAGCGGCCTTCTACATGTACTAAAAAAAGGCGCTGCCAGATCTATGACTGTAAGTAGCTCGAAAGGAATTTCCGCAACCGAGTTAGACGACGCCCTTTGCCTCTCCGCCCCCGCCGCCGTTTTACAATCCTTCGCAGTGCCAAACCTGCAAGCCGCTGAATCGAGGGCGGAGGAAGAAGTTCTACTCGGTCTGCTCCCCGCGCATGCGCGACGAGATAATGCAATGAGAGCCTTCTTTGCCGAAACGCTCGCTGGTCCGACTATGGGTCAAGACCATCTTTGGCGGGCGGTAGGTCTGTACGATCGGTCTGAGCTCAGTCATTTGCTAGGAAGCATGTTCCAGCACTTGCGGCGGGCAACACCAATAGCCTGCGGGTGGAAGAAATACCTTTCCCGCAAACTCTGCGAGGCTGATGGCCATATCTCTATGGGTTGCACAAAGTTGCCGACAGCGCATGGAGCGCCAGACCTGCTTCGGACCAGAAGAAGGCGAAAAACCTGCAAAAAACCGGTCGGTGAGCGCAGTCCCAGCCGGTTGCCACGTCAACGGCGTAGAGAACGCTTTGGAAGCTATAAAGAGGACCGACAATGATTGCGAATCAAGCCGCAGAGACCCCTCGTAAGGTGCCGTTTTACCGTCATCTATACGTGCAGGTTCTCACTGCAATCGTCGCTGGCATTCTGGTAGGCAATTTTTATCCTGACCTCGGTGCTTCTTTGAAACCACTAGGGGATGCATTCATCAAGCTCGTCAGTATGATTATTGCGCCGGTCATATTCTTGACGGTTACAACCGGCATTGCCGGAATGGCTGACCTGAGGAAAGTTGGACGTGTTGCCGGAAAGGCGATTCTCTATTTCACTGTGTTTTCGACCTTGGCACTCGCTGTTGGCCTTATGGTCGCCAATCTCCTTCAGCCGGGCGCTGGGATGCACATCAATCCCGCGACACTTGATCCAAAAGCCGTCGCCGGCTACGCGGCAAACGCTCACGGGACGACTGCGGTGAGCTTTCTTATGAACATCATTCCAAACACCATCGTCGGCGCCTTCGCGGATGGCAATATCCTTCAGGTGCTGTTCATCTCGGTACTTTTTGGAATAGCAATCGCAATGGTCGGCGATCATGGTCAACCGGTGGTCAGGTTCCTGAATGCACTTACGGAACCGATCTTCAAGCTTACGGCCGTGCTGATGAAAGCTGCTCCGGTAGGAGCTTTCGGCGCGATGGCATTCACCATTGGTAAATATGGCATTGCCTCCCTTATTAACCTGGTAATGCTGATCGGCACTTTTTACCTCACGTCGCTCCTCTTTATCCTCGTCGTGCTCGGGACTGTCGCGCGATGCAATGGATTCTCGATCATCGCTTTGATCGCTTACATCAAGGAGGAGATCTTGCTCGTCCTGGGGACATCCTCGTCGGAAGCGGCTCTGCCGGGCTTAATGGCGAAGATGGAGCGGGCGGGCTGCAAGCGGTCGGTCGTTGGACTCGTTGTCCCGACCGGATATTCTTTCAATCTCGACGGCACAAACATCTACATGACGTTGGCTTCACTTTTCATCGCCCAAGCAACGGACACGCCGCTCACGCTGGCGGATCAAATCCTGCTTCTATTGGTTGCCATGCTGAGTTCAAAGGGTTCGGCCGGCATCACAGGTGCCGGCTTTATAACGCTTGCAGCGACGCTTTCCGCGGTGCCCTCGGTGCCGGTCGCCGGTATGGCGCTGATCCTCGGAATCGACCGTTTTATGTCGGAAAGCCGGGCAATCACCAATCTAATCGGCAATGCAATAGCGACGCTCGTCGTCGCTAATTGGGAGGGAGATCTCGATCGGGACCGGATGACCGCTGCGCTGGCCAGGGAACCAGCGGTGGACGAAATCCAATAACAAGATGTTCAAACTCAAGTGAGGTTTTCGTGCGCCAACGGTGAATACGAAAAGGCACAAATCGACTGAGTGGTTGAGTCCGCTCACGTTCCAATAGCTTTCAACTCAGGTGGAGCGGCTATCATGTCAAAAGGAGGCTGTATCAAGCAACGTGTGGAGCGCTCCCACCTGCGTCGAACGAATGCGCGCCTCGCCATGTCCTGTTACAATCTCCTGGAGCTTCGAGGCCTAAACCGGCGGCGCGGCATTTGCAGCGTCTATGCATGCGATCACATCAATCGATTTCCCAGGAACCATTTCGGACGACATAAGGGGCAGGCAGCATCGGAGCTGCCTCTTATGGAGTACATGTGATGAAAATAGACGGCGATCATCGTGGCAATAACATCAGCGGTACAGACGGCAACGATATAATCAATGGCCGCGGCGAAGGAGATTGGATCCAAGCTCGCAACGGTGATGACTGGATCGACGGCGGCAAAGGGCATGACCTGGTTTTCGCCGGTGAGGGTCACGACATTGTCTGGGGCGGCGAGGGTTCCGACACCCTTTATGGTCAGGAGGGAGATGATCTCCTGTACAGCGACGCGCCGAACGCGCCGCGCAACATTCCTAAAGGGCTTGAGGGGTACGACGTACTCGGAGGTGGCCCGGGAAAGGACACTCTCATCGCAGGGGATGGCATTGATCTTATGAAGGGTGGAGCCGACGCCGACGCGTTTGTGTTTTCTTTCCACGACCCGATGATCGGGGGCGACAGGAGCTACGCCATCGTTGACGATTTCGACCCCAAGCAGGACCGATTTACCTTTGATGCAAAAGGCTTGGGCGGAGATCAACCCGGCGCAAACTTTGTCGACCACTCCAGCGGAGTGCCGGGTTCGTTTGTGGACACCTTCTATAGCGGCGCAGCGGCGCACGCAAAGGGCCAGCATGTGGTGGTGCTCACCGACCAAACTTACGCGTCTGCTTCCGCAGCCGCCAAAGCGATTTCCGGCGAGAACGCTGGCGACATCATCGTGTACCATGACTCCTGGACCACCGTCGCGATGGTGGCTTACGTCGACTCCGCAAACCACGCTGACAGCTTCGCGGAGCTGAACCATCTAACCCTGGCGGACCTTGCCACCATGACGGCGTCGAACTTCGCCTTCATCTGACCTGAAGAATTCGTGGAATACTTCCAGCTGGGAGTTGAGGTCAGTCAACACAGTCTGGTGTCGTAACTTCGACACACAACGTAACCCGGTGCCTCCCTCTGAAATGAGAGGCACTGGGCGTATCCGAAACTGGGAATGCGCAGCGGGGCAGCCAGCACATATCGGTTTCCCATTCTCAACTGGTCGTCCCTGAGACGAGCCAAGCACCAAACATAAGAGATAAGTCGCTAGATGAAGTCGCGATGGTGACACTATTCCGCACGGCTTGAGCGTTACAGACGCAGGAATACTCTATGATTTTGTCTCACAGCAACCCAAATCGACCACAGTTGTTTTTCGTGACAATCCTATTGTCGCTGAAAAATGCTTTTCCCGGCATTGCTGCGACTAGCGCCGCGATCAACGTGCTTGCGATGACGGGCTCATTCTTCATGCTGCAAGTTTATGATCGGGTAATTCCGGCCCATAGCCTCCCGACCCTCGTTGGCCTCGGGGTAATCGCAGCGACCTTGTACGTCTTTCAGGGAATACTTGAATTCATCCGGTCGCAACTGCTCATGCGAGTCGGCATGTCCGTTGATGAGCGGTTCGGAAGGGTGGTCTACCAATCGCTTTTCATCCAATCCAACCACATGCAGACGCCGGACGACGGCCTTCAGTCTGTGCGCGACCTGGACACGGTTAGAGGTTTCCTGTCCGGTCTTGGCCCGACAGCTTTGTTCGATATTCCCTGGATGCCGTTCTACCTTGGACTTTGCTTTTTGTTTCACGTCTGGATAGGAGTTACTGCTCTTGCGGGAGCGGTCACCCTGGTCGCGCTGACCATTCTGGCCGAGCACAAATCGCGTCAGCCTGCAAAAGAGGCCGCCGAGGTCTCGACAGAACGGCTTGCTCTCGCCCAGTCTTGCAGGCGGAATTCGGAGGCAGTCTTGGCAATGGGGTTTGGCCATCTGCTTGGCCGAAAATGGGCTGACGTAAACCGCCGTTATCTTGATAATCATTTTAGTTCAATTTCTGCAACTATCTCTTTGGCAACCTTGTCCCGGATTTTACGTATGATGCTCCAATCCATAATGCTTGGAGTCGGTGCAAGTTTGGTCATCCGGCAGGAAGCGACGGGGGGCACAATGATCGCCAGTTCTATTTTGATGAGCCGCGCCCTGGCGCCAGTCGAACTGGCGATTGGCCAATGGAAGGGATTTGCTAGAGCCCGGGAAAGTTGGTCACGTCTTATCCGACTCGCCGATGTCATTCCTCCGACAAGGAAGGAGGTGGTATTGGGACGACCTACCGAGGTTCTCACTGTCGAAAATCTACACCTCGCGGCGCCCGGCGCGCGAAACACTATCGTCCGCGGCATTGCATTTGAGCTTCGTTCGGGACAGGCACTGGGCGTGATCGGTCCCAGCGCCTCAGGTAAATCCTCTCTTGGTCGAGGATTGGTGGGGCTGTGGCAACCGGTCGCCGGCACCGTACGCTTGGATGGCGCCGCAGTCTCCCAATGGGGTCCCCAGTTGCTTGGCACCTATATTGGATACCTCTCACAAGATGTTGCTCTCTTCGGAGGGACGATCGCAGACAACATAGCTCGCCATGACCCGGACGCCTCATCAGAAAAAATCATTCACGCGGCGAAGGCGGCTGGCGTCTATGACATGGTTGTTCAATTCAAAGACGGCTTCAACACAAGAATCGGAGAGCAGGGCTCCGTCCTATCTGCGGGGGCAACGACAGCGAATCGGGCTGGCGAGGGCGCTCTATGGCGACCCTTTTTTGGTTGTGCTCGATGAACCCAATTCTAATCTTGATGCAGACGGCGACAAAGCACTGTCGCGCGCGATTATGGGGATTCGATCGAGGGGAGGCATAGCAGTCGTTATCGCCCATCGCCCCAGTGCACTTGAAGCAGTCGACAAAGTGCTTGTGCTCGAGGACGGTCACACAAGGTCATTTGGCTGGAAAGATGAGGTGCTGCGAAGGACGACGCAGTCATGACGAACGATGCTTCTATCAGTCAAAATAATGGCGCGATGGTTCAAGACTACGCTCCTGTAGCCGAGCGCTCAATCCGCCGCCTCACTTTGGTTGCCTTTGCTACAATATTCCTGCTGTTTGGGGTCTTGGGGGGGCTTGCAGCAACCGTTCACCTGCGCGGAGCCGTCATTGCTTCGGGCACGCTCGTTGTTGATAGCTATGTGAAGACAATCAGGCACCAAAGCGGTGGTACTGTCAGTGATGTGTTCGTCAAGAACGGAGACCGTGTCCTCGCCGGACAGTTGCTCGTCCATTTGAACGATATCCAGCATCGAGCGAATCTGGCGGTCATTTGCAAGCGGCTGAAAGAGCTTTCGGCGCGAATAGCGCGCCTCTTGGCAGAACGCGACTCAAAAGAGGTGATCGATTTTCCTAAATCCTTCTTCAGTCATCAAGGGAACGTTGAAGTAGCCAAAATCATCGAGGGGGAACAGCGACTGTTCAATGATCGCCGTGCGTCGAGGGCAGGACGAAAGGCACAACTGATCGAACGGTTAAACCAGCTCTCGAAGCAGGCAGAAGGATTGTCGGCCCAACAGGATGGAAAACGCGGTGCCGTCTCCCTCGTCAAAAAGGAACTGGCGAGTCTACAATCGCTGTTCGAACGAGGCGTCATACCTGCGACCCGGGTCTACGCTTTGCAGCGCGACGCGGCGGATCTCACTGGAGACCTCGGGAGTCTCATTGCATCAACCGCTGAGATAACTGAAAAGATGGCAGAAACAAAACTTCAAATCATTCAGATCGACGATGATCAGAGAACTGAAATTTCGGATCAACTGCGTCAGGCAGAGAGTGAGGTCGGCGAATATTCCGAACGCATGGTAGCCGCAAGAGATGAGCTGCAGCATGTAGATATCCGCGCTCCCCAGGCAGGAACCGTCCACCAACTGACGGTGCACGCTGTTGGCGCCGTAGTGACGCCTGGCGAAACGATCATGCAAATCGTCCCAAGCAGCGATGCTTTCACCGCAGAACTCAAGCTTGCACCCCAAGATATCGACCAAGTTGCCGTGGGGCAGGATGTCAGGCTCCGTTTCTCAGCATTTAGCCAAAACACAACGCCTCAGATGAATGGCCGCGTTACGGATATAGCGGCCGATCTCACAACCGACCAAAGAACCGGCCAAGGCTACTACACCTTGCGGGTTCACATTCCGCAAGAAGAATGGGCGCGCGTCGGAAAGCTCACGCCCGTCCCAGGGATGCCCGTCGAGGCGTTTATTCAGACGAGCGAGCGGACCGCGCTGGCATATCTCGTTAAACCACTAGCGGATCAAGTGGCGCGAGCTTTCCGAGAAGAATAATAGCCCTCAAAGCCGCGCTTGCGAACTTTGTCCTGGTGGAATTCGGAGCTCTCATCGACTGGGGCACGTCGCTGGTGAGATTCCGCCCTCATCCAGCGTAATTGGCACCGCAACCCCGATCTACTTGGATCCGCAGCATGGCGGCGTTTAACCCTTCTGGGAAATGCAGTACCTGCCGCTTTTCTGTGCGCCTGACGTGGCTGCCGATTCCGATGAAGCGGCCCCTTTGTTCCGAGAAAATCGCGCGCCGGGTTTCCAAGTTGTTCTCACCCCCTGTTTACTGGGGTCTACAGGCAATGATTGTTGCCCGTTCATTCAGGCGAGGTGTCAAGCTTTTCCGGGTATGTTTCGGCGTGGGACTTTCGCCGTTTAATTCGGGCTCCGACGCATGCGTGGAACGGCGCAGTTAGCACGGTTTTTGTTGCATGAATCTCTATTGGACGGTGCGGTCATATGTCCGGCCTGTTAGCGCGGTCATCGACCGCTGGCCACGATGAGTTCCGCGATGCCGATCGCCTAATCGATTTTGCGCGATCAAAGGCGCACCCCGTCAGACGGTTTGATCGGCGTTGAGATTCGTCCCTCAAGTTCATCATGCTTTGGCAAGTTGCCACGTTATCCCGACGCCGAGACGCCAGGAATTCTGTTTCTAGACAATAGCCAGGGATGTTGCTCGTTGAAAAATTCGGAGCCAGCGCGCAGCAATCTTTGCATCCATATCCATAGCGTGAATTGGTGTCATCCTCACAATCAATTTTACCAAACTCGTCATACACTGGTAAGGCATGCCGAGTTCAAAAGTGAATGACTGTGCGCGCGATCGTCGAAGCTGACGCTGGCAGTTTGTATGGAGAGGACAATGTGCGGGCAGGGCCGCAATACAACGACTACGGCTCGCGGGCACGAATGGCGTGAACGGCACGCGGTCGATGACGGCCTGGTCCACGAGACATTACCAAACTCACAGTAACTGAGGTCACGTGAATGACAATATCTCTTGCTGACGTACCAGGCATGGTTGGTCAGGAACTTAGCATTTCGGATTGGATGACGGTCGATCAAACGATGATCAACCTATTTGCCGATGCGACACATGACCATCAGTTTATCCACGTGGATCCTGACCGCGCAGCGATGGAAGGCCCATTCGGAGGAACGATCGCGCATGGTTTCTTAACACTGTCGCTTCTGCCAGCGATGACCTTCAATGGCCTACCGAACATTCGGGAACAAACAATAACCCTGAACTACGGTTTCGATCGCGTCCGCTTCCTGTTGCCTGTCAAGACCGGCAGTCGCGTACGGGGCCGCTTCTTGCTGTTGAATGGCCGGTTTCGCGGCGCCAGTATTCTGATGACGACTTACCAGGTGACTGTCGAGCTAGAACACGAAAGCAAACCGGCACTCACCGCCAACTGGATAACCATGGTCCAGTTCAATCCAAAGGACCGGCCAAAGGACATCTGACGATCACCCGTGGATCGGTTCTGTCGTGCGCTCCTGCTGCTCATCAGGCCGCTCGAGATGTTCCGCCTCACCTCAAAATCTCCCTTGAACGAGGATTAGTCCGGCCGGCCGAAGAGGCAAAGTGTCGCGTCTGTTTCTCGTCACATCGCCATGTCGGGATGCAGTCTACCTCTCCCAATTTACCGACAGGAGGTAATCTCTCTGCCCGTATCTATTGTTTTGTCTAGAGCAGACCATGCGTCACTTCACAAGGCTCGGCGCCCTTCCATGAGACCCCCACCATCTCCTAATTGGGAGTATTCAGGGATAAAATAGGATGCATCTTCAAATGCAACTAGATAGCTTATGTTGGCGGCTTTCATCATTTCTTGATTGGTACTACGCCGCGTCAGTTGCCTCCCCTAACGGACGATATCCCGGCAGAGGCGATCCAAGATCACACCCTGACCATGTCACGAATCCGCCTACGATCTGCGCTTACGGACCGTATCCCTGGGGCTTGAGGGCCGGCGAACTGGGTTCAATAGGTTATGCGGTTTAAGGGACTTGATCTAAATCTTTTGGTCGCGTTCGACGCCGTGATGACTGAGAGAAGTGTCACAGCGGCTGCTCGGAGCATCAACCTCAGCCAGCCCGCCATGAGTGCTGCGATCGCCCGCCTCCGGCTCTATTTTGGCGACGAGCTTTTTATTATGCGGGGGCGCAGTTTCTTAACCACCCCGCGTGCGGACGCACTCGCCGTCGCGGTGCGCGATTCCCTGCTCAACATACAGTTTTCCATCATTTCCGCAGACCCGTTTTGCCCAGCGAAGTCGGGTCGCTGTTTCAGGTTCGTTCTTTCGGACTCTATGACCCTTGTATTTTTTGGTAAGGTCGCGGAGCGTGTAGCCCGAGAGGCGCCAGGGGTCAGTTTCGAGCTCCTGCCACTTGATGACGAACCTAGTGAGCTTCTACGCCGAGGAAGTGCCGACTTTATTATCCTTCCCGACCTTTTCATGTCTAGTGAGCACCCCAAACGCAAACTCTTTGGGGAGACGCTCGTATGCGTAGGCTGCCCGAGGAATAGCCTGTTAACGAAACAACTGTCGTTAGAGAAGTATTTTTCGCTGGGACATATCGTGGCAAAGTTTGGAAGCACAAAAGGGCCTTCTCTTGAGCAATGGTTGTCGAGTCAACACGGCTTTAAAATGCGTGTTGAGCTCGTTGTGCCTAGCTTCGTGTCAATCCCTCCCCTGCTATCGGGTACTAACCGGATAGCGACTCTGCCCTTGCGATTGGTGAAGAAGTTGGAACATGCTATACCATTAAGAATCGTCAAGCATCCATTCTCCGCCCTTTCTTTTAACGAGATAGTCCAGTGGCCCGCGCTTCATAACGCAGACGCGGCCAGCATTTGGATGCGAGAAATATTGTTACAGGAGGCGTCGAGTATGGATTACATGGATGCCATCGAGCCTTTTCGAAGCGCAGAATGTTCTCGCACACGGAAGCGAGGGGGCGATGTCCGGTAGGTGGCATCTGCACGGACACCACACATCCGATTGGTGCCTGAAACATGGCCAGCCGCGTTAACTCACCACAAACCGGGGAGGATCTTCGCGATGCCCATGTTGCGAAAACCGGGTTTCCATTGGACCTCTCAAGGAAGGCTCCTGTTCAAACCAATGGTACTGGTCGCCTCCTTTTGGATGCTAGGCACGGGCTCCGCCGGTGCGCACGTCAAATGGTTCTCTGTCTACGACACTGCTGCCCAACCACGCGGCCTCGGAGAAGTGCTATGTCAGGATTTCGGTTTCCTTCTTGTCGTTGCCATACTCTGCTTTTTCTCTGGCTGTCTGGTTGAGCAGACTGCTCTGGGTGAACCAATATCACGGCTGCTCGGGCGCTTTGCGTTTGGCCTGGGGCGACATGCTGAGGCGGTAATCCGCACTGGTTGTGGGTTTTTCTTCGTATCGCTCTCTACGACCGGAGGGATCCTACTGACGCCCGAACTGAAAACCACGTCCGCCGTTGTGGGGCCCTTGCAGCTGACAATCGCGGCTGGGCTGCTGTCAGCCAGCACGACACCTTTATCCGCCGTAGGTGTCGTCGCGCTTTTCGGCCTGGCCGTACGGGACTACGGTGTATTTCATATGGCGGACTATTCGATCTTCCTGGGGCTTTCGGCCTATCTCGCCCTTACCGGGTTGCAAAAAAGGTTGTTGGGCGTCCTACCGTTAGACATCCTGCGATATTCGACCGCTGCCACGTTGATGTGGGCCTCCGTTGAGAAGTGGGCTTATCCTGACTGGAGCTTTCCGCTCCTGGCCGCGCATCCCAATATCGCGCTTGGCATAAACAGCGAGTCTTACATGCGGGCCGCGGGCATGATCGAGTTCACACTCGCGTTTGCCCTATTGTGGACGCCTCTGGTTCGACGCCTTTCCGCGGTCGTTCTACTTGCAATGTTCGTCAGCGCCTGCGCCGAGTTCGGCAAAGTGGATATAGTCGGCCACTCCGTGATCATCGTCGTGCTCATCACGATTTTCGCAGATGACCGGCCTAAGACGGTGGATCTGCGCGTTCCATGGCTCAGTCCGGCGGCGCTCTGTGCGGCGCTCGTGGCAACCATCGTGGTCTACTATGCCAGCCATGCGGCGATCTTCAATACCACGATTCTGTAGGCCCTTGCTTCGAGAGGAGCTGAGGTTGAGGAAAACGCTACAAAAGCAAGAATTTTGCGATCAAGTGCCTCTTAGAGGCTGCCTAAAAAAGATGTGTGCTTTTAGCCAGTTGTGATTCCTTCGGAAATTACGAAGATTTGATGGAGATCACGATCGCCTGGCTGAAACCACCCGGCGGGATTATGTCCGGCGGACGCTGCGATGTGCAAGCGACGTTACGGATTGCGAATGGATTTTGCTGTGGAGTTCATGACTGCGCCAGGGAGTTTGGCCGGCGGTGCAAAACCGACTTGGGCGAGGTTGTGAACGCCTTCTGTATATCGCCTCGACAGGTTGTCTGTGGCGGACGCTGCCGGAGGTAAGCGCGATTTTCCATACGCATTGACGAGCGCGGTATCGCTGGACCGGCCCCGCCTCTTTAACGGTATCCGGCTTTATTGGGCCGCAGAGGTTTTGGAGAAGTTGAACGGCAGCAGGTCGCCGATATCGGCCGCTTCTTTACGCTGCGGCAACTCAGTGAGCACGTGGTGCAGCCAGGTTAGCGGGTCGACGCCACAGGCGCGGCAGGTCAGCATCAAACTGTAGATCACTGCGCTGGCCTTGGCTCCGTCAGCGGTGTCGCTGAACAGCCACGATTTTCTGCCGGTTGCAAAAACTCTGATGTCGCGTTCCAGAATGTTGTTATCGACCGGCATTCTGCCATCGCTTGTGTAACGTGTCAGATAATCCCATTGGTTCAGGGTGTAGGACACGGCTTCGCCGAGCCTGGTGTCCGGCACGACCTTCGGCGCGATGGCGTCGAGCCACACCTTTAGGGCGTTCAGGACAGGCAAGCTGTGCTGTTGCCGGAAGCGGTGAATGCGGTCGACCTGCGATGTACGTTATGCCGACGACAGCGTGATTGGGTTCCAGTACGAAGGAGAGGCGCAGCGCTTCCTGCAAGCATTGCGGGAGCGTCTCGCTCATTTTGGCTTGCAACTACACCCGGAAAAGACGCGGCTAATACGCTTTGGGCGGTATGCTGCGCGAAACTGCCGGGAGCGTGGTATCCGCAAGCCAGAGACCTTCGACTTTCTGGGATTCACACACTGCTGTGGTAGGCGGCGCAATGATGGGGGCTTCAAGATTGTCCGTCTGACAATCAAGAAGCGCATGCGCACGACGCTGATGGCAATTCGGGAAACGCTAATGCGAAGACGCCATGAACCGATCGCAGTAGTAGGTAGATGGCGACGGCAAGTGTTACAGGGGTATTTGAACTACCATGCGGTGCCAGACAATCTAAGACGATTGGGAGGGCTCCGCTGGGAAGTTGGTCGAGCTTGGCGACACGCTTTGATGCGTCGAAGCCAACGAAACCGGCTGTCTTGGGATCGTTTCCAAAGGCTGCTTCGCAAATACCTGCCGCCATGTCGTTTGTTGCACCCGCATCCAGATGCTCGGTTCACCGTCACAACATCCGATAGGAGCCGTATGCGGTAGTGCCGCACGTACGGATCTGGCCGGGGGGCGATGGATAACCATCGTCCCTACCGGGACCTGCCCGAGCACTTTCCGCCCCGTCCGACGGCGCAGCATGAATGGCGGGCCATGGGTCTTTGATCACGGATCAACCATAGCCTCATGATGGAGTCGAGGGAGTGGGAGGGCATGGAAGCTTCGCCAACGCTTGGTGCCATCGACGGCCAAACCGACAGGGCCAGTGAAAGCGGTGGTATTCGGGGCAAGGACGCAGTCGTCATATCATTGTCGATACGCTCCGGCGGATGGTCGGTCTCATGGTGCACGGCGCCGATATCTAGGATCGCAACTAGGCTCCCGATCTTCTGAAGTCCATTCACAACCGATGGCCATGGCTGCTTCAAGTCTTTCCCGATGGAGGCTATACGGGAATGGCGACGCGATACTCGACTGCTCCACCAATTCTTGGCTATCATCTTACACCGGACCGATCTAGGTCATGTTGACAAAGTGGGGCAGCCAAATCTTCGCTGCGGCGATCGCCAGGAATGCCGCGAATGATGTTTTGGTCTTGTCGTAGCGCGTAGCGATGCGGCGGAACTGTTTGATCCGGTTGAACATCCGCTCGATGCGATTGCGATCCTTATAGGCATGATAATCGCAATTCGGTGGGTTCTTTCTACTTGCTCGTGGCGGAATAACCGGGCGTGTGCCGTGGAAGAGAAGTTCCTGGCGGATGCTGTCGGCATCATATCCCTTGTCGGCGAGTAGACGACGGGGCTTGTTTACCGGCATTGCGAGAAGATCTGGAACGGCCAGATAGTCAGAGGCTTCGCCACCCGTCAGGACAAAGCCAAGAGGGCGGCCCTGACCGTCTGCTCGGGCGTGGATTTTTGTCGTAAAGCCGCCGCGTGATCGACCAAAAGCCTCCTTATGAGTCCCCTTTTAGCGCCCGCTGCCTGTGAATGGCCTCGGACTGTGGTGCTGTCCAGCATGTGCTGCCAATCATCTGTAAGGCCAAGCTCGACAAGCGTTTCCAAAAGTGCATCCCATACCCCTTGCTCAGCCCAGCGACGGAACCGGACGTAGACTGAATTCCACTTTCCATATCGCTCATGCATGTCACGCCACGGGCAGCCGACCCGAAGGACATGCAACATGCCGTTCATGAACTGACGATTATCGTGCGAGGGTCGCGATTTACGGCCACGCTCCGCAGGAAGAAGTGGTTCCACGATCCGCCATTCTGCGTCGGTTAGGTCTCCACGTGCCATTGCTGCCTCCTAAAAAGCAGCCTTGAATCAGACCCTACCTGATTTGAAAAGGCACTTTGTCAACAGGGCCTAGTTAGAATGGCGGGAGGGTCGGCTGACTTGCAGCAAAGACGGCGGCTGGTTTGGTCTTTGTCAGAAGTAGTCCGTCGCACCACACCTGATCAATGCGTCCCCAGAGGCAGGCTGCCGCAGCATCCGGAAAGAAGCCGTGCCCATTTAAATTGGCGCTTGTGTTACAAAGCAGCGGAATGCCCGTCAGCTTCTCGTACTCTACCAATAGCTGAGCCACCTTGTGGTCAGAATTCCTCGGGATCGTCTGAAGCCGAGCGGTCTCATCGATGTGTATCACCGCTGGAATTTGATCGATCCATGCGGACCGGGTCCGATGGTCGAATAGCATATAAGGATCCGGAGTCCCTGGATCGAATATGCCTGGGGCACGATCTTCCAAACAGATTGGTGCTACTGGTCGAAAGTATTCTCGCAATTTCACTTGATTGAGGTAGTCCTTAGCTTCCTTTGACGTCGCTGCGGCCAAGATGCTTCGCCCACCTAAGGCGCGAGGGCCAAGTTCAGCACGACCGGTAAGAAATACCACAGGTTTGTCGTCGGCGAGTAGCTGCGCTAGCTGTGTTAAAGTGCAAGGAGCGCTTTGCCACCCATCGGGGATGTCCCCCAAGGTAATGTTGGGGCCGCTATATACTGACCATTCAATGGCCACGAAGCCTTCTTCGGCAGCCAGCGCGCAGCAAGCGGCACCTATCGCCGATCCACTATCGTTGGGAAAGGGTGGTACCCAAACTGCGTCGAAAAGACCATCAGCGCGGAGCGCACTGTTCCATTTGATATTCAGGCCACATCCACCCGCGATACATAGGTTTCGTGGGAGCGGCATTGAGAGATCACGCAGGGCTGCAGTGGCCTCCTCGACAAGCAGCCGCTCAAGGAAAATATGAAATGAAGCAAGTATGTCTTCAGGTTTCGCCGCTCCCAGCCGCCGAGCACTTTCGTCGAAGAAATCGTGCACAGCTTCTAATAGTGAGTCTTCACTTTGGCTGTTTTGTCTATAACTGCAAGCAACGGCACCAGCGCCGGCGAAACGCTCCTCGTAGAGTTCACGAAATACTTTTAGAATTTCCTCGCGAGCTGTACCGAGAGCGATGTAGGCCATCATCTTTCCCGCGATATCCAGGTTCCATCCGTCTCTCTTAGTCTGCCTATAGGGCCCAAAATGTTGGCCCGCGATAGCATAGGTATGACCAATGATTGGGAACAGACACTTGATAAAATGAATCCCGCGCGGCTCGACATAGTAGAGCCGTGGAAAAATGCAGCCATCCCACACCAAGCAGAATGCGGGCTCTTTGGCCGCTGCGAATGGGCTGGTGCAGTAAGCAGATGCAACGTGGCCAGTAACATGCGGATAACTTTCGTAGGCAAAATTAATGCCGCCGAGCATAAGTCCTGAGCCATGGTAAGCTGCCAGGGGGCTCGTAGCTCCCCTTTCTACATATGGCGCCCCAACTAGACTGACGGGCTGCCCGTCACTAAGCACCTCGAACTCGGAAACAGTCTCACCGTCCCAGCCGTCTATAACGAACCGGTCCACATGTGTTGGATCCAGACCATATTCCCCCAACGCGGCGACGACCGCGTCGAGATCATTGATGTGCTGGAACCGGGGGTTGTTTCCCAACTTCTCCTGTTCAATGGAAAAAATCAGCCTGCCGTCCTCCAGCAGGGCAACTCCTCCGTCATGTGTCAGTTTGATGCCACAAATGCGCATAAAAGCTCCATACTGATGTTGGAGGTCATTTGCGCGCCTTGAAGGTGAGATCCTGTGGCGCAAAGCGACCTCGGCATTGACTTTAGTTGCGGCCGAGCATGAAGGCGCTCTAGTGATCGCTATCAGGTCTGATGGCGATCACTGCTGCCAGCGACTGTTTCGATGCAATAGTTTAATGGGTTAGCGAGTTTGCACTTTACCCGCACTCGTGGGTTCTTCGATTGGCAACATGGTTGCCTAGCAATTATGGAATCTCCGATATTCACAGGCTTTGATAGTGGCGTTAGGAGGTCGGTGGCAGAATTACAAACAGTCCCGCTCGAGCAACGCTTTTTTGGGTTGTCTTTGCTATGCCTTAGTCAGAGAGGTTGGTAAAATCGATTGGTTGGATATAAGACATCCACGCCGCGAATACATGCCAGAACGATCAGATCGATGCCCGCTCCGTGTATCTTTCACGCTGACAGGGAACATCTGATTGCGTTTGTCAACAGTGACCTCGCATCTTGGTCAAGGCTATTGCTTCACTTCGACGTCAGAGCTGTTCCTGCTCATCATTCCGTTTGAGCCGCCTTAGCGGGTAGTTCTCAACCACCTGCCTTCAATGAAGAGACCCGGCAGATTCGGGCCAACATTGATGCGGCCCCTCGTAAATGCGATGTCGAAAAGGTCGGCGCTCCGCCTCGATACGCGCCCCCGGATCTCCTTTGTTTGGCCGGTCACATCATGTTGACGTGACGCAAAGTGGCCGGGTTAAACAATGCTTGAACAATATTTTGAACATCAATGATTGCGATGGCGCCGCGCGGACACGCCGACGCCAGGCGCAGACATGAAAGACGATAAGAGCCCGCGCCAGCATCAACGCCGAGACAATGGCACCGAACGACAGCGATACATCCATGTCACGAAAGGCCATTTCTCAGCCGGTCGGGCTAAGCCGGCAACGCGCGTACGATCAACATATCAAGAATGCGTCGGACCCCGTTGACCGATCGTGTCCCATCTCGTGGTGTAGCTACTGACATCCACGGCGTATTCCGGGCTTGGCCGGAGGGAGTATCAGCGCGCCACTGCTGGTAGGCTGATGAGAGGATCATCGCTCATTTGTCCGATGGTTTCCAGCGTCATGTATCGGGCACGTTGGACGGCCCACTCATCGTTCTGTTCGAGCAGGAGCGCGCCGACGAGCCGGATGATCGCATCATCGTTGGGAAAGATGCCAACGACCTCAGTTCGTCGTTTGATCTCACCGTTGAGCCGCTCGATGGGATTGGTGCTGTGAAGTTTAGCCCAATGCTGCTTAGGAAAGGTCATATAGGCGAGCACTTCGCTTTCGGACTCGTCCATGAGATGAGCAAGCTTCGGCACTTTCGGCCGGATCTGATCAGCAACGCTGCGCCACTGGATGCTCGCTGCCTCCGGCGTCTCCTGGGCAAATGCCGTGGCGATGAAGGCAGAAACGACACGCCGCCCGCTCTTTCCAGCATGCGCCAGGGCGTTCCTCATGAAGTGAACCCGGCATCGTTGCCACGTCGCATTGAGCACCTTGCTGACGGCGGTCTTGATGCTCTCATGGGCATCGGAAACGACGAGTTTGACGCCTCTCAAACCTCGGCGGGTCAGTTTGCGAAGGAATTCCGTCCAAATCGGCTCGGCTTCGGACGTACCGATCTCCAGCCCAAGCACCTCTCGACGTCCATCGGCATTGACGCCGACAGCGATGATCGCCGCGACCGACACGATGCGGCCACCACGTCTCACCTTCAGATAGGTGGCATCGATCCAGACGTACGGCCATTCGCCCTCGATGGGTCGGTCGAGGAAGGCTTTGACCTTGACGTCGATCTCCTCGCAAAGCCTGGAGACCTGGCTTTTCGAGATGCCCGACATGCCCATGGCTTTGATAAGGTCATCGACCGAACGCGTCGAGATGCCCTGGATATAAGCCTCCTGTATGACGGCAGTCAGAGCCTTTTCCGCCATGCGGCGTGGCTCTAGGAAGCTCGGGAAATAGCTGCCTGTTCGCAGCTTTGGAATCCGCAGCTCCACCGTTCCAGCACGTGTTTCCCAATCGCGGTCGCGATAGCCGTTGCGCTGGGCAAGACGAAGCGCGGTCTTCTCACCATAGCCAGCACCCGTAGCAGCGCCCACTTCTAATGCCATCAACTTTTCGGCGGCAAAGCCGATCATCTCGCGCAGCAAATCCGCATCAGCGCTCTTCTCAACAAGCGAGCGCAGGTTCATCATATCGTCGGTCATCGGTGGTGTCCTTCAGGTTGGCTCTAAGCAACCCGACCCTACCGGAAATCACCGATGGCTATGAAACCCAGCTACACCACTCGCTGGGACACGATCTTGACCAGCTTCGCAAGGCGCGCAGTAAGCGCCAGAAAACCTTCATGAGAGCGGTAATCGGTCGTCCTTCCAACCGGCTACGGTTGAACGACTCGAGTTTACCGGACAACGCCGATGACCACCCTATCCTGCTACACGGCTCCCGGAGCCTCTTCCGTTGAGGACCCTGTAACGGTATTCGGGAACCTCAACGGGTTGCATTTACGTTCGCTGCTGGAACACGCTCTGCTCCTCCATCCGGTACCTTGGAGCCTCGACTGTAACCGGGAGGCGCGTGTCTTGCGGAAGGTCGGGAAGGGCTAGTCGCATCCCACTAGCTAGCAACACGATACCGCCCCACATTTTTTCACTCTCCATCGTGAGTATCGGTTCCTCGAGATCAAGCTTTGGCATATAAGCCGAGAGCCTGTTGCAAGTTCGGCGAATCGTCACTTTCATCTGGCTGACTCCTTCCTTGAGACAGAATGTTCTTCGTGAAGGCAGTGGCTGCATACCAAATGCACATGCACACGGCATCGCTACCAAGTCATCTGCTGCGAAGAGAAAGGGATGTCCTTCGTTTGTACCGAGCGTTGGCGATACGTGCAGAGACCCCTACTGCTTCTTCAGACGATCGGCGGGTGCTAATTATCTCATGTCCCGCTTGCAGCCGCCTCGGAATATCCTCCAGCACACAGAAAGCACCCTTGGCAGCCGATAGCTGCAGTAATCGTTACGTAGCGGTTAGGCGGGGACACACGTCTTCTCCATTGGGCACGCTGCGGCACATTGCTGAGTTCCGAACCCTTCGCACTCGGTGCATTTTCGCGGATCGATGACGTAGTGTTCGCCCTTCAAGGCGACTGCCCCTGAGGGGCACACAAATTCACAGGCGCCGCATTGGCTGCATTGGGATGTTACGATCTTGAAGGCCACTTTAAGCTCCTGGTCATATTGGCAAGATGGGATTTCGCTACCGCCGTTTTATTCTCAAATTCGGCGGCGTAGAACGCGCCGATTGCGGCTTCGATATAGTCATAGGCATAAGCCTCTGTCGCTCGCACACCAGCGTCCGCCAACCTCTTCTTTGGGGTGTCTCCGATCTTGGCGCACAGCAATAGGTCTACGCCATTTAGCGCAACAACCGTGCTGTTGAAGGCAGCGTTGTCACACCAGCCGCCGAGACAGAATTGCTCGACCTTGCGATGGCCTGCTCGGCTAATCCCCGACGGCGAGACTTCGTAAATCTGGAATTCGCTTCCGTGGCCGAAGTGCTCGTTTATGCGGCCACCGCCCTTGGTCGTCACCGCAACAAGAAGCGATCGATCGGACACAACGGATCTGACAACTTTGAGTGCTTCTTTTCTAGACGCCAGACGTTCACAGCGCGCACGTTCAACGAACTCGCGGTAGGCAAGGCGCTTTGCCGGATCATAGGCCGGCGCAAGGGGGAGCTCACCGGTCGTAAATTCCCGAGCGAGATCAACGCCGAGCAGGCCGACCGCATCTGCGCGACATTGCCGGCAGTGCCGCATAAGCGTCCCTCGACCCTTTATCCGATCCTGGAGTAGGCTTAGTTCGAGAGCGGTTGGCCCACGCTGGCCAGTGAGTCCATAATAAGTTCCGTGAGAGTGATCTGAAATAAGGGGCGTTACGTTGTGGATGAATGCCCCACGATCTCTGACTGATCTGTTCACTTCGATCAAATGCTCGTCGTTGACCCCCGGAATTAGTATTGAATTGATTTTAGTGAGGATGCCTCGCTCAGTCAGCATCTCCAAGCCCAGCATCTGACGCTCGTGAAGGGTACTGGCAGCTTCAATACCCGTGAGGCGGCGATCCTTGAAAAATATCCATGGGTAAATCTTCGCACCGACATTTGGATCGACCATGTTGATCGTAATGGTCACGTGATCAACATTCAACTCAGCGAGCTCTTCGACATGGTCAGGCAGCGCAAGTCCATTGGTCGACACGCAAAACTTGATGTCGGGGATTTCCTTCGCGACCAGTTCCAATGTTGTTTTTGTCCTGTTCCAATCATAACAAGCGTCGCCAGGCCCGGCGATACCAAGGACAGAGAGCTGCGGCAATGCGCTGGCTACTGTCATTACCTTTCGCAGAGCCTGGTCAGGGTTTAACCTTTCAGAGGTAACGCCAGGTCGGCTTTCGTTAGCGCAGTCATATTTTCGGTTGCAGTAGTTGCATTGGATGTTGCATGCCGGAGCAACCGCAACGTGCATTCGAGCAAAATAGGAATGCGCGTCTTCTGAGAAGCAGGGATGATCGTCCACTCGTTTCCAAACCGCCGGATCTGCACCATCTGGTGCCGAGCGCCCATAGGTATGGGATTGTCCAGAAGCACCAGCATATAAGTTTACGCAGGCGGGCGTGTAGACGGTCTTGTTAGGCCCTTCATTCATTTTAGCTGGTGTCATCATTTCTCCGTTGACAGGCCCACAATAGCTGAAGGTAAACGCGATCCTGCTTGGGCGACGGGCCATTTGGATTGTGGGAACAACCTGAGCTCGAAGACGCACGGTTCCCCGAGAGGATGATGCGTTTTATTTTAGACACGTCTTTTAAGAGGACGCGGGCACAAGCGCGGCAGCTGATACCGACGACTTTGCCTTCATTGAAGATGGCGAACATCGGCGTCGCATACCCGGAAACGATTTGCCAGTTCTGGATTTTCGTCAATGTCCAGTGCGACGACCGTCATCTTATCGGCAAATTCCTCCGATATGGGTTCGATTAGACGGGCAACTACGCTCGTCAAGCGACACTTGAGAGAAGTGAACAACACAAGCACAGTGTTGGGAGAATTGAGAACGCCATCTGCCAAGTCATCTGCGTTCCTGGCCTTACCGATTGTCATATAACTGTCCTTTCGCCACGTATCTGCAGGCGCAAAAATCGGGTGCCATACGATCACCCTTTAGGGTGAGTTTTTGCTGAGGAGGGACAAAGAGGATGAAGGATCAATGCTAGCGGGAAATGGCTTGGGAGACTAAACGGGCGCCGACACCCTTCAGGCAATTCCGTCACAATTCATTCAACTTTACACCGTGCTGGCGGACGGCATAAGATATCTGCCTGGCTGTTTTACCGAGTATCCGAGCCGCCTTCGCCTGATTGCCACCTGCCGTTTTCAATGCTGTCATCAGCAGCTCAGATTCAACGATACGATTTTTTTCTAGCGGTGATTTAAATGCGGCTCGGTCAGAAGTGGACATCAATCTGCCATGAGGAGGATCGGTGATATCAAAGTGGCTCGGAGGGGCCACACCTTTCCAAAGTCGGCTGGAAAAACATTGATCCTTTGCACAAGCGAAATCCGATGGCATGATCTTGTTTTCCATTGCAAGGGTCGCCGTACGTCGAACGCAGTTTTCCAGTTCTCGCACGTTGCCCGGGAAGGCGCATTTCGACAACAGATCGAGTGCATCCGGATTAAATTTTCGGTTGTTATCGTTCTCCTTGTTGAACTTCTCAAGAAAATGATTCGCCAGGCTGGTGATATCGCCGGAGCGGTCCCGAAGCGGCGGCAGGGCAATAGATACCACATTAATCCGGTAATAGAGGTCGGATCTGAAGTCGCCGTTCATCACAGCTGTCTCAAGGTTTTTGTTGGTGGCGCATATCAGGCGAACGTTGACCTTTCGCGTCTTTACTCCGCCCATCCTCTCGAATTCACCTTCCTGCAATACCCGCAATAGTTTTGACTGAAAATCGAGCCCTGTTTCACCAATCTCATCTAGCAGCAAGGTCCCGCCGTCGGCTAATTCGAAACGGCCTGCCCGCTCGGACACAGCTCCGGTGAAGGCACCTTTTTCGTGTCCGAATAGCTCCGACTCTAGAAGACCAGTCGACAAGGCGGCGCAATTCACTGCCACGAACGGTTTCTTGTGACGCGGCGACAGCGCGTGGATCGCTTTTGCGAATACCTCTTTGCCGGTACCGCTCTCACCCCTCAGCAACACCGCCGAATTGGTAGGCGCAATTTTTCTGACGGTCTCAAGGACCTCCCTTAGCGCCACGCTTTCTCCAACGATCCAGTCAAGTTTCTGATGCGTGGGAGAGGCATATACTCTCTCTCCCCCCGCTTTCTGATTCTCAGCAGTTGTCCGCTCGATGCTGCTGACCCCGGATCGGAGCCGGTGGAGTGTCCCCACCACATTGGCGACTGCTGTTAGGAACGCCAATTCCTCTTGGTAATTATAGCTTATTAGCCCGTCGTTGACCAGATCAACCCACAGCGCTGCAATGACCTTGTTCTCGATTTTAACTGGGACGCCGATAAAGGTGGTGGCGCTGTCGGGGGATTGTAGGAGCGAGGTTTTGAATAGCCTCGCCTTTTCCTTAGCCTCCACGACTGACGGCCGACCGGTATCAATAATCCTTTTAACCGTTGGCGGAGCCACAAACCGTGAAGTTATGGATGGTATACCGCGACCAGCCTTCGAACTTGCGGATATTCCTACCTCTCCGTTGGTGGCGGGGATCTGTATAGCGCTCTCCCGACACGGGAGAACGGAACACATAATATCCAGCACACTGTCAAGTCTAACCTCCAAACGAGTGGATGCCACCAACTCGTTAGAAATTCGATAGATTCCGATCAGCCGCTTATCCCGGCCGAACTCGTTCTTTCCCGGGGATTCGGTCAAGTCCTGCTCCGTGAAATAAAGGTAATTGCGATTTTGTGCGCCCGGAATTCGGTTGCGCTTAAACGTGGATTGCTTTGCTCACGTCTCCGGTGAATTATAATCGCATCCACAGGTACTGCAAATTACGGTTTAGAAAGGTCGAATTTTTCGCTAGACCTCATCCGAACTTGAAAAGGATCCCAAACCCTCCCCTGGGGTAATTCCAGTCGATCTCACCGCTGGCTTCGCATAACACTCTGCATGTGCCGCATTCCAAGCAGCCGTCTGTAACAACTTTAACCTGCCCTGCGTCGTCAAAACTGTAGCAGTTCGCTGGACAGATCTTAGTCAAGGCACGCAGACTAGCGCTTGGAGAGAGGTGCCTGCGCACTCTTATGTGCGGCCGGCCGGCATCGACGAGATAGCGGTTCCGATAGAGCTTTTCCTCGATGGGCTCGAAGCTGCTTTCGCTCATTTCAACTCTCCTTCAGCGCCAGGCACGGGCGATGCGGACGGCGTCGCTTACAAGGCCCCAACGGGACCGCGCCTTGATGAAGGCGTCGATCGCTGCCTTTTCTTTTTCAATTTTTGTCGAACCGTCAACTCGAACAAAGCCCTGCGCTGCCTGCGATATCAGCTTTGGATAGGTTGAAAACAAACTTTGGCTATTGGTATGCAAGAGGGCGGGCACATCTTTGTGCTTGATTAGATCTCTCATAACAAATGACTTGTCCAACATACTCTTATACAAGGAAAGATTATCCTTAGTCATAGGCCTCCCTTGGTTCTTTATTGTACAAATTGCCTCCCCCGCGATTTGGCCAGACGTCATGGCCAGGTTTGAGCCCTCCCTATGGACCGCGTTGTTCAGCTGTGCCGCATCGCCTACAACAACCCAGCCTTCACCATGCAGCTCGGGGATTGCTCTGAATCCTCCCTCCGGAATGAGATGGGCGGCATATTCCTTTACTTCTGAACCTGCCAGCAGCGGCTTGATGGAAGGATGGCACTTGAAGCCGTTGAGAAGGGTGTGGGGACTTTCCATACTTTCAGCCAACCCGGAGACGAGGCAACCGATTCCCAGGGAGACTGAATCTCGATTCGTATAAAGGAAGCCTAGGCCGGCCACGCCCCGCGAGATTGTTCCAAGTGCTTCGATGACGCAGCCCTGGTCTCCCGTCAGCCCGAAGCGCTCCGCGATCACGTGCTCCGGCAAGAAGTGCATTTCCTTGACGGCAAGAGCCACGTTTTGCGACTTCGGCACGTCGCGCAAACCCATCCGCGTTCCAAGCACCCCATTCACGCCTTCAGCGAGAACCACGACATCCGCAAGAATTGGCCGCCCCGCCCTATCAGTGTGGACGCCGATGACGTTGCCACTGCCATCGCGAGCAAGTTTCGTTGCTGTTGTCTCACATAGGATTGTTCCGCCGGCCTCACGCACTTTGCCCGCGAACCACTTGTCGAACTGAACGCGGACGATGGTGTAGCGGTTTGCTCTTTGCTCATTGAAGTCATGTGACCGATAGTGCATCCCACTGTGCGAGGTGTCGTCCATAATCCACAGTCGCTGCTCGACCAGATGTCGTTCAAGAGGCGCGTCATCGCGAAAATTCGGAACGATCCCCTCCAGCATGTTGGCGTACAATATGGCCCCTTGGACGTTCTTGGAACCTGGATACTCTCCTCGCTCCAACTGTAGCACCTTCAAACCCCGGCTAGCCATTGTGTAAGCAGCCGCGTTACCGGACATGCCGGCTCCTACGACGATGGCATCAAAACGCTCCCTACTCATAGGCCTTCACCCTCAGTTCACAAAGTTGACGCTCTCGGAAGGGCATTAGCCTAGAGAACGCCTTTGTCAGTGCCGGCAAAAGCCGATGTGCATCAGCCACCACCCCAACATGGGCGAAATCAAAGATCGGCGCGTGCGGATCATTGTTAATCGCGATGATCAAATCGGCGCCCTCGGCGCCGACACGGTGCTGGACCGCGCCTGATATTCCGGCGGCTATGTACAGTTTCGGTCGGATCGTCACACCCGTTTGGCCAATCTGCCTAAACGACGACGCCCAACCCTTTTGGACCAATGGACGTGTACAACCCATCTCCCCACCGATTGTTCTTGCGAGGGCGCCCACATGCTTCAGGTTGATTGCCGCGCCGATCCCCAGTCCACATCCAACCACGACGTCAGCTTTGGCGAGATCCGGACGGTCGGATCGATTATCGGCGAGGAAACCGATGACTTTGGTAGCAATCTCCTCCTCGACCATCGTAAGCTCATGCCGAATAATACGCCCGACTGGCTTGGTTTGTCGCTCAGGCATTGACATCACTCGAGGACGCACGGTTGCCATCTGTGGGCGAGAGTTGAGCGTGTAGATCGTACACAATAGCGAACCGCCGAAGGTTGGGCGCGTCGCGGCGAGAGACCCGTCGGAATCGATGTTCAGTTCAGTGCAATCGGCAGTGAGGCCCGTTTTCAAGCTTGTTGCCACCGAACCTGCGAGGTCGCGGCCAAGCGTGGTTGCGCCGAGAAGTAGAATTTCGGGTTTATGTATGGTGACGAGGTCTGTCAGCGCCTTGGTATAGGGCTCGTTTCTATAATTGGTCAGCAATTGGGACTCAACCAGGTAGACAAGATCGGCGCCATAGGCAAAGGCCTCTTCGAGGGCAGGGCCACCGCCTCCGCCTTTCGGCGGACCCATGACGACACCGGCGAGTTGAGCACCTAGTTTGTCAGCGAGTTTGCGGCCTTCGCCGAGTAATTCGATGGAGACGGGATTGACCTGGCTTTCCTCCAGTTCAATGTAAACCCAGACATGCCGATGATCCTGGAACTGTGTTGGCAACTTCATCATCATCCCACCACGGCTGGCAGCGGGAGACAGCGTCCCCTTATCTTGAGTGACCACAATTGGCCCTTTCTGCTTACGCACCTGATTTGGATAATGGCATATCTGCCAACTTCGGTTGATGGCTGGATATCCAGGCGACAAGCTCGTCAGCGACATGACCTACGGTCTTGCTAGCAGTCTCGAGTTGCACGGATTTTTGCGCCCTCGGCGTAGGAGCAAATACCCGCTTCACGACAGTCGGCGATCCTTTCAAGCCGAATTTATCCACTTCCCTAACGCCGAGATCTGCTACACCCCACGTCAGGATTGAACAACGTGCGGCACGCAAGGAGTCCTCGATAGAGCCGCGGCGAATGGTGTTGAGGCCGTCGGCCATGGTAACGAGGCACGGCATCTTACTCTCGATAAACTGTGTCCCGCCCTCCAAACATCTCTCTACGTCAACTGAGCGCCGCAAATGATCGATACGGGTGACCTTTTTGATATAGGTCAGTTGCTGGATATTCAGGCGCTTGGCAATTCCCGGTCCGACTTGGGCGGTATCGCCGTCGATCGTTTGTTTGCCCGTGAAGATAATATCGGGAGGACCGAAGCGTTCGCCGATCTTTGCGATAGCGCAGGCAAGAGCAAATGAGGTTGCTAGCGTATCGGAACCTGCGAAACGGCGATCTGTTACAAGTACCGCCCGGTCTGCCCCATATGTAAGCGCTTTGCGCAGCGCTTGCGCTGCCATCGGCGGCCCCATGGTGACGACGGTTACCTTTCCACGACTGGGGTTGCGCAACCAGCGCTTCTCCTCAAGTGCAAAGCGGTCGCGCAACCTGAGCGCCTCCTCAAGTGCAAAGAGGTCGTACGGGTTAATTATGGTTGGCACGCCTTGGCGCATGATTGTATTCGTCACCGGGTGGACGCGGATCTGGCTAGAGTCCGGCACCTGCTTGATACAGACTACGATGTGCATGATAGGCTTCTCCAAGCTCCGTCACGGCGGGTCTTCTGGGCACACCTTCTAGATGCAGCGTCCCACAAATGCACGTTTTACAGGTGTCATTATGGCCCCCACTGCCCTCAGTTATGCGGATGGCATTCGTTGTCGGGTTGCGCACGGCGCGGGCGTCGCGACATCTCTGTCTGAACTCACATCGAAGAGCATGGGCGCCCTCGCTTTGCACGTCCTTCGTAAGAGATGTTCCACAGAAGATCTTTGAAGTGATCGGTGCAACGAATATGAAATACCCGCAGAGAGGATTATTTATGAGGTTCACTCGGCAATAGGTCAGCCCTCACATAGACTTGGCAATTCTTGGGACAGACGCGGGCGCAGGCTCCGCAGCCGATACAGCGACCGGGATAGTCAACCGCCATAATTACGCGAGTGAGTTCTCCGTCGAAATCCTCCTCCGCTCCGCGGCAGACGCCAAGTATCTGACCTGCGTCGTTAATACCGTAAGGGTGCATGACCTCACGCGAGCAGACCTTAAAGCAACGCCCGCAGCCGATGCACGTCCCAGCATCGACAAAGTTTAGGTATTCCGGAATCCAACTGCAGCCGTCGCGGGTGAAGCCTGAACGGTTCATTTCGATTTCTCCAAAGCAGTGTAATCTCTTCGAGCAATGTCCCAAGCAGCAAAGCTAGAACATATCTGGACTGCAACTCGACCCGATGTGGTCCGCGTGGCAGAGAGGCTTTTTTGCGGATTCATTCAGAGATTCCCTTGCTGGCATCAGCCGCACGAGACAGTGGACGTCTTGACCGCGGTTTCCTCATTGGCACGAGGTGTAACTGTTCGAACTTCAAAGCTCGCCATCGTCAGCCTTTTTCGTCCAAGCGCGCTTTCTCTCCCCTGGCACCTGTCTGCGCTATGGCCCTACGGAGCCATGGTGGAGGGCCTGCTTTCAACCTACTCTGAACACGGGCCAGCAACGCCCCTATTCCTTCAGGCCGCGGCAGCTTGATCGGGTGGATATTCGCCGAAATAACTCTCGCCGCCGAAGGTCCGCCAATACCAATACAAAAGAAAAGCTGGCACGAGGCCAGAACCGCGATTTTTGCGGCCAGGCGCTCGTGATGCGGTGTTCGCTGAACGGCCAGCTCATCAGACAGATTTTCGAATACAACAGCTCCTATGAAACTGAGCGAATCTGGCGTCACATCGTAGATCGCAAATCGTTCGGCGGATCCGAAATGACCATTCAGCCTTTTCATGTCTTGAGTGGCGATCGCAAGCCGCAAGGTACCTGCAGGCCGCTCCGCCCCTATTTCCCGAAGTCGTTTGTCGACAAGCGAGAGACGACGAATGGAGCTCATCTTACACTTCCATATTGAGGGGCGAATCAGTTCTCCCAGGGCTTGGCCGGTGTTGGCTCGCCTGGATGATATTGGCAGCCTCGTAGATCAGGTCGCGGGTTCCCTGATAGAGGATCGTGAGCTTGTGTTGGTTGCCCAAGCGGTCGAAGACGGGAAAGCCGACGCGCATCAGCGGAATGTTAAGCCGATCTGCTGCTTGCCGGCCGTGCGAATGAGTAACGAGAAGGTCGGTCCCAGCAGCAAGGTGTTCAAGATTCCAAAGATCACCGGTATGGATGGTATCGAGCGAAACTGATTGAAGTGCTCTGGACATCCCAGTCGTGGAAACCGCTACTGCTACTTCCGCCCCCATCCCGGTGAAGAAGTCGATAAATTGGACCAACCGATCCGGATCGGAACCAATTGCTATTCTTTTGCCGGTTAGGTGAAAGTGCCCGTCGAGCATCGCGTCCTGCAATTGCATGCGGCGACGCCGAATGCTCAGCGGTGCTTCTTCTGACGAAATCTCGGCGAGTAGACTGATGAATCGATCAGCATTCTTTAGGCCCGTGAGGGATCCGAACAGCACGTAAGGGACGCCTGTAATTCGCTTCAACGCTTCAGCCGGTCGCCTCATTTGTTCCCCGATGGCGATGCACCGAATGGCCGAACCGAGGTGGCGAATTTCGTCAACTTTCGTGCCGCCGTACGTCGTCGCAACCCATTGCTCGGGTATGATGCCACCGAGCGATTTCGACAGATCAGGCAGGATTATTGGGTTTAGCCCGAAACGTTCCATTGTCTCGCGCAAATGCTCGAGATCAGCAACCGTTAGGTTTGACCCTGGCAAGACTGCGATTTTTGTGGCGTCGCGTGGGTGTTCGCCGGGCAGCGTAATCTCCTCGATAACAGCGGCAACCGCTGTGGACCAGCCCTCCTCCATTGCCCCCGCGAAATCCGGCGAACTGGCGAGCACCACCTCAGTGCCACTTAGCTCCGCGACCCGCCCGCCCTTCATTTTTAAGAGTTCACCGGCGATGTCGTCATCTCGAGTCTCGACCAGGGCAGAGGTGCATATCCCGATAACTCGCGGTTTGACCCGTGTCTTTAGGGTGAGGATTGCTTCCTCAAGACGATCAGCGCCGCCGAGAACCGTTACAATTTCGTCCATCGCCGTAGTGTGCAGGGGGATCGTTTCACTGAAATGTCTTCCAAGTAACACGAGCCCAAAGCTTGCACACCCTTGGCTTCCGTGGATCATGGGAATGGCACCATCGATGCCGAGAAACGCCAAGGCAGCCCCCAGCGGCTGAGACGATTTCAGAGAGTTGACTGCCGCAGCTTTTGTTTGGGAAAAGATATTAACCATTTGGGGTCTCAACCGCCCTCAATGCCCGAACTGAAGGGGAATGCGGTAAGGTTCGCGCTCGCCATGCTTCCTGATGTTTGCATCCCGATGCCGCTCCCATGGTGCGGGTTCGCGTAGTTCTGTCCAGATGGGGTTGTGGATTGCCAGGTAGGTCTGACGCACTAGCTGCACCATTCCCTCATAACCCGCGTAGGCGTGACGCCGCTCCTGGTTAATGTCGAGCCACGGCACCTTTGCCTTAAGAGCGATGAATTGCGTACGACCGCCCGACAGCATGATGTCCGCTTTGCCTCCTGTGAGCGTCGAGTAGAGCCTGCTCGGGGCAATCGAGTCATGCAGATGGCACTCCTCTTTCAGAACCTGCTTGATACGACCTCTATCGTCATCGGTAGATTTTTTGACCGATGTCGCCACGATCTCCATGCCGATCTCCAGCAGCGCATGGACCAACGACCAAGATTTCACCCCGCCGGTGTTGAGCAGGACGCGCTTGCCCTTGAGCCCGGCCCGGAATATTTCCAGCCGTTTCCATGCTCTGTTTTCTTCTACCGAGATAAGCGCTTCCGCGCGATCGAGAAGTTCGGAGTCGGCGCCGTTCTTGATTAACAGGCCAGCGATCCGCCGGAGTGCGTTCGATGTGCCAGAGATGCCATAGAAGGAGCCTTCAAAAAAGGGAATATCCCAGCGCTCCTCCATTTTTTGAGCAAGATTGACGAGGGCCGACGAGCAGACCACCATAGTCGCACGCGCGCGGTGAGCAGAGGCGACCTGCAAATAGCGGGCGTCGCCAGGAATGCAGGCGCGAACGCGGATTCCGAGTGTGTCCAAGAGCGGCTTCACGAGCCAGAATTCGCCGGAAATATTGAATTCGCCTAAGATATTGATGTCGTTAGGTCCGCAGTCCTCAGGCTCCACCGTGCCAATAACATGATCAAACAAGGCTTGGCCAGCAAGCCTATTGCCGAGCTTCTTCGCACCGAGAAAGCCAGGTGCGTTGACCGGCACCACCGGAATCGCGAATTCTGCCGTTGCGGAACGGCATATCGCCACAATGTCGTCGCCGATCATCGCAGGGACGCAGGTTGCATAGACAAAGATCGCTGCCGGTGCGTGGTCCTTTTTGATCTCGCAGATGGCATCGACGAGTTTCCGCTCGCTATGCCCCATCAATATTTCGAGTTCAGTTAAATCCGTCGTGAAGCTTGTCCGCCAAAGCCCAGGACCTGACGATGCGGCCCCGCGATTGTCCCAAGAATTGCCTTCGCAGGCCAACGGCGCATGTATTAGATGGGCTACGTCCGAAATAGGCTGTAAGACTACTTTAGCTCCGTCAAACGCGCAGCCCGCGGCGGCTCGTAGGTTGAATGGCTTTTTGGCACCATTGCCGCGGATTATCTTGCACAGCGGCTCGCGGACGGAACCTTGAGGTGTCGAGTTGATTGAGAGCATTCGTTGACCTTGAAATCGATGAACAGAGGGCCGGCCCCCAGACCGGCCGTTCCTCCTATCGGGTGAGGTCGTAAGAAAAGTCAGTCGCACCTAGCGTCATCGTCTCATGATCCAGCTTGTCGAAGATCTTGTCGAGGATAGCCGTTAGAACACGCAAACCTCCAACATATCCCATGAGAGGAAACCGGTGGTGGTGGTGCCGGTCGAAGATTGGAAACGTCAGTCGAATCAATGGAGTTTCAGCATCGCGCTCAAGATATTTCCCATAGGAATTACCGATCAGTAGATCAACCGGTTCGGTGAACAAAAGGGATCTCATTGCCCACAGATCCTTGCCGGCCCAAACCTGCGCATCTTTACCGAAGGGCGACGATGCGAGTAATTCCTTCATCTCGGTTTCCCACGCAAACGTGCCATTGGTGGCCAAGCAGTGGGTGGGCTCGCCGCCAGTCTCCATAACGAAACGTGCGATGGCATAAACAAAGTCGGGGTCGCCATAGATGGCGTACTTCTTTCCGTGTAGCCACGACTGGCTGTCTGCCATGGCATCGATCAACCGGCCTCTCTCCAGCCGGACGGCTTCGGGAATGGTCTTACCGGATATCCCAGATATTTTCATCAGGAATTCGTCAGTCCCTTGGATACCCAGCGGATAGTGGAAGGATGCCGTCTCCTGTCCAACTTCTTTGCAGTATTCAAGGGTCTTACGAGTATTGTAGTGCTGCAACGACACTGTCGTGCCGGCGTTGAGTGCTGCCTTCACATCATCGAGCTTTGTGCCTCCGTCATATATGCGGAACTCACCATCGGATGGTGTATCGAATTGATCTGAGGCGTCCGAAATAAATGCGTAGGACACGTCCATCAAGGTGAGCAGTCGCTTTAATTCACGTATGTTGCCAACACAAAAGCCGTCGAAACCTGGGATAATATTGATACAACTTGGGTTCTTACTGCGCTCTTTGCCGGCCCAAAAATGCTCCAGTATGCCTTTGACCATACTGTCATAACCATCGACATGGCTTCCGACGAAGGCCGGTGTGTGTGCGTACGGTACGTCAAAATCCGCTGGTACGGACCCTTCGTTCCTGGCATTCTCGATGAAACCATGTAAATCGTCGCCAATCACCTCCGCCATACAGGAGGTGGAGACTGCGATCATCTTCGGGTCGTAGAGTTTGTAAGCGTTGGCAAGGCCGTCGACCATATTTTTCAAGCCGCCGAATACAGCTGCGTCTTCAGTCATTGACGAGGACACCAGGGAGGACGGTTCCTTGAAATGCCGCGTCAGATGCGATCGATAGTAGGCAGCGCAGCCCTGACTTCCATGCACAAAAGACATTGTCCGCTCGAACCCGGCGGCTGCGAAAACCGCGCCTAGCGGCTGGCACGCCTTTGCGGGGTTAACGACGAGCGCTTCGCGAGCCAGATTTTTCTCGCGATATTTCCACGTCTTTGTAAAGTCACGTTGATCCGAAGCGACTTGGTCCGGGTGAGAAGATTCGAAGTTTATCTTCTTCTCGGCCAACATCTTCCTGTATTCCGGCTCGCGGAACAGGGCAGCATGATCCAGGATTTTTTCGGCTGGTCGCGTCATGGCGTCACCTTTCTCAACGGCTGTACCGTTGCGCGGAGGCCTACCTATCCTCAAGCACTTTACGTTTTAGCAACTTCTTACCAACAGGGCGGGGTCTTATTCGGCTGCGACCGCTGCGAGTGCCGTAGCCTTTTTCCAAGGTGCCTCGTAAAGGCCCCATATCGGGTTGTTTATCGCGAGATCCATGTCGCGGGCGAAGATCGCAAAACCATCATAACCGTGATACGGGCCGGAATAATCCCAGGAATGCATCTGACGGAACGGTATGCCCATCTTCTGCACCGTGTATTTTTCCTTGATACCCGAGCCAACGAGGTCAGGGCGAATCGCATCGATGAATTTCTCAAGTTCGTAACCATTGAGATCGTCGTAGATCAGGGTGCCCTTTTTGGTATAGTGACTGGTTCGCTGATAATCATCACCGTGACCGAATTCGTAGCCGGTGCCGACGACCTGCATTCCGAGATCCTCATAGGCAGTAATGACGTGACGCGGGCGCAAGCCGCCGACATAGAGCATCACCCTTTTGCCATTGAGACGCGGACCGTACTTGTCCGTCACAGCATCGATGAAAGGTTGATGCTTGGCGATCACTTTTTCGGTCGTATCCTCAATCTGGGGCCCAAAGTGCTTGGCTATGGCGCGAAGCGAGGTTGCAATCTGAGACGGACCAAAAAAATTGTACTCCATCCAAGGTACGTCGTACTT